>NZ_FNCP01000002.1 GCF_900100785.1 Desulfosporosinus hippei DSM 8344 | reverse complement strand
AATTGGAAAGGTGTTTTTCCTGTCAATAAACTAAAATATTTTGTTCTAAGCTAGATAGATACAGGGTTAGAGGTAACTTTCGCTATGCGAAAGTTGAGTAACATTTAAATAACGAGGATATATTTAGGGATAAACTCATAATACCTCTTGCATTTGGGATTACTACTCGTATAGAATCTACTAAATTAAATAATTGGAGGTTACACATGAGTAGGTGGAATGTTTATGTTACGAATGAAATACCTAAACCGGCACTTGACATGCTAGAAGAATTTTGCGACATGGAAGTCAATCGTACTGGCAAGGTTCTTGAAAAATCCGTTCTATTAGAAAAGGTTAAGGGCAGAGATGCTGTTTTAAGTTTACTTACTGATCCTATAGATGCTGAAGTCATGGATGCAGCTAAGGGAGCTAAGATCTTTGCCAATTATGCGGTAGGCTTCAATAACATAGATATTCCCGCCGCTACCGAACGAGGGATTATGGTCTCTAATACTCCTGGAGTGCTTACAGATACTACAGCAGAGATGGCCTGGGCGTTATTATTCTCTACAGCACGAAGAGTCGTTGAATCTGATAAATACTCAAGAATGGGGAAATATGAAGGTTGGGGCCCGATGCTTTTTCTAGGGCAACAAGTAATGAACAAAACTGTTGGCGTCATTGGTGCCGGAAGAATCGGATTGTCCTTTGCCAAAAGAGCAAAGGCTTTTGATATGAAAGTACTCTATTCTGATGTTGCAGCTAATCCTGAATTCGAAAAAGAAGCAGACGGTCAATACGTTAGTCTGGAGACTCTTCTCCAGGAATCCGATTTTGTTTCAGTTCACACTCCACTTCTCCCCGAGACCCATCATTTGTTGGGCGAACGAGAGTTTAAACTTATGAAGAACACTGCGATTCTGATTAACACCTCCCGCGGGCCGGTAGTGAATGAAGCAGCGCTGGTCAAAGCTCTGCAAACTGGTGAAATATGGGGCGCAGGACTTGACGTTTATGAGTTTGAGCCGGAATTTGCTCCGGGTCTCTTGGAACTGGACAATGCCATAGTATGCCCTCATATCGCCAGTGCTACTTTTGAAACCCGTACAAAGATGGGGATTATTGCCGTAACTAATATCTTAGCGGCCATGAGAGGAGAACTTCCACCGACTTGTTTAAATCCCGAAGTATTTAAGAAAAATTAGTAAAGTGAACTAAAATATAATTCCCGCGAAAGAGGTGTTTGAAATGAAAAATGTATTTGCAGATAGAATGTCTTTACTGGGTACAGAAACTGCTTTCGAAGTTTTGGCAAAAGCCAAAAAATTAGAAGCTCAAGGCAAGGACGTGGTTCATCTGGAAATTGGGGAACCTGATTTTGATACTCCCCAGAATATTATTGATGCCGCCTGCCAGGCCCTTACCAGTGGATATACTCACTATACACCTGCTCCCGGTATCCCTGAAGTCAGAGAAACAATTGCCCAATATATCAAGCAGCAAAAAAATGTTGAGGCTACGGCTGAGGATGTAGTAATCGTACCCGGTGGAAAACCAATTATGTTTTTCTCTATTATGGCAACGGTTAACCCCGGAGACGAAGTAATTTATCCCAATCCCGGCTTTCCCATCTATGAATCGGTTATTCGCTTTGTCGGTGGAACACCCGTCCCTATCCCTTTGCGTGAAGAAAATCAATTTAGATTAGATGTTAATGAGCTAGCCCAATTAATTACCCCCAAGACAAAAATGCTCATCATAAATTCTCCCGGAAACCCTACTGGTGGAGTTCTCACCAGTGATGATATTAAAGCAATCGCCGATTTAGTAAGAGGAAAAGATATCCTCGTTCTGGCTGATGAAATTTACGATCGAATCGTGTACACTAATACTCCTCTGCTTTCTATAGCTTCTTTACCTGGTATGAAGGACTGGACCATTATATTGGACGGGTTCTCTAAAACCTACGCCATGACTGGCTGGCGATTAGGTTATGGGGTTATGCACCCAGAAATAGCCGCTCGAATTGCTCAACTGATGGTTAATTCTAACTCTTGCACTTCTGCTTTCACTCAAATGGCAGGTAAAGAGGCACTCACAGGGCCCCAAGGTGAGGTTGAAAAAATGGTAGCGGAGTTTAAGAAACGCCGTGATATTATGGTAAATGGCTTAAACTCTATTTCTGGGATAAGCTGTCTTCTACCCGAAGGTTCCTTCTATGTATTCCCAAATCTCAAATCCTTCGGAAAAAATACAAAGGAAATAGCAGATTACCTCTTAAATGATGCGGGAGTCGCTTGTCTAGGCGGTACTGCCTTTGGTTCCTATGGTGAGGGGTATCTGCGTTTTTCCTACGCAAATTCTGTAGCTAACATCGAAAAAGCTTTGGAACGCATCGAAACTTCTTTAGGTAAAATTCGCTAGTAAACTCTTTATATCATAAGAAGCCGCTGGGCACATCAACCCAGCGGTTTCTTTCTGTATTCAACTTAATGTACAAGAGCGAGAATCTTATCCTTATTAAAGCCCACAACAACTTCCTCCCCTACTAAGAAAGTAGGGACACTATTGATGTTCCGCTTCTGCAACTCTAATAAAGCGGCTTCATCATTACTAATATTCTTCTCTTCAAAGGGAATATTGTTTTGCGACAGAAACTTCTTCGCTACTGAACAGTAGGGTCAGGTATTGTTAGAAAACATAGTGACATTTTTCATTGTCTTAACCCTCCTTATTTTAATGTTAGTATTGCATTAATTTAAGTTTTCATTCTCTATAATTTTATTAAGTCCTAGGGTTTATAATACTCATATAACGTCATATGGTTAGATGCTTCGTCATGAACCAAGGACTAAGGAGGCTTACCAATAAGTGTTAAAGATCGCTTTATGTCAACTTACCGTTAACGCCAATAAACAAGACAATCTAAACCAAGCCGCTATAATGCTTGAAGAGGCTTCTGATGCCGGGGCTCAGCTTGCAGTTTTGCCTGAAATGTTTAATTGTCCATATGACATACATTGTTTCCGTGACTATGCGGAAGTCATTCCCTTGGGGGAAACAACAAAGGCTCTCTCAAAATTGGCGCGCTCCTATGGTCTTTTTCTTATTGGAGGTTCCATTCCAGAACTTGTTGACGAACTCCTCTATAATACAAGCATCGTCTTTAATCCCCAAGGAGAGATTATTGCCAAGCATCGTAAGGCACATCTATTTGATGTATGCGTCAAAAATGGGATCAAATTCATGGAATCCGAGGTTCTTTCCCCTGGAGACTCTGTGACGCTGTTTGAAACTCCTTGGGGAAAATTCGGCCTGGAAATTTGCTATGATATTCGTTTTCCGGAGTTAACTAGGAAAATGGCTAAAGAAGGGGCACTTCTGGTTATTGTCCCTGCCGCTTTCAACATGACCACCGGTCCGGCTCACTGGGAATTATTGTTCCGCAGCCGCGCCCTCGATAACCAGATCTTCATGCTGGGCACATCCCCAGCCCGAAATCCTCAAGCCTCCTATATCGCCTATGGTCATTCATTAGCAGTCAATCCATGGGGGCAAGTAATTGCTAAATTGGATGAAAGGTCCGGGATTCTCATAGCAGATCTGAATTTTAGTGAAATTGAAGAAGTTAGAGAGGCAATTCCGATTTTAAAGCAGCGTCGAGAGAATCTCTACTGAAATTCGATATTCATCAAACTAAAAATCGCACAGAAAACAAAAAGTACATGCTTGAGAGCAAAAAATTTTGAGAAAATAAAGATCCTTTCTGCGCCTCTTGTAAGGTACAGAAAGGATCTTTGATCTGATACTATCTTAGATATTATTTGCTAAATACTTGAGCAGCTTCCTTCACAACATCTTCAGGGAAATTGACTCCGATAGTGGTTGCAGTGTCTTTATTGAGATATATCTTCATGTCTGACATGGTTCTAACAGGTATATCTCCAGGATTCTTCCCATTTAATATCTCTACACCCATATCGGCAGTCTCTTTACCCAGGACACTATAGTCTATGCCATATGTTGCCAATCCTCCATCTTTGACCAATGAATCAGCTCCAACATAGACAGGTATCTTGGCATTATTAGCTATCTGGGCTACCAGTGGCATCGCCGTGGCAACTGTATTGTCAATGGGCAAGAAAATGACATCAACTTTTTCGACTAGAGATGTAGCTGCCTGTTGAACATCTGCAGAACTGGTTACGGTGGACTCAACAATTGTTAGGTTATTTTTGTTAGCATATTCTTTCAAGCCCTTAATCACGATCAGGGAGTTCGTTTCACTGGAATTATATAAAGCACCGATTGTTTTAAAATTTGGGGTAATGCGCTTGGCCAGCTCCAATATCTTTTCAGCTGAAACGGCATTAGAAGTACCAGTTACGTTTCCTCCCGGCTTTTCCAGATTAGAAACTACTCCAGACCCTAAGGGATCTGCACAAGCTGCAAAGAGGATGGGAATATCCTTTGTTTGACTTACGGCTGCCTGTACCGAGGGCGTGGCAATAGCAATAATTAGATCATATTTATTGTTAACAAATTTTGTGACAATTGTCTTTAACGTAGACTGATCCCCTTGGGCATTTTGATAATCAATAGAAATATTTTCTCCATCTTTAAACCCTTTTTCACTTAACTGGGTAACGATTGACTCCTTGATGGTATTCAGGGACGGATGTTCAACAATTTGCACGATACCAATATTCTTCTTAGCTACAGACTTGTCAGGAGTTTCTGTTTTACTAGGTGAACAGGCTGTTAGGGATAACACTAAGGTCATGGTCATTAGCACTGAGATCATCATTTTGGCCAATTTTCTTTTCATAAAAAAATACCCCCTTCAAAATAGATAACTCTCTGGCAACTGCATGTTCAATTCATTTTAAGGAATTGAACGGTGAAACAGAAAAAATAAAACGCCTATCCTAAAATAAGGACAGACGTTAATCTGCGGTACCACCTTAATTGATGCATAAATATACATGCATCCTCTCATGCAGAGTGCCAACACACCCTCAGCCCGATAACGCTGGCTTTGCGTTGGTAACTACTAAAGCAAGGCGCTTTTTCGTCCCACCCTCTGAGGCCCATTTACCCGCTCCGTTACCTGTCAAGCTTCCACCCTACTCGACTCTCTTTGAGGTTGGTCATGCGGTTTTACTTCCCCATCCACGGTTTATATGATAATAACACTCACATGCCAATAATTCAATACCTCGCCAAAAATATTCTCCTACCTGCATTCATTCTTTCTAAGAGATAATCGGAAATGTACTTCCGCCGTGAGGCATTATGTAAACGAATTTTGGCTGATTCCCCAGGATTTGCCCGGCTAATTGCCAAGCTCCTTCTATTGAAGAGGCTGGAAGCATCTTCATCCGTCTCACCACATCATCTGAAAGAGAACTCACTAAGATGACCGGGGTCTTTCGGCAAATGCTTGCCGTTCTCAAGCTTACAAAACCGGGCATTGTAAAGTCAGCATGAAGTCTGGCACTCATATCCTCAACATCACCATGATTAAAAAACTCCTCAAATGGCCGAGAACCGATCCCATCTGAGCATTCACTAACCAGGATAATGACTCCGCCCTCTCTAACTGCATAGGTTGCATTATCTAAGGCCTTGATAGATTGGTAAAGCTGGGTATCTTTAGGGTACCCCCCGCTCGAAACAAAAACCAGATCTGCTTTTTCTTCGATTTCTATGCCAAAGATTTCTTCGGTTACACGACAGCCTGCTAAATGTGCCTTCTGTAACTCACCCGCCGCAATATAAACAAACTCTTTCTTTTCGTTAACGACAACATTTAGGATAAAATCTGCACCAACGAGGCGAGCGATTTCTAACATATCTTCGGCAACCGGATTCCCTTCCATTTTTCCGGTCTGAATGTTGGGATTAAGTCCTGAAGGCCCTGCATCTTTCAGTGCCAATGAATGGTTTTTTTGAATCATTTCATAGCCGCAAACACCGGGGGCAATTGACTTACGTCCCCCGCCAAATCCTGCTAACAAATGATAGGCAATTCCTCCGGTTAGAATTACTTTATCGGCTTCCCAGACCCGGCGATTTACTTTTATAGGAGTACCAGCAGTTGAAACTCCTAAATCAACTAAGTCAGGTGCATTACACTCATGATCATAAATTGACACTCGCTCTAAAACCTTTTTTCCGCAAATAGCTGTGTGTTCCTCCAGGGTTTGCAAACGGTGATCTCCTGTTGCCGTAACAATGGAAATATCTTTATCCGACACACCAGCCTCATTAAGCACATCAAGTAAAATAGGTAAAAGCACATCTGTCCTAACCCAAAGCCGAGTAATATCACTAACGATGATTACTACTCTGTCACCGGGATTTACCACCTCAATCAGTGGAGCAGTGCCAACAGGATGCGCTAACGCCTGCCGAACAGCTTTTTCAATATCCACTATTGGCTGACTAGCTTTAGCTTCAATCTCCCGAACCTGAACTGAATCCGGCAGCTCAAAAGACAGTATTTCTTTTCCATAGCTAAGTTTAAAACTACCCAAGGCCCTTCCCCCCTATACCCCCAAATTTTTCGTTATCTTTACGCTGCTTAGATTCATAAGCCATCTCTATTAGTTGTGCCGTGTGCATCACTTGTACCGAAATCCCCTGTCGGTTAAGACCGTCAGCGATATGCATCCGACAGGCAGAACACCCCGTTACTAATAATTCTGCCCCTGTCTGTTTGATTGTGTTGACTTTATGGTCATTGATTTTAGTGGAAAGTTCGTAGTGATATAAGCTAAAGGACCCCCCACTTCCGCAGCAGGTATCCGCTTTGTCCATTTCCTGAAAGACCACTCCTGGGATACTTCTAATAATTTTTCTAGGTTGAGCTTTTACTCTTAGCCCTCGAGCAAGGTGACATGGATCATGGTAAGTTACCTTTAATGGTAAATGTCCCATTTTATCTTGGAACCCCTCTAAGGCTACTACTAATTCTGTAAAGTCCTTGACTATGGAGCCAAGCTTCTTGGCCTTTTCTAGATAGATTGGATCATCCTGCAACAATTCAGCATACTCTTCCTTTAAGCTCAAACCACATGTACCACAGGCCACGACTACCGAGTCATAGTTCTCTTTCAGAAGAACATCAATATTGGCCTTGGCCATTGTTTTTGCAGTTTCATAGTCCCCATTAATGCGAACCGGAGTACCGCAACAGTTTTGAAGGGCAGGAATTCTAACTTCTACTCCATTTTTTTTAAGGACATTGATAACTGCACGGCCAGTATCTGTGTAAATATAGTTAATCATGCATCCAGTAAAAAAGGCCACCTTCATTTTTGCTTCAGGGACGTTCACAACTTCTGGATACAAACTTTTAAAAGTTTTCTGAGCTAGCGGAGAAAGAAGTCTCCTCTTATCTATTCCCAGGGACATTCTCGGCAACACTCCTTGCCCTTCAGGTCCTTTTCGAAAAACAAGGCCTTGAAAAAATCTACCCGTTCGCATGCCCGTATCGAATATCCACCGGTTTTTTAATACTAAGCGAAAGACTAGATTCTTAAGTGGAGAGAGTCCTTTCTTTTCGGCAATCTCTTTGCGAGCTGCCTCCACAAGCTTGTCCACTTTCACCCCGCTAGGACAGTTTGCCACACAGGCCTTGCACATTAAGCATAAGGACATTTTATCAATTAAACCTTCTGATAGATCTAAGTCTTTATTAATAACTCCCCGTATAAGCTTAACTCGTCCTCTGGCAACCGTAGATTCCACCTGTAACTCCTTAAAAACAGGGCAAACATTTTGGCAAGCACCGCACCGAATGCAACGGATAGCTTCATTCTGCCAAGACTCTAATGAACGGTTCATTCTATCACGCTCCAAACATTACACCTGGGTTCAAAAGATTATGTGGATCAAGGGCCTGTTTAATTTGACGTTGCACCGCAAGTCCTGCTTCCCCAGTTTGTAAGGTTATAAATTTAGATTTTGCCCGGCCAATACCATGCTCACCACTTAAGGATCCACCCAATTCTACTGTGACAATAAAGATCTCATTAATCGCCTTTTCGACCCTTGCCATCTCCTCAACATTTGTTTCATCTGTTAGGATTGTGGCATGCAAGTTTCCATCTCCGGCATGTCCCAGGATTGCAATTATAAGGTCATATTTAGCAGCGATTGCTTGAATACGGTTAACAGCGTCAGGAATACTGCTTCTGGGGACTGTAGCATCTTCTCCAATGATGGTCGGTCTAAGCCTGGATACAGCAGCGAAGGCCGAGCGCCGGGCCCGCCATAATTCCTCAGCTTCCATTTGTGTGCTTGCTATACGTATTTGAACTGCTCCCAGCCCCTTGCAGATTTGCTCTATCTTTCTAATTTGCTTCCCTAATATTTCAGAATCTCCATCTACTTCTATTAAGAGGACTGCACCGGCATCTATAGGCAGCCCGACCTTGGCATACTCCTCGATATTCTTGATGTAGATGTTGTCTAACAATTCCAGGGCACAAGGAACTAACCCGGCAGCAATGATTTCAGAGACAGTCTCACAGGCTTGAGCAATTTCAGGGAAAACTGCCATCATTGTATTCTTGGCTTCCGGTAAAGGAATAAGTTTAACAATAATTTTTGTTATGACACACAAGGTTCCTTCTGAACCTGTGAATAATTTGGTCATATCATATCCGGTTACATTTTTCATGGTTCTTCCGCCAGTGTTAATAACTTCTCCTGACGGAAGCACTACCTCCAGACCAATGACATAGTCTCTAGTTACTCCATATTTCACACCACGCGGTCCTCCTGCACATTCCGCTACATTGCCCCCCATGGTTGAGAAAGCTTGACTGGCCGGGTCAGGTGGATAAAAAAGTCCCATTTTCTCAGCTTCACCCTGTAATTGAGCGGTAATTACACCCGGCTCAACTACCGCAATTAGATTTTTGCGATCAATTTCCAGTATCTTGTTCATTCTCTTAAGAACCAAGATTATGCAATTTCCTAAAGAAACGGATCCTCCACTGACGTTTGTTCCTGCACCTCGTGGTACAATCGGAATCTTTTCCTGATTGGCAATCTTAATAATCCGGGCTATTTCTTCAGTGCTTCCCGGATAAACAGCTACTCCTGCCAAGTCTGTATTAAGATCTGCCTTCACAAATGAAGCATCATAGGTATAACAGTACAGATCTTCTAGAGCAGTATATATATTATCTTTCCCCACAATTTCACTTAGTCTCTGAATAGTCTCAGGTCTCAAACTAAAATGCCTCCTTTATTTAAGCCCATAAAGCAGGACTTCTCCCTCTATTGACCTTTCTACAACCCCAGTATGTACTAAATGCTCTAAATGTGATAAGGCCTCTCCGGAAGCAAACCACTTTTGAGAAGAAGGAAAGTCCCCCCATTTCTTATGACTTAAATCCCAGTGCATAGATGCTGCCATTTCAACAGGTGTCTTCCGTCCATCTCTTAATATAGCTCTAATCTCCTTGAGACGTTCTTCGTGATGAAGCAAAAGCTCATTTATTCTTCTTCTATGATCACTAATAATCTTTCTATGAGCGGTGAATAGATAAGCAATTTCATACTCAAGTACTTTTTCAAGACTCTTAAAATAAGTCCCTAAAATATCTTGCTCGAATCCCCAAAAGGTTATATTCGGAGTTATTTCATCAAGAATATGATCCCCACCGAAAAACAGCTTATGCTTTTTCTCATATAAGCCAATGTGTCCAGGGGTATGCCCCGGTATTTCTACGACATCCAAACAATAATCTCCAATAATCAGTTGATTTCCTTCGTTTAACGGGTTGTATTCAAGAGGCTCAGTCCTTTTAGTTCCGAACTCCTTGCCAAATTTTATGGGATTTTCCCCTTCAAATCCGAGAAGTCGATTGAGTGACTTAAAAAAACTATCCCTCTGGGATGTTTGATTGGAGATTTCTCCATCGATTTTGCTAAAATACACTGTTGGCACTCCCAGCTCTTTAAGAACATGGGCCAAACCTGAATGATCTGTATGCATATGAGTTATAAGTAGTTCTGTCTTCTTTAAGTCAAGGTTTAGTTCCTCTAGACCCCTCATCAACTCATTCTGGCACTCTGGCGTATTGAAACCTGTGTCAATGACTAAATTTCTGCTTTCCGATTTTACGATATAACTATTGATTGATTTCAAAGGGTTTTTAGGGAGAGGTATTTCGTTCAAAAATATGTTGGGGTAAACTTCAGTTACCATTGTAAAACCTCCAGATCTCGTAAACTCCTTGCCCATTTAAATCCAAACTGTCTTTATCCATTATACCTCGTTTAACTATCAATGTAACTGTTAACACTCTGACCATTAAACAAGGGCACTAAAAACAGCAACCCAACAATATACAAAACTCCCGCCGCTTCATACATAGCAACCAATGTAAACATTTCTTTAAGTACTCCTGCCATGCTCATAGTTAAAACCATAGCCCCAGTATACAAAGGCATCAAAATTCCGTTGACTCTTCCAATAAACTCGTTGTCTGAGTTTTGAAGCATCATCATATTGATGCCGATCATAATACAAGGAAGGACTAATCCCATTAATAGATGAACCAGATAGGTTAGCCACGGAAACGTAGAAAAACCGCAAATCGCTAAACCAATTGCCGAGATAAACATCCCAAAGGCCAATAGTTTTTGTGGTGAAATTGCTTTAGCAAAAATCATGACCATGATTCCACCGACCAGCATCCCTAATCCATTAAAGGTCATGAGCCATTGCAGGCTCTCTTTTGGTAAACCCAGTCGTTCTGTAATCAAAAAGATTCCTAATGGTTGAACAAGTCCTCCTCCTAAGCCCGCAGCCAGGAAGCATAAACCTAAAAGGGTAAGAGTTCTCTTCGCCAGTACATACCGAATACCGGCTTTCATTTCTTGACGAAGAGTTGTGACGGGTTTTTGAATAGCGCTTACACTGTCTGAAGGAAGGAATGTTAAGGAACCTGCTGAGAGCAAAAACGCTAGTCCCATAATAGCAATCGAAACCATAATCCCAAACTTATGATAAACAAACCTGCCCAGAATCGGCCCGAGGATCATAAAGATTGTAAAGATCGTTTGATAAATTGACATTACAGCTTGAATTCTCTCAGGAGGTAAATGTTCCTTGATCAGCTTCATACCTGAGGGTTGCGAGAACTGGGATAAGATGGCGGATATAATAGTCGTAAAAAAGACAGCTTTCCAGGTACCAAATACCAATGTACCCAAAACCCCAAATACTGAAATAGCACTTAGAATATCACACCAGATCATTGTTCGCTTTGGACGCCAACGGTCTGCAAAGGTTCCACCGATAAAAGAGAAAATAAAAATCGGGGTATATTCGGCTACGTAAATCATCGAAATAGCAAGTGCATTACCCTTTGTCTGTTCCATCACAAAAAGTAAAACTGCAAAATTCCGAACCCATATTCCAATTTGTAAGAATAGCGCAGACCCTAAAATTGCTTGCACTAGTCGATTGCCAATTAAATCTAACATAAAAACCTCCTGCCCATTATTCTTGGACAGGAGGTAAGTCATTTCAATACAAAAACATATGTCGCACCCTCTATATACCCCCAGGTATATATCCTTTTAGGGATGCGATCATTTGTCAACTAAAAATGCTCATACTAATCCTATCCTAGAAAAACACTCGTCATATTAACAAGAATTTCATTTTTGGAAATAAGAATTAGTAGCGCATTATGTTTTTCTTCACCCTTTCTTAACGAACCCAACTTAAGGCTATACCATTTGTGAAACTTAGTCAAGATCATCGCTAAAACATTATTCCTATAATGATATTGATAATGTTGCGCCATAATCGGCGAGAAGGCTATACATTCTGACCTGTGTAAATGAAGATAGCATCTCTAAGGAACTCCGCCGCGCCTGGTTGTTTCTCATCATAGTAAGCTGTAAATCTAGGATCATCCACATACATCTGGGCAAGTCCCGCATGGGCTTCTTTTGAATAACTATCCCATGTATAGCTTAACCACTGTCGATGAAGCTCTGCCGTCATTTGAGCAAGTTCTCCCGCCGGATCCCCCGTTATAAATGCCGCATATAAAGTTTCATTGACCCCTTTTGCAAGCTTTGTCATTTCATCATACTGCTCTTCAGTCATCCCTTTGAATCTTTGGTTAGACTTTTTAACGGTGTCGTCTCCATATTTCTCACGAATTTCCTGGCCATACTTCGCTTCATTTTCATCAACTAACTTTTGCTTAAAGCCTTCAAATTTTTCTTTATCCGACATATTGATCCTCCCTTCGTCTAACGCAATTGTTTTTTCAACATTGGCAATTAACATTTCTAATTGCACTTTTTTTTCAAGCAGCTTCATACGATGTTCTTGCAGTGCCTTTATTCCGTCAAAATCCGGTTCCGTTATGATAGTTTTAATATTTTCCAGACCCAAACCCATCTCTCGATAAAAAAGAATTTGTTGTAAACGATCCACTTCGGCTGATCCATAAAGTCGGTACCCTGACGTATTAATTCTAGCCGGCTTAAGAATTCCTATTTCGTCATAATATCTTAGAGTACGAGTGCTAACACCTGCTATATGACTTAATTTTTGCACTGTGTATTCCACGTGATCACCTCCTGCTGAATTCAATTTACACCTTTACGCAGCGTCAATGTAAATAGCAAAAACAAATCTTTATTTTAAGATTCGAAAACTAGAATTTCGACTTACGTAAATCGATAAAAATTCCTAACCCTGAATAAGCTACTGCAATTTCCAATAACACCATTATTAATCGTGTCATTTCATTACTCCCTTATTTCGTCTTCTGAAACCTATATAAGTAGCTCAAAGCTCATATTAGAGTAACCTCTTCAACCAAATATTTTAATTCGAGCTGTCCTGATAGATTAGTTATACCCCAAATGTAAATTGAAATTAATTCATTAGAATTTCGAATTTCACTAGATATGTTAAGTTTTTATGTTATATTTGAAATATATGTTAATTATTACATATACATACTATTATAACTTAAGTATAAACACGAAGTTATTAATAAACTATTTACACCCCTAAAATTTTTATCCAACCGTCTAAAAATCCCCTTGTCTTTCAATCTACTTCAAACTAACATAATTAACTATTTAGAAATCGGCCTTAATTTAAAACACAAATCAGAATCTTTTGCATTTTTTTAATCGCTCGTAATATGATTGTATTTTCAAAACACTTATACTTTTTGTTAGTTATTCATTAGTGAAAATAAACTCAATTTATTGAAAATATTTTTGATTTAGTATAATATAATAATACGTTCTTTCATACGTTTTGTTTTGGCCAGGTGGTATGATAGGTAAACCATTCTACTGTTCTGATGAACTGAAGGATCCTATCTTGAAAGGTGGTGATTGTCAGAAAAATAGTGAAAAAAGAATTATTATTATATCTATCCAAAAAAAATTTTGAGGAGGTTTCAAGATGAGTACTGGATTATTAGCCATTCTTTCCTTGCTCCCCATCGCCGTTGTTGCAATTTTTCTGGTAGGGTTACGATGGCCAGCAAGTAAAGCTATGCCGCTCTCATTTATTACAGCAGTCGTACTCGCACTTTTTATTTGGAAAGTCCCCGGTGCCCAAGTAGCCGCCGCTTCAATTAATGGTATTGTTACAGCAGTTACCCTTATGTACATTATTTTTGGTTCTATTCTTCTTTTAAACACCTTGCAAGAAAGTGGTGGACTTCAAGCCATTCGTCGAGGTTTCACTGGAATTACTGCAGATCGACGTATTCAGGTTATCATCGTTGCATGGCTCTTTGGTTCCTTTATTGAAGGCTCCTCAGGCTTCGGTACACCAGCAGCTGTAGCTGTTCCTTTGATGGTCGGACTTGGCTTCCCTGCAATGGCTGCCGTCGTTGCCGGAATGATGATTCAAAGTACTCCTGTATCTTTCGGAGCTGTAGGAACTCCTATGCTTACAGGCGTTGCTACTGGACTCAAAACTCCAGAATTACAAGCCTATGCCCAATCTCTTGGCTATACCGACTGGAATACATTTATTGGCTTTGCCATCGCAACAAAAGTTGCCTTCCTCCACTTTGTAGCCGGTGCCCTTATACCTCTCTTCGTCGTAGCTTTCATGACTCGCTTCTTTGGTAAAAACAAGTCCTTCAGTGAAGGTCTTAAGGTTTGGAAATTTGCGCTTTTTGCAGCCTTTGCCATGACTATTCCCTACATTATTGTTGCCAATTTACTCGGACCCGAATTCCCCTCTATGTTAGGTGGATTAATTGGTCTAGCAATCGTTGTTCCCGCAGCAAAAAGTGGTTTTCTTATGCCAAAGGATGAAACTTGGGATTTCGATAAGAAAGAAAATTGGGATCCAGAGTGGAATGGTTCAATCGAGATTAAAGATATCTCCGCCAAGACTAAGATGAGTAGCGTTATTGCTTGGATGCCTTATGTCCTTATTGGCGTGACCCTCGTTCTTACTAGGCTTCAATTCTTACCCTTCTTTGCTCTACTGAAAAAAGCCAAATTTGTTTATCCAAATATTTTAGGAACAAAAATTACCGCTAGTTGGGAAATCCTTTTCTCACCAGGTACTGCATTTATATTTGTCACAATCCTTACCTTCATCATTCACAAAATGAGCGCCCAATCTTATGGAAGAGCTTGGAAATCATCAGCTAAAACGATGCTCGGTGCGGGTTCAGCTCTCATCTTCACCGTCCCCATGGTTCAGGTTTTCATGAATTCTGCAGGTGGTGGAGCTGGTCTTCAAAGCATGCCGATTGTCCTTGCTGAAGCAGTTGCTGGGTTAGCTGGATCTGCATGGCCGATCTTTGCACCTCTAATTGGAGGACTTGGAGCTTTTGTAGCTGGTAGTAACACAGTTTCGAACATGATGTTCTCCTTGTTCCAGTTTGGTGTTGGAGAGCGAATCGGGGTTGATCCAACTTGGATTGTAGCACTTCAAGCAATCGGAGGCGCTGCAGGAAACGTCATCTGCGTGCACAATGTCGTTGCTGCTTCAGCCGTCGTAGGTTTGCTCGGAAAAGAAGGCTATGTTATCCGTAAGACATTAGTAGTATTTACCTACTATGCTTTACTCCCTGGAGCACTTGGATACTCTCTCCTGTATACCGCTCAAAAAGGGTTCTTCAATGTCGGAACAATTATTGTTGGATTAATCTGGGCTGCTGCGATTTATATTATTGCAACTAATAATGGCAGACTTAAGAATTTACCCAACTCACGTTTATCTGCATAATCTAAAATCTATCCTTAAAGAAATCAAAGGCCGGGCCAAATTATTGGTGCCGGTCTTTGATTTCTGCGCTGTAACACTAGTTACTACCAAACTAGCAGCAACCCTTTTTGAATATGAAAATTCATTTTGACGGCTCTGGTCTATAACCGGCAGATAACTTACAGGGGATGATCTGAGGCGAGCTTAACTCAACTAATTTGCCATCTACAAAGTCATATTGTTGTCGAAAAATTTCCGTATATTTATACCATGGATTGGGATTTCCTCCAAATACAAAATTTCCAAGACTATAGACTATACATCTTCCTTTATAATTCTCGTATTTTTGAATCACATGAGGGTGATGTCCGAGTACTAAATCTGCACCTTGGTCAATAGCCAGTTGGCCGAGCTTACGCTGAACTTGGGTTGGAAAATACTTGTTTTCTTGACCCCAGTGAAAACTAACAATTATCATTGAAGTTTTTTCTTCTTTTAGAGTTTCAATTTGTGTTTTTAATTGTAAAATTAGGTTATCTAAATTAACCCCCTCTTCGATTGGCCCTAAAGTATTTAAGCCTATTAGCCCAATTTTTACACCTTCTTTTTCATAAACTGTCACTTTTTGATCACCAAAACTTGAAATTTTTGCATGATCTAATGTTGCTACCGTGTCCTCATAACCTTTGTTCAAAAAATCCATGCTATGATTATTAGCTAGGTTTACTGCTTCGACACTCCCATCTTTCAAGATAGCTGTGTAATGCGGATTCCCCTTAAAGAAAAAAGCCCGAGTTCCTTGTGAACTCTTATTTGGTTTGTCGGTAGCTTCAGTCAAAGGACCCTCAAGATTTGCGATGGTCAAATCATCCTCAGCAAGAATTTTTTTTACCCCTGAGAAAAAATATTCTGTACCTTTCAGAGTATAGTATTGATTAAAACTGCCTTCATACAAAAAGCGTTCATCTTGCCCTAATGTTACATCTCCGATGGCACTAACTGAAATTCTAACCTCATTATTAATAGTTTTCAGTGAAGACTTTTGTGCAATAGCAACAGGTTCATAAGTATCAAGATCATCAAAATGCCACCATTCACTTGCTAGGGCCTTAAACCCGTTCTTAGTCATGACTTCTTTTAAATATTTTGCATTTTCGTTATCATTGACCCTAGCTGCATGCTCAGTGAAATCGTCAAAGCCTGTGGGCATAACTAGCTCATTCCCTTGATTATCTATTAAGGTTAAATCCACTGCTGAACCCCGCGAATGACTAGAATAACCCTTATAGGGGTTTGCAATAAAACGAGAATCCGGAATCAAATTCCACAAAGCAAATTGTACTTCAGGGCTCCTGTAGGCATCCCATATCTTCAAACGGTAGCCCTTTTTCTCTATCTCTTCAGCAACTTTTTTAAGTTTTTCAGCGGTACCCAGACGCAACTTTGCCGCTGGACTTTCGTAAAGTTTGCTGTGCGTAAAATTATTTGATGTTGCATACTTAAGGTCTATTACCACACTAGGAACGATCTGTTGGACTTCGACGAACTTAGACTTATTTTCTTGGCTAAGTGAATATCCAAGGATCTTGGTCGCTTGAACCTGACCAGAATAACCAAACACCAAAATTAGAATAATGAGGCAAGGCAAGAAACGATTTAACATGAAACTCCCCCCTTTGACTTACAGTTAAATTTAACTATAAAATCTCCAGAAAGGAGTCTTGTTATCTCAATTATCAACTTGTAAAATAGTGCTCCCATTCCTTCTATGGGGATTTATGTTAGAATATGTCTTAATGTTCGATTGCAATTGCCCGAACCGGAGATCCATCTGCTTGTTTATTCTTGAGTGGCATAACGCTTAACAGAAAAGATGCTTTAGGATCAATTGAATCTAAGTTTGTAAGATTTTCTATGATTACGATGTTCTTTTCTAAGAGAATTTTGTGAACTGGAAATGAGCTGCTTTCTATATCATCAATGGATATAGCATCAATCCCTATGCCTTTTAAAGCAAATTGGGATAACCATTCAGCTGTTTTCTCTGTTAAATAGGGGAAACCTTTGTAGTATTTAGGATTACCCCAATATTTGCTCCAACCTGTTTTTAAGATCAGAAAATCTATAGTTTGAATGGTTTCCTCATGAGAAATAATACTTTCAATGTCTAGTGCCTGGGTGTTAGACCTCGAAAAGTCAAGAATGATCGCAGTTCCTATAAACTTATCAATTGCAAATTCATCTAAATATGGACCATTCTGATGCATGTGAGCAGGTGCATCTATATGGGTACCGGTATGTGAGTACATTGTAATCTTCGCTTCTAAGAATCCATCCTTTTCTAAGGTATTTGCCCTCTGAAAAATTGGTTGTTCTGTCCCGGGGAAAACAGGCATACTTGAATGAATAAGATGGGATAAATCAGTGACTTTCATGATTTCCTCCTTGTCCTTATGGTTAAAAACTCATGAACTAATATATCCTTACCTTTCCCCAAAGTAAATCCCCTAACCATTGCAAAATAATAACAGTATTTATTATTTTGCAATGCTTAACATCTAAAAAGCTGGAAGCACTGTTCAGCGATTCCAACTTTTTATAAGCTACTATTTCACTATCGATTCTTAAAAACAGGTTTTCTTTTCTCTGCAAAGGCTGTACAGCCCTCTCTAAAGTCTTCAGACGACCAGGTCAAGACTTGATATAGGGCCTCTAACTCTGCCTGCTGATAATAGTCATTTCTGGCTGCTTCGCGCATGAGCTTTTTATCCAGGCCAACTGCCATTAGTGGTTGCAAGGCTAGCCTTTCTGCCCACCTGATTGCTTCGGGCAGACACTCCTCCTGGGGAACAACCTTATTAATCAACCCCAACTTTTCTGCTTCCTCAGCATTAATGATTTTTCCATACCACAATAATTCTAAAGCTTTATGATAACCCACTTTCTGAAATAAAAAGTGTGAGGCTCCACTATCCGGACAAAATGCTATTTGCATAAATGTAAAACCCATACGGGCTTGATCCGAAGCAATAATTAAATCGCAGGCCATACAGGCAGCTACTGAAGCTCCAGCTACAACCCCATTGAGTGCAGCTATGACTGGTTTTTTCAGTTCATAAATTGCAGTTACCAGGGCACCCGACCCATCATAAGTCTCCTTAGCGCTGATAGGATCTTTCATAGAGGCTAACTTGGTAATATCCCCTCCACTAGACCACCCTTTGCCCGCTCCGGTTATTATTAGTACTCTAATCAGCTCATTGTCTGCTGCTTCTTTGCAGGCAGCCTGAACATCTGAACAAAGCTGGTCATTAACCGAATTCATTGTTTCAGGTCGATTTAACGTGAGGATCGCTACTCCGGTCTCCATAATATCCAGCTTAACTGTCTTCCACTCCATATCTTCTTTCCACCCCTCATTAAAGCTAATTCGAATTGATACAACAATTTTGATTTATCAGAATATGAATAGTGATTCATATTCTGATAAATCAAAATTCGCCGAAACTTACAATAATCCTCTATTTGAGCAAAAAAATTTATGTTAAAAGGATAGATCTAAGATTAACCTACTTATCATCTGTCACCTTACCATCACCTATTACGGGAATAGACTCTCCTAAAAAGGTTGGTTCCGGCTTAAAAACCTTCGCCCACAGAAAATCTTTGTTTCGGGCTGCAATTTCTCTTAAATTATATATTGTCATAGCCTGTCCGTAATCATGTCTGTCCGAAGAAACACCATAGGCTTCCAATCCCAGAGCTCTCGCAACAAATACCGCTCGTTTTAGATGATATTCCTGAGTAACTATAATTACCTTTTGGACGCCAAAGATGTCTCTGGCCCTATACATGCTCTCATAAGTACTAAAACCTGCGTGGTCCATGAATACATCTTGCCCCGGGACACCCTTGTCTTTTAAGAACGTCTTCATGGAATTTACTTCATCATAGTCTTTTTGTCCATGATCTCCGCTCACTAATAGTTTAGGTGCTTTTCCCAGCCCATAAAGTTCATAACCAACGGTCAAACGATCCTTGAGCATTGTGGAAACAGTTCCGCTTGGAAAGACATAGGCACCTAAAACCAAAACAGCGTCTGCACTAGGAACTTCATCAGTACTTAATATGTAGCTTTCACCTACGGATTGGACATAATAATCGATGATTAGAGCTGTTGAGCCACCAAGTAAGATAAGCAAGACGAGGGAAATCAAAAACTGTTTTACACGCTTCTTCAAGCAACATCACTCCAGACTATTTCAACTTCCCAGAGACAAATATCCTAGTTAATTTGTCTCAAGGATTGATTTCTCTTCTAGGATAACTCTATTATATGTCCTATGAACCCATAGTTAAATATCAAATGTAATTAAGCGCCCATCTGAAGACAATTATACAGTTCAAATTCGACACTGGTGTCGAATTTGGGACATGCTTTAGCTGAAGTTAGGTGCTTTTATGAGCTTGCAATTTCTCCTCTTGTGTCCCAGGACATTCAGATTTCATCTGGCCAAACTGCGTGAAAAAGCCAAAATTCTGAAACTGTTAAATAATTTCCACTTGGTAATGAACATTAAAGGACTGTCTTACAAATGTCTGAGGACACGTTGTAAGACAGTCCCTATAATATCAATATAGTTCGATACTTCTTATTCTGCTCTAAAGCTCAACCTAAAAGCATTCTGTCGTTATCCAGCTCAGCTCCGCTGCGCTTTTCAAATTGCTCAATTAGGCGATCTACAGTCATGTCTTTTCTTTCATGTCCTTGAAGATCCATCATAATCCGACCTTCATGCATCATGATGGTCCTTGTTCCATATTCTAAGGAAGCTTTCATATTATGGGTAATCATCAGAGTACAAAGTTTTTCCTCCGAGACAATTTTACGGGTTAAGCTCAAGACCTTGCGAGCTATGGTTGGATCCAGGGCTGCAGTGTGTTCATCAAGAAGCAGCAGACGGGGTTTAATAATTGTGGCCATCAGTAGGGTAAGGGCTTGTCTCTGTCCCCCTGATAGGAGCCCCACTTTGTGCTTGAGCCTATTTTCCAGCCCCAGGTCCAATAGTTGTAGTCGCTCCTTGAAAAGGTTAATATCCTTTTTGGACACTCCTGCCTGTAGTCCTACAGATTTCCCCTTAGCAAAAGCAATAGATAAGTTCTCTTCAATGGTCATATCATGGGCAGTTCCCCTCAAGGGATCTTGAAATACTCTGCCAATATGCCTTGACCGTTTATACTCCGGATCAAATGTAATATCTGTTGAGTCCAGAGTAATCCTGCCATTATCAATCTCATAGACGCCGGAAATACAATTCATAAGGGTTGATTTTCCCGCTCCATTTCCACCGATAATAGTTACAAATTCTCCTTCCCCCAAGGATAGATTCACATCCCTAAGAGCAAGTTTCTCATTGGTGCTTCCTTTGCTAAATATCTTGCTTAACGACTCAACTCTAAGCATGAGGTTATTTGCTCCTTTCATGGGGTGTTATGGACATCTTCCGTTTCACAATTGAAAGGCGCTTTTTAAAAACTGGCATAGCCATTGCTATTGCCACAATTACGGCAGAAACAAGCTTAAGGTCAGTAGGAGGCATACCAAGTTCTAGAGCAAAGGCGATAATTAAGCGATAGAGAATTGAACCTAGAATAACCGCCATGAGCCTTCTTAAGAGTGAACTTACGCCAAAAACAACTTCTCCAATGATTACTGAAGCCAAACCAATAACAACCATACCAATCCCCATGCCCACATCCACAAAGGATTGAGACTGGGCAATCAAGGCACCGGCTACCCCAACTAATCCATTGGAAAGAGCTAACCCTACCAAAATTATGGTGTCAGTATTCACTCCCAGGGCTCTTACCATTGCGTCATTATCCCCTGTCGCTCTTAAAACAAACCCAAGCCTGGTCTTTAAAAAGAGAAACAGTAGAAAGAGAATTAATAATAAAACCGCTAAAGAAAACCCCAATTTATTATAGTCCCTAAGAATCTCTTCAAAGGGACTAAAGACGGTTATCTTATTGATCAAAGGAATATTCGCTCTGCCGCCCATAACCTTCAGGTTCACGGAGTACAGAGCCAACATGGTCAGAATACCCGCCAAAAGCGGCTGAATCTTTAGTTTGGTATGAAGCAAGGCTGTGATAGCTCCTGCTCCACACCCGGCAATAAATGCAGCCCCTAAGCCTAAAAAAGGATGCCCATTTAGACTCAAGACCACAGACACTGCCGCCCCAAGGACAAAACTTCCGTCAACACTTAAGTCAGGCATATTAAGGGTTCTAAAGGATATAAAAACGCCTAATGCCATTACTGCATAAATTAATCCTAATTCCAGAGAACCCATTAACACCATGACACTCATTCTTTAATCCCCTTGTTTCTTAGTTTTCAAATACCTGAGCGGCAGATTTCCGCACATCTTCAGGCAGATTAATTCCGATAGCTTTTGCTGTTGAATTATTGAGATAAATGTCCATATCCTTCATGGTTTTTACTGGAATATCCCCGGCTTTTTTCCCTTTCAAAATCTCAACAGCCATAGCTCCGGTTTCTTTACCCAACACTTGATAATTGATTCCGTAGGTCGCAAGCCCTCCATCTTTAACCATAGAATCCGCGCCAACATAAACTGGTTTTTTAGCCTTGTTAGCAATTTGAGTTACTAAAGGCATAGCGGAGGCCACGGTGTTATCAATAGGAGAAAAGAGAACATCAACCTTATCAACTAAGGATGTGACTGCTTGCTGTACCTCCGAAGAGTTCGTCACAGTAGCATCGATCACTGTCATATTGTTCTTCTTAGCATATTCTTTTAACTCATTAACCACAGAAACCGAGTTTGTTTCACTTGAATTATATAATGCCCCAATTGTTTTAAAATCAGGAGTAATGCGCTTACTTAACTCCATAATTTTTTCTGCTGATACAGCATCCGATGTGCCAGTAACATTTCCGCCTGGTTGTTCCATATTGGTGACCAACCCGGATCCCAGCGGATCCGTACAAGCTGAGAAAAGAATAGGTATGTCTTTCGTCTCACTAACGACTGCTTGCGCTGAGGGTGTTGCAATAGCAACAATGAGGTCATATTTGTTGCTTACAAATTTTTGAGAGATGGTTTTCAAATTTGTTTGGTCACCTTGGGCATTTTGATAGTCAATAGTAATCGATTCACCATCTTTATAGCCTTGAGCCTTCAACTCTTCAATTAATGACTCTCTGATGGTGTTCAGGGATGGATGTTCAACAATTTGTACAATACCAATTTTCTTTTTCGTATCGGTGCTGCCAGTATTTTCAGTTTTACTGGGGGCACAGGCTGTTAAGGATAACACGAGAGCTAGGGTCATAAAGGCTGAGATCACTACCGCTAATGGTTTTTTCATAGAAGATACCTCCCCATTTTTAATTAAATAATTTATTTGAGGGTTCCTTCTCTGCACGTATCATTCGAGTCGCGGTTCCAAATGATACGAAGTGTGGGCACAAAACAAAACGCCTATCCTTAAATAAGGACAGACGTTAATCTGCGGTACCACCTTAGTTGATGCAAAAATGCATCCTCTCCTGCAGAGTGCCAACACACCCTTAGCCCAATAACGCTGGCTTAGCGTTGGCAACTACTAAGACCTAAGCCTTTTCGCTCCACCCTCTGGGGCCCATTTATCCGCTCCATTACCTGCCGAGCTCCCACCCTTCTCGACTCTCTTTGAGGTTGGCCATGCGGTTTTACTTCCCCTTCAACAGTTTATATAATCATAGCACTCTATCAAGGGGATTTCAAGAGTCTGTTTTTGGTATGTAGCTGTTCTATAATAATTTACTTCTAAGGATGTTTTTGATAATAGTATAAATCTCAGAGGTGAACCGGATAACTTATGTAGAATAACAACCGAATATTGACCCCTGATATGCGGAAGATGATAGAAACGAGTCAGTCTTTACGCCTTAATTTTTCCTATGACATCTCTAATTAGTCTGGCCGTTATCCCCCATATTACTTCTCCCGCAACTTTATAGACAAAAATATTATTCATTATATTTCCCCATGGCCTTGTATACCGCTCAGGCAGCCCCAATTCTTTGGCTGGAAAAAGAACAATCTCTTCTCCCGCTTGGTTAATATAGGATGGATGAGCAGTAATACTTACCTGATAAAGCTCGGGTTCATTGTTTTCAAAATACGAAACGGGCACCGAAAAAATTCTCTCTACTTCATCAGAATTTATGTTCAACTCATCCAAGCTACTTATATCAAGAACCCCTAGAAATGCGTCAACAGTAGTACCCATTATTGATATAATAGTGTCAAGGGGGCCTATAACACTGATTTTTTCTGGAGAAACACCTAACTCTTCAACAGTCTCCCTCAAGGCTGTCTCCTTAAAATCAGCGTCCTTAGTGGGATCAAATTTCCCCCCAGGGAAACAAATCTCCCCACCTTGTCGAATCGATGCTGATCTTTTTTGGAAGACAAAATGATAATCTCCATTGACAGGTAATAGTAGCGCTAAAACAGCAGAATTAAAAAATTCTTCTTTGCCATTTATTCCGGGTAATGCCGGCCACCTTTTGATTAAACCATCTAATCTTGATTTATTCATCGATCAAATACACTTATCCTCTCACAAAAAGGCTATTTCGGAAGTTAATGCTTCTTACCCCTGCAAAAAACAGTGTTTACGCTTCCACAAAATATAGTAATTAGTTTTCTCCACTAATTCAAAAAATCCCTTCATTTTAGGATAAATAGTAGAGGAAAAAACCATTTTAGTGTACAATTTAGTTGCTTAGGATTGATAACAAATTTCACTATAAATTGACATCTAGATTGAGCAAGGGAGTAATAATATGAATGAAATTGCCCAAGACTTAAATATTGAAATTCAACGCAAAAATCCCCATGTTTACGAGTTATTGTCAACACTTGGAAAAGAGCTCTACTATCCTAAGGGGATTCTGACGCAGACTGCTGAGGCAAAGCAAAAAGCTCATCGCTTTAATGCAACTATTGGAATTGCAACGGAGCAAAATCATCCGATGTTCTTACCATTAATTCAGGAAACACTTTCGAACTATGATCCCAAAGACCTCTATCCTTATGCTCCTCCCGCAGGGAAGCCGGAGCTAAGACAGCTTTGGCGCGAAAAAATGTTACAGGAAAACCCTTCTTTGATCAATAAATCATTTAGTAACCCCATCGTTACTAATGCCTTAACCCATGGCTTAAGTATTATCGCAGACTTATTTATTGACGAAAACGATCCACTGGTATTGCCTGATAAACTATGGGGTAATTACAACTTTATTTTCGGAGTCCGCAGAGGAGCGAAGAATATTACTTTTCCTTTCTTTACTGAGGAAGGGGCGTTTAATACCCAAGGCATGAAGGAAGCACTGCTTTCCAAAAAAGAGCACGGAAAAGCCATTTTATTACTTAACTTCCCGAATAACCCGACTGGTTATACCCCTACAGAACAAGAAGCAACAGAGATCGTTGCAGCTTTAAAAGAAGTTGCGGACCAAGGAATGAATCTGGTAGTAATTAGTGATGATGCCTATTTCGGATTATTCTACGAGGATTCTATTAAGGAATCAATGTTTGGGCGAGTCGCCAATATTCATCCTAGAATACTGCCAATCAAAGTTGATGGAGCTACAAAAGAGGATTACATGTGGGGCTTTCGAGTAGGGTTTATAACCTTTGGTTCAGAGTATCCCGCGGTATTAGACGGCCTGGAAAAAAAGACTCAAGGAATTCTAAGAGGAACAATTTCCAGTGCATCACACCCTGCCCAAACCTTTGTTTTAAATACCATTCGGTCGGCAGAGTTTCAAACTCAGAAAAGAGAAAAATACGAAGTCTTAAGACAACGTGCCATTAAGGTCAAACAAATACTGGATCAAGGGGATTATAAGGACGCTTGGGACTACTATCCTTTTAATTCAGGTTATTTCATGTGCCTAAAACTTAAAGGAGTCGATCCCGAAGCTCTACGCCTCCATTTACTTGAGAACTATGGTGTTGGGATCATCTCCCTTGGGGAAACTGATATTCGAGTAGCTTTTTCTTGTGTTGAAGAAGCGGAACTTAAAGATCTTTATGACCTTATTTATCAGGGATTTAAGGATTTGGTTGGTAAAGCTATTTAAGTATACATTTATTTCGTTGACCTTTATTGATTTCGTCGATCTTTATGGTTAACTGTCAGCGAACTCGTTCTACTAGAGATGAACGCCAAGTTTTCGTAACAGAATTTATTTTTGCTAATTGTTTAATAATACCCGTGGTTAGATATTTGTATCTAACCACGGGTATTTCCGATGACCTTTAACCAGCTTTCACTGCACTTAACCATCTCACTTCAAAACAAATTTATGTCACTATTAGATTATTCAGGTTTTTTCTTTACACTAATCGACAGAACTTTCTTTATTACTTAGGACGTTGTTCAGAAATAATTATATAATATTTTCACGATCAATAGGTTTACAAGTAATTTATACGAGGAGGGTGAGTATGAAAGTCCAACAAAGATCTCTTTTCCTGGTCTTGCTTCTAATAATGTTGTTTTCTTTTCCTAGTGTTGCCTCTGCTAAAACCGATGAATACGGTTACAATCCTCAAGCACGGTCTTTTAAAGGAACTTTAGACAATTGGGAAGCTTTTATGAGGGGAGCCCCCCCCACTCCTGTGGATTGGAAAGCAAAAGATGTTATTTTTATTGAGCGAAAATGGGACAAGCGCTTTGATCCCATGATTCAGGGCGAGCCTCCCACTGCTCCGGGAGCATGGCAAAAGGCCAAGCTGTGGGAATACCTATCTGGAGATAAACTTGGCTGGACATGGCATCAAGCTTTGGAAGTGGTTTATTCCCCTAATAGACCGATTCCCGGCGCGATAGTACTCACTCCTCAGGAGATGGGGATTGAAGGTTTTTATTGTGTGGTTATGGAAGAGTGGTTGGTTGACCCTCATGGGAAAAAGACTATAGTTGAAGATTTCAACTTAAAACATAATATCATCAAGAGAGCACTTCACTGGAAAGGCTGGAAGCATTAGCTTCCAGCCTTCCCTTTTGTAATTCCCTATCCTCATGTTGATTCTATAATTTGACCAACTTCAAACCTGTCTCATGACCGTTAAGACTCTGCCTTTCTAAGCCCATATCCTCGATTCTCTCAATACTGTCGGCCAGAGTCTCTTGCTTAATATAGTCTTCGAATAATTTGACAGCCTCAGCTATTTCCTCATCACCATCAAAGTATATCTTAATTCTGTCCATCATCTCATAGCTATTGTTCTTTCTCATCTGCTGTACCTTGGAGATATATTCCCTGGCATAGCCTTCATTGATCAGTTCCTTGGTCAAAGTAGTGTCTAGTATTACAAATAAATTGTCCTCTACTGTCATTGTAAAGCCTTCTTTAGCCGAGATAGTGGTGATTACATAATCCTTAATTAAGTCTAGAAGCTCACCCTCTACCTCTACTGAGATTGTTTCTCCAGCCTCTAGCTTGGGCACAACTGCCGAAGCGTCTAGGGCCGCCAGCACCTTACCTAATGATTTAACTTTAGCCCCAAAGATGGAACCTGCCACTTTGAAATTAGGCTTTAAGCTAAAGTTTAAATACTGGTTCAAATCCTTGGCAAACACAACCTCCTTAACATTTAATTCCTCTTGAATTAAGGGAAGCATGTATGCTATTAGTTGTTCATATTTACCGTCAATCAATATCTTTTGGACAGGTTGTCGCACCTTGATTTTCACCTGTTCCCTTGCCGCCCGGCCTAAACCAACTAGGTTCCTCACCAAATCCATTCTATATTCCAATTCCTCGTCGATTAGCCCTAAATCGGCAACAGGATAATCTGCCAGATGAACTGATAGCTCATCTGTCAAACTTCGATAGAGTTCTTCAGCAATATATGGTGCAAAGGGAGCTACTAATTTAGATAGTCCCACAAGTATTTCATAGGTTGTATTGTTGACAGCTTTCTTATCGTCAGTTAACTCTGACTCCCAGAAACGTCTGCGCGAACGTCTAATGTACCAATTGGAAAGATCTTCATTAACAAACTCCTGAATCTTTCTCACCGCTTTGGTCAGATCAAAAACACTCAGATCTGACTCAACCCCTTGGAGAAGGCTGTTATACTTTGACAATACCCAGCGGTCAAGCTCTGGTCTGTCTGAGTGGGCAATAAAGAAATCCCGGGGATCCAGCTTATCCGTCGAAGCGTATAAGGAAAAGAACGCGTAGACATTTCTCAAAGTGCCAAAAAACTTACTTTGTACTTCCTTAAGCCCTTCAATATCAAATTTAGTCGGAATCCAGGCTGGTGAAACATGAAGTAAATACCACCTTAAGGCATCTGCTCCGTATTGATCAAAGAGCTCAAAAGGATTTACTGTATTTCCTTTAGACTTAGACATTTTGTGTCCGTCTTTATCCAGAATTAAGTCGTTAACCAATACTCGCTTATAGGGAGCTACTCCTTTAATAAAGGTAGAGATAACGAGTAGAGAATAGAACCATCCTCTCGTCTGATCAATTCCTTCACAAATGAAATCCGCCGGGAAGAGTTGATCAAAGTTTTGGCTGTTTTCAAAGGGATAATGGTGCTGAGCAAAAGGCATTGAGCCACTGTCAAACCAGCAGTCAATAACGTCCGTCACTCTAGTCATTGTCCCGCCACATTTTGTACATTTAAGGTGAATATCATCTACAAAGGGCCGGTGTAATTCGATGGTCGTTTCATCCAGTGCCTCCACGGCATTATCAACTAGTTCTCTTCTTGAGCCTATTGATGTGGTGTGTCCGCAAGCGCATCTCCAGATGTTAAGGGGCGTTCCCCAATATCGGCTTCTCGACAAAGCCCAGTCATTAGCGTTTTCTAACCAGTTGCCAAATCTTTTTTCACCGACATAATCCGGATACCACTCAACACTGTTATTGTTTTCTACCAATTTGTCTTTGAACTTAGTCACTTCAATGTACCAGCTGGGTTTAGCATAATACAGGAGTGGGGTCTGACATCTCCAGCAGTGTGGATAATTATGCTCCATCTTTTCTTTTTTAAATAGCTTTCCTTCAGCATGTAACCACTTGATAATTTCTAAATCTGCCTCCATAACAAAGTTCCCTGCCCAAGGTGTGGTCACAAACTTTCCAGTTTCATCCACAGGCTGAAGCACCGGCAAATTATATCGGCGTCCGGTATTATAATCATCCTCCCCAAAGGCTGGAGCGGTATGAACAATTCCGGTACCGTCTTCAGTTGTTACATAATCCCCTACGGTGACAAAAAAGGCTTTCTTATCTGCCTTTACAAAAGGCATCAATTGCTCATATTCCACATACTCCAGGTCTTTTCCCTTGATCTCTTCTATTACTTCAAACTCTTCACCCAAGACCTTATGGGACAGAGTCTTAGAAACATAATAGATCTCCTTATTCTGTCTAACCTTTAGGTATACCTCTTCAGGATTTACGGTTAGTGCCACATTGGAGGGAAGAGTCCAGGGCGTTGTTGTCCAGACCAGAAAATATTCCTGAACATCTTTGCGCTTAAATTTTACTACAACTGTGTTACTCTTAATTACTTTATAGCCTTGGGCTACTTCGTGAGAAGCTAATCCCGTTCCGCAGCGGGAGCAATAGGGCAAAATCTTATGTCCTTCGTAAATCAAACCTGCTTTAAAAAATTGATCTAAGATCCACCACACACTCTCAATATAATTATTATCCAAGGTAACATAGGGATGATCTAAATCAATGGAGTATCCCATGCGCTTGGTCATCTCTCGCCATTGCTTCTCATAGCTAAACACAGATTCTCGACACTTTTGATTAAAATCAGCAATTCCATAGGCTTCAATTTCCTGCTTGTTAGAAAGCTTGAGCTGCTTTTCAACCTCTATTTCCACAGGAAGACCATGAGTATCCCAGCCAGCTTTACGCTTGACTTGATAACCCTGCATCGTCTTGTACCTACAAACGGAATCCTTTAACGTTCTGGCGATAACGTGGTGTATCCCTGGTTTGCCATTGGCCGTAGGAGGACCTTCGTAAAAAACGAAAGGTGTTTTTCCTTCCCTGATTTGAATACTTTTACTTAGTATCTCCTGTTCATCCCAAGAATTTGCAATTTCGCTTTCCCTTTTAGCCACCGTCAGATCCGAAAGAGGTTTAAAATTAGACATCATCATCTTCCCTTCTTATTTGAACAATGTGTTGACCTAGTCATGCTGGATAAAAACATCAAAAAGTCCCTAAGTCAATGACTTAGGGACGGATTATCCGCGGTACCACCCTTTTTATTAACAGATATAGTTAACTACCTATTAATCGCTTAAAACATGTAACGCATGCCTACGGAGCAGCTTAGATTCCTTCAGCCACCCAACTCCAAGGTGATCTTCACAAAAACCCTTCGTCATAATCTTTCAGCCTAGGATTATGTCTCTAAAAACCCAGTTTTTTTGTTACTATCCTTTTCATCATTGTTGTTAATATTTTTCCCAATATCCAAGTGATTAAACCTAATATTGTTTTATAATATTCCAGCTACATGAATATTGTCAAGAGCTTTCAATGTCCAATCCCCTTTTACTTCCGCCTTTTAAGAAGTTCTCTGCTAACCTCAGCTACGCTGACCCCTCGCTCTTCCAGCATCACTAAGACATGATAGAACAAATCCGAAACTTCACACCTTATCTCATCCGGATCAGAATTTTTAGCAGCAATAATCACTTCTGCACTTTCTTCTCCAACCTTTTTGAGGATTTTGTCAATTCCCTTTTCAAACAAATAGGTGGTATAAGCCCCTTCAGGACGTTCTAAGTTCCTAGAGTGAATAACATCCGTTAAAAGTTCTAGAGTCCTTCCCAGTGTTAGCTCAGGTCTTACCTCCGGTTCCCCGATCTCTTTAAACCCTTCGTTAGTTAAATCATAGTGGAAACACGAGAAGTAATTTTCATGGCAAGCCATACCTGTCTGCTTCACAGTGAGGAGTAATGTGTCCTTATCACAGTCAAATTTGATGTCGACGATCTCCTGAAAATGCCCAGATGTTTCCCCTTTCAGCCACAAGGATTGTCGGCTTCTACTATAATAGCAAGCCTTCCTCTCTAGTAGGGTTCGCCGTAAAGACTCTTCATTCATATATGCCAGCATTAAGACTTCTTTAGTCTCTACATCCTGGACAATGGCAGGCACAAGGCCCTGAGCATCCCAGCGGATCTTCGATAAGTCTAAAGCTTGAATTATATTTCTATCCATAGGGATCTTCCTTTCTCCATTTATAATTAACCACTTAAGCTTGTTAGTTACTTATGACTAAGTATCAAATTATATCATTTAGTCCTGAATCAGGATCGACTAATCTACTTTTCTTATCGGAAGTATCTATGGGTTTATAAATTACACAAGTTTTCGAAAATCGAGTTCCATGTCAGGCAAGGCCACGAACAAGGATTCCCCGTTCCGCCAAAAACCGTTTAACCTCCTGAATACTGTACTCCTTATAATGGAAGATAGAAGCGGCTAAGACTGCGTCGGCTTCCCCTAAAGTCAAGCCTTCTGCTAAATGTTCTAAGGTTCCAACCCCGCCGCTGGCAATAACGGGCAGGGATACAGCTCTGCTAACAGCACGAGTTAATTCTAATTCGTAACCAATCTTAGTCCCGTCACGATCCATGGAGGTTAAAAGGATTTCCCCCGCCCCTAGAGCTTCTACCTCAGCAGCCCACTCTAAAACATCCTTACCTGTCGCTGTTCTACCTCCGTGTATGTACACCTCCCATTGACCCTGTGCTGTTTTTCGTGCGTCAATAGCTACAACAATACACTGACTTCCGAAGGCATGAGCACCTTCCTGAATGAGTCTGGGAGTTTTTACTGCAGATGTGTTTAAAGCTATTTTATCTGCTCCTGCCCTGAGCATGCGGCGAATATCCTCAATAGTACGCAAGCCTCCTCCGATGGTAAAGGGTATAAAAACTTCCTCGGCGGTACGACGTACTACATCTACCATGGTTTCTCGATTATCTGAAGAAGCGGTTATATCCAAAAATATCAGCTCATCGGCACCTTCTCGATCATACAAAGCTGCGAGTTCTACGGGATCTCCTGCGTCACGCAATTGTACAAAATTCGTTCCCTTGACTACACGCCCGTCATGGACATCTAAACAGGGAATGATACGCTTACTTAACATGCCATTCCCCTCCTTAGCTATCTTTAGCAACAATTGTTTGTGCTATATCTTTAATCTTCTCATCATTAGCTTTTCCGGCGGCAGCCGCTAAAGCTTCCTTTAAGGTAAAAGCCCCACTGTAGAGAGCTTTTCCAGTAATGGCCCCCTCGATGGAAACTCCCTTGAGCACCTGGGCCTGTAAGTTGCTCAGATCGGCTAACGTAGAAATTCCACCGGAGGCAATCACGGATAATCCAGTCTCCATGGCCATTTGTACTGTACTCTCAATATTCGGACCCTGGAGCATTCCGTCTCGTGAGATATCCGTAAAAACGACACTCTGAATTCCCACTGCTTTCATAGCCTTTCCTAAATCGACAGCTCGCATTTCGGTTGTTTCAGCCCAGCCTTGAACCGCGACTAAACCATCTTTAGCATCGATCCCTACAATGACTCTTTTTCCATAGCGATTTGCTGCTTCCGCCACCAACTCCGGATTTTTGACAGCAATGGTCCCAAGAATAACCCGCTCAACACCCAGCTCTAACAGTTCTGTGATCCGCTCCATGGTGCGGATTCCACCGCCTACCTGTATTCTCATAGAAACACTTCTGACAATGTTCCTTATGGTTTCGTCATTCATTGGCTTTCCGGAAAAGGCACCATTCAAATCCACCATATGTAAATACTCGGCACCTTGACGTTCAAATTCCTTAGCGACATCCACAGGGTTATCTGCATAAACCGTTGAATCTTCCATCCTCCCTTGTAAGAGGCGCACCGCTTTTCCCTCTTTCAAATCAATGGCTGGAAAGAGTATCATCTTCATTCACCCACTTTCCAAAATTCGTAAGGAGCTGAAGTCCCCAAGGACTTGATTTTTCCGGATGGAATTGCGCTCCCCAGACATTGGCCTTACCTACAACGGCGGGAAAAATAACCCCATAATCACTTGTGGCAATAATATCCCCCTGATCGGCAGGCTCTGCATAGTAGGAATGTACAAAATAAAAGTAGGATTCATTGGGAATCCCTTCTAGTAATCGGGAGGATTGTTCCAGCTCTAAACTATTCCAGCCCATGTGAGGAACTTTCCTTCCCGCTGGAAATCTTACCACTCGGCCAGCTAAAAGTCCAAGTCCTGCGTACTCCCCATGCTCCTCCCCAACCTCAAACAGAATCTGCATCCCTAAACAGATTCCTAAGAAAGGGCGCCCAGAGCGGGCGAACTCGATTAATGGCTCAATCCACCCTCCGACTTTTAAGGCCTCCATGGCATCGGCAAAGGCCCCTACTCCCGGCAGGATAAGTCCTTTTACTTTGCTTAGCTCGTTTGGCGAAGCCATAATAACTGCTTCGAAGCCAACTTTCTCCAAAGCCTTTTCAACGCTCCTTAAGTTGCCTCGACCATAATCCACAATTCCAATCATCTATAAAACTCCTTTGGTTGAAAGGATTCCGCTATATCTATTGTTCTGACGCAGAGCTAGTCCCAGTGCTCTCCCCACACCTTTAAAAGCTGCCTCAAGAATATGATGCCGGTTTTTCCCTGATAGTTTAATGACATGGAGTGTAAGGCCGCTATGTACCGCTAGTGCTCTGAAAAACTCTTCAGCCATCTCGACGGGAAACTCTCCTACCATGCCATCGGAACAATCCACATCCCAAACCAAGAAAGGTCGATTGGAAAGATCTAAGGCCACTTGAACGAGGGCTTCATCCATAGGAAGGAGAGCTTCACCAAGGCGTTCAATCCCCACTTTTTCGCCGCAGGCCTCTCTAAGTGCTTGCCCCATTACGATCCCGCAATCTTCGATGGTATGGTGAGCATCCACCTCTAAATCACCCTTGGCTTCTATGCTTAAATCTAAATAGGCAAATCTGGCAAACGCCGTCAGCATATGATCGAAAAACCCAATCCCTGTCTTAATATGGGACTCTCCAGTCCCATCTAAATTCAGCCGTACAAGGATTTCTGTTTCCTTAGTTTTACGTTCAACACAAGCTTCTCGCATTTTTCTCTCCTTTCTGCTACGTCAATCTTCGCACATAATAATCTACTTTAGTCCCTCGTTAATCTCCCGAATTACTCGTATAAACCTCTCATTCTCCTCCGGCAGCCCTGCACTGATCCGCAGACACTTACCTAGAATAGGGAGGGAACCCATGTTTCGAATCAGAAAACCTCTTTTCAGCAAATCTGTTGCCCATCTATCCGGATCTGCAGGTTTAAAAAGAATAAAATTCGCCTGGGTAGGATACACAGTTAAGCCAGTAAGCTGATCCAAAGCTTCATACAATTTTTTAGTTTCTTCCTTAATCAGTTGAATTTGAAGTTTATATTCCCTTAAATAATCCAGCGCTAAAATACCCGCTCTCTGGCTGAACAAATTGACATTAAACGGCGGTCTCACTTTCTCAATTAAAGCAATGGTTTTAGGTTGCCCAAGTAAATATCCTAGACGCAGACCTGCCATTCCAAAGGCCTTCGAAAATGTCCGCATGATCACTAAGTTAGGATAGTTTTCAATCTCTGGAATCAGAGTTTGCTCTGAAAACTCTGCGTAAGCCTCATCGACCACGACAATTTTACCGCTTTCTTTGACCAGTCTGAGAATATCTTCCCTCGGAAAAAGCGAGCCTGTTGGGTTATTAGGATTGCAAACAATGATAACTTGAGCACCCGGAGCCTCTGCTGCTTTTAACATTTGCTCAGCATCTAAATCAAGGCCGTTTAACAAAGGCACAGGCACAACAGCGGTCTCTGTTAAGCGAGCATATATTTGATACATGCCAAAGGTCGGAGGATGGATAATCAAAGATTTGTCTGCGCCACCAAATGTAAGTAGTATCATTTGAATTAACTCATCCGAGCCATTGCCAATCATTACACTTTCCGGAGCGGTTGACGTATACTGAGCAATATGCGTCTTAAGCTCCTGACCCATTCCATCCGGATAACGGTTAAAAGCAAATTTCTCAGAGAGCAGTGCTTCCCTCATTTTGGCTGGCCACGGAAATGGGTTTTCATTCGCATCTAGCTTTATACACTCCGGTAGATATTTCGTTTCATAGGGAACGAGCTCTCGGACTGCTGGCCGAACATATATATCAAGGTTGTTTAACCGGGATTCCATTGAACACATCTCCTTCGGTTCTTAGTCTTTAAACCTAGCTTCTACGGCACGAGCATGGGCTTCCAGGCCTTCGCTGCGAGCGAGTAAGGCGATCTGCTGAGCGTCTCTCTTTAAGGCCGCTTCAGAATATCCAATGACACTTACTTTCTTCATAAACATATCCACATTTAATGGAGAATAAAAGCGCGCGGAACCTCCCGTTGGCAGGACATGGTTTGGGCCTGCAAAGTAATCTCCAACGGGTTCCGGAGAATACCTCCCCAGAAAGACGGCACCGACATTACGGACTTGCCCTAACCAAGAAAATGGCTCCTCTACTACGAGTTCAAAATGCTCTGGCGCAATTTTATTGGCCAAATCCATCCCCTCTTGGAGATTGGAGACCAGAACCGCAGCACCATATGCCTCCCAGGACGCTCGGGCAATCTCTGCACGAGGTAATTCTTCAAGCTGCCTCTCCACAGCAGCGATAGTTTTTTCCAGTATTTCTTGACTGGATGAAACTAAAATTGCTGAGGCGAGCCTATCGTGTTCCGCCTGAGAGAGTAAATCTGCCGCTAATTCTTCCGGACGTCCGGTCTCATCCACTAGGATTAAAATTTCGCTTGGCCCCGCCAGCATGTCAATATCCACTGTTCCGAAAACTTGCTTTTTGGCCAAAGTCACGTAAATATTCCCTGGTCCTGTTATTTTATCCACCGGAAAGATAGTCTCAGTACCATAGGCTAAAGCAGCAATCCCTTGAGCTCCACCGACTTTGTATACTTCAGTCACCCCTGCTTCCGCCGCAGCGACTAAGACCTCCGGCAGAAGAGTTCCGTCCGTCCTTGGAGGACTTACCATTACGATTTCTTCAACTCCGGCTACAACAGCTGGCAGTGCATTCATCAAAACTGACGATGGGTAGGAAGCTGTACCTCCGGGAACATAAATACCCACTCGCTTGAGCGGGAGTAAGAGTTGACCAAGCACGCTTCCATCTGAATTCGGCTCCAGCCAGGAGGTTCTTTTTTGCTTTTCATGATAGCTCAGAATATTTGTCTTGGCAGTACGAAGGGCCCGTAAAAAATCCTCACTCACGTCTTTATAGGCCTCTTGAATCTCCTCAGCTGTGACCCGCAAACCACGCTGCCGCAAGTTCACATGATCAAATTCCTCGGTCAGTTTATAGATTGCCTCTTCCCCATCCTTCTGAACCAGCTTGATTATTTCTGCAACACGTTGCTCAAGTGTTTCATCATCTCCATAGGATTTTCGGGTAAGTCGGTTTAAATCAAGTTCATTTAGATTCTCAATCTTCATTAAATATTCATACCTCCCTTAATCAATGAACCAGGGCCCTATTTTGCCGAAACTTCAGCTTGCAGACATCCCCTTAAAGCTGCTACTAAATCTCTAATTCGCTCGTATTTCATTCGATAGGCCACACGATTAGCAATTAAGCGAGTAGTTGCTTCAAGAATCGGAGCCACTTCAACCAAGTGGTTTTCCCGCAGAGTTTTTCCTGTGGAAACGATATCAACAATCATTTCTGACAAATCAACACAGGGCGCTAGTTCCATATTGCCATGCAGTTTAATTGGAGTTACCTGCATACCAATACTACTAAAAAATGACTCTGTTACCCGAGGAAACTTTGTAGCTACCCTTTGATGATTCAATAGACTTAAATCATACTCTCCGCTGGGGAGTTTTGGAGGGACACTTGTCTCCAACATTGCGACTACAAAACGACAGTAACCAAATCTTAGGTCTAATAATTCCGCTACGTCCTTGTTTTCCTCAAGTAAAGTATCCTTGCCCACGAATCCAAGGTCTGCAGCCCCATATTCAACATAAGTAGGAATATCTGTTGGCCGGCAGATTATTATCTTAACTTTATTGTCTGGCAAATCATAGAAGAGCTTTCGTGAATCCTCGTTAACATGACTACACTCTATCCCAACTTTACTCAACAATTGAGTCGAATCAATTAACAACTTTCCTTTTGGTAAAGCGATCGTTAAAAAATCTTTATCCACCAAGGTATCCCCTCTCAAAATCCAGTAGCATAAGAACCAATGCATTATTTTAACGCTTTAGTTAGTTAAAGTGTTAATATATTAATTATATCAATCTCTCTTTGCTCTGGCAACCCCTTTGGTACAAATAATAAAAGTTTAAATCCTCAGATATCTTTGTAATCAATTATGAAAACACAAGGACAGAGGCTCTGTTCGTAAAAACAGCCGCCCCTGTCCTCTGGACAATTTACATTTTTACTGAATAATTCAGAAAGCCAAGTGATCATCCGCCAAGTTAATTTCCTCAAAACGCCTCATTAGTTCAGCTAGAATCTCATTAGTAATGTATCTTTCGCCTGTTTCTGTGGTCTTCATAAAATCAATAGTGTTCAAGAGACCCAGGCAGCCTCGATTCTTATCATCTATCTCTGCAAAAGTTTTCATTAAATACGAACCTAAGTCCTGCTTTTCTTGTTTTACTACATCCCAACGCGCCATAGTCGGTACAAACAAACGATAGGATTCTCGTTGCTCTAAATCTTCACCTATTTGACTCTCTGACAATCCTTTTAGCACAAGTTTTTCACGCCTTATTTCTCGGTCCAAATTAAATCGATCATTTAAGCGCTTCAAAAAAAGAATTGCCAGTACATATTCTTTGAATTCCTCAGCATCCTTATCCCCTCTTAAAAAGTCGCAGGTTTCATCAATGAACCCTTCAAGCTGATCTAAAGATAGTTTATCACTCATGCTTTATTCTCCCCTCTTCGAAAAGATTAATCTCCCATTTCCATTCCAAGAGTGCGTGCCGCCAGCAATAATGGATCATTAAGTGGGACAAGTTTAATTTGGTTGACAGCCTCCTGAAGGGGAACCTGCACAATCTCTCTTCCTTGAAGCGCAACCATAATTCCAAATTTCCCTTCCAGGGCGGCGTCAACCGCCGCCGCACCATAGCGAGTTGAAAGAACTCTGTCATAGGCATTAGGGGACCCTCCTCGTTGGAGATGTCCAAGAACCGTCACCCGGGTTTCCATTCCATAATGCTCTTCAAGATCATGGCCTATTTTGGCGCCAATCCCTCCCAATTTTATGGGGTCAACTCGTCCCTCCATCAGGCGTTCGAGTACCATTTCGCCCCCCAATGGCTTAACACCTTCCGCTACGACGATAATACTAAATTTTTTACCTTGCTTAGCCCTTTGTTGAATACTTAAGGCAACTCGGTTAAGGTTATAGGGAATCTCCGGAATGAGGATGACATCTGCACCTCCCGCGACCCCGGCATACAAGGCGATCCAACCTGCGTAACGACCCATGACTTCAAGTACCATGACCCTATGATGGGATTCCGCAGTGGTATGTAACCGATCTAAAGCTTCTTGGGCTGTATCCACTGCTGTTTGAAAGCCAAAGGTTTGATCTGTAGCCATTAAATCGTTGTCAATGGTCTTAGGAATTCCGATCACTTTAAGGCCCTTATGCACAAATTTCAAAGCGATATTCAAACTCCCATCCCCGCCGATGGCTAACAAGGCATCAATCTCTTGTTTCTGAAAATTACGAATCACATCATCTGAACGATCTACAGCTTGATTGACTCCATTTAGTTTGGTTTGATAAGCAAAAGGATTGTCTCTATTCGTAGTACCCAGAATCGTACCTCCTCTAGGCAAAATCCCTGAAACATCCTTCAACCCAAGAGGCATAAAATCCCCCTCTACAGCACCTCGAAAACCATCCCTAATTCCTAATACTTCTACTCCATATCCCTGAGCGCTTTTAGCAATTGCCCGAATCACCGCATTAAGTCCGGGGCAGTCTCCTCCACCTGTAAGGACTGCAAGTTTTCGCACTGTTACACCCCATTTTCTAGTGTATTCCTATTACAAACTATTATATATCATTCCTGCCTAATAGTATTCTCTAGACAGGGACTATTCTTCTATCGTCTAAGAAAGTACGGAGTAAATTGCCCGTTCACACCCATATTAAACGCACGAAATTTCCTTAATACTCTTTTGGAGAGCCATCGACTTTGCCTTCTCCTCCCCCAAGACTCCCAGAGCCATCTCCACTCGTTTGCCCTGAGCTCTTAGTTCCCGGCACCGACGAATAATTTCCTTAGCATCAGATCCATAAACTAATATATCTGCTCCCTCTACCACCGGAATTGGAAATTGTTCTAACAAATTACCGAGGTGTATAGCAAAACCGGTTGCCGGTTGTGGAACGCCAAAGTCAGCGTATAAATCATCGTAACGTCCCCCTTCTACCACAGGAAAACCTATTCCCGGTACATACCCTTCAAAAACGGCTCCGGTGTAATATGAGAAGCCTCGTAAAATACCTAAATCTAAGGATACATTTGCTTGAACACCAAAATCATCCAAATATTGGTAGATCTTTCTTAAGCTTTCTACAGCGTGCTGAATTGCTGGTTGCTCACTCCAACCCAGGACTTCATCGAGAATCTCCTCCCCTCCACGAAAATGGGGCAGGCGAAGTAATAGCTCCTGAACACGTTCCGGTAAACCACTTTGTCTCACACAGCTTTCCACACCAACCATATCTTTACGAGCCAACACCTCTTCCAGCTTAGCCTGCAGCTCTTTCTCAATTCCCGTTTCCAGCATAAGTCCAGCAAAGATACCCATATGTCCCAGGTTAAACTGGTAATTTTTCAGACCTAAGCCAGCCATCGCCTCAACTGCCAGAGCAATCACTTCTGCATCGGCAAGCTCTTGGTCAGACCCCACAAGTTCAACTCCTACTTGTCGAAATTCCCTGTGTCTGACGTTAGAGTTCCGATAAACATCTGCACCATAACATAAGCGTAATGGAAATTCGCCGCCACGCATGCGTGTGCTTACAAGTCGCGCAATAGGTATCGTTAGCTCTGGTCGAAGAGTCAGTATATGCCCTTCGCGGTCAAAGAATTTATATAATGAATCCTCTTGTTCAACATCTGGTTGAACACAAGCAGAATACTCTAGGGTAGGGGTTAAGACCTTTTGATACGACCATTGCTTAAATAGCTCTAGACTTCTTTCCTCTAAACCCTCTTGGACTGAGATTTCTTCAGGAAGCAAATCCCGCATCCCTTTTGGAATACGCAAACCTAAATTTGTTCTAAGCATTATGATTCTCCTTCACTTGCACCTATTTTTTCACTTTGTTCCTTTAAACGTCGTAATATAAGTTGATATCCGTCTGCTCCAAAATTCAAGCAACGTTTTACCCGGCTTATTGTCGCGGTACTTGCTCCCGTCACTTCCGTAATTGCAGTATAGGTCTCGTTCTTTTGCAGCATCTTAGCAACTTCAAGGCGTTGGGCCAGGGCTTTAATCTCTGCAACTGTTGCAATATCTTCAAAGAACCGATAACACTCTTCTTTGTTTTTTAATAGCAGAACTGCTTCAACTAAAGCATCGTTTAAGGGATTCTGTAAACGCTCATCACTTGACACGGCATACCCCTCCTCAGTAAAACAGTAATCACTGTTCTCCTTTAATCTATTAAAGCGTTGCCATATTGTCAAGTTCTTTTCAAGAATTTCCTCCAATATACCTATTGCAAACCTCATCTTCTCTATGCTAATATATAGACATTCCATGGTACACTAATGTAATAAAACCTCATAGAAGACTCTTATTCAGAGTAGGTGGAGGGACTGGCCCGATGAAACCCGGCAACCGGCTTAGATGCACGGTGCTAACTCCTGCAGAGAAATCTGGGAGATAAGAGGAAAACCGAATGGCACTCCGCGGGTTTTCTTCGCGGAGTTTTGTTATGTATAAATACCAGTGAATAAGCGTCCAGCAAGATTGAGGAGGTGCACATGTGATTCAGATTAAACAACTAGTTAAGAAATACTCGTCCCCTCAGGGACAAGTCATGGCTCTTGATGATGTATCTTTAAACATATTACCCGGAACGATTTATGGCATAATCGGATTGAGCGGCGCCGGAAAAAGCACCCTTGTCCGTTGCTTAAATCTACTTGAGAAACCTTCAAGCGGCCAAATCATTGTTGCCGGGCAAGAATTGACCGCTCTTTCAAGCAAAGAACTTCGGAAAGCGCGCCAAAATATCGGTATGATTTTTCAACACTTCTATCTCCTTCAATCTCGAACAGTATCGGAAAACATTGCCTTCCCTTTAGAAATTGCCGGAGTTCCCAAAACAGAGATCTCTATGCGCGTTAAAGAGCTTCTTAATCTAGTAGGTCTGGAAGAAAAAGCAACAGCTTACCCCGGGCAGTTAAGCGGTGGTCAAAAACAACGAGTCGGTATTGCTCGAGCTCTCGCCACAAAGCCACAAGTTCTTTTGTGCGACGAGGCAACTTCTGCCTTAGACCCGCAAACCACCCTTTCCATCTTGAACCTGCTTCGTGATATTAATCAGAAACTTGGTTTAACGATCGTTATGATTACTCACGAAATGAAAGTTGTCAAGGAAATCTGTACCCATGTAGCAGTTATTCACGCAGCTCATATTGTGGAAAATGGCCCTGTCGAGTCTGTCTTTATAAAACCTCAGTCGGACATCGCTCGTCAATTTGTCTCGACAGTTTTTCCAAATGACCTTCCAGCCGACCTATTGAAAGAACTGGCAACTCACCGAGACTCAGAAATTGTTCGCATTCAATTCCTTGGCACACGTGCTTCTGATCCAATTATCACTGATTTGCTTAGAACCTGTGAAGTTCGAGCTAACATCCTCTATGGAAGCATCGATCATTTAAGATCCACACTTTTTGGCACATTAACCCTTGAACTTCAAGGCAGCCCTGAACAGCTCAAGGAAGCTCAACACTATTTAACATCCAGAGATTTAAAAGTGGAGGTGATTAAACGTGAGCTTTGATATAGGAAGTCTTCTCCACGGTTCTGGTTCAGTTGGGGATCTTCTTCAGCTGATTATACCTGCTACAGGGGAAACCCTTTATATGGTCTTCGCCTCTACAGTTCTCGCTTACCTGATTGGACTACCTTTAGGCATTATCTTAGTCGTCTCGTCGCCAGGCCATATTTTACCTAACCCATGGGTAGAGCGCACTTTAGGAACCATCATCAACATTTTCCGTTCCGCTCCATTCATTATTCTATTGGTAGCTTTAATCCCCTTTACCCGCTCAATAATCGGAACTTCTGTTGGCACAACAGCCGCTATCGTTCCACTTGTGATCTCCGCCGCCCCTTTTGTCGCACGTGTAGTGGAAACCTCTCTCAAAGAAGTTCCTTACGGTGTGATTGAGGCAGCACTGTCAATGGGGGCCTCTCCTAAACAAATCATTCAAAAGGTTCTTCTTCCTGAAGCGAAGGCTTCACTGATTCTAGGCGTCGCCATCACGACGATTAGTGTCATCGGTTACACCGCAATGGCCGGTACTGTTGGCGGAGGCGGGTTAGGGGACTTGGCCATACAATATGGCTACAACCGTTTTCGAACCGATGTCATGATTGTCACGGTCATCATTCTCGTCGTGATTGTTCAGATTATACAATCCCTAGGAACGACTCTGGCACGCAAGCTTACTCATTAGGTTCAAGACTACCCAAGTTATCCGGATTCAAGCAACAAGATCTCTGTCATCCCAAGCAATGGCAAAAACCAAACAAATTGGAGGAGAAAAAAATGTCAAGAATTAAGAACCACCGCTATTTGACCCTTTTAGCCACTGTTTTAGTCACCTTTTCACTTATACTCTCAGGCTGCGGCAGTAAAACTGAAGCTCCCAAAACCGGATCTGATACACCTACTGCCAAAATACTTAAAGTTGGTGCAACTCCAATTCCTCATGCTGAAATCCTCGAATTTATCAAGCCCGCACTGCTCAAAGAAGGTGTCGAACTACAGATCGTTAGTTACACAGATTATGTCCGCCCTAACTTAGATTTAGATTCTGGAGATATCGACGCAAACTTCTTCCAACACACTCCTTATCTGGACTCTTTTAATGCCGACCATTCCTTAAAGAATGTCTCAATTGCCAACGTCCACATTGAACCGATGGGTGTCTACTCTAAAAAAATAGCCAAACTTGATGAGCTGAAAAACGGCGATACCATTGCCATTCCTAATGACCCCTCAAACGGTGGCCGCGCTCTTGCTCTACTTTCCAAAGCAGGTATTATCAAACTAAAAGACGGAGTTGGGATTAAAGGAACAGTCAATGATATTCAAGACAACCCAAAACAGCTGAAAGTCACTCCTCTTGATGCCCCACAGCTTCCCAGAGTACTCCAAGATCCTAAGATTATTGCAGCAGTAATTAATACAAATTATGCTTTAGAAGGCGGGCTCAACCCTCTTAATGATTCCATCATTATGGAAGACAAAGAATCTCCCTATGCAAATATCCTTGTTGTCAAAGACAGCCGCAAAGACGATCCTGCTTTACAAAAGCTTGCTAAAGCGCTCACCTCCCCTGACGTCAAAAAGTTCATTGAAGACAAATACAAAGGTTCTATTGTTCCAGCATTTTAAATGAGCTTTCCCTGTTCATGCAGGGACAGGAACGACTCCTGACTCACATATTAAAGCCACCCCATCTGGGGTGGCTTTAATAGTTAATTGGGAATTTCACTATTACAGTTGTACCTGTATCCTGTGAATCAAAATTAATGAGGGCTTTATGACGAACAGCTATACTTTGGCATATTGCAAGGCCTAATCCGGTGCCACCTTCTTTAGTAGTTAGGAATGGGGTACCCAGCCTATCAAGTATTTCCGGATCAACTCCACGACCCTGATCTCTAACTTTAAGCACAATGCACTTTTCTTGAACCGAAGAACTGATGGTCAGAGTTGTGCCTGCCGGAGTGGCTTCCAATCCATTCCTGGCCAAGTTCAAAATCAGCTGCCTCAGCTCATTCCCATTGCCAAGAAGGTCGGGAACCTCTTCTAATTCAAGGACTATTGTTTTATCTTGATTAAACGCATCTGAGTTCAAAAGAGGAGCCAGGGTTCTCACGATATTGGAGACATTAATAGGCTCAAATGCCACCGACTTATCTCTGGCCAAACTCAAGAAATCAGTTAGGATCAAATTCGCTCGATCTAGTTCATCGGTCATCAGCTGAAAGTAATCGTGATAAGCTGAGGTTTCTGCTTTAGATTGGAGCAACTGTAAAAAACCACGCACTGTCGTGAGGGGATTCCTAACCTCATGAGCAATGCCGGCAGCCATTTCGCCGACCATATTAAGTCTTTCTAAACGTGCCAATTCACGATCGGCATTCCTTCTGTCAGTAACATCAATAAGCACTTTAAAAACTAACCTCGATCCATCAGCATCAATAAAGGGTTGAGAATAAACCTCATATATGCGACTATCAGACACCATTTCTCTCCACATTGGGGTAAGATTCTTTAAAATTACCGCAGACATGCAATCATGGCATGGATCCGGCAACCCTACTATTACTTCATAGCAGAGCTTGTCAATACATGAACCAAACTTTGCTTGAAAGCTATGGTTGGCATAGCGTATTTTATGATTTTCTTCTTGAAGATAGATTAAACCAGGAAAACTGTTAAATAGTGAATAAAGACGGCGATGTTCGTCCTCGATAGCCTTTTCCATCTTTCGTCTTTCCTCAATATTCCGAAGAAAGATTGAGATTCCGCTTGCTGTTGGATAAATGCTGACTTCTGTCCATTTTCCTGTTGTATAAGCATAGGTCTCAAACCTAGTCGGAACCCCATCATTCATAACTTTTAAACAAGCTTCGTTAATTCTTCGATTGGATTCTTTATGAACTTCCCAGTAATCAGCACCGACAAGATTGCCATCAAAGCCATTGGTTTCCCGAGCTTTAACCATAGCCTGATTAGCATAGGTTATAACCCAGTCGCGATTTACTGCTTTAAAACAATCGCCGATGCTCTCTAAAATATTAAACATTTCTTGATTTGCTCTGGCTAATTCGTTTTCAGCATTTTCCTTCTGTCTAATCTCGCTTCGAAGTTGCTCATTGATCCTTTCCAATTCATCGGCACGAAATTTAACTAATTCCTCTAAGCTTTCACGATACTGACTCAATTCTCTTTGTTTTAGCTCACTATCTGTAATATCCCAGGTTGAGATAATCCGAAAACGCCGAGATTTCACTTTCACTTCGTGATTATTAATTCGCACCGGAAAATGACTTCCATCTTTCTTAACGTGCACCGAATTGTAGTCGTATCGATCATCGTTATATATCCTCGGGCCAACTTCTAAGAGATCATTCTTGCGCCCCGGTGCACAAACTAAACCATACATGGATTTGCCAATTAATTCAGCTGGGCTATATCCATGCATTTCTGCATAACTTTTATTTACTTTGAGAAGTTTTCCACTTTTAACATCGACAACTGCCATTCCCCAATTAACTTCTAGAAAGAGACGATTCCAAATCTCATTTTCCCATTTAAGATCCGCTAAAGTCGCTTCTAAAAGGGCGATTCTTTGTTTCAATTCCATGATTTGGTCATTTGACATTATTCATACCACTCTTCTGATTTAGATTGATGGTCAGTCCATGGAAACTGTTTTGGCATATTCGCACTCGCCATTATGTCTTTCTTCGACAAATATCCCCTATTTTCCTTCTTTTTAATATATTCAAATATATTAAAAGCTAAAATCTAATTAATTTTTAAAATCCTGATTGTTTACCTGTCATAGTATTTACCTTTAATTTATAAAGAGTGATCCCTTCCAACATTGTATCTGAGGGAAAGGGCTTGTCATTTGCATAGTGCTCCATAATGATTTTCATACTTTCTCGCTTACTGATTATATCATCAATGAACTCTACCTCTCCGAAACCAATGACACTTTGATATCGCATAGTCCATTCACACCCCTTTTCACTGGGAACTATTTGGGTGTCAATCTCAACTTCAAAACAAGCCTGTGGATTTTCACGTAGAATCGAAAGCTTTAGTCCATCATTTGCAGAATGAAAATACAATACCTTGTCTAGATAACCGAAGTTTATCGGAATAATATAGGGCATGTCCTTATAGGATACAGCTAATCTACAGACTTGTGCCTTCTTTATGATTTCATCCATCAAATTTTGGTCAGTTATTTCTTTATCACTTCTTCGCATTTCTTACCTCTTCTCCAATATTATACACTTTTCCAGACTGTTAGGGCTGTAGCAAGTTCTTGAAGGTCATCATTCTCAAGGATAACATGCTGATAAATAGGAGTATTAGCTTTTGATTCCGCTTCATGGCATTTGGAGCGAATACTCGAACCATAGGTTGCTGCTTTTCGATAAGTGATCTTCATAGCTGCAAGATAAGCATTTTGATAAACATCTTCAGGAACAACCTCTAACATCCACTGAAGATAATTTGCATTATTGACATGACCATTGGTATCGATATCACTCCTTCGGACAGTAAATATCTGTTCATTATCTACAGCTTGAGCTTGATCACCTACTTCATGAATTTGAAACTGATTTGCAGCGTCTTCAATTACTCGAATTGGATCAATTCCATAAGCTTCTTGAAACTCCTGGGGTATTCTGGAAGGACGCTTACTTTCAGTATTATAGAAAATCCACAAGGATGTTGCCTTCCCAAGGATTTCTTGATTGTTATCCTTTATTAAAAAATCTCTATTTGCATAAAACCTTTCGAATCCTGAAGACCATGTTTCAATCATAACCTTTTCACCTAAAACCGGATAACGGTTCATCTGAAGAATCCATTGATTTAAAATCCAGGCTTGCTTTTTAGCCTGTAACTGTTTTATTCCCTGTCCAATTGATTCCGAATGGGAAATTGCAGCATCTTCTAAATAATGCAGTATTGCTAAGGGTGCGGCCTGCTCCTTTGGATTTACTTCATGATAGTGAACTTCAAATTCCATATTAAATCGTTGATTTATCATTTCTTTACCCACCTCGTTTAGCCTTTTCTAACTTCTAAAGGAGTCGAACTTGGGCAGAAGTTAGTTATAACTATCCCCTTTGAATTGTGTCTTATAAATCTGTTGATAGAGACCCTCTTTGCGAATTAATTCTTCATGGTTCCCGCTTTCAGCAATAGCCCCATTTTCAATAACAAAGATCTGATCCGCTGCTAAGACAGTTGATAATCTGTGGGCAATGACAAAGCTTGTCCTATCTTTCAGCAAGGGAATCATAGCCTTTTGAATGTACATTTCCGATATTGAATCTAATGAGGATGTAGCTTCATCAAGAATGATAATTCTCGGGTCTCTTAATATAACCCTTGCAATAGATACCCTTTGCTTTTCTCCACCGGATAACTTAACCCCTCTATTTCCGACGATTGTTTTATAGCAATTAGGCAGAGTCATAATGAAGTCATGAATATAAGCTGCTTTACAAGCCTCGACTATTTCTCCTTCGGTGGCATCTTTCTTACCATACCTTAAATTTTCCTCGATAGTATCATTGAATAAGTAAGGTTCCTGGATCACTATCCCAATCTGCTTCCTAAGCGACTCTAACGTGACATCTCTGATATCATGTCCGTCAATTTCTATACTTCCTTTATTCACATCGTATAACCTTGGAATAAGATTTGTAATGGTGGTTTTCCCAACTCCACTTGAACCAACTAAGGCTACCATTGTACCTGGCTTTACAGAAAAACTAATATCTTCGAGGACCTTAACCTTACTGTTATAGGAAAAATATACATTCTTAAATTGTACTTTACCGCTAATCACCTTCAGTTCATAGGCTCCGAGCTTATTTTTAATTTCTTGTTCAAGATCTAGATACTCAAAAATTCTCTGGAATAAGGCTAATGATCTTGTGATATCGATGTGTATATTGGATAGTTGGGAAACAGGTGCATAAAGCCTCCCCAGCAAGGCTACAAAAGCAATAATACTTCCGATGGATATCTCACCTTTAATAAACAAGTATCCGCCATAAAAATAAATCAGCATCGGCCCGACGGCAATAAAAGTTGTAATTGTCATTCTAAACCAGCGTCCTACAACGGACTCTTTTATTTGTAGACTAATAACCTCATTATTAATTTTTGTAAATCTTTCTAATTCATCCTTTTCCTTGGTGAAAAGCTTTGTGAGTAGTGCCCCACTAATACTGAAAGCCTCTTGAATAATCTGATTAAGATCGCTAATTTTTTCTTGGCTCTTAGTAGCTAACTTCCAGCGAAGTTTGCCTACTTTCCTGGTTGGGATGATAAAAGTAGGCAGAATAATCATTCCGACAATTGCCAGCTTCCAATTCATCAATGTCAGTGCGGCGGCAGTCGAGATAAGTACAACTATACTGGTTATAGCATTGATAACGGTTGAGTTAAAAATATCCTGGATTCCCTCTATATCACTTGTTATTCTGGTAATAATCTCCCCGGGCCTTGCTGCAGTGTAGAAATTCAAAGACATATTCTGCAAATGACCATACATTTGATTTTTCATAGTTAAGATTATATGTTTAGAAATCCAAATACTGAGATATGACTGAGCTACTTGCAAAAGTCCTAAAATCACCGTAACCCCAATGGATACCAGAATCAACAAACTTAAGTGAAACAGATCTTTCTGCGGCAAAGCAATGTCAATAATATTTCTGATTAATATTGGGGGCACAAGACCTAGTATTGAACTAGTAAAAATTATACTAATTACAAGCAGCATGTTTTTCCAATAAGGCAAAAAGTAACTCAATATTCTGGTCAGCATTTTCCTTGTAACTTTGGGCATCTGTATTTCTTCATCTGCAAATCTTAATTTGCCGATCCCTTGTCTCATATATCAACAACTCCTAAGTAATCACCACCGACAGTATTCTATAATTATAGCATAGTTTTCCCATTGCAAAGGCACCTCAGCCTCAAACATACTATGTCCTTCAATTCTAAAACTCAATGACTAAAATCAAGGCGCCATTTGCCTTACGTTTGTAAACGTGCAATGGCTCCTTGATCAAATTAGTATAAGCTTTCGGGGGAACAAAAGAGACCTCTTAACATAATCTATTCAAAATGAACTTTTAACTGAAAGTTAGCCGCGGCTAACCTCTAACTGAGAAAGAAGATTAGCCAGATTTGAAAAAAGGGGGTACATGGGTGTGAAAAATGCAGAACGAATCAATTCATTATCAGATTTATCTCTAGGTTCGGCCTGTCAAATAGTTTCCTTAGAGTTAAGCGGACTTTTACGGCGCCGTATACTTGACTTAGGAATCGTCCCTGGAACCTTGATCCGCAGTATACGCAGAGGGCCATCAGGTGATCCAACCGCTTATCTGGTAAGGGGGACACTTATTGCACTACGAAGTGAAGACGCTTCCCAAATTCTGGTAAAAAAGCTATCGAACGGAGAGGAATGTGTATGATTCTGTCTGCAGAAAAAAAGAGCCTACTATGGCAAAATTATTTTGGAGTTCCAATTAGAAACGATCAATTAAGCATTGCCTTAGCCGGTAATCCAAATGTAGGAAAAAGTACAATTTTTAACGCCTTAACTGGGCTCCACCAACATACCGGTAATTGGCCAGGAAAAACGGTGAATAATGCTCATGGCAGTTACCAATATCAAAAAAAACCCTTTTTAATCGTCGACTTGCCGGGTACTTATTCTCTATTAGCTCATACGGTTGAGGAACAGATTGCCCGAGATTTCCTGTGCTTTGCGAACCCTGATGTTACAGTAGTAGTTTTGGATGCTACTTCCCTAGAAAGAAATCTAAATTTAGCTCTTCAAGTTTTTGAGATAACACCTAAGGTTATTGTGTGTTTGAATCTAATGGATGAGGCTAAAAAGAAAAATTTAGTCATTGATGTTCCTTCGTTAGAACGTGAATTAGGGGTGCCTGTCGTTGCAACCGCTGCTCGGCAAGGAAAAGGCCTTGCAGAACTCCGCGAGAAGATATTACAAGTTGCTACCGGATTACTACAACCGACTCCTCGACAGATAAAATATTCTTCAGATGTTGAAAGCGCTCTAAAAGAGTTGCTGCCGTTGGTGGAAAACATTACCAATAATAGCTTGTCCCCGCGTTGGATAGCCTTAAGGCTTTTAGACGGAGATCAGAACTTCCTGGAGAGTCTAAGCAACTATCTGGATATTGATCAAGTCTCATTTCAGGATTGGGAGGAATCCAAATGTGCGCAATAAGTTCTTCTAGAAATCTTAGTGAGGCTTATGGTCAAGCTGAATATGTTCGCAAAACCTATCGAAATTCCTTCAGCGATCAGATTGTTGCAGATATTTATGGAAATGCAGAGCAAATTACCAAGCATGTTCTTACAAACAAAGGACGCCACCGAATTGGCTTTGATCAAATCATTGATAATCTGGTCACTTCTAAATGGTTCGGATACCCTCTCATGATCCTGCTATTGGTGGGTGTCTTTTGGATAACTATAGAAGGTGCGAATATACCCTCAGGGCTCCTTGCCAGCGTGCTCTTTGCCTTTCAGGATCAACTAACTCTTTGGTTTCAGTGGTTAGGTGCCCCGGATTGGGTACATGGAGTTCTTGTTCTAGGAGTTTACCGTACTTTAGCCTGGGTTGTTGCAGTTATGCTGCCTCCTATGGCCATCTTTTTTCCCTTATTTACCTTATTAGAAGATTCCGGTTATCTACCGCGAATAGCTTTCAACCTGGATCATATCTTTAAAAAAGCCAAAGCCTGTGGCAAACAGAGTCTGACCATGTGCATGGGATTCGGATGCAATGCGGCTGGAGTCACTTCATGCAGAATAATAGACTCTCCTCGTGAGCGCTTAATCGCAATTCTGACCAATAATTTTGTTCCCTGCAATGGTAGATTTCCGACATTGATTGCCATCACTTCAATTTTTATAGGTGGGGCTATTGCCTCCTATTCGGGAATAATCAATGCCTTGGTGATATCAGGAATAATTTTGCTGGGTATAGCTGTTACATTAACTGTCTCCTGGTTACTATCAATGACAATATTAAAAGGTGAACCTTCTTCTCTTGTCTTGGAATTACCCTCATACCGTCGTCCGAAAATTGGAGCAGTGATCTATCGTTCAGTGATTGACCGTACCTTATTTGTACTAAGACGCGCAATCATCATAGCAGCTCCCGCAGGCGCCGTGATTTGGATTCTGGCTAATGTCTATATTGGAGAACTGAGTATTCTTTCTACTGTGGCTCATGCCCTAAACCCATTAGGAAAACTTATTGGCTTAGATGGATTCATCCTCATGGCCTTTATACTTGGACTACCTGCAAACGAGATTGTCCTGCCGATTCTCATCATGAGCTATCTTTCCACTGGCTCTTTACAGGATTTTTCAAGCTTAGAGGAGCTTAGGAATGTTTTGGTTAGTAACGGCTGGACCTGGCTTACAGCAGTTAACGTCATGTTGTTTTCCCTATTGCATTGGCCTTGTGCTACTACTCTCCTCACTACCTACAAGGAAACCGGCAGTAAGAAATGGGCCTTCCTATCCTTTCTAATTCCAACACTCATCGGATTTTCCGCTTGTTTTATTCTAACTCAAGTGGTTCGTTTGTTCGGTTTAGCCTAGAACTTACTCTTTGGTTTTACTGGAAGACGTGATGTATTCCAGTAAAACCTCATACCATTTGGGATTTTCATTTAGGAAGGTGACAATAGCTTGAATAGATCGAATGGTGGCTTCTGATAGATAATGTTCCATGGCCTCAGCCTCTGCCGCAATATCACAATCAGTATTAATAAGTACTAGGAATTCCTGTAATAATTGGTTGCGCTTAACCAAGAAATTCCCCAGCTTTTTCCCTTTTTCGGATAGATTTATTTCTCCATAGCGTTGATAGTAAATATACTGACCGCTTCTTAATTTACGTAAAGCTTTAGTTACAGACGGCAAAGAAACCCCTAGTTTAATGCTAAGATCAGTTACTCGAACTGTATCTGTGGAAAGAGAGAATCGATAAATTTCTTCAAGATAGTCTTCTAAGCTAGGGGTAAGAGTTCCCATCTTTGCTCCTTTTCAACGGTATGTTTATTATCATACTTATGCAAGATCAGCTCGAAACTTTCCATCCTAGGATCCCAATAGCCAGCACATACTAAAACAAAATCTTAGGATTCTTCCGTCATTATTGTCTGACTCTTCTGCTTCTAATTAGGACAAGTTAAATTCCTTGGATAGAACCCAATAAAAAACACACAATAAACGACAGAACTAATTAGATAATAATCTACGGAGGAGGCACCTTCGATGAATGACTCAGATAATAAGACCTTAGTTCATCCTGGATTTCGCCGAATTTTACTCACAAACCCCACTGAAGAATCTTTAAATACAATTATCCAATACGAACTTTTTGATCAGATTACCCCCCCATTGAAAGAAGATATCCTTTGTCTCTTACCTGCTTGGGAACAACAAGCCTCTGACGGGAATGAGGTTCTTGCCGCCCTCATTCTCCACATGACCCAAAAAACCCATAATTTTATGGCTAACGAAAAAATGATTCAGTCAAATCTTTTGCGCATCCGAATTTTAGCTTCTACTCCGGGCTGTATCTCTTTTCCAATTCTTGAAGTCCAAGAACACCTTGGGCAATTCTTGAAATCAGCAGATATTCTAGCTGATCTACCGGAATTTAATGTGGTATCGTTTTCCGCAAGCGAAATTAAGCCTCTTTCCACAGATTTGACTCGTTTTGCCCTTGCTCCTCACAGCCGCCGTTACATACAAAATCTGTTTTACTCTGAACGCTGTGAAGCTATCCTTTCTGTTTTAGCACATATTGCTAAGAATTACCCTATCCTATCTATCTGTCGTCAAGCTTATGCACTTATGCTTTCACTGGATAACCTCGACACCTGGGGTAACCATCCCTTTTGTGTTCGCCTTATAGCAAATCGCTTTTGGGATACCAAATTAAAAAAGCTGGCTAAAGCCTGAGTACTATCTTATTTTGATCTTGAAAATATTTAGATAGGCCCTAGTTTTGGAAGGAAGTGAATTAATGGAATTAATCAAAGAGCTTCTCGTCGTGGTGGGACGGATCTTTACAATAATACCTTTGCTTTTGATTGTTACTCTATATATGGGAAAGCGTGCTATAGGGGAACTTCCAGTTTTCGACTTTCTGGTTATTATTACTTTGGGAGCAATAACAGGTGCTGACCTAGCTGACCCCAGCATTTCTCACATCCATACTGCAGTAGCAATTATTATAATCGGTCTTTTTCAAAAGGTCATAACCAACTCAGTAATTAAGCATCGAAAATTTGGACACTTAATTACCTTTGAGCCTACAATTGTAATTCAAGACGGACAATTGATTATGAGCAACCTTAAAAAAATTCGATTTTCCATCGACAATATTCTGCAGATGCTTCGTGAGAAGGATGTCTTTAATATAAGTGATGTACAGATAGGCATTATAGAGGCAAACGGTAATTTATCTGTTTTAAAACATGCAAATAAAGATTTAGTTACCCTTGAAGATATGAATCTAACAAAAGTAGGCTCTTCTCTTTCCTACCCTATCATTATCGACGGTGAAATCTATGGAAATGTCTTAAAGAAGCTTGATCTTTCCGAAGACTGGCTAGAGCAGCAATTAGCCACGCTGAACATTAAAACTCCCGCAGATATTTTCTTTGCCTCTGTAAATAATGATAACGAACTTCACGTTTCTTTAAAAAGCTTTATGGAAGACAAACAAAATATTGTTCCCATTACAAACTAACTAGCCCTTAAGCATAATTACTCAGAGTTTCATAAATTCTTTTCAACAATTTTTACAAATTTCACGTTGGCGTGGGATCTTATCTAAACTTGCCCCCCAATCTCTTGCAAGCAAAGACAAAAATGATAGAATAAGGTATGGCAACATCAAGGAGGTGAATCCACGTTGGATCCTAACCTTATAACAAGTAAGAATATGATTATTAACATTACACAAAACGCCTTAAAATTCCTCCAGAAGGCCAAAAAAAATAACCTTTACATAAAACGTCTGGTTGTCACACAATGCTGTATCCCCCTTTCCACTCCTCCTACTGTACGAAAAGGAAGTCCCAGAAAGCCTGAAAACTACTACCAGTTTTCTACAGATGGGATTACTGTTTTCTACGATCGTGACCTAATTCACAAATCACAACTTACTATCGATACTGAAGGATTTGGTTTTTCCGAACGATTAATGATTTCTGATTGGATTATTAAATACTAAAGTCGGCTTTATCAGCCGACTTTTTTCATCCTATTACTGGATCTATCTAAATTTAATGTTTCATTTCAGAACTTGCAAACTCATTTTATAGTCATAGATAAGCTCATTAAACTCCTCTGGAGTTCCGCTTTCCCGAACTAACCTTTGGGCCTTTTTCAATAAGTATTTATGTACATCTTCTCTGCCAATCAGAAACTTAATCATTTTCTTCATGTTTACATCATTAGTTAATTCCAGATGTTGCTTATATAAGCGAATCGCTCTTGTTTCTGCCTGTATATCCATTTGCAAAAGTTTATTGAGATCAAAACTCTGATCGATGTGCTTAATTTCCCTCAGAGCATCTTGAGCATTCAGTAAGGTTAATGGTGGCCCTCCTAATTTACTTACGGCTACCGAAATTAACTCCATATGCCCAAATTCTTCCGCAGTGATAATGCCTAACAACTCACGGATATGCCGGTTAGATATAAAAGATCTTTGGTGAAAGTATTGTAGGGCAGAAGATAATTCACCATCTATCCCTGAATAATGTTCTATGAGCAATTTGGCAAATGCCGGATCTTCTCGTTCAACATGAATCGGATAAAACAAACGCTTACTATAATTAAACATTCCCTTCTCACCTTCTTATTAAGAGTCCTGCCTTTATTATATGGTGATAGACTTGGCGAGGTCACACTTTCCTTAAGGTGTTCATACACTAATCTCGAGGAAGTGAAGACGAGTGTGGTTAAGTTGTCCTAATTGTCAGAGCCTGGATCACTTGAGTAAATGGATTCAATATACGGCTCAAACCCTAAAGATCAACATAATACCGGCGGCAAAAAGTCCAATTTATGTGTGTCCAAAATGTTTTAATACCTCACCGAGTAGAATCTTACCCCGGATCAGCCATTAAGCAGCAGTTAAACCCATTACAACATATCTAAGAAATTCCCAGTAGCTATGCTAGCCCCAAGACAGTTAAATTTCGGGCAAAGAAAAAGGATCTTACCTTCGTTAACAGGCAAGATCCTTTTTCTCTGTAATTTTTCCATATAGGCAAGGACCAGAAAAGATCTTCGGAAATCAAGTAACGAAAGGTCATACATCCGAACAATAAAAATCCCCTCCATTTCGATAGAGGGGAAAAGAAAGAAGGGGAGAAAAATGAGAAGAATTTATATTAACCGCTAAAAAACGGATAATCATTGTCTACTGAGTTTAGTATAGATGATCACTGTTACATTACCATGAACTTTGTGTGAAGAATGTGTTAAACATAAAAATGGAAATTTTAGTTCAACCCTTTAACTCCAATATCTCTGCGAAAATGGGCTTTGGGAAAATCGATTTTATTAATCACAGAATAAGCTTTTTCACGAGCCTCTTGCAAGGTTTTACCCTCCGATGTTATGCCTAAAACCCGGCCCCCATTACTTACAAGCTGGCCTTCATTAATTCCGGTTCCTGCATGAAAGACTACTACATCCGGATCATTTTCTTCAGGTAATCTGATCGGTATTCCTTTTGTGTAAGTTGCTGGATAACCCTCCGCAGCCATTACAACACAAACTGCAACCTCTTCTTTCCAATCTAATTGAACCTTAGAGAGATTTGTTTCTGTACATGACCAAAGAATAGGCAGAAGATCTGATTTAAGTCGTTTCATTACGACTTGAGTTTCTGGATCCCCAAAACGAACGTTGTATTCCAGAAGTTTAGGTCCCTGCTTCGTTAACATAAGCCCTAAAAATAATACACCTACAAATGGGGTTCCTTGCTCTTGCATAATCTTGAGGGATGGCAAAACAAGATCGTGCATAACTGTTGCTTCAAGTTCTGTCGTCCAGATTGGTGGTGGGCTGTAAGTCCCCATACCTCCTGTGTTCAGTCCTAGGTCACCATCTAAAGCTCGTTTGTGATCCTGAACAGGAACCATCGGCAAAGCTGTGACTCCATCTGAAAAACATAGCAAACTTACTTCCTGTCCTTCTAGAAACTCTTCAACCAGCAGTTTTTTGCCGGCAGAACCAAAATTGCCATCCATTATTTCATCCACTGCTTGAAGAGCAGTTATCAAATCCATTGCCACTATAACTCCCTTGCCGGCGGCTAATCCATCTGCTTTTAAGACACAAGGAGCCCCAATGGTTTCGATATACTGTTTGGCCTGGATTGGATCTTCAAAAACTTGACACTGTGCTGTTGGGATATTAGCACTTTGCATAATCATCTTTGCAAAGGATTTACTGCCTTCCAACTGAGCGGCAGCCTTTGAGGGGCCGAAAATTCGCAGACCTGCCTCCTGAAAAGCATCTACTACGCCTATACTCAAAGGATCCTCCGGACCAACAACCGTTAGATCAATCTTCTCATTAACTGCAAATTCCACTAGTGCCCCAATGTCATGTGCGGAAATTGGAACATTCCAGTACTCAGTGCCGGCATTTCCCGGAGCCACATATAAACGTTCAAGTTCAGGGCTTTGGGCCAACTTCCAAGCCAGTGCATGTTCACGACCACCGCCGCCGATAATTAATACCCGATGCTTCTTCACCGTTTCACCCCACTTGTCATTTAGCAGAAACTATCGTTCCCAAAACAAGACTGAACTAAATCAATTGAAAATGTCAACTAATGCTGAAAATGTCTGCGATGGGTAAAGACCATGATCATATTTAAACGATTTGCTGCTTCAATTACTGCCTCATCCCTAACAGATCCTCCAGGCTGAACAATTGCGCGAATCCCGGCACGAGCAGCCTCTTCAATAGAATCCGGGAACGGAAAGAATGCATCTGAGGCTAAATAAGCTCCGTTAGCGGCATCTCCGGCTTGATCAAGAGCTATCTTAACAGAGCCCACCCGGTTCATCTGCCCGGCTCCAACTCCCAGAGTATGCTTGTGATCAGCTACAACGATAGCGTTTGACTTAACATGCTTGACAATGCGCCAGGCAAAATCAAGGGCGATCAAATCTTCTTCCGTAGGTTTTTGTTCTGTCACAAACTCCCATTCAGATACCGGAGTTGTCCCTCGATCAATCTCTTGCACAAGGTAACCGCCTTCAACACTTCTATAAACCCAACCGGACATAACTTTGCCCAATTCTCCTCTACCTACCACAAAGAGTCGTAGATTTGTTTTAGAGCTAAGAATCTCTTGTGCTTCAGGACTAAAGTCCGGCGCAATAATAACTTCATAGAATCGTTCTTTAAGTGCTTCAGCACAAGCTGTATCTACTACACGATTAAAAGCGATAATCCCGCCAAAAGCAGAGACAGGGTCTGCGGCAAAGGCACTTTCATAAGCCTCAAGAGGGGTCTTGCCCATTGCCACTCCACAAGGATTCGTATGTTTAATGATTGCAGCTGAACAAGTTTCAAATTCCCGCACGAGCTTCCAGGCAGCGTTCATATCGATCCAATTATTATAGGATAGTTCTTTCCCTTGAAGTTGTTTTCCGTTGGCAAGTGTCCCTACCCCAGCCTCAGCATTGATATAGAAGGCAGCCTTTTGCTGTGGATTTTCACCGTAACGAAGTTCTTGAACTTTTTGTGCAGTTATACGCAGTGTCTCCGGAAATGTATCCGGTGGTTCAAGTTGCCGCTCTAAGTACCCGGCAATTAGACGATCATATTCAGCAGTATGGGAAAAGGCTTCAGCAGCCAGTCTCTTCCTCATACCCGCGGGAACTGTTCCTGCTTCTCGAAGCACACTTAATACTTCTTCGTAAGATTCTGGATTGACGATAACCGTAACCCGTCCGTGATTCTTAGCTGCAGCGCGCACCATCGTTGGCCCACCAACATCAATGTTTTCTATAGCTTCCTCAAAACTAACTCCAGGCTTAGCTATAGTCTCCCGAAATGGATAAAGATTAACAACTACTAAATCAATATATTTAATTCCGTTTTTTTCCATTTGCTCCATGTGTTTGACACTATCGCGAGCCAAGATTCCCCCGTGAATTAACGGGTGGAGGGTCTTAACTCTGCCATCTAGAACTTCAGGAAATCCAGTGACCTCACTCACATATTTGACGGGAATATTAGCCTCATCTAATGCTTTATAAGTTCCTCCGGTAGATATTAACTCAAAGCCGATATCTACAAGTTCACGGGCAAAGGAAACAATACCCGTTTTGTCTGAAACACTTATGATTGCTCTTCGCTTCATCTCAATTCCTCCTGTTGCAAAATCTGTACTCTTCGTCCAGACCGTTTCACTTGTCCTAAGGCTAGCAAGCGAACGACTTCCGGATAGAGACGGTGTTCCACCGCTAAAATTCTCTGAGACAAGCTCTCTTCCGTATCCTCTTGGAGCACAGGTACGGCTTCTTGTAAAATAATCGGACCACTATCCAAGCCTTCATCTACAAAGTGTACAGTACAACCACTTACTTTAACCCCATATTCAAGTGCCTGGCGTTGAGCATGCAGACCAGGAAAAGCAGGTAATAAGGAAGGATGGATATTAAGGACGGGAAAAGAAACTTCCCTCATAAACGAGGGACTCAGAACCCTCATATACCCAGCCAAGAGTAAAAGTTCCACCTCATTTTCACCCATCCAATTTAAGATATCTGCCTCTTGGGCTTGACGATGGAGGTACTGATTGCTGGGAAAAACACGACTTGGGATTCCCGCCTCTTCAGCGCGCATAAGTGCGCCGGCCCCTGGAGAGTCCGATCCAACTGCCACAATCTGGATAGGCAGACTGCCACTTTGATAGGCTTTGATTAGTGCTTGGAGATTACTCCCTCGGCCCGATGCCAGTATTGCCGTCCTCATAAGCCACCCCTTCTCCCATTATGACACTCCCTAAAACAAAGCTGTTTTCACCCAATTCATCGAGTTTCTGTCGCACCAGACTCTCATCTTCCGCACGTACAACAAGGACAAAACCAACTCCCATATTGAACGTCCGATACATTTCTGGCCAGGCAACATCTCCTAAACGTTGAATCAGCGAAAAGATTGAAGGACGCGCCCATTTTGTAGTATCAATTTTAGCCCCCAGACCTGCCGGCAAAACCCGTGGAACGTTATCTGTTAACCCACCTCCAGTAATATGAGCCATTCCAAGTATCTCTACTCCAGAAAGAAGGGATAAAATCGATTTAACATAAATTCGGGTTGGGCGCAGTAAGGCATCTCCCAGAGATTCCCCTAACTCAGGGAATTTTTCATCTAAGGAATAGGGGGCAAAGATTTTTCGGGCTAGGGAGTACCCATTGCTATGTAGACCGGAAGAAGGCAAACCGATAAGGATATCTCCTACACGAATTTTTGAGCCGTCTATTAACTTATCTTCATTCACCACTCCCACCGAAAATCCTGCTATGTCATATTCATCTTCTGCATAGAAACCAGGCATTTCCGCAGTTTCTCCTCCAATTAAGGCACAACCAGCCATTTCACACCCTCTGGCAATCCCCTCAACAACCTGGGACAGCCTTTGCGGCTCGACTTTACCTACGGCTAGATAATCAAGAAAGTATAAAGGCTCCGCCCCTTGTACTAAGATATCATTGACGCACATAGCGACTGCATCTTGCCCAATCGTATCATGTCGATTCATTTGAAAAGCGAGGCGCAGCTTCGTACCTACTCCGTCGGTTCCTGAAACGAGGACTGGATTTGGGTATTTAGCCAAATCCAGTTTAAAAAGCCCGCCAAAACCGCCTAATCCGCCGAGAACCTCTGGCCGAAGAGTCCGAGCAACCGCTGGCTTTATACGTTCTACTACTTCATTCCCAGCTTCAATATCAACACCCGCATCTCGGTAAGAATATCCCAAGATTAATTCCTCCTACCCTTAATGTGTCAGAGCTTATAGCATTAACTATACTCTACCATAGTAAGTTAAATAATTAGTCCAAAGGACTTTCAGTCTTAGGATCAGTCTCTTAATCCCCGAGACTGGCCATTCCCTTCAGAATATGTTCTGAGATTCAAAGTTCTTTTTACCTCTGTTTAAGTTGGAAACGGGGATAGGATAGGATCCATTAAAACATGCCAAACAGACAGACTCTGTCCCTAAAGCGCGAAGCAAGCCCTCCTCAGAAATATAGTGCAATGAATCGGCTCCAACATACTTTCGAATACCTTCAACATCTAATTTGTTGGCAATAAGCTTTTCCCTTTCTGCGGTGTCAATACCATAGAAGCAAGGGTAAGCAACCGGAGGAGAACTGATTAAAAAGTGTACCTCTTTGGCACCTGCATTCTTGACCATTTCAACCAACTTGAAACTAGTAGTTCCTCGGACAATAGAATCATCGATCATTACAACTCGTTTATCTTTAAGCACGCTGGTATTGGCATTGAGCTTAAGACGAACCGCTACTTCTCTCATAGCCTGTGTGGGCTGAATAAATGTTCTGCCCACATAACGATTTTTAATAAGTCCCTCTCCAAAGGGTATTCCCAGGGCTGTAGCATACCCTAGAGCTGAAGCGGTGCCAGAGTCTGGAACTGCAATTACAAGGTCTGCATCTATAGGACATTCACGTGCCAATTCGATACCCATCTGCCGCCGACTTTCGGCAATATTTAACTGATCCATCGTACTATCAGGTCGAGCAAAATATATATATTCAAAGGCACAGGACGCCTGCTTAGTTTTTAACAGGCCTGGGCGTGAGTGCAAGCCTTCTTCATCGATTATTATAATTTCACCGGGTTCCACATCTCTCACAAACTCTGCCCCTATTGTATCCAGAGCACAACTTTCCGAAGCAAGGCAATACCGCCCCCCCAGCCGTCCAATGCATAAAGGACGAACACCTAGCGGATCACGGATTCCAAAGAGTTTATCCTCAGCCAAAATAACCAAGGCATATGCTCCGCGTAGATCCATCATAGTCTTAATCAAGGCATCTTCTAAGGAATCCCGACGGTAGCGGGTTATAAGATTAATAATCACTTCACTATCAACTGTTGTTTGAAAGACTGCACCATTTTTACCCAGTTCTTCTCTTAGATCTGAGGCATTAGTCAGATTCCCGTTATGCGCTAAGGCCATCATCCCTTTTTGATAGTGAACCACTAAAGGTTGAGCATTAGCCAACAAACTTGATCCTGTCGTGGAATAGCGTACATGTCCAATTGCCATTTTTCCCTTCAGACCATCCACTATTCTATCGGAAAACACTTCCGATACCAGGCCCATTCCTTTATGCACGTTAATGCTCCGTCCGTTCGAAACTGCGATTCCGGCACTTTCCTGCCCGCGGTGCTGTAAGGCGTAAAGCCCATAATAGGTAAGACGGGCAACCTCCTGATCAGGAGCATAGATTCCAAAGACTCCACATTCCTCTTTCGGTTTGTCCTCTCCAAATTCGAACATTTTCGGCCCCTCTCTCCTCCTTAGTTCGAGCATGCGGCGAGGTACCTTAGAGTATTTCCTAAGCGAGTACTTCACCGCGTTATTCTCAGGGATGAAACCTTCCTAAATCCAACTTGACTTCTAAAGCTTTATTTTATACCGTCTTTTAGTCTAAGCAAGAACAGCCTTTACTCGGCGGTAAACTTCCTGATACGCTTCTTCAACCTTTCCTAAATCACGACGGAAGCGATCCTTATCCAGCTTTTCGCGGGTTTCAATATCCCAATACCGACAGGTATCCGGGGAAATTTCATCTCCAAGGTATACTTTTCCATCGCGGATCCCGAATTCAAGCTTAAAGTCAATTAACTCAATGCCTGCTTTTACTAGAATAGACTGTAGGATTGAGTTTACTTTTAAGCCTAATGCTTGAATTTCTGTAGCAATATCCCTACTCGCCCAGCCCATTGCCTCAACATGGGATTCATTAACCAACGGATCCCCTAGGGCATCATCTTTGTAATATAACTCAACTACCGGATGGGGAAGCACGAAACCTTCCTCTACTCCTAAACGCTTTGACAAACTTCCGGCAACAATATTGCGAACAACTACTTCTAGGGGAATCATTTGTAAACGGTGAACAAGCATATCTCTATCACTCAATAAATTAACAAAGTGGGTTGGAATGCCGGCCTTTTCTAATTCTACAAAGAATAACGCAGATAGCTGGTTGTTAACTAACCCCTTGTCCATGATTTGACCCTTTTTTTCACCGTTGAAGGCTGTCGCATCATCTTTATAGGCTACCCAGAAGTATTCATTTTGATCAGTATCATAAACCCGCTTAGCTTTTCCCTCATAACGCAATTCTAACTTTTCCATAATAGTTACCCCTCTCTTAGTCGTCAGTTATCTAAATTTCAACCTTTAGTTCATCGTTGTTTGCTTGCTCTTTAACTCCATTTTGATTCTATCTCCGTTTGTCTAAATAAGCTCTAAACGCTGGAAAATGTCGGCTACATGCTTGGTATGATACCCATAATCAAAGAGTTCGTTAATTTCCTTTTCATCTAAATATTCCCGTATCTTCGTGTCTTTACTTATTAGGTTCTGAAACTGCTCTTTAGTATTCCAGGCTTCCATAGCATTGGTTTGTACCAAAGCATAGGCTGCTTCGCGACTAACCCCTTTATCAACTAAGGCCAACATGACACGTTGAGAAAAAATCAGTCCACAGCCCTTATCAATATTGACCTTCATTTGCTCTGGGAATACATTCAGTCGATCTATAAGCTGCGTCATCTTGTGGAGCATATAATCTAAGGCAATTGTGCTGTCCGGTAAAATCATGCGCTCCGCTGAGGAATGAGAAATATCTCGCTCATGCCATAAGGCTACATTTTCTAGTGCTACTTGAGCATTGGCACGAATGACTCTTGCCATGCCACAAATACGCTCAGGAGTAATCGGGTTTTTCTTATGCGGCATTGCCGAAGATCCCTTCTGTCCTTTTCCAAAGGCCTCTTCTACCTCATGGACATCCGTTCTCTGTAAATTACGAAGTTCCGTTGCTATTTTATCTAGAGTACTTGCAATGCCAGCAAGGGTTGTCATAAAAAAGGCATGTCGATCACGTTGGATGATTTGTGTCGAAATCAAGGCCGGCTTTAGGTTAAGTGCCTGACAAACATGGGCTTCTACTTGTGGATCAACATTAGCGAATGTCCCTACTGCACCGGAGATTTTACCCACTCTGATTTCCTCCCGGGCAAAGGCTAAGCGCTGCTTCTGACGTCTGATTTCATCGTACCACAAAGCAAATTTCAACCCTAGAGTGATGGGTTCAGCATGAATTCCATGAGTACGGCCCATCATAAGTGTATCCCGATGTTCAATGGCTCTACGGCGCAGAACCGCTTCCAGCCCTTCAAGTTTTGTCAGCAAAATCTCGGAGGCTTCAACTAATTGCAGGGAGAGAGCTGTATCAAGGATATCCGAAGAAGTTAGACCAAGATGAATATGTTTAGCTTCATCTCCCACGTGCTCTGCAACATTGGTCAAAAATGCTAAGACATCATGCTGAGTAACTTCCTCGATCTCTTGTACCCTTTCCCAAGAGAATGCAGCCCTCTTTCGAATGATTTCAACCGCCTCATTCGGAATCTTCCCTAACTTAGCCCATCCTTCGCAAGCGGCAATCTCGATTTTCAGCCACAATTCAAGACGATGCTCATCTGTCCAGATCCCTCCCATTTCCGGAAGAGTATAGCGTTCAATCATATTACTGTCCCCTTTATCCCTTCGCTTACCATCTTCTGCAATGCTTCGTCCTTGGCCTCAATGTCTATCATCATTTTTGCCCGATAGTTTTTCACCTTGTCATTTAGAGGTTTATCCTGAGAGGCTAGAATTTGGACAGCGAGCAAAGCAGCATTTTTGGCAGCACCAATACCAACCGTTGCAACGGGAATCCCAGGGGGCATCTGAACGATAGAGTAAAGGGCATCTATACCCTGCAGGGATCCGCTACTTAGTGGGACACCTATTACAGGCAATGTAGTGGCTCCTGCAATAACCCCAGGCAAATGAGCGGCTAATCCTGCTGCCGCGATAATTATTTTTCCACCTTGAGTTTCAAAAGCTTTTACCCAGGCTACGGTTCTCTCCAATGTCCTGTGGGCAGAGGAAATCTTAACTTCGAAATCAACTTCAAACTCACGGAGAACTTTTAAGGCATCTTCCATGACTTTGTAATCCGAATCACTACCCATAACAACCCCAATTTGGCTCATTTCTTTCGCCTCTTTCATAGTATGTTTTTCAAATTGCAAAAAAGCCCAGGCCTAAGGCAGATCCCCCCTTTTAAACAGAGTGAAACCTACCCGCCTGGGCTTTTATCCCTTCGGTGTAATTTGATCGCAATCAAACCTGTACCACTCGGACAATGCAAATCATAGCCCTAGGTACACTTTCGCTCATAGTCAGGTCATTTACGGCGGCCTGGTAGAAACTTGCGGACCATATCTCCGCGGATATATGAACTCCTTATGAAATTTTCTAAGTTCATTTTACAAGAAGGTTATCTATAGGTCAATAGAAATTCCGAACAATATTAAATGTTTTTCAAAAAACGTTCGACAGGGTGAGGGGCATGAGATTAAATAACCATCTCTATTTACACCATAAACTTGGTTTACGAGCACATAATGCCACAGCTTTAGTAATGATGTTCAAATCATCACAAGTTGTGGCATTTTGGAGACATTTTCGAGTTAGACCAATAGACTTTTTCAAGCAATGAAAGTTGTCTGAAATCAGTGTTTTTCCAACTCCTTTTAAAGTTTTTGAGAGTCTGCTGATTCTTCTGTTTTATAGATCGAATCCTTGGAAGTAATCCTATACTCCCCATTACCATTTTGAGTGATCCGGGAAATATGGCGAACCGGCAGCTTACAATTATCACAATAACTATGAGCAAAGTATTTTTTTGCTTTTGTCATTTCTCTAGTTTTTGGCAAGATATTATCACATTCAGGACAATGTATGCTCACTTTTGCTAATAAGGCTTTGAGCTCTCGAATCTTTTCCTCATTTTCTTTTTGTACTTTTCCCCAATCAATTATTGAATTAGATTCATCAAACACTTCCTTGAAAATTTCTGCTGTATAAAATGCATCACTCAAAGCATCATGAAATGGTGATGTTTTTTCAATCTTTAAGCTTTCAACAGCACTTTCCAGGCTCGGTTGCATTGTTAGACCTTCACGCTTCATATAGATCTGTTGGATATTTATGTATTTATCAAAAGACAGCGAATCTATGCCAAAAAACAAGCAATTATCTCTTAAACCCAGCATATCATCATGCCCCCATGAGCATAAAACCGGATCCTTATCAACCCAATCACAAAAGCTCTTAATTGCTTCATTAAAAGATTTGCCTTTAATAACCATGTGTGAATTAATATTTGTTTTTTTCTTAACATAGGGATTAATTCTTTTATAAACTACAGGTCGAATAATTGAATTGAACTCCCCAATGGCCTCCAGATTTTCGTTTAGCTTTACCGCTCCAATCTGGATAATTTCACTTTTCAAAGAAGGATTTGCGTAGTCTCCTTCGTTAAACTTGAAAAACATATTAAATTCAAGGTCAAATACAATATAGTTCATTTTGCCCTCCTCTGCTAGTCTATTATAATCCCTTTAAGAGATAAAAGCACTTAACTAGTCCTTATTTCCATAATATATCCAGTATTATTGCAATAAAAGTACAGCTACCGTACTTATGAATTGGAAATAAACAAGCCCAGTTTATCTGAACATAAAATATTGAACCACGTACAAAGCCTAAACTTTAGAACATATGATCTACCTTTTGATTGGCAGCAAAAAAAAGGACACCTGCAAGATTGGATTCTCTTGTGGTATCCCTTTGTAACTATATTCTTGTTTACCAAAAGCTTAATTGTTGATAAGAAACAACCCTTTGGTATTGATTAAGCAGCTTGTCTAATTGTTGACTAACCTCAACGACTTCACTATCAACAAGGTTACGAGTAAGTTCGAATTTATTGAGTTTCTGACGTAATGCCTCAATTCTTTTCAAAAGTTTCTTTTCCACACGGATTCCTCCTGAAAATCTCTTCTCAAGAAGATTTTATTGCTTTAAAGATGAATTAGCAAGAATAAATTATCCATTAATAGGTAATCATTTGTCGTAATATGGTATTCCTTCCACATTAATTCCATAATATCAGATACTAAGCTATAATCTATATTTTATGCCTGTCGAAACCCAGACAAGGGCAGTTTAATGATGAATGTTGTGCTCTCGGGCCCGGTTTCCAGGCTAATTGTTCCTCCATGTCGATAATAGTGTTATGTTCGACACAGGCTTAATTCAAGTCAACCCATCTCACCTGATAATTGAACAACCAAATACTTAAAGCACCCTCAGGGTGCTTAGTAACTTCATATGGTTATACTCACGTTTTGCCTTTTGACCATCTCTCAACTATTGCGTAGAATTTTTCGGAATCAATTGGTTTTGCTAGATAATCATCCATCCCTACATCAATACATTTTTCCCTGTCACCAACTAAAGCGAAAGCAGTAGTAGCAATAATCGGAGTATGCTTATTAACTTCCCGCTCCATATCCCTAATAATTCTTGTAGTCTCATAACCACTTATATCAGGCATCTGAATATCCATGAATATGATATCAAAACATTCCTTTTTCATTATTTCTATGGCTTGTTTGCCATTAGTTACTATTGTTAAGGCAATATTTCTCCTTTCACAGAGTTTCTTCATAACTACTCCACTTACGTAATCATCTTCAACAAGTAAGGCCGTTGAAGAAGTTGCAGTCACGTTAAGAGTATCTTCATTGTTAGTATTATTGATCTCTGTGTTATCCATTGCCGCCTTAAAGATTGCACTAAAAGAAAAGCAGCTACCAACTCCTAGCTTACTCTCCACACTTATTTCTCCATCCATCATGTTAATAAGTTGTTTCGATATCGCTAGACCTAACCCTGTTCCTCCATACTTCTTGGTTACAGAATCATCACCCTGTGTGAAGTAGGTAAACAGCTGCCCCACTTTATCGTCTGCAATGCCTATCCCTGAATCATTTACCGAGAATACTAATTGCAATTTATCCTCAAATACTTTGCCCTTAGCTATTGATAATTCGATGCTTCCCTGTTCCGTGAACTTTATAGCATTTCCTAAAAGATTAAATAACACTTGTTTAAGTCTATCAGGATCGCCTATCAGGCGATTGACTATTGTTCTCTCAATATAGGATTTATATGAAATCCCTTTTTGCTTTACAAGAGTTTCCATTACTTTGTTAACATGATTAACTAACATATTAATATCAAATTCTTCCTGACTTAACCTAAGCTTACCCGCCTCGATTCTTGATAAATCAAGGATATCATCGATGATCTTTAATAGGTCATCGCCACTAGCTTTTATAATAGTAGCCATTTCCTTTTCCTCATCTTTTAGATTCATTACAAGTAGTTGAGCCATCCCCAGAATACCATTCATTGGGGTTCTAATCTCATGGCTCATATTTGCAAGGAACTGGCTTTTTGTTTTATTGGAAGCCTCTGCTTTTTCCATTGCTTCTCTTAGTGATTCTTCATATTCTTTGAGTTTGGTTATGTTATTAGCAATACCAACTCTCTTTATAATTTCACCGTTTTCGTCACGAATTGGAAAAGACCTCGTCCAAACCCAGCGAATATTTCCATCAGGTTGGATAATTCTATACTGTTCATCAAACAACCCTTTTGAAATGTATTTGTCCTCCAAACGTACTTTTACAATTCTATCTTTATCTTCAGGGTGTATAGAGTCTATATAAGAAAGAGGGTTTTCATACATACTTTGGCATGTTTTACCCGTTACTCTCTCGTACGCCGAACTAATATAAACGAACTGCCCATTCTGCTGAATATAAATAACTTCACCAAGGTTTTCGGCAAGTTCTTTGAATTTTTCTTCACTTTCTTTTAGCTTGAGTTCACTCAATTTCCGCTGGGTTATATCTTGGATTACTCCGTAACTGCGAACTGGTAATCCAGAAGCGTCAAACTCATGCCTTACTTTTTCATGAACCCATATTATCTCGTTATCCTGTCTAATTAACCTAAAATCAAATTCGCATTCACTCCCGTTTAATAGCACTTGCATGATATTTATAACAAACTCTTTGTCATCAGGATGAATTGACAACAAGAAGTCATTAATGGTGGGTATAAATTCCTGTGGCTCAAAGCCACCTATTCGAAACATTTCATCAGACCAAAGACAGTCCCCAGTCATAGTATCAAATTCCCAATATCCTAATTGTGCAAATTCCTGTGCTTCTAGTAATCTCTCCCTTAATTTTAAGCAATCTTGTTCCATTTTTCTCTTTTCTGTGATGTCTCGTCCTGCCGAATAAACTAGACCTTCAGTCCAGTCAACCCTGGTATTCCATGATAACCATTTATAAGTCCCATCTTTACATCTATGATGCAGTTCAAAACTTGAGGAATCATTTTTTTCATTGAATAAGGTTTGCATTGTATTTTTAATGGCTATTACGTCTTCATCGTGTAAAAAGACATGAAGAGTTAAGCCGACAATTTCTTCGCTACTGTAACCTATTACATTCTCAAACGCGGGGTTTACGTACTTAAATACCCCTTCCATATTGGTTATACATAATAGTTCAGGGGTTAAATTCACCATATTCTCATAGTTCTTGTTACTCAAGCTAGAGTTGTCCAATCTAGTTCCTCCAATTCTCTGACAGGGTTTAAGCTCTTAACTAAATCAGAAAAGCAATACAACTCCACTTTACTGCCCATTTACAAGTCTTATTTTAAGAATATAATTCGACACGATTCCCCATAAAACCTTCCTTTACTCCCTTCAATCTAATTTTATTGAAGTATCAGAATGCAGCAATCATCACTGCCCTTTCGCTAATTTATCTTTTAGCTTTCAAGTGTCTTGTAAGCCGGTAACAACAAAACAGGTGGCTATGATGACGCCAAAAACTGACTGAAATCATAACCACCTGCCAAATACTCATACACCCATTAAACCCTTGAAAATCTAGTGTTTATGCTACATCTACCCTACTCCCACTCAATGGTTCCAGGGGGCTTTGAGGTGATATCATAAACCACACGGTTGACACCTTCGACTTCGTTGACAATCCTTGAGGATATGTTATGCAGAAGCTCATAAGGGAGTCTGGCCCAATCTGCCGTCATGGCATCTTCGCTGGTAACTGCTCGGAAAATGATAGGATACTCATAGGTTCGACCGTCTCCCATGACACCGACACTTTTGATGGAAGGGAGAACAGCGAAGCTTTGCCATAAATCACGGTACATGCCCGAACGGCGAATTTCTTCAAGAATGACTGCATCTGCTTCACGCAAAATATCTAACTTTTCACGTGTTACTTCTCCAAGAATTCGGATTGCCAGGCCAGGCCCTGGGAATGGTTGCCGCCAGACAATCTCCTCACTCATCCCTAATTCAATACCTAACTCACGAACTTCATCTTTAAAAAGCATGCGTAATGGCTCAATAAGTTCAAATTTCATATCTTCCGGCAAGCCGCCAACGTTATGATGACTCTTAATTGTTTCAGCTGTATCCGTTCCACTTTCCACAATATCCGGATAAAGGGTACCTTGAACCAAGAAATCTACTTGCCCCAACTTCGCTGCCTCTACTTCAAAAACACGAATAAACTCATTGCCAATAGCTTTACGCTTAGTTTCCGGGTCAGACACCCCTTCAAGCTTTTTCAGGAAACGCTCGTGGACATCTATAAAAACTAAGTTAAGCTTAAACTGCTCTGTAAAAATCTTTTTTACCTGTTCAGCTTCATTTTTACGCATAAACCCATGATCAACAAACACACAGGTTAGCTGATCGCCAACTGCACGATGTACTAAGGCTGCAGCTACGGAAGAGTCTACTCCACCACTCAAAGCACAAAGAACCCTTCCCTTTCCAACCTTAGCTCGTATCTCGGCAACCTGCAGCTCGATGAAAGATTCCATCGTCCAGTCTCCGGTACATTTACAAATATCAAAGAGAAACTTCTCTAACATCGCTTGTCCATCCGGGGTATGCTTAACTTCCGGATGAAACTGAACACCATAGAAATGACGCTGTTCATTCATCATGGCTGCAACTGGAGTATGATTAGTATGAGCAGCAACACTAAAGCCCTCCGGCAAGGTTTGGACAGAATCTCCGTGGCTCATCCAACAAGGACGTTCTCCTCCCAAGTCCTGCCAAAGGTCTGTTGCCTTATCGACTGTAAGCATTGTTTTCCCATATTCTTTTACTTCGGGGTGTTCAACACTACCTCCTAATTGTACGGTCATTAACTGCATTCCGTAGCAAATCCCCAGTATGGGAATCCCTAGTGAATATATTTCTAAATCGACTGTAGGGGAATTCGGCTGATTGACACTTGCCGGTCCGCCGGAAAAAATTATCCCCTTAGGCCGACGAGCCTTTATTTCATCGATAGGGGTTTTATATGAAATCATTTCAGAATATACATGTGCCTCTCGCACTCGCCGAGCTATTAATTGATTATATTGTCCTCCAAAATCCAATACCAAAATGACTTCTTCTGTCACGATTATTCAACACCATTCTTGTTTATTTAAATTAATTAAATGATCTCATACGCTTCTTGTTTTAATACTCCAACATAAGGCAAATTGCGATATTCCTCATTAAAGTCCAAGCCATACCCTACAACAAATTCATCAGGAATTGAAAAACCATTGTAATCAGGGGTAACATCTGCCTGTCTGCGCGCAGCCTTATCAAGAAGTGTAACCACTTTGACACTTAAAGGATTTCTTGCTTTAAGATTTGCTTTTAAGTATTTTAGGGTTAGTCCGGTATCAACAATATCTTCAATAATTAAAATATGGACATCGTCAACGCTTCGTTCTAAATCCTTAAGAATCCTTACTACTCCAGACGATTGAGTGGACGCGCCATAGCTTGATAATGCCATAAAATCATAGGCCAACGGCAATTTAATCTCTCGAATAAGGTCCGACATAAAGGGCACTGCCCCTTTCAAAATCCCTAGAACTAAAAGATTCTTGCCTTCATAATCTCTAGTAATTTCTGCCCCTAATTCTGCTACACGTTTTCCCAATTCTTCCCTTGATATCAGCACTTTCGCAATATATTCTTCCATTTAAGGCACCTCCACTATCCTATAAATTCAACAACTGAAAAACTCATGCCAAAACTATACCAGAGGCTTGCCCATTGTGCAAACGCTTTTATTACTTTAATGTTATTTAATTTAAAGAAAACTACAGGATTTAACGTTATTTAAGTTTTTGATCAGTCAAAAAAACATAGCAAGCAGTATGCTTAAATATTTGCATACTGCTTGCTATTAAACTTAGAACTCCTTTTTAAATGTTAGGTGCCTGAATATCTATCTTCTTACCAATATCTTTAAACTCGAGTGTCATCGTCATGGGGTCGGACTTGGCTTTATTTTTCGCTTCAATAGCCGCTTTGACTATTGTTTTATCTGATTTGCGAATGTAAAGCGTATACTGAAAATCCGTCCAAAATACCTCCATCATTTGATTCTGTACACTAGGTTTTAATTGGCATACCCATACTCTATCACCATTTACTTTCTCTTGACCTCTAAGCATCACCTCTCCAATCTCTTTCATCTGAAGCGAAGATAAGGGATTGAGCTCCGCCAGAAAGACTTCCTGGGCTGCAGGAGCGTTAGCAAAACGAACCCACTTTTTACTGAAAGGATCTTTACTATAGGTAGAATCACCAATTTTTATCATCTCTACCTCGCTCCCGACTAGCTGACCCATGATTCGAATGTTCCCACCGTCCTTCTCCCCTTGAATCTGAGTAAGTACGCGATCTTTCCCCTCGACCCATTGGTGCTGGGTTAAACTGTAGCGAAAAGAGGGCGCTGCGTTTAGTCGTTCTAAGCCGTGCGTGACCATATCGATGGGTTCTGGCTGCCAAAAAAAGCGTCCTAGAAATACCCCTATCAGCACGATGCTGATTCCGATGAGTAACCAAATTCCTCTTTTCTTCATCACATGCCCCCCTGGCGGAGTTCTTACCCTACTTATATGTGTACTTAGCTTGCCCTATTCCAACATAAGTACGAAGGGCATTCACATTTACAATACTGCACTGTATTAATAAAAGTACCTAAGCCACAGAGAAAGGGCTTAAGTACTTTGTTAAATCCTATTGCATTATCAAATGTGAGAACAGCTTATGATTGTTATACGCTTAAGTCAACATGTTGAATTGTTCCTGCACTACCATTTTCCCTAAGAAAAATTCCTGTTTTTTGAATTTGGGCATCGAGCTGGTTACTGGTATTTTTTAAGGCAAAGCTCGTATTGACATTTCCCAGATAGATAGCTCCAATTCCCTTTTCGCCAAGAGCTAATAATTGATCATTACCCTCAGCATCCTTTGTCGAGATACGCAGTTTTTCGTAAATAGCATCATTCTCATCGATCCAGCCATTTTCGTCTAAATCATAATTAGCTAGATCAGAAAACCCATCTCCGCTGTTGGGCCCAAAAAGCTCCTTGCCATCGTTGATAATTCCATCTTGATTAAGGTCTAAGGCTAAAAACCCGCTGCCAGGTCCGACGAAGGATATTTGATCCAATGCTCCATCGGCATCAATATCAAACGCATATTTTTTCTGTGTAACTGATGCGCTTGCTGAACCATAGTTGATAACTAGCGGGTCAATTAAGGCATCACCTGCACGGACACTAATGTCATTCCTAGACATAAAATCTCGGCTAAGGTTTAATTGCAGATCTAGTTTGATTTCTTTGCCATCTTCAGTTTTTACCGCTACATGAGCTCTAAAGGATGTACTTTCCGTCTCATAATGAGTCGTACTTTTATTATAAATAAGTCCCCACCCTACGCTCTGCGGCAGCTGTAAGCGCTGGATTGTCATAACCTTTGGGTCTTGGATGTTAAGGAATAGATTGGGATCCTTAAGCTCAACCTTTTGGGGTATCACAAACTTAATCCTTTTGCCTGTTAAGGCTTTAAATAACCTTTGGATAAGCTCAATCCTTCGTTCATCCGACTCGCTAAGCTGAAAAAGAGAATCTGCTTCACTATGGGATTTGCTCACCTCAGTTTCCTCAGACATCTGAAGATATTTAGCCTGTTCAGATATTTCTACCGTATCGCTCTCCAGCTTGGTAAAGTCAACTTGGTTAATCGTATTCCCTCTGTTATCCCATGTTTTAAGGGACTCTAGACTCACAGTTGCTTCAGAATAACTATGCTGGCTGCTCATAGCTACATCTGAGCTTGCAATTCTCATAAACCCACCTCCTGCCAATCATCATTAAAGTCTAAACTGCCATTTTAGTTCTTATCGGCACATAAATGCTGTGAATTTATAGTAAATATTAATGTTTTGTTGCTTTCGACACAACATATCATGTAAGCAGAATTATCGACATCTCCTATCAATTAAACCATGTTTATTAATGATTGTATTCAGAATCATAACATGTAACCTTAGTTCAACAAGTTTCAATACTAACTGTTCGATTTTCATTATTTAGACAGCATCGAAAAAAAACCAGTTACCATAAAACGTCAGACATCATTCCTTAAATTCAGGAAATACTGGTGTTTAATAGTTAAATATTCAAGGAGGAGTTCATGTTGAGCCACAAAGATCAGGCAACAAGAGAAGCTTTAGCAAGTGAATTAGGAGAACTTAAAGCTAAATACTCTCAATTGGAAAAAGCATACACAGAGTTAAGGAACCAGACTTTAACGCCACAAAACATGAAACCTGACAATACAGTTTACCAGGAGGCAAATATAGCGGCCTTGAGCGAACTAGGACATTCTTGATGAATGGAAATAGTCGTTACAACGACGGAAAGAGGCTCCACAATAATTCGCAAATTATTGTGGAGCCTCTTATTTTGGATTCAAATGTGGTCAAAACATAAGCCTTCTAGGGACTGATACTGTAGACTGGCTGATACCAAAGGTTTCAGGACAATCTTACATCATGCCGCCCATGCCACCCATACCACCCATACCACCAGGCATAGCACCTGCTCCGCCATCTTTTGAAGGCAGGTCAGAGACTAAGCATTCAGTGGTCAAGAGCATAGCAGCAATTGAACCAGCATTTTGCAGAGCTGAACGGGTAACTTTAGCTGGGTCAACAATACCGGCACCAATCATATCTTCATAGACTTCTGTTACTGCATTGAAGCCAATTCCTCTTGTACCGGATTCGCGAACCTTTCCAACAACAACGGAACCTTCGTGTCCGGCGTTATTGGCGATTTGACGAAGTGGCTCTTCGAGAGCGCGACGAACAATACTTACACCAGTTGCTTCGTCCCCAGTTAAGCTGAGTTTATCCAAAGCCTGGATTGCATCAATCAGAGTAGTACCTCCACCGGATACAATACCTTCTTCAACAGCAGCACGAGTAGCAGCTAAAGCATCTTCAATTCGGAGTTTCTTCTCCTTCATTTCAGTTTCAGTAGCAGCACCAACTTGGATAACTGCAACCCCACCAGATAATTTTGCTAAGCGCTCTTGGAGTTTTTCACGATCGAAGTCGGAAGTGGTTTCATCAATCTGACGCTTAATAGCTTCAACACGCTTTTTGATGTCTTCGGTGTTTCCAGATCCTTCGACAAGTGTAGTTTCCTCTTTGGTTACGCGGACTTGGCGTGAACGTCCGAGCATTTCAAGTGTCGTGTTTTCTAATTTGAGGCCTAAGTCTTCAGTGATAACAGTTCCACCTGTCAGAACTGCGATATCTTCGAGCATAGCTTTACGGCGATCACCAAAGCCAGGAGCTTTAACTCCGACGCAAACAAAGGTTCCACGCAGTTTGTTAACTACGAGAGTAGCCAGAGCTTCTCCGTCGATATCTTCAGCGATAATCATTAGTTGGCGACCAGCTTGAACTACCTTTTCAAGGACAGGTAAAACGTCTTGAATTGCACTGATTTTCTTATCAGTGATTAAAATGAAAGGATCATTGAGTACAGCTTCCATTTTTTCTGTGTCAGTAATCATATAAGCGGAAATATAACCGCGGTCAAATTGCATTCCTTCAACAACTTCAAGCTCAGTGGTCATGCCTTTTGCTTCTTCAACAGTGATAACGCCGTCTTTTCCGACTTTTTCCATAGCCTGAGCAATCAGATCACCAATGGTTTTATCACTAGCGGAGATAGAGGCAACTTGAGCAATAGCTTCACTTGTTTCTACGAGTTTAGCATTAGCCTTGATGTCAGCCACAACAACTTCAACTGCTTGTTCAATCCCACGTTTAATGCCCATTGGGTTGGCGCCTGCTGCAACATTCTTAAGACCTTCACGAATAATTGCTTGTGCCAAAACTGTAGCGGTTGTTGTACCGTCTCCGGCAACATCATTGGTTTTGGTAGCAACTTCTTTGACAAGCTGAGCTCCCATATTTTCAAATGGATCTTCTAACTCAATGTCACGGGCAATGGTAACCCCATCATTAGTAATCAGGGGAGATCCGAACTTCTTATCGAGAACGACATTACGTCCTTTTGGTCCCAAAGTTACGCGAACAGCTTCAGCTAGAGCATTAACACCGCGTTCTAAAGCATGACGAGCGTCTTGATTGAAAATAATTTGCTTTGCCAACGTATATTCACTCCTTAAAAATTTTCTTATTCAATTAACCAAGAATGGCTAAAATATCGTTTTCTTTGAGGATTAAGTATTCTTCACCGTCATATTTGACTTCGGTTCCAGCATATTTTGAATAAATTACGCGGTCACCCACTTTGACCTCTAAAGCAATGCGTTCCCCTTTTTCCACTTTTCCAGGTCCAACAGCGACAATTTCACCTTCTTGTGGTTTTTCCTTAGCGGTGTCCGGCATAATGATACCGCTCTTTGTTTTTTCTTCCATCGGGAGTGCCTTAATAATTACCCGATCTGCTAGAGGTTTAATGTTCATGAAGAAAAGTCCCTCCTATTTTTTGTATTTTTTTATTAAATACTTGTTAGCACTCGACTCTATTGAGTGCTAACAATATATCTATAATAATATGCAAGGGGGTGCGGGAAAGCAACCCCCCTAATGCCTAAAAAATATAGATTTATGCTCAATTTGCTCATTAAATCTTATAATTGCTTTTGTTTTCATGCACTTGTTAATTTAAAGGGCTCAACCCCTCTCCCCTTGCGCATCTCCGTATTGTCTACCCACTATAATTACCAGATTAAGAACCTTCTATGCATGAATTTTATTCTAAACTTAATTTTAATTGTCTCTCTGACACATTCTCATAAAGATTCCCTAATACCTCCTGAACCTTAGGTTTTTTCAGATTAAGCAGGTAAATTTTGGTTTTTCCTATCCTCAAGTTTGGATCAGGATGCTCTTTTTCTCTGAGAATATCTTCTTTAAGCATATAGCGAATAAACTCTTTCACTTGTGAGATTGAACGTCCAAGAAGTTCTGTCAATGCCGATCTGGCTTTTGTTGATGCTACGTAGGGTAAACGAATTTGAAGTGTTCCAAGGATCTGAATTCCTTGTTCCAAATCTTGTTCAGGTTGGTACTCTGGCTCATGTTTCTCTTGCAAAATCCACTGTAAAAGGTCATCTTCTTCACAATAGGGCTGCAAAGCATGATGAACACTTCCAGAAACCCCAATCACCTTAACATCTTTCCCCCAGGCTCTTATTTTCCTTAGTAATGAAAGAAAGTCTCCATCTCCCGTCAGAAATAAGAACATATCAAAGGTGGCTGCTCTTGTCAGCAAGATTTCTTGTGCTTCGAGCATTAGCTCCAGATCTGCTGCATTACGACGAAGCTCAGTGCTTGAATAATTATTTTTGCCATAAACATGCCGTGTGAAAACATTAGTTTTCTCAAAGCTTGTTTGGGTTCTCCAAAATTCCTCACGATCAAAGTTAGCGTATAGATAAATTGCCATTAAATAAATATCATTACGATCTGAATAAAGTTGCAAGAACTGAACTAACTGTTCCGGTGACAGGTCAAACCCTCGGTCTAATAAACTAGTCCATATATTCTCATAATCTACAAATGCTATGGCTTTCAAAATTATCACCTCACCAGCCACTATCTCCTCTACTCTACTTTACGTAAATCTTTGGACAGACGTGACAAGCTTCGGTATCAATGCCAACTTGTTAACAAAAATTATTAAGAGTGTCTAGAAGATTATTATGACAATAACAAGAGATTGGCATAATGCCAATCTCTTGTTATTGTGTTGCGTTCAGCCTCTATTTTTAGTTAATTTTGGGCAGTTGCGCTGTTGAGGCACATTCACTAGCTTCCCCTTTGAGAATTTGAATCCCATGAGGTATCGCCGGCGCGATAGCTGCAAAACACTCACGTACTGCCTTAGGACTACCTGGCATATTAATAATCAAGGTTCTCTTCCTAATAACTGCAATAGCCCTGCTTAACATGGCCTTTGGCGTTACCTTTAGGCTTTCCATTCTCATCACCTCTGCAATGCCAGGAACCATACGATCAGCTACGGCTAGGGTAGCCTCTGGGGTTACATCTCGAATCGAGAATCCTGTTCCACCAGTGGTGAGAATCAAATCCAAGTTGAGTTCATCTGCCCATTGACACATGGTTGCTTCTAATTGTGCTTGGTCATCGGGAAGCACTATATACATTACAACTTCGCCATCAATTTCTTGAACGAGCTTGCCAAGGGTAGGGCCTGAGAGATCCTCCCTTTCTCCACGGGATCCTTTATCACTAGCTGTGATTATTCCAACACGAAGCATTACTCAATCACCTCAATAATGTCTCCAACTCGAACAGCGCCACCCTCCAGAAGACGAATAAAAATTCCTTCTTTGGGCATAACACAATCTCCGGCTTGATGGTAAATCGCACATCTTGTATGACATTCTTTGCCGATCTGGGTAACTTCCCCTACGCTTGTAGCACCTATCTTCAGCTTAGTGCCAATTGGCAGGGTATAAAGTTCTATTCCCTCTGTGGTTAGGTTCTCTGCAAAATCCCCAGGCACTACCTTCAAGCCTTTCTCCTGCATCGTCTTTATGCTCTCTATAGCAAGCAGACTAACCATACGATGCCAATCTCCTCCATGAGCATCCCCTTCAAGCCCGAAATTGACCTTTAAGATTCCTTCACCTACATTTTTTTTACGCATTCCTTTTCGTTCACTTGTACAAACAGCTACGATTTTCCCCACCATAAAGCCCCCTCAACTAAATTGTTATATCGGAAACTTACGCATCTGGAGCTCTACTTCATATGCGTTGGTTGAACTTAGGCATGTCTTACTTGCAATTTCTCCCTCTATAATGCAAGCGATTGGCAGTTAATCATGTATATAATGCCCGCTTTTCCCGCCTATTTTCTCCACCAAATAAATATCTTTAATCATCATATTCTTGTCAATTGCTTTACACATATCATAGATGGTCAAGGCAGCCACACTTACAGCTGTCAATGCCTCCATTTCAACCCCGGTTTTGCCATGAACTTTCACACTTGCCTCGATGTCTATTTCACCAGGCTCTACAAATTTAAAACTCAGTTTAGCACCGGTAATCGCCAATGGATGGCACATAGGAATCAACTGGGATGTCTGCTTGGCCGCCATAATTCCAGCAACTTGGGCCACTCCCAAAACATCTCCTTTAACAATTAAACCTGAGCGAATTCTCTCCAATGTCTCGGGTTTCATAAGTATCTTTCCCTGAGCAACAGCAACTCGTGCTGTCTCAGCTTTATCACTGACATCCACCATACGAGCGCGGCCTTCCTCATCAAAATGTGTTAAATCCTCCACTCTATTCACCCTCCGATCTGAGACATTACGCGTGTATCTTGCCACGCTTCGTTGTTCATATGATGCTCTGCAGGTTTATGCCATACCGCCTGAGCAAACAATTTCATAATCTCCTGGTCGGAGATACCTGACCGCAAAACCTCTCGAAAATCAACTTCATGCTTGCTGTGCAGGCATGGTCTTAATTTTCCATCGGCAGTTAAGCGCACCCGATTACAAGTATTACAAAAATGGCGACTTAAGGCACTAATAAAGCCGATACTCCCCTTAAAACCATTGGGTCGAAAATACTCTGCAGGTCCTCCACCGGGAATGTCCTTAATGGGAATATCATCCTCAAGTCCTAGCAGTTCCTTCATTTCCTGAATAGGGACAAAATCTGACCTTTGTTCGGAGCTAACCCCAATCGGCATTAGCTCTATAAATCGAACGTGAAGGGGATATTGCTTGGCCAGGGTAAGAAAGCTCGGCAGCTCATCGGTATTAAATCCCCGGACAACCACCACATTAATTTTAACTGGATTAAGGCCCGCCTCAAGGGAACGAAAAACCCCTTGAATAACTTTTGAGACGTCACCACCACGCGTGTTTTCGTAAAAACGATCTCGATCCATGGTATCTAAGCTAATATTAATGCGCTGAACCCCTGCTGACTTTATATCAAAAGCCATTTCCGGAAGTAACAATCCGTTAGTAGTTAGCATAAGATCATCTACGCCCGGTAGTTGTGCACTTTCCTGTAAAAAATCTAAAATACCCTTGCGAACCAAAGGTTCACCACCTGTAACTCGAAAACGGCGGAAGCCTAATTGTGTACTTATCCTCATTAATCTTAAAATTTCTTCGAAGGAAAGGATTGAGTCATGAGGCAGCCATTGAACTCCTTCAGCCGGCATACAATATTGACAGCGAAGATTACAACGGTCTGTGACAGAGATTCTGAGATATTCAATTCGCCTAAGATATTGATCTTGCATTAAGACTCCTCTTTCTCAGATTGTTATTTTTAAACAACAAAAAAACCCGCGGTCTGCAAACAACCGGGGATTAATTCCACCTGTCGACAGACTCCTTTCCAGCAGGAGATATTACAGTTTCCCATAATACCCGAGTGCCTAATGACACTTGTCTGGTCACCATTGCATATGCTTTAGGTTACCCAGCTTCGGAGTAATTCAATTGTTTTCCCTTGAAGTAATAATTCGCCACTTAAAGCTAATTTCCTTTTTTGGATCTTCTTTAAATAGCTCGTTTTTTATGATTTCATTATTTTCTATTTATCCTATCGAAAAAACATTTAGGTTTCTTTAATAATATTGTACACTATAAGAAAGGCTATGTCCAAGGAGGATTTATGACAAATGAAACCGTTACCCATACCATTCTTAAAGCCAACGGAGAATTATTAGAATGGCTAGAGGATACAGTTGTTCGTGAAATTCCACTAACCGTCCACTATAACAGTGAGGAAATAGCAACATTATTGTGCTCTCCTTCTCAAATTGAAGAGCTTACACTTGGTTTTTTATTTAATGAGGGATTTATCCAAGTTCCCGAAGACGTCTACGAAATACGACAAGATCCTGAAAACTTCATGATTTGGGTCGAAGGCAGGCCCTGCGTTTTACAAAAAGAGCTAATGAGTAAACGATACGTTTCTGCTTGTTGTGGTAAAAGCCGAGCGTCCTTTTGCTTTGCCAATGATGCGTTGATGGTTAAACCAATAACCTCCAACTATCGCATCTCTCTTCAAGAAGCTTATAGTTATGCAAAATTCCTACAGTCTTATCTCCCGCTTTTTGCAAAAACAGGAGGGATTCACAGCGGCGGAATAGGCTGCCAAGGAGAAGTCCTAATGACAAGTTACGATATCGGCAGACATAATGTTTTTGATAAACTAAGTGGGGAAGCTTTTCGCAAAGCGTTAAATCTTGAAAACCATGTGGTTTTTTTCAGTGGTCGAGTTGCCTCAGAAATACTACTTAAGGTTGCCAAAATGAAAGCACCTATTCTTATTGCCCGCGGTGCTCCAACGGATATGGCTCTTTCCCAGGCAGCTGCTCTAAACATTACGGTTCTGGGATTTGCCAGGGATCAACGGGTAAATATTTATACTTGCCCTGAACGTATCATGTGTAACTCTAAATGAATCTAAATAGGGGTTATGGTCTTATTGATATGAGACCATTCTTCAGGTGTATTTACGTTGCAAAACGCCTTTGTTAAATCTGAAAAACGACCCATTTCCTTTTCATCCACATACTTAGCTGAACATACTGGGTAGAAATCAATAATCTTCAGGCGGTCTGCCTCAAGATTATTTTTTATTGCACTCAGACAACGCCGATGATAAAAAGCATGCAATGGATGAAGGCCAGACTGAAGTTTTGGGACGACTACATCATAATCCAAACTCCACCTTGCTAAAAAACGAATAAGTTCTATTTCCAAAAACGGCATATCACAGGCTACAAAAAATACGACATCATGCTTCGCTGCTTTAAGACCTTGATAAAGCCCCTCCAAGGGACCTCGACCTATAACCTCATCCCCAATAACCGGCAACTCATACTGGGTAAAGAGTTCAGGCCGATTACTACTGATTAACACCTCAGGAAATAAAGTCTTCAAGACCTTAAGACTTCGTTCTGCCAATGACTGTCCTTCTATCTCAAGAAACGCCTTATCCTTTTTCATCCGTGAGCTTTTTCCACCCGCTAATAAAACCCCGGTTGCCTGCAACTTTGGAGCTTGTATTTCGGATTTTAGAGTATTAATTTTTGAAGACCTCCTCATATTCCTTTAGCGAGAAGCGAGTGAGAATTTGTTTACCTACAATGGTTACCGGAACTCCAATCAAATTCGTTACCTTTCGCAATTCTTTTAAATTCTTCGGAATCAGGATATTCTTCTCTACAAACATAATTCCTCGTCCAGTGAGGAATCGTTTAGCTCGTGCACAATATGGGCAAAGGGGTAATGTATACATTACTATTTCTTGTTTCAAAAACCCTCACTCCCCCTATCATTAAAAACGCATATTCTATATTCAATGTACCATATTCAAACTTCTATGTCACGAGCGTGTTGAGGGGACGGTCCTTTTAACACACTATATTGTGTGTTAAAAGGACCGTCCCCTCAACACGCCAGAGTAAAGGGACCCTTACGGGTCCCTTTAGTATCTTAGCTAACCTTGGAAATTTTTACACCGCATACTTTATACTCATAGGTTTTGGTAACTTTGTCATAAGCACCATTGGTTAAGACATTGGTTGGTGAATCAAAATAGTGAAGTGTCATGAAGACCATACCTTCTGGGACTCTATCGGTAACTTTAACTTTAGTTTTCAGCTCACCACGGCGTGATGCTACTTGGACTACTTCTCCATCTTCAATTCCCAGCTTCTTAGCGTCTGAAGGATTAACCTCAGCAAGCTCTTCAGGAGAATGGATGCCCAATGAAGGTGAGTGTTGGGTGAAAACATTATAGTGTGAGAGTTTACGTCCGGTATTGAGCAAGAAAGGATATTCCTCATCGGGCAATTCAGCAGGCAGCTGATTTTCTATAGCCATAAAGAGTCCTTTACCCCGGTTAAACTTTCCTTCATGCAGGAACTTGGTACCTGGGTGCTCTGCATGGGGTACAGGCCATTGCAGCCCTTGTGTTCCCAATCGCTCATGGGTTATCCCCGCAAATTGTGGGGCGAGCTTTGAGATTTCCTCCATGACATCTGCAGAGGATTCATAGTTGAAGGGGTAACCCATACGAGTAGCCAGCTCACAAATGATCTCTCCATCTGTCTTAGCATTTCCAATAGGCTTAATGGCCTGATTTACCATTTGTACCCTTCGCTCAGTATTTGTGAAAGTACCTGTCTTCTCTGCATAACTAGCACCAGGTAAGACGACATCCGCTAGTTTTGCTGTTTCAGACAAGAAAATTTCTTGAACAACAAGGAAGTCTAATGCCTCAAGACCTTTGCGAACATGGTTCGCATCGGCATCCGTAATGACCGGATCTTCTCCCAAGACATACAGAGCACGCAGATCCTTACTAACTGCAGCCCCAAACATATCAGGAATCATAAAACCAGGATTCGGATCAAGGGGAACTCCCCAAGCTGCTTCGAACTTGGCCCGTACTTCGGGGCTGGCAACCTGTTGGTAACCGGGATAAACATTGGGAAGTGCTCCCATATCACAGGCACCCTGTACGTTATTCTGCCCGCGCATTGGGTTAACCCCTGAACTCTCCTTACCAATATTTCCCGTCAGCATAGCCAGGTTTGCCAAACTCATAACATTATCCGTTCCACAGGTATGCTCAGTGATCCCTAAGGTATAGAAGATTGAAGAGCGTTCAGCGGTAGCATAGATTCTGGCAGCTTCTTCAAGCTGTTCTACGGGAACTCCCGTTACTTTACTTACTACTTCCGGAGTATATTCCTTTACTGCTTCTCTAACTTTTTCAAAGCCTTCTGTTCGTTCAGCAATAAACTCTTTATTTTCCCACCCGTTAGCCAGAATAATGTTCATGATTCCGTTGATCAAAGCAATATCCGTTCCCGGTCTCAGTCTCAGCCAAACATCTGCATCCTCGGCAAGATTGATGCACCGAGGGTCAGCAACAATCAGTTTAGCGCCTTTGGCCAGGGCTTGTTTCATTTTTGTTCCGATTACCGGATGAGCTTCTGTCGGATTAGAACCAATTACAAACATCGCCTTAACATTAGGAATTTCATTAATTGAGTTAGTCATCGCTCCGGATCCAAATGAGGTGGCCAGACCGGCCACAGTGGGAGCGTGTCAAGTCCTTGCGCAGTGATCGACATTGTTTGTGCCGATTACCGCGCGCATGAATTTTTGCATCAGATAATTTTCTTCATTTGTGCAGTGAGCTGAGCTTAAAGCAGCTATAGAGTTGGGACCATAGGTCTTTTTAATCTCTCCCAACTTAGAGGCGACCAAATCCAGAGCCTCATCCCAATCTGCCGGAACCAGTTCTCCATTTTTCCTAATTAATGGTGTGGTTACACGATTGTCGCTATAGATCATGTCCATTCCAAAACGGCCTTTAACACATAAAGCTTTGCCATTCACCGGTGCCTCAGGATTAGAAGTTACCCCAATGACTTTTCCGTCTTTAACATTCAAATCAAAGTTACAACCTACTCCACAGAAAGGACAAGTCGTTTGGACTTTGGATACTTCCCAAGGACGCCCTTTACCGACCATTTGCTTTTCAGTCAGTGCTCCGACTGGACATACTGAAACGCAAGATCCGCAAAAATCACAATCGGACTCTTTATAAGGCAGATTGAAAGCAGGACCTACTTGTGTATCAAAACCTCTAAAGGAAAAGTCTAGAATGCTTTTTCCTTGAATTTCTGTACAAGCCTTAATACATTTTCCGCATAAGATACATTTATTGGGGTCTCGCAGAATAAAAGGATTACTGTCATCAATTGGCAGACAGCGCTTCTCCCCTTGATAGACCTCACCGGTTACCCCATAGTCATAGGCATATTCTGCTAAAGAACAATCTCCCATCTTCTGACAGGTCATGCAATCTAACGGATGATTGGCAACAAGTAGTTCCAAGATAATTTTCCGTGCTTGGCGAACCTTAGGATTTTGTGTCTCTACCTTCATACCCTGTGCTGCTTGAGTAACACAAGAGGGGGGAAGATTGCGCATCCCTTCGATTTGAACCACACACAGACGGCATGCTCCCGCAGAGGTTAGCTCCGGCGCATGACACAAGGTTGGAATAGGAATATTATTCATACGACAGGCATCAAGTACGGTGGTACCTTTAGGTACACTGACTTCACGTCCATCAATTGTTAATGTAAGCCACTCCAAAGTATTCACTCCTCTCAATAGTTATACTTATGCTCTGCTGATCGCTCCAAACTTACACTTGTCCATACAAGTTCCACATTTAATACACTTATCTTCATCAATGACATAGGGAGTATTGGTTTTCTTATCGCCTGAAATGCAGTTCGCGGGACAGTTTTTAGCACAAAGGCTGCACATTTTGCATTTCTCGGTATCAATAGTATAACTCAGAAGGGCCGTACAGTTGTGAGCCGGACATTTATGGTCATGAATGTGCGCCTCATACTCATGCCTGAAATACTTCAAAGTCGCCAGAATTGGGCTTGGTGCAAACTGACCTAATCCGCAAAGAGAGGTTTCCTTAATGGTATAAGCAAGATTTTCTAAGGTATCAAGATCTTCCTCTTTACCTTCTCCCTTCGTGATCCTATCCAGTATCTCATACATCCGCGTGGTTCCCTCACGACATGGAGTACATTTCCCGCAGGATTCTTTCTTTGAAAAGTTTAAGAAATAACGGGCAATATCCACCATACAAGTGGTCTCATCCATGATAACCAGTCCGCCTGAACCCACCATTGCTCCAGCTTGGGTCAAAGTATCATAATCTACTGCCAAATCAAGCATGTCCTCAGGCAAACAGCCACCGGAGGGGCCACCGATTTGAACAGCTTTAAATTTCTTGCCGCCCTGAATTCCATCTCCAATGTCAAAGATGATCTCTCTGAGAGTTGTTCCCATTGGAACTTCTACCAAGCCTGTATTGTTAACCTTACCTGTTAAAGCAAAGATCTTCGTTCCTTTACTTTTTTCCGTACCAAATTGTGTATACCACTCTGCACCATTGCGCAAAATATGAGGAATATTGGACCATGTTTCAACGTTATTAATATTGGTTGGTTTGCCCCATAGCCCGCTAACCGCCGGGAAAGGAGGACGAACCCTAGGCATTCCGCGTTTTCCTTCGATAGAAGCCATCAAGGCAGTTTCTTCTCCACAGACAAAGGCTCCCGCTCCGGCAAAGACATTAAGGCGGAAATTAAAGCTGGAACCAAGAATATTATCTCCTAGATAGCCAGCCTCTTCTGCCTGCTTAATGGCAATTTCCAAGTGCTTAATGGCTAAGGGATACTCTGCCCGACAATATACATACCCTTCATCAGCTCCGATGGCATAGGCACCAATGAGCATTCCCTCAATAACCGAATGGGGATCTCCTTCAAGAACACTGCGATCCATAAATGCTCCCGGATCCCCTTCGTCAGCGTTGCAAATAATATACTTTTTATCACTGGGAGTTTGACGGCAAAAACCCCACTTTAAGCCGGTAGGGAATCCGGCACCACCACGACCCCGCAGGCCAGACTTCTTAACTTCTTCCATGACCTCTTCAGGCGACATTTCTTTAAGAGCTTTTTGGATGCCCTTATAACCGTCCCGTTCCGTATAATCCGTAATTTTCTGAGGATCAATGACACCACAATTGTGAAGTACAATTCGATGCTGCTTTGAGAAAAAATTAATATCTGACATTAAGCTGACAGGTTTTTGAGTTGTCTGATCAATCAGCAGAAGCCGCTCAACCCGTTCTCCCTTGATAAGCTCTTGGGATACGATTTCCTCGACATCCTCTTTAGTAACACGGGTATATAAAATGTGCTGGGGTTCAATAACCAGCGTTGGTCCTTTTTCGCAAAAACCTTGACATCCCGTACCAACAACACTTACGGTCTCTTCAAGTCCTTGTCGCTTGATCTCCTCTTTCAAGATATCGATGATCGGAAGTGCTCCTGATGAGGCACATCCGGTTCCTGCACAAACTAGAATCCGTTGGTTCTCAGCCATCCCTTTATCCCCCTACTCGTATTTAGCCAATATCCCGGCAATGCTCTCCGGTACTAAACGTCCATGAACCTCATTGTTAATTGATATTACCGGTGCCAGACCACAAGCCCCTATGCAGGCCACTACTTCCAAGGTAAAACGTCTATCCTCTGTTGTTCCTCCATCTGAAATCTTTAATTCCTTTTCAAGAGTTTCGACAATTTTGGCTCCGCCACGAACATGACAAGCAGTTCCCAAACAGATATTGATTAAATTACGTCCCACAGGAGTTAAGCGAAACTGGGCATAAAATGTAACTACACCATAAATTCTGGCTAACGGGATACGCAGGGCTTTACTAATGTGTTTTAGCACATGAGCAGGCAAATACCCATAAACCTCTTGCGCTCCTTGCAAAACTGGGATAAGAGGTCCGTTCTGATGTTTATGCTTATTAATTATTTCTTCCAGCTGGATTTGCTTAGGATCTACTAGCTCTTCACACGCAGTGCACAAAAAAATCCCCCCTATTGATTTGCTATTGTTCCAAAATTGTAGACCGTTTTTTCCGTGACTAATTTAGTCATTTTAGCATCATGCTTATCAACAGGTACTTGGTCAATAATCTGACATTCAAAACCAAGGGCTACCCTGGGTGTCAAGCTCTTTAACCGGGGAAAAAAGCGATCATAAAAGCCTCCCCCATACCCTAAGCGATTTCCCTGCAGGTCAAATCCTGCTCCGGGTACAACGACTAAATCAATCTCTAAAGGATTTACCTCCTCATTTGTCAGTTTTGGTTCACGAATTCCCCAAGCTCCCGGCTCAAGATCTACCGCTAGATTGCTGACTTTCAGAGGAAGAAGTATCCCCTTAGGCGCACAACGAGGTAATATTAGCTTTTTTTCACACGCAATTACCGCTTCCGCTGAGGCAGTTGTTTCGACTTCATCGCGAAAGTTAAGGAATAACATCACTGTTTGTGCTGTTTTGAATTCCGGCAGGTCTTCTAACTTTTTCCGGATCAAAAAACTTTTATTGCTTCTCTCTTGCTCTCCTAAAGCGGCCCGTTGCTGTAAACACGATTTGCGCACTTCAATCTTTGAACAATACGATTCTTCATTCATCTTTGAGCTACCCCTTTGGTAAAATCTCGTGCATTTAGAATTATTCGATTAATCTAGGCAAAATCCTTCCCCAAAAAATTAAAATATTTTGTTAATAACTTTAATATCTGCTACTTATATCACTCATAAGTTCTATTTACATTATCCATTCGTTCTTTTGAAACCCACAAAGTTATCCACTTATAAAATCCTATTATTGCGCCTTGTTCTTAGGTTATCCACATTATCCACAGGGTCTGTGGATAATACTATCCCAAAACCAACAGATCCTGTATAGAACAGCAAAGCCGCCATAATAAGTTATCTACAGACTTATCCACATTGTCCACAGGTCTACCTTATCCACAGAACATATGCTTCCTTAATAGAGCATTATTGTTTTAGTTGTTTAGCCTGGGAAAACTAAGTCCGGGAACTGCGTTTAGAGTCCAGGGTGCAAAGTCTCCCACTAAGTAATGATAATATCCGGCCGTTGCTATCATAGCCCCATTGTCAGTACAATAAATAGGCTCTGGATAGACCAGACGGATCCCTAGCTTTACTAAAGACATTTCTAAGGTTTCACGCAGCAGCTTATTAGCTGCAACTCCACCTGCTAGGAGCAGAGTCTTAACCCCCGTTCTTTTAATAGCCATTAAGGTCTTGCGTACCAATACATCGACTACCGCTTCCTGGAAAGAAGCTGCAATATCCGGAACACTTAAAACCTCTCCACGCATCCGAGCTGAGTTCAAGGTGTTTAAGACGGCAGATTTCATACCACTAAAACTAAAATCCAAACTATCCGCCTCCAGCATCGCCCTGGGAAATTTAAAAGCCTGAGCATTGCCCTCTTGACTCACCCTTTGGATCTGAGGACCTCCCGGATAACCTAACCCTAAAGTTCTAGCTACTTTATCTAAAGCTTCTCCCGCTGCATCATCTCGAGTGTACCCCAATACTTCATACTTCCCATGACCTTCAAACAGAATCAAATGGGTATGCCCGCCGGAAACTAATAAGGCTAGCAGGGGGAACTGCAAGTCTTTATGCTGAATAAAATTAGCGTAGATATGAGCTTCCAGGTGATTAATTCCAATCAAAGGTATCTTCGATGCGTAGGCCATAGCCTTTGCTCCGGAAACCCCAACTAATAAGGAACCGACTAGTCCGGGACCATAGGTAACAGCAATGGCAGACAAATCTTGAAACGTTACCTTGGCCTCATCAAGAGCCTGCTGAACAACTGGTCGAAAATGCATGCTGTGCTCTCGTGAAGCAATTTCAGGTACAACTCCTCCATACTTTTGATGAGTAGATATCTGTGAGGAGATAACATGACTCCGAAGATCCTCGCCATTCGCCAATACGGCTGCCGATGTCTCATCACAGCTAGTTTCAATTCCTAAAATTATAACTTTGCTCTTTTGATTCCCAGTCATGCCTTATTCACCGCCATTCCTAATTCTGCCCACATAATTAAGGCATCTTCTCCTGTATCCGCATAGTACCCTTTTCGAACTCCAGCGGTAGTAAACCCCAAGCGTTGATATAAGGACTGGGCTGGGCTATTCGATTTTCGAACCTCAAGTGTCATGCGTTCCATTCCCTCATCTGCCATTTTAGACATAACAGAACGCATCAAAAACTCTCCCCATTGTTGCCCCCGATAATTCGGAGCAATTGCTACATTTGTAATATGACCTTCGTCAAGTATAAACCAGAGTCCCATATAACCAATTACTTTGCCATCTAACTCTAAGCAAGAATACCTTGCATATTCATTATCTTTCAACTCCGCTTTAAAGGCTTGTACGGACCAAGGTGTAGAAAAAGAAGCAATTTCAATTTCCATTATTGCCTCGAGATCTTCCACAAGCATGGGACGTATAATCCCGTTATTCATCTTTCCCGTTCCTCCGCGCTTCCTCTTTCTTCGCCCAATTTACCTCTGCCTCTGAAAAGCGGATATAGTAGGGTTCAACCAGTTCCCCTTCACCAATTTCTTTCCACCTTTCCCAGACGGCTTGGGCAGCATAGGCACCTCGAGGCAAACTTATATAGTCTGGTAAAATCACGGCTCTCTCACCTAATACTTCCTCAATTCTTTCCTTAGCCTTACCTGCAGCATCCCCTACAAAACAAATCGAACAATTCAATCCTCTTAAATAATCCAGCCATTGTTCAGTTGCCATAGCTTGCGGTGGTGTTAAACAATCAGCACGTTCTGCCCCTGACCGCCAATGATAGCGTGCAGTATACCACTCATTTTTCCGTGCATCTAATATGGGAACAATGTCCTCAGTTCTTCCCTTACCGGCCCATGCCAAAGCATCTAAGGACACTACGGCCACAAGCGGAAGATTAAGAACCTGGGCTAATCCCTGTGCTGTTGCAATTCCAATACGAATACCTGTAAAAGAACCGGGCCCCCGCACTACACCGATCATCTCAAGATCCTGGAGAGACCAATCCGCAGCTGAAAGTAATTGATCGAGCATGGGGATAATTCGTTCCGAGTGAGTTTTTGAGGTGTGTAAAAAACCCTCACTAACTAATTGTCCACCTTCCGCTAAAGCTAAGGCTGTAACCTTTGTTGTAGTATCTATGGTTAAATATTTCATTGGATCACTATAACCTCCTGTTATTTGCCAAAAAGTTTAAGCGTTGCTCCCACCTAGAGTCATTAGAATACACAATGATCTCACGGGGCATTTCTCCACTTCCATGGATTTCAACATTTAAGCGATCATCCGGCAAATAATCCTCCGCAATTTTTGGCCATTCTATCAGACAAATCGCATCTTCGACAAAGGAATCCTCAATTCCAATGACCTCAGCCTCTTCGGGGTGCTGTAATCGATAAAGATCCATGTGAATCAAGCGAATCTCTGTTCCATTTGCTTGACCATTATATTCATGAATCAAAGTGAAGGTTGGACTCGTCATAGGGCCAACGATTGCTAGCCCCTCCCCCACTCCCTGAGCAAAAGCCGTTTTACCTGCTCCTAAATCCCCAATCAGAGCAACCACATCTCCTCCACACAAAAACCCGGCCAGTTGTTTCCCCAACTCACGTGTATCCTCAACTGTTATACTTGTAAATCTTTGCTCCATTTTTTCCTCCTGATTACAATGGCTTTATTATATAGCTTCCGGCTTTACAATCTTTCCATTAATGATGACGTAGAGTGGGTTGGCCTTGATTGTAAAAGGATGTTCAGACCAAATAACAATATCTGCATCCTTCCCGACTTCTAAAGTTCCGATACGATCAGATACCCCTAAGATCTCTGCTGCATTAATAGTTATAGCCCGTAAAGCATCTTCCTCATCCATCCCTGCTTTACACGCTAAAGCTGCACAAAGAGGAAGTTGTTCAATTGGAGTGACAGAATGATCCGTCATAATTGCTACCTTGACTCCAGCCTTAGCTAAAATTCCGGGGGTTTGGAAGGATTTATCCTTCAGCTCGACTTTAGACCGATTGGTAAGTAAAGGTCCTACGACAGCAGGATATCCCTGTTCCGCTAGTTCCTCTGCAATTTTGTGTCCTTCAGTACAATGTTCTATGACCAAGTCTACATTGAACTCTCGGGCAATGCGAATAGCTGTCATAATATCATCTGCACGATGAGCATGAGCTCGAAGGGGGATTTCGCGATTTAATACCTTAACGAGAACCTCTAAGCCCAAGTCTCTCTCCGGGAGCTTATCCGGATCTGCTTCACCTTGCTCCAACTTATCCTTATAGGTCTGGGCATCCACTAAGGTTTGACGAAGAAGTGCTGCAGTTCCCATCCGAGTCATAGGCATTTTCTTTTGTTCTCCATAAACCATCTTAGGATTCTCCCCGAAGGCTATCTTCATTCCCGCAGGATCACGCACTATCATTTTGTCAACAATCTCCCCTGCAGTTTTCATAACCACCCCGGTACCTCCAATTACGTTGGCACTCCCAGGTACGGTAAAGACTGCAGTCACTCCACCTAGACGAGCATCTCTAAAACCCTCATCTTCAGGGTTAATCCCATCAATAGCCCGCATATCCGGTGTGACGGGGTCTGTCATCTCATTAAAATCTTCTCCTTCCCAGCGGTAGATCTCTTCTCCAATCCCCACATGGCAATGAGCATCAATAAATCCCGGCAAGACGAGAGCCCCCCCAGCATCAATCACTTCTGCATCTTCAGTAACGTTCAGATCGATGGTCTCACCAAGGGCAGCAATTTTCGCCCCTTCAATAAGGATATACCCCATAAATTCTTGCCCAGCCATAGTTTTAATCAGACCATTTTTTATATAAAGCTTCTTCATACTTAGTCTACTCCTTCAATTTACACAATTAATAAGCCATTCAGACTTTAAATATCTAATTCACACCAAGTTCAGCCTTCCATCTTCTTGTCCAGTCGAGGTCCATTTTCTCAAGCCGTTTTTTTCTCAGGTTTTCCTTCATAATCCACCTAATGTCTTTATCATCATGCGCCAACCATTTTTCCATATATTTCTTTCCTTCTTCTGGAGCTGCTGCAACTACAACACTCCAACCATATCCTAAGGATTTTCTGAGGGTTTTAAAATCATTGGCTTTCCTATTTTGTTCATTTATAATGTCAGATGTAATTTTATCTAGAACTTGTAAAACAACATTGATATCTTCTAGCTGATTAAGAAGCTTTGGTTCACATAAAGCAGCTACCACTGAACGCTTTTCTAAAAGGCTCCCCTCACTCCACTCAGCCATCTCATTCAAAAGAACATCAATATTCGACTCTCCAATTCGTTGTAATGCTATCGCTACCCCTTCTCTTATCCTCCACCTTATATCGGAAGAAAATGAGCGCAATAGTTCAAGAAGTTCCACACGTCCTTGAGAAATCAAACTCCCTAAACCAACAACGCCACATATGGGCAAAAACTCTTCTGCAGAACCGAAAGGAGCCATGGCTGAGTCTAGGGAAAGATAGTTCATAAATCTCTCTTTTGTCCCTTCTTCAGCAACTGCCTCGATTAATTCAAGATTTGCTCTAGGTCCAGGCAGACAAGATTCAGCTAATAAATATTGATCCCAATCTTCTAATTCCCGGAGAACACTTCTATATATATCTACTTTTCTCAAAACCTCTCACCCCTCGCACCATCTGTTTATTATATTTAATAAACATTCACAAAGACGCTTGGTTTTCACCGAGCGTCTTTAACCTCTCAAACAGATGAAGCATTCGCCAAAATATCTCTCATAGATAGACTTACTCGTTCTCTTACCTTGTCGATTCCAATAACACGTACTTTAACGATATCACCGACAGCTACCGCTTCCATAGGATGTTTAATAAACTTATCACTCAATTGGGAAATATGAACCAGGCCATCATGCTTGACACCAATATCCACAAACGCACCGAAATCTACGACATTTCGAACTGTTCCTTCTAGAATCATACCTTCATTCAGATCTTCCATATGAGTTATGTCCTTCCGAAGCAAAGGTCGCGGTAAGTCCTCCCGAGGATCTCGTCCGGGTCTTTGTAAGGCATCTAAGATATCTCGTACAGTGGGTACTCCTGCACCAAACCTTTCAGCAAGCTCATTCGGGTCTAGAACAGCAAGTTTATTTCGAACATCCGTAAGGCGTTCCCTCAAATCTGCAGAGGTATAGCCAATGCTTTTTAAGATATCTTCGGCAAGCTGATAGGATTCCGGATGGACAGGTGTATTTTCTAAAGGATTAACCCCATCCGGCAAACGAATAAATCCAGCGCACTGAATATAGGTTTGTGCTCCAAGTCTTGGGATTTTCTTAAGCTGATCGCGGCGTGTAAATTTCCCGTGTTCATCTCGAAAAGCAACAATATTTTTTGCCACTGCTGGCTTTAAGCCGGCGACATATTGGAGCAGAGATGCTGAGGCAGTGTTTAGATCAACGCCCACTACATTAACACAGGATTCTACGACCCCATGCAAGGACTCTTCTAACCGTTTAGGCTGGACATCATGCTGATATTGGCCTACTCCCACTGCTTTTGGTTCGATTTTTACGAGTTCAGCTAAAGGATCTTGAAGCCTTCTAGCAATGGACACTGCACTTCGTAAGGAAAGATCAAAGTCCGGAAATTCTTCACCTGCTAATTTAGAAGCCGAATATACGGATGCACCAGCTTCACTAACCAAGGTGAATTCTACAGGGATTCCATCTTCCTGAATCATTTCCGCTACAACCTCTTCCGTCTCCCTTGAGGCAGTACCGTTCCCGATAGCAATAATATCTGCACTATACTCTTTAATGGCTTTTCGCAAAATTTCTTTGGCCTCTTCTCGTTTACCCTTTCCTGTATGCGGATAAATCACCCCTACTTGATAAAGCTTTCCGGTTTCATCAACAATCGCCCACTTGCATCCTGTTCGAAAGCCGGGGTCAAGCCCTAAGACCATTTTTCCTCGAACTGGAGGTTGAAGTAATAGCTGACGTAAATTAGCTGCAAAAACCTTGATGGCTTGCTCCTCTGCTTGAGCAGAGAGTTCAGCTCGAACTTCCCGTTCAATAGAAGGTTCAATCAATCGCTTATACGAATCTAAGGCGGCTTTTTGTGCCAGAGCAGCAGACTGTCCGGTTTTCACATACTTCATTTCAATGATTCTACGGATTGTGTCCGGCGGAGTTTCAACTCTAACAGATAGGAATTCTTCCTTTTCCCCACGATTCAAGGCCAGAACTCGATGAGGAGGAATCTTCCGAACAGGCTCCCGATAATCATAATACATCTCAAAAGGAGAGCGTTCTTCAGCTTTCTTCGCCTCAGCAACAGCTACCAGATCTGCAGTTTTAAAAGTTTGCTCGCGAATTCTTTTACGAAGATCTGCGTCATCGGCAATGGTTTCTGCAATAATATCCATCGCCCCGGCTAAGGCTTCCTCAGTAGAATTGACCTCCAGCTCCTCATTTAAGTATTTTTCCGCTTCTGTCTGAGGATCCCCTCTAATATATTGTACCAGCAACCACTCAGCTAATGGTTCAAGCCCTTTCTCCTTGGCAATTGTTGCTCTTGTACGGCGTTTTTGCTTGTAGGGTCTATAGAGGTCTTCGACCTCATGAAGTACCATGGCTGTAGTGATTTGAGCTGACAATTCTTCTGTAAGCTTGCCCTGTTCGCCGATAAGGCGAAGGACTTCAGTTTTTCGTTGATCCAAGCGACGCAAATAGTCTAAACGTTCAACGATATTTCGCAACACGTTTTCGTCGAGTTCCCCTGTTGCTTCCTTTCGATAACGGGCAATGAAAGGGATCGTATTTCCCCCATCCAGTAAGTTAACAGCCTCTTTAACTTGATTAGGCTTTAGACCAAGTTCTTTGGCAATGATAAGATTGAACTCCAATGATAAATCCTCCCTAACCCAATACTAACACTAGCATAATAACATTCACTCATTATACCATTGTTCTCCAACTGAATAAAATCTCCACTCTTCTTAACATGAGAGATATTTATATAATAAACAAGCCGTGAAGGACCTAAACTCTCCCTCCACAGCTTTAACTTAATCTGACAAGTAAACTCGGGGCTTCGGTTGAGATTCTGCCCCACCGTCTAGTCAACCCTGATGCATGGCGTATGAATAAGGAAACACCCACTTACAAGAAGTGGGAGTCACTGATTGATTAAGTTTTTGGAGTCCCCTTTCGCAGCTCTTCTGTGGTTTCTCTCCACTGTTCTCTCGCGAATCTAACTACTTTTGGTTCCTCATCGGCGTTTTTATGTTGGATGACCTTCCCAAAATATAAAACCGCCTTTTTGTATTGTTCTAAACGACGACTTATTTCCCCAATCATAAATAGAACTTTAATTTCTGACATCGAAGTATTCACAAAATCCGTGTGAATGAAGGAATCTTCATAAGCCTTTAGAGCTAAGCCTAGAAAACGCTTTTCTTGCTCCTTATCATCAGCTGTCCTATATAGCCAGGCCAAACGCAAGCTAAGACCGGCCAAAACAGCATTTTTTTCTTTCTTAAGAGTACCGGACAGGATAGCTAATTTATAGGATTCCAATGCTTGTTGAAAATCCCTAGCCTCACCAAAGTTTCTCTTAGTCCAATGCTTAGCTATGTGGGAATTAATAATTTCCTTAGTACCTAAAGGAAATTGATCTGAAAATTCTTCAGAAAATGCGAAACCACATTCCGGGCAGACACTGACATAATAAAAATGCGGATTGTAATTGCCTTCTCGAAAATGCGGACAAAAGTCACTGTCAGTTTTATACGGAACTGAAAAACGCGAACGCACTTTCTGGGTATTAAATGAAGAACCGCAGAAAAGGCAAGTTAACTTCTTCTCATAAAACGGATTTATTGAAGTCATTAGACTCCCCCTTGTCTCAGAATTTCTGGATAAAACACTTGTGGCATAAAAAAAACTCTTAATTGACAAGCATCAATAAAGTTCTCCTCCAGATATATAACACCCACTTAAAAAGCGGGTGTTTATACCATTCAATATGCTATGAAAAACATTTTGAATTCGAACAATTATTCAAGAGTATTTTACCATATTACTCATAGTTTTTAAACCACATCACGCTCCTTCGAAAATCCATAGTAATTATAATTAAAATTTACCTACTGAATCAGTTTATACGGAGTTAAAAAAAGACACCGCTTTAGCAAACGGTGTCACCTACTTTGAGTCCGGAATTTAAGGTAATTTGTTTTTATTTAGAGTATAACTGTACAGCTAAAGTAATCTGTAAACTGCATTATAACTTGAACATTGTAACGCTGCTTTGAAAATCCGTTGCCATCTGAGCCAGTGAGGTTGCGGATCTACGTATCTCTTCCATAGATGCACTCTGCTCTTCCGTCCCTGCTACTACATTCTCAAGGGTGCCAGCAATTTCTTTAGGAATATTGGCTACATCTAAAATCGATGAAACAATAGTCTCGGTATTTGCTCCAACCTGACGAATTACATCGGCAACCACTTGCGCTTGTTTTGAAAAATCGTTGACCCCTTGCAATATCTCTTGAAACGCATCTCCTGCCGAATTAACCATTGTTATACCTTCATGCACGGCAGCAGTTCCATCTTTCATTGTTAAGACTGCCTTGGTAGTTTCTTTTTGAATTTCCCCAATTAGTCCACTGATTTTTCCGGCAGCATCACTTGATTGTTCGGCAAGCTTTCTTACCTCTTCAGCAACTACGGCAAACCCTCTTCCTTGTTCTCCTGCCCTTGCGGCTTCAATAGCTGCATTCAGAGCAAGCAAGTTGGTTTGAGCGGCAATGTTGGTTATCAAAGCAACAATTTGACCGATTTCTCCGGATTTTCCACCCAGACTGTTGACTACATCAGCTGCCTCTGAGACCTTGATTTCAATGGCTTGCATCTCATCGACTGCTTTTCTAACGACATTATTTCCTGTTGCCGCCATTTCAGAGGTCTTTTGTGAACCTTCGGTAACCTTTTGGATATCCTGAGTAATCATGTGCATATGAACCGAAACCTGTTGAGCTGAATCTATGGTAGCATCAACACCTGTCAGTTTTTGTTTCACCCCATCAGAAACTTCTTGGATAGAGTAAACAATTTGTTCCGTGGTTCTACTGCCCTCATCCGCACTAGCCGTCAATTCTTCCGAAGAGGCTGCCAATTGCTGGGAGCTATTGACAACTCCTTCAATAATCCCTTTAAAATTCTTCATCATCATGTTAAGATTCTCGGTCATTTGTCCAAATTCATCCCTGGAGCGAACCACCATGTTTTGGCTCAGATCCCCTTGAACTATAGAAGAAGCAAATTGATTGACCATCTTGATATTGTTAACGATAAACCGACTGTATAAGAAAAGAACCGTTCCGGTAACCACAATTGCCAACCCGATTAGAATCATCATCCTATGCAACAGATCCTTTAATGGAGCTAATAGCTCACTTTCAGGAACATCAATTGCCAGAATCCAACCAAACTTTGGAACCTCTGCGTAGTAAACCTGCCTTGCCCCTTGGTCGTTGTAACTAAAGGTACCCGTCTTCTCAACCATCATGTTTTTTACTGCTTCTTGCAAGCTAGGGTTCTCTTCTTCAGTGATTTTAATGTTCATAATCTTGTCAGGATTTGGATTAGCTAAGTACTTACCTTCTTTATTTAAAAGATAGATGTCAGATTCAATATCTAAGTGAATATCACCAATTAACTTTTGCAAAGTTATAAAATCAATTCCGCCAGTAATCGTTCCTTTAAAGTTCCCATTGTTATCATAAAATGGCACGTTATCTGTTAAAATTGTTGTTTTTAAATCTTCATCAAAATACGGATCTGTCCAGATCGATTTCTCCGTTATACCTTTACTTATTGTATACCAAGGTTTTGTAGGGAAATCATATTTAGGATCTGCAAATTCATTCGTAAAGATAACTTTACCATCCTTGTCCTTATAGACATAGGGGCCAAAGTATTGAGTTTCATTATTATAGGCATAGGGTTCAAACCAAACACCCGCTCCAAATGTCACACTATTAGCAGTGATGATTTTCTGTAATAAACTTGCGTATTGGTCAGTGGTGATACCATTGCCAACAGATTCAACTGTGCGAGCTAAGCCTTGAAGTAAGGTGTCATGTGCGGTTAATTGTTTTTCAATATCCGTAATCGTTCCATTCAACTGAGCAGTCATTTTATTTTGGATTTCGTCTTTCAGAAGAGTTTCTGAATACTTATAACTAACTACAGACATGGCCACAAGAGTTGCTAATACCAAGGGGAGAATAGTCACCATTGTTTTCCCACTAACATTAGAAATCTTAAACAATCTTTTGAACAACCTCTTCCTCTCCATTCTATATAATGATTATCAAAATAAGAGCTATACCATCTATAGCCTAAAGACAGACAGTTATTTAAACTAATATCCCTCCAATCATTCGAAGAAAAAAATGTCTACCTACGAATCCCTAGCAGATAGACATTTAGCAGTATAATTTCTCCACCGACTCATTTGTAATGATATAAATACAAAGTACCCCCCTTGGCCTTAGTCGCTTCCAATGGGCGTGAGAAATCTTATATACAAATATTTGTTTATACTTTTTCGACAATAAATCTTATTTTCCTTTAATTTTTTTCATTTTATAGATCTATAATAATTATACCCCCCATAAGCAAATAGAAGGCGATATGACAGGACGTCATATCGCCTTCTATTGATTATAATGTACCTAATCAAAAGAGATAGAGAAGAGGTTCAGTAGTCTATAATTTAATCTTCCTATTTAAAAACTGCTGAATCCGCAGTACAGCTTCCTGCAGAACTTCCTCATCTTGAACCATTGCAATTCTTACAAAACCTTCACCATGCTCACCAAAAGCTACCCCTGGCACTACAATTACACCTGCGTCTCTAGCTAAATCCATGGCAAAGGATACCGAATCTTGTTTTGTAGGCACAGGTGCCCAGATAAACATTGAGCCTTGGGGTATTGGCATTTTCCATCCCGCTGAAGCACAACCCTCAATTAAGATATCCCGTCGTCTTTCATAAGCCTTCTGATTCTCTACAATTGAGCCTTGTCCATTGCAAAGAGCATATGCACCTGCAGCCAGTACCGGTGCAAAGACACCATAGTCGATATTAGATTTGAGTTGAGAAAGAGTACCAATGACACTTTCATTTCCTACTACGAACCCTAATCTTGCTCCTGCTAAATTGTACGTCTTGGAAACAGAATGAAATTCTATTCCGACTTCTTTTGCCCCCTGCGCTTGAAGAAAACTTACAGGCTTAAAGCCCCCAAAAGCTAATTCGGAATAGGCGGCATCATGACAGATGAGAAGATCATATTTTTCTGCGAACTCAACAACCTCTTCGAAAAAAGGCAAATTCGCTACTGCCGCTGTAGGGTTATTAGGATAGTTCAAAAACATAATTTTAGCCTTATAAGCCAGTTCAGGATCTATCTGCTTTAAATCCGGTAAAAATCCATTCTCCTCTAACAGTGGAATCGCAATCTTTTTCCCTCCTGCCAGCATTAGACCAGCTGTATAAATAGGATATCCGGGATCAGGAATTAATGCCAGATCCCCCTGATCAATATAAGCCAAAAAAATGTGAGCTAAACCATCCTGAGACCCCATGAGTGGCAATACCTCTGTTTCAGGATTTAAAATAACTCCAAAACGATCTTGATACCACTGAGCACAAACTCTGCGGAATTCCTCCGTCCCTCGGGTTAGGGTATATCCATATTGGTCTTCTTCTAGAACCCCTTGACTCAGTACATTACGAATTTCAGGGGATGGGGCTCGGTCAGGACTTCCAATACTTAAATTAATTAGACTCTTCCCATCTTTCTCTAATTCTCTTTTTAAATTATCCATTTCCGTAAAAACAGACGCACCAAGACTTTCTAGACGTATGGATGGTATTGGCATATTAACAACTCCGTTCTTATGTAAAGTGTAAAGGGGACGGTCCTTTTAACACACTTATTTAAGTAAGTTAAAAAGAACTATTCCTTTAACGTTTCATCAATGCATACCTTCTTATTTTATCACGTAAACTGTGTACTCATAAAGTATAATATTGTATTTCCAAGGCTCTTTAGCCGTGTTAGCCTGAATGATTAATTAAATTATGCTATAATTATTAAATATTAACTATTTGAGAATACTCTGATCTAAAGCTATTGGAGATTCAAGAAGGGAGCTTCATAAAGTTATGGCGCTAATGAACGAAAATTATCTAAGGTTACCAGGAAGTTATCTATTCTCGGAAATCGCTCGCAGAGTTAATCAATTTAAAAGCGAAAACCCAAATGCAGATATTATTAGATTAGGTATTGGGGATGTAACCCGTCCACTTCCTCCTGCAGTCACTGAAGCAATGAAGAAAGCAGTAGATGAAATGGGGAAGGCTGAGACCTTCAGAGGGTATGGACCTGAACAAGGGTATGATTTTTTAATAGAAAAAATTATAGAAAATGACTATAAAACTCGGGGAGTAGACCTCTCTCTCGATGAAGTCTATGTCAGTGATGGAGCTAAGAGCGATACAGCAAACTTCCAAGAGATCTTTGGTACAGGTAATATCATGGCAGTAACAGATCCAGTCTATCCGGTTTATGTGGATAGCAACGTTATGGCAGGACGAACAGGGAACTTCAATGGGGAAAAGGGGCAGTATGAAAGCATAATCTACCTTCCTTGTACAGAGGAAAATGGAATGAAACCTTCTCTTCCTACAACCCATGTAGATATGATTTATCTTTGCTTCCCTAACAATCCGACAGGAATGACCTTAACCAAAGAGGAACTAAAACAGTGGGTAGATTACGCCCGAGAGAATAAATCGATAATCCTTTATGACTCTGCCTATGAAGCTTTTATACGTGAAGAAGGCGTCCCTCGCACTATCTTTGAAATTGAGGGTGCCCGTGAAGTCGCTGTAGAGTTCCGAAGCTTTTCTAAAACAGCAGGCTTCACAGGAACACGTTGTGCATATACCGTCGTCCCAAAAGAAGTCATGGTCTATGACTCCGAGGGTAAGGCACATAGCCTAAATAAGCTCTGGCTAAGAAGACAAACTACAAAGTTTAACGGAGTATCTTACCCGGTTCAAGCAGCTGCAGCGGCAATTTATACCCCGGAAGGGAAACAGCAAGTAAAAGAAACCATCGATTACTATATGGAAAATGCCCGAATTATCCGCGAAGGTCTAGCGGAGGCAGGCTATGAAGTCTTCGGCGGAATCAACGCCCCCTATATCTGGATGAAAACGCCAAAAAACATGGGTTCCTGGGAGTTTTTTGACAAGCTCATGAAAGAAGCCAACGTAGTCGGAACCCCTGGTGCAGGCTTTGGAGCTAATGGCGAAGGATATTTCCGCTTAACAGCCTTTGGTACTCGTGAGAATACAGTGAAAGCTATCGAACGCATAAAAACTAAAATGGGAAGCTAAGAAAAAAACCTGTCGTTAGAAATCTAATGACAGGTTTTTTTAATTAGTCAACTTTCTTCCGTTACATGAAATAAGAGAAAGATCTGTTCATGTTAACCTTACAGCATTCACTTAACAATTAATTGGCAATGTCTTAATCTCTATTTGACCTGTTGACACACTCATTGTAATACTTCTACTTAAGTATCCCCCGATTTGCTCATCGAGAATTTTTAAGTTCATAGCTAACAGAGTCTCTCGAACTGCCTTAATATTCCTTTGGCCAATCTTAAAATAATCATCCACCCTTAACGAGTCAGCTCCGCCAAATAACTTGACTTGTAAATCTCGAAGTTGGCATCCATATTCCAAGCGCAATCTATCAATCATTATGGGTATTCCCGAAGTTGCATAGTAGATCGGTCGGCGCTGTCCTTCCTTCTCATTAACAGGATGAGGTAAAGCAATATGAATCATCCCTGCCAGATGGTTATCAGGATTATAAGCTGTCACTGCAACACAAGATGCCAATGCATACGTCTTGATGAAATCTTCCCGTTTCTCTGCGATGCCATATTCGCCTATCCCAACAATTTTATCCACATTCTTCCTCTCCGTCCCTCTAGACCCTGAGGGAGTGATATTGCGAAGCGAACCCTTTAGGCAGAGTCGCGTCAATCGCCCTTCGATTCCGAAGTGCCAGAACGGCACGGGTTCACTCCAGGTATTACCCTGAGGTTTGCCGTTCTCGCTTCGGACTCAAGGGCGCTAGCGACGGCGCTGTGGGTGACCGGAGCAATATCACTCCCTCCCGTTCCTCCCCGTTCTCTAGCCCCGAGGGTGTGATATTGCGCAGCGAACCCTTTAGGCAGAGTCGCGTCAATCGCCCTTCGATTCCGAAGTGCCAGAACGGCACGGGTTCACTCCAGGTATTACCCTGAGGTTTGCCGTTCTCGCTTCGGACTCAAGGGCGCTAGCGACGGCGCCGTGGGTGACCGGAGCAATATCACACCCTCGCTAATCTAAATTTTTCTTAAACTTCTTAGCTGCGATTCCCACTAAAATAAATGCAAAGGCACACAATATGAGGGTATCCTGCCAAAGATACTCCATTCCTACTCCTTTAAGGAAGATTCCTCTCACGATTTCCAAAAAATAAGTTAAGGGAAACAAACCTCCTAAGATCTTTAAGAAAGTCGGCATGGTTTCCCGAGGAAAGATGAATCCTGACAATAGAATCGAAGGTAATATCAAAATAAACGTCATTTGCATTGCCTGTAGCTGAGTCCTGGCAACACTGGATATTAAGAGCCCAATAGCAAGAATCGTAAACAAGAAGATCGTTGATAACAGTACTAGCAGTGGGATACTTCCTGATGGTATAACTCCAAACCAAAAAATTCCCGTAGCTAAAATTAAGGTCAAAGAGACAAAGCCTATGAACACAAAGGGAAGCAGCTTACCCAACAACAACTCAAGAGAACGGATAGGGGTTACGACCACCTGTTCCATGGTTCCCCGCTCCTTTTCCCGCACAATAGAAAACGAAGTTAACATAGCGATAACATTTTGCAAGATCAATCCGATTAAGGCTGGAATGTTAAAGACCATGGATTTCATGTCCGGATTATACCAAACTCTGGTCTCGACATTTAAGGGCATGCTCGTCCCTGCCACTGTACCTCTGGCGGCTAGACGTACCCCCTGAATCTCGAGGGATTTATTAAGCCCCAGCATTTGAACCGCTGACATAGCTGCTCGTGCCACAGTGGGATCTGACCCGTCGACCAAAATCTGTACATCGGCCTGTCCATTATCCTTCTGTAATTCTTTGCCAAAGTCAGGCGGAATGATAACTGCTACCCGAGCTTTTCCGCTATCTAAATAACCTTCAATCTGTCGATAGCCTTGAATAAATTCATCGGGATTTAAATACTGGGTACTTCGCATTGAGGCAATAAACTCTCTGCTATCGGCAGTCTGTGATTGATCCCAAACTACAGTGGGTAAGTGATCGACATCCGTATTGACGGCATAACCAAATAGGAGCAGCATTCCTATAGGCATAGCGATAGCCATAATTAAACTGGCACGATCTCTTCTTATATGAAGGAATTCTTTTCTTAGTACTGCTAAAAAGCGCACCCAGGAAAATCTCCCCATTAACCTCTTCCCCCTTTCTTGAAGGCTTGATTACGGGGATCATCTAAGGCTTCATTTTCTACATAATAGATAAAGAGATCATCTAAACTATCCTTCGCCTCTTTCTCTCTCATTTCGTCGGGTGACCCAAATGCAATTAACCGTCCATAAAAAACAAACCCAAGGTAATCACAAGTTGCTGCTTCATCCATATAGTGGGTACTGACAAGTATGGTTATTCCTTCTTTAGCTAACTGATGGATTAAATCTAAAAAAATACGCCGTGAAACCGGATCTACCCCTGCAGTAGGTTCGTCCAATATGAGCAACTGGGGACTATGCAGTAAAGCACAAGCCAAAGCTACTCTCTGCTTCCATCCACCGGAGAGGGCTGAGACAAGCTGAGTCGTACGCTCAGTCAAGCCAATCCGTTCGATAACCCGAGCCTTCTGCTCCTGTGCCGTTTTTCCATGTAAACTATAAACCCCTGCATAGAAGTCAAGATTCTCTTTTACGGTTAGATCATCATAAAGACTAAACTTTTGGGACATATAGCCAATGCGCTGTTTGATTTCTTCTGATTGAGTCAGAACGTTATAACCAAGTACTGTAGCTTTTCCCTCTGTAGGAACCAAGACTCCACATAACATTCGGATCAGCGTTGTCTTTCCTGCCCCATTGGGTCCAACAAAACCCATAATAGCTCCGGCAGGAAGTTGAAAGCTTACTCCTCGAACAGCTGTATACGAACCAAACCGTTTAACCAGACCCTGGCAATCAATTGCTAAATTCATTTTGCCCTCACTCCTTTACTCCAGGGTTACATCTGCCGGCATACCCGCTTTCAGCTGGTCTTGACCTTCTATAACAGCTATTTTTACTGCATAAACGGTGGTCGTCCGTTCTTCCTTCGTCTGCACATTCTTTGGAGTAAATTCCGCTTGATTACTAATGTATTGAATCTGTCCCTTAAACTTTTTATCAGGGTAAGCATCAGCGATAATAGCAACAGTTTCACTCATTTCTATCTCACCAAGCTTCGCTCCAGGTACATATATTTTAATCCACAAGTCGTTAGGATTTAGTATCGTTACCAGGGTTGTGCCAGGATTGACAACTTGGCCTACCTCGACATTTTTATAGAGAACCTGACCATCAGCGGGGCTCTTAATAGTAAGCTTATTTAAACCTAGTTCTGCGGTTTTAACAGACTGAGCTGCAATATCAACCGCCGCTCTCTGAGCCTGAATGGTGGGTTGAGTATAACCGGCAAGTGCCTGATCTAAACCGGCTTGGGCTACCTTAACACTCTCTTGGGCCCCTTGATATTGGGCCTTTAAGGTTGTGACTTTATTTTGCTGAGCTTCAACAACCTGTTGACTAATAGCACCACTCTCCTGGAGTTTTTGATTTTTTGACAGATTATCTTCCTCAAACTTAAGATTGGGTTCTAATGCTAAAAGATTAGCATTCGCCTGGCTTACTAGATGTTCAAGCCGTTTTATTTCTTCTGCCCTCGCTCCGCCTAATAGATCATTAAGTTTAGCTTGTGCTTGGGTTTGTTGGCTCTTGGCAGTATCCAAGGAAATCTTCGCCTGACTGTCGTCTAGTTTAGCAATAATATCTCCCGTTTTAATAACCTGACCTTCGCTCACTAATAATTCAACAATTTTGCCGCCCAACTCCGGCTGCACCGAAAGTTCAGTTCCTTCAATCGTCCCTGAAAACAGGTTCGACTCTGCAGAACGGTTTAAATAGCGATCCCCTAAGACCGACAGGGCAATAAAAACTAGAACAATGACTACAACTACTGCCTTTTTTTTCATTTTTTCTCCTCCTGTTCCTTGAACTTAGCTAATCAATACTCCCCCATAATTTCTAATTCATCTAACTTACGTCTTATTTGATAAGCAAACCATTTAAGAAAAGTTCAAGAATCTGATCGGCGGCCTCGTCAATGGTTTTCTCCGGCGAGAATCCAGGGAAAACATGATTGAATATCCCATAAAACAAAACCATCCCCATAAAACTCCGCATCATAGCCGGAAATGGGATCGGTTTAAAAACCCCCTCTTCAACGCCCTTATTAAACCAAGGTTTAACGATGTTTATGCCATCTCCTAAAATCCCATTCGACAAGGCCTCTCTGACTTCATCATGGTACTGAGCTTCAGCAAACATAAAACGGACAAGACCATCGTTCTCTTTGATTAGCTCCAAGCGATTCTTTAAAAAACAGCGAAAGAATTCTACAGGATCTTCTTGTTCCTTATCGAGAGATATAATCCCAGTAAGGATTTTTGGTTTGAGAACAGCGATTAATAATTCCTTCTTGGTAGCGAAATGACGAAAGATGGTTCCTTCCGCAACTCCAGCTGCTTTGGCAATTTCCGCCGTTGTAGAGCCATTATAACCCTTTTCAGTGAAAATATTTAATGCTGCCTCAAGGATATCTTGACGCCGCTCTTCTGTGGTTTTCTTCTTACTTTTCTCCAATTGTTCTGTTTCACTAATTGATTTCATAACGCCCCTCCAAAGAACTCAAGATAATCTACAAATAATATGAGTGATTACTCACTCCTATGATACCATATACAATATCCATGTCAATAACTTAATAGACAACTTCCTCTTTAATTAGCCTTAAAAAGAATCAGGGTTTATTACGACTGATTTAGGAATTTTTTGATTCTGAAAGAATCGATAAGAGCATGGACAGCATTTATATTGTTAAGGTCTAAATTTGTAAGCTGATTAATGTGATTGATTCTGTATATTAGTGTGTTTCTATGTACGAATAATGCCTCTGCCGTTGCTCGGAGGCCCAATACCTCAGTTTTCCAATCTGATGTTGTAAAATAATACTAAATAGTCACTAACCTTATTATCTCCTATTACTTACTATAAAAAACACAGAGCTTTTAGGGTAAAAATTTGAATATTTAATCTACTTTAAATTTCTTTGTCATTTTACTCTTCATGTACCTTAGGTGTGTTAAACTATTAATAACCTAAAAATAGGATAATTCAAGTTTAACAAAAAGGATTGTGGTTTAATTATGTTTCGTTCAAAACTATTACTTATTTTCCTTTTATGCACAACCTTGCTAATTGGCTGTGCACCTCAAAGTTCTTCTAATCAAACCCTACCGGATAAACCCAAAGAAATCAACGCTTCCTATGTCTTCCGGCCTATCAACATCCCTTCAGTTGTCGCTAAGGAAAAGAAAATGTTTGAAGAGGAGTTTGCGAAAGACGGTATAGAATTTAAGTGGCACGATATACCGGCCCCAAGCAATCAATTAGAAGCCTTAGCTGGTAAATCACTTGATTTCTCCACGAGTCTTAATTACGTTTCGGTTATCTTAGCAAAAGCTAGCGGGAATGATATCAAAGTCATTTCCTCCTACTCACGCTTTCCCAAAGGAATAAGTCTCGTTGTAACCCCTAATGGATCTATAAGCTCTATTGCAGACCTTAAGGGGAAGAAAATTGCCCTACAAAAAGGGACTATGCTTCACGAAATGTTAATCCGTGCTCTGGCAGAAGTAAATCTAACAACTCAGGATCTAGAACTTGTAAATATGGATTCAACAGCCGCAGCTACAGCTATTGCAACAGGTCAGGTTGATGCTACAATTCTGCCTGAACCACTACTTTCCAAAACCGTTGCCACGGGTAAGGTTAAAAAATTACGCTCAGCAGAAGGACTTATTTCCGGTTTGACAGTAATTGCAGTTCGCAGCGAATTTGCCCAGGCTCAACCCGAACTAGTAAAACGCTTCTTAAAAGTTCATAAAGTCTCCGTCGACTGGAGCAAAACAAACCTTGAAGAAGCATTCGCAATGACCGCAACGCAAAATCAACTTGATATTAAGGGTGTGAGAAGCCTTTACCCCGCGTTTAACTTTGACATGAGCCTTAATGACGTTAAGTCCGACTTGCAAGAATCTGCTTCCTTTTTGCAAAAGGAAGGAATGATCCGACCTGATGTTGACATTAATAAACTTGTGGAGGACTTAGTTGATCCAAGTTACCTACCCACAACGTAGCTTATGGAGGTTTTTATGAAGGCTTCCACAAATACTCCACGAGAAAAGCCAAAAACTTTGTCGGAAGGGTTAACTAGCTCAATGAGGGCGCGGTTTTTGATAAAACTGTTTCAAGGATTAGCTCTTCCTGTGATTATTTTAGTAATATGGGAAATACTCAGTGCCTTGGGGTGGCTGAATGTCTATCTCCTTCCCCCTCCCTCTCAGATTTGGGATCGTTTATTAACCATCGCTAGTAATGGACTGCTGATAAAGCATATAGGCACCAGCCTATACCGTGTTGGTATCGGCTTTAGCCTGGCTCTCTGTCTGGCTCTTCCACTTGGTTTCCTGCTCGGCCTATTGCCAGGGGTACGTAGTTTTTTATCACCCAGCCTGAGCTTTTTTCAACAAATTCCGGCTATTGCTTGGATTCCCATGTTTATCCTCTGGTTGGGCATTGATGAAGCTTCGAAGTTTGCCATTATTATGTACTCAGCCTTTTTTCCAATCTTTCTTAATACCTTACATGGCATTGCTAGTACAGATACAGAACTTAAAGAAGTAGCCTACACTTATGGTCTTTCTCGCTGGGGTTTAATAACCCAAGTATATCTTCCGTCAGCCGCTCCTTCTGTCTTTATCGGCATGAGACTGGGCCTTAGTTATTGTTGGCGCTCTTTAGTAGCAGCAGAATTACTCGGTTCTTCCCAGGGTATTGGTTATCTGATTCAGGAGGGCCGTGAAATGGCTCAGACAGATTTGATGCTTGGTGGGGTACTGGTTATTGGGCTTGTCGGCCTATCATTAGACTTTGCTTTTCGCCGATTGGAGACTAAATTTTTACCGTGGCAAGAAAAGAAAGAGATTTATTCAAGAAAATAGTGTTTTAGGAATTATATTAAAGAGGAGTAAGCATCAATAAGACGCTTACTCCTCTTTAATTGTTTTACACTCATACAAGTAACTAGATTTTTTTCCGTGCCACATAACTGGTATGAAGTAATTTATGCGCTAATTCTCCGTATGGTTCACCTAAATAATCTTTATAGAGACCAATAATAGCTGGATTTTCGTGGGACTTTCTTAACGGCTTGGAGCGATCCTCTCGATATAATCCTTCTGCTCGTGAGGATAGAATTTCTAAATTTCCATGGTGATAAGGTTGTCCGCCGCCGCCAATACATCCTCCCGGACATGCCATGATTTCTATTACATCATAATCACTTTCGCCCGCTTGTATTTTCTCGAGAATTGTTCGAGCATTTCCTAACCCATGAACGACTGCAGCCCGATAATCCCGACCAGCAATTGGTACAACGGCCTCTTTCAGTCCATTCATTCCTCGCAGAACCTCAAATTCTACTTTCTCCAGGGTTTCTCCGGTGAGTACCTCATAGGCTGTTCTTAAAGCAGCTTCAAGAACCCCGCCAGTCGTTCCGAAAATTACCGAAGCGCCTGTCGATTCCCCTAAAGGATGATCGAATTCTTGGTCTTTTAGATGGTCAAAATGAATGCTGGCTTCTCTGATCATACGTGCAAGTTCCCGGGTCGTGATAACAATATCCACGTCGGCAGTTTCTGCCCCTTGGGAAAGTTCCGGACGTGCTGCTTCATATTTCTTAGCAACACAAGGCATAACTGAGACAACTGTGATTGTTTTAGGGTCTATGCCTAAAGTTCTCGCATAATAGCTTTTAATCAAGACTCCTAACATTTCATGCGGAGATTTACAAGTTGAAGGAATATCCAGTAAATCTGGAAATTGATGTTCAAAAAATTTGACCCAGGCAGGACAACAACTGGTGAGAAGCGGCAGGCGTCCGCCATGTTGTATGCGGTGGACTAGCTCTGTTGCTTCCTCCATAATTGTTAAGTCAGCCGCAAAATCCGTATCAAAAACTCTGTCAAAGCCAAGCCTACGAAGGGCAGCCACCATTTTGCCGGTTACAATCGTCCCCGGATCTAGTCCAAACCCTTCACCTAAAGCAACCCGTACTGCCGGTGCTGTTTGTACAACGACAAATTGATTGGGATCGTTAAGAGCCTTCCAAACCTTATCAACCTGGTCTAATTCTGTTAACGCACCAGTCGGACATACTGCAATACATTGTCCACAGAAGGTACAAGCAGTTTTGCTAAGCGGTAAATCAAAAGCTGTTTTAACGACGGTTTCAAAGCCGCGGCCTACAGCAGAGTAAACACCTACCGTTTGTACTTCGTTGCACATCGTTTCACAACGGCGACAGCGGATGCATTTATTTGGATCTCGAACAATAGAGGAACTTGACGTATCGATTTCGAACTCTGATTCGTCACCTTCATAAGAGATATGGCGGACTCCTAATTCTGAGGCCAATGATTGGAGATCACAGTCTTGGTTTTTAGCACAAGTTAAACAAGATTTTGGGTGATCGGAAAGGAGCAGTTCGACCATTGCTCTTCGGGCTTGGATAGCACGCAATGAGTCTGTTCTGACTACCATGCCGCTGGAAACTGGAGTTGAACATGAGGAGGCCAAATTGCGTCGTCCCTCTATTTCAACGACACAGACACGGCAGGAAGCAATATTGTTATTATAGTGCATTTCGTTAAGCTTTAAGTAGCATAAAGTTGGAATATCAATGTTTACGGTTCTAGCGGCTTCTAAAATAGTCGTTCCTTCCGGTACTTTAAGCGCTATGTCGTTGATAGTTAACTGTATATCCATATGGAGTCCTCCTTTAGGGATACCTTAATGGCAGATGATTGCTCCGACGACACGACATTGTTCCATACATGCCCCACATTTTAGGCAACGTTCTTGATCAATAACGTGACGTTTTTTAGTTGTGCCAGTAATACAATGCATTGGACATTTCTTAACGCAAAGGGAACACCCAACGCACTTATCTGTGATTTCGTATTTGAGCAGGCTCTTACAAACGCCTGCAGGACAGGTCTTGTCAACAACATGGGCAATATATTCTTCCCGGAAATACTTTAAGGTGGAGAGAATGGGATTGGGGGCACTTTGCCCTAAACCACAAAGAGCTGTGTCTTTAATGATATGACACAATCTTTCCATGTTGTCTAAATCCTCTAACGTCCCTTTTCCGTCAGTGATCTTCTCCAGGATTTCATGCAAACGTTTGGTACCAACCCGACAAGCTGTACAGCGACCACAGGATTCGTCCATCGTAAACTCTAGAAAATACTTGGCGATATTGACCATGCAATCATCTTCATCCAAGACTATGAGTCCACCCGAACCCATCATGGAGCCTATAGCTGCCAGAGACTCATAATCAATAGGGGAATCCAGATATTTGGTCGGAATGCATCCGCCCGAAGGACCTCCGGTTTGAGCCGCTTTAAATGTTTTATGCTGCTTAATTCCCCCGCCAATATCAAAAATGATTTGCCGAAGTGTTGTGCCCATGGGAACTTCTACGAGTCCTACATTATTTACTTTACCTGCTAGAGCGAAGACCTTAGTCCCTTTGCTTTTTTCAGTACCAATATTAGAAAACCATTCTGCTCCCTTGAGGATAATCGGCGGAATGTTGGCCAAGGTTTCTACATTGTTAACGCAAGTGGGTTTACCCCACAAACCTTTTTGAGCCGGAAATGGCGGTTTTACTGAAGGTTCCCCCCTGGCCCCTTCAATGGAATGAATCAGCGCCGTTTCTTCACCACAGACAAAGGCACCTGCTCCATATTTAAGCTCGATCTCAAAGCTAAAATCGCTGCCTAAAATTCCTTTTCCTAGTAAACCATATTCTCGGGCTTGCTCTATAGCAATTTTTAAGCGATGAATTGCTGCTGGGTACTCTGCCCGAACGTAGATATATCCCTCGGATGCTCCAATGGCTGCACCCGCAATAAGCATAGCTTCTAAAACGCTATGGGGGTCACCTTCCAAGACTGAGCGGTCCATGAAAGCACCCGGATCTCCTTCGTCAGCGTTACAAATAATGTATCGCTGGTCCGCTGGGCTCTTACGGGTAAACTCCCACTTTGAACCTGTGGGGAATCCTGCACCACCACGCCCCCGCAGTCCACTTTGCTTAAGAACATCTATAACCTCAAAGGGCTTCATAGAAAAAAGAACTTTGGATAAGGCTTGGTAACCATCTGCGGCAATGTATTCGAGGATATTTTCCGGCGCAATATATCCAACATTGCGAAGAGCTATCCGAAGTTGTCCGTTGTAAAAGGGGATGCTTTGAGCAAAACGCTCTTTAGTCTCAGGATCCATAAAAAGTAAGTGTTCTACTATCTTTCCTTGCAAGAAGTGTTCTTCGACAATAGTTGTTACATCCTCACTAGAGACCTCACAATAAGTTACGTTATCCGGGAAAATTTGAATCATCGGGCCCTTTTCACAAAAGCCAAAACAGCCAGGTTGGAAGACTTTAATCTGTTCAGACAGTTCCAATCTGTTCAGTTCTTCTTCTAACCGTTGGGCAATTCCCGGACTTCCCGAGGAATGGCAACCTGGTCCTCCACAGACCATAACATGCCTTACCGGCCCTTGAGTTTTTTCGCTTCCAGCGGAATCCATAATCCGTCTTGTTTCAAGGAGTTTAAGGCTTTGAGCTTGTAATTCATTCAATGCATCAATACTTTTGAGTTTCATATGGCTTTCCCTTCCTTCGGTGACGCTTCTCAGAGCGTATACTGGGGACGGTTACTTCTAAAAAAACAGGGTAAATTGAGATATGGATCTATCCTTCTGAACGGTACTTCGCTAAAACCTCATTTATGTCTTGTGGCTTTTGCATGCGTCCATGCACTTTGCCATCGACAATCATGACTGGAGCGAGACCGCAGGCTCCAACACAGCGCAATGTCTCTAAGGTAAAGAGATTATCAGGAGTTGTCTCTCCGGCCTTAATTTTAAGCTGACTTTCAAGTTCTTCTTTTAATTTTTCTGCCCCCCGTACGAAGCAAGCTGTACCCGTGCAGACATTAACAACATGTTCCCCACGAGGTATCATCGTAAAAAATGAATAAAAACTTACTACACCGTAAACTGTAGCGGAAGGTATATCTAACTTCTGAGCAATATGCCATTGCACATTGTCAGGCAAATATCCATATATTTCCTGAGCATGATGAAGAACTGCGATAAGATTTTCCTTTTTGTGGGTCAGACCGTCAATAAAATTATCCAGCTTTTGGGCAAATTGATTAGGTGTACCGGCTTCACACATGATAATCCTCCTTCATATAAAGATTTTTATTACCCCGTTTCTCACCTCTCTTCTTTTACTTCTTCAAAAAGTATCCTCTCAGATAAATCGAAATTGTTTGTCAATTTCGATTGCTGTGAACAGTTTACCTCGCTATTGGCTTACTGTCGTGTTTATGAACATTAAATAAGCGTTTTATCAATAAAGAAAATTAAGTTAATTAAGAAAATAACAATCCTTTATCCAAATCAAATTAATCTTACATTCTTATCCTGAGAAAACCCCCCAGCTTTGTTGTACGTAATACAGATACTAATGACGCTTTTCCTTTATTTAACATTAAAATAGACTCCGCCTATAATTCAGTGCGAAGTCTATTGACGAGAGTCTTATTTCACTGCGGTATAAATAATTTGACGGGTCTCCCTACTGTTCCATATTTCTGCTCAGATTTTAGTACTCCGCAATGCTCAAGAAATTCAAGATAGCGCCGTACTGTCACCCTAGTAAGCTTAACTCCTTCTGCAACTTCCTCTGCAGAGAGCGGACGTTTATTTGCCTGAAGAAATTGTACTATTTGACCAAGAGTGGCTTGATGTAATCCTTTTGGTAATCCTGCATCTCCTATACTCCCTGGGAGTTCGAAGTTGGGCGGAGGCATATAGGTTGGAGTTAGAATTACCGTTTCATTCGGGGTATTGCTAGAATTAATGCTGTTTATTCGATTCATTTCCGTAGTCAGAGATTGGATCTGCTCTACCATTTGGTTAAAGGCATCCTCAAGTTCTTCAATTTCCTTCGCTCCAGACACTTTAACCTTCTCAGTAAGGTGTCCGGTTGCTACGTCCCGAGTCCCTAACATGATATTGTGCAAAGGGTAAATGATAACTTTCTGGAGAAAGAACCAAGTAATAAACGCTACCAACAGAGTCAAGGCAAGTCCCATTCCTGCCATTGTAACTAAAGACCGAGTGATTATTTCATGTTCATAAGCATGAGATATTCCCACATAAAAAATGCCAATGATGTCGCCATTTTCCGCACGTAACGGCACATAACCTGTTTGATACCACTGTCCGACTACATCGGCTTCTCCTACATAGGTTTGACCATTTTTGAGAACCGTCTGCACAATATTTTCAGAAACCTTAGTACCAATTGCTCGTTCGTTATTTGAACCACGTATCGTTGTAGCAACTCGGGTGTCTCTGAGGAAAATGGTTACTGTATCCCCTGTCAAACTAGATAAATGATCCACCAAGTCATTGTTTAAACTAATTTTCTCCGTCCCTTTATATAGATTTCCGTCATTCTCTGACCACACTCCGGGATATGTCTTATCAATAATCTCCTCACAGGTAGCCAAATCCGCTTTCACCTTAATTATTGCTGCCGCCACTGCTCGATCCTTCATATATATTCCAAGAACTACGAGAAAACAAGCCGCCAGTAAAAAAAGCGATGACAACAACATAATAAGGATTTGATTTTTTAGCGAACGCACAAAGTTCCCTTCTTTCTGTCTTAATCAATAAGAGAGTTGGTAATTAGGATTATTCGCGAACGGAATCAAAAAACCTTTAATTTTAGGAGAAATTGATTGAGAAAAATGAATCTTCGATTTTTATTGGTTAATTTCCATAAATTTCATGTTAATTATTTTAGTTTTCTAGCATTATCCGATTAAATTATAAGCAAACTAAGACCACAATGTTGTTTAATCAACATCTTAAGACCAATTAATATATATCCTGTCTTCCTGACCAATTCTGGTCGACACAATAAATTATCGAAATTTGTTTGAATTCTACATTAAAGGAGGAACTACTCAATGAACTGGAAGAAACCATTTATCGCTTCAATTATTTCTCTTACTTTTTTAACAGTACTAGCTATGGGGTGCAACAAGACCGATGAAACTCCAACACCTCAACCAACCGGACCCCAGTTAACCGGTACCCCTCAAGTGTCCTATGCAGGGGATGATGCATGTAAGGCCTGTCATACCGAGACCTTTGAAAATGTAACTCATACAAAACATCACGCCGCCTTTAAACCACTTGCCGATTTTCCTTTGGAAAAACCGTTAGGCGAAATTACAATTTTTGATGCAGCTAACAAAGATAAGCCAACCTCAACGACTCTTGATTTATCCAAGGCGAAAATATACGGCGTAATGATGGACGATTACGTAATTGCTGAAATTCCAGAATCAGCAGGATTCAAGGAAAAAATTTATCGAGTTGGTGCGGTTCATAAAACAAATGACAAGTGGACTGTTGAAGCTCCCAAACAGGCCGATATGGATAAAGATGGTAAAAACGACTGGACTGCTGAAAGTTTTACTTGCGGAAAATGCCATGCTCCCGGAATTGAAGTTGGATCTCCCAGTTACGGCGTATCTTGTGAGTCTTGTCATGGTCCAGGCGGAAACCATGTAAGTGCTACCGACAAAAAAGGAACGATGAGCTCTGAAACTGCAAAAGAATCTTGCTTGACTTGCCATGAAAGTAATCCTTCCAAGGATGCTCAAGGAAACTTCATTGCAAACACACACTATGGTACACGTAATTACTTCGCTAGCAAGCATGCTCAGAGTTCACAATTAAACCAATGTCTGACATGCCATACAACTCATAAAGCTAACACTAATGGTTCTCTACTGCCGACTGACAAACCGACTGACAACTGTGTCAAGTGTCATGCTGGTAAAACCTTTGATCTAGATAAACTTATGTGGAAAAACCCAACTGATGAACGTGGACACTTCACTCGCGATCATAGCTTTGGAGCTATGAAATATGAAGACCTGCAAGATGACCCTGCTACTAAACCTATTGAGATCAAAAATCCTACAATGATCGAATTGATTAAAAAGCAGCTGCCAGAACTGGCCAAGTAGAGCCTAAAGTCTGAAAGAGCCAAAGGGATAGAAATGCAATGTACGCATTTCTATCCCTATTTTTTATGAACGAAAAGCAGTCATGCTTGTCCCAAATTGGACTGCGTTGGGACAAGCATTAATATCTAAATTCACTCCCCTTCGGCAGGAATATTTTATGACAATGTAGAAGGAATAATTTACATATCTATCTTTCGCGACATAACAGAGCTTAGGAGCATACTACCTGAAACTTTTTCCCTGTCTAAATTAACACGCACATACATTTCAGCCTTGAGTTTAATAGCCTTGCTTACGCTTGCTACATTCTTTTCAATGCACCAAGTTATTTCGACTCAATCTGATAGTGCGCTGCTTGTTAATATTAGCGGGAGCCAACGCTGGCTATCTCAAAAAGCAGCACTTCTTAGTGTTGAACTAGTTTACAGTTCAAATACTAGTGATCGCAAGCAGATTAGAGAGCAATTGTCGGAAACAATAGCTCAACTACAGTTAAATCACCAAACCTTAATTGAAGGTAGTACTCATATATTCCATCGCATTGCTTATCACCGCAAATGCAAGAGATGTATTTTAGCCCACCCGTAAATATGCACACTCGGCTTAACCGCTACTCATCTGAAGCCTTGGCCTTAGCCCAGGATCCTGAACACTTACTTACTCCCAATAACTCTCATCTAATATATCTGCTTCAAGAAAATGGAGATATCCTGGAATCTCTGGATCAGATAGTATCTTTGCACCAGAAAGAAAGTGAAGCTAAAGTTCATCGACTTAGGCTATTAGAGATTACGAGTGGCTTAGTAATTCTTATAACCCTCGCTTTTCTTGGATTGTATATTTTCCGACCTTTAGCAAACACTCTACTTATGGAAAGATTTCAGTTAGAAAATGCCAACCAAGAACTCAGTTTTCTTTCCTCCATTGACGGATTAACAGGAATAGCTAACCGCCGTCACTTTGATCAGTTCCTTAACCAGCTATGGTTACTGGCGACACACAACAGAGAACCTATCGCACTTATATTATGTGACATCGACTTCTTTAAGGCGTATAATGATACTTACGGCCACTTGCAAGGGGATGAATGCCTTAAAGAAGTCGCAGCATCCTTAAAAGGCTCTCTTAAACGCCAAGGAGATTTTATCGCACGTTATGGGGGAGAAGAATTTGTGGTTGTTCTCCCAAATACCACTGTGGAGGGTGCCTTAACTGTCGCTGAGACCTTACGTGTTAGTGTGGAAAGTCTAGAAATACCCCATCGTCTTTCCTCTATTACACCTAAGGTTACGATTAGTTTAGGAATAGCTGTTGGGCAAGCTAACCTCGCTAATTCTCCCACACCTCTAATCGAAGCTGCGGACAAAGCCCTTTATCAAGCAAAACAGAACGGACGTAATTGCTTCAGATTAGCCGAGGCTTAACATTATTAAAAGATTACTGACTCAACAAAACAAATTCAGGAGGTCGTATTATGAGTTTTACAGTTAATAAAAATGTACAATGGGTGGGTAAAATTGATTGGGAGTTGAAAAAGTTTCATGGTGATGAACTCTCTACACACAACGGTTCCAGCTATAATTCATATCTAGTTCGCGACGAGAAGACTGCCTTAATTGATTGCGTATGGACGCCCTTTGCCAAAGAATTTGTAGCAAATCTAAAGAAAGAAATCGATTTAAACACAATCGATTATATAATTGTTAACCATGGAGAACCTGACCACAGTGGCGCTTTACCTGAGCTAATGAGGGAAATCCCTAATACTCCAATTTATTGTACCGCTAATGCCATCAAATCCCTAAAAGGGCAGTATCATCAAGATTGGAACTTCGTACCCGTTAAAACCGGAGATAAACTGAACCTTGGTTCGAAAGAGTTCGTTTTTATTGAGGCTAGAATGCTCCATTGGCCTGATACCATGTTCACCTATTTAACCGGAGATAATATTTTGTTCAGCAATGACGGTTTCGGACAGCATCTGGCTTCAGAGCACATGTTTAATGATTTAGTTGACCAAGCAGAGTTATATCGGGAAGCTCAGAAATATTTTGCGAACATTTTAACGCCATTTAGCAATTTCGTCCGCAACAAAATTACCGAGATCTTAGGCTTTAATCTGCCAGTAGATATGATTTGCCCAAGCCATGGTGTTATTTGGCGAGACAACCCAATTCAGATAGTCAATAAGTATGTAGAATGGGCATCGGATTATCAAGAAAATCAAATAACGATTGTTTACGATACTATGTGGAACAGTACCCGGAAGATGGCAGAGAATATCGCAGCCGGCATAAAATTAAGTGACCCAGATGTTACAGTCAAATTATTTAATTGCAACTCTACTCATTCCGATAAGAATGATATTATTACCGAAATCTTTAAATCCAAGGCAATTCTAGTCGGCTCACCAACCATTAATAAGGGTATCTCATTTGCAGTTGCCGGAATCCTAGAAATGGTTAAAGGTTTAGGGTTTAAAAACAAAAGAGGAGCCGCTTTCGGCAGTTATGGTTGGAGTGGTGAGAACACAAAACTTATTTCAACTGAATTAGAACACGCTAAGTTTGAATTACTCAATGAAGGGTTACGGGTAACCTGGAATCCTGATGAAGATGCACTAATTAAGTGTCAAGAATTTGGTCAGAGTATCGCAGAGGCACTTAGATAAACAGACATTCTAAAGCATAAACAAATAGTAGACACCCACTTTTACTTGTAAGTGGTGTGTCTACTATTTGTTTAAATCGAAAAATTTTGTTGATAGTACATAGCCTAAGCTCAACATTTGGAATGAACTGCTACAACTGCCAATTTAGAGTCGCCCTCATTCCTCTCAGACTCCAGGGATCGTTCTCTCCATTTTTTCCATAGTCTTTCTGAGGCTTCTACTGCAACGGGGTCAAATTGTATACCTTTATTTAAGACAACCTCATCCCAGCATTCTTCCCAAGACAAGGCCTTGCGATAGGGCCTTATCGAAGTTATCGCATCGACAGCATCAGCGACTCCAATTATTCTTGAACCTAGTGGAATTCTGTTTTCATATAAGCCACCAGGATAACCTTTCCCGTCCCAGCGCTCATGGTGATGCAGCACAATTTCAGCGATTTGCTTAAGACCCTTTGATTTAGCCAAGATTTTATAACCAATTTCTGGATGGTTTTGTATCTGGGCCCACTCATGGGGAAGAAGTCTCCCTTTCTTATTTAGTATGTTTTCGGATATACCCATCTTGCCTATGTCATGAAGGTGTGCCGCAATATGAAGATTTTCTAATTCCTGCCCTTTTAGTCCCATAGCGCGTCCTAAATCATAGGACATATCCCCTACCCTAGAAGAATGACCGCTAGTGTACAAATCTTTTGCTTCCAGAGCAGCTGCTAGACACTCAATGATATCGTGGAAGTGTTGAGGACGAAATAGTCTTTGAATGAATTGAAACATACCTTTCCTCCACTAGAGATTATCTATAGCCGCTTATCTAAGATATTAGTAATTATACAATGACTTTTTCTTCAAGTTCATCCAGCAGTCTGTCCAATGAAGCACCGCTGCTGCTATGGCTTCTAAACACGGGAATTTTCTTTCTCTTTGCTTCTTTTACTGCAGTATGAATCATTTTGTGAGAGACTGTTGATGTGAATAAAACAATTCCATCAGGAGATCCGATTACTTTATCGAACTTGGTAGGCATCTGTGTATAGACTTTTACATTGTGCCCCCGCTTACTGCAGATACCCATATACTCACTATGCATTCTGTCATGACCACCAACTAACACGATACTCATTGTTTCCGCCTCCTAACAAAATTTTTCTCATTCTAATAATTTTTCATTTTTCTATTTATAACCTATACTTTTTGTGTACAATTACACTGACTTTGAGTGCAGCCGCTGCAGCAACTTTCTCCTTTTCTCATTCCGCTAATTGACCTTACAATGATTAACGCAGTCACTACTGCGATGCAGCTTCCGATAAACCAATTAATCATTTAACTCACCCATCCCTTAATTAATTAGCTAAAACCCAGCAATTTTCCAATTTGGAAGATTAAAAATGCAACAAGCCATGCTACCCCTGTTGAGTATCCTATAGTAATCATTGTCCATTTCCAGGAATTCATCTCCCGTTTAATGGTTGCAAAAGCTGCCATGCAAGGAAGATAAAGTAAAGAGAAGGCCATGAAGGCGTAGGCGGTTAATGGAGTAAATACCGTTTGCAGAGCCGTGATAAGATCCGTTGAGCTTTCAGTAGCCTCTGCCACACCATGCAGGATACCCATTGTCGACACAACCGCTTCTTTGGCGATAAACCCAGTAAGCAGAGCAACAGCAGATTGCCAGTCTCCAAAACCTAGCGGAGCAAAAAGCGGAGCAATAACACCACCTATTGAACCGAGCATACTGTCAGCTGGTTCCGAAACCGCTTGGAACGAATAGTTAAAGTACTGTAAAAACCAGATTATAACAGCCGCCGCAAAGATTATCGTCCCTGCCTTTTTGACAAATCCTTTACCACGATCCCACATATGGATCATCAAGCCTTTTAATGTGGGAATTCTATAGGGAGGCAACTCCATTACAAAAGGCGCTACCTCTCCTTTAAGGATAGTCTTTTTAAGCAAAATTCCTGACAAAATGGCCACAATAATGCCTAAAATATAAAGGGAGAATACTACCACGGTCTGATTCCTGGCGAAGAAGGCAGCTGTATACAAAGCATAGATGGGAAGCCTAGCTCCACAGGACATAAATGGGACGAGCATGATCGTCAAGCGCCGATCCTTTTCATTTTCCAAAGTCCTTGCACTCATGACCGCCGGAACGGTGCATCCGAAACCTATCAGCATGGGAATAAATGATTTTCCACTTAGGCCAAGCTTTCTCAGGAGTCGATCCATAACAAACGCTGCTCTTGCCATATATCCAGTGTCCTCTAGAACGGATAGAAAGAAAAATAAGATCATGATTTGCGGCACGAATACTAACATACTTCCCAAACCACCAATAATCCCGCCTACAATAAGATCCTGCAACCATACAGCTGCTCCTGCTCCTTCAAGGGCGGTCAAAACAAAGTCTGCGATTGTTTCGTTCACCAACACGTCAACAAAGTCAATGGTAGAAGAGCCGATGGTACCAAAGGTTATAGAGAATATTCCAAACATCAGCGCTAGAAACAATGGAATTGCTAATATTCTATTGGTCACAACTTTATCAATTTTATCTGAAATGGTTAGGTCTGAGTTATCTGCTTTTTTCTTAACAACTTTGCGTGCTACGTTCGTCGTGAATTGATATCTGCTGTCGGCAATAACTGTCTCGATATCCATATCAAAGTTCTTTTCTAGTCTTTCCTGATACGCTTTAAGCCTTATTAACAATGAAACTGGAACCTTCAATGTTTCTTGAACTTTCTCGTCCCCTTCCAATAGCTTTAATGCCGTCCAGCGGGGATTTTGCACTTCACTCTCTAGTTCCGGTAAAATTCTGCTTTCAATTTCCTCAATACTTGCTATGATACTTTTATTATGTATTTCTTGTAGCTGTGGAGAACTATGGCCCGAAGCTGCTGTTTGAGCTACACTAAGAGCTCTATCCAAAAGTTCTTTTACGCCCTTTCCTTTGCTCGCAGTGATTGGCACCACTGGTAGATTCAGTGAAGATTCCAGGGTAGCCAGATCAATCTTATCCCCTTTGGCATCTACGGAATCCATCATGTTTAGAGCAACAATAACATTTACCCCTAATTCGATTAATTGGGTGGTCAGATATAGGTTTCTTTCTATATTAGTACCATCAACGATATTGATCACAACATCTGGCATTTCATTAACAATGTAATCTCTGGCTATGACTTCCTCCATAGAATATGGGGATAATGAATAGATCCCCGGAAGGTCGATAATCAGAACATCCTCTTTTAACCTTTTAGCCTTTCCTTCTCTTTTTTCAATAGTAACTCCAGGCCAGTTTGCAACATACTGAGTGCTCCCAGTAATTTCATTAAACAAAGTAGTTTTTCCACAGTTCGGATTCCCCACTAATGCAAACTTTAACGACACTACTCCACAACTCCCCCCAAGATGCCGATAACCATTCTCACTTAGATTTTAAAAAAATTACTCCTCTTTAAGCAGGAGCAACCCTTATTCTATTATAATATTTTGCGCTTCAGCCTTCCTCAGAGTTAATTCGTACCCCCGAATATTGACTTCTATTGGGTCGCCAAGTGGCGCTACTTTCCTTACCAATACTTCTGCTCCCCGGGTCACACCCATATCCATTAACCGTTTCTTTACAGGACCCTTTTCACCTAAGACTTTAACAATCAGGCCTTTTTCACCTGTTTTTAACTCCTTTAAAGTTCTTTCCAAAATATTTACCTCCTCTAAAACCTCATGCATGTACCATTACTTGCTGAGCAACTCCCCTATTTAAGGCCAATCTAGATCCTTTGATGGCCACAATTAGATTGCCGCTAAACTCGGAAATGACTGATATCGTAACTCCAGGAATAATCCCCAGACCTTCCAGGAACTTTTTAGTTGTTTCTTTAGCTCTACATGCTTCAACTACAGCCTCTTTACCCGGTGATAACATAGTTAAAGGCATTCTTCCCACTCCTTATTGCAAAATGTTTGCAATTGATAATCAGTATCAGTGTCTTTAGGGCTTATGTTATCACTAATCTCCTTATACGTCAACGAAAAATTTTAGATAAGTCCTTGGCTAAACACAAACAAAAAGCTCTGGAAGCCAACCTCTTCCAGAGCTCATTTAACCTTACTATTTAAATGTTATTGTAATATCCACGATCTCAGGGGTATTACCGATTCGAATCGGAGGCCCCCATGTCCCATAGCCCGATGATACTATGAGTTGAAAGTCCGCTTTATGCAGATATCCCCAATCCTGTTCAAAAACTTTCTGTGTAATAAACTGAATGGGAAATAGTTGACCATTGTGAGTATGCCCAGAAACCTGAAGATCTACTTTTTGTTCAACCGGTTCTTCCAAATGAGAGGGTTGATGATCCATTAATATAATTGGCAAAGAGGGATTTATCCCCTGCATCAGAGTTGCTAAGCTTTCTCGCTTCGTTCCATTAAAGCGTGATCCCGATAAATCATCTCTCCCTACAAGAGTGAAACTCCCCCCAACCTCTTCCGAACTATCCCTTAACACTTTTACTCCTGCTTCATTTAGATATTTTATTGCCTCATTGGCATTGCCGCCAATATATTCATGGTTACCCAACACAGCAAAACTCCCATAAGTCGATGAAAGCCTGCGGAAATTATCAGCAACTTGCTGTTTATTTTTGGATTCAATATCTTCATCAAACACATCTCCCGCCATAAGAATCAAGTCGGGTTTCAAATCATTAACTTTGTCGACCAACTTGGTAAGACGATCATTCTGAATAATTGTTCCAAGATGTATATCAGAAACCATGACAACGTGAAGTTTCTTTAAAGCTCCTGCTTGTTTTGTAATTGTTAGATCATAATGGTTAATTTGTGGATGACGGGCATTCCAGGCTCCATAGCTAATAATTCCTATTACTAATACGAAAACAACCAGCCCCAAAACAGGGTTCAAACTCTGTTTGATTCCTAATGGTACAAGATTGAGCCAACGGTTCAACACACGAAGAAGATCTAGCAACAATATTATTAGTAGAAAGTAGAGCATACAGGCCATCCAATAAGCCCCTATGACAGTTAGTATTTCATGTAAGACGATTGGAAGAAATTTTTCCAATAACCTACTGAATAAGTAAGCTGAGGAAATCAGCAAGAAGATTGTCCAATAAACCTTGGGATTAAAAAATGGAACATAGCTAAACAGCGCCTGCCATCCACGCAGACCTATGTAGTAGTTGAGCCCACCATAAACTAAAAGAACCATAGTAACAACTATCATAAATCCAGGATTGACCATTCAGAAAATACCCCCACACATACATTGAATCCAGGTTTTAACATAATCTACAATGGGTATTATACAACGTTTCCCTTTTCAAGTCATATGCAATTTTAAAGGCACCAATATTTTTCTGTGTTCTATTCCCTCATGGGTAGACGGAAAGACCCCACAAACAAAGTCTAGGCGATTATTACATCTCCTAGACTTTAATCCGAATGCTATTATATTGTTTTCACCTCATATAAATGATTTCTTCGTCCTTTGCGATGACCAAATTTTTCTGACGAAGAGGAGCAAAACTCATCAATAAATTCCTGAGGCAGTTTCTTAATCAGTAATACCGGTATTTTAGATTTATTCAGGACACTATGTGCTAAACTTCCGTGCATTAGGCCCTTAAAGCTGCTCGGCCCTCTTGTACCCATGATGATCAATTCATGTCTCTGTTTGGTGGAATAATCAATAATCGCGTCTACGATATCCGGAATATTTGAATTAGCAAAGATAACTCTTTGATTGACATTCTGCCCTGTCTTAAAGAATATTTCATTAATTTTAGCTATAATCTTAGAATCTTGACTCGCTTTATTAACTTCTGGTTTCACCGAGCAGAGGTCTGATGACCAAAATCCCATCAAATTGTATTCGTTCTGTATAGATACCCCCTCAATACTCTCTTGTGCATGTACGATAGTTAGAGACATATGAGGTATTCTGTTTAGTAAATCTGCTGTGTAAACCGCAGCTGACAAAGAATGAGGGGTACCGTCAAAATAAAGAAGTACCTTAAAGAGATTTCCTTGATTCATCTATATCATCACCTCGATCTATGAAATTTATGAAAGCTAAATTAAGCAAGATCACGCTGTACCGAACTCAGCGAGTTTACTTTTGAGGCCTGTTTGTATAGAACAATATACCGAATTATCATCAATACGCCTATAGTAGCACCACCGTACAGAGTAACTGTAGCTGCCAAATCAAGAAAACCAGCCACTCCATTAGATAGGTTCATCATGTGCAGGTCAGTCAAATATTTGGGAATAGCAAAGGCTCTACTTAGAGCAGACATACCAATTACCATAGCCATTACAAATTTAATTTGCAATTCGGTAACCATTTTAGTGGCGTTGGCCCCAATATGGAGTCCTAATAGAGATCCTAAATATAACAGCAAAACCAGCCGAATATCCACAAAACCATTCATAGCATACTGAAAGGAACCTGAGGCACCTGAGAAAATAGCTAGGAATAATTCTGTCCCTGCAGCCACCATTGTAGGGATACCCAGCAGATATATCATGGCCGGAACTCCAATGAATCCTCCTACACCTACGGTTCCAGCTAACCAACCGGTTGCTAAACCGATAATCGCAACGAGCCATAAGGATACACGAACATTAGCAACTTTAAAATAGATCATAGGTGGAATATTTAAACTTGATAATTTAGCAGCTAATCCCGACGGTTCACTTGAACCCTTATTAGAGTTTGGCTTAGAAATATCTCTTAAAATAAAAACCGAAAGACCGGATAACAGAACAACAAAAACTACACTAATATACAAGTTCGAACCTTCCTTGCCCATACTGGCGAAAATTGACTCATTTAGAATAACTGCTAACCTAACTCCAAGTAAAAGAAAAGCTACCATGAAGACGCCGAGCTTGACATCTACATTCCCCATCTTAGAGTGCTTCCTGGCCCCAACCATTGCCTTACCAAATTTGTGAGCAAGATTTGTACTTACTGCTGCGATACCGGGAACCCCCAAGGCCATCATGCCTGGTGTCATTACAAAGGCACCACCGCTTCCTAAAAAGCCACTTAATGTCCCTCCTAGAAAACCAAGTCCTATCATAGATAGTCCCGTTTTCGGGGTAATATCTATAAACCGCATAACCTCTCCAACTAGATTAACTGCTTCTCCAGCCATTGGTGAAACCCCCTTTCTAATGTTTGCTTTCTAAGCCTAGTATGCTTAGAGTATGAGATATCGCTGTCCCGTACAAAAATGCGATTCCGATGACGGTGCCTAAAAGGCAAACTGCTGGAATTATACCTTTGCTTAAATAAAAACCATTTAATTGATCAATGTTAAAGAAAATCAATACATACGCACAGATCGATAACCCCAGATAGACGATAGTTTTTAAAGAGCTCGTTTTTGCCGCTCCACTCATACCAATCTCTCCTTTGTGATTTAGTAAAAAATAACCTGGACTTAAAGAGATATCCCCCCTCCTTGGTTTGTGATATAATTCTCTATATAGCAAATACTGTGCCAACGTCAATTAGCTGATATTCTATGCATTTATTATGACCATTAAAAAAAGAAGTGTAGCAAATGCTATACTTCCCCATAAAGAAAGCAACTATAAATTCTTTGATTAACCAGCTTTTTCCTCTGTATTGCTTAGATTATTAGATGTTTCCTCGGAATTCCGCCTACATGTATCTTTTGCTACAGCTAAATGTATTATATAATTCAACTAATAGAACCCACTGGTAGTTGGAGGTGGCTTTGTTTTGGGCATCCATAAGGATTTCCTATCGTCGTTCAAGAGAAAAAGTCTTACCAATCAGCTGGTTACAATCATTGCATTTATTATGCTTATCCCGTTATTAGCCTTAATGTACGATATTTTCTTTGCTTCTCAAACTGACCAAGTAATTTTTTTTGATAAGGAACAGAGACTGGCGGCTTTAGTAAAAAGCACTAATCAAGAACTCTCTGTAAATCTTGACTCTTTGGGGTTTGAACCTGAAAGTTTATCCCCCAACCTTCTACACAACGAGTTTACAAAAGTTGTAGAACCATATATTCCATCAAATTCTGGTATTCGCTTCGGTTTATATGTTCCGCAAGCAGAAAAGATTACAGTATTGGGTTTTTTACATAATTATCGAAACCTATCCCCCGACGAAGAAACCCAGAGAGAGAAAGAAATATTCGCCAGTACCAAATCCGGCCTTGTAGCTGCAGAAATGGGTAAAGAGCCGCTCTTTCGAATCTCCGGGTCTTTTGATGATCAAGTTGTAGAATACATTTCGCCCGTTGTCCTTAAAGGGAAAGTAGTTGCAGTTATGTGGGCCGGGGAACGCCTTAACCCATTTTTTTATCAAAGCAGCTTCTATCGAAAATTGCTCCGCTATTCTACATTAGGTGTATTAGCCTTCGTCATGTTTGCTACTCTAAGAACAATACGCAATATCACCACTGGAGTAGATCGCTTAAAACAAGGGTTACACCGTATGGAATACGATATACACCACCTATTACCTGAAATGTCTGGTGAATTGGGCGAGGTGGCTCGGGCTGTTAATCGCATGGCCGAGAACTTAAGTGAAAAGGAACGTTTGGAAGATCAACTAAGGCAATCTGAACATCTGATAGCTCTAGGACAATTAGCTACAGGTGTAGCTCATGAATTACGTAATCCAATCGGTATTATTAAGACTTTAGTCGACCTAATGAAACAGGAATATTCTCAGATGAGTGGTATCGAGGAATACACCCGGGCAATAGATGAACAAGTGGACAGACAAGACACTGTAATTCAAGAACTGTTAGACTTTGGACGTCCGACTAAGGTTTCTATTCGAGAGTGTTCTATAAATGATCTAATCATGGGAGTCCTATCATTTTCAGCAGCAATGTTGAGAAAGCAAAAGGTAAAAGTTCAACTTCACCTAGATCCTAAGCTCCCACAAATCTTGGCGGATACCGAAAAACTTAAACAGGTATTCGTAAATATTATAGTAAACGCTGCTGAAGCTATGCCCTCCGGAGGTAATTTAGATATTACCACAAAACAAACGGATGATATGGTTATCGTTAGTTTAGCTGATACAGGCGAAGGGATCTCGGGAGATGATATTCATAGAATATTTGACCCCTTCTTTACTACTAAGCAAGCCGGTACCGGATTAGGCCTGTCTATCTCTTATCAAAGCATTAAGCTGCATGGTGGAATGATCGAAGTGGACAGCACTCCTTATAATGGCACAACCTTTACAATTAAACTACCAGTGACACCCTAATTCTGCTTAGGAGAGTGATATTCTTGATTCCAAGAATTTTGGTAATTGATGACGAAGAGAGAATGTGTTGGGCCTTAGAGAGGGCGTTAAGTCACGAGGGATATCAAGTTGTTACTGCAACAAGGGGTTTACAAGGTATTGAATTGGCACTTGAAACCGAACCATCTACGGTTATACTAGATTTGAAGATGCCTGATATTGATGGCCTAGAAGTTTTAAAAAGGCTCAAAAATATAAACCCAAATATGCCGGTGATTATGATTACTGCTCACGGAACGATTGAGACTGCCATTGAAGCTATGAAAATTGGTGCTACCGATTATATAACCAAACCTTTTAAACTGGATGAATTAAAAATCCAAGTAAAACAGGCTTTGCATTTATCTAATTTGGAACATGAAGTAAGTTACCTGCGTCAAGAGTTAGGCGAGAAATACGGGAAAATGATTGGACAAAGTGATGCCATTAAAGAAGTTGCCCTATTAATACAGCAGGTTGCCAAAACTAATGCAACAGTTTTGATAACCGGTGAAAGCGGAACCGGTAAAGAGGTTGCAGCTGTAGAAATCCACAAAGCCAGTAACCGCGCAAATATGCCCTTTATAGCGGTGAACTGTGCCGCCCTTCCTGAACACCTGTTAGAAAGCGAACTATTTGGGCATGAAAAGGGGGCTTTTACCGGCGCGACAACTAGAAAAAAAGGCCGTTTTGAGATGGCTGATAAAGGTACAATCCTCTTAGATGAAATCGGCGACATGCCAATAAGCATGCAAGTAAAATTACTCAGGGTTTTACAGGAAAGATGTTTTGAAAGAGTCGGGGGAACTGAAACAATACCAATTGATGTAAGAGTCATTGCTACCACTAATGCTGAACTTTCCACAGCCATTGCTAATGGAACCTTTAGAGAAGATCTCTATTATCGCTTAAATGTTATGCAAATCAAAATGCCGCCTTTAAGACTGCGTAAAGACGATATCCCTCTCTTAGTTAATCATTTCTTAGGAAAATTTGATCCTTCCCATACAAAGAAGATCTCTCCTGAAGCCATGAAAATTCTGACTCGATATGATTGGCCAGGTAACATAAGAGAATTGCAAAATGCCATTGAAAGACCGCTCATTGTTTGCCAAAACAATGAAATTCTGCCAATACATCTGCCTAGCGAGTTACTAGAGAACTTTGAGAAGGCTACTTCGGATCCTATCATCAATCTTCCTGAAGGAGGTTTCTCTTTAGAAGAGTTAGAGAAACGTCTAATAATTAAAGCCTTAGAGAAGAATAATTATAACCAGACCAGGACAGCAAAGTATCTGGGCATTTCTCGTCCAACTCTCCTATACCGCCTAAATAAGCATGGCTTAAACTTTAAGTAACAACTTAAGCGTTTTCAAACTTAACTCAAAGAATTACAATCGATAACTAAAGAAACTTATAAAAGCAAAGGAGGTTTATATGTCCATTTCATCCATCAGTTCAGAAGCATCATCCTTACTGAATAGTCACTATATCGAAAACAATAAAAGCTCTACGAAGAGCAAAGAAGAAGGGATAATCGACAACCAAAGCACTATAAGCAGTGACCCCAACACAAGTTATGATGGTGACACTTTTACCAATTCTACCACTTCAAGTAACCTTTCGTCAGACTCAGGGAAAAGTGGACAAGGGCCTGAAAACAAAAGTCAAGGCAATGATTCAAGTAAGGCAACCTCAACAACCTCTAATTCAAGAAATTCTAGTCCGACTACCTCTGTTCCAGGACTAGCCGATTCCTCTAAGAGCGGATCTTCAACTTCGACAGAGGCGTTGTCAACCTCAAGTGAATATACTGCTGCAGAAATCTTGGAATATGATACAAATGGCGATGGTCAGATTGATTCGCAAGAAGCAATAGCAATGAAAAGAGATTTAGCCAAAAAGATCCAAGAAGAGTCTACATTCCTAAAGGATGATGCCATAGAAGCCTATGAAACAGCCAAAAATCAATTCTCAACGATTAGTGGATCTTCTTTTGAAAATTTAATTTAACTTGTTAAATTTCAGAGAAACGGTTGATATACGAAGTCTCTAAGTAACAAAAAGGGCATCATCAAATTAAAAATTGATGGTTGCCTTTTTGTTTTGAATTTATCAAATTAAACTTAAGAATTTAAACTTGCTTTTTAAAGATATTGAGATACAGTATTAATAGTATTCACTTAAGGGGGGGCCGTCATGACAAGGAAAAAAAGAAGTCTGGCAGAAAATGTAGCAGATAATATCCTGGCAATGATTACTATAGATAAGAAATTCAACTCAGGAGACAAACTCCCTAACGAAATTGAACTATCTGAAGTTCTACAAGTTAGCCGTACTACGTTACGCGAAGCTATCCGTATTTTAGTAGCACATAATGTTTTAGAGATTTATCGTGGTAAAGGCACCTTTGTTAAGAATAATCTTGATTTGAATGAAGATTTAGGCCTCAAAGAACTTTCCACACTCCAACCAGACATAAAGGATCTCTATGAAATGCGTCTGATCTTTGAGCCTCAATCAGCCTATTACGCAGCTAAACGGGCCAACGATAGGGAACTCGAACGAATTTTATATTATGGCAGACTCGAGGAAGAATTAATTCTAAAAAAGGAAGATCGAACCGAGGCAGAGCAAGCATTTCACAAATCCATAGCTAAGGCGACCCACAATGAATTTATGAATCGGCTGATGCCTATCCTCTATCAAGCGATTGATAAGGGAGTTCTATTATCTGACACAAATGAGGAAATGATTCAAAACACTTTGAATGATCACCGTATGATTATGGAGTTTTTATCAAAAAGAGATGCTGAAGGAGCAAAAACCGCAATGAAACTCCACATAATACACGCTATGAGAGGCTTTGGAATCACTGAATAATAGATTATAGTTAAAAACTTATAAAATAATCTGCCCATAAAAGATAGTCAGAACACTGGATGTTCTGACTATCTTTTTTACATTTTTTCTCATAGATCATACTCCGAATGAACAAACTAAAGTAATTTCATGTTCACATAGCTTGAACCAATAAATTACAAGGGAAGGAACCACTCAATGAATATTTCTCTAGCTGATATTCAAAATGCCAAAACTACTCTCCAAGGAGTATCCTATAAAACAGCTTTAGTCTTTAATCCTCGTTTAAGTAATATGAGTGGTAATCAGGTTTTCGTCAAGATGGAAAATCTTCAACGCACCGGGTCTTTCAAGATTAGAGGAGCGTACAATAGAATTGCTAACTTGACTGACCAAGAAAAGGCACAAGGTGTGATCGCATCTTCGGCTGGCAACCATGCTCAAGGGGTCGCAGTAGCCGCCGCAATTTACGGAATCGACGCAAAAATTGTCATGCCTTTGCACGCTCCCCTTTCCAAAGTAACTGCCACACGCAAGTATGGTGCAGAAGTGATTCTGCACGGCGAAGCCTACGATGAGGCCTACAATGAAGCACGACGTATTCAGTCAGAAACCCAAGCAACATTTATACACCCCTTTAATGACCCATTGGTGATTGCCGGGCAAGGAACTATCGCCTTGGAAATCCTTGATGATCTGCCTGATGTCGAAGTCGTCGTCTTGCCAATTGGTGGAGGCGGATTAATATCAGGTGTTGCCCTGGCACTCAAAACTATAAATCCAGCCATCAAGATTATCGGTGTGCAAAGTAAAAATAATCCTTCGATGCTAGAATCAATTAACAATAAGCACTTAATTACAATTAATGGAACTCCAAGCATTGCTGATGGGATTGCTGTTAAAACGCCTGGTGAACTTACTTATGAACTTGTAAGTAAATATGTTGACGATATAGTGGCCGTCGATGAGGATGAAATAGCCAGTACAATGTTATTGTTCCTAGAGAGTGCTAAAGTTGTTTCCGAAGGCGCAGGGGCCGCCGCTGCTGCGGGAATAATACATAGGTTGTCACATTACAAAAATCGCAAAATTGTTGCAGTTCTAAGCGGCGGCAACGTCGATGTTAATATTCTAGCTCGCACCATTGACAAAGGACTCGTTAAAAATGGTCGGAAGTGCTTTCTTACGACTGTTATTAGTGACCGACCCGGTGCTCTAGCCCAACTCTTACAGTTAATAGCAAGTAAGGGAGCGAATGTGCTTGCCGTTTCACATCGGCGAGAAACCTTAGATATACCCATCAGTTTTGCAAAGGTAGAACTGGAGTTAGAGACCATCGATGCAGCTCAAGTAATGACCCTCAAAAAACTCCTCGAAGAAAATTATTATCGCGTAATAATACAGTGAACCCCTTCTACTAAAGGGTACATAGAGACTTAGAGGGACTCTAACTCCACCTAAGCAAAATAAAAAACACCCGCTTAAGAAACAGGTGTCTTAGATTGATTGGAATGCAAGGAGTCTATCATAGCCACGTTCTTTAACTGTTGAGAACTCCCTCGAAAAATAACAAAATCCCTATATATAAGAGAAAAGGAGAGGAGAGGAGAGGACTTCCTCTTCCTTTTCTTCTCTACACTTTTGATATTTTCCTCTTTTAGTATTAGTAATGTTCTAACTCATAATGAAAAAATAAAGCAGTACAATGATTCCCAATATAATTCTATACCAACCGAAAGCCTTGAAGTCATTCTTCTTAATGTATCCCACTAAAAATTTGATGGATAATATTGATACTATGTAAGCAACTACCATTCCAGTTAATAAAATTACAAGTTCAGCATTAGTAAACACTAAACCAAATTTTAACATTTTGAGAAGGCTAGCCCCAAACATAATTGGAATAGCTAAGAAAAAGGTGAACTCTGCAGCAACCGTTCTGGATGTACCTATTAAGATAGCCCCCAAAATAGTTGCACCTGACCGGGATGTGCCCGGAATTAGAGCCAAAACTTGAAATACTCCAATGATCATAGCGGTTTTATAGGTGATTTGCGCTAAATTATTGATCCTTGGCCTCAAATTCGAGTTTCGATTTTCGATGACGATAAACAGTATCCCGTACAAAATTAACGTAACAGCAACAGTCTGATAGTTATAAAACTGAGCATCAATCTGATCATCAAACAACAGACCAATAATTGCCGCTGGCAGACAGGCAGTAAGAATTTTTAACCATAGGATGATTGTATCGTATTTTATAGATGCCTTCTTTGTAAACGACACTGGGATTAACTTTTTCCAATATAAAACGATGACCGAAATAATTGCCCCAAGTTGAATAACAACAAAGAACATCTCTTTAAAAGCTTCACTCATATTAAGCTGTATAAACTGGTCGACTAAAATCATATGCCCCGTACTACTAATAGGCAGCCATTCTGTGACTCCCTCAACGATACCCAGAATAATCGCTTTCAAAATCTCAATTAATAACATTTCTTAAATCTCCTTTTAACAAAAACATCGAGCCTCATTAGTGATCTATACCTAATAACTTCTCAGATATTGATATTTTCTTGTGCAGTGGATCTATTCAAGTTTTATGGACGAGACTATATCAAGTTTTGAGGATTTTAGGGCAGGAATTATTGAGGCTATAATCATTAGAATTATACCACCGAAAACGTATATTATATAGGAACTTATCGGGAAATGTATGTTCTTTGAGTTGTTTGTTCCAGCTAAAATAACAATCATTAAGGTTCCTGCTATTACGCCTAAAATTCCTCCTATCGCACCGCCTGTAAGGGCTTCAATAAAAATCATCTTAACTGTTTGAACTTTACTCATTCCTATTGATTTGAAAACAGCAAGAGAACGTTTACGGACAAGAAAACTTATTAGCAGATTGTTCAATACTCCAAAAACACCAATGACGATTGCTAGAATCGAAAAACCCGACATCAGTAAAGTTACTTGTTGATTGGAACTCAAATATTCTTCTTGAAGTTTGTTTTTTGTCTGTAAGTAGGGCTTTAGTCTTATAAATTCTTCCTCGATTTTTTTCAGCACATCCTCAGGATTTTTGGATGTCTTAATATAAATACTTGAATAATACTTATACTGCATGTCAGCTTTGAAAAATCTTTGAGATATCAAACCAATATTTTTACTTGTTGCAAAATCATCGAAGAATCCAATCACCTTGTAGCCCTTTTCGCCACTTTTTAATTTTAAGTTTACCAGATCCCCTTCTTTTAGATTCAACTTTTCTCTTAATGTATGGGTTATTAAAATATTGCGACCTTCATCAAGCCTTTCAAAGGTTTCATCAATATCTCCATTCATCTCGATATTCCAGAAATCTAAAATTTTGCTTTTATCAATCCCTTTAAGGCGAGATATCCGATCATTTCTATCTGTCAGTTCTACTCCATAAGCCTCATAATCCCCATATACTTCTTGTACCCCATCAATAATAAGTAATCGCTTCTCAATATTTCTATCTGCTTTATTCGTGTACATTTCGATATCATATAAAGAATTCTTGAACTGATCTGTTATGCTTATGACATTATCATAGCTGGCTGTATTGATTAGAAGTAAGCAGGCTATGCCTATTGCCAGCATAGAAATATTATTAATAATGTTCTGATTCTCTCTCAGATTTTTAGCCGCAAGTATACCTATGTTCCCAAAGATAAAAACATACAAGGTTTCAAAGATCTTTACAAAAACGGAAGTAATATAGGGTACAAGCATTACGATAGCAGTAAGAGTCATTATCATTCCTACGCTGCCAAAGATCGGCCTTAAATCCTGTGCTTCAATAAAGGAAGAAGCCAAAGCAACAACCATAAATACTAGGCCCAGTATCAGCCATAACCTTTTTCGTGTAGTATTCTTTTGCACAGAGTTTAGAACGATATCCTTGATTGGGATTTTAGATACCTTTAAGATAGGGATGATTGAGCTGACAAAACAAAGAACTACTGCCATCATAAAGGCAAGCACAAAATTCAATCCCGAAAACTGAATTGTAGTTTGAAATTCCATTCCTTCAGAACCATTGACCATTCTACTTAAGGCATAAGACATAAGATATAAGATCCCTACTCCTACTCCACAGCCTAAAATGCCGCCAACGATACCATAAAGAAGACTTTCTCCTAATAATAAGAAGTTTGTCATCCTTTTGGTAGCCCCAATACTTCTAAAGGTTCCTATGATTGGAAGCTTTTCTGTCGTAATCACCTTAAATGATGAGTAAATAATGAATATGCTCATAAAAAAAACAATGGATGACAACATCAAAAATACAGCGGATATCATCAAAGTTTCCTGTTTTATTTCTTCAAAAGGGAATAGTTCAAACACCCTGTAGTCTTTATAGTCATTTGACAACAGCTGAATCATTTCCTGTTTATCTTCAGGCTTAAGTAGCTTAATATAGACTGTCCCTACCTTACCTCGTGCATTATTATAATTACTTAAGAAGTCCCTGGGTACTATTACAGGGATTGATTTTGAGGTCGCTTTAAAAAAGCCCGTCGAGGAGCCTATTCCACTGACCGTGAACTTTTGTCTAGAGCTTTGTTGTCCTTGTCCGAATTCCAGTTCCAGGCTGTCTCCTACATTCAATTGATACTTTTCTGCAGCTGATTTACCAATGAAGATCTTCCTGCCCTCAAAAGGATATAAATTATGCTGTTGCTCAATTGTAAAGGGGTTCATTGCTTGGACATCTCCAATAGATGCTCCTGTCAAGTTAATGCTTATTTCTTCATTCCTATTGGGTTTGAAAACTGCATTTTCCTGAATTTCTCCAATAATATATTCTGTACGATCTTTGTATATCTCTGCTTTATTCATATAGAAAAACGGGGAAGAGGATTTTTCGGTGGGCGTAATTATTATATCTGCGTTACCAATTGAATCTTTAATTCCCTTGATAATCATTTCCTCTATACTCCCTGAAATAGCTATTGAGGCAAAAAAAACTCCCGAGGATAATACAATTGATAAAACGATCAGAAAAGTCCGCAGTTTCTTTTCACCGATACTTTTAAATATAAACTTGAGGATTATGCCCAATCTTATCACTCCTAAAGAAACTCCCCAGTCCTAAACCAAGAACCTTCGTAGCACCTTGATTATTCTTTTGCATCAACCTTTGTACTATCGAAACTTATCTTTACACCGACATTAAATTCAGGAAGCAGAAAGTCATCTGGATTTTCAATGGATATGCGAACAGGAATAGTCGTTTCATTGTTTTTCAGAACTGCTTTCTCTGCAATAAATAAAACTTTTCCGTTGTAAGTTCGTGATTTATCGGCGTCCGGGCTTATGGTAACTTCTGCGCCGATCTTTACATCCTTAATGAATTCTTCTGCCACATTTGCCTCAATCAAAACGCTGTCTTTATTGAGAATACTCAAAAGTTTTTTCTCCGGGTCAATAATTATATCTCCCTGAGTGCAGCCAAGATCAGTGACTACTCCATTGGGAACATCTGCGATAATCTCATTACCCTGTATGTAGCTTTTGTTCATCTTTTCCTGCATTGCTTCAAGTTCAAGCTCCTTAGAGGTAACTTGAAGGCTTTTCTGATCAATTGACGTTCGAAGTTGGTCTAGCTCTTGCTGGATTTTTTTCCTAGTGTTTTCTTCCGAAAAAACTGCATCGGCAACGGCTTTTTCTTTATCATTGACCGTTTGCTGATACTCATTGAGCTCTTTAAGGGATAAAGCACCTGCAGCATACAAAGATTCTCTGGCCTTTAAGTCCTCAAGAGCTTTACTAAGTAAAACCTGGGCATGTTTGTGATCATTTATATATCTCATAATTTCTGGATCAGCGCCTTTTTCTAAACTACTTCTTTTCGTCTCATAATCCCTATTTAAACCAGCCAATTCAATTTGTAATATTTTTATATCAAGTTCCTTGTTTCTAATTTGGGTCAGATAGTTTTGAGAGTTTAAGCTAACCAAAACATCACCCTTAGAGACTCTTTGCCCTTCTACAACGTTAATTTTGGAAACAACTGTCAGGAAATCGATAGTTATCGTTTTAACATCTGTAGACTTAACCGTGCCAAAAGCTTCGACTACCTGCGTAGTTTCAACTTTTGTCACGTTTTCTTCATTATTTTTTACGGGTTCTTTACTACACCCTGATATCGTTAAGATCAAGGTGAGTCCTATCACTAATACTTTTTTCATCATTGACATACCTTCCCATCCCTTAGGTTGATGATTCGTTGACCATAATCCGCAGCTTCTCGGGAGTGAGTAACCTGGATAATAGTTCTTCCTCTTTCCAGATTAATGCTCTTCAAAAGTTCCATAACCTCTGTTCCCGTTTTGGAATCGAGATTTCCTATTGGCTCATCTGCTAAAATAATTTCAGGCTCGTTAATTAGCGCTCGGGCAATAGCTACTCTTTGCTGCTGACCTCCCGACAATTCCTTAGGAGTATGGTTTCTTCTATCTGAAAGACCTACAATTGTCAAAATCTCATCGAGCTCCTGCTTATAATTTTTTGTTTTTTTACCGTCTAGTAAGATTGGCAGCAAAATGTTTTCTTCAACACTCAAATTAGGTATTAGGTTATAAAATTGAAAGACGAATCCTATTTCTTTTCTGCGCATGGAGCTTTCTTCTTTATCCTTCATTTTAGAAATCTCTTTGCCATTGACCCTGATGCAGCCTGAGGTTGGTTTATCAAGCCCACCTATCAAATATAAAAGGGTACTTTTCCCCGAACCCGATGGTCCCATAATTGAGACAAACTCGCCCTTGTGAATAATTACATTAACATCTTTTAAAACCTCCACATCGACTGTTCCTAGCTTATACATCTTACTTAAACTTACTGTTTCAATAGCTGATTCCATTTCGCACCTCATTAATCGAAAATTGACCATAGCATACCGACTCTTATCTTTTTCTTTAAGCACAATAAGAGTTAAATAAATTATATCTAATTAGACGAGAAATCTTGGCCTGATACTTCACTTAGTTGGGGAATAGTTATTTTTTTCTTACTTTGGTTTTGAAGATTTACAAAAACTCCCTAAGTTATATTCTAGGCCGAGTCTATTGATTTTTTCTAAACAGTTTATTAATAAAGTATTAACGATTTTAACTAGGGCTTGCTATGAATCGTGATTTACTCCCCCGTCGAGGAAGAGAGGCCAAATGGTGCACCGGTGCACCATTTGGTTTAACACCATAGGCACGGTTTTTGACGCCAAAGGCTGTTTTTCCATGCACATTTATTAAGACACTACCCGTAACCCTTAGGAAGTCTAGACTTTTCAATAAATTAGCAAGCTCTAAATAGAGGGTGGTTACCTTAGTCGACAGTGAACTCATTCAGCTAAAGCTGAACATCGAGACTTCGGCGAGGGAATAAGAATAACACCAAAAAAAGTCTGGTGTTATGGTGGTGGCTTTAATTGACCATTGAGAAGCATCCCCTGAAAGCGCTTGCCTACTGCTTAAGGCTTGCCAACCAAGTAAATACTTCTTTTTCCTGCTCGATTAAGTCTTTTTCCTCTAATCCCTCTTGGTCGAGCTTAGCAAAGGCTTTCACTAAAGCACTGCCGACGACAACTCCATCACAAATTTTTGCTAATGCACGGACTTGTTCGGCTTTCTGAATCCCAAAACCGACACAACGCGGGATTTGAAGGCTGTCCCTCAAGCTTTCTATAAACACGCTAACGTTGTCAGGGATTTCAACTTCTCCTCCGGTAATCCCATTACGCGATAGAACATAAGCAAATCCTTCGGTTACCTGAGAGACGGCCTCAATATCTTGCTCACGGCTAGTTTGGGCAATCATCGGGATAAAAGACAGTTTGTTGCCGACACTTTTTTCCGTTCTTGTTCTAAGCCCTTGACCTTCCCTCCAAGGTAAATCCGGTAAGATAAATCCATCGACTCCGGCCTCAACTGCATCTTCAACAAATCGATCCCACCCATAGTGAAGAAGTGGGTTCAGATAACTCATCAAAAGAAGGGGGGTGTTGTGAGTTTTACGAAATTCCTGTACCAGTTCTAAGGTTTTTTTCACCGTCATCTGAGCACTCAAAGCTCTCTCAGCAGCAGCTTGAATCACCACCCCATCGGCCATTGGATCACTGAAGGGAACTCCCAGTTCTAAAATATCCACTCCGTGATCAGCCAGCCCCCTTAGGCGTCGCAGACTGACCTCTATGGTAGGATCTCCCGCCATAATATATGAAATCAGACGAGTTACTCCTGCAGGTTTAGTTTGAAAAACCGCCTTAAGTCTCTCACTCATGATCTGCTCCTCCTTCTAAATACTGAGCTAAGGTTTCTACATCTTTATCTCCTCTTCCCGAAAGATTAACTACGATCACTTGATCTTTCGAGAGTCTGGGGGCAAGTTTAGCGGCATAGGCGATGGCATGGGCACTTTCCAGGGCCGGCAGTATTCCTTCAGTCTGACAAAGTAAGGAGCAGGCATCTAACGCTTCTTGATCCGAAATGCTGACATAGTCTGCTCGCCCTGTTTCCTTCAAGTTGCTGTGCTCTGGTCCCACGCCGGGATAGTCAAGTCCGGCAGAGACAGATGTGGTTACAACAATTTGTCCATCATCATCTTGCAGCAAATAGCTATAAGCTCCATGCAAAACACCTGGTTCACCCAAACACAGTGTCGCAGCATTTTCCCCTGTCTTATTTCCTGTTCCCCCTGCTTCGACTCCAATTAGTCTTACCTCAGGGTCTGGAATGAAAGGATGGAAGATACCAATGGCATTACTCCCTCCCCCAATACAGGCAATGATCGCGTCTGGAAGTTTTCCTAATTCCTTTAAGGCTTGCTCCCGGGTCTCATGTCCAATTACTGCCTGAAAATCTCGAACAATTGTTGGATAGGGATGTGGTCCGGCTGCCGTCCCAAAGCAATAAAACGTCTCCTCAACATTAGTCACCCAGTCCCGCAGTGCTTCATTAATAGCATCTTTTAGAGTACATGATCCATGAGTCACAGTGCGAACCTCTGCTCCCAATAACTTCATCCGCAAGACGTTTAACTTCTGTCGGCGTACATCTTCTTCTCCCATATAAACTATACAGGGAAGAGCAAATAATGCACAAGCCGTAGCAGTAGCTACCCCATGCTGTCCTGCTCCTGTCTCAGCAATCACTCTTTTCTTACCCATAGCTTTAGCGAGCAAAATCTGCCCTAAAGTGTTGTTAATTTTATGTGCACCGGTATGATTGAGATCTTCCCTTTTAAGATAAATTCGTGCACCACCCAATTGTTCCGATAAGCGCTTGGCTTCATAGAATAAAGATGGTCGTCCAACATACCTTTGTAACAGCTCTCGAAACTCTTTCTGAAAGCTCTCATCTTGGCCAGACCTCAGGTAGGCCTCTTCTAATTCTCGCAAAGCAGGAACTAAGGTCTCTGGAACATAGGCACCTCCATATGGACCAAAATGCCCCTTTGTTTCGTAGCCGCCATCAGACAGTACATGTAACTTTTCCTTAACCATTTGAACTCTCCTTTCTTATTACAATAAAAAAGAGCCTTCTGTCCTAAAAGGACGGAAAGCTCCGTGGTACCACCTTAATTCGTATAAGGCAATTGTTTTCCCCCAAATCCAATCAACGAACCCATTGGACTTAAGCAAACAATCTACCAAATACCTTAATCTATCAGGTACGGAGAACACAATTCTCGATACCTTTGTCTCTGTAACGGGAAACCCCCGGAATCACCTACTAACTTTAACGGTTTTCGGATCACACCTCTGAGAACCATTCTGTCTAAGAGACTTGTATCAGACTCTCACCACCTCTGACTCGCTAAGACACTCTCATAAGACATACTATTTCTCATCATCAGTCATTTTATATAATATTCAAATATAATACTAGTTATTATATGCCAGGTAATTACAGCTGTCAATATAACTGGATCATTATAACTTTTGAATGTTTCCCAGTAGCTGATTCAGCATGGCCTTAAGCTTTATGGCTTCCTCCACCCGGATTCCTGTATTGCAAAACATCTTTTGCGGTAGATCACTAAAGGTTTCCTGCAGCATTTTTCCTTTATCAGTCAAGAAAACTTTAACCACTCTCTCATCGTCTCTATCCCTTACTCTCTCTACCAGTTGAGATTTTTCAAGTTTTTTCAGAAGAGGGGTAAGTGTTCCTGAATCTAGCAAGAGCTTGTTCCCAAGCTCAGAGATGTTGAGTCCATCCTCCTCCCATAATACTAAGAGTGTAATATATTGAGTGTAGGTTAGTCCCTGAGAGTTCAGGTATGGTTTATACAAGGCAATAATTTCTTTTGAACATGCATAAAGAGCAAAACACAACTGATTGTCAAGTTTGAGCATTTCCTTCTCGTCCCAGTTCAAGTTACAAGCACTCCTCAATCGAGGATACCATGCTGTCCGGTGAGACAGTGGGCTCAAAACGGCCTGCTATTTTTCCGTCTCTGCCGATGAGGAATTTTGTAAAGTTCCATTTAACAGAGTTATCGGAGAACTGCTTTCCGTATTTCTGTTTGAGCATAAGTTCAAGGGCTTTGTTTTTAAGGCCTTTACCTAACCCGTTAAAGGTTGTGTTTTCAGTAAGATATTGAAAGATTGGATCTGCATTTTCATCCCGTACATTTACCTTTTCAGTAAGCGGGAAGGTAACCCCATATCTTATCTTACAAAACTCCTGAACCTCACTATTCGTCCCTGGCTCCTGCTCAGCAAACTGGTTACAGGGGAAACCGATCACTACTAAACCTTGATCTTTATAAGTTTCATAAAGTTTCTCTAATCCCTCATATTGGGGAGTAAAGCCGCATTTGCTGGCAGTGTTAACAATCAACATTACTTTACCTTGAAAATCAGAAAGAGAGACTGTTTTACCTTCGATGGACTGAAATGAATAATCATAAATAGACATGCTAGTCACCCTTTTCGTTTATATTTTTTACAATTTAATTGTACACAATACACAATGGAATAGCAAATAGAAATATTTACCTCGCCTTACCCTTAATCAACCTTTTCAATACAGATAAGTTCCGGGGGACTATTAATCTGGTTTGGGAAGCAAATTTCAGAGACATTATAGTCCTTCTGATGCATTGTTGTGGTGAAATTTTTTAAAGCTTCCTTTTCAAGTTTGCCATTCTCATGTCCTGAGTATACAACTATTAGTATTATTCCATTTGGTTTGAGCAACCCCATAGATCTCTGAACAGCTTCAATGGTAGTCTCTTTATTCGTGGTAATAGCATGATTCCCTTTAGGCAGATAGCCTAAATTAAAGATCACCAATCCTACATTTCCCTTGACGTATTTATCAATATTCTGGTGACCATCAAGTACTATTTCAGTTCTTGCTAGTAAGTTGAGTTCTTGAAGTCTCTTTCTAGTAGTTATAACGGCCTCTTCTTGGATGTCGAAAGCATAAACTTTTCCCTTCTCGCCAACTAAACTGCATAGAAATACCGTATCATTTCCATTCCCCATGGTACAATCAACAGCAATATCTCCTGGGGATAATTTCGCTCTACAGATTATCTTAGATATTTGGACGGCATTTTTAAAAATATTGTTCATTATCTTCAGTATCTTCTCCTCTATTCAATCTTACGGCATAAGTGTAAACTGGTTCGTTGGACATAAGTTAAAGTTTGGCTGGTATGCAACTAAGGTTATTCTTTCAGTGAGTACCAGAAAATTTACTTATGGATTATCTTTAAGAAATCGGTCTGGATGGAGTAAACAAGCATCGATCTGGTCTGTACTACCCTTTAAAATCAGATCTGCTGCGATCCGCCCGATGGCTGGTGCATGCATAAAGCCATGTCCACTGAACCCATTAGCGAAAAATATCCCCTTTAATCCTGATGCTTCGCCAACAATCGGATGAAAATCAGGGGTTAGTTCACAAAGTCCCGTATAAGTTCGCAGCCACTTTATATCAATCGTAGAAGGTATTATTTCCAAGGTTGTCATAAAAAAGTCTTCTGCTACGGATTTGTCTACTGTTTCTTGCAATCCCGGCCAAGTGTACTTATCTGTTCCCCCTAATAACACTGTTTTCCCACTAGCTTCCTGATGCAGATAAAAGCCAGAGGATAAATCCATGATTGTAGGAGAAGCTTTGGGAACATCTTTAGGGTTTGTACAGACGTAAACTTGACGACGGTAAGGCTGGATTTTAAGAGTAAGGCCAGACATTTCAGCTAATTGTCCAGCATGAGGGCCAGCAGCATTCACGACGAGGGGACTTTGAAATACTCCCTGTCTAGTTTCAACACCTTTAATTGTATCGCCATCAATGATAATTCTCCTTACTTCATGTTCAAAATATACCTCGACACCTTTACGGCGCACCGCTGAGTACAGGGCTGCCAAAACAGCATAGGGGTCGGCATAGGCATCCCATGAACAAAAAGCCCCTCCTAAGAACCGGTCTCTGTGCAAATATGGGAACTCCCTTTGCAATTCTTCTTGATTCATTAGGTTCATGGGGATGTTATCAGCGTCGGCTTGAACTGAGATCGATTGAAGATCCCTCAATAAACCTTCGTTATCCGCTAATAATAAATGCCCCTTCTCCCAATACCAACTCGGAGTATCAAAAATAGCATCAAAATTCAGAAAGAAATCTCTGCTGAGCAGACTCAAGTTACGCTGAAGGGGGCTGTTTAATTGATAGCTGATACTTCCTGTACATTTTCCAGTGGAACCTATTCCCAATAATTTCTCCTTTTCCAAAAGAGTTATTGAAAGTTTCGGGTCTATTTCCAACAGGTTGTAAGCGATACTTAGTCCAATGATTCCTGCACCGATAATTATTATATCCGGCTTATTATTACTCCTAATGTACATTAATCTTTCCCTCCCTAAAGAGAAGTTTAGTACAGCAACATTCCTTTTAAGATTTCAACATGTTTCCAAATACTCCTTCAAAAATATTTTTTCTCAATCCACCTAGTGCACAATAAGAAGCACCCATAGAAATGGGTGCTTCAGACCGTAGACAAAAAGGTGCCTTATGCAAATTGCATGGCACCTTTTTGTCTCTTAATAATGAATTGAGAATCTGAGAGAGCTATGTTCTGAATAAGATGCGAAAAAAATGAGCGGAGCATACCCTTTCTCCGTTTCCACGTCGCCAGTTTCTTTAAATTCATGCATGCAAAAGTAAGCGTCACCTGCATCTTAAGTTTTTGCAGACCACGCAATTGAGTATAACGCATCGCATGCTTCTCTTTTGCATCAGCAAACACACGCTCAATGGTTTCGCTTCTTAATTTGTAAATATCTCTGTATTCAGGTGTATGGCGGTAATCTTCTGCAAGTTCCATATAAGGTTCCCAGACATGGCGGAGTACAACCTTTTGACAGGATTTACTCTCGGTACACTGAGAACGCATGGAGCATGTTTTACATAGTTTAGGATCACTTTTGTACTCCCGATATCCATCACGGTTGGTTGTAGAATACGTTAAAACCTGATTGTTGGGACAGAGAATGCAATCATGGTATTCATCGTAAACGTATTCATACTTTTTGAAGAAACCATCCTTTGTCATTGGACGTTTGTACGGAACCGCCGGTATCCTCTGGGTATCTATGATCTGCTTCATAATCCAAGGGGTTTTGTAGCCTGAATCAAGCGCAACCACATTAACTTCCGAAAACTTTGAAAGAACCTTTTTATATAAGCCGTCGAACATCACACTGTCATGAATATTTCCTGCTCCCAACTCAAAATCCAGAACGAAATTATGCCGATCACAGGCTGTATTGGCAACGTAGGCAAAGCATTTTTCATGCTCTCCTTTATGAAAGACTCCACTCTCAGGATCTGTCTTGCTTTGCTTAATTGTTTTCATCTCGGGAGCAGGGGGTGTAGGTTCATCATCGTCGTGATCTTTGCTCTTTAATGGTTTTTTACCATGTTCGGCTCTATCTTTTGCAATCTCTTCTTCTAACTGTTTTTGATAGTTCTTGGCCTGTTTCTCGATCACTGCCTCTGTAGCCTTACGTTTATTCGCACTTGCCTTAATATGAGTTCCATCGATGAATACAGCACTAGCATCTATAAATCCACAATTAACTGCTTCTTGCAAGATTTGTTCAAAGATCCTCTGGAAGACATCGGTATCCTTAAAACGCCGACTGTAGTTCTTTCCAAAGGTTGAAAAGTGGGGGATTGGTTCTCCGATATCGTACCCAATGAACCAACGGTAAGCCATATTGACTTCGATTTCTTTAATAGTTTGACGCATGCTCCGAATACCAAATAAACTTTGAATAAAGACTATTTTAAAGAGGGAGACTGGATCAATGCCAGGTTTCCCCCACTCGATTTCTGAGTACAGACCCCTAACTTCGTCATAGATGAAGCTAAAATCAATAGCTTTATCGATATCTCGTAAAATATGTTCTTGAGGAACTAAATCCTCTATACTTACGAATTTAATTTGTTTTTGCGGTTCCCGATCTTTTTTTACATACATTGATAAAAAACACCCCTATCCTCTAGTATTATTATACCATTTGGACAAGGGTGTTTCCTCTTTTGTCTACAAGCTGAAGCACCCATAGAAATGGGTGCTTCTTAAAAAATTCAAAGATTATTTAGATTCTCAAAAGATCATCTGGATCGTATGCGAATTCTTGCGGTATTTCATCTAATCGAGCAACAATGTATTCTCCAACTTCATCACGATCAACCCGAACCACAGTTCCTACATAATGATTACTAGTCTTAACACGATCTCCTACATGAAATAGTTGTCGCTGGCGAAGAGCTACAGTAGTTTTTGGTTTGCGATTACGTAATAGCATACAAATCCCCCTCTCATACCTTTTGCAAAATCCAGTAAATTATTACACTAGATTGCATATTGATTCTTTGACAGTTTATATATTTTAAATATACTTACTTTCAAGTAATTCTAATATAAATATCAGAAAATAACAAATTTAATTTAGTTAGGGGGGGCATAGGTATGCGTTATACGAAATATCAAACTTCACCAAAATTAGGAGTACTATATTTCGAGAAGATTCTAAGCCCCCAAATAGATCAGTGATCAAGAGAAACTTGACCGATACTTAAGACGATAAATTTGGAGAAAGAAATTAATCACTTTATGGTCTAGCATATATATTATGGGTGTATTTCCAGTCTGTAAGTGTTTTTGCTATAATGTTTTTAAAACAAAATAAGGAGAATCCCTATGTTTCGAACAGTCCTTTGGTTTGCATATTTTTGGGCGTATCTTTTATCCATACAACCAACGCTTTTAAAAGTTAATCGATTAGAAAGAATGGATAGAACCCTTGAACATGACAGACTTACAAATCAAACTGCAAAAAAATGGGCCCATTCACTTGTTAAGCTTGCAGGTGTTACTGTTGAGATCCAAGGCGAAGAGAACATCCCGGCTAATGGCTCGGTTCTCTTTGTAAGTAATCACCAAGGTAATTTCGATATTCCAATTCTCCTCGGTTATCTCGATAAACCAAAGGCATTTATAGCAAAAATTGAGCTCCTTAAATTGCCTTTGATTAGAAGCTGGATGACCCATTTAAAATGCGTTTTTATGGATCGTTCAGACATTCGGCAATCCCTTAGAGTAATTAATCAAGCTGCGGAACAACTCAAAGCAGGTTACTCGATGGTTATTTTCCCTGAAGGCACTCGAAGCAAAGGTGATATGATTGGAGAATTTAAGCCTGGCAGCTTAAAGTTAGCCTTAAAGGCTGGCGTCTCAATTGTTCCGATAGCGATTTGCGGCTCCTATAAGATAATGGAACAAAACGGCTTTAAGATTAAACCCGCCCATGTTAAAGTAACTATTTTTAAGCCAATCCTAACCACTGATCTCACCAAAGAAGAAGTTGCTGAATTACCAGGAAAAGTACGAGATATTATTACCCAAGGTCTGTCCCATTAATCCTTCTGAAACAAATTTATAAGCCTATTTTTGACGAGAAGGTATCCAAACTCACAATTTATTCATCAATTGCCATGTATTTCTTTATAAAAATAAAAGGAGATTTAAGTATAATGTCGAATATATAACGTTGATAAAAAGTATGAAGGCTTAATCTAGTCACCTAGAGCGGGGGATTTTTTTTTGGGGTGAAACGCATACCTTATGCGTAGGGCTTACACCTTATGCCCGAATCCGTCAGCTAACCTCGTAAGCCGAGAAAGGTGAAAACAACATGCATTTGCCTCCTAGTTTGAATGAGAAACGAAAGCTAATTCAACAATTTTGCGGCACTACTCTGCGAAAAGTCTCATGGAAATCTCCACGTGTTATCAGCGGTTTATCTATTGCGGTTATTCTAACCGGAGGACTTACCTATTATCTTTCAACCACAACTTCTGCAGCTGCTGTCATGGTTAACGGTCAGCAGATTGGTTTAGTAAGAAGTGTTGATTACGGTAAAGACCTTGTGGAGACCATTCTCAAACAACAGGGTGAGCCTTTCGGAGTAGTTGCTAAAACTCACGACCAAATAACCTATGAATCCCTCAGGGTAAAGCCCACGGTTTATCTGACATCCACTTTGAATGAAGAGACGTTAGAGGACAACTTAAGTATTTATGTTGATGGTTATAAGTTAGAAGCCGATGGCTCAGTGATCGCATTTTTGCCCACTAAAGAGGATTCCGACAAACTCCTTAAAGAATATGAAGACTATTATGTTAAACCCAGTGAGGAGAACAAGGTTACTTCTGTTAGTTTTGCCGAGAAGGTTAGTGTAGAAGAGTCAGAAGTTCTACCGGAACAGCTAACCTCCCCTGACCAAGCTTTTAAAGTATTGACTGATGGTAAAATATCTACTAAAGATTATACCGTCCAACCTAACGACTCTTGGTGGCTTATTGCCCGTAAAAATGATATGTTGACTGATGAAGTATTAGCAGGTAACCCGGGAGTAACCAAGGACTCTAAATTGCAACCCGGGCAAGTAATCAAGCTTGTTTCTTCAACACCCTTTCTTACCGTCGTAAGTCAAGGAACATATTCCGGTCCGGAAACAATTCCTTATGATGTTGTCACAAAGACCGACAGTAGTTTGAGGGTCGGACAAACTAAAGTACTTGAACAGGGTAGTAATGGTTCAAAAATCGTTACATATTCTTATGTACAGAAAAACGGCATTGACGTTACCAAGCAAGTATTAGAAGAAAAAGTAACTCAAAATCCGGTTAACCGTGTTGTTGCCCAAGGCCCCAGTAATCGGCCTGTCATGGTCGCTTCTGCAGTATCTCGAGGAAGTGGCGGTTCCTCGACAGTAGTAGACCGGGCAGTCAGCTTGCAGGGTACCCCTTATGTCTTTGGCGGAACCACCACAAAAGGCTTTGACTGTTCAGGTTTTACCAAATACGTGTATGCTAGTTCCGGGATTTCTCTCCCGCGAACATCTTATGCCCAATTCGCCTCAGGAACTCCGGTTAACAAGAGCAACCTCCAAGCAGGTGATTTAGTATTTTTCTCAACCTATGCTAAGGGTGCCTCACATGTTGGCATCTATATCGGGGGTGGACGTTTTGTCCATGCCAGTAATCCCAATAGCGATGTTAAAATATCAAGTCTTGGGGACAGCTTTTACTCCTCTCGTTATCTTGGGGCTAGAAGCTACGATTAAGTTGGAACGATAAAAGACTAAGAGCAACCACAAATGTTGTTGCTCTTAGTCTTTTTTTGGTGTAAACCTAGTAAATATCAAACATAACTACCTTTCTGCAAAGGAGGTTATGTCTATATTTATTAAGATTAAAGAAATATGGCAATCGTTCTTCGAAGAAGAACCTGAATCTCTTCGTAATGACCATGAATTTTACGATGCGTTACAGGAGATCTTAAATTACCTCAAACGCCTCAAAAATAATAGTTCCTATCAAGTATTTGAGTGTAGAGACGCTATTCGACAATGGAGTAATCATTACTACAGTACATGGGAAGAACAATTAACCTCCGAAGAGGTCCAGAACATTAAACTATATACCTCATGTTCTTTCAAATATAACGAGCATTTTCGACATTGTAAATATCCTAGGTATGAAAAAAAGACCCGCCATATAGATTCAGCCTTAGAAAAAGCATTCACTCCAGAAGACGTCATTGCTTTCCGCTGGATAGATTTAGAAGGACTTCAAGGGCTGGCTAGTTCATCAACCCTCTACGATGGAAAGAAATTACTTGAAAAAGGCTTTTCCAGTACTACTTTATTTTTCAACGGAAATACAGAATACTCTGCAGATGTACTATTTATTCTAAAGGTTCCAAAGGATTTTAATGGAGCGTGTTTAAAAAACATCAGCAACATTCAAACAGAAGATGAGCTTCTGTTAAAAAGAAATGCAATCTATACCGTTGAAAGGACTATTTATTCTACCACTACTCATGCTATCTTACTATGCAATGTCCAATGAACAGTCCTATCCATATACCTCTTTAGAAAATAAGGCTAGCAGCAAAAATGCTCCTAGCCGGTTTTCAAAATCTTATTTTTTAAAACTTATTTTTTCCTCTGGAATAACTCTTCTCTTGATTAACTGTTTGACTTATAATCGAAACTTTGCTAAAGTCAGCTCCACTTCTTGAGCCATTTTCGAGAGCACTTGGCTAGCAGCAGCAATCTCTTCAATGGAAGCAGATTGCTCTTCAGTTGCTGCCGAAACTGTTTGAGTCTGAACTGCTATTGATTTGCTGACTTGATTAATCTCGGTAACTGCCTCTGCAACTTGATTACTTCCCTCGGCAGTATGTTGGATTTTTAAAGTAATTTCTCGAACTTGGTTTAACACCGTTGTGACCAAATCATTGATGTCCTTAAAAGCATCATCCGCAGTGTTTACAACTTTAGTTCCAATTGAGACTTCCAGAGTTCCTTTATTCATAGCAGCAACTGCCTTTTGAGTATCTTCTTGGATTTCGAGAATAAGGGCAGAGATTTGTTTTGCGGCTTCACTTGATTGTTCTGCAAGCTTACGTACCTCGTCTGCAACCACCGCAAAGCCACGCCCCTGTTCTCCTGCACGAGCAGCTTCAATTGCAGCATTAAGAGCTAAGAGATTGGTTTGTTGAGCGATTCCAGAGATCGCATCGATAATTTGACTTATCTCTTTGGACCTTTCTCCTAAGTTGTTAATGACCTGTGCAGAGGTGTTCACGGTTCTTTCGATGTTACTCATTTGATCCATGGTTTTGTCAATAGCCTTCATACCATCTAGTGCAGATTGCGCAGCTCTTTCTGATGTATCGGCAACTACTTTAGAACTGTCGAGAATCTGATTAATACCAACCAGCATTTGGTTCACGATTTTAGTTGTGTTGTTAACAACGTTTAATTGGGTTTCAGTGCCAGAAGAGACTTCTGAAATAGCAGTGGCAATTTGATTGGAAGCTTGAGCTGACTGTTCTGCTCCAGAAGTTAGTTCCTGGGAAGTTGAAGCAACCAATCCAGAAGTTTGCGAGACTTTTTCCACTAACTCACGCAGATTATTAGTCATATCGTTAAAGGCTTTTCCTAGGAGCCCTATATCGTCATCTGATGTCACACTAATCTCACGAATATCTAAATTCCCTCCTGCTACTTGCAGAGCCGATTCTGCGATAGGTGCAATCTTCTGAGAAATCCTGCGATTGATCAGTAAGGCAAACCCAATTGAAATGGCAATAGCCCCTAGCATTCCTAATCCTGAGTAAGCAATATTTTGCCACATTTCTTCATCGGCTGTGGCTTGTCGATCAGCGATGACTTTATTAATATCGTCAATATAGTTACCCGTTCCGATAACCCATTTCCATGGTTTGAATTCTAGGGCATATCCTCGCTTGGGGTATTCTTGCTTATCGTTAGGATCGGCCTTTGGAAACCAATAATCCACATACCCTCCATTGTTCTGTCCAACTTTTAGGATCTCCTGCATAAATAGGAATCCTTTAGAATCGGCTGCATTATTGCGGTCTGTACCCGGCGCCTTAGGGTTTGTGCCATGAAAGACACATATTCCATCCGTAGTATCTCCCCAGTAATATCCGGTACCATCGTCACCATATCTCATTTTAGTCATTATTTCTTTTGCTTGTTCCTTGGCCTGAACCTCTGTCAGTACGCCTTGCTGTTGCAGTTGATAAATGCCATCTAAGGTGCTGATTGCTTGCTGAGTCACAAGGCGAAGGTTTTGGTCGTAATTGGCATTTAAGGTCGTTGAATATAAATCCATGTTTGTTTTGGCAGTACGAACGATATTCATGATATTAAAGGTTCCAATCCCGACTGCTACGGCAATTAAAAGAATTACTAAAGCTAAAATACTTTGATTCATCTTTTTCTTCTTGGCCATTACTCAATCAATCCTTTCACTGCTGTTATGTTTGGCTAACTTAATTATTTAGGAGACCGAAGCCACCAAAACACAGGAGCCCTACGATATTGTAGGTTAAAAGCCAATATGTAATGATTAGAAATGCAATCCGATTCGTGATAATTATCACAATTGTCTTGAGACTCTATCACCAATGCAATTGGTAAGATTGGTTCCACTAATAATTAATAGCTTTTAGAGTAATTTTCAAACGCTAAAATAAACAGGTATACTTAATAGTAGTTTTCAGATCTTCTAGTAATATCTTACCATAATCATTATCATTCACCAAATTAAAACAATTATTGAGTTGCATGTTGAGTTAATATCAAGTATATGATATCAACATTAAATTATCATTAAGTAATAGTAATCATTATGTTAACTCTTCTCGAATTTAACAAAAAACGACCAACAAGGAAGTTTGCCTTGCGGTCGTTTAATTTTTAAATTATATTTTATTTCATAACTACTTGAATTGAATCCTAAAATAATTGAGATTGTAGTTTCTCTTTATCCATGCAACAATCAAGTCGTTTGATTTCTACCCCTTTGTCCAATACGACTACAGTGGGTGCTTTTTCTATTCCATATTTGCCTGCCAGGCTTTTCTTAGTTGCTAAATCAACTTTCACCAATTTATATTCGTCACCATTTTCACCGATGAGTCCTTCTAATAAGGTGCTAAATTCCAAGCTTTCATTCACCAAGGCATTAAAGAATAATAACAGTGTCTTTTTGTCATTTTGGAGGATATTGGCATTAAAATGATGCAATTCTTCGATATATCTTTCGGCAGCCACAGCTGCAGTCGCACCATCACCTACAGCAGACGCAACTTGTCTCAGATATTTTACTCGATTGTCACCAATGGCATAGATCCCTTCTAGGTTGGTCTCCATACTCTCATTAACCGGAATATATCCTCTGTTGTCCATTTCGAGTCCGCTGTCCTTTAGAAAACGAGTTGACGGAATCATTCCAACAAAGAAAAATACCCCTTGACAGGTAAGTTCGGATGAAGTGCCAGTTTTAAGATTCTTTATTTTTACTCCTTCAACATTATCTTCTCCGAGAACTTCCTCGATGGTCGAATTCCAAATGAACTCCATTTTTTCGTTGTTAAATGCTCTCTCCGCACTTATTTTATTACAATCGAGGATTCCTTCATCATGTAGTACAATTACAGTTACTTTACGTGCATACTTGGTGATGAACATGCCTTCTTCAATAGCCTGGTCACCACTTCCAATAACAACAACATCCTCCCCTTCAAAAAACTCTGCGTCACAGGTTGCACAGTATGCAACTCCACTCCCCCGCAGGGATTTTTCACCAGGGATATTTAACATTCTCGGCTCACTGCCACACCCAACAATTACAGCTTTGGCAGAGAGCTCCTTACCTTTTTTAGTTTTAATGATTTTATCTTCTCCGGAAAAATCTACGCTAGTGACTTCTTCTTTTAAGAATTCAACATTAAAATGCTCTGCATGTTTCTTGAAATCCTTCATGAGATCCGGTCCACTAACCTGGATATATCCGGGATAATTAACTATTTCTCTAGTTGTATCTACTAAACCACCGATCGTCCCTTTATACATAACTAGGGTCTTCAGCTTAGCCCTACCGCCATAAATAGCAGCAGAAAGTCCAGCGGGGCCTCCCCCTATAATGATCAAATCATAGCTATTATCCACGACTTTAACATCCCCTTATAATTTGATAACTAGGCTCCAAGGACTTCTGCGATTTTCTCTTCAATAGCTTCCTCTTCAACCTTACCTGCAAGTTTACCTTGATACTCTCCGTCATTGAAAAAGAGGACTTGAGGAACCCCTTTCAATGAAAACCGTTGAAATAAATTTTTATCCTCTTCAACATCCACATAATAGAAGCCAAATTTTCCTTCATATTGAGGTTTCATTTCTTCCAACATTGGAGCAACTTGTTTGCATACATGACAATCTTTTCTTGAAAACATCACCAAGCAGGCCTCAGCATTGTCATAAATGATCTCTTCGAACTGATTTGAGTTTAATTGTTGCAAAGACATATTTCTCCACTCCTTATAACATCATTATAGTTAACCGCGCTAAATTGCATTGTCAGGTTCAAGCTCTTTTGGCTCTAATTCTAATATTTAATATATCCCATTTTTCAGGGTTATCTTCATGCATGTCTGTAGATCTATTTAAAAGGCAGCTATCAGAAAGGCAGCTATCAGCTGCTCTCTGATAGCTGCACACATTCAATAAATTATTAAACTTCTTCGGAGAAGATTTGATAGATCGGTGCTCCCTCACATTGGGCGGGGAAACGAAGACCGAGTAATACTGAAACTGAAGGAGCCACATCAACTTGTCGGATCGTACGCTCTGTTGTAAATCCAGACTTAATACCCGAACCTGCGGCTACGAAAATCGGGGAAACTGAGGTTTCGAAATATCCTTCTGAAGTTGAGATGCTATCTCCGTGCAGTCTATTGTATCCTTCTTCAACTGAGAAGAAAATATCGCCGCATTCAGGTCCGTTAGCACCGATAAGCACAGCATCTTTGTTTCTCAGGCAAATACCGATAACCCGTTTGCCGGTTCTATCATCTCTGTAATTGTATAGATCCGAAATAATTTGTTCTTCTAGATCATATTTATCTTTAGGATCCACAATGCCAAACTTGTCACGGCCTTTAAGGTTGATATAAATATAGTTACTGCGGATTTGAACAGCTCTTGTCTTTTCCCAATCAACTTCTCTGATGGAATTGCCGTTTTCGTCCTTTTTCATGACTGTATAGCCCAGTTCTTCCATGACTTTTGTATTAAGACCACCATATTCTCCGATAATCGGAGGTACGTTTTCCCCTACAATCAGACCATGGTCACTGAGAAGGAATACAGTCCAACCTTCATCTAACAAATGCATGAATTCGCCGAGATAATCATCTGTTTGCACATAGAACTTCTCAATGAACCCTTGATAGGTTTTTTCATCTGTGTGATCCCAAGGAGCAAGTGTCTTACCCAGGTGCCATAATTGATGACCTGCACAGTCAATATTGTGGAGATGAGAGAATACTACTTCATAGCCCTTCTCTTTGATGCAATAATTCATGCAGTCAGCTTGCCATTTATTGTATTTTACCCATGAAGGTTCGAAAATTTCGCCAACCAATTCAGCGTCTTCACCACCGATTAAGCTAACAGGTGGAACTACGCCAACATTTTCGATGACTTCATTAAAGAGTGTTTTAGGATGCCATAGTTGGTCATTGGCAATATCAAGTGCGTTGCTAATCCAAAGTCTAACTTTGTTACCGGCTGGATCAAGTTCTAAGATTTTCATAGAACGGCAAGCAGGCTTAGTGACTTCTTTCTTGGTAACGTCATCAATAATTCCTGTTTCCATTACATCTCGAACTAGAGTAACAATCGGCTCTTCGGCTTTCTTATTCTTATAAATGGCGACTCGATCATATTCGCCAGCTTCATTCTTCAGAATTAAGGCAGGTCGTCTCATAACTCCACCGGAAGTTAGGATAGTGAACTCTTTAGCACCTTCTGGAGCATTTGCCCAACCTGTAGCATCTTTGAGAGGAGAGTTAACGATATCATAAGCTACCTTACTACCAATAACGACTTCTGTATCTTCATCGTCCATGACATAGGTGCGAATTTCGCCACCTTGACGAGCAGTATCCCCCCACCAAAGCTCCATCATTTCATCGTCAACATCTGCATCTAAAGAATCTTCCAAATCGGTAATGATACAGCCAACTCCAGCTGGCTTATCTACTCTAGGTGCATAGCGTACATCTGTGATGTCAGGTGTAGCAACGATAACTTTTTCCCAGTCTAGTTGAGCGACACCCATATTGACAGATCCTGGTTGAGTTCCATCTACAACACTTAAATTTTCACTGTGAGAGGTCGGAGGCCAAGAACTCCCTGGCCAGTGCCAGACGAGGGTTTTCATTCCAGCTTCGGATGTAATATTCCAGATTTGTTCAGCAGTGCAATTACGGGAATCCATGTTGTATACAACAGCGTCAAGGCTTTCTGGCGATTGTCTCCAATAGCAAGTGATGCCATGAGTTCCCGGGTAAGCACCGGTAGCAAGGGTTGTCCAACAGGGTGGTGTGATTGTCGGAATTGCTCCGAGAAGCTTTAGATCTTCGCGAGCTGATCCACGTTCAATAAATTTTTTCAAATTAGGCATTTTTCCTTCAGCCAAGAACTTCTGAGTAATTCTAGGATCCATACCATCAACACCTAGAACCAATAATTTGGGGGTAAGTGCAGTTCTTTTCATAATACTTGTCACTCCTTATGAATTAATGCTAAGTTATTTGCAATTCTCCAACAAAGTGGGGAAAAGTTTGCTACTTAATGGCCAAAACACCCAGTTGCTAATACTTGTAACTTCATTCACTTTCAACACGAATTATATTCAATTCATGTTTATGTGTAAAATACCGACTAATTATGCCCCGTATAGTTAAGTTAACTAGGGCTTATTAGGATTTTTAATAGTTAATGTTGCGTGAGAAGTCTCTTTATCGTGATAACAACACTGCCTAAAGAAGGATGGTCGTGATCAGTTATCCTCTTTTGGATACTTTACATATTCAACCTCATTAGACATTTGACGGCAAAAGGCGGCTTCTGGCTGAAGCCGCCTTTTGCTATTTTCTGGGCTGGGCTTACCGCGACAGCCCTATTATGATTAGTCTTCTTCCGGATAATCGACAACTTGCACTTTATCTTCTGCGCCGAAATCCTCCTTGAGCCACTTGAGTAGGGACAGCGATAAGATGACGATAATTGCTATAATGGGTATACTTGTGGCAACGGATGAAAGCTGAACAACCGATAATCCGCCCACCATCATGATAGCCACCCCGATCACTGCAAGGAGTACACACCAGAAAAGTCTCGTCCAGAGGGGAGATTCCTGATCATTTCTAACCTCTTTGCAAGAAATCATGGAAATAATAAAGGCATTGGAATCAATGGTAGTAGCTTGGAAAATAAGCATTACAAATAGGAAATAAGGAATCACAATTTGGGTTAAGGGTAGGGTATGCAAGACTGCGGAAATCATTCCCGCGGGACCGGCGTCCTTCATAATCTGATCAAGGGCCATCCCTTGATTAATCTGAAGATCTACTGTATAGCCGCCGAACACTAAGAAGAACAGTGAACAGCCGATGGAGGTTACAACCATCATATTTATAACAACGTTTTTGATCGTTCTCCCCTTGGAAATCCTGGCAACAAATAAGCCGAAATACATAGCCCATGCTGCCCACCAGGCCCAGTAAAATACAGTCCAGTCTTGAGGAAAACCGGATTTGGTAATGGGATCTGTATATAAACTCATCCGTAAAAAGTTAGTAGCTAAAACCCCTAGGTTGTCAACATAAAGGGATAACATAAATAGGGTTGGGCCAACAAGCATGACAAAAGCTAATAATCCCATACATAACCAACTATTTAATTCCGATAACTTTTTGATTCCGCTATTTAAGCCGGATAAAGCACTATAGGTAAATGTTGCTGCAATCACCAGGGTGACCACAATTTTTACCGTCATAGTATCTTCAATACCCAGATAACCGGCGCTAACTGCCGACATCATAGGTACAACTGTTCCTAAGGTTGTTCCTAATCCGCCTACCAGACCGAGCACAACAAAGATATCGATAGCTTTGCCAACCCATCCATCTACCAGATCCCCCAATAATCCCCGGCAAGCATAGCTTGGGTAGAAGTAGGGTTTTTTTCTAACGTAAATCATGTAGGCAAAGGCGATGGCCCCTGGGACAAAGATAGCCCAAGCCGAAAGACCCCAGTGAAATATTCCATAAGCAAGAGCGAATTGCCCAGCTTGTGCTGAAAATGGTTCAGCCCAGTAAGGAGGAAACTTAAGATAATACAGAGGCTCAGCCATGGTCCAGTAAACTAAACCTGCTCCAACACCGCCTGTGAACATCATCGATATCCAGCTGAAGTCTGAGAATTCAGGTTTATCATCTTTTCCGCCTAATTTTACATTGCCATATCTGCCAAACGCCAACCAAAGTGAAAACACAACACAACCCAAAGCAAATAATAACCATAACCAGTCCATATTATAGGTTATAGCTTTTAATATGACTGCTACATAGGGTTGCAGCTCTGTACCAAAAATAAGCATTGGGGCATATAACAGAACACATAAAATAGCACTGCCCCAGAAAACAACAGGATTAATACGAGCATATAGACCTTTTGACTTCTCTTGTGACAAGTTATTCACCCTTTCTTGTGATTTAATCTGGGAACCGGGTTTTTAGATTGAAACGTTAATCAATTTTAATTTAGTCTGTTCGAGGGCTTGGGGTCATATTATGGCACCCCACTTATAAAAATTCATAAACGAAATAAGACCGTTAACTTTCCCCCTTCATAATTGTGTTTTAATTGTGGTTTAATTGTGATTTCCATCACTTATGTTGCAGATTATACGGTAAAATGCATTTCCATGTAAAATACTTAGTGATTATACCCCCTATAGTTAATATTGTGGCGAGCTATTAGGAATTTTAATAAGAAAAATACCCATATACATAGCTTCTACCAATAAAAGGTTATTTATTGCGCCTTTCTTTCTTTTGTTATATTGAATCACTCATAGTATAATGATATATAATGCTAAGTTTATAGCTTCAATTTTTTCAATATAGCAAATACACTTTCAAGGATGGTTAGAAATATGCGCTTAGAACAATTATCCTATTTAATTGCTGTCCATGAATCTAAATCGATTTCTCTTGCTGCCGAACGTTCCCACATTTCACAACCTGCGCTTAGCTCTGCCATCAGTAAACTGGAGGACGAACTAGGTGTTGTTCTGCTAAAAAGGACTAATGCAGGAGCCCAACTTACTGAAATGGGCGAACAAATTATTGTCATAGCTAAGGACGTTCTTAATAAAGTGGATGAAATCAAATCCATTGCTCATGGGGATTCAATTGAGTTACATGGTAATATTTCAATGGCGGTTGACCCAAGCATAAATATAACTGTAATGCCTGAAATATTGACAACCTTTAAACATGACCATCCTAAAGTGGATACTATTTTGAAAGTCGGAGAGTCGAATAATATACTACGGGATGTTCAATCAGGTAAAGCTGATTTTGGGATGATCTTAAAAACCGATGCTTTTTCCAAGTCAAAAGATATTAACTTCAAAGAATTGTTTTCAGATGAGTTAGTCATCATTTCCGGGAATAACTGTGAGATGACTATGGACTCCGCCACTATGACTCTTAAGAACGCCCTCACTTTGCCTATTCTTTTATACAACACTGAATACATCACTGATTGTGGCGTATCAAGTGTATTGCAAAGATATGGTGATATTAATGTCTCTTATCGAGTTGACAACCTAGAGATGATGGAAAAGATTCTATCTCAAGGTAAAACAATTGCCTTCGTCCCTCAGTTCATGGCTGACGAATACGTAAAATCCAATAAGATAAAAAAAATCACCCTCAGTGATGCCCATTTAGAGGTTACTATCCTTTTAATATGGCTGAATCGCCATCATCTCTCCTTAGTCGAAAAAGAATTTATTAAGGTCATCAAAACCGTCTGCTCCAAAAGGTATAAGTAAAACTTGCGAGCTGCAGCCTCAGGCCCTACTCTCTGACATTTATGTCCAGATAATGAAATAGCACATTTAAGTCGAGATAAATTTTCGTTATCTCGACTTTTCTATTTATTGTCATAAATGAAATAGGTTGTCATCTTTAATTGATTATAGGGGGCATATTCAGTATGTATTTTACTTATAGGCAAATCTAATCTTATAATACGATCATTCAGTAATTTAAACTTTAGTTCTATGTCAAGTCTTGTTAAATATTTCTCATAGTCGGCTACCCTTAGAAAAATATTATTTTAAGGAGTTATACAAAGCACTATGGATGCACAAACGCAATCATTATTACTAGAAAAAGACCTCGCCTTTGCAAAAAAAGGTATCAGAAGTGGCTTATTGGCAGGCGCTTGTTGGGGTTTAAACGGTGTTTTAATGGGTATGGTACTCGCTTTAGGGCCATTCACAAACAATATGAGTATCTTTGCTGCACCTTTAGTGGGAGCCTGTATCCACGATGGATTCGCCGCACTATGGCTATTTATTCATAATGTGATTAAAGGGAAATGGCGTGATTACGCACGAACCCTAAAAACCCGCCCAGCTAAGATGATCATGCTAGCCTCTATCCTAGGAGGGCCCATTGGGATGTCCGGCAATTTGCTGGGGATTTATTTTGCAGGTGCTTCCTACACGGCCGCCATCACTGCTGCTTACCCAGCCATAGGCGCAATTTTAGGAGCAATCTTTCTCAAAGAAAAACTTTCACCTCGTGTTTGGGGTGGGATAACCTTAGCTATTGTTGGCTCATTCGTAGTTGGAATGGTTCCACCGGAAGGATCAAACTATCCCTACTTTTATCTGGGCATAGGACTAGCTGCGGTTGCTGCCATCGGCTGGGCAGTTGAAGGTGTTATCTCAACTTATGGAATGGATTTAGTGGATCCAGAAATAGCAATAGGTATACGGGAAGCCACATCCTTTTTCGTCTATATCTTTGCCATTCTTCCTTTGATAGGAGGAGTAACCTACCAAATTCTTTTCAATAGTTTCACGACACCGGCTGGGTGGTATATTGCTGTTATTGCTATGATAGGCGCTACCTCCTTTTTGTCTTGGTATCGAGCAATGAATATGACAGGAGTAGGGCGCGCTATGGGCCTGAACGTTACTTTGCTTTATGGTCAGTCTTCTTTGGATGGCTGCTAAATGATTTGCAATTAACCCCTAACCTGATTATCGGAGTCATAATAATTTGCCTTGGCACTATCCTTACTATTGGCAATCCTAAAGATCTCGTCAATCTAAGAAATCGATAAGGAGGCTTACCATGGGACAGCTACCTGTGAAATTTAGAGTAGTAGATATGATCTTCCATAACGAAGGTCTCTCAAATCGGGAAATTACAAAAATGTTAAAAAAAGAGTACCCGCTTGATAGAAATGTTAATGATAAAAGTATCGACAATTATCTGCTTTCCCTAAAAGCCGTCGGCCTTATCGCCCTGACAAACGTCACCTCAGATGGCCATGGCCAGCTTAATCAATGTTATAAAATCACAGATTACGGTTCAAGCCGCATGAAATATATCAGCAATTAAACTCGTTCAGCAAAGCTTAACATCGAGACTTGGGTGGGGGGACTCTCTTCCCACCCAAGCTACATAAGGAACACCCACTTCTATAAGTGGGTGTCTTGCAATCGATAAACGGGCCTTTCCAGGAAACGATTCTTATAGTACAAAAAGCGCACTAAAAGGATCGTTTTTATCTATTTACTTAAACCAAAGGCAACAGTACCTCAACCCGCGCTCCCCGTTCATCATGATTTGAAATAGTCACTTTTCCTCCATGTTGATCCAGAATACGGTGTACAACAGATAACCCTAATCCCGTCCCCTTATCCTTAGTTGTAAAAAAGGGGTCATAGAGATAGGGCATGACCTCCTGGGTAATACCCGGTCCCTGATCACTGACCGCAAAACCTACATATCCTTCTTCCTCAACGACCTGCAAATGAATAACCCCTCCTATTCCCTGGGCTTCAATAGCATTCAGCAAGATGTTTAAAATCACTTGCTTGATCTGATCCGGATCCACCTCAACCTCCTTCTGATCCAGCAGCTCACTACGCACTCGTTCCAACTCAATGAAGTTTTGCTGTAAAGCAGGTTGGATCAAGCATATCCCTTCGTCTAAAAGTTCCTCTAACGCAATCTTCTCTCTTACCAGTTCTTTAGGGCGGGCAAAGGACAAGAACTCGCTTAATAAGCGATTTAGCCTTTCACATTCTTCTAAAAGTATTCGACAATACTCCGAAACCACTCCATCGCCACACTTTTCTTGGGCCAGCATTTGGATACTCACTTTCATTATCCCTAAAGGATTACGAATTTCATGAGCTAAGCCGGCACTCATATGTCCCAGTGCTGTTACTCGTTCAGTTTGCCGGATCTCACCTTCTAATCGTTCCCGTTCCTGCCCTTCTCGCTTTAACTTTTCCACCAATTCTTTTTGAACTATTAGGGCGAGTTTATATTTACGCTTTGCTATTCGTTCTTCTTCTGTCAAAAAGCCTGTTAACCAACCAATGACGTTAATTAAGCCGACTTCCACCCATTGGGTATATTTAGCCGCCGGTGTCAGACTACTCTGTATATGAGTCATCAGAGGTATGAAAAGCAAGGTTATAATGAAGCTGGAAATAATTCCTCCAGCCGGCCCAAAGCGCATTGCCGCGTAAATAACCGGAAGATAATAGGCAAATTGCAAGAGTATATGATAATCCACTTCATAATGATAGTTAGTATAATGAATAGTGGTTAAGATCACTATTACAAGCCCAATTATAATGAGATCAAAGAGAGCTCGAGAACGATTATGTTCCGGAGCTTCATGGTTTTGCATAGAATTCCCCCCTAAATCCCCCAATGAGGATCTATTCCGTATTTTTCTAAGCGGTATAGAAAAGCGTGCCTAGAAAGGCCCAACCGCTTGGCAGCCTGACTTTGGTTCCCCCCCGTTTGTTCCATCGCCTGCTGGAGAAAAGACTTTTCTAATTGTTCTAGCGAAACCCCCTGGGGAGGCAAAACAAAGAGATCAGGTTCCTTTACTTTCAGTGAGTTGTTAAAAATGGGCAACCCCTCATCTTCGATTACCGGCCCTTGAGAAATAATCACCATTCGTTCCACCACGTTTTCTAATTCGCGGACGTTACCCGGCCAGTCATACTCCATAAGCCGCTTAAGAGCTCCGGGGCTAAAAGCTTTTGCTTGCCCGTAAGTCCTTAGTTTCTTTAAAAAGTGGTTCACTAGCAAAGGAATGTCTTCCCGACGTTCTTTTAAGGGCGGAATAAAAATCGGAAAGACACTGAGTCGATAGTAGAGGTCTTCCCGAAAACGTCCTTCTTGAGACTCTTTCAGTAAATCACGATTTGTCGCAGCAATAATCCGCACGTCAACCTTGATTGTCTTCTCTCCACCGACCCTCTCGAAAGTACGTTCTTGCAAAACCCTTAAGAGTTTTGCTTGGACATTAAAGGACAGTTCCCCAATCTCATCGAGAAAAAGTGTCCCTCCATCGGCTAATTCAAAACGTCCGCTCTTGCGAGCGTGGGCTCCTGTAAAAGCTCCTTTTTCATGTCCAAACAGCTCACTTTCCAACAGAGTTTCAGTCAAAGCAGCGCAGTTTACTCGGATGAAAGGTCCATTAACGCGAGGACTTAAGGTATGTATAGCGTGGGCAACCAATTCCTTACCGGTTCCTGACTCCCCCTGAATTAGTACCGTAGCTGGTGTAAGGGCCACTCGCTCTACTAAGTGTTTGACCCCATTCATTGTTTCACTATTCCCCACAAGCTGCCATCCCCCGCTGCGAACTTCTCCTTTTAAATAATCCACCTGTTCACGTAAACTTTCTACTTCAAAAGCTTTAGCAACGGTTATGAGTAACTCATCAATATCAAAAGGTTTCAGCAAATAGTCATGAGCTCCGGCCTTCATAGCTCCAACCGCTGTTGCAGTACTTCCATGGGCAGTCATCATGATTATCATTAAGTCTGGGTAATGCTCTTTCAAGGTCTTTAGAACCGTTAACCCATCAACCTTTGGCATTTTCAAGTCTAACAGAACTAGATTTGGCCGCTCTGCTACGGCCCTATCTAAGGCAAGTTGACCGTCCTCGACAACTTCCACCTCATAGCCTTCCCTACTTAATGCCCTTTCCAACACCCAACGCATATTCGCTTCATCATCTGCGATTAGAATCCTTCGCATTATAATTCTCCTCATTTGTGGGATTTCCAACATCACAGTGTGGGAAATCCCACAGTTTTTTAATTAATCCTGTCTTCCACTACCAACTCTTGCTTAACTTCAGAACAGTAGCCATTAAAGAATCTATCTTATATTCAATATATGATCACAAGCCACAAGTATTTATTCTCAAAAAACAAGACCTTTTTACTCATTTGCCTTCGCTAAACGAGTTTTACGATTATATTTAGAATTTCCATTTCAAAAAAACAATGTCGAACCTGCCAACTTGGCACACCTTTTGCATATATTCTAAATCAAAATCTACTTTATAGGAGTGTGCTTCATGACTAAGAACTTTAAATCATCACTTATATTATTGGCTTTAGCTTCAAACTTACTATTTGCACTTCCAATGATGGCCGACACCAAATCAGCTCCAACTAGCACCATGACCGATCAAAATATGTCAGGCCATTCTTCTTCTGAAGCTGCACACGGTGAATCCCAAGCAACAGAAATCACAGTCGCTAAGGATGAAGAGTTCGAAGTGAGTGTACAAACTGACCCTGAGAAACCTACCCCGAACAAACCTGTCACCATTATGATTTCCGTAAAAAATCAATCTACCCAAGAACCTGTTCTGGATGCCTCCGTGAATGTAAGTATGATGCTCATGGACAGTGGTTCACACAGCAACATGTCTGGAATGAGTATGGACTCTGACACTACTATCAAAGGACAAGCAACCCTTGACAACATGGAACCCGGAATGTATGCGGTTACTCTCACACCAACAAAACAAGGGGAATGGAGCCAGGACATTCAGATCAGCTCTCCTACTCATGGGGAAACCACCCTTACGGTGCCACTTACTGTTTCCAAAACCGGTCCTAACTGGCTCCTCATCGGAAGTGTTGGAGGTATAGTAGTACTAGCAGGTATTATTGCCCAATTCCTCAAACGAAAGCAGTCTACTGTCAAGGAGGTTCAGTAATATAATGAGTCAAAAAACACAACCTAACTCCTCTCAAACTAAAAACTTTCTTAAGTTTAAACCGCTAAAAAGATTTTTGCAAAGTTCACTGTATCCCGGAATTTTTCAATGGCTGGCTGTGATTATTTTCGCAGTTATTATGGTAGAAACCCTAGCAGGGCCTACCAATGCCCACGATAACTTCGGCACTGCCGCAACTTGGGTTCTCTGGTGGCCTCTCCTGCCTCTCTTCTTCTTTCTATTTGGCCGCTTCTGGTGTGCCGTCTGCCCCTTTGCCTGGGTGAGTGATTTGACACAGCGGTTTTTGGGAGCTAATCGTAAAGTTCCAAACTTTTTAAGAAAATATGGTCTCTGGATCATTGATATCACCTTTATCTTCATCACTTGGTCTGACCACATTTGGGGAGTTGTTGAATCTCCAAGGGGCTCCGGAACTCTCCTTCTGCTCATCCTTGGCGGTGTTATGGTCACAGCTATGCTCTTCGAACGACGTACCTGGTGCCGATATCTATGCTTTCTAGGCAGCTTATCAGGAAACTACTCTCGTACCGGCATGCTGGAATTACGAGCTGACAAAGAAATCTGTAAAACTTGCACGACTAGAGATTGTTACAAAGGTAACTCTAAAGCAGCCGGCTGTCCTATGTTCGAATTTCCTATGGCTATGGAAAACAACGCTAATTGTAATCTTTGCGGCAACTGTATTAAAAGCTGCCCCCATGATTCAATTCGCTTAACCCCCCGCAAGCCAACCAGCGAGTTTTGGGGGATGACCCGAGCACGTTTCGAAGAATCTTTCTTAGCAATTGTTATCGTTGGAATTGTCTTTGTTCAAAATATTACCATGCTGGAGTTTTACCCGACCTACTTGAAGTGGGCAGAACTTTCTCTGGGAATTGCTAACAGGGATATCGCCTTTACAATTCTCTTTGTCATCGCAATGACGACTCCGGTACTATTATTATTTTTAGCAACTGCAATATCCCAGCGATTCACTGGCGAAACACTGCGGACTGCCTTCGCTCGCTTTGGCTACGCAGTCATTCCGCTTGATCTGGCCGCCCATATGGCCCACAATTTGTTCCACCTTCTGGCAGAAGGGAAATCCATTTACTACACCTTCATGGGCCTTTTCGGAAAACACATTGAGGGACCAACTTCCTTTGTTTCCGACCCAACGATCCAAATCATGCAATACACCCTGGTTATTTCTGGAACATTTGGATCTCTATATACTGCCTATAGGATTGCCAAAAAGAACTATGGAACTAAGAAAGCTCTATCTGTCGCGATGCCCTATTTAGTTGTCATCTTGATCTTCGGTGTGCTGAACTTTCTAACCTTCGTGGTTAGAATGGATATGAGAATGTAAAGGAGGACTAGAGATGAATAACAACCTTACCGAAAAAAAACAAAAATTCACCCAGCCTCAGAAGAATAATACCTTGCTTTACACTATTGTAGGTATCTTAACTGTTGTTATTATGATAGGAACCTATTTCTTTGTGGCGAACAGCAACAAACCTAATCCTTCAGTTACTGCAGCTGCAGATATTGGACAAACAATAAGTTATAGCCCTAGCGAAAAACTTGAGCAGACGAAAGCAGAAAGCAAAATCGAAAACGGAAAGGCCATTGTTACCACCCTCAGTGCAGTGAAGGAGAAGAAATTTATTTGGACAGAATATAAAGAAGACGGAAAACGGATTCCCTTAACAGCTTTTGTCCAACCCGACGGAAAAGTGATGGTAGCAGTCAGCTTTTGCGAACCCTGTAGAGGCGAAACTTTCCACATCATAGGAAATCAAATAGTTTGCAATGTCTGTGGGACTACCTGGGATCTTCAGACACTTAAGGGGTTAAGCGGTGGTTGTCAAGACTATCCCCCCGAAGCACTCACTTACTCTTTAAATGGCGACAATCTTGAAATCCCTCAAGCAGTACTTGATGCTTGGGAACCCAGGGTTTAAGAAGTCTTTCTTAACGCACTCGTTTTACGGGTGCGTTCACTCTAACCAGAGACGCTAGTTAACTTAACTTTATCCAATGACTACCAGCCGTAAGACTCCCATCTTCTATCTTCTATAAGCACGAAAGCATCCAGTGACGAAACCCGGGTGAGGGTTTCGCGGTGAGGATGAGATAACGGCTGCTACGTCCCTGGATAAGTTCTTCTAAGCTTCAGATGGAGTAGTATTCCTTTTAGGCAAACTCTATCTGAAGCTTAGAATCACTTGATGCAACTTAGGAGGAAACCTAAATGTCTTTAATTAAAGTGTGCGAGGTTAGCAAATCCTATGGGGGTGGAGACAAAATCGTCGAAGCCTTAAGCAATATCAATCTGGAGATTAACCAAGGGGAATTTTTAGCTTTGATGGGCCCTTCAGGTTCCGGCAAAAGTACTTTATTAAGTATTATTGGAGGGTTGACCCCCCCAACCTCCGGCACACTCAAGATCGATGATATTGATGTCTATGCTTTAGACTTGGAACGATTAGCAGATTTCCGTCATGAATACGTCGGATTTGTTTTTCAGCAATATCAATTAATTCCTTACCTGACTGCCTTAGAGAATGTAATGCTCCCGCTGGCCATAACCTCCCGCCCCGGAAAAGAACAACGTGAGATGGCCTTAACTGTTTTAGACAAAGTTGGTCTCCGCTCTAAATCTCATCGTCTCCCCAATCAATTATCCGGCGGGGAACAAAACCGAGTGGCTATTGCTCGAGCCATTGTCAACCGTCCGGCAATTATTTTTGCGGATGAACCCACAGGAAGTTTGGACTCAAAAACAGCAAAAGAACTCTTAGAATTGTTCCAAGCCCTTAACAAGGATGGTTTAACCATTATTATGGTAACCCATAATGAGGAAAATCTGACCTGGGTCACCCGCGCTATTTATATCCGTGATGGAGTTTTGGCTCAAATCCCTTAAAGCATTATGGAGGACTTGAAATGCGTCTTACTAACATAGCGTTACAAAATATTCGCCGCCGTAAAACACGCTCAGCACTATTAATACTCAGCGTCATTATCGGAGTGGCTTCGATAATCTTTCTCTATACAACGACCCAAGCTATGAAAGAAGATATCGCCAACAAGCTTGACCAGTTTGGTTCTAATATCCTCATTCTCCCTGAAACAGGTCAATCATTAACCTTTGGCGGCATTACTGTGGAAGCCCCCTCACAAATCAAAGAGTTGGATATGTCCTACATCTCCCTTATGCAAACCATCAAAAATAAAGAGACCCTGGCAACCATTGCTCCAAAACTTTTGGTAACTACTAACCTCAAGGGGCGAGATATTTTGTTGTTAGGCGTAGATTTCCCTCAGGAATTGCGGCTGAAGAAATGGTGGAAAGTAGATGGTCTGGAGAAAAAGCAAATTCCAAATTCCGGTGAGGTGTTATTGGGGAGGGATCTGGCCCTTTCTCTCGGGCTTTCCTCGAATCAAACTATAACAATCCTGGGGCAGGCCTTTAAAATAGCCGGTGTTATCCAGCCCACAGGTTCTATCGAGAATGATCAAGCAGTATTTATGGATTTAGCAGTACTGCAAAAATTAGCTGAACGCCCTAATTTGATTAGTCTCATTGAAGCAGCTGCCTTATGTTATACCTGTCCGATCGAAGAGGTTACTCAACAATTAAGTGATAAACTGCCTGGCACTAAGGTCACTGCTTTAATGTCCAGCTTAGAATCTCGAGAAGATACCTTTAACAAGTTTAACGTCTTTGCCCAGAGTGTCGCTGTGATTATTGTCCTAGCCAGCAGTTTAGTAATTACAATGACCATGAAAGCTTCTGTCGAAGAACGAACCAGAGAAATCGGCATCTTTCGAGCAATTGGCTTTAGGAAACGTCATATTATAAAAATCATCCTCACCGAGGCAGGCTCTTTGAGCTTTCTGGGTGGATTAATAGGTTATAGTCTTGGTATGAGCATGGCCGTAAATTTTGGTGCAGAGCTCATGAAATCTCAAGTCCCTATTTCCTGGCAACCAGATTTACTGCTCTATACCCTTTGCTCTTCACTTCTAATTGGTCTGCTCGCCGGCCTGCACCCCGCTTGGAGAGCTGCCAAGCTTGACCCAACTGAATCATTGCGCTATCTGTAAAGAGTGTAAAGGGGACGGTCCTTTTAACACACTTCAGCATATTTCTCATTCAAACTTCACTCTTAATTCGATAAACTTTCAATTTCGGAGGAAACCATGACTTTAACAGATATTGCGATCCAAAATTTACGCCGTCGGAAGGGAAAAACTCTTTTCTTACTGCTTACGTTTATTTTAGTAGTGGCTATTTCTGTTACATTGAATTCATTAGCTAAGAACATGCAAGCGGATTTACAAAAAAGCTTGACTCAATATGGTGCCAACGTCGTTATAACTCCCAAGTCTGAACAATTTACCCTTAGCTACGGAGGGCTCTCGGTTCCCGGAGTTAATTACGAAGTTAAGCATTTAAGCGCCGAAACCTTAACCCTATTAAAAAGTTATCCTGACCTAATGTTAAATAGCATTGCCCCCAAAATTATTGGCTCGGCCTCCAGCACTAAGAATCGCTATCTAATTATTGGTGTTGATTTTCCCAGTGAAGTAAAAATGAAACCCTGGTGGCATATTGATGGCCGATTTCCCAGTGAGCAGGAAGTTCTTATTGGCTATGGTCTGGCTAAACAAGAACACTTAGCAATCGGGGATACTCTGGAACTCAACCGTCAGATCTATTCCATTGTGGGGATCATGCAGTCAACAGGCGGCTCAGAAGACAATGGAGTATTCACCGATTTCAGTACCGCTCGATGGATTACCGGAATCGATTCTTGGTCTATGATCGAACTCAATACTGCTCAACCGGCTAATACTGCTGCTCTCCTAAGTAAAGTTCTCCCGGAGGCTAAGGTTTCAGAAATCTCTCAGTTAGTCCAGGGAACCCAAGAAAATATTGATCGGTTTACAAGCTTTTCCTTGCTTAGTTCTCTCATATTAGGGCTTATCGCTATTTTGATTATATTCGCTACTACTACTGGTAATATCAACGATCGTATTACTGAAATTGGTATCTTTCGAGCTATCGGTTTCCGGCGTCAACACATCTTGGCCATTTTTATTCGTGAAATACTTTTGATAAGTCTTGCCGGAGGAATTATTGGATATCTTCTCGGAATCTTGACCTCTGCTCTGATTGCCCCCATGGTTTTACAAAAATCTATGAGTTTTGCCTTCCATCCTTTCATTGCTTTGACCGCAATCGGCGCTTCTGTCATAATAGGAATAGTTTCAATTCTTTTCCCAGCTTGGCTGGCCATTAATATCGACCCTGTAGAAGCGTTATCTTCGATTTAAAAGTTCATCTTAGCGATAAATCTGTCTAACCCAATTTCGCAAAAGGAGTCAGTCAGCAATGAGGATTTTACTAGTTGATGATGAGAAAAAAATAACAACTGTGCTCAAAGCCTACCTCCAACAAGAAGGGTACCAAGTCAGCACTGCTATTAATGGCCTTGTCGCACTGACGATGTTTAAAGAAAATCCTTTTGACTTGCTCCTTCTGGATTTAATGCTGCCCGGCATGTCCGGAACAGAAATTTGCCGGGAAATTCGAAAAATATCTTCCGTACCAATCATTATGCTCACAGCAAAAGTTGAAGAAGAAGACCGTATCCAAGGACTAAGTATGGGGGCAGATGATTATATTACGAAACCTTTCAGCCCTCGGGAAGTGGTGGCCCGTGTACGAGCTGTATTACGCCGTTCCAGTAATGAAACTGCTCCTCTGGCAGACATAATTTCTTATGACAATGGTCTAACCATTAATAACCTACAGTATGAGGTCAGGTTGGATGATCAAGAAATCTCTTTAACTCCTACTGAATTTAAAATTCTGGGTGCCTTAGCCAAGCATCCCGGCCGGGTATTATCTCGAGGTCAGTTGGTCGAAATTGTTCAAGGGCATGACTTTGGGGGGGATGACCGGGTCATCGATGCCCATATTAAGAAAATTCGTCAAAAGATCGAAACCACTCCGAGTAACCCCCAAATAGTTCTCACTGTATATGGCATCGGCTATAAATTCAATCCGAATGCGAGGGAATAGAATGCGTACCAAATTGTTTCTTTCCACTCTCATCGTTGCGCTTATTACCTTAGCATTCAGCATTATTTCAGTAAATTACGTCTTTAAACAACAGTTTAGCGATTACTTAACACAGTTAAATGAAGCCGCTTTAGAACAATTGCCCACTCGCCTAAGCGAACTGTATCAAGCTAAAGGCTTATGGGACTCAACGGCTCTGTCTGAATTAAGTCATTCTCTCCCGACAGGTGCCGTTGTTACTCTGACTGATCCCAATGGCAAATTAATTGCCACCTTAAACAACCCCATGGAAACTATGATGCACGGCCAAAGGGGAATGGGCATGGAAATGCATATGTCCACCTCTTCCACTATGCGGTGGAAAACAATGACCCTAACAGTGTCAGGACCTTTGGGGACATTAGCCACTGCTGAGGTACGCTACCCAGCAACAGCCCAAATTCTTAATTCTCAAGATGTCCAATTCCAATCCGCAGTCTTTCGTTCATTGCTTTTCGCTGGAGGATTAGCTCTGCTCTTTGGCATTCTCCTTAGTTACTTTACAAGTCGTCAACTCGTCGCTCCCCTCAAACGGTTAATTAAAGCCGCAGACCGCATTGGCCATGGTTACCTAAGTGAACGGGTTTCAGTCAGCTCCCGGGACGAGGTAGGACAACTGGCTAAAGCATTTAATTCAATGGCCGATAATTTAGATCGTCAAGAGACCCTGCGCAAGCAATTTACAGCAGATATTGCTCATGAATTGCGAACTCCTTTAACCTCAATTAAAAGTTATATTGAAGCCTTTCAAGATGGAGTCCTGCTCGCTGATCAGGAAAACTTATGTTCTATTCATGAGGAAATTAACCGGCTTGTTGACTTGTCAAGTGATCTTAAAGATTTAAATGTTGCTGAGATAGGTGGAATACATCTCAATCTGAAATCTGTAGATCTAAATCACCTTATTCAGAAAATAATTTATGGCCTTTATCCCCTTATCCGGGAAAAGAAATTAGCTCTCAATTGGCAGCCTCCAAATGAAAGCTTAGGGATATTAGGTGATGAGCGCCTTCTTACCAGGCTCTTCTACAATATAATTCACAATGCCTACAGATATTCAGACCCGGGTGGACAAATAGACCTTACTCTTACTCAGACTTTAGACTCTGTAGAAATCAAAATCAGCAATACAGGTATGGGCATTTCGGAAGAGGATCTTCCCTTAATCTTCGAACGCTTTTATCGTGGGGATAAATCCAGAACCCGCGAAACAGGAGGGACGGGTATCGGGCTAGCGTTGGTTCGGCAGATCACTCAGCTTCATCATGGAACGATAGCTGTTCAGAGTAAAATCGGCTGTTCAACGGAATTCATTATTAAACTTCCAAAAAAACTAACAGTGGCTGAGGAGTAATTCCCAGCCACTGTTTGTCTTTGAACTCATTTCCTCTTCAAATTCATTTAGCCTCTAAATCACGTTTTCTACTTTGAAACTCTTCAGAATCAATCTCCCCACGGGCATACCGTTCACGAAGGATGTCTATCGCAGTAGGCTTCCCAATTGCAAGGTTATACCCCTGTAAGGCATTGCGACGACGAAATAGATAGATTCCTAGGATAATTATCCCAACCCAAAAGATAAAGTGCAATCCCATACCGGCCATACCCATCATTCCATAGCCCCCGCTTCCGTAACCACCATGTCCCCAGCCACCCATCATATTACCCCAACCGCCCATCATACTAATTCCTCCTTCAGACTTTTTTTAGAAAATTACTTTTAGATATTCCCTTTGTGGATAGAGTACAAACATTATTTAACCCTTTTTTATGGATATGGGCTGCTTTTGTATATAGAGCTCTTGTTTCCTTGCAAGGTAATCCTCTCGTTGGATTTCACCCCGGGCATATCGTTCATTTAATATTTCCAGCGAAGTATTCAAACCAAATTGATGGTCAATGCAGCTTGAACCTCGGGAATTCGCTGAACTGTTCCAACAATACAAAATAACAACTAACAGAATGAAACCGAGCATCATCATTTAAGTTCGCCCCCTTTAATTATGTGCACTCCCATTCATCATCGAACCATAAGAGCCTCCCATTGCCCTTTGGCTATTCATCATGCTTGCTCCATAATTGTTCATAATCTCATTCATTCTATCTAAATTCTCCCCCATATGAGCTCTAGCTGTTGGATCTGAATTCATAAGCTCTTCCATTTTCTCAATATCTCCAGTTTGCATTGCACTCTGCATGCCCTCTGAATTATGAAGATTTTGCATTTCCGGGGAATTCATCAGCGTTTGGTGTTGTTCAGATGAAAAAGTTTTCTGCATATATCCATGCATTTTTCCAAACCATGAGTTTTCCGGTTGGTTAGCTGTTTCAGCTAAGGCCGGCAAGGTCAAGAGCCCTAGGGCTAAGGCTGTTGTTCCTAGTATTGCTGTAATTCTTGTACTGATTCTTTTCATGGAAAATTCCTCCTCAATCAATTCTGATTTGTGTTTGCTCCGTTCTTCTATGTCCTTAGTCTAACTCTCTGATACGATTTACTCATGAAAAAGTTGTGAATTTCTCATGAATAAGGGAACCCGATTAATAATTTAAATATCCCAAAAAAATAATCCTTGGAGATGCCAGTTTTTTGGCCTCCAAGGATTATTAAGTCATGCTAGATATTTGTTATATTTGACGTCGTTCTGTTATGGGTTATTTATTGTGGGTTTTTACCAAAAATTTATCTACCTTGCCATTAATATCGATGCAAGTCCACTCAATTTCCTTTTCCCTAACCTTAGGAATAAGCCTAGCTGGATAGTACCCTAATTGATAGGGGATCCGCGTTTCAAGCGCTTCGAATCGGCAGGCTTTTATACAGGCCATGCAATCCCAGCAATCCCTTTTTGCCCGACAAAAAGCCTTCTTGTCCTCATTTAGTTCCATTAAATCCCCCGGACAGATCTCTTCACATTTTCCGCATCCTTGACATTTATCTTGATAAACTACTGGCGGCATCTCTTCACCCTCCTATCTTAAGCTTTTAAACGATCACCCGAGATAATTTGTTCATAGGGGCGAGTAAACATTTCCACTTCTTTGGTTTCAGGATTATAACGAGAGTTTACAAAGCAATCATATTTTTGGTCATTCTTTTCCGGAAAATCTGCTCGGGACTGCCACCCTGGCCATCTGGTCTCTTCACGGAACATTAGGTGGTGTACCAAAACCTGAGCTACGTCTAATCTGTCAATAACTTCATGAGCATCCATCAACTCATGAAGATCTGAGGCAATCAGATATTTGACCTGATCCTTCAAAATCTTGAGATTGCGCAGAGCATATTCCAAACCTTCCTTATTCATTCTAAAAAATTGATGCACGCCTCCAGCATATTCATCCATCAGGCGCTGTAGTCTCTCTTCCATTTCTCGAGGCTTAACTCCATCCCCCACGGAAATATGCCGTAAACCGGGAGCAAAAATTCGCTCCTTCTCTATGAGAATTTGTTCCTCATTTATGATCCCCTGTTCGATACCGGCTACATATTCAACGGCAGCTCGGGCGGATAAGATTCCCTCAGCAGCACAACCACCCACAAATTTGTTGGGTGTTCCACCTGCCACATCACCACAAGCATACAATCCGGGCAAAGTTGTTGCTCTTTTTACATCGACCCAGTATCCGCTGGCTGTGTGTCCACCCACAATATAGGGGTCAGACCCATAAATTTCGATGGGTTCCTTATTTAAATCTTGAGCTCGGCTGGCCAGGAATAAGACATAACTGGGACGCTCGTTTAGATAATCGTATTTCATATCATGGATTTGCTCGGGAGTCATGTGGGTAGTATCTACATAGCAGGGACCACGACCTTCGCGCCACTCATCCATCGGCAGGTTAGCCCGAATATAACGGGGAGCTGCATCCCCGCCCAGATGGGCATACCGGGTTTTCAGTATTTGCTCTCCCTTGCAATTAATCATTGGGGTTTTATATCCCACTGAGATAGTATCGATAGGGCCATTAAAATCTTTAGTACGAGTGGCGCACCAGCGCATCTCAAAAGTGGTCATTTCGGCACCCTGACGAATACCGATGGCAAAACCAGTACCTACATTAAATGGAGCATACCAGAGCTGATGGTGACTGTCGTTGCCGTCGTTTTGATAAGGCTTATACAAACCTGCCGCACCACCTGTTGCTATAATGGTTGCCTTGGCTCGTATGATATACACTTTACCGTCCCTTACCCCAAAACCAATAGCACCGATTACTTTATTACCCTCCATTAGGTAATTGGTTGCTACCACTCTGTTAATAATTTCGCAACCCGTTTCACGGGTTTTTTCGGCTAAAATAACTTTCATCTCAGAACCACTGATCGTGATATCCCATTTACCTCTAGTTTTGTATTCATCCCCGTCTGCTTCATACTTAATGGGCATACCCCACTCTTCCCATTCTTCGATGGGCTTGTTTAAAACCTCTGCCATGGAAATCGTCAAATCTTCCCGGAGCAGGCCGCCCGCCTGAGAACGACTCCAGCGCACGAAATCTTCGATGGTACGATCCTTTTTAATGTAGGTATTAATCGCATCCATACCACCAGCTAGGCAACCACTGCGATCAATGTGGGCTTTCTCCATTAAAGTTACTTGCAAATCAGGGTTGAGGCGCTTAGCCTCAATAGCAGCGAAACAACCGGCATTTCCCGCTCCGATAATCAGAATATCGGTATCAATGCGAACCTCTTCAATTTTCTCAAGGGAACTGGGCATTTTTGCTCTTGACATCATATTTTCCTCCTTTAAAAGTTATGGAGTGGGCACCCAGATAGGGTAACCAGTGAAGGCATACCAGGGCACCATGATAAAGACCATATAGAGAATTACCATTAATGTTAAGGGTGCACCAACTTTAACGAATTCACCAAAGGTAAATTCCTCAGTTCCATAGGCGATGAGACAGGCTGTTACCGAGATAGGCAATACAAACGCGTAACTATCTACATTCAATACCATCATAGTAAAGGCTACCGTATTCAGCTCAAGCATAGGAGCCATTGCTGCAACAATGGGCGCCAGCAGAGTTACAGCTGCAACATTGCTTACAATACCCAAGCGGCTGATTTGTACTACAACACAGATAAAAATGCTAACCCCAATCCAACCCCAAGCTGGTGCTAAACCAACCAAGTGAGAAGCAATCCATTTGTCTACACCTGTTTTTTCAAAAGCGGATACCAAGGACAGGGAACCGCAGAGCAACAACCAAGTACCAAAGATCGTGTTAGATTGCACCTTTTTCCAGGAAAAGTCAGCAAGCCCCGGAATGAATAGTACCATCACGGCTATCAGAGCAACCAAGGCCATTTGGTAACCGTGTATTTGTTCAGTTGCCCATAAAGAGATTGCAATTCCAAAGGTGACCAAAACAATCCACTCTGTACTAGTCATTTTACCCATGGCTTCTTTTTGACGGCTGATTTCTGTGATACCCCCGGGAACTTCAATATTTTTAGTTTTCATAATCCAATTGACCCAGTAATACATGATTACCAAAATGCCAAGTAATGGCCAATTCATCCAACCCCAGGTTCCCCAATTGATCACGTCTTTTTCCATTGCCTGATTGATAGTTTGAGCTACAATAACATTGGACATATGGCTATGCATCAGAATAGTTCCGCTTGCCAATGAGGCGAAGCCGATACCCACCATTGTAAAGACCTTACGTGCTCTGGCACCTTCGCCATTTTTATCAAACAGACTGTTTAAACCTTGAATAATCGGCAGGAAGAGTGCTCCCCTGGCATTCGTGGCCGGAACCAGTACAGCAGTTACTAAGTGAGCTCCAATTATACCTTTTAGAACACTCCCAACTGTGGGTTTAACCCTGGAAACTATACTGAGAGCAATCCTCTTGTCTAAGCCAGTGGTCTGCATAACAGCAGCTAAAATAAAACAACCAAGAATCAAGAACGTAACATTACTGGTAAAGCCACTAAAGGCATCTGGGAGTTTCTTAGCTGCACCAGTTAGCGATAATAAGACCGGAATCATCAGTCCTGAAACTGCTAAAGGCAATCCATCACTCAACCAGATGACTGTGGCCCAGCCCATCACAGCCAAGGCTGCCCGGCCGCCTACTGTAAGACTCTCAGAAGTTGGAATGAATAGTAGAATTGCGGCAAAAACTAACCAAGAAATAATGAAACCCAGTAAGGCATTCTTACTTTTGCCCGTTTTATTCGAAATCACCTTAGTACCTGAATTCTGTGTTTTGGGCTGTAAAACATGATCCGACATTGGTACCCCCCATTTCTTCATATGTTAAATAGACAATCGCTCTTTGAACAGTTAAGTCACCCCTCCGTCCTATTCTTGTGTATGTGAAGATTTTAACAACACAAATTGATTGTTAAAACCAGACTTAAGACATTTTTGTGTCATTTTAACGACAAAGAAATCCAGCCGACAAAATAAAGGTCGTTCGAGCGACCTTTATTTTGTCGGCTGGATTACATTCTTTCTAATGGGCTATTTTACTATTCTTGAATCCAGGTTTTTAGCTTATTGGGATTTACACCAACAATCTCTCTACCTTCATATTGGATGCTTCCATCTTCCTTAAACAAGTTGAGCAGGGAGGAAATTGTTTGTCGTGCTGAACCTATCACACAGGCCAGTTCTTCCTGAGTAACCCTCAAGTGCACACGTATAATACCGTCTGCACCTTTATCCCCGGAACGTTCAGCCATAGCTAACAAAAAGATCGCCAGCCTCCCTTGGATGGGGTTCATGATAAAATCATAAATAGTATTTTGAGCTTCCCTCAACCTATCACTCATCAATCTGACTATTTTCTCGGAAAATATTGGCATCTCGGCCATCATCTTTTTAAAACCATCTTTCCATATAATCTGAATAGCGACATTGTCCATGGCTTCAGCACTATATTCTCTCTCACTGATATTGCTAAGTACTTCAGCCAGACCAATGAAGTCCCCGGGATAACGAAGTGCCACAGACACCTGACGACCGTCCGAGGTGGTGCGATATATCTTCACTAAACCAGATTTAATATAATAAACTTCGTTGGCTTTTTGGCTGGTGGAAAAAATTATCTGCCCTTTGGGATATTTGATTTCTGAAGCTATTTGATTTAAATACTCCAGTTCTTCTTCGTCTATCTCAAACATCATCTTCCCCCTCTTACGTTGACAATTAATATTGAAAAAGCCGGAATATTTCCGACTTTAAATCTCTTACCCATTATATCATTTTTAACCGCCAGCTAATAAAGTTCTTTCTCATTTGTGGCTATTACTCTTTTGTCTTGTCGGAAACATTATTAGGGTTGATAGGGGGACTATCTCCGAATTCTTCCATGGGGAGCTCAGACATTAAATTTGCCTTCTTAAGCAGAGTAAATGTCATCCTTTTTAGTTCATCGGTCCTAAGTTCGTAAAGCTGTTCCCTGCATCTTACATAGATATTGAAAGCATTAAGAGCAAGCCTATCAATTTCTGTTTCAAACTTCATGAGCTCACCATATATTTGATGCTTTTTTATATCCTGTTCTAGTTCTTTACGAACCACTCCTTTAAGAGAAAAAACAAAGCTCAAGGCTTTGGCCGGGGTGAAATCTTGGATAGCCCTAACTCTTATTATATCATCAATGAAGGGCAGCTCCTCCTCGAGTCCCTCTCCGGCAATTAATGCTTCCAGAATTTTGTCCATTCCCTCAGTAAACGTATGTCCAACCGGATTTCTAAACCTATCTTTCTGATCCTTCAAAAAGCCCGAGGTATCTGTGGGATATGTCGCCATGATTGCATCAAACCACTGCTGCAAGATAGCTGGTTTCTTTTCTTCAATGAGGTCTTTTATCATCATATCCATTTATTTACGCTCCTTATTTGAAAACATGCAGCTTTATTCCCGTGCCCCTTTATACCTTTTTGATTCCCCGATCTAATTAAGGCCTTAGGATATTATTTGTGGATTTAGTATAATTATGTAATCATATTTGCAAACCGAGATTTGCTAGAAATATAAGAACCCTTGAAGTATAAAAAAAAACAAGCAGCAAAGAATAATCAAAACAAAATAGACCAATAATCTGGAGGACGATATATGAGAAGACAAACTAAAAGATGGGTTGTGTTTACTACTGCTTGGTATGTATTAATGTTTCTGTTGATTCATCCCAAAAGAATAAAAAAGGCTGTTGCTTTTGGATTATCCTTAGGTTTAGTCCCTGCAATCTTTTTAAATTGGATTACGGTTAAAACTTATAGACTATGGAGATTACCCGGGGACATTCTATTAAATGGGGTTCCTATTCTGGCTTGTGTTTCTTGGATTCCTCCTGCTGCGATTTTCGCTAATTATTTCCCGTACAGAAAAAACCTTACTTGGAAAACTAGTTATATACTATTGTTTTCTTTAGGAACTACAATAGTACAATTAGTGCAACAAACAATAGGTATGTGGGAAAATAAAAAGTGGAAAACTCCGTATACTCTTCCTCTTGCTATCTTAACACATACTTCAATGGCTTTTCTTCTACCACTCTTTAAATTGAACAAAATCAGGATAAACGATCAATATTAACGAATAATGTTATGCTCTTAAACAACGACAAGACTTTCAGTCTTGTACTAGTTTGTAGGGCCCCTCTTATTAAGGGGCCTCATTCGCATTCAACGCTATATTGAGCACATAAAAATATTAGCAATAAGTACTCTCATACGGGTAATAAAAAGGCGACCCCATTAATAGGGTCGCGACTAGTTACAAATTAATAGCTTTGATGAATCATTTTTAATTGTTGCCGACGAGCAATAATTGAAAGTGAATAATTCAAAACGAAGTACGTTGAAGCAATCATTCCAAATACTGTAAAGACTTGACCTGTTGTTCCATATTGGCCCAAAATAATCATGCCCTTGCCAGTAAGGTCTTCTACACCTACAACCCATACGAAAGATGTATCCTTAATAACAGTTATAAACTGAGATACTAAAGGCGGTATCATCTTGTGCATGGCTTGCGGTAGTATAATATACATCAAGGTTTGGCGATAGGAAAAGCCCTGAGATTTGGCAGCTTCCCACTGCCCTTTATCAATGGAGGCTAACCCTCCTCGAACTATCTCTGCAATGATCGCCGATGTGAAGACCGCAATTGCCACAATTCCCGAATTAATCGGCTTCATCGTAGTCATAAAGCGAAAAACTAAAATAAATAGCAGCATGGGAATGTTTCGAACACATTCAATATACAAGGCAGCGATTCTGCCCAGAATAGGCTGTTTAGAATAACGAGCAATTCCCAGCAGGGTTCCAAAGACAAAACTGATCAGTATTGCCATGACAGCAATATACAAGGTCGTCATAAGTCCTTGACCGAGAAAGCGAATTAGTTCTGGTTTAAATACTTCTTGAATCATGCAGATACCCCCGTTTTACCTTCGAAGCGGCGTGTCAGCGTTGCTAAAGGTAAACAAAGCAGGAGATAGAGCAGCCCTACTACAACATACGCGGGCCCGTAATAGAGATTATCACTTGACCATGAGTCCGCACGATACATCAGATCTCCACCGGCTACCATAGCCATTACCGATGTGTTTTTAATCAAGTTAACCGCTTGATTAGTGAGGGGTGGTATAACTACTCGAGAAGCTTGCGGCAAGATAACATGCCGCATTGCTCCCCAAAAACTAAACCCCTGAGATAAGGCAGCTTCCATCTGCCCCTTGTGAATCGAGTTGATTCCAGCCCTGACCACTTCGGCAATATAGGCCCCATGATAAACCCCGACACCTAGAACCCCCACAGTAAACACAGGCAGCATAACGCCCATATGCGGCAGCCCATGATAAAGGAAGAAAACCTGGATAACCAGAGGCGTGTTTTGAATAAATTCCACATAGACGCGACTTACTAGCTTTGCTAGTGTCCACTGAGAAGTACCTAACACCCCAAACACTATCCCCAGTATCAATGCTAATGCAAGGGAAAGGATGGCTACCATGATTGTAGTTTTAAACCCCTCAGCAAGTACCGTCCAATCACGGAAAAGCGCTTCCCATTTAAACCAAGCAAAAGGACCAACCACTATTTAAGCCCCCACTTTTGAATCATTTTATCGAGTTCACCGGATGCTTTCAGCTCAGCAATGGTATCATTAACCGTTTTTGCTAAGCCGTCATTTCCTTTCTTGGAAGCAACACCATAGTCTTGAGGACTAAAACTATCGTCCAAGATAACCGTTGAGTCATCTAAATATCCAAATAAGATAGAACCATCTACTGAGAAACAATCAACCCGGCCGGAATCCAAGGCAGTCTTAATTTCCGGATAGGTGCTGAACTCTAAGAAGGTGATTTTTGCTCCAAGTTTGTCTGCTGCCTCTTGGATAGCTTTCTTACTGGTTGCACTTTGGGCTACACCAATCTTTTTGCCATTTAAATCTTTGAGACTTTTAATCCCGGAATCCTTTTTAACCATTAATTTTACACCATCTGTAAAATACGAATCAGAGAAGTTATAGCTCTTTTTGCGCTCTTCGGTAACTGTAAATGTGGCAATAACCAGATCCACATCTCCGCTATCTACTAATGGCCCACGTGTCTTTGCTGTTACTGCAGTGGTTTCGATTTTCTCAGTTCCCAATATTTTTTTAGAGATAGCTTTGGCTAAATCAATCTCATAGCCATCAACTACGTCAGACTTAGGATCCTTATAGCCAAATTTAGGAACATCAACTTTTACCCCTACTTTAAGAACGCCCCTGTCTTTAATAGCCTGAACATCTGCCGGCAGTCCGCTGCCGCTTTTCTCAGGAGCCGCTGGAGTTGATCCACATCCTGTTACCAAACCGGCAACTAATAATAGACTCGTCAAAACCATACCAAATTTTTTCATGTTTTATCCCCCTCTTTAACTTTCTTCGGCTCAAGATACGCGTATCTTGGCACTAACTTCAGTACACCTATAGCACCGAATTTCAAACTAGCGCAAAATTCGGCTTAGGAACGATTTAGTTCGTTCGTGGGTAGGGTTTTCAAAAAAGCATTTAGGAGTATTTTCTTCTACAATCTGTCCGTCATCCATGAAAATAACGCGATCAGCCACGGTTTTAGCAAAACCCATTTCATGGGTAACTACGACCATAGTAATTCCCTCGTGGGCTAAATCAACCATAACGTCAAGAACTTCCTGGATCATCTCAGGATCTAAGGCTGATGTTGGCTCATCAAAGAGCATGATTTTTGGACGCATTGCCAAAGCTCTGGCAATCGCCACACGTTGCTGCTGTCCCCCAGAAAGTTGGGAGGGATAGACATTAGCCTTTTCTTTTAGCCCTACGCGTTCAAGATAGGCTAAACCAGCCTCCGCAGCCTCAGCCTGGGACACTTTTTTGATAAGTATTGGGGCAAGAGTTAAATTTTCTAATACCGTTTTGTGCGGATAGAGATTAAATTGTTGAAAGACCATCGCAACCGATTGACGAACCTTAGCCACTAATGCCTTGTGAGCAGTAATTTCAACACCATCCACCGTAACCTTACCAGAACTCGGCTTCTCTAAAAGGTTCATACATCGAATTAGTGTACTCTTGCCTGATCCGCTGGGGCCAATGACCACCAATTTTTCTCCCGATTTCACTGTTAAATCGATATTTTTTAAGACGTGCAAATGACCAAAATGTTTGTTTACCCCTTCTAATTGAATCAAGCGGTTTCTCCTTCCAATTATTCTATTTTTTACCATTTTAAGAACTCAAAATTTATTATTCCATATCCATTATTCGTCGAAATACACAAAAATTCCTCTTTTATGTAATAAAGAATAATGTATACACATTGCTAGGTTGACAAAAAGTTACACTTGCTCTAAACTAAAGGCGAGCTGACATTGAGTTCGCGCAAATGAGCGCGACTAAATCGGAATACCATCTGCTATGGAACTTCATATTACAAAGATATTTATCTTTGCTGACATGTCGTGCAGGTGAGCCCGTACAGAGAAGGGACAACAATAGTTGTCTCTTTTTTGTTGTCAGATAAGTATATCAGTGGACACAACTTTATGTATAAAAAATATATTATAGCAAACAAGAACAGCGTCGGTATTTTTCTTCTCCGATACGCTGCCTCTTCGCAAATTATATCAAATATCCGCTAGCCCCAGACTAATTTCGATGGCCTGATCTACCCTTAACATAACCTCTTCATCCAATACGGCCACTTTCTCCTTAAGCCGACTTTTATCAACGGTTCGAATTTGTTCTGTAAGAATGACTGAATCCCGCTCTAATCCACTTCGTTTAGCTCTTACTTCCACATGAGTAGGTAATTTGGCCTTGGCAATTTGTGAAGTGATCGCTGCGATAATTGTTGTGGGGCTAAATTGATTTCCTATGTCGTTTTGGATCACGAGGACGGGACGAGTTCCTCCCTGTTCTGAGCCAACAACGGGGTTAAGCTCAGCGTAATAGATTTCCCCGCGTTTTATCATCATCTCTGATATGCCACCATCGTTTCTTCATAATACTCTAAAACCTCTTGCTCTGTTGAAAACAATTCCCTAGCTATGGATAAATTCAGTTGCGCCATCTCTTGGTAGCCCTTACGCATTTGCTCATGGATACCCTTTTTCCGGCGCTCGTGAAGGATGCTATTCAATGCTTCTCGAATAAATTCGCTGCGATTACGCTTTTCAACTGTGACGATCCCATCAACCTCCGCAAGCAAACTTTCCGGCAAACTTATCATAATTCGCTTACTTTCTGCCACATTAGCACCCCCAAGTCATTTAGCTAAAGCTATACTCTATTATAGACAGTAACCTAAAAAAGTGTCAACGAATTCGAATGGCAAATAAACCAAAACCCTGGTAAAACAAGGTCTTTTCGCCATGTAAATTATGGTAAGGGGCCAGCATCTTAAAAGAACTTAAATAGCGGAATTGTTTAATAATGATAGTATATCAGTATATCACTCATGATATACTGATTTTTGCTCATAAACAAACAGAGCTTTGAAACTAGGCTTGCTTCAACAATCTTTTGACCATAACCTTATGGGCCAGTTCTTCCAAGCGATCATCCAGATTCATTAAAAGAGTATCTATTCCTCGTCTTTTAAGGGCTAATTCCAACAATAAATCAGCCAGATGAGGGTTCTTGGGCAGCAGCGGCCCATGCAGATAAGTACCAAAGACATTCAGGTACCGAACCCCTTCCCCACTGTCCTCTCCATTGTTTCCATTCCCAAAGATGACTTTCCCTAAAGGGCTGACTTCTTCGCCTAAATGAGTTTTGCCAGAGTGATTCTCAAACCCCACTAATGTTTTGAGCCTTTGCGAATCTACCCCTAAAATTGTCGGATTAAGTTCTACAACCACATTCCCAATCAAACGCTTTGTGCCGGCAATTGTCCAGACATCGAGAATTCCCAGCCCATCAATTCTTTCTCCGTTAGCCATTTGATAGTATTTCCCCAGCATTTGATAACCGCCACAAATGGCAAGCACTACCAGACCATTCTCGATAGCTTTTCTGAGTTCATCTTCCCGCCGCATCAGATCCTGAACCAATAAACCTTGTTCCCGGTCGGAACCGCCGCCAATGAATAGAATATCCATACTCATGAAATCTAAGTCTTCGCCTAAGGAGGCTTGTTGAATATCCGGCTCAATCCCCCGCCAACGACAGCGGGAAGCCAGAGTCAAAATGTTTCCCCGATCACCGTAAAGATCCAGCAAATCCGGATAAAGATGGCAAATTTTTAAGTTCATGCTCTGGCCTCCTTTCCACCCTTAGCTTCCGATTTAGTTAATCCGGCGCTATTTTGGAGATTTTCTAAGATGCCTCGGAAGGGAAAGAGTAGTGTATAGGTCGGTAAGACAAACCAGGCCTCGTCCTCGGCCCGAGTTTTTTTCAAGTGATCCAAGGCTCCCTCTAAACTGTGTTCCAAAATGAGCTTTTCAACAGATACACCGGCATATTTAAGCCGTAAGGCAATGTCTTCTGCTCGCAGACCTGTACAAACAACCTTTTTAATTCTTCTGTCCTGCTCGCCTAATCGTTCAAAATTCACATCCCAAAGCCAGGAAATATCTCTGCCATCTGCTGCCAGATCATTAATTCCAATCAATATCCCCAGAGATTTATTAACCCCGATCATTGTCTGAATTACTTGATCAAAACCGGTCGGATTTTTAACGAGAGTTAAGGTGGCCTCCCCTTCTGACAAATAAAACCGTTCCATACGTCCCGCTTGAGGGATGAAGACTCGCAATCCTCTTGCGATTGTTTCATCTTCGCAGCCTAACTCACGAGCTGCTGTAAATGCCGCTAGGGCATTGTATAAATTATAGTATCCTTGCAAAGCGATTTGATAGGTAACTTCATTAACTTGAAATAGCAAAGCTCCTTCATTTTGATGAATATCTTGGGCAAGTATCTTCGGCTCTGGACGATGAAACCCGCAGCCCGAACATTTAAAAACCCCTAATTGCCCATAGTGAAACAGAGAATATTCCAAGGCTGTCCCACAACTAGGGCAAAATCTGGCTTCCCGGGTCTCTTGACTCTCTTCACGACTATCCGGAGTACGTTCCACCCCATAATAGATAGCTTTAGTAAGATTCGTTCCAAACTGAGCGACTAAGGGATCGTCTGCATTTAAGATTAGAATGGTTTCCTTCGGCAATGATTCTTTAACCATGCGAACTGTTGTATCTAATTCTCCATAGCGATCAAGTTGATCGCGGAAAAAGTTTGTTACAATCGCCAAATTAGGAGTCACCTGCTTACAAAACTTTGGCACAGTTGCTTCATCAACTTCTAACAATGCCAACCTGGCTCTCGCCGTGCCTCTCCAACTTGTATTTTGGATCAATGCCCCTGTAATACCGGTAACTAAGTTTGCTCCTGCTTGATTAAAGGCGAAGTCTTTTCCGGCCTCTCCCAAAATACTTGCCAAAAGATTGGCAGTTGTTGTCTTTCCATTGGTTCCGGTAACCATTATAATCCCATCTGTATAGGATTCACTTAAATGTTTCATGATCTGGGGATCAAACCAATTTGAAATCTTTCCAGGGAGGGTTGTCCCCTTTTTCCCCGTTGCTAACAAACCCGTTGTAATTATTTTACCCGCCCATAGGGCAAGCCAAAAACGCCATGTTCGCTTCATGTCTACTCCTTCAAACCTTATCTCATCTATTTTAGCACTTATATGTATTATCAACCAAAATCCGTTCAAAACAAACCTATCTTTATACCCCTTCTGAAGAGTTAGATTCTTAGGGCTTTATTATTTTCATACACCTATCTTACCACGAGTAACTAAGATTTTTATACTATCAATCTCGCAGTTATTGGTTATCAATTAACAGTTATCCTCAAATTTATTTAATCCTTTGACAAAATAAAAAAAACAGTTCATAAAGTGTTAACCCAGCACGAAACATATTACTCTATTTCTTTCTATGTCTTACCGTCCTAATTGAAGCTTTCGAGTAAAATTTGACAACCCCCTTCAGGAAAGCTGAAGGGGGCCTTAAATTCTTAGCACTATCATATATAACATCAAACTACCATTGTTGTATAAAGCGGTGAACATAATCCATTAGAAAGAAAATATATCGGTCTTAGGAGTACCACTTTAAAAGATCATATCTTAAAAAGCTTTAAATCCGTTGATACTTTTATTAACAACTAAATCAAGGATGGGCCCTACAGCAAAGCTTAAGAAAAGACGGAACCCTTCTGCTAAGACTAAAGCTACACCTATTCTAAGGAGAAGGCGACCCCAACGGGATGTGGAACGACGCAATATACCCTCATAATCCAAGGCCCCGGCAGCGCCCCAACCGAGCACCAGGCAAATTATAAAAAAGGCATAACTTAATCCCGTCGTTAAATCAAATATGGCCATGGCACTCCCCCCTTGCCACAATTTATGAGACAGCAAAGGGTTTTATTCTTTAAGCAGCATAATCTTTTACAGAAAACCTGAATGGTTCATGACCGTAAAGGTAGTCACCAAAACTCTTTAGATTACAGAATGTTGGAGAATACACCGTCCCTAGGCCTCTTTATAAAGGCGCGGAACTCTTTTGGAAACTCCACAAACCACTTCATAGCTAATAGTGCTCATCCAATCTGCCATTTCAGTCGCTGTTAAGTGTTCATTACCATCTTTACCAAGAATGGTCACCACATCTCCCACCTGAACATTTGGGATTTTTGTCACATCCAGCATAGTTTGATCCATACAGATCCGCCCTATTATCGTCGACCGTCTTCCCCGAATCAGCATTTCACCCTGATTGGACAGGGCTCTACGCAGCCCATCCGCATAACCCACCGGAACAGTAGCGACACGAGTAGGATAAGCCGCTTGAAAAGTGCGCCCATAGCTTACAGTTTCGCCAGTTTCAATGGTTTTCACATGGGATACTTTTGCTTTCCAGGACAAAACCGGCTGCAGACCGATGTTTTCACTGATCTGAGCAGATGGCTGAAGCCCATATAAACTAATCCCCAGGCGGACTACCTCAAAATGCGAATCCGGAAATTGGATAATCCCGGCACTATTTGCGGTATGGCGAATCGGAATAGTAAGTCCGGCGGCCTTAAGTTGATCATAAACTGTTTGAAAAGATTTTAGCTGTTTTTTAGCAAATGACAAATCCTTCTGATCTGCAGTAGCAAAATGGGTGAAAATTCCTTCTATAATAAGATTGGGCAATTCAGCGATCTTTAGAATCTCAGCAATCTCTGTCTCGCGAAATCCGATTCGTCCCATTCCTGTATCTACTTTTATATGCAATCTAACACTCCGCTTGAGTCTCACAGCTGCCTCGGAGAGTGCTTGAGCCTGATTCAATTGAAAAATCGTAGGGATAATATCTTCATTAATAAGAGTTTCTGAATCATTTTCCTCAGTTGCACCAATGACCATAACCGTCACCTCAGGAAATACGGCTTTGATTTCCAGAGCCTCTTCTAAGAGGGCAACACCAAAGCGCTTAGCACCACAGGCAATAAGAGTCTTCACCACGGGAAGCGCGCCATGGCCGTAAGCATCTGCTTTTACAATCGGCATTATTTCACTTTTTGTATATGACTGAAGCTTAAAGTAATTATCTTTAAGCGCTTGCAAGTCTACCTCAGCCCAAACCTGTCTCCCTCCCATAATCTTTATCCTCTCTTTCCCTCTAAACCCTTAAGTTCTAAAGCACGTCGAACTTTTGGGAGTTGATTTGCTACTTCGGAGGCCGTAAATCCTGACCAGCCAAATTCCGTAGCTAAGGCATCTGCCGCCTTTCCGTGTAAATACACTCCCAGACAAGCTGCCTCAAGGGGCGGAACCCCCTGAGCTAACCAAGCAAGAATACTCCCGGTAAGGACATCTCCTGTCCCACCGGTACCAAGTCCGGGATTCCCGGTTGGGTTAAAAAATGCACGCCCATCGGGGGAAGCTATAATGGTTACTGATCCCTTTAAAACCACTACAGCTTCCCACTCGACTGCTTTAGCGACAGCAATTTCCAGCCGGTTTCGCTCAATATCTTCGATGCTGCACTGACAAAGTCGTGCCATTTCACCCGGATGTGGCGTAAGTATTAACTCTCCTCGACCACTCCGCAAAGCTAACAAACTCGAATCCAATCCTATAAGATTGAGAGCATCGGCATCCAAGACTACCGGGCAGCTAATATTTTTTAGTATTTCTTCCAATACAGAAACAAAGTCAATGTTCTGAGAAAGCCCCGGGCCTACAGCTAGGGCTTTAGCCTTCTCAGCTTGTTTTAAGACCACGGGCCAAGCTTCTTCATTAAGAGAATCAGCGCCGGGTGCTGACCAGACCGTTGCCTCTGTGATACCGGCATCTACTTCTCTGGCTATTCCTAGAGGAGTAACGACTTGCAACAGCCCTATGCCGCTCCGTAAGGCACCTTGTCCTGCCAGCACCGCCGCCCCGCTCATCCCTTTAGAACCTGCCACTAGAATACCCTTGCCATGAGTTCCCTTATGCCCTTTAAGCTGCCGAATAGGAATTATATCACATACATCTGCATCCATTAGCACAAAGGTTGAAATCCCTTCTTCCATTAAGTAGGATTCCGGGATGGAAATAGGATCCACAACAACTCGACCACAATATTCGGGGCCTTCACCGAGAAAAAGCCCCCATTTTGGGAGTCCGAAGGTAACTGTCGTCTGAGCTCGGACTGCAGTTCGATATACTTTACCGGTATTAGCCTCAACACCACTAGGAATATCAATGGAAACCACCCACCCGGGAGAACAGTTTACTTCATCCACATATTCCTCAATCAAACTTGGCAAAGCTCCCCGCATTCCAATTCCAAACAAGGCATCTATAACGACATCGGCCTGGGCTAAAGCTAAGCGTGTCAAACGCCGTTGCTTCTCCCCTTCGACGACAAATAGTTTCCCGGTGGTACCTTGAAAAAGACGCAAATTTAACGCTGCATCTCCTCTAAATTCCTTTTGAGCAGCAAATAATAAGACAGTAACATCCATCCCTTGAAAAACCAAGTGCCGGGCAACCGCTAAACCATCCCCACCGTTATTTCCTTTTCCAACCAGGACTACCGCTTTTCGGCGGTTTAGACCTTCTTTGCCATTGGGGATATTGCGCCGAATTTCTTCGACCACTGCCCAGGCCGCATTTTCCATAAGGAGCAAACTTGGAATACCATAATGATAAATGGCTTTCTCTTCAATCTGCCGCATCTGTTCTGCATTGACCACACGCATTTTCCCCACCCCAATTTCTCTAAATCAGCTCAAGATTGCGAAGGCCATAGCCTGAGTACGATTATGTGATAGGCTTACTCGCACTTGAGATCCTCCTCTGGCACTTACGTGATTCATGGCTTTTGGACTAAGATATACTATTGGCTCTCCTTCTGGATTACTTATAATTTCTACATCATGCCAGGACAATCCCTGCAAGCCCGTGCCTAAAGTCTTTAAAACTGCCTCTTTTCCTGCAAAACGAGCTGCATAGCTTTGAATCCCTTTGCCCTGTAAGAACTCTTTTTCCCGGTTTGTGAAAAGGCGCTCAAATAACTTTGGTTGACGTTTCAAAGCTTGTGCTACTCGTTCAATTTCAATAATATCAATTCCAGGATACATATAAAAACTACTCCATCCAAATTATAGAATTGACCTTAATTTCTGTTGTCCTTCAGCTGAGCCTGCAGCCAATAAGACATCCTCTCCTCGAAGGACAAAACTAGCGTCAGGAGAAAACTGTTCCACCCCGTCGCGAACCACCGCAACAATCGTAGCCCCCGTTCGCTCTCGAATTTTCAATTCCTGTAGAGTCTTGCCGATAGCAGGAGATTCCTTCCCGATTTCGATTTCTCCAACATCTAACCACCGCGACATTAGGCGATCGGTATAACCCAGGAATTTATTTAAATGGCTTTCAATTTTAACATCAATTTCACGCCTTTGATCCATAAGCTTCTTAAGATCTTCAACAAAGACTTGAATTTCTCCTTTTTGATCAAAAGACTTAACAAACTTTTCAGCCAGAGCCTTTGAAGTTACAGTTATTCCCACACCCTGACTGACCACAACCACCCCAACATTTTGTAAAACTGCTATGGCCCGGCGTATGGTTTCCGGCGAAACATTATACCGCCCTGCTAATGTTGAACGGCCGTGAATTTTTACTCCCTCATGATATTCTCCCATCATGATTGCGTGAGCTATATCAATGGCAATTTCCTGATACCGAGCCTTTTCCAATCTATTCAACCCCTTACTCATTGGGCTATCAACCCTATAAATATCTTCCTATTATAACATAGCCAAATCTTGGTGACATCATGCTCTTGACAGGTAACAACCCTTATGGTAAGATAAGGTTGTTAGTTAAATAAATAATTAATCCAGTTGCTGAATTTCCAAAAGGAAAACGGGGGAACCAATTCTTGGGGTGAATCGCCTAATGGCGTAGAGCAGTTTTTCAGCTCGAACCCGACAGCTAACCTCGTAAGCGTTGAAAGACACGATATTCGTGATATTTGCGTTTATTTCTTTTGGGAGCCGACAAATTTGATTGGTTCTCTTTTTGTTTTCATCACACTTCTTAATGACTCTCGCACTAATGAAAGAACAGAAGGATACGCAGCATAATTCAGAAAACAAATAGAGGAGGGATATCTCATGGCTGTCGAACTCCAAGAACGTTCAGGTACCTTTCGACAATATGCGCTTAAGCGTGCGGATGAGCTCAAACAAATGATACTTCCATTTATAAATAATTCCCCAAAATTACCTACGGGATTTTTACTTTCAGACGCCTACGAATCCCGCCGGGCAAATATTTTAAGCTATTTCAACGCCACACTTGAAGACTGGAAAAATTGGCACTGGCAGATGGCTCACAGAATCACTGAGGCTCATGTCTTGAGCGGTCTTCTTCCCGGATTAACTATGGATCAATGTGAGGAAATTGAGCGGGTGGGAAAAACTTACCGTTGGGCAGTATCTCCTTATTATCTTAGTTTAATGAGTGATACTGATCCCCTAGATCCAATTAGGCTGCAAGGATTGCCCACTCTGCCTGAACTAGCCGAAGACTTTGGGGAAGATGATCCCATGGGCGAAGGAATTACCTCCCCCGCTCCCTGTATCACCAGACGTTATCCGGATCGTTTAATTATAAACGTCACTAATATGTGTGCTATGTACTGCAGACATTGCCAGCGCAGACGTAATATTGGCGAAAACGATACACATTCTCCTCGAACCCAACTTAAAGCAGCCCTGGATTATATACGTGCCAATCCCGAGATTCGTGATGTCCTAGTAACCGGCGGAGACGCCTTACTGCTTAACGACCTCACCCTGGACTGGCTGCTGGGAGAGCTCCATGCTATTCCTCACGTAGAGATCAAGCGCCTAGGCACAAGAGCACCCGTGACCTTGCCAATGCGCATAACGAATGAACTATGTTCAATACTCGCTAAATACCCACCCCTTTATATAAACACTCAGTTTAATCACCCCAAGGAAGTTACGAAAGACGCTAAAAAAGCGGCTGATAAACTAATTTCAGCCGGGGTAGTCTTAGGTAACCAGGCAGTATTACTCAAAGGGATTAATCACGAACCAGAGGTTATGAAAAAACTCAACCACGAATTACTCAAAATTAGGGTTCGTCCTTACTATATTTTCCACGCCAAAAATGTCAAGGGGACTCGTCACTTCGTTCCTCGAATTCAAGACGGGCTCAAGGTTATGGAACAGCTACGAGGATACACCTCAGGACTTGCAGTCCCAACTTATATTATAAATGCCCCTAAGGGCGGTGGCAAGACACCCATATTACCACAATACCTGGTATCCCTTGATGAACAGCACGCTGTTTTACGAACTTGGGAAGGAAAACTCGTCCATTACGAGACACCATAATTACAGTGAAAGGGGTGAGTGCAATATGGAACGTCTTAATAACGACCAAATAGCACAAAAGATTCTCGATGCAAATTCAGATATCAAACGCTACTTGAATTTAGCGCCTGGTGTTAAACTAACGCCGCCCCACCCGAAACCGGTAAACTCTTGCTATAATAACCCTATGTCTCAGGCCATGTTTCCACGGCCCAAACTTAAACCTTAAAATTGTTTAATCTTTCTCCTTCTCCATTAGCGACCTTTATGGGTCGCTATTTTCTTTTACCTCCTGCTCGGCTTTCTTCCCTTGCCAGGTATCCCGCCGCAATAACTCAGCATCAATGGCGTTGAGAACTTCCCATTTTTTACGACTCCAGAGTGGTCCAATGAGATCTTCTGGAGGGCCATCTCCGGTCAAACGGTGAATTACCATCTCAGAAGGCAAGATTTCCAGAATATCAACGACCAAGGTAACGTAGTCCTCTTTAGTCATCAGTTCAAAAGGCTCTCTTTGATAAATATCAGCTAAAGGAGTTCCTTTTAAGACATGTAAAAGATGGATTTTTATCCCTTGAATAGGCAAGCTGGCAACTGCTCGGGCAGTTTCCAGCATTTCAGTCCTTGATTCGCCAGGCAACCCTAAAATAATATGTGCGCAAACCGGTATTCCTCGTTGGCGTAATTCCTTAACTCCCTGTAGGAATTGCTCATAATTGTGTCCCCGACCGATCCATTTCATTGTGCGATCATGACTACTTTGCAAGCCTAGTTCTACCCATAAATAAGTACGCTGATTTAATTCTGCCAGGTAATCCAGCACATCTTCCGGTAAACAATCCGGCCTGGTAGAAATAGAAAGTCCCAGAACATTCTCTTCCGCCAAGGCTTCCTCATAGACCTCCCGTAATCGTTCAAGAGAGGCATAGGTATTAGTATAGGCTTGAAAATAGGCTATGTATTTTGCATTGGGCCATTTCTTCCTCATCCGTTCTCGTACTTCAATAAATTGTTCATGCAACGTCAACCTCTGATCTCCGGCAAAATCTCCGGAGCCGCGCTCGCTGCAATAGACGCACCCATTCCGACCTAGGGTTCCATCTCGGTTTGGGCAGGTAAATCCGGCATCTAAGGAAACCTTAAAGATCTTCTCTTGGAAACGATTACGTAAGTGCTCATTAAAAGTGTGGTACCTTTTTTTCTGCATTGTCATTCAGGCTTCAAGACCTCATCTTCTATAATAAAGGGTCAACTTTGTAAGATTCTGTTGATATAACCCATTTAAGTACATTTCTCTTTTGAGAGAATACCTTTGCTTCATAAATCAATTCTGTCGAATATAGGTTTTAGATTGATGAATAGATCAGGGAAAATCGATACTTTAACTTTATCGTCCTCTGTATATACATCCGGTCTGCCATACCTTTTATCTTCTTGCAATATAAATACATTGACAAGTTTTCCTTCTGGCTCTACAATCCAGTATTCTTTAACTCCTACCTTTTCATATTTATTAAATTTTATTAATCTGTCCATTTTAATTGATGAAGGAGATATTATTTCTACAATCATATCCGGAACTCCATTGTATCCCTTGTCATCAATTTTGGATCGATCGCAGACTATAGTAATATCTGGTTCAACTACATTTTTTATTTCCTCATTTGTCTTAACAGCATCCGTAATTAGTTTTACGCAAAACGGCGCATGGTAAACTTTACATGACTTATCTAAAAGATAACTGTAAAATTGGGCAAAAAGGCCTCCAGATATTTCTTGGTGAACTGGAGATGGGGCAGATTGCATATAGGCTATGCCATCTATGATCTCCCATCTCTCATCTTCTGACCAAGTTAAATAATCGGCAAAGGAATAATCCCCTTTTTCGTTTGGTAGCGGCATGTCATCGCCTCCCACTTTACCAGTCTTCTAGACTTCCACCCAATGTAAAGGTATTACTGCTACTTTGCTTCAGGTAGAAGTGCATCAATTCATCGTATCTCTAGGATAATATTACCACATGGATTGTTCTTTGCAAGATTGATTCCCTCTAAATAAGTATCTTAGAAGGGATTCCCTAACTTTTATAGAAGGATATAGCAGAAATGATAGCCCTAGGAGGTGCCCTATGAATAAATTGCAATTAGAAAAATTGCCTCTTCCAGCTCGAATCTCTTTAATGAATTCTCCTACCCCCCTTCAAAAAAGTCGCCTTACCTGGGGCAAGGATACCTTACATTGGAAGCGGGATGACCTGACACCCTTCGGCCTAGGAGGAAACAAACTGCGCAAATTAGAATTTTTATTGGCCGATGCTTTAAATCACAAGGCAGATCTCATTATCACATCCGGAGCACCGCAGTCCAATCACGCCCGACTCACTGCTGTGATTTCAGCAATGCTAAACCTCTCGTCCATAATAGTTATCTCAGGGGAGATGCCCTCCGAATGGGGCGGCAACCTCCTCTTAGATCGCTTAGCCGGCGCTGAAATCATCGCCTGCGGCGAGGAACCTCTTGCTGAAGCAGTAGAACGTATTTCTTCCGAAAGGAGCTCCCAAGGCCGCCATCCTTATATAATTCCCCTCGGTGGCTCAAATGCACTTGGATCCATGGGGTATTTCCTTGCTTTCTTCGAGCTTATGGAGCAAGCGAAAGAACAAGGCTGGACTCCAAAGACTCTTGTCTGCTCAGTTGGCAGTGCAGGGACTCTAGCAGGGTTAGTCGCCGCCAATGCCCTTTTTCCTCAACCTCTTCATCTCATAGGAGTCAACGTCATAGAGATTTCAGATCAATTATATTCTCGGGTCGAACAGCTGGCCTCTGAAATCTTGGATCTGCTCCAAACCCCTTGTTCTCTACCGCCTTTTGAGATTACATCCGACTTTATTGGAGCGGGGTATGGCTTACCCACTCCCCCGTCTTCTGAGGTCATAATTGAGTGTTTCCGAACTGATGGTATCCTCTTTGATCCCGTATATACTTCCAAAGGTGTAGCAGCAGTCAAAAACCTCATGCAGCAGAAAAGCAGAGAACTTCCGGAGGAGATTGTTTTTTGGCATACTGGAGGCGGGCCAGCCATCTTTGATCAACATTATTACACCGAACTTCTTAACTATACCTGATACAGCTCTAGTCTCTCTCCACTCGGCCCCCTGAAGAAGAAATTATATCGCCCTTCCCCTATCGGCGTGGGTTCAAAAGCATCCATTTCTACCTGATGATCTTTTAAGTGTTCAATTGCCTTGAATATGTCGGATACTTGAATAGCTAAGTGATTGACAACCCCGTCCTCAAATCGATAGCTCTCAATGACTTCCACAAGTTCTATTACTGTCCCCTCTAATTCTAAGAAAACCAATTGAACTTGGCCCGGTTTAATCCGTCTTAAGTATTTAAAGCCAAGCACCTCTTGGTAAAAATTAACGGCCTTCTCCAGATCCAAGGCCTTAATTCCTATGTGTTCTACCCCGGTAAAAAGAGATTCTTTTTCCATACTGCTCACCAACCTTTTCAATTTTGAAATACAAGTTGCCTCAACGATCTTCTTTGTCTAATCTCAGAGATTCGGCCTAATTTATTTTGCCCAAAATTATTGTTCTGTTCAACTCAGAAGTGGGCACTTAGTGCTAAGCATCTGCCGATTCTTCCTTATGGCCTGGATCTGTGGCCCCTTCCAGTTCCAAAAGCTTAGCTTTGACATTCAATCCCCCTGCATATCCTGTCAAACTTCCGTTCTTACCAATCACTCGATGACAGGGAACCACAATTCCAAGGGGATTTTGATTATTGGCCATGCCCACTGCCCTTGAACCTTTTGGGTTACCCACCTTTGCAGCTATATCTCCATAGCTGCGTGTCTCTCCATAGGGTATCCGCGACAGCTCTTCCCATACCTGAAGTTGAAAGGGGGTTCCTATCTGATGAAGGGGGATTGTAAACTCCTGCCTCTGTCCAGAGAAATACTCAGACAACTGACGAAAAACTACCGCATTAGGTTCTCGTTTCCTGATTAGAAACCCTTTCGGGAATCGGCGTGATGCCCAGACCCGTAAAGACTCTTCCTCTTTAGCAATCGGCTCGATTCCTAACCAACATAGTCCCTTAGCACTGGAAGCAGCTGTTATTTCAACCTCCAGGTCACTGATTGTCACCTTTTCTGACCAATAAGCAAGGGTTGGAACCTGCCAAAGTTCCTGAACGGAATAACTGGCAAATTTGCCGTCTTGATAGATTTCCAGCCTAGCTTGATCGTTTTTTAGACGTTGATCCAGTTCATCAGAAACCCTCCATTGCGGGCCCTGCTCACGATAAAGGGCAAAGTCATCATGAGGTTTCCTCAGTAATGAATAAATCAGCGCAGCCAACCCCCTAACGAAAGGTTCTTCATCCTCCAATAAGGGGCTTATGCGTTCCTCCAGAGGATCAACCAAGTGTGGCGCAGTTTGCGCTAATTGAACCAATCCCCATAAGGCCCCATCCTTTAAACTCTCATCAACCAGTAAACCGGAAAGCATCCAATTAAAATGCCCGCAAGTCTTCGGATTATAGGCTAAGAGGCTTCCAATGGCCTCCGATGCATTCCAAGCTGTCCCCCCTGATTCATCATTAAGCATCCAAAAATATCTCCTAACAAGCTCCACAGCAAAGGCGGGTTTAATCTTTTCGATTTCACGAACTAAAAATCCCAGCCCTTCTACAGCTCTCCAAAAGATAAGCCCATCTTTAACATAGATTCGGGTCATCAGCTGACGATAGACATTTCTATGTTCCCTAGCCCAAAGCTTAAGTGTATCCCAATCCCGGTTCTCTAAAACCTGTTCTACTTCTTTTTTGGTAGGCATTAGATACCCCTTCTCTCTTTATAATATTTCCTCTTTTATATCCCTTATTTTTATTAATTCTTTATTAAGAATAATCTTATCACAATTTCAGGAAAGTGTATATTAAAAAAAGCATTATTAGACTACTTATGAGGTAATAGTTATTTTCTAAAAAGAGTCTAGAAATCATATAAGCGGCCTCAAAAGGCCGCCTGCTTAAAATAAACTATGATTAGTCTCTAATTTCTTTGTACTTATCCCAATAAGCGGTTTCGGTTAACACTTCCCCACCAATACCCATATTACTGTATTCATGTTCATCCAGAGTTACAGTAAAAGCTGCCATTGGAATTCCTAAAGCTTGAGAAGCAGCCTGACTCATTCCATGAATAAGACTTCGTTTCTGATCAATAGTAAGAACCGGTCCATCAAAATTAATCATTGGCATATAACAAAGCACCTCCACAAATTTCATTTTTACTCTTGTATAAATTTCCCGATTAAGTTTAAAAAAATGTAAACCAGGGTTTATTAACAAAGGATTTATATTACCTTATTTGGTATAAATATCCTTTTATTTTATAATAGCATCTGGGGAATTAGCTCTCATCTATGGGCTTAATATTATAATTGGATGAGGGGTCTAAATCAAAGGGAAAAGGGACAGTCCTTTTAAAGCACATATAATGTGTTAAAAGGACCGTCCCCACAACACTACCACAACACTATTTCTTTGATCCGCAAACGGGACAGTTTTGCAGAGCTAATGGTACCTCAAGTCCACAGGCATCCATCAATTCGGCATTCACCAGAATTTCTGAAGTAACTCCATCAGCGGCAATCTCCCCATTTTTGATGACAATGGTTCTGTCACACATCTCGTAAATCATGTCCAGATCATGGCTGGTGACAATTTTTGTGTGCTTGAAGCTTCTCAGCAGCTCCATCACCCTCCGTCTGGATTTGGGATCCAGGGCCGCAGTCGGTTCATCCATCACTAAAATATCAGGCTGCATGGAAAGGACTGAAGCTATAGCGGCAGCTCGCTTTTCTCCGCCGGATAATTTAAAAGGCGCTCGATCCTTCAAGTGAAGTATCCCAACTACCTCTAAAGCATTAAGGACACGCTTCTCGACTTCCTTTTCGTTAAGCTTATAGTTCCGTGGTCCAAAAGCTACATCATCGTAGACGGTGTTCATAAACAGCTGGTCATCCGGATCCTGAAAGACCATTCCCAGCCTTTGCCGAATCATCGGCAAGGTCTTTTTGGTAACCTGAACATCTCCCACACAAACCTCACCCTGGTTTGGAAAGAGAACCCCCATAAGCAACATTAAAAGTGTCGATTTTCCTGCTCCATTGGCTCCTATGATTCCCACAGACTCGCCGTGATGAATGCTGAAGGACATTCCCTTAACGGCATTATGACCATCTGGATAATTGAAATGCAGATTCTTGGCCTCAAGTTTATGATGACTCATCTAATCACTCCTGTAAGCAATGAACCTATTAATAGGGGGATGTTATACATTCTCGCCAGCACAAAGAACGCAACCCAACCCCCTAAATAAGCCCAATCCCATCCACTAATTTTATTGATTTCCCCACTATGGTACTCCCCGGCAAAACCCCTTAAACACATGGCTTCGTAAATACGCTGTGCTCTGTCAAAGGTGCGCAAAAGCAGCTGACCGGCCAGGGAACCCCAAGCACTCCTATGTACACCTTTTTGTTTCGGTGCCCGCAGTGAGTAGGCTCTTAAGGTGCGAGCCACCTCCTCCATCAGCACGGAGATATAACGATAAGTTAAAAGAAGTTGGAGTACAAATATACGAGGTACTTTCAGAATTCTTAAGGCCCCGGCAAGTCGATCCATACCGGTAGTGGCAATGAGCAGCAACGCAGCTGTTACTGTTAGACCACTTTTTAACAAAATAGAAAGAAACGTAACCCATCCCCTGGAAAACTCTTTTCCAGCCAGCTCAAAGGTCTGCTGGTCAAAGACGGGGTTTAGTATTCCTATCCCAATAATAAAGGGAGAAACCAGCAAGATCCTTAACAGAATAGGCTTAAGGGGTAGTTCAGCTAAAGCCAAAACCATCACCGGGTAAAAGAACAAGGGCAGCAAGCCGGCAACCTCATACCGGCCAAAGGAGACAACCACAGTTAAATAACTAACTGTGGTTAACAATTTCACCAAAGGATGAAGCTTGTGGATCAAGGTTTCCTGCCGAGCCAGATCATCAAGCAAGCGCATGTTGTAGATTGAATCTGCGATGTTTGCCATATCAACTATCCTATCCTAATCTTATCAATTCTAAGACAACTACTTCTATACGTGGGTGTGCCTTAACTATGCTTAAGTGTGGAGGAGACTCTTATGAGTTTATTCTATACTTTCTACGTTTCATTAAACTAATGCCTCCACCAACAAGAGCAGCTAAAATCAAGGTCAGACTTCCGCCCACTAAGCCGGAAGTGCTGGTTCCTCCGTCAACAGCAGGCCAAGCTTCTTCCCCTTCTCCCCCACTTGGTTCAGGCTCCTCTTCACTGGCCTTAAAAGAATAATCCGGCAGAAATGCTGTTTTAGACTGTAAGTCCGACAATTGCTGATGAAGACCGCCGGTTGCTTCCAGCTCCGCTGTTCCCGCCGTCTTGATCATAGCCCATTCCAAACCATCCGGGTTAGAAGAAGCAAACCAGGATAATCCTGCTCCTGTAACCACAGCAGCCGCTACCAGACCTGCAACAACCTTTTTAATGGAGATGTTGCCAATGGTTTCTCCTGAGGAAGCCTTTTCCATAATTTCCGGCCGGGCGTTCCAAATATAGGTTGCAATTGCTGCTGTGACAAGACCTTCAACTACACCAATTGCCAAATGAATAGGCTGCATTAATAAAACGAAGGTTCCAAAAGGCAGCTCAGTTTTTCCCGAAAAGAGAGTTTCTAAAACAACCCCAAAGGCTCCCAACTGCAGACCGATAACTGCCGTTAGGACCGAGGCCAAAAATATGCGCGTTGTTGAATATTCCTTTTTCATTAAGACTTTATAAATTAGAGGGTAAGCTATAAAACATGAGAAAAAGCCCATATTGAACACATTACACCCATAGGCCAGCAAGCCTCCATCGGCAAAAAACAAGGCTTGTATGGCCAGCACGGAGGCTATAGTCAGAAAACCGGCATAAGGTCCTAATAAGATTGCTAGAATAAGTCCTCCTCCAATATGACCGCTGGAGCCGGTTGCCGGGATGGTGAAATTAATCATCTGAGAAGCAAAAATAAAAGCTCCCATGACCCCCATTAAAGGAATCTTTTTTTCGTCCATCTCGGTTTGTACCTTCTTAATGGAATAAGCGGCAACTCCTGCAGTTGCTGCCCACATGGCTCCACCCACAACCGGTGAAATTAAAGCATCAGCCATATGCATATATATCCCCTCCAATTATTCTAAATCATATCATATTCTTTGTCCTGCGAGTAAATATTTTTAAATAGTTTAATATTTTGAGATAATTTTCTCTCTCACCCTCCCTCAAATAAACAAAAAAACCACAAAGTTGACCCTAATGAGTCAAACCTCCATGGTTTCTGCAAACACCTTCATGGTCTTGCTTAGCGATATAAGTTTTACTGACTATTCTACAATCCTGCTTAATTCTCCTGCCAGGATACTCAGATTTTAGAAATTAATTCTACGCTGATTTTCTGAACTAGAATAGGCCGGCCTATCGGGCTAGGCTAAAGAATATCTCTCCTTAATTATTATATAGAAGTAAACTTCATTATAATACCGGAATACTGCTTGTTGCTGACGTTTTTATGAGACTCAATGAACAAGGCGAAGATTATCCCTTTTAAGTCTTGTTGGCAGCTCAAAGACTGTGCCGGTAAGAAATTTAGTGTAGGGATGCTGCGGCTCTCGAAAAATCTGTTCCTTACTCCCCATTTCCACTAATTTACCGCCCTGCATTACCGCTACTCGGTCGCTTATCCCCCGGATCACTTCTAAATCGTGAGAAATAAATAACATGCCTATCTTATGCTCCTGCTGGAGCTTTTTGATCAGACTCAAGATCTGGGCCTGCACAGCCACGTCCAACATCGAGGTAGGCTCATCGGCAACAATGAATTTTGGTTTAAGAGCAAGCACCCTGGCTAAGGCAACACGCTGAGCCTGCCCCCCGCTGAGTTCATGGGGGTAACGTTCCAGGTGTTCCTCTGACAGCCCTACCTCATGCAGCAAATGTCTTACTCTTTCCTTTTCTGCTGCCTTACTTTTTACAAGCTTATAGAGGCGCAGAGGCTCGGCCAGAGATTCCGCTAGTTTCATCCGGGGATGCAAGGACTGCTGCGGCTGTTGGAAGACAATCTGCATCTCTCTTCTAAGCTTTAATAGCTCTGCCTGAGACAGGTCCGTTAAATCTTGGCCTTCAAAGCACACTCTTCCGAAGGTCGGTTTAATAAGCATCAGTATCAGCCTGGCTAAGGTGGATTTTCCGCACCCGCTTTCTCCTACAAGTCCCAAGGTTTCTCCCACCTGCAAGGAAAAGCTGACGCAGTCAACTGCCCTGACACAGCGGTTCTTCAAGATTCCCACCCGATAGTCTTTAACTAAGTCCTTAACTTCAATCAGCATGAAAGCACCTCACATAATGATTTGGATCCGCTTCTCTGAGGTCAGGATGAAGGGCGGCACCCTTGGAGCAGGCCACTCTGCACCTGGGTTGAAACCTGCAGCCCGGGGGAATCCTGGAAAGACTGGGACTGAACCCCGGAATCGGTTTAAAGCCTCTCCCCGGCAAAGAATCGAGGAGAGATTGAGTGTAAGGATGTCGGGGAATTTTCAATACCCCGGCAGACGAACCCATTTCCACAATTTCTCCGGCATACATGACAGCAATCCGGTCTGCCAGCAGGGCAGCAACTGATAAATCATGAGTGATCAGCAGCATCGACCTGTTGTTTTCAGCAGCCTGCCTGCCAAGGAGCTTCACAACTTCCATCCTGAGCACTGCATCCAGGCCTTTGGTAGGCTCATCCACTAAAATCAAATTTGGGTTGCATGCTACTCCCATAGACACCAATACTCTCTGCCGCATTCCACCACTCAATTGGTGGGGATAATAATCCATCCTCTTCTCCGGCTCGGGAAGCTGTAGCCGAGAAAACAACTCTACCACCTTTTTATGGGCATCTGGTTTTCTAACCTTAGTGTGCAGCCGCAACACTTCCATGACTTGCCAGCCCACTTTAAGCAGAGGGTTAAGGGAGGAAGCCTGACTTTGGGGAATCATCCCAATTTCCCTTCCTCGTAAAGCTCTCAGCTCTTCATTACTCCCTTCCAGGATCTCAAAACCCTTATAAAGGATACTTCCTTCGCTTAATGAATTTTCCGGCAGCAAGCGCAGGATGGAAAGGGCCAGGACAGATTTTCCACAGCCTGTTTCTCCGACGAGAGCCAAAACCTCGTCAGGATAAATATCCAGAGAGACATTGTCTACGGCTTTGACGACAGTTTCCTGTATTTGAAAACAAGTGCTCAGGGCACGAATAGAAAGCAACGGTGACATCACCTGTTTGTTCAGCATGGGAATTCCTCCCTTCTCGGTAATCTATTCAATGACTTTGTCACGCAGGCGAGGGTCAAAATAATCTCTCAAGCTGTCCCCCAGTAAACTGAAGGCTAAAATGCTGAACATCAGAGCTAAGCCCGGGAACAGGGTAACATAGGGGGCAGTTCGGATAAACTCCCTGCCTTGGTTAATCATTGCTCCCCATTCTGCCTCCGGAGGTTGAGCGCCTAAACCGAGAAAACTCAGACTGGCCATAGACAAGATGATATGGGCAATGTCCAGGGAAGCCATGACCAGCACAGGGGCCAGAACATTTGGCAAGATATATTTGAAAAGTATTCTGGAGGAACTATTTCCCAGGGCCCTCGCCCCTTCCACAAACTCTGCTTGCTTTAGGGTCAATACCTCCGCCCGAACAAGTCTGGCATAGCCGGTCCAGTGTACTAAAGTCAGAGCAACTATGACGCTTTCTAAGCCCGGACCCATAGATACAATCAGAGCCATAGCTAAAATAATGCTGGGAAAGGCCAGCAGGACGTCAACTAAACGCATAATCAAGCTATCTACTCCTCCGCCCTTATAGCCGGCTAGGAGTCCGAGGAGTACTCCCCCTATCCCGCTGATAGAGACAATCACCACTGCCGCGGTTAAAGAAGTTCTGGTTCCCTGAATCACTCTGCTTAAGATACACCTGCCCAAGGGATCTGTACCAAAGGGGTATTGGAATGAGGGAGTCTGGACTTTTTCAGTCAAGCTGACCGAGATAGGGTCGTGAGGCATAATCAGCGGCCCCAGCAGCGCGACCATGATCACTAGAAGAACAGCCGCCCCACTGACAGCCAACATACTTTCTTGCTTTAAAAACCTAAGGACAACCTTTTTCGGAGTTTTTGCTGAGAGAAGTATAACATCCATCTAACTCTCCCTCCCGTAGCGTATCCTCGGATCCATTAAGGCGTAGGATAAGTCTACCAACAAATTAACTAAGGCATAAGTCCCGGCAATCAACAAAATGCATCCTTGAACCACTGGAATATCTTTAGCAAAGATGGAGTCAATCAACAGCTTTCCTATCCCCGGCCAGGAAAAAACAGTTTCTACGATCACCGACCCTCCCAGCATGTGCCCAAATTGCAGTCCCACAACTGTGACCACCGGCAAAAAGGCATTTTTTAAGGCATGCTTGGCGATCACACTCCTTTCATACAACCCTTTGCTTCTAGCGGTCAAAATATAATCCTGTCCCATTACTTCCAGCATACTGGAGCGCATAATCCGCAAGGTCACAGCCCCCATCCCAGCAGCAAGAGTCACACAGGGCAGCACCAGAGAGGATAAACTCCTAAAGCCGGCCACTGGAAACAGGTTAAAGCCCAACGAAAAAACAATAATCAGCAAATAGGCCAGCCAGAAGCTGGGCATAGCCACGGCAAAAAGAGCGAGGAGTCGGTTGAAATGATCAAAAAAGGTGTTTCTTTTAACGGCACAGAGAATTCCCAGGGGTATGGAAATTAACAGGGATAGAGTGACACTCAGAACTGCCAGCAAGGCTGTGGCCGGGAACCTCAAGCCAATGAGTTCCGCTACCGGAAGTCTGTAGACATAGGAATCTCCCAAATCCCCTCGGAGGGCCTGTTTGATCCAGCGATAATACTGTTGATACAAAGGATCACTGAGCTTAAAGCGCGTTGTGATCTCAGTAATCTCAGCATCCGTGGGGATCTCTTCCAGGCCAATGAAAGCGTACTTCAAAATAGTTGCCGGCGTCGACCCGGGGGTCAGATGCAAGATGCCAAAGGTAAGCATTGAGGCAGCAACAATCACCAGGATTGTCGCCGCCAGACGTTTGCAGATAAATCTCCCCATTAAATTCTACTCCTTGATATTAACTTCGTTTGTCAGCATATAATCGTGAGCTGTAGGGTTGAAAACAAAATTGTTAACTCTGCTCTTCATAGCCACAGCAACACCATAATAAGCAATGGGTAGCACAGGCTCTTCATCTTCTAAAATTTGCTGAACTTGTTTGGATAAAGCATACTTTTTCTGTTGATCTTCCTCTACCATACATTGGTCAATCAGCCTATCCACGTCCGGGTTGTTATAGCCAATAACTTTATTATTCTTGGAGTAATATAGGATGTTTAGATGATAGGAAGGGGAAGGAATCATGGCTGTGGCAAAAGCACTCATTTTCATATCCCATTTTCCTTTGGCAGCGATATTCGACATGGCCGAACTATCCATAATCTCAGTTTTCAGATCAATTCCCAGGTTTTTAAACTGGGCCTGCACAGCTTCAGCCATAGGCGGTAGCCCCGGTCTTTGCGGATAAGTCATCAGGGTAATCCTCATGGGCTTGCCATTATGATCGACAATGCCATCCCCATCAGAATCCTGCCACCCGGCTTCAGCAAGCAGTTGTTTCGCCTTGGCAGGATTATAAGGATATCCCTTCAAATTCTCATTGGTCCAGGCCATTCCCGGCATATAAGGTCCCTTAGCTGCTTCGCCGCATCCGAATAAGACATTTTTCACGATACTCTCTCTATCGATACCATAACTCATAGCCTTCCTGACTCTCACATCATTAAATGGTGCTTCATTTAAATTCATTTCAATGATATAAGTTCTGGCTGTTTTATTAAGCTCCACCTTAAGTCCCTCCACTTTTTCCAGCCTTGCCAACTCATTGTAGGGAGGATCACAGGTGAAATCGATCTCCCCCTTCTCCAAAGCCAGGGCTCGAGTATTGGGGTCGGGTAAGGCACGAATTTCCAGGTTGTCCAACTTGGAAACCGTCCCCCAATAGTCTGGGTTCTTGGACATCTTCAGGTCTCCCGTAGAGGGGTCATATTGCTCCAACTTGAAGGCCCCGGTGCCAATGGGTCTTATCATTTTTCCGTCTTTATCGACGGAGCTTTTGGCAATGATGGAGGTGTTTGAATAATGCAGGGAAGCAGGCAAATCACTGTTAGGGGTGGAGGTAGTGATGATAACAATCCCATCATTTTCGGCTTCCACTGTTTTAATCTTGGTAAAACTTACTATCTGGGGATTAATTTGAATGGCTCTCAGGAGTGACCATTTTACTGCTTCTGCATTAAAAGTGGTGCCGTCATGAAATTTGACATCTTTACGCAAGCTAAACTTCCAAGTATTTGGGTCTATTCTTTGCCATTCGGAAGCCAGATTTGGCTGAAGTTCGAAATTAGGCTTTGTTCCTACCAAAGTCTCGGTAATCAGGGCTTTTTCCATGGTTAATGTACCGTTAGTAGCAGGATCAATATTGTCAATCTTCCATATTTCACCCACAACCAAAGACTGATTGCCGGAACTTGCCGGCTTAACTCCACAGCCTGCTGTACTAAACAGCAAAGATATGACCAAGAGACAAAGTACAATCGACAGACTTTTGATTCTCATCGTTCTCTTACCTCCTAATTTTAATTTCATTCACTCTTAGCTCCACCCTAGGTTGCTAAAGCATCCGTCAGGAGTTCGGCCTTCGGCCTAAGTCTCCACTGGAAAGTCACGTCACCGAAAGACCAGGTTAAACTTTAGTGGGAGGAGTTCACTTACTGGCTGTTACAACAAACCTCTGATAATAGCCGTATTTCAGATTATTCACTAAACCACGAGCCCGAGGGTCTTTGAAGCCGGCCGCTTGGGGATTTTTCAAGCCTAGTGCTCTGAGAATTCTTACATCCGCCTCCGGACGTTTTTGTTTGCGCAGGGGAAGATCCTTCTCAAAATCCCGCAGATCGTGGGATTTGCTTGAAGAGTCAGTACCTTCAGTTATCCGAAGGGTAATTGTCGACGCCAGCTTCCAGAGCTTTTTGACCCAACTGAAATGGTTCCAGTCTCCATCAATAATTACTAACTTTCCACCGGGTTTGAGTACCCTCGCCCATTCAGAAACGGCCTTTTCCGGATCCGCCATGGTCCAAAGCACATGGCGGTTAATCACCACATCAAAGACCTTATCTTGAAAAGGCAGTTCATCAGCATCCCCAGACTGAAAGGTTACTTCCAGCCTTTGACGTTTGGCTTTCATTCTGGCCTGGGCAAGCATCTCCTCAGCCACATCCACTCCGGTAACACTGTGCCCGTATTCAGCCAGCAAAAGAGCAATAAACCCCGTTCCGGTGCCTACATCTAAAACTTTAAGTTGGTTGCCCTCCACTGCCTTGGCCAAAATCCTCTGCCATGCTTTCTTTTCTTCTTCGGAATGAATCCCATGACCTGGGCATTGATCAAACTCCCCGGCCGATTCGTTCCACCTCTGGCGAATTTTCTCTTTGACTTCCCTCACCTGAGTACTCATGTTTATCTCCCCCTTGCTATTTGTCTTGTGAAATCCATTCACAAACGTGTCCTAATGCTTAATCAATTTTTTAATATCACCCCTCTGTCAGAATCCCAGTTAGGCTTTCTGTTAAACAAAAAAACCACAGAGTCGACTTTCTCAAGTCAAACCTCCATGGTTTTCTAGACCTTCATGGCCCTGTAAAGATATAGAAGCATACCCAAATGAAAAAACCCACAAAAATTAACTCGTAGTTAACCTCCATGGATTTGGCAGGATCTTCATGATCCGTAATATTATTTATATTCTGTATGGTTTTGTATATAATTTATAATTAATAGAGGTGATTGTCAATATAATTTTTATCCTTAGAATTTGCTTATTATAAAATTCAAAAATTTCTTTTCTTTCTAGAAGGAATAATCCTATTTATGTAGAATGTAACAACTATAGTTATAAATCCTAAATGTGATGACCATGGAGGTCTTGACTAGACGCTAAGTCTGGTTATATCTTCCAGGGTTTTTTTCATTTACAAGGAGGTGTTTAATAGATACTAACTAATTTAAGATGACCTTACTAAGTCTACCTTCCATAATTTTTCTGCCTGCATCTTACGTGCATATATATAGACCAGTAATTCCTAAGAAGTTCTTCTTCATCGGGAATATCGCTATTTATTCAGACTTAAGAATATTTTGATCTGACCGTCACAATGTTATTGAGTCTGACAGAACTGAAACCCTCCTTCTTAATATAAAAGTTGACTCCTTATTTTTGAGGAGTCAACCTTTTTTATCTTTGCAGCTCGAAATTTTTCTCTATAACTTCAGAAGACGATCTGATAAAGACCTCCTTTTCCCCTTCGTCCTTAGCGTTTGGTCGAAATCAGTTAGCTGCTTTAACATATCGTAAATTTCTGCACCTTAAGTTGGAATCACGACCATCTGATTCTGTACCCGCTCCACACTTACCGGAACTCCATAAGCCTGAGAAATATTTGCTGCCGTCATCACTTCCGGGCCTCCGGCGGCAAAGACCTTGGTGTTCTGCAATAACAGAAACTTATCTGAGAAGCGTAAAGCCAGATTTAAATCGTGCATTACAGCAACTACCGCAATATTCTTCTCCTTAGCGGCAGTTTGAATGGTTCTCAGCACTTCGATTTGATTTCTTAAATCCAAGTTGCTGGTAGGCTCATCTAACAACAGAACCTCAGGTTCTTGAGCCAAGGCCCTGGCAATGATGACCTTCTGCAGTTCCCCTCCACTCAGTTCATCTAAGTAGCGGAGAGCATACTCTTCCAGACCGGTTTTGGCCAATACCCCTTGTACCAAAGCCAAATCTGAGGCTGCGGCCTCCCACTTTATATGAGGTTTGCGGCCTAATAAGACTGCATCAAAGACAGTTTGCCGATTGCTCTCGTAGTGCTGGGAGACGTAGGCCATCTTTAGCGCTATAGCCAAGCGACTCAGCTTAGACACCTCTTGGTTGTCCAATAAGATACTGCCTTTTTTGGGCAGTAAAATTCTGTTCAAAGTCTTGAGCAGGGTGGATTTCCCGGCACCATTGTTCCCTAAAATGGAGAGGAACTCTCCTTTCTGCACAGCAAAGCCCACCTTATCCAGGATTATTCGGGATCTGTAGTTAAATTCTACTCCGTTAACGGATAAGATCATCGCAGTTTAGCCCCTCTCACCAGCAGATAAAGGAAAAGGGGTGCGCCGAGAAAAGAAGTTACTGCCCCTACCGGCAAAACCACAGGGGCGATAATCCTTCTGGCCAAAGTATCTGCTGCCAGCAGCAATAAGGCCCCCATAATTCCAGAAGCCGGTATAAGGAAGCGATTGTCTCCGCCAATTAAACGCTTCACCAGATGAGGGGCCACGAGACCTATGAAGGCCATAATTCCTAAAAAGGAAACGACTGTAGCCGTAATCAAAGAGGCAAAGAACATCCCCCACTGTCTCGTTTTCTCTACGTTGACGCCTAGACCCTTGGCAGTCTCTGCCCCACTGTCCAGGGCATTATAATTCCAGCGGTTAAACAAGAAAAAGAGTAAGGAGCCAAAGACAACACAGGTCATAATCCCCAACTCCCCCCAAGATGCTCTACCAATGTCGCCGAAGGTCCAAAAAACAATAGCAGCCACATTAACATCATTGGTAAAATACTGTAATAGCATGGTGCCTGCCGAAAAGAAAAATCCTAAAGCAAACCCAGCTAACACCATAGACTCTGGTGACACACCCTTATATTGGGCCAGAAAAATAATGATCATGGTCGAAAGCATAGCCCCCCCGAAGGCGGATATAGTGACAATATAGGGGTTATTAATCAGAATCGCTCCTCCACCTGTGCTTGAAGAACTACCTGCTCCCCAGCCAATGATGGCCAGCGCAGCCCCAAAGGCTGCGCCTTGGGCAATGCCGATGGTAGTCGGGGACGCTAAGGGATTTCTGAGGATATTTTGCATGACCGCACCGGCAATCGCCAAACCTATCCCTGCCACCATTGCTGCCAACACTCGGGGTAAGCGGATTGACCAAATAATAATCTGAGACTGTCCCTCAGTTTGGCCAAATAAGGTCAGTAAGACCTGCCAAGGTGAAAGCTCAGCTGAACCGGCACTAATGGCGTAAAGGGCCAGCACTGCAGTCATCCCCAACAGACCCAACAAGATTATTTTCTTCTTCCATGTATATCTTAGATAATAGTTTACTCGGCCATCAGGCACGGTCTCATTACCAACCAACTCTAATCACCTCATATCATTTTCCTAGCTCCAACTTCTTGAAACCGCCAAAATCCCTATCCATATCTGCATACAGAGGCTTACCCAGCAGGAACTGATAAATTTCATCACTTTTCTTAATCGGATCGATGTCTTTAAACCGTTCCGGAAAGATTATTTTTCCTGCGTAATAGGCGTCGGCAAAGGCCGTGTCAATATTAGGGTTATAGTTGTTAAAGGGAATCAAATTATATACTCGATCATTTTTCATGGCCTGCAAAGACTGGTAGAAAGCAGGGTTTTTCTGATAGTCTGCTGTAACCAGGGCATACCCCCCGGCATCAAGAAAAAGAAAATCCGGATTCCAGCTGATGAGCTTTTCTTTATCGATCATAACGGTTCCGTTTTTGCCTGTTTCATCAACGACATTTTTGGTCCCAATGTACTTAAATGGCGGATATTGGGCTTGAGTGCTTTCGATCCCATGGGCTCCTTTCATGCTCACGGCACCTACATAAACTTTTGCTTTCTCCCCATCGGCAAGGTTTTTCGTCCGTTCTCCCAAATCCTTTTCATTTTGTTTAAGATAAGTAACAACCTCTTCTGCCCGCTTCTCCCGGCCTATGATCGTGCCGATTATATTAAGAGAACGATATAGATTCTCACCAAAGGTTGCTAAATCCCCATAGCTTAAAGCAACTACGGGAATACCTGTTTTAGCTTGCAATTGATCAGCCTTTTCTTTATCGACAAGGGTACAGACAAAAATCACGTCCGGCTTGACGCTAACCAAGCTTTCCTCATTGGGTGCAGTATCCGGTCCTCCCTGACCAATACTGGGCAGCTTCTTTAAGTCAGGATAAGCCATCATGTAGGATCTTCCCGGGTTTGATTTCTTCTCAGTCTCTTCAATCCCAACTACCATGGCTGCTCCTTCGATATAAGTCACTAACCGCAATGCACCCGGCCCGATGGCCACGACCCTTTGCACCGGAACCGAAAGCTCAACTTCCCTGCCGACTAGATCCGTAATCTTTTGTTTTTGAACCTGAGCAGTCGTGGGAACTGTGCCCTCTTCCTGCTTACTTTCAGTTCCTCCACATCCCGTTAAAAGTAATAAGGACATCATTAGCATCAAAAGTAGGGATGTCAGTTTTCTCATTAAACTCATCCTTTCCTTATAGTTTTATAAAAAATAAGACCACGAAGCTGACTTCCTAGGGAAGCCAGACCTCCATGGTCTTATTTTTTAAAATATTTTGTTATTCTTTCTACATTAAGCCAAAAATTCCTTTTTTATTTTTTGACAAATAATCATATTCTTATGATTCTGTCTAAGAATCAACTCGGGGAAGTGCTTTGCTTTGTCTGGATAATTCTTCGAGCTCGTCATCAATATCTATAAGCTTAATAAGCCACTGAGAGCGCTGTTCCCTTTCTGATATAAGTTTCCCTAAGATTTCCTCTCGAGCATTCTGTAATACTTTCCTCCGCTTTTCTATCTCCAGCAGCTTATCTTTGGAACTCATTAATCACCCTCCTAAATAATACTTTTACTGAAAAAAATATGACCATAAGGGTGACTTCCTTTGAAGTCAGACCTCCATGGTCATATATTCACAATATTATTAGTTCTATAGAAATCAAGAAATTCCTGCCTTCTCAACAAAGTTTACAAGGATTCCTTAACCTGTTTAGAGAATATTGAAATCTATAACCTATGAAGCACAAGTGTCAATTATTTTCGATGCGGGGTCTGGTGACTTGAGTAGTAGAGAGTTACTTCTTTAAAGGGGGGCACTTAGATGACAATTCCCTATCCTCTCGGTATTTTTTCCTGGTTCGGTTATGTACTTCCTTTTCCGGAACGACTTAGCTTGATTAAGGAAGCCGGATTTGAGGCTACCTCTATCTGGTGGGAGGATGAGGACATTCCCTGGCCGATGAAGAAGGAGAGCATGCCTAAGTTGGTCAAAGAAGGGGGGCTTATCTTAGAAAACCTACATGTACCTTATAATGACTCCAGCGAAATGTGGTCAGAGAATAAATCCCTGCGCTCGGGATTTATCCAAAGACATATCCGCTGGCTGCAGGATTGCGCAGACTACGAAATTCCCATGATGGTAATGCATTTGACGGAGGGCTACACCACGCCGGAGCCCAATGATTTTGGTGCCGAAAGCATGTTTGAACTCGTAAGGGTTGCTGAGAACCTGGGGGTAACCATCGCTATCGAAAACACCCGCCGCAATGATAATGTCCCTTATTTGCTTTCTAAAATTCCATCCGGCTCTTTGGGCTTTTGTTTCGATAGCTCTCATTACTTTCTAACGGATAAACTGGACTTCCATCTTCTTAAGAATTTTGGCCGGCGACTTGTCACAACTCATCTGTCGGATAATGACGGTCTGGAGGATCGGCATTGGCTGCCTGAAGAGGGTATCATTGATTGGGCCCAAGTAGCCGGACACTTTCCAACCGCTTATCGGGGATGTTTAACTTTGGAGGCCTATCCGACGGCGGAGGAGCGGGAAGGCCCACCTCAGTTATTTCTTAAAAAAGCTCTGCAAAGCTTAAAAACTCTCCACAGTTTATTAGAGCGGGAAAGCTTGCCTGAATAGAGTTGCAGTTACTAATGATTTGAGGAAGTAATTGCTTGGCTCCTAAGGTCTCAGCTTTTTCCGGAAATGAACCTTTTCGTGCTTTTGTCTGAGTTGTCTGACCCAATTCCCTTTGTCTTCGTACATTTCTCCCCCCAAGGTCTTAATCATGCGTGTCCCATTCACCGTCTGGGCTTCCGGCACACCGTAAAAAGAATTGGTTAACTGAGTAAGTATCGTAACCACTCGATTCTTCCTCACGATAAGCACGACTTGGTAACCTTCTCTGGTAGGGTCTGGAGCCAGATAATATTTAATGGATCTTTTCATTCTATTTAATATACAAGCTACCTCATTAGCTTCCTCAAAGGAGACCTCTCGCGCAGTTTGTAGCCACTCCTCCATAAAGCGATTCACCATGAGGGGGTCTAATCCCAGTCTAGAGACAGCTCCTTCTAAGCTATGCACTGTGGCCGTAATCATGATAATCCTCCTCCCATCGATATGAATGTCCCCTACTAGAGGTCTAGAAATTCGCGCTTAGAGTAACTTGAAAACCATAAAAAAGCAAAATCCCTCTACAGTTACATGTAAAGGGATATGGTTACTCCACTAGCCGGACCTGATTTTCCGGCATAAACGGCACCTCCCCTATCTTCCGTAGGTTCCTGTGTAATCTGTAACGAGCAGGTCTCCTGGCTTAAGTTCATTGCAGCCCTATGTCTTCCCGGTTGCCCAGTGACATTGTATAAGGCCGCTCACTACTACAGTGGCGGGACCGCGTCAGCTTAACTGACTTCCCTGTCAATACTTTCTTTATAAAAGTACACTCGTTACATATTTAGTTTTTAGTTTTTCGAGAGTATTTGACGAATAGACAAATTTAAGTTTCTAATCCAGAAGTCATCATAGTGTTCTGGGAATGTTTTTGGAAATACTGTCCGAAGCATGGATTTAAGTTTTTTCAATATTCCTACATTTCTACGTAGATTTTAAAATTCCTGCTTCCGACAAAAATATTTCAAAATTTTGTCAGCGGATTGAGTAAGTTCATTGTTGATTATTGATTATTGATTAGTCATTATTCATCAAGCCAAACTTGATCTTAATTCGTTCCAGCTTTTTGATCCAAGGCTTCGCCAAGATCACCAGAAAGATCAACGTCGAGAGAGCGTGGGTAAAGTCAAACCAAAAGCTGGAGATATAAGCTGCTATGATAGCCTGATAGGTAATGGGCTTGATAAAGCCTACGATATACCATATATTCATGACCCAGCCAAAGCCAAAGCCGGTGGCAAAACCAAAGACTGCTAAACTCAACCTGTTTTTCAGCCAGCCGACATTTCTCAGCATACCGGCCACTAAGCCGATCATGCCCCAGCAAAACATCTGCCAGGGTGTCCAGGGCCCTTGCCCGAAAAACAAATTGGAGGTAATAGCGGCTACGGCACCGGTTAAAAACCCGGCTTCCGGGCCAAAGGTCAGGGCGGTAATGATCACAACAGCTGAGGTAGGTTTAAAATGAGGAATGGGCGCGAAAGCTACCCGACCCAAAGCCGCAATCCCTGCCATCACAGCAATAACCACCAACTCCCTGGCTTCGGGTCTGCGTCTCTCAAAGCTTAGAAAAAAGGGACCCATAGCCAGGATGATCAGGATCACGCTTAATAAGCCATAATTCTTATCTCCCTGCAACGTCGAAAGAATTAAGGCGCAGGGTATTGTAAAGATTATGGCCCAGCGGAGTATGTGGATGATTCGACTGCGCTTGTTCTTAGGCTCGACCTGGTTTAACATTGTTTCACATCCTGTCTTTTGCCATCACCAGACTCTTCCTTCTCCAAGGGAGAGTCTGGTTCCGTTGCTCTGTTTTACTCTCCCAGCCAAGTTTGGCCTAAGTCTTTGCCTAAATCACAGGTATAGTTCCACTCAATTATATCCCCCGGTTTGAGCTTATATTCTCCGCAGCCATAATTAGGATATACTTTGTTGACACAATACATCCAGCCGCTCAGAGGGCCTCCGTCAAACTCATACAAATTATTAATTCCTTGGATATAGGGAGTTCCTTTCGACCCTTCATACTCCATGTGAATCTTATGTTGGCGTACTACCTGCTTCAAAACATCAAATACTACTTCCCCTTCTTTGAACTCCACCACTGTGGGTGCCAGGATAATCCCATCAACAGGCACAACCTCCTGATATTTTTTATCCTGATGCAGTCCCTTATCGACGGCAGTTTGGCAAGTAATTGAGAAGGTTACTATGTTTTTGGGATTGGGATTAGGATCGGGACTAGGGGGGTAGGATTCGAGTTTAAATCAGAGGCCGAAGGGGCCGCCGGAGGAAGAGCCGCCAATTAAAATCTTGACAAACAAAAAAAGCTCTCTACCACAGCGAAGGGTAAAAAGCTTAACCGGCATCAGGTACTATAAGTATCCCGAAAACAAAGTCCGCCCCCCTAACACCCCGTAGGTAGTTTTACTTTGGATTAAGCAGGTCTCCTGGCTCAAGATCATCGTCTGCTCACGTCTTCCCGGAATTATATCCAGTGACACCTGTGAGAAAACTCCCTCATACAGTGGCGGGCACCGCGTCAGCTTCAACTGACTTCCCTTTTCAATTCCTTCCTTCAGGAAAGAATCACTTATTCCAATATTTATTATTTTTGTCCATCTTACCATGAAACAGAAGATTCTGTATAGACTGAATCCTATTTCTTCCCTTTATCTATTTGTACTCATTCGTTCCTCCACTTCGTTCACCAAAGCTTCAATCTGGTGAGGGAGAGGGCTGCGGGGTATGCCTACCAGCTGAATGTTTCCGCGTTGGATCGGCAGAAGTAACTTTTCCGCTTTGCTGGCAGAAAGAGCCGCAGCTATGTCGGAGGTTATTTCTCCCAACATTCCATAGACCAACATGATTCCTATAGATCCAACAATAATGTCTACCCGATCTGCATTGTAACAAATAGCCGACTCCCCGGAAGCCCCTTCCGTAGCTCCTGCCCGCACCATTGCTCCCGTAGCAAGAGCATTTGTTCCCAAGGCCAGGATATTAAGTTCAGGGAATCGCTTGCGCAGCTGCTCTACGATATGTTTGCCAATACCTCCACCCTGTCCGTCAATAACTGCTATTCGCATCATACTCTCCTCATTTTTTGCTCCAAATTATCGGCAAGGTGTTCGCCTTCAGGCATCTGCCCTTAGGGTCTTGCTGCCCTCTAACACAATTAAAAGACCATGAAGCAGACTCTACTGAGCCAAACCTCCATGGTCTTGCATCCCCTTCATGAGTTTGCATAACGGTATTAATCCTTTCCGCGTCAGCTTCCAGTAATTTCATCTTACCATGAAATAGCAAAAAATGTATAGCCTAAAATATCTTCTCAGAAAAACATTTTTATGTAATACTGCCTTTCTTCTATTGATTGTTTTAATTATTTTGAAAATTTTTCGGCAGGAATTCAAATGATTTTGTAGAATACTAATTTTAATCATAAGTACACCCATTCATGAAGGTGTTGGTGAAGACCATGGAGGTCTGACTTGGATAGGTCAGTTTCCCTTGGTCTTTTTTATTATGTAAAAGGGGGATTAAATTTATGTGCAGAGTACAAACATTGTGGGAAAAAGCGGTAGAATTTCACGGGCATGAATGCCCAGGGCTGGCAATGGGCTACAAAGCTTGTGAAGCCGCCATTAAGAAGCTGGGTATTCGGTTTTCTGAGGATGAAGAAATTGTCTGTGTCACTGAAAACGACGCTTGCGGAGTTGATGCTGTACAGGTAATTACGGGCTGTACTTTTGGTAAGGGAAATCTTTTGTACAAAGGCACAGGCAAAATGGCCTTCAGCTTTTTTAACCGCTCCAATGGCGAAAGCCTGAGAATGATCGTAAAGCCGTTAAATGAAGAAATGGATCGCCAGCAACGTCAAGAATACCTTCTGAACTCACCTGCCGAAGAACTTTTTAACTTCTCCAAGCCGTCCTTTGAGTTGCCCGAAAAGGCCAGACTCTTTACTACCGTAATTTGTGAGAATTGCGGAGAAGGGGCTCCCGAGCACAAGCTGCGCGTCAATGACGGCAAAAAAGTGTGCTTGGACTGCTTCAAGGACTATTCGAGAGGGTGGTAAAGAGATGGATATACAATATTACACCCGTCTGTGGAGCGAAGGAAAGGTTGCCAGGGCCTCTGCGACGGCCTTTTGGGACAATCGAGCCGATGAGTTCAATAAATTAGTTTCCCCAAAAGCTTCTGACCAAAGAATTGGAAAAATTATTAAATTCATGTCTGATCATAATCTTTTTGCTAAAAACAGCAGTGTTCTGGACATCGGTTGCGGTCCGGGAGGATTTGCTGTTGAATTTGCCAAGACATCCCGTGACGTTACCGGCCTGGACATATCCTTTAAAATGCTGGATCATGCCCATAGAAATGCTGCCGCAGCCAACCTGACCAATATCTCCTTTGAAAACTTAAATTGGGACGAGGTAAATCTTGAGGAATACGGTTGGGAAAAGCGATTTGACTTGGTTACAGCCATCAACAGCCCAGGAATTCATGATCAAGTCACCCTGGAGAAGATGATCGCTGCCAGCAAAGGATATTGCTTTTTGTCTAATTTTGTAAGTCGTTCTGACTCTGTTCAGGACGTAATTCGTAAGGAAATCCTGCAACTTAAAGATCCAAAGTTTTATATTAACACAGTCTACTGTATTTTTAATATTCTTTGGCTAATGGGCTATTATCCCCACATTACCTATGTGGATACTGATCGAGAGCATGTCCGCTCAATCGAAGAAGCTAGTATGTATTATGGCACACTTTTTGAACTTAAAAATGACCCCGCTGATGATCAAAACAAGCTAATTATGAATTATCTCGAACATATCTCTTCTGATGGGTTTGTGAGAGAGAGGGTTCAGACAAAAACTGCCTGGATCTATTGGACGGTCTGATTTGTGACTGCCTCCTCCAAACTCAGAGGGACGCTAGAACAGTAACCGAATAGATTTATTTAAACACTGCTAAATCTCCAACCTTAATCCTTTTCTCTTTTTGCTGTCCATCTTCTGTTAACCAAGAAATTATTACTTCATTGGAGTTTAATATTTTCCTTAGAAAGTCTTCGTCTAACCCTCTCGTATAAAGTGTAATCTCATACAAATATTCGGCAGTATTTTCATTTCCATTGTCCCGAATATAAGAGTTTCCAAACCAATACAAATCATCTTTGGTATCTTCAAAGATTTTCTTAAAATCAGGAACAATAATTCTTCGGTTCTTGATGTTCTTTGAATTTTCTTCATCTAACTTAAAGGTGAAGATTTTAAAATCCTCCCTAGCTGGATCCTTAATTCCTGAAGTCCCGATACCCTGAAATTGCTGACCAGTGACACTTATTATTTCAGCTGTTATAGCTACAGTCAGTTCATTATTCTTTTTGCCGCATGCCGACAATGATAAGAAAATCATGGTAGTTAAGAATATTATCAGTGTTTTATTTAATAATCCCTTCAATTAGCTCCCTCCAACATATATCCTTCTTAGGACTTTATCTCTTGGGCTTTACTCTGATTGCGATTAGGCTCTGCATATCATTAATCACAGACTTGTCTTTTACTTCGATCATTAGCCAACGTCCTCCACAGGAAAAAGATGTTTTACGATATAATTCTTGCACATAGGAAGTAAATGTTCCCAACTCCATTTCTACTTGTTCTACCTCTTTTGCCCCCACCACAACTAAGCCGATAAAAAATCCTTCCATCGGATAAAGGGTACATAGTGACTTACCACTCTTTTGATATTTCAGATTCCAACCTGGCTGGGCTGAACATTTACTGTAAGTCATTTTTGGTTTAACCTGATACGCTTTTTCAATATTTGAAAGAAGTTCCGACCAGAGCGGTTCTCCTTCCCCAATATATTGTTTAATGTCTTCATAAGACGGCACCCGATTAATGTTGAATTGCTCATTCCATTTCATGTACAATCTCCCTTTCAAGCTTTAGAGCTGTCCCCAGGGGAATTGCAGCCTATATTTGCTTCCCTTTCTCAAACAGATGCGAAGGAATACCACAATTTCCTTTCCTCAGTGCCAAGGATGGTGCGGCCTTTGCACCATATTAATCTATTCAGATTTTCTCTTATTCTTTCTGTATATAAATTCCCAAGTTACACTACTAATTCCCACCAGTAAGAATAGAAATCTTAAAGTACCTAGACTATAACTATTTATCTCTTTATATATCCAAACCAATAATATTATTGAGAGTAAAGCTATATTAATCCACCACCATATATTCAGACCCTTTGGCATATCTTTCACTAAAAATCCCCTAACCCTTTCTAAAAAACTATCAGCTTTCGTATATTAAGTATTCTTAACTTCTCAATCAACCCAATTAAACAACAAACATTTAAAATCCTGCCTGCCAACGCCATGGAGATCGTCCGGTAACTGAAGGAAGCCATGGATCTGCATCAGCATGGGGAATGGGGCACCTGAAATACAGATTATGCTCATTCGGCACAGGGAATCAGCCCAAGTCTTTCGATGGTCTCTGCGCCATCTTTTCCCTGAAGCCAGGTGATAACCGCCCGGGCGATGTGATCCTTCGACAGGTCGGAGCGAAAGACCGCGTAATAGCCGTCGGCCAGGGGATAATAGCCCTGCGCAATATTCTCTGCTGTGGGCGGTACTCCATTAAATGAGAGGATTTTCAGACGCTCGCCGATGCCAGTTACTTCATTCATCTGCTGCAGGTAAGTATAGAGGGTGTAGCCCAATGCAAAGCTGTTGGTCGGGCTCCCTGACAAACCGCCTTTATGGTAAAACGCCACCTGCTCCAGCATTCCCTCCATAGTAAGCTCTACATAATTATGCTGAATCTTGGGGTGCATTTCCTGATTGTTTAGGATCAGATTGTCCATTTGAGACTGGCTTCCGCTGTCGGAATTACGGCAAATAGGAATAAGTTTTCTATCCGGCCCTCCCAGCTTACTCCAGTTGGTAATCCCATAGTTCAGATATATTTCTCTGATTTGCTCCAATGTTATGGATTCCACCGGATTCTCAGCGGAGGTGATAAATATCAAAGCCTCGGCGGCAACCTTGTGGAATTCCAGTTCCACGCCTGCATTCTCCGCCTCCTCCAGTACATCGGCAGAGGCATAGGGTACGAAGATCACATCCACCTTCCCTTCAATCAAAAGACGATAGGAGGGTACGGTTTTCGATGCCTTTGTGGGATATCCGTCTGTATTGGCCCCCTCCTCGCCATACATAGCCCGGTATACAGCCTGCACGATGGAGAGTGTGGAAGTTGATCCGTCAATTATCGGATAATTCTTAGCAGTAATACCCAGGGCCGCGGCCCTGGTCGTCATTGTGCTGTCAGTATTGCCAGTAGGAGCAGGCTGCGTCGTGTTAGAGGGCAGTGTTGGCTGTTGCACTTCCGTGGTGCTGTCGATGGAACAGGCACAAAGGGTCAGCAGCATTAAGCTGGCCACTATCAGACTAATGATTCTCTGCATATGCATCCTCGACTTTCTTAGGTAGAAAATACCTATTTTTATCCGCACCATTCCTTAAGCTTTTCCCTTTCGGAATAAATTCTGTTACAGAATGCCATAAGCAAAAAGAGTGACCCTACTAAGACACCACTTGGCAACTTATAAACTATATCGAAGGACTAAGACCGCGTCCAAAATATTGACCAATTATTACAGTTAAATATCATTAATGCAAATCCTAACCTTCGAGAGCTAGGTTGATTTTGAATCCTTGTTACCTAGCCTTATGCCATATGTTATAAGAGACAATACATTAATCTCCCCGATTGCTGCAACCCTGAAGTCTGGCATCCCTCAAGTACTAGTTTAGTTTTTCAAAGGTCTCCACTATCTTCAAAACGTCATTTTCCATTTTCATATATTTACTGCTTAACAACTTATCATCTGGAATATACTGTACATCTGTTGGTGATGAAAATCCTAAGACTTCTTTCTCATTTTCATATATCTTCCACAGTCCTATTGTTTCTACGGCTGTTTTTACCTGTGTGTTCCATTCATCTTTAGATTTATCAAAAACCGTTATTTGAAAAAGAGTTCCTGCCCCATTTTTTAACCAGGTTGGCTTATGATGTATTCTTACACCAATACCGTGTACATCTTCAACGTTATATTGATCCTGCCAATAACCGGGGAAAACGAGACTAAAACCATACTTCTCATTCACGTATGTTATATCAGCACCTTGAGGATTTTTGTCACTCCCTATATTGGATGGCTGGTTTACGTTTCCAGTGTTCTCAATGTCCTTCGATACCCTTGTCCCGCATCCAACCATCGTCGTTAAACTGACGACTAATATGACTACAGTAAAAAAATTCTTTTTCACAGATACAACACCCTTCTCAAAAGAGCAGATAGACTATATAGACTAAATTATTCGTTGGACAATTGGAGCAAATAACGCAGAACATGGCCCGCTCCCAAAATACTTACCCCTTTGATCTAGCCGTTTCAGATAACGTTGAAGGCGTGATAAACGATGTCTACCCCTTTTAAGGATTGACCAAAGTGATTTCAATTCTTTCTTTGTTCTTTCCTATATTGTCACGCTTTAGCTTAATTGGTCCAATTTCCCCTGTTGTTTTTATATGTGTGCCTCCACAAGATACCTTACCAAAACCTAAAACTTCCCAATACCTTTCTTCAGCTTCTACATTACTGAAGTCACTGGTAATTGGTAGATTCAGTTCGATTAATCGATTCGCTTCACTATATAAGAATGAAAATGTTTCGGAGATATTTCCATTCCATACAAAGTCAACTTTGGCTTTAGTGTCCGAAATATTTGCCCCGATTTTCTCTGGATAACCAAAGTTCTGATAAACAAGCTCTAGGATAATTTCTGCTGCAAAGTGAAGCTTCATTATGCGATATCGTTTTTCCCAATCGATCACAATGAATTACTTCATCGCCAAGATTAATATCATACTCACCGTCTAGAGTATAAAAGATCTCTTTACCCACCTTTTCTGCACGAATAATGTTATATCCATTGATGGTTCCACAATCTGACGCTTGTCCACCTGAAAAAGCAAACGCAATCGTTCTATCTACTGTAATTACATTGTCTGTAACTGAAGTAACTTTGGCATCTAACGTGGTGCGGTATGGGTCTTCCCAAAAAAATTTCTTTACACTCATATTTCACCTCAAAATTCCTTCCTGGTTCTTAGTGAATTGATTATGTTCATTTGAAGTAGTACCTTTGTTCCGTCAATAAATAGCAATCATTATCATAAATATTGCCATTGAATATCTTCTCCGCCATTTTCAATGTTCCTTCATAATCAAAATTACACTTCTTTATAATATTCTTTGAGCGTATGTTGAAAGGAAAACAATAAGCTGAAATTGCTAACAAATGTAATTCCTCAAAACCAAATTTTATCACAACGTTAACAGCCTCTGTCATAAATCCTTTGCCCCAATAAGCTTCACCAATTGCATATCCGATCATTTTCACCATATCACATTCTCGTTTTGGGTCATCAATTAGACCTATGGAGCCAATAATTCTTCCTGTTTCTTTTTCTTCTATTCCCCACACTGTTTCCTTGTTCAGAAAAATAGCCTTCATTATTTCAAGTGTTTCTTCTTTACTCTCATGCGGCTTCCAACCTGCATTTGGTCCGACATTTGGCGTAGAAGAATAATTAAAAACATCCTCTAAATCGTTGGTTAGTAAGGGGCGTAATATCAGTCTTTTAGTCTTTAAAATTGCCATATCTATACCTCTCATTATCCAAATAACCTTTATTGTGCATAATCCTACAATGTCTTTCTTTTTAGATCCAAGGCCGTCCTGCGCAGCTTCTGATCTTTTTACCCTGTCTCCTGTATATTTGAATTTGATAATCAGCCAGTTATCTCTTTTCCTGATACAAAAACAGACTTAGAATATCCTCTTCCATGATTTTACTATTCTCCGATTTTCTACAAAACCCTTTATTTTTAGTTCTTTGAACCATCTCAAGACTTAATTTTTTCAAGGAAGAAATATTCTCCTGAACATAATATTACCCTGCTTCAAATCAGGTAGCAAAGCCGCGGATCTTAATCCCGCGGCTTTGCTACTTTTCAATGCTTCTCTATAGAGCAGCCCCCCGAGATAAAACACAACCCAAAAAAGCGCTTTGACAGCAACTTTTTGGGAAAATTCAACCTGCAGGTAGGTGAAAACCCCTTCATCAGGGAAAATTGTCACCGGCTTAAAGCCCTGCGCCTCCGGAACAGAGAGGCGGCCGGATGGTTAGGTTAAATGATAAATTTAAACCAGAATACCACGCCTTCTCCTGTGTTTTTGGCCCCATAGCTGAAGTGAAATAATTCCAGGATCGTCCGGGCAATTGCCAGCCCCAGGCCCGTGCCCTTAGTCCTTCCCCGCGACTCATCCCCTTTTTTATAGGGCAGCCAGATTTCTTCAATCTTTTCCTCAGGAATATGGCTGCCGCTATTAAACAGCGAAAAGGTACCGGCACTGATTTCCAGCCCGATTCTTCCCCCTTCCGGGGTATTATCCAGAGCGTTGACCAAAAGATTATCAATCACCCGTTCCATTAAGGAGGGGTCTGCTTTGACTACTGCCTCCCCTTCCAAACTTATCTGAATGAGCTTTTCAGCACAAACCTGGCGGTAACGATCTATGACCTGAGTACACACTGCTTGAAGTGAAACCTCCTCGGATTTTATTGGCAGCAAACCGGCTTCTAATCCGGACAACTCCAGGATTTCCCGGATAATCTCATCCATCCGCTCCACATTGGTTTGGATGCCCGCCGCATAGTGCTCCCTCTTTTCCGTCCGGACATTTTCCGTGAGATTCTGGGCATAGCCGGAAATAATACTGAGAGGGGTTTTCAGATCATGGGCCAACGCGCTGGCGGTATCCCTGCGGAATTGTTCCAGCTCCTCCCGCTGGCGATAGGTTTTATAGGTTTGGCCGGCCAGTATTAAAGCTACGCTGAGAAAGGTGATCAGGCAGGCACCCCAGACAAAGACCAGGGTTTCCCGACATTCATCCCAAAGATTGACCTGGCGGGCAAAGACGGTCCAGAATTCGCTGTAATTGCCTTGGTCATCCGTCAATTTTACCGTATTTTGGTGAGGCTGGGGCCAATAGAAGTGATAGGTCAGCCCCCTCACCCTTTCGCTGAAGTTATAATCCTTATCCGGAAAATGCCGGACAGCTTCCTTTAACTTTTCCTGATCTAGAACCAGCTCACGCAGGCCGGCTGCTTCCGCCGGATCAAGAAGGCGGTTATTGGCAGGCTGAATGCCGCCATATTTGAAATAGGGTAATTTTTTGCTATTTTGCTCGTAGTCCGAAGTATACGTTATTGCCTTTAAGTGTGTTCCGCTGCTTGACTTAAGCTGCCCCTCTTCGTCGAAAGTGTTTGCATACATAGGCACCACTTTAATTTTCTCGGGAATAATCATTTCATTATCCACCCAGAGTCCCTCCAAATCGAGAGAATATCCGGCCAGATCACCAGCCTTTTCCGCCTGAGGCCGGGCGTTCAGATAATTTTCCAGTTCCGACGTCTCTTCTTCACTAAACCACTCCCGGGGGTTTAAATAGCCATACCCGTTATAATTTTTACTGCCTTCACTATATTCTGTATAGCTGCATTCCCAGTAATCGTTGGTGTTGTAAATCAGACTGTAATCCCCTGAATAGAGGGCGGCTTCTGCTCCCGAATAGCTTATGAAAGAAATTTGTTTCGCCAATTCCTTTTTCAGCTTCGCCGTATCCCTCCCTGGCCCACTGCTCTCCGTGGTGTCCCCCAGGATATCTTCAACCCTGTTATTGACCTGCAAAGCAAGGGTACCCAGCTGTAAGACGTTTACTTCCTTCTCCCTGGATATCAGAAACAGGCTGAAAGCTGTCATCAGCACCAGGTAAGTGGCCATTAATGTCCCCACGATGCGGAGATAGATTTTCCTCTTTATCTTATTTCTCTGCACTGCTATCCCTCCAATTTGTACCCTCGTTTAATGACGGTTTTAATTTGCCTTGCAGCCTCCCCCAGGGCTTGGCGCAATTTTTTCACATGGTTGTCCACGACTCTGTCATTCCCTGCAAAGTCATAGCCCCAGATGCGGATGAGCAGGCTTTCCCGGCTCACGATCCCGCCGCGGTTCTCCAGGAGTACTTTTAAAATGGCAAATTCCATGGGAGCCAGAACTGCTTCATGGTCATTGACAAATACCTGACAGCGAAAAAGGTTCATCCTGATGCTGCCGGCTGAAATCATCTCAAAGCTGGCCATCCCTTTAGCCCGTCTGAGCAAAGCCGTAACCTTGGCGTACAGCTCCGCCAGGGAAAAGGGCTTAACGATGTAATCATCACAGCCCAGGTGATATCCCTGTAAGCGGTCCCGCTCCTGATGTCTGGCCGTCAGAAAAATTATGGGCACATTGCTTCTTTGCCGGATCTCCCGGCAGATGGTAAATCCGTCTACCTCCGGCAGCATTACATCCAGCAGCACTAAATCATATTCCTGCTCAAGGCATTTCTGCCGGCCTTCCTCCCCGCTCTGGGCCGAATCCAGCCTGAAGGTCCCGCTGCTTTTCTCTGTAAAATAATCGGTGATGATTTCCCGTATCTCTTGATCATCTTCAACTAACAGCAACTTAATCGTCATGTTCCCACCTCTAAGAATAGGTTACCATACCCATCTATCTTTCTTGTATCCTTGTTAAACTTTTTTTGAGTGAGGACAATCATTCCATTGAGATTGGTGCGCTTCTGCCGAGGGTGGAACGAAGTTTCAGAAAAATTCAGACAAAACGTCTTGACAAACATTGCCAATATTATATTCTTATACTAGACTATATCTACTATAGGAGAATGTCTTATGCTTGATTTTAACAAATGCCCCTGTTCGGGTAATAACCTTGACAAATTAGTTCAGCCAACGATTTTAACGATTCTTGCTCAGGAAGACCTTTACGGCTATAAAATTGTCCAACGAATTGCGGAATCCCCAATGTTTAAAGGACATAAACCAGATGGAACAGGTGTTTATCGCACACTTAAAGCCATGGAGCAGCGGGGTTTAGTAATCTCATCCCGGTCTTTGACGGATACAGGACCAGCAAAAATTTTTTACCATATTACGAAGGAGGGAGAAGAGTGCCTTTCTCACTGGATTAATACCTTGGAAGAATACCGTCAAATCATTGGAATGATGTTAGCGGAAGTACACAATGTATGCGCTAAAATTAAGCGCAGTACAGACAATGTAAATTTAACACAAGATTAACTATTAAAACGTTAATGATGTAGAAAGGTAATTTCTAAAGTGAAAAACGGGAGGGATTAATGTGTCCATTTCCAATCTATTATTATCTGCTCAAGAGGGAAAGCTTTTAGACCAAAAAGATGCTATTACACTATTGAATGTTGATTACTATTCTGAAGACTTTTACAAGCTGCTAGCTACTGCAAATTACTTGTCTCGTACTGAATACGATAATAAAGGTTTGATTTTTGCTCAAATAGGCATAAATGCAGAGCCTTGTTCAGTAAACTGTAAATTTTGTTCAATGGGACAAGACCACTATTCCCTACCAGTTACACAAAGAAAAAACATAGCGGAAATATTATCAGAGCTGGATTTATTGCTTACCAATGGTATTAATGATTTTTTCTTAATGACAACGGCAGATTATCCAATCAACGATTTTATGGATATTGCAAAAATCGCAAGAAAGAACTTGCCTGACAATATTAGATTTGTTGCCAATATAGGAGATTTTGTTCATGAAACGTCAAAAAGGCTTAAAGATATTGGTTTCACAGGAGTTTATCACATCAACCGCTTAAGAGAAGGTATTGATACTACCTTAAAACCTGAGACTAGGATAAATACTCTTAATGCAGTTCGCGATGCTGGTTTGGAATTGTACTATTGTGTCGAGCCTATCGGACCTGAGCACTCCTATGATGAATTAGCAGCAGAAATGATTAGAGCAAGGGATTATGATGTTAAAGTTATGGCAGTTATGCGACGAACCCCAGTCAAAGGAACCCCTTTATATGAAAAAGGGCAAATTTCTGCCATAGAGTTGACCAAAATTGCCGCAGTCGCTCGATTAGTAACTCGCCCGCAGAGAGCTATGAATGCTCATGAGGTTACTCAAATGTCGCTGTTAGCTGGTGTTAATCAGCTTTATGCAGAATATGGGGCCAATCCAAGAGATACTGAATCCCAAACTGAAAAGAATAGAGGTTTCTCGGTTACGCAAGCTCGGAACATGTTGTGGGAAGCCGGTTATAAGTAATTTTCATCCCCTCTATTCTCCATGCTCCTAACCTCAAGCATCACCTACGTATAAAATTTGCCCAAGCAACTGTTCTCATCTTCCGGAATTCCCAGCAGGAGAAGAGCCTAGTTGTAGGTCAAATTCGCCCACGTCGGCGAATTTGACCTGCCTTCCCCCGGGCCGTCAGCGAATAGTTTATCTCCATACTCTTTATAAAGCTGCATCAGCTTGTTGGCCCTGCGCTGGGAATAGCTCACCGGCACCACCAAGCTCATGTGCATTTTTATTTCTCTCTGATCAGAGTCCCAAGTAATAATCTCCCAACTCTGTTAAGCGATTGGGGGATATGGCCACGTGATTCTTGTTCCGTAATATTTGAATACAGAAATTCCAAATATAAAGCTGCCAAAGGGTTATTCCTCGTTTTTCGCTGTAGTAAGCTGCTTCCTCTGTAAGATAGGGCTTCAAGTTACGGAAGTCCAAGTAATAAACTCGATTATCTTCTAGGCGAAAGGCAAGAATCGAATGGTCAGCATTGTTCAATATCGACACTTGAACCGTCGTTAGTTCAATACGCCCACACCCTCTGGGAATTAACTTAGTCTGTGGCGTACAAACAGTCACAGTACTTCCATCGTTTAATATGCCGTTAAACATTATCCGTTTCCTTGGAACTTGGTAAAGGTCAGTTTTCAGATACTCTTCTAATTCTTTTACGACCTTTTCTATTAGTGGAATACTCATATATACCACCCCCTATATCCTATCTATTATGGCACCTACCCTCGCTGACTCACAGCCTCTCTCTATCTTCCCATGCAGCCTCAGTCAAAAATGTAGATGTATTTGAACAACCTTACTCAAAGCATATGTGTTCAAACCCTCATCTGTGACAAACTAAAAAAGAGCCTTTTACGGCTCTTTTCCACGTAGCAGTCTGAATTCTCCATTACTGGTTTGGGTATCCAGCCAGAATGGTTATCCCGCTGGCCTAATGAATTATCCGGCGGGGAATTGCAAAGGTTTAGTGTCGTCCGGGCTTTAAGTCCGGAAACAAAATTCCTGATTGCTGATGAGATGACTGGCATGTTTGCTCATGTGGGGGAGAGAGCAATACCACATTATATTGAGAGGATATTTTCCATTACGAAAAAACCTTGAAAAATATCTATGATCTTCCAAGGACAAAACGCCCACAGCCATTGCATGATTCTCATGACTCAGCTCCTTGGGTTTTGCTCTGCGAAACGGTTATAATGAACACGCAAAATGATCAAACTCCTCTGTCCATTTTTTGTAAAATTGATTATTGGTCGGAAAGTGTTCTGCTCCCGCTAATTCAATGTACCTCTTTTTCTCTGATCCTAACTTACTAAAGGTTTTTTTGGTATATTTTACAGGAGTCATTCGATCAGATCCAGGTTGAACAACTAATACTGGAAGTTTAAAATCGTGATGAGGTATGTCTGGTTTACTCTGAGTTACTAAACTTGCTGCTCCTTTAAGGGAAATATGTGTACCTGCTTGTGGATCCTCCTTAACCAATGAATTCATTTCACTGGAATCAGAAAGTGTATCATACGAAACTAACGTATATGTCTTTAGTCTGAAGTTCCCCATTACCGAACCTAGAATCCTAAAGACGGGAATAAGCAGATATGTAAAGTTCTTTGTATTAGTTTCATTTAACATAAATTCTTTGTCGCTAAAATCCCATAGACACCAGCAAGCAAGTGCATCTATTCCCCCAAAACGGGCCGCTGTTGCATAAGCTAACGGACCTCCCATACTCGCTCCTCCTAAAATAACCTTTCCACTGAACCTCTGTTTTGCATAATTTATTGTGTCGGAAAGGTTTTGAAGATGAACATCCCACTCGAAATCACCCTTAAGTCCCTCACTATATCCAAATCCTTGCAAGTCAGGAGCAATAATGTTGTACCCCTTTTCCCGTAGTGGAATCAAAAAAGGCAATAGCAATCGTGCATACCCCGCAATTCCATGAGCAAAAATTAACGTTGGACTATTGGGGTTATCAGCATCATAAATCTCTATATGTAACTTTCTGTTATTCGATATAATAGTCTCTTCAGTCGCATATTCACTCCATTTGCTAATTAGTTCCGCCCCAAACCAATTCTCCATATAGTTCTTCCAAAAATCTTCACCTGAATATTTCACAAAAAGCTCTCCTCGTAAATTACTTTTAAGAAATACTTGCAAGGGATTACATATATACGACTAATATCTTTAACATCGTTAATCGTTGCTTTTCCTATCTCCATCTTTATTCCCTCCATAACAAATCCTCTGCTAGACATAAGAATACCCCTTTCCATGATTTTACTATTCTCAAGTTTTCTATACCCTTTCACTTCTTCTGCGGGTGTAATTTTCGTCACGGAAATCTGCGGGTCATCGTATGCCACATTGTTGTAGATATGCTTTCCAATAAATAGGGTACCTTCAACCGTAACCCATGAATCCGTTTTCAGCTCGGCAGCCTTAGCATAGTTGCAGATCAATCCGGAAAATCACTCCCACCCGCTCAGCGGGTGGTTTGCTCTAGCCTTATAATTATACTCAGACATTGCTGCGCCACCAATGATACCGACGCAAATGCTGCCCGATGCCTGGGACTCATTGAGATTGGTGCTTTCTCCGGAGGGGTTTGCTTCCGTTCTTTGAGAGCCCGATCCGGCGTTATGTACCAATGCACCGCTGACCGGGGTAAGCACACCCGCCACCGACAGTAAGATCGCTACAAAGTTGATTGCCATGGACAGGACGATGTTGAATTTGATCGCTTCCCATACCGCCCATTGCCACGCCTACATTGGCAATTTTAAGCGCAGGCGCGTCGTTGACACCGGACTGCGGGTTCTTGTGGACCCGCGGTTTTTTGAAAAATTAGGGGCTGATGCTTAGGAACTCTGTTCGTTTGCAACAGCCCCATTATTAGAGTTTTAAAACCTGCTGTGATTAGCTAATCGCATATCGGTGTAGGAATTACTGCCGGGAAGGTTAACAGCACTTGAACCAAAATAGTCATTTTTTCTTGAATCTTTGTGAATTGACCTTCTTCAAAGGGTCCTCCCTGTAATGCCACCCGGTCGAGTGCTTCATCCATTTCATTGATTTGACTGAATAAAAGTGAAACTGTCGGTAATGTGTTCAGGAACTCAGTGCTGATTTGGTTAAACTCAGTTAAATCACCGCAGATCAGCTTATCTTTGGGGGCAAACCCTATAGGAAGCGGTGTGGTGCTTAAAAACTCATATTCTAGCTGTTGCCCAAAATGGGTCGGTGGTACTATAATTGTCGGACCGAGGTTAAGAACACACGACCAGGGCACATCAACGAGAAAATCATTAATGGTACCTTGAACCGTAGATGAATTTTGAGCGATTGCATGGCAATATTGAATGTCTTTGCGCACAAAGCCGGCTAAAAACAATTTGGGAGTATCTCGTGGCACACCGGCTACTGGAGGCGGAGAATTGAAGAAACGGCTTTGAGTTATTTTAAGGCGCTTTTTAATATTTTTTATTTCTAGTGCTTTTACCGGTAAGGTAATAATTGCTTCGGAAGCGATTGATGCAGTTACTATTACCGTATTAGGCGTTGGTTGAACTACTTGCAGAGGGGTGCACGTCGGAAGGCTTGAAGTGATTGGAATAACCGGATTAGGGGTAACCGGCACGGGTTGTTGAGGACATACCGGAGTTGGAGTTTCAAGCGCCCAACCGGGGACAAATGTTGATGTTGGACAGCACTTTGAACATTGATAAACATTACTCAATTTTACATCTTCCTTTCATATTTGCATATATTTTCCATGTGGTTACATAACATCTTATGTACAACTAGCAATTTTGGTGAGGACATACAAATTTTGAACTACATAAATTAGGAAGTAGGTTTGAAGCAAAGGTCATTTAAAATATAAACCACAAAAAAGAGCCTGATGAGGCTCTTTTTTATATATTTCATGTAAGATTGTGACAAAATTATATTCTCTATGGAAGCGACCTGTTGTTGGAGGCAGATACATGGCAATGTCAGAGGCACTCCCCCCAGGAAGACTACAGAAACAGCCTTGGCCATGACCATGGCTTGCCCGATATAGGTTGTGCTGATGGCCAATCCGATGAGAACCTTTAAAGCCACTTCTCCTTTAATAGCTGCCACATAACGCAGTAATCGTCCATACGCTCCCATTTGTAATCCTTTCTTTGTGCGCCTGGGGCGCAATTATTCAAAAAATCTCTTAATGGACCACCCTTAAGTAAAAATAAAAGACCATGAAGTCGACTCTACGAGTCAAACCTCCACGGTCTTGGCAAACACCTTCATGGTCTTGCTAAGCAAGTATCATCTTTTCTTTCTTGAGGTGTATTCTCTCATCATTTGCTAAATTCCTGCTAAGCCAAAACAATTTTATTTCTAACCTTCCATAAGACCTTCAGGGATTTACATGCAAAAAGCACCGCCAATAGCAACCTAGATAATTTACCACCTTTCATGGGTAGCGTAGGTCTCAACCGTCGTCATATTCGTCCTGGGAACAGGCGGCCACTCTTTAAGCCTTTCCACCATATTTCCAGCAAGCTCCCTCGCGTCTTCGCTGCATTTCTCCTGCACCGCCGGATCAAGTCTGGCCAGTTGGCAGAGGGCTTCCAGCAGCTCTTGGAATGCATCGGCGATAGTTTGGCGGCAAGCGGTGCATTTTTCTTCATACTTCGTGGAAAAGGCTTGGGAGGCCACAGTTTTTGGCCTGCTTATTGGTTTGGCGGTTTTTTTGACGGTTTGATATTCTATCTTGATTTCCCCGGGATTATTGGGCAGAGGTGTGACTTGAGCCGGCTCTTTCTCCGGGGTGGTTTGCTTCTGTTCTTTAAGAGCCCGATCCAGTTCTCCTGAGGTCATATTCTTAACATCATGCTCCAGGATAAATTCCTCCCGCTCATCTTCCGGAATTCCCAGCAGGAGAAGGGCCTGGTAATAGGTCAAATTCGCCAGTACTGGCGAATTTGACCTACCTTCGCCCGCGCCGGCGGCGAATAGTTTATCTCCATATTCTTTATAAAGCTGCATCAGCTTGTTGGCTGTGCGCTGAGAATAGCTCACCGATTCCACCAGCCATTTCCCCCATTCTCCATGGGGGAGCAAATCCTTAGCCTCCTTCAGGCGCTTGCCTATCTCCAGGGCATTGGTAAGCATGGTTTTGCCAGTCTCTTGTTTGATCCTATTAATCTCAGCCGCGATGGCCAGAGGAGTACGTTCAGTGCTGAGTTCATCCATTTTGATTCCCGCCTTTTAATAGCTTTTAGGACAGCATACGCAGGCGAGTTTCAAATGGTGAAAGCTTGGCTATGACCCGGCAAATCACCTTCCAAAATTGGAAACTTGGTTACAATTCCGGCTAAGATCATGTCCGAAGCAAGCAACATCAGCTGGTTCGGACATTCTTTATATTTCAGGGGTAACCTCCAGTGATACAAGTTCATAGTATATAGGGACATGCCGGACAGCCGGTTTGTCAAAAAGCTTAGAAAGGAGCAAACAAATGTCAATCATCGTTGAAGCTTTGAATTCTGCACTGATAGCCATTTACCAAAGCGGATCTACTCCCGCCGGAAGCCCGGTGACCAGGCAAAAAAGCTTGAGCTATGTGCGGGCGGATGCCTCCGAAGAAGCCCTTTACGATGTGGCTCAGGCCTTATTCAGTCTGTCACAGCAGCCATTGCAGGACGTGCAATTAAGAAGAAATTTCAGGCTGATAGAGGAGTAAACCTTTATGAAAATCCAAAGAAAAGGAGGTGAACTTATGGCTACAACAAATACCAAAGTGATCAGGTTAAGTTTTGCCACCGAGGGGGGAAAGACGTTTTCAATCACAATTCCTACTCCCCGGGAAGACCTGAATCAAGCTGAGGTCCTGGCCGTCATGAATACGATTGTCTCAAGCAATGTTTTCCTGACGACCAGCGGTGCCCTTACAGGTATACGGGACATCAAGGTCATCGGTACTGTTACCGATGATTTATTTGACCCGCCTCAGGCTTAAACACCAGCCTTGATCCCACTCTGGCGCAACCCCAGTAACTAATAGGTAAAACTTGTCGTGTCGCAAGGGTCATAGGAGCCTGCGCGACACGACAAAAAATGTCAAGAGGTTCCAAAGCAGCACTGGCTATGTTCTGTAGACACTTCACACACTCTGTTCAAACGTACCCGCCTAGCCTTCCCGGTTCCCCAGTGGTTTACGCTTCATGGATTGCACCGGCGCACTGTTTCATACTTATTTTCTCTTCCTCAAACCGTTCAAATACTATCCAGCACAACAAAAGCCTTAATCTCCTCATCCTTATAAGGTACTGGCAAGATTTTTACGTTAATATCAAAATACTCTTCGACTCTTTTTTCGGTAATAATCTCCTTAGTCTTTCCAAACATATACGAATGTTGCCCCAGGAGCAGCGTAGTATCCGACAAACGCAAAGCATGTTCCGGATAATGGGTATTGATGATGCAAGATAGGCCGCGTTCCCTGACCAACCTCATGATCAGCTTGATGATCAAAAATTGATTCCTAAAATCCAGGTGTGATTCCGGTTCATCCAGAACCAGCACCCTTGGTTCACCCGCTAAGGCCCTGGCAATGAACACAAGCTGCAATTGCCCCCCGCTTAATTGCGTACACAACTTGTCCCGAATAGAACGGATGCCTACCTCATCAATTGCTTGGTCAGCAATTTTTTTATCTTTCCCGGAGGGCACGGAAAAAACTCCGATATGCCTGGCCCGACCCATGGTTACAAGTTCTCTGACCGTATAAGGAAAGGAGAGGGGGTGGGCTTGTGGCACGTAACCTATGGGAATCTGCTTTAAGGTTTTCCGTGAAGAATCTATACTTTTACCATTGATCAGCGTCTGGCCTCGCTGCCATTTCAGAATCCCTGTCACGCACTTTAGAATCGTCGTTTTGCCGGTTCCGTTCTGGCCTAAGATGGTCATAATCTCTTTTTCGCGGAGGGTAAAGCAGATATCCTGTAACAGATCATGGCCTTTTGAATAGCCAAAATATCCATGCTTAACTTCAAGTATCATTGCCAATCGCCTTTCGATGTTTTAAATAGTAGCGCAAAGAACGGCGCTCCCACAAGAGCTGTCAAGATGCCGATGGGAATTTCTGCAGCCGTCGCAGTTCGGGCAATCATATCGACCATAATCATAAAAATTGCTCCGACAATACAAGAGGCAGGAAGCAGATTTTTATGGTCTTCTCCTACAATCATCCGGCAGATATGTGGTATTACCAAACCTACCCAGCCGATGATCCCGGTAACAGTCACGCAGGCAGCCGTTATGAAGGTAGCCATAGCAATAACGGTTAACCTCATCCTCACGGGGTTTACCCCCAGAGAATAAGCCTCTTCATCCCCTAAAGAAAGGACATTAATCCGCCATCTGAGGAGCAGCAATCCAATAATTCCTGCCAGAATAGGAACTCCAACCAGCTTCAGATCACTGTAGGAGGCGCTGGCGAAACTCCCCATCAACCAGTAGGTAATAGCTGGCAGCTTGTCGTAGGGGTCTGCAACGTATTTGATCAACGAAATCAAGGCGCTGAATACCGCCGAGATGATCATGCCGGATAACACAAGCGCTAAGGTAGACGATTCTCCGCGCAGCTTAGACAGTGTGTAGGTCATTAGCACACTCAAGATGCCAAAAACCAACGCCAAGACTGTGGCTATCTGATTAATACCGGAAAGTAATATGCCAAAAGCAGCTCCAAAGGCCGCGCCGGAACTAACACCCAGCACATCGGGACTCACCAAGGGATTTTTAAAAACCCCTTGGAAGGATGCCCCCGCGACAGCTAGCCCCGCCCCGACTAAAGCATTCAACAGCGCTCTTGGCAAACGGAGATTCCAAACCACTGAACCGGCTATGCTGTCTGGTACCCCGCCGCGGAGTCCCGCGCTTAATATTTCCCCGACCTCACCCGGTGGAATGAAATATCGGCCTCCGTACAACGATACAAAAAACATCCCCACCAAGATAAGCAGCATGACAAGCCAAATAAACTTCAAGTTCTTTTGTTTACAAATCATCAGAGTATTTCCCTTGCCTTTTATTTATAGAAGAAAGATAAGCCTGACGTGTTTGCCGGCTCAACCACCTATCTCAAAGTTATATTTTCAGAACGGGATTAAGCTTGCTATTCAAAATTTGATCGAGTTCTGGATCGGTTAGTTTGTAGTTGAAGTATGTCTGGTAAAAGTTTTTCAGATCTGTCCTCATGTCATAGTCCGTAAATACCTCAGAGTGAAATACTTTACCCAGCCACTTGATCATCAAAGGGGTTTCCACACAGGGTGCATCCCAGCGATATATACCCATAGGTGCTTTATATACTTTCTTATTTTTTACAGCCTCAATTTTACTCCAATCTTGTCCTGCAAACTTGTTCGCATATAAATCCTCAGGCAATATTTCAGAGAAATTGCTTAGGATAATGACCTCCGGGTTCCAGGCTATCACTTGTTCCATGGTCACCTTCTTCCAGTTGTCTCCTGTCACCTCATCGGCCACGTTCACCCCGCCTGCAGTGTCGATCATGATTTTATTCACAGATTGACCAGTAGCTACTTGAAGTTGTTCATCTCTTAGATATAAGGTCTTAGGCTTGTCTTTGCCAGCCAGGGTACTTTCTTTAGACTTGAGATAGCTGTTGGTTTCCTGCTGGTACTTGATGAGTGCTGCCGCCCGCTCTTGCTGGCCCAGTATTTCACCGACCAGTTTGATACCGTTTTGTACATCCTCAAGGGTGCCATATTTAATAGCCACAGAGGGAATCCCAAGTTCTGAGAGCTTCTTGCCGATTTCCGGCTGATAATCCCAAATGACTACCAAATCCGGCTTCAGCTTGGCAACTTCTTCGTAATTGACGTTAAAATTATTATCGACAAAGGTCGAATTAGCATTGGCTATTTCAGGAGCCATGACCTTCAAAATGTTTTTCTGGTAAGCTTTCATGGCCGAAGGGTGCAGGCCAACAATTTTTTTACCAGACCCATCAACCGCATACACAATCGTCGCCCAAGGAATTGGCACAACGGCAATTTTTTCCACGTCAGCCTTAATCGTTACTTGGTTGCCCACCAAGTCGGTGACAATTCTAGTCTCCGCCTTTTTCTCCCCTGCCGGTTTCCCTCCATCTCCACTGGCTTGGCAACCCGTGAGGCTTAACACAAAAACAATAACCAGCAAAAGTGATAAATAATACCTCGATTTTTTACGGTGCTCCATCATGAAAATTCCCCCTCCATTATATGTCCTTGTAAAAGTTATACCTTGATGTAACCGGCTAAATAGTCATATCCTCTTCTTCCGATAAACTCGTACTGGGCATCGGCATATAGAGGTCCGCTCAACCCTACATGAGGCATAGGCACATACTGAGTACATCCTTTGCTTAACAGTCTCTGATACAAAGGATCTCCGACAATGATATCCGGCTGTAGTTTATCCATCCATCGTGCCAGCCCTTCCTCACTTTCAAACAAATGAACATCGGAAAGCGCCTTTTCTAGGTACACTTGCTTCATTCGTCGATCCATTTTCATCAAGCTAATTGATTCAACATAGTCAATCCCAAAGTCCTTACGCAAACAAGAAGCCAGGCATGAAGCGAAGAGCGGTTCTCCTATCACGACAGCCCTTTGTCCCAGACTTGCCCTACTAGTTAAAGCGTAGCGTTGCTTGCTTGCGTAACTCGGAGAAATATCTACTATCTCCGCCAGAACCTGAAACAGCTGCTGCATGCCCGACAAACCTACAGGCACATTCAGCACATAAGGTATCGAATATTCTTTTTGCATGTATTGGGCTAGCCCTACACCCTCATGGGAAACGACAAGGTTTAAGGCGGCAGAGGACATTTCCTTAAAGGTTTCCAGGTTATTTTTCTCTACTAAACCATTGATTTGGAGACCGAACTCCCCCAGTTGATCAATGAATTCGCTTAAATGGGTTTCCTTACCAAGACTTAAGGGCGTATACCCGAGGATATTCACTTGATTATTTATCTTTGCCCTCCTTTCCAGAAAACGTTTGCCTAAGGTTAACAGTGTATGGTACACGCCGGAGTAGTAGGTCTCAAAGCCTTCCGTAGGAAGCGCCAATGAGGGCAAGCCGGTTCGTCTGCTCAGCCTATCCGCTATTGCCCCGATGTCGACCCCCGTCAAAGCAGAGACTGGCGTACCCATAATTGCGATGAGTTCGGCCTGCCGATTTTGAACCCAGAGCCTTTCCGCCTGAAACAGGAATTCCTCTTCTGCGCCCATGACGGCTTCCATCTCCCCCAACTTGGAACCGAAAAACAAAGTCTGACGCAAATCCCTAATCTCATCACATTCGATGACGGCACTGCTACACCCACCAGGCGAGTACAGCAGGTTAAGTGAAGGCAAGGCAAAAAGAGCAGAGCAGGCCCCAGAATAGTCTCTTGCCAACGAAGGCAGGCGGGTCAAGATATTACTCATTGCATACCCTCCAAGATTTCCAGGATTCCCTCATAGCCGAAACGATAGTCGGCACTCACCAATATTTCTTTAGCTTTCAGACAAAAAAACGCTGCCTTTTCTCCGATAGCAATATCTATTCCTTCCAACCCGCCTGTCTGCGTTGAGACAGTTAGGTTGGAAACCAAATAGACCTCCGCCTGACTTCCCACAGTGGAGAGCGTATTAATATACCTCATATCTGGCTTGGCCACTGATTCAACAAATATTACAGCAACAGAAAGACCGATTGACACCAGGGCCTGAGCCAGCTCGAAAGACCTGGCCCCGATCCCCACCGCAATTCGTTTTCCAACTAACACCCCAGCTACTTTGGCGATAACTCGGTGGTACTCTTTAGCATCCTGGCTATAATCCCAAGTGACCCCCAACCCCTCCATCAAGGTTGTATAGTTATGCTTAATCTCTTTCATGTTGTACCGAGCAGGCAAGTAAAGGAAGGGTATGTCCCATTTTTCCTGCATGCGCAGCGCCAAATCATAACCAAAGCGGTCCAAGGCGATGTTTAACTTTCCGTTTACCAGGTCTTCAAATTCTTCGTAGGAGTCCAGCGCGGCAAACTCTCGTATTGTCTCAGTAACGCAATAGTTTTTAAGAATCTGCCTCAATCCAGAATCCTTGGGAAGTTTTCCGGCATCTCCTAACAGGTTAAGATGGCTTTTCTTCTCTTGCCGGACGCCCCTTAGCAGCAAATCCATAAAAATATTCCCTAGCCGCTCTTTAGGAAGTGTCCTTCTCCGAGAAAGTGGTCCCCGCTCAAAAACCTTCACCGGAATGCCATACTTGCTTTCAATTCGTTTTGTTATGCTTACAAACTCGGTACCTGTCAGAATATCGGCACAAGTAATATAAACGATGATCGCTTTTGAGCGACGAGTGGTCACTAATTCTTCCAGTGCCTCCTCCAATTTTTCCAGATGCTTCCCAGATGCAAAATCGTTTCTGGATACGGGGAGCAGGAATAACTTTTCGCTCAAGCCCTTTTTCACGGCCCTGAAATATAACACTCTGGAACAGGATGAGGGACCTATTGCCACGACATCGATGTCCGGCACACATAAGGCCAAATTGACCAGTTCCCCACACTCATCGTCGGCTATACCACTATCAAAAAAGCTGTCCAGTGGCATTTTATCTGCAATCTCCGCAAGCTTAAACTTTTCTTCTTCGTTATTCGTTCTGATATATCCCGTGCAAGACAACTCTATTCCTCCTATTTCCGTACCCGTCCTTCTATCCTTTTCCCAATTCCAGTTTCAGCATATAGTGACTAAACTTCTCCAATTCGTCATCCTCAAGGGCTTTTACCGGCCTATAACCTTGATGCTCGGTGATAACAACTGCTAAATCCTTAAAGTAGCAAGCTGCCTTTGAATCCGGAAACTTTTCCAGAACCGTTTTACCTTCAAGTTCCGAAAAGGCAATTTCCCGGCTGAATGGTACATCCGCCACTACCCGAGTACCTGTTAACATCGCAAACTGCTCAACCGCCGTTCTACTCGACTCAGGATTTCTGCAATTGTGAATTAACCCCCCCAGGATCACCGGCCTTGTCTCCTGGCTTCTACTGATCGCCTTCATAATATTGTTGGCAGCATATACCGACATAAATTCCGATGATGTTACGATATAAATTGTATCGGCATACCCTTCACGCATCGGAACCGAAAAGCCACCGCAGACTACATCCCCCAGCACATCATAAATAACAGTTTCCCAGGCTTCACCCCATATTTCTAAATACTGCAACTCTTCCATCATGGTGATAATCCCTCTGCCGGCACACCCAATACCCGCTTCCGGGCCTCCGGCTTCAATGCACTCAACACCACCAAAACCGGAAAATACAATATCCCGGCGGGTAATACCCAGCTGCTTGGCCTGCAATTGCTGCAAGACCGTAGGGATTTTACGCCCTAAGAGACACCTTGTGGAATCGGCCTTAGGATCGCACCCAATATGCAAGGTCTTTACCCCCTGTAGTGCCAAGGCTGCAGAAATATTGGCCGCTACTGTCGATTTTCCGATTCCTCCTTTTCCATAAAACGCTATTTTTAAGCATCTTTGTTTTTCGGGCACCTTCAAACTAATTCCCCCACAATTCCATCAACATTTTCTAACACAAGTAATACCTCTCTACCGCTCGTAGAGTATTGGTGTGTAGCATTTAGGCAGGTCTTCTGACTCTGGATCATCAATATTTCAGGCCTTCCCGGGATCACTCAGTGGCGTAAATGAACCATTTCCCCATCACAGTCGCGGCACCGTGTAGGAATTACACCTACCTCCCTTTTAAACCTAAGATTTTCAAACCTCGATACGCGAATTATTTACATTCAGTTTATAAACTAAAGCGCCTTAACTCTAATGGGAATGAACATGATGCATATCTGGTGTGTGCGCGTGTGCATGCTCTATTTTTTCATGGGTATGAACATGGCTGTGTTCGCCTTCACCTTTGCAGTCATGAGAGTGAGTATGGTGATGATCCTCGTGATTATGCCTATGTTCGTGAGTGCCTTCTTCATGAGTATGGAGATGCTTATGGTGTTCCACTCCTCCAAAATAAGCACCCATTATCATAATAATTAAGGCGATCACAAAGGATAGGGTAATGTGCTGACCGAAAAGTATTATCGAGAATAACACCCCAGTAAAAGGAGCGACTGCGTAATAAGCGCTTGTTCTTGCAGCGCCGAGTTCTCTTTGCGCGATAATATAAAAGTAGATACTAAGACCATAGGATACAAATCCTAGCACTAAGGCCATTAATAGGTATAACGCGTTGGTGCTGTACTGCTTTAGAGCAAGTGCAATTATGAGTGACCCTACTCCAGAGCCGAAACCCTTGACAACAACAATTTGAAGAGGGTCTTTCAAAGACAATCTACGAGTACAGTTATTTTCAAAACCCCAGCAAATGCAAGCGAGGATAACAAATATTGAGCCGTTTGAGAAGGAAAAACTCGTTAAATCCTCAACGGATAAAATAATACTTGCCAGGGTTATCAGTGAAATGGCGATCCACATTCTCTTGCCAATAGCCTCTTTGAATATCAATAAAGCAATAAGTGATGTCGCCACAATTTCAAAGTTGCTGAGTAGGGAGACGTTTGCAGATGTTGTCATCGTAAGTCCAATCATCAAGCAAACAGGTGCAGCCACATCAAGGATAATCATACCCAGAATATACGGCATTTCTTTTTTTGTCATCTTAGCTTCAATTTGTTCGCTTTTGCTAAGTGCTTTTACTATATTAATGGTTAACATTCCGAAGCCCGCCCCGAGATAAAGGAGTGCTGCCATTAACGTGGGAGGTATTTCCTCAAGCAATAGCTTAGATAGCGGTGAGCTAATCCCAAAAAGTGCCGCCGCCAATATTGCTATAGATATTGCTGTTTTATTTTTTTTCATATTGGTTCTTTCAATTGCCAAAACAAAAATCTTTGTACAGCATCAATGTCTTCCGAAGTAATCCTTCGAATTAGTAGATCTTCCTTAATCAAGGCAACAATTCTCCTTTTCTAACTCCGAGTCTTGGCCTTATAGGTTTAAAGGTTCAGTTCACATCAAAAAGTGCCAGGAGCTGTTTGGTGTAAGAATGGCGATTCGGAGCAAAAAGCTCCATTCCTTCACAGACATCCACTATCTCTCCTTGCTGCATGACCATCAACCGTTGGCTCATAAAGTGGACAGCGCTGAGATCATGGGAAATGAAGAGATATGAAAGACCTAACTTCTCTTGAAGGTCTTTCAGCAAGTTAAGAACCTTCGCCTGAATAGATACGTCCAGACTGGCAGTCGGCTCGTCCAATACGATCAGGGAAGGTTCCACACTGATCGCCCGAGCAATAGCCACCCGCTGCTTTTGACCGCCGCTAAGTTCTCCAGGATAGCGGTTCAAGCAGTTAGCCGGCAGGTGAACTTTTTCCAACAATTGACTGGCAATTTCCCGCTCATTGGTGCTTTTGTCCAAAAAACTTGGACAACCTTTATTCTGACAGCGAATTGGTTCCAAGAGAGAATCCATAATTGTCAGCCTGCTGTTAAAAGAAGCGGAGGGACTTTGAAAAACTGCCTGCATTTCCCGGCGAGCCTGGCGCAGCTGAAAAGACGTTAATTTATGAAGAGGGCGTTCGTTGAGCCAGATCTCCCCCTTATCCATCCGTTCCAGGGTCAGCAGGCAACGGGCTAAGGTGCTTTTACCACTGCCACTTTCACCGACCAGCCCTAAGCATTCTCCCCTCCGAATAGCGAAAGAAATTCCTTTGACCGCTTGATGACCGCCATGATAGGTTTTCCACACATTTTTCAGCCGCAGCACTTCCGGCTGATCCAAATCAGAAGTCTGAAGCAGCTGCAATTGCATTGCAGGCACCTCCTTCCAGCAAGTCTTCGCTTATAATAGGCAACTGATCTGAGCATACCGCCCAACTTTTTAGTCTTGAACATAAATAAAGAGACAACCCCTTGATTGCCAATCTAAAATCAGCAATCGAGCAGTTGTCTCAGACACCGCGTTCTTCTCCGCTTTCAAGTCGCCTGGGCATTTTTGAAAACAGATCCCGCTTGAATAAGACATAACCTTACCGGTTAGTTTCCCTCTGGAAACCTTTATGTACATTCAATAATAAAAAGCCCTTCAAACTAATGAAGGGCTGAATAGACAAGTCCCTTCACCCATCCGTCGTGAGTAAAGCTTATAAGGCATCAGGTTCCTGACTTAGGTTCTTGTTTACTGCCTCCCGACCAAGTTTCCTCAGTGGATGACATAAACTCCCCCTTACAGTGGCGGGACCGCGCCGGATTTGCACCGACTTCCCTGTGATGATTCTCCCCTAAGAGAGATCTCAAGCCCAATATTGAATTATCAAATTAAATGTATCACATACCCATTACCTGGTCAAGGGTCAGCATAACGCCCTCAATAGAGACTAAGCTGGGGAAGTAAGCTTACCTGAGCTCAGGGGAAAACCTCTACACCGGCCTCTTGGTCAAAAGAATGCCCGAGGCTAGGGCTGTAAAAGGAGCCACGGCCACAAGCCCGAAGCTTCCCACAATCGTGTGCATAATCTCCATGGAGACATACTTTAAATTAAAGATATCGACAACCGGCGTTCCTTGAGCCATGAAAAACATCAGCAAGGAAATATATCCTCCCGTATAGGCGAACAATAAGGTGGTCGTCATGGTTCCCACCACGGTCCGGCCTACGTTTAGCCCTGAAATTATCGCTTCCGCCCGGGTAATATCCGGTTTATTTTCTACCACCTCATGAACGGCGGCGGCGATGTCCATCGCCAAGTCCATTACCGCTCCTGCTGAAGCGATAAAAACGACGGCAATCAAGATCTGGGTCAAATTCAAATGGGCGTATCCCGCATAGAGCAGACTTTCGGAATAAGGCAGCACTGCACCATGGATTTTAAAACTGTGGCCAAAAACGATGGCCAAAATAGTGGTGAGTAACGTTCCTGAAAGAGAACCCAAAACCGCTGCCATAGATTGACGGTTCAGCCCCCCCACCATGAAAATAATGATGGAAGTAGCTGTCACTACAAAATACAAGGAAATAATAATAGGATTCCACCCTTTTAGAAGCAAGGGGATCAGCAGTTTCCATATCATTAAGACCGTCATTAAAAAAGATAACAGGGCCTTTGCTCCCGTCCAACGGGCAAAGAGAATTAAGAAGATGGCAAAAATTCCAATCAGAATGCTCTCCAAATTTATGCGATAATGATCTATCATTGTGACATTTCTAATGTTTTGGTCTGTATAGTCAATGACTGCCAGGGCTTTGTCTCCTTCAACGAAGGATTTATCCATTTCCAATCTGCCCATGAACCGATTGTGGGCAAAGGTTTGCTGCCCTTTAAAAGAACCATCCAGAATTTCTACTTTACAAACTTGCTCCCCTTCGAAGACAAAACTTACCGTCTTCGAAACATTATCGTTATTAACTTCCAGTACTTTAACTACTGCCCGCATACTATCCGGATAGGTATTCTCTTGAAATCCAGTTGGCAGGAGAAGCAAAATAACTACAAAGATCAGGACAATAAGGTTAAAAATAAGTTCTTTCAACGGGATTTTTTTTAGATAAGCAGCTTTCTTTTCTAAAGTCTCAAGAAGTATTCTCTGCAAAGCATTCCCTCCCGAATACCAAGGTATCAGTCCTGAGGGGTTTTGACCCCCTCAGGACTGATACCTTATTTAAACAGCTGATTTATGGAATTGACTTCTTTACAGGCGTTTACTTCGCCCGTGCGCTTTTGGTAATCGCAGACAGTTTGTTATAAATCTTAGTATTATCATAGTACCCGCCAAACATCTCTGAACCGGTACCTACAGCATAAACCGGTACGGGTACACCTGTATGGGAATAGGAGGAGAAGCTTAACCCGGCTTTATTATTGATGATATGAGAGAGCGTCACTGATAAGGGGTTATACGTCCCATAAAGAACATTTTCTTGATCATTTGAAGGCTTTGTCTCTGATGACATAAACTTGGTAAAAGCATTGTTCAGCAAGGAAGATTCGTAAGAAGTCAGAGTGGCTAAATCTAAACCATAGGCCCCTTTAATCTTATCACTTAAATCTTCCAGCTTTGGATTGGCAGGATGGGTTTCTTTGTACTGTTTACTAATTTTGTCAAATTCCTGGTAAGACATGGTTACCGGCTGAAGCTTCTCGAAATGGGTGCTGTAGCCTGTCAGAGAATAACCAATGGTCATACCGCCGCACTCGTGGTCAGCCGTGACAAGAATCAACGTATCCTTAGGATGGGCATTGTAGAAATCAAAAGCAACTTTCACAGAATTATCAAAGGCGATGGTATCATAGATGGAAGCTGTGGCATCGTTGGCATGGTTGGCCCAGTCGATTTTTCCCCCTTCCACCATCATAAAGAAGCCTTTTTTATTATCCAATACTTCAATTCCCTTTTTGACATAATCAGCCAAGCTCAGTTCCTCTGCCTCCCGGTCAATTTCATAATCTAAAGCTGTTTCATAATTGTCCGGATCAATGGCCACGACTTTTCCTGAACGGTTATTTAAAGCTAGGATTTCTTCTTTAGTATTGGCTATGGTATAGCCGGCTTGCTCGACTATTTCATAGATAGATTGATCGGCACCCTTAGGCCCGGTTTTTTGATCAAAATCGCCGCCGCCAAAATAATCGAAGCCACTGGTTGCCAGTTGTTTGCCAATTTCATAGGCATCATTTCTATTGGCCACTTTGGCATAGTAAGCTGCCGGAGTGGCGTGAGTGATGGGAACACTGGTTACAATACCAATCTTATAGCCTTTAGCCTTTAAATTTTCCGTGATGGGGGAGTAAGTCTTGGTTTTACTCTCATCCATATTTATGACGCCGGACAAAGTTTTCTGACCTGAAGCGAGAGAAGTAGCCGTTGAAGCAGAATCGGGAATAAAGGAAGAAGAATCCTGAGTCATAAGGGCACCGTGAACAGGATACTTAGTAAAGCTCAATTGCTCAGGAGAAAGCTTTCCGGGCAAAGATTTTTCCCCCAGATACATTTCCGCGCTGCTGACTTGGGCATAGCTCATGCCATCTCCGATAAACATAAAAACATATTTTGGGGTTTTTCCTTGATAAACCTCCTCCTTGGCTGACTTGGCTATCCCCAGGTTCGGCTGGGCGGCAAAAAGGGATATAAGTAATGTACCAATAACAACTATAGACGCGATACCTTTGGAATGGTTTCTTTTGAACATTCCTATTTACACCTCCGAAAATTTTTCTTAATTGTATAACACTAGTATTAAGCGCCGATTACGTTTTTGTAAGCTTATTGTTATTTTTTTCTATTTTTGCCAAAGACAAAATGCGCTGGTCTGAGAATCTCTATCCTCTCACCAACGCATTAATCCCATCTTCATTCAATTCTCCAAGCAGCAAATCCCTTGTTTGCCGTTCCTAACATTTCGCAAGCCTTTCATTCATTTCGTCTGATCATTTCCCTTAACCGGCTCATGCTTTCCTTCCCGATAAGCAATAACCCTGAGGGACATCTTCTTCAAGAATTCTACGATCCTAGAGAAGGAATTATCCCCTTTGTGTGGAATAGAATGAACATAAATATACAATAAAAAGGGCCATGGAGGTCTTGACTTGACATTAAGTCGAGTCAGATTTACCATGGTCTTTTTTATATTTGAAGGAGGATGATTGCAATGTGTGAATCTAACGTTTATCTCCAAGATGGGGAAAATGAAGTCCTGATCATGGAGTCTGTAGATACCATTGAACCTTGTGAGAACGGCGTGAATCTAATGGACATACTTGGCAGACAGATGTTTGTTCCTGCCAGAATCAAAGCTATGACTTTGCTCAACCACCGAATTATCGTTGAAAAAATATCTTAAAAGTCTCTTTTTCTTGACGAAGGAGATAATTCCTCCAGCTCATCTTCAATATCCATAAGCTGGACTAGCCAGCGAGAGCGCTTTTCTCTATCCGACATATATTTCCCTAAAATCTCTGATTTTTTAGCGTACAACGATTGCTTACGATCTTCTGTCTCCTGTATTCGTGTTCTTTGTCCCATAGCCTAACCTCTTTTCATATAATTTTAGGTTAAAAGAACCATGGAGCTGACTATATCCCAGTGCCAGACCTCCATGGTCCCAATATTTTCATTAGTTCCTTAATATTCTATATTCTATAATCTATAATTCTATATTCTACAAAAACATTAAAATACCTTTCTGATTTTACATAATTTTTAATTTTTATTACAATTTTTAAAATATTGTATTCAAATCTACATTTACGCATTAGAATGATTCGGTTGTTGCCCGCCACTATGCGCTGCCAAAAGTATTTCCAGCCTCTATCTCACATAGTCATATTAAGGTGGGGGTGGGCAAGTGCAGGGCAACCTATATCAATTGTATTTCTTAACCTTAATAATTCACATCATCGATACATTTGCTTACTCTGTACGGCTTAATTTTATCAAAAGTGGACAATTCTCCCTCTCTACCTCACTCTTTAACTTATTTTATTTAATATCTCTCGTTGCTCATACCCTGCAAGTTCCTTTAATCGGAGCTTTGATGGATAGCTCAATAAGTCACAGTATTGATCCTCTTCCAATTATCCGCAGGGTCATTTTGCTAGCAACTGCCGGCACCCTTTTCGGCATAATTCTTACTCCTACTTTTCTGAAAAACTTCTCTCAAGCTGTAGCCAAGCTTGAACACTTAGCCTCTGTGCCATCAATAGTTATCGATGCTTTAAGATGGGGCAGTATGCGAAGATTTATTAACAGTATTACCATGCCTTCCAGAGCAATGGTCAATCATCTGCCTTATCGCAAAATACCGATTAATTTGATAGTCCTCAATATCCTGGTAACAGGGATTTATACTATTGGAGTAATGTCGGCTTATTATGCCACATTACTTGTCGATCCTCAGCACCGCCTGGCTGCTTCAGCCTCAGCAGGAATACTTAACACAGCCGCAAATATTATTTTCATGCTTTTTATTGATCCTAAATCATCAATTATTACCGATCAGGCTTTGAAAGGAAATCGTCCCTATGCGGATGTCAAGGCCCTCGTAGTTATTTTAATGAGTTCGAAACTACTGGGAACTCTTATGGGACAATTGCTCCTAATCCCTGTGGCTAAGGCCATTGCCGGCCTATACATGTAAGAACCGGAGTTGAGACTCGCTTCTAGGCCTGAACTCCTTCAGCCACGCTGAAGGTTGAGTATGCCCTGCCTAATTCAACCACATCCTCACATGTCACCGCCGTTGGGCAGATTCCTCTGGCCATTCGGTTTGCCGCTGTCGTATAAAAATTGTTCCCTGCAAAAAATTCCCTGGGGTATCCTTCAGATACAATATCCCCGTCGAACATCATAGCGCATTTGTCAGCATACTCAGCCGCAAATTCGATGTCATGAGTTACTAAAACTATGGCAACATCGTTATGACAAAGCCTTTGTAAGATTCCCCCTAATTCTTCCTTGGATTCGGGATCAAGGCCTTTGGTCGGTTCATCTAATAACACTATTTTGGGATTTAATAATAAAAGCTTGGCCAGAGCCACCTTCTGTTGCTCTCCACCACTTAGATCATAGGGATGACGCTCGAATAAAGCTGTGATCCTCAACTCCTTGCCAATCTTCTCAATTTCACTCCTGAGGGCAGCCTCATCTAACCTCAGAACAGCCCCCGCCTCTTGAAGATCCTCTATAACCGTATCGCAAACAAATAAGGCCTTGGGATTTTGCGGCAAAAGCGCTAGATTATTTTGATAGAGCTCTTTTGTTTTATAGGTCTCTATTTTCTGATCATTAATGATGATCCTCCCGCGATTGGGCTTTAGTAATCCGGAAATCACCCCCAGCATTGTCGTTTTACCGCTTCCGTTCCCCCCCAACACACTGAGGATTTCTCCAGAATAGGCCCTAAGCGAAAACCCACGCAAAATATCGTCTCCCTCTCTGGAATACTTAAACCAGATTTCTTCCGCTTTAATCACAGGTTTGCGGGATTGAACTTCCTCTGCCAAGAAATGCGAGGTAAGGTTCGATAATACTCGCTCATCCGGAAGCATGAAGCTTGCCAGCCATTTCCTCCCATCTCTCACACTTAAAGGACAATATTCACCCACCATTAACTCCCTATAAATTCGAATCGCAGAAGGCAACCCCTTAAAAATTCCAGATATATCCTCCCTCTTCGCTAAGAGTTTGGCCGTTTGCTCCGGTGTTTCCAAGCAGATGACTTCTCCTTTGTCCATAACTGCAATCCTATCTGCCATCAGGAATACTTCCTCAAGTCTATGCTCTGTCATGATTACGGTCACTTCTAACTCTCTGTTAATTTTGGCAATGGTTGCCAGAAAATCTTGTGCTGCAATGGGATCTAACTGAGCCGTTGGTTCATCCAAGATCAGTATCTTAGGCTGCATGACCATCACTGATGCTAAATTCAGGAGTTGCTTTTGGCCGCCTGACAATTCATCCACGGATTTTCTAAACCATCCATTGATGCCGAAAAAGCTGGCCATTTCTGCAACCTTGCGGCGAATTTCAGGTGTGCTCAGTCCTAGATTTTCCAAGCCAAAGGCCAACTCATGCCATACAGTATCGGTTACTAGTTGAGTCTCAGGGTTTTGCATGACAAAGCCAATTTCAGCAGCCGAGATTTTCTGATCTAATTGCTCAACATCTTTACCCTGATAATACACCTTACCTGTCCGCTTGCCATGGGGAGCAATTTCACGTTTTATCTGCCTTAAAAGTGTACTCTTTCCGCAGCCGGACACACCGCAGACCAGAATAAACTCTCCTTGGTTAATACTTAAGTTCACATAAGAGAGAGCTTTTTCCAGGGTCTTAGGATAGGAAAAGCTCAAGTCTTTTATTTGCAAGAACGCCATTTGTAACTCTCCCTTACCTCAATAATAATCGGCAATAATGCCAATGCGGCAAAGACAAAATATAGTCCAATAGCCTGAATTGATAGATCTAAAGGCTTGATTGAGGGGTAAAACTGCAAGGTGCCATACCCTAAAAAATACCCTACCAAGCATATTGCCCCTAAGACACTTATCACAGCCAAAACCAAGCCATCCCGCTTATCAAACTTAAAAAGTGAAAAGGTGGTTCTGTTTTTTAACCCATATCCTCTGGCCTTCATAGAATCAGCAGTTTCAATGGCGTCCTCCATGGACCAGCTCAACAGTATGGAAATGACTCTCATACCATTCTTAACTCTTTCCTTAAAATTTCCAGCACTCTGATCCAACCCTATGGTATGTTGGGCATTACTGATAGTCTTAAGTTGATATTTTAGTTTAGAAGTCATTCTCATACTCATAGTTATCAGCAGGGCAACTGCCGGAGAAATCTTAGCAAATAGATATAAAAATTTATCCGCTGTAATTACTTTATTGTAACAAGAGAACCAAGCGAAAATTGCAATCAGGGATACTGCTGAACATATGCCATAGAGCACCGCTTCTAAAGTAATAGGATTGTCTATCAAGTAAAATAATACGGTTCTTCCGCGATGATTTAACAAGGGATTAGCGATACTGATTAATAAAAACATTGGTAGGTAAAATAAAAGACTAAACTTGACACCCTTACGCCCATTAAGAATGATGGAGAAAATCAGGGCGGGAATTAAGGTTAACCCTAGGAAAACCGGATGCAAAAAAAGCATCGTAAAGATTAACATGACTGCAAAAAATGTAAAGCTTACTGCTGGATGAAATGTTGTGAATGCTCTGTTCAATCATCTCTCCCCCTTCCTGCAAAAGTCACTTTCTCTTCCTGTTTGTGATCCGCTTTTATAGTGTCCTGAACTGCCATTCCTCAAACCTGATCACCTGAAGAAGCACCCTGGAACCCGAAATCACCCCGAGACCCCCTATGCCGATCACTAAAAAAGCTTCTCAACGTTGTTGAGAAGCAAAAAACACTAATAAATATTGACACTGTGCGGTCAGCATTTTTAACACCTCCCCTATCTTCCGTAGGTTCTGCGTGGTTGCAATGAGCAGGTCTCCTGGCTTAAGTTCATCGCTGCCTTACGTCTTCCCGGTGGCCCAGTGACATCTTTGTAAGACCGCTCACTATCACAGTGGCGGGACCGCGTCAGATTAACTGACTTTCCTTTTCAATACTTTCTCTCAAGAAAGTATACTCATTGCTCATTATTAAGTTTTACTGGATATCAGTAATTTTATAATTTTCTACCTTTTCATTCTACAAGCTTTTTATTCAACAAAAATTGCGGAATCCCTGCTGTTTTCTTCTCTTCCAATTAGTTATTATTTACTAAGACAGGAAAAAAGAGAATTTAAGCAGATTATGCCGCTACTTCCTTCGGGTGAAGCGAAAGTCCCATGGCATTTCTGGAAACAATCAAATCAACACTTTCATTGGGCAGATCAATAGCATGCGCCTTAGCTTTCAAAAAGCGTATGTTCTTTCCTGAGGCCCCAACGTTTTTCCGAGCTTGTTCCAACCTATCTGAATACCCATCTATTGCTGTAACTGAATAATTCAGTCCGGTTAATAATATTGCCAAAAAGCCATAGATTTGTCAATCTTTAATCCAAATATTTGTCCCACTAATTATAATTTTTAAAATATTTAGTCTTTATGGGATTCATTGACAGTAAAATTAACCTGTGCTACCCTTTTATCTAGCTTAATATTTTGTTCAACAAGTACACTTCTCGACCATATACCCCGAGAAAGTGTTTAATAGGGAAGTCAGTTTGATTCTGACGCGGTCCCGCCACTGTAGTAGGAGAAATGCCTTGTGCTGCCTGCAACCTCAGCCGCCTAGGATACTCCTAAAGCCAGGAACCTGCTTGTTTGACCTTTAACCCCCACGAAGGATGGGCAGGTTAGATATTGTAATATATTTATAACCTCCTGCCTTTGGCTGTTAGGAGGTTATTTTATTCTTTTGCGAGCTTTCCACGAAGCTTTCAAAACCTTCCTGCATCTTACGTGCGACAATGATAACTCATACTCGCCAAGGAAAGTTAGATCCTTCTGGAATATATCTACTTCAGCCTCAATGATTTTGTGATCTGACCGTCACAATTTTGTTGGGGCTGATATTATTTTCCATAGCCTGCAGAAAAGGAGTTAAGGCAACCCAAAAACTATGGCCTGTTATAGCATAAGACTATACAGGCCATTTCTATTTCCTTCATTAAAATTGAACACTCGAAAAAATGGAAAGAACTTATTCTCCATGTGCAAAGGTTAGGCAGGGATAAGCAGGAAAATCCTTTAAGCTAACCTTTTTTGCATAGCAAGGGGACTATCGACGCAGATGAAACATACAGTGTAGCTTTGAACAGTTCTGCAACTTTCAGCCAACTTCAAAACCTCGCAGGGCTAAGGCAAAGCTTTTGTTATTGTACATAATCAAATTTCTTAAATCTTGTTTTTTCTTAGTTGCTTTTTGAAAACCAGTGTCCTTACAGTTCTGAACTACATAATTTGAAGTGATTTCAAAATCCAAGATAATGCAGGGTATATCATCAGCATCAAGATTAGGGCAAAATGTGGTTCTAAACTCATGAGCAAGCCCGCTATTTTTAATAATTTCCACACTTTCTCGAATTGGCCATAGCTCCAACCCACCCATCCCTGTAATTTCTTCATATTTATTAAGAGGAGCCTTTAAGTCCATGGCAATAAAATCCAGCAGATTATCGGCGATCAAGGTTCTCAAGATTTCCGGATTAGTTCCGTTGGTATCTAGTTTTACAAGGAGCTTCATGGCCTTTAATTCTTCGATAAAAACCGCAAGGTTACTTTGCAGCGTCGGCTCGCCTCCACTAATAACTACTCCATCAATCAGCCCTTTTCTTCTGGAAAGCCATTGGAAAATTTCTTCAGGCAAAATACCCCTGAAATCCTCCTTAGCTTCTATAAGACCGGCATTGTGGCAATAACTACAGCTTAGATTACAACCCTGGGTAAAAACTACAGATGCTATCTTGCCGGGATAGTCGACAAATGATGTCTTCATAAATCCTGCGATCTTCATCAAACCACCTCCGCAATCACGAATTTTTTCCTCAGGTTATATTCTTCCTTCTTGCCAAGATTGTAGTTTTTAACCGGCCTAAGATATCCTGTCACTCTAGACCAAACTTCAGCTTCAGCCCCACATTCAGGACAATTAAAATGCTCCCCACTGATGTAGCCGTGTGAATCGCAAATACTGAAGGTGGGAGTAATGGAGATATAGGGAATCTTATGCTTGTTGAAGATCTTTTGGATAAGCCGCTTGCAGACCTCTGTATCCTCAACGGCATCTCCTAAATAGAGGTGCTGAACAGTCCCCCCGGTATAAAGAGATTGGAGTTCGTCCTGTAGCTCTAAAACCTCAAAAATGTCTTCCGTATAACCTACGGGAAGTTGGGTGGAGTTTGAATAGTAAGGAACTTCCTCACCCGCCGTAATAATTGAAGCGTACTTTTTAGTATCCAGCATAGCCAGCCGATAAGAGGTCCCCTCGGCAGGGGTAGCTTCTAAATTATAGACATTGCCCGTTTCCTGCTGAAACTTAACCAGCAGTTCCCTCAAGTAATTCATCACACTAACTGAAAACTCTCGGCCTTCATTGGTTTCAATTCCTTTTCCCATGAAGTTAAGTAAGGCCTCATTCATACCAACAATACCGATGGTACTGAAATGATTATGCCAGTATTGCCCGGTTCTCTCCTTGGCATGTCTCAGATAATAGCATGAATATGGGTACAGTCCCTTATCTGATTGCTGTTCAATCACTTTTCGTTTGATTTCCAAAGCCGTGCGCCCGATTTCCGCCATATGTTTCAGGCGTTCCATAAACTCTCCTTTTGTCTCGGATAGATAGGCCAGTCTGGGCAGGTTAATTGTAAATACACCGATGGAACCTGTGAGAGGGTTGCTCCCGAACAAGCCTCCGCCTCTTTTTCTCAGTTCCCCCGTATCCAACCTTAGCCTGCAGCACATGGAAACAGCATCTTCCGGCGACAAATCCGAGTTTACATAATTGGCAAAGTAGGGAATTCCATACTTACAGGTAATTTTCATGAAAGCATCTGCCACCGGACTGTTCCACTCAAAGTCATTGGTAATATTAAGGGTTGGAATCGGGAAGGTGAACACCCTCCCCTTAGAGTCTCCTTCCAACATCACTTCACAGAAGGCCAAGTTGAACATATCCAGTTCCTCCTGGAAATCTCCGTACTTATCCTCCCTATATCTCCCGCCGATTATGACATGTTCATCCTTCAAGGTGGAAGGCACCCAAATATCAAAGGTCAGGTTAGAAAAAGGGCATTGAAATCCTACCCGTGTGGGCACATTGATGTTAAAGACAAATTCCTGTAAACACTGTTTGACTTGGGCAAAGGTTAATTGATCCTCTCGGATAAAGGGGGCACAAAAGGTATCAAAGCTTGACCAAGCCTGAGCTCCGGCGGTTTCCCCTTGGGTTGTGAAGGTAGAATTAACGATTTGTCCCAGGAAAGACCTTAAATGTTTAGCAGGGCCGCTTTCTACCTTGCCCGGAACTCCTCCGAATCCGTCCATAAGAAGCTGACGCAAATCCCAGCCGGCACAATAGGGCCCGAAAAATCCCAGGTCATGAATATGGCAATCTCCACTTTCATGAGCTTCCCGAACCTCTTGTGGATAGATCTCATAAAGCCAATACTTTTTGGTGAATACCTCTCGGATATAATTATTCAGGCCGTTAATACTTTTTTGAGTATTGGCATTCTCCTTGATTTGCCAATCTTTATCTCCCAAGTAGTCAGAAAACATGCCGATTGTGGCCCCGATCAAAGCATCCATTTCACGGCTGTTTTTCCTTTTCTGACGATAAAGAATAAATGCTTTGGCAGTCTTGGCATGTCCATTTTCAATGAGGACTTTTTCAACGATATCTTGGATTGATTCTACATCCGGTTGCTTGTCCCTATAATCCTTGTGCAAAATTGCAACGACCTGTCTGCCGATCTCCTCGGCACGTTCATAATCTGAACCTCCACAAGCTGTGGCAGCCTTAAAAATTGCATGCACAATCTTTTCTTGGTTAAATCCTTCAAGTCTGCCATCTCTTTTAATAATTTGCTTAATCATCTCTTTAACCCTCCCTCAGTATCAATTTAAAAAGCCTCTTGCCGCTGAGCGGCAAGAGGCTGCGTATATTCCCAAATACACATTTACTACTGGAACCCCCCTATCGCTCGTAGAGTTATTGGTTCGTCAACAAAGGCAGGTCTTCTGACTTTGGATCATCAATGCTTCACGCCTTCCCGAAATAAACCCAGTGGCCTCGTGTGAAACATCTTCCCATTACAGTGGCGGGACCGTGCAGGATTTTAACCTGCTTCCCTTTTAAGCTGTACTTACAGTACTAGCACCTTTATTTTCCATTATTCAATTACTATTATGTTATAGTACATCCGCCCAATGTGTCAATAATAATTTGATAGAAGCCCCCCGACCCAAGTGATCTATTTTCATTATCTGTTGGTGCCTTCGGCAGTGGCAGAGAGGTCTACCCCAGCCTTAATTTCAAACCAAAGGTAAGAGCAAAAAATCCTGATGTAATCAGAACGATGGTCGCCCCGGTAGCTGTTCCCCAGAAGTAGGATAGGATTAACCCAGAGAGTCCGGAAACAAGGGCAATCAAGACGGAATAAATATGATACTGTCTCATATTCTTAGCAATATTTCTGGATGAGGCCGCCGGAATGACTAGGAGGGAGCTTATAATCAGAATTCCTACCCACTGGATAGAAATAGTTACGATAACCGCCATCATAACAGCAAATAAGTACTCGTACTGTTTGACCTTAATTCCTCGGCTGCGGGCTAAGGATGGGTTCATACTCGCTAGGAGAAGCTTATTAAATATAAGAACCCACAATAAGATAACCAGTACAAAAACAATTCCAAGCAGCAATAAATCAGCAGGGCTGATACTCAAAAAATCCCCGATCAGATATCCTGAATATTTATTGAACCCCCCATTGCGAGTAAGGATTACTAAGCCCAGGGCAACAGCCGAAGATGAAAAAACTCCGATAATGGTGTCCGTAGAAGCTGTATTTGCTTCTTTAACCACAAGGATAGCAATAGTTATCAGCACTGAAAAGACCATCATTGACCAAATAGGTTTTATATTCAAGAGAGGAAATGCATTGCCCAGGATCACTCCAATGGCAATCCCTGTTAAGGCAGAATGTCCCAAGGAATCTGAGAAAAAGGCCATCTTATTATTAACAATCATGGTTCCCAATAAGCCAAAGATGGGAGTTACCAATAAAACACCCAGCAGGGCATTCTTCATGAATCCATACTGCATCCAATCAAAAGGAAGTAATAAATCTACTAAGCTATACCAGAAGTGCATTAGCCACCCTATCCTTCTCCACCCTTTGGAAACGATTAGACCAATCTAACCCAAAGGTTTGAATTACTTTTTCATTAGTAAAGACTTCCTGGGGAGTCCCACAGCATTCTATTGTCCTATTATTGACGAAGGCCACACGATTCGCATATTCGGCCACCAAATTCAGATCATGGGACACTAGAATAATTGATAAATCATAATTCTTTCTTAGCGTCGAAACAGTTTGGTAGAATAATTCTAAGCCCTTTTGATCAATGCCTGACACTGGTTCATCCAGCAGCAAGAGATGGGGAACAGGATCAAGGGCCAGGGCTAATAAGACTCTTTGCAGCTCGCCGCCTGATAGCTCTCCCAGCCGTTTGTTGATAAGGTGCTCTCCATGAGTTAGAGCTAAGCTTTCTCTGACACGTTCACGGATCTTTTTAGGATAAGTAAACCAGATAGGGAGATTCGTGTAGGCAGCCGCAAACAAATCAAGCACACTGGTTGGGGACGTAGAATCTAAATCCAGCTTTTGGGGAACATAGCCCATAGAGGGCTTTGTGGTTCCGTTGTTGGCATCAAGAAATTGAAGTTCTCCCGTATGAGAAATTTCTCCTAAGATAGCTTTCAAGAGAGTACTTTTCCCTGCACCATTAGGACCTATGACAGCGGTTAAATCTCCACAATGAATGTGGAGATTTACGTTCTTCAGTATTTCTATTCCGCTGCGCTTAACCCCAAAATTATTTATTTTTGTACAGCATAAACTTGATTCGCAAATTTTGCAATCGGAATTCACACAGATTGGATGTTTCATTTCAGCGCCTCTTGTAATGTAATAAGATTTGTTTCCATAAGATTAATATAAGCATCCGCTTCCATCGGCCCGGTTACGATGGGATCAAGAGTATAAACTTTAGCACCGGTCTCATTGGCAATAGCTTCGGCGGCTTTAGGATCATATTGCGGTTCAGCAAATAATGCCTTTATTTCTAAACCCTTAATTTGCTCAATGGTTTCACTCAATTCTTTAGCACTTGGCGCCGAACCAGGCTCTCGTTCGATTACCCCAACAGTCTTCAAGTTGAACTCTTTAGCAAAATAAGGGAAGGCCTCGTGAAAGGTAACAATATTTCGTTGCTTTACTCCATCCAGAGCTTGATGCATTTTAGTTCTTAATGCTTCAAGCTTCAGGACATAGGCTTTGGTATTTTCCTGATATTTTGCAGCATTGCTAGGATCCAGGTCGGCTAGTTGATTCCCGATAGTTTGAACCTGGGTTATGGCATCGGTAATACTTAACCATACATGGGGATTTGCTCCTTCATCCCCTTCACCTTCGATTAAGGAAATCCCATTACTAGCTTCAATAATTTTCAGATCCGGAAGTTGACTTGTTATTTTATCCATAAAGGACTCCATGTCTGCTCCATTGATGACCAAGACTTGGGCACCTTCTAAATTTTTCATATCGTCAGGCGTTATGGCATAATCATGCAAGCATCCTGTGGTAGGTTTTGTTAAACTTACTACATTTACATTAGGGATATCTTTAGCAACATTTAACGTAAATACATACATTGGGTAAAATGACGCCGCTATGGTTAGGGCTCTTTCGTTCTTAGTATCTGTGGTTTGACTGACTGTAGGCTTAGCTTCGTTGTTTGACCCACACCCACTTAACAGTAAAACCAACATACTTAACAAGACCATCCATAGAAACATCGGCTTCTTCACACACATAAAAAATACCCCTTCCACTACTTGCAACTGCCTTGCATTTGCATTTCTTAAATAAATTATACTCTATTATCTATAATTGTAAACCATTATTTTACTTCTTAATCGTTGTGGATAGCAGTAATAAACCAATTTGTCAGCGAATACTTCAATATACATCCCAGCTAAACAATTAATCGAGTAAATATTGCTAAAATATTAAAAAGGATTAAAATGAACATAATAAAGGAATTGAAGAATAAGGAATGATCTTGTTGGACGAAAACTCAAAATATAAGGAATTACTTAATCGGGAGGGTATTAAAAGCACACGCCATAGAAATGCTATCCTTGAACTCCTCGAAGAATCTGAATTTCCTTTGACTGCAGAACAACTATTTATAACCTTACGGGATAAGACAGCCTCCATTGATTTATCAACAGTCTACAGGACCCTTGATACCTTTGCCTCAAAGAACTTAATTGTTAAATCCAATCGAGCAGATGATGGTAAAGCTCTCTATGAACTCAATCACAATGAACATAAGCATCATCTTTTATGCGTAGGCTGCCACAAATTAATTTCTATTGATGACTGTCCCATAGGAGAACTAATGCAAACCTTGAAGAATAAGATAGATTTTGATATAACCGGGCATAAACTAGAGATTTACGGCTATTGTCATGATTGTAAGAAATATAACCATACCCTCTCTTCTGACACATGAGGCCGTATAATAAATTGAATTATTTTTAGATTGAGCCATTGTGCAGTTTTTGGCAGGATATAATTTTCGGGTGTCGAATAGATAGATTAGCTTAAGTTTCAGAGACAAACTAATTAATTTAGAGTAAGCTAAGCCCTAGATTGTTTATTTATATACTTAAAAATAAAGGAGTTAACGATAATGTGTGAAGCTAATGCCTATCTTAAAGAAGGCGAAACTGAAGTGATGTTCATGGAGTCAGTCGATGTCATTGAACCTTACGAAAACGGCTTAAAGCTTATCGACATCTTTGGAATGCAAAAATTTATTCAAGCTAAAATAAAAGATATGACCCTGCTTAACCACCGGATTGTTTTAGAAAAAATCGATAATCCACTATAGGGAGGAGAGTCGAATATGACCGTTACTTTGCAATCCATCGGTACAATTCACACACCATATTTCGCACTAAATGCTCCTCAACAGCCCATACCAAATGCACCCGGTGATTTCTGGATTACATTAAATCCAGACTATACTCGCGCTCTTGAGACCTTACAAACCTTTAACTACATCTATGTTCTCTATCACTTTAATGAAGTGACTCCACCCATCGAAATGCTTACCCGATCCCCTTGGGCCCCAGAAATTGAAATTGGACTTTTTGCCAGCCGTTCTGCGAAAAGGCCCAACCCTTTGGGCTTAAGTGTTGTTAAGCTAAAAGAAATACGCGGCAACGAGCTAATAATTTCCGGAATTGATGCCTATGACGGAACTCCCGCGCTAGATATCAAGCCGTATATCGGCTTCCTAGACAGCAAAGAGGATGCTAATAATGGTTGGCTTGATGCTCTCCCTGACAGAAAACATACTATGGCTCATGCCCTGGGCCTTGCCCATAGCCATAGCCACAACCATGACCATCATCATGAACATGAGCCCCTTAGGCATGCAAAAAAACCCCATAGTCATAACGACTAGGTTCATCAAACTTAGATTGAATAACAAACAATACTAATCCTCAGTCTATGGGCATTGAATTTTTTTATCTCAAGATTTCAGATTGACGTTTAGTAAACGAGTTGATTGAAGCATAACCTTAGTCAAAATTAAGTTAATAGGAAGCTAACCGGCAGAAAAAAGCGAGAGGCTAAATGGCATTCTATTGCACATTTAGCCTCTTTGACTATCAAAAGTCTATTTTGGGGACTTATTTAATGTTTTGGATTAGGCTGTGGTTGAGAGTATTGTGGGTTATTCCGCGTATTGTCATTATATCCAGGCTGAACTTCCTTGGCTCCTGCTGGTTGAGGGTCTTTACCATACTGAGCAGGTCCGCCATATTTCTCATTAGGGTTTTCTTCATAGGAAAACTCATTGCCCTGGTTCCAAGGCCCTCTGCTGTCCCCTTGACCTGTTGACATATTCATGTATTTCTTCGAGAAATCGGAATCACGGAAGTCTTTGTTTACTCCAGTTCCTTTTATGGTCTCCAGTGCTTGCATGAAGGAAAAATTATGGGATTCCTCACGACTCAATAGGAATCGAATCATATCTTTCACTCCGGCATCGTCCGTCTGTTGAAGAAGACGCTCATAAACTAACTTAGCTCTAAGTTCCGCTCCGGCATTGGAAGAAAGATCTGTATAGAGATCCCCTGTGGAATTTACAAAGTTGGCCGTCCATGGTACTCCGGCAGAGTTTACCAGAAGGGGGCCGCCTCCAAGTAAGGCCATATGATTTGCCGAAAAGTCTTTAGGAATATTGTCGACGGGACCAATCAGCATCGCCAGGCACTCACCCACCATCTCCAGATGGCTTAATTCTTCTGCAGCAATGTCTTGGAGCAAATCCCGTATCTTTGGATCATTACACCCTAAACTCTGAGAAAAATACTGCATGGCTGCTTTTAGTTCACCATTGCCGCCACCAAATTGCTCAAGTAATAATACAGCAAACCGAGGATCCGGTTTATCCACATGTACGGTATATTCCATATCTTTGACATGTTTAAACACCTAAAAAACCTCCCTTTTATTTGTTTAAATCCCTAAAATGCTTTTTAACAAACATTTTCAAGAATAGTATCTGATTAACCCTAGATTTTTATCCCTAGTATATTAGGATTTGTAATTATGATTTTTTTGTTTTGGCAATAATTCAGGCAAATGCCAATTATTACTCTTGACGATTAAAAGAAACATTTGGTATACTACGATTGATTTTGTAATTCTTAAAACTAAATAGTCCAAGTTCGGTTGGGGTAAACTTCGCGAAAGCGAAGGACGCTAAAGTCATGGGTCTAAGGCTATATTTAAAGGGCTACTAATCCCTTTGAAAGTTATGATCGCCAGACTACAAGCACAGAACTTCTTAGGGGAGAGCGGTCTTTTTAAGGTTGCTCTCTTCTTGTTTTTGGAAGATTGTCCAGATTACTGCATTGCCGTTGATTTACTATTGAGCATTATTCTTATACCGATTAGCGGGAATAATCGAAATAGTTATTTAGATTATTTTAAGGAGGTATTTGAACATTGATTTAATTGTTGTAGTATTTTTATTCTGACCTACGGACTTATTCTTACATCGTGTAGTAGCTGCTCTTGCGAACTGGCAATCGACCTTTTAGTTTTAAATCCAACAAGTTTTTTCCAGCTGCACTCTTTTAAGCGATAATCAAGTTTAGCAGCGATATTAATGCAAAAAGGGGTAATTCTACAGAATACTACAATAGTGACTAACCTGTGGGTACTTATAATTTGTTAGGTGATATAAAATTTTTTATTTTAGAGGAGGAGCATATGAAACAAACGGGTAACGGACAGGTAAAACAGATGGGTATCGGACGGGCATTTAGCGCAAATTTTCTCGGTCACGCTCCGAGCTGGTACAAAACAACAATTCTTGCTTTTCTGGTGTTGAACCCTATTTTGATGTTTACCGTCGGTAAGTACATTACCGGGTGGGTCTTAATTGTCGAATTTATTTTCACCCTAGCAATGGCGCTGAAATGTTATCCCCTCCCTGCGGGTGGACTTCTGGCCATCGAAGCCGTTGTGATTGGGCTGACTAACCCCCATTCGATCTATCACGAAGTTGAACTGAACCTGCCGGTCATTCTACTTCTAATGTTCATGGTTGCCGGGATCTATTTTATGAAAGAAGGTCTCGTGTACCTGTTTACCAAGATCCTCACCAAAGTACGCTCTAAAGTCGCCCTGGCCTTCCTGTTCTCTATAATGGGTGCAGTTCTTTCCGCTTTTCTGGATGCCCTAACCGTAACAGCGGTGATCATCGCCGTGGCCTATGGGTTCTATAACATCTTCCACAAGTTTGCTTCCAGCGAAAAAGTATACGATACCTATGACATCAATCACGACCATATTATTGATGACATATACCAGGAGGACCTGAACCAGTTCCGTGGTTTTCTGCGCAATCTGATGATGCATGGTGCCGTGGGTACTGCCCTGGGCGGAGCAACAACTCTGGTTGGTGAACCCCAGAACCTACTCATCGGCTCCATTATGAAATGGGACTTCGTTGATTTCTTTTTAAACAGCGCACCTGTGTCTATCCCTGTACTAATCGCTGGTCTTCTGACCGCCATTACCCTTGAAGTCACTAAGTTTTGGGGATACGGCTATCAGCTTCCTGCGTCTGTTCGAAAGGTTATGGAAGATGACGCAAACGCCAAAGATGCTGCCATGGATACTCGCGGACGTATACGCCTGATTATTATGGCTGTATGCGGCGTTCTGCTGATCTTCTCCTTAGCCTTGCACCTGGCAGAAGTTGGTATTATTGGCCTAATGATTATCATCCTGCTTACCGCTTTCAATGGGGTTATTGAAGAAGGGCGCATCGGTCATGCCTTTGAAGAAGCAATGCCCTTTACTGCGCTGCTGATCGTATTTTTCTCCATTGTTGCCGTTATTCATGACCAGCATCTGTTTACGCCAATCATTCAGTGGGTACTGCACCAGGAAGGACAGAATCAGCTTGTGGCTTTCTTTGCAGCTAACGGTATCCTTTCCGCAATCAGTGACAACGTATTTGTGGCTACCGTCTATATGACCGAAGCACAGAAAGCCTTTGAAGCCGGAGGCATTCCTCTGGAGCATTACAACAAGATGGCAGTTGCCATCAACATGGGGACAAACATCCCTTCCGTTGCTACACCAAACGGTCAGGCGGCGTTCCTGTTCCTGTTGACCTCTGCACTTGCTCCCCTGATTCGCCTGTCTTATATGGAAATGGTCAAACTGGCTCTGCCCTACACCGTCGTTATGTCTCTTACAGGTGTACTGGCAACAATGTACCTGTTATAATCCTAAAAGGTATAGAATTGTACAACTAAATACTCGTAAAAACGGTTGGGGTAAACTTCGCCAAAGCGAAGGACGCTAAAATCATGGGTCTAAGGTTACTAATTTCACACATTGAAATTAGGCTAGGATCGCCAGATTACAAGCAGGAACTTCTCAGGGAGAGTAGTCATCTTAGGACTACTCTCTTTTTATTTGGGAATGTTAAAACATTATATGGAGGTGTGATAAAAGCTTATTGTGAGGTAATTGAACATCGACTTAATTGTTATAGTTTTTTCTGACCTGCGAAATTATTCTACATCGTAAAGAATACATAATTTACATTTTTAGAGGAGGGGCATATGAAACAAGCGGGTAACAGACAGGTGAAACAGATGGGTATCGGAGAGGCCTTCAGAGCCAATTTTCTCGGTCACGCTCCGAGCTGGTACAAAACAACAATTCTTGCTTTTCTGGTGTTAAACCCTATTTTGATGTTTACCGCCGGTAAGTACATTACCGGGTGGGTCTTGATTGTCGAATTTATTTTCACCCTGGCAATGGCGCTAAAATGTTATCCCCTCCCTGCAGGGGGACTTCTGGCCATCGAAGCCGTTGTGATTGGGCTGACTAACCCCCATTCGATCTATCACGAAGTTGAACTGAACCTGCCGGTTATTCTGCTCCTGATGTTCATGGTTGCCGGGATCTATTTTATGAAAGAAGGTCTTGTGTACCTGTTTACCAAGATCCTCACCAAAGTACGTTCTAAAGTCGCCCTGGCCTTCTTGTTCTCTATACTGGGTGCAATTCTTTCCGCTTTCCTGGATGCCCTAACCGTAACGGCGGTGATCATCGCTGTAGCCTATGGGTTCTACAACATCTTCCACAAGTTTGCTTCCAGCGAAAAAGTATACGACACCTATGACATCAATTATGACCATATTATTGATGTCAAATATCAGGAGGACCTAAACCAGTTCCGTGGTTTTCTGCGCAATCTTATGATGCATGGCGCTGTGGGTACCGCCCTGGGCGGAGCAACAACACTGGTTGGTGAACCCCAGAACCTGCTGATCGCCTCCATTATGAAATGGGACTTCGTTGATTTCTTTTTAAACAGCGCACCCGTGTCTATCCCGGTACTGATCGCTGGTCTTCTGACCGCCATTACCCTTGAAGTCACCAAGTTTTGGGGGTACGGCTATCAGCTTCCTGAGTCTGTTCGAAAGGTTATGGAAGATGACGCAAACGCCAAAGATGCTGCCATGGATACTCGCGGACGTGTACGCCTGATTATTATGGCAGTATGCGGCGTTCTGCTGATCTTCTCCCTTGCGTTGCACCTGGCAGAAGTTGGTATTATTGGCCTGATGATTATCATCCTGCTTACTGCTTTCAACGGGGTTATTGAAGAAGGGCGCATCGGTCATGCCTTTGAAGAAGCACTGCCTTTTACTGCGCTGCTGGTCGTATTTTTCTCCATCGTTGCAGTTATTCATGACCAGCATCTGTTTACACCGATCATTCAGTGGGTATTGCGCCTGGAAGGAGAGGATCAGCTTGTGGCTTTCTTTGCGGCTAACGGTGTCCTTTCGGCAATTAGTGACAACGTATTTGTGGCTACCGTCTATATGAGCGAAACACAGAAAGCTTTTGAAGCTGGCGGTATTGCCCTGGAGCATTACAACAAGCTGGCAGTTGCCATCAACATGGGGACAAATACTCCTTCTGTTGCTACACCAAACGGTCAGGCGGCATTCCTGTTCCTGTTGACCTCTGCACTTGCTCCCCTGATTCGCCTGTCTTACATGGAAATGGTGAAGCTGGCTCTGCCCTACACCATCGTTATGTCTCTTACAGGTGTACTGGCAACTATGTATCTGTTGTAATCCTAAATTTAGACAATAAAGGGCGGTTCTCTGGTTTTTGCCGAAGAACCGCCCCCCTGTCTTATCTTTGCGGAAACGGGAAGAAGAAGAATCTGATCCATTTCGTTTTTTCGTTCCTTTATAACTTTTCTTGCAAAGAGCCCCGTGATTCCAAGGGTAATTACTAGTCCGGCGGAATAAGAAATGCTTGTGGGCAGACCAAAACCTTTCGGTGCTCTTTAGGAATCTCCTTTCATTACATCATCATCCCAACTCCAAAAATACCCTCCCCACATTTTGGGCAACATCCTTGATCTAGGTAGTTAATAAGGTGGGGTTGACGTTCAATAACAACTTTCCCGCACTGTGGACAAAAGGTCGTGCCTCCCCCTCCTACATTTCCTAAATAGACATAAGGCAGATACTCTTTGCCAATATCCCAGGCTCGTTCTAAAGTTTTTCTCTCCGTGGGCGGAACAGCAAGCTTATAAGCAGGATGATAGGCACTTAGATGCCAGGCCAGTGGGATATTAAGTTGGCGCAGCCATTTTGCTAATTCTTTTAGCTCTTGGGGATTATCATTTGCCCCTTGAATAAGAAGAGTTGTGATTTCCAAATGAACTCTCCCTGCTAATCGCTCTACATTATCTAATACCCAGGCTAATTTGCTGCCACAATAATGCTGATAAAAATTTTCTGTAAAAGCTTTTATATCAATGTTAACTGCATCCAGCCAAGGAATTAGCTCCTCAAGAAAGTGCGGCGCAATAGTTCCATTGCTTACCAAAACCACCTTCCCCCCTCGAGCACGAACCAAGGGAGCAGTATCTCTAATCATCTCAAACCACACGCTGGGCTCTGAATATGTAAAACAAAGCCCTATTGATTCCTGCTCCTGCATAGAGAGCTCTGCCAGCTTTGAGGGAGAAACCTTTTTTCCAACTTGATGTTGCTGAGATATCTCATGATTTTGGCAAAAGGAACAGCTTAGATTACAACCAAAACCTCCGACAGAAAAAATCCATGATCCAGGATAAAAATGATAAAGAGGCTTCTTTTCAATGGGATCCATATTCCAGGAGGCTACTTCACCATAGGTTCGAGATACAACTTCCCCTTCTCGGTTTTCTCGAGCATGGCATCTGCCTGATTGTCCATGACTTAATTGACAGTGCTGAGGACAGAGCAGACAGCTGGCTTTATAGGTTTTTTCCGGCAAAAGAACTCTCCCCGTGTCTAGCCTGTGATTACTCATAATGCCTCTTAACCTCAAATCTCCAAAGTTCTACGGAGCCTTCGTAGATGCCCGCCTTTTGTTGAGCAATACTAATTTGCTCGGCCACGGTATCTACCCCTTCCAAATGGGGGAGCAAAAGTCCGCTTTTTCCTCGTTGTCGAACAACAACTCCATATCTCCAGGGATCCAACTCTTCAGGCCCGTCGATCTTCTCAAGTTCTCCAAGTACATCTACCGTAAAGCTTAGGGAATCCAATTCCTCCCCTCGAACTGGGCGAAAACGCGGATCCTGTGTCCCGGCGGCGATTGCATTATGCTGGATTTCCAAAGCTAAATTTTCCTGCCATGGTTCAGTTGTCCCAATACATCCTCGCAAATTCCCCCCTTGTTTCAGGGTGACGAAACATCCCCCTCGCACAGAGAACTCCGATGTTAATGGGGCTGGCAAATCTAATACCCCCTGCTCACCCTTCTCTAAATAAGCAGACAGACAACGCCGCGCCCACTGTGGCAAAGGTGAAGAATGATAGAGATCAGCAACGAGATACCCTACGCCAAAAGGCCCTTCATACGAAAGGACTTCAGGTGCTCCCTCTTTAGCTGCCAGTGCCAAGAGCAGGCTTCGGTAACCGCATTCACCGGCTTCTTCAACAAGGTCAGCCGGCAGATCAGCGATTTTTCTCGTATCTCTCTGGAGGGTCTTCACGATAAATTGGTCGAACTCCGGCCCGGCAGAATCAAAGCCATAGGGCCCGTCCTCTCTCAAACGATGAGAGAGATCCCCGCTTGCTACAAGGGCATAGCGTCCTGGCAATTCCTCAAGAATCTGACCGATCCGCAGCCCGTAATCCTCAGGTTGCTCTAAGGGCATCCCTAACAGAACAACCTTGCCCTTCCACCCTGCCTTTTGCAAGAAATAAAGAGGTACAAAGGCACCATGATCAATAGAACCCTGTATCGGAATAACTCCTGAAAGCTTTTGAAATTGTTCTATAACCAGAGGGTCAGTTGCTAAAGACAAACTGACCTGAGGGGCTCCAAATTGAGCAAAGTTTCCTTGAATATTGTCATCAACGACAAGAGTCATGCCATCCTTGACAAGAGGCGCGTGAGGTGAAACTAAGATTACCGTTTCAACTCCCGCTTGAGCTATTCGATTTGAAATCTCACGATAGGAATCTAAGCTTGCTTGACATTTTCTTTCCTCTCCCTTACCAACTTCAGGAACCAGAAGAGGCGGATGGGGAACAAATATTGTATAAACTAAGCTCATGTTCAACACTCCCTTGATGGAATCATTTAACAACAGTTTGACAAGGGCTTTCTCCTTTGTCAATTGAGAGTCAACTCTTAACGAGGAGCAGTTGTTTGCTAAAATAGGTTTCTCAATTTATAAAATAATTATAGCTTAATCCTTGGGAACAGTTCCGTTAGCATACTATCCCTACCCCCAGAAACAAAACGGTACTAAAACCCAAAACCGAATGACGTTTCAAAACCGGATAAAAACTCCTTATAAGGGAAAACTATTTTCAATCAACCTAAAATCCCAATTTCTTGCTTGGTTATTCCCCTAAACTGGGCTATACTTAATAAGTCATTGCATAGAAGAATTAATTCAGACAGAGTTCTCTGTCAGATATTTGCATGACTAAATTCAAGGAGGTAGATCTTACCATGAATAAACAAACCCTTAATACTCAAAATGCCCCTGCGGCTATTGGTCCATATTCACAAGGGGTCAAAGTAGGCAACCTAATCTTTACATCAGGGCAATTGCCTATTAACACTCAGAGTGGAGAATTAGTTACTGATATTGAAGGAGCTACCAAGCAATCCTTAGATAATGTTAAGGCAATTTTAGAATCCTCTGGTTCTTCAATGGATAAAATCGTCAAGACAGTGGTTTTCTTAAGAGATATGAACGATTTTGCAGCAATGAATGCGGTTTATGCCACCTATTTCCCGAGTAATCCACCTGCCAGATCCGCTGTTCAAGTTGCAAAATTACCTAAAGATGCAATTGTAGAAATCGAAGCAATCGCTCTCGCTGAATAAAGCGTTTTGAAAAAAGGTTCCTAAATTCAACTTGCGAATTTAGGAACCTTTTAAAATTAATTCCGCCTACACCAAGCATGTGTTAAACGGAACTCTTCAGTGCCCATATATCTCCAAAGACTCTTTTCTAACATATACTTAAGCCTTTCTGAAGTGCACTAACAAAAATCCCTGACCAATATAAAAGCTATATCGCGATATCTTACTTTGAGGTTGTTCAGTAAAGCACCGATAAAATAAATTTTTATCCAAACTCCATAACTTTTGGAGGTATTTGCATAATAGAGTGGAGAATATGTACTATACTATCGAATAACATAAATATTTACACTTAAGATCTTATTAGTATGCTTAGAAAGGACGAAGGATATGACCCTAACCGAACGCTTAGAAACATTACCTGTATCTAAATTTCATTATCTTCTGCTAATCTCAGCTGGCCTAGGTTGGATGTTTGACTCTATGGACACCGGAATTATTTCCTTTGTACTCCCTGTGTTAATGAAGGCTTGGAGCCTCAGCCCAGAACAAGTCGGTACAATCGGGAGCATTGGACTTGTAGGTATGGCAATCGGGGCCATACTTTCGGGAACTATCGCTGATTTGATTGGCCGAAAGAAAGTTTTTGCCTCAACACTTATTATCTATAGTTTGGCTACAGGATTATGTGGTCTGTCTTGGAATTATGAATCTCTATTATTATTCCGTTTTTTGGTAGGCTTCGGTTTAGGAGGGCAACTTCCTGTAGCTGTAACCCTGGTAAGTGAATTTTCTCCTGCTAAACATCGTGGTAAATTTCTCGTTCTCTTAGAAAGTTTTTGGGCCATAGGGTGGCTCTTAGCTGCTCTTGTTTCATATCTCATTATTCCCTGGTTAGGATGGCAATCCGCCTTTTACATTGGCGCCCTTCCCGCCCTGTATGTATTCTATCTCTGGAAGTCCATCCCTGAGTCTCCTCGCTACTTAGCCTCAAAGGGAAGATTCTCTGAAGCTGAGGAGATTGTAAAGGACATTGAAACTCAAGCCGGTGTTCAGCGTTCTAACACGAAGCAGCACTTGCAACAGAAGACTCTACCAAGAATGGCAGTAACCGAACTTTTTTCAGCAAAATTTCTCAAGAGAACTGTCTTTCTGTGGCTGCTCTGGTTTGGCATTGTCTTTGCTTATTACGGAATCTTTACTTGGCTTCCTTCGCTACTGGCCTTAAAGGGGTTCGCCTTAACCAAAAGTTTCCAATATGTAATGACGATGACTCTTGCCCAAATTCCTGGTTATTTTAGCGCTGCCTATTTAGTGGATAAGATTGGTCGAAAACCAACCTTAGCTATATATCTCATCGGCACGGCAATTTCTGCTTATTTCTTTGGACTAAGCACAGATGTTCAAACTATACTTATAATGGGATCTCTGATGTCCTTCTTTAACCTGGGTGCCTGGGGAATTGTCTATACTTATACTCCGGAGCTTTATCCTACCCATGCTCGGGCTACCGGATCCGGTTGGGCTGCAGGGTTTGGAAGAATCGGCGGGATCTTGGCTCCTATAGTGGTCGGGTTAATGATAGGGACTTATAAGTTACCTTCAGAATCTGTATTCCTGATGTTTGCAACAGTCCTTATTCTAACGGCCCTCAATGTAATAATCCTTGGAGAGGAAACTAAAGGAAAACCCATGGATGAAGCTTCTTAAGGAAACGAACTTACTTATACAGCATGCACAGCGGAGGAGGATTCGTTCAACACAACAATTTGTGTTGAACGAACCCTCCTCCTTTAATCGTATGAGATTCCCTCAAAGTACTGCTTATACCCTAGCAAGCTGGCTGGAGGAGCGCTTTTCTGCTAAGCGGATGCGTCAGTGAAGCCGCGCTAAGGCGAGGGCCGACGGTTCGCGTCCTCGTAGCGCGCCGCAGGACTTGTCCATGGATGGACTGATGCCGCGGTGCCAAGGATGGCAAGGAGCGGCACACATTCAGAAATGCCCGGAGGTTCGGACGCGCTCGCGAACCGTCCAGCGAGCCAGCGGCGGAACTCGCAGACGCGTGCAGAACGAAGACACCGTCTTCGCACGGGTTAACACAGCTAACAAGCGCTTCCCCCAGAGCCAGACAGAGGAATCGACCCCAAGTATACCAGGAAGGTTTTTTAAGAGCCGGTATAACATTTCCTTTTATTTACATTATTGTCACTTTTATCAATTAAGTGCATACCGTGTATTATGAACAAAATAATTCAAACGTTTATATAAGGGGGCTTTCCCATGAAATCCTTGATGGGGCAACGGGGTTATTCCCCAACGCAATACAACAGATTCTCCCCCATTCAGAGGCAGGAATCAAGACCGGCTTCTCAGCAAGGGCCAGAACCATCCCCAAATCAATCGTTTAATTCTCAACCGGCTCCGCAACCGGCTCCGCAACCGGCACCTAAGCCGGTAAGTCAGCCTGTATCACAACCAATAACACCCTCCGCATCTTCTATTCAGAAGCAAACACCGTTACCAGACCCTCGCTCCTCTTCAGCAACAGCAGAGTCTCTAAACCCTTGGCAACAGCAGGCCGGAGCTCTTATCAAGCAATATGGCCCATCTCTAATGAAGCAAATCGGCCCCCCTCTGGTACGAAAAGTAGGCCTTCCCCTTGCACAACGTCTAGGCCCTCCTTTAGCACAGAGAGTGGGGATCCCCCTGGCACGACGGGTCGGGCTGCCTCTGGTACGCAAAGTGTTTTTTCCTCTCGCCAAGCGAGCAGGCTTTGCACTGATTCGTCGCATAGGACTTCCCTTTTAGCCCCTTTATTCTTGACAACTTATCCTTTGTTATTATCAATCTCGCTTGAGGTATTGAGTCTCAATAAAATAATAAAAGGCCGTTGGCAGCGGCCTTTTATTATTTTATTGAGAGTTTTACTAACTTTACTTGACGATGAGAACAGGGCAAGTTGCTCTTCGGAGAACACGCTGGCTTACGCTTCCTAATACCGCTCCGGCTATTGGTCCATAGCCATGGCTTCCCATAACCACTAAATCAATATTCTCTGTAACAACCTCTTCTAAAATTATGGTCGAGGGATGCCCTTGGATTACTTTTTTCTTGACAGGGATATTCTGAGTATTGATTCCTTCAAGGGTGGCTTCTATGGTCAGCCTCCCTCTTTCTTCAATTTCCTCAAGAGTAATTTGTATTGAATACGCTGAATTATAACCCCAATATGCTTCCGGAGTATAAGCTACAAACAAAAGAACAATTTCAGCCTGAAACTTCTGGGCAAACTCTAGGGCAGTTTTAAACGCTCGACGTGAGTACTCCGAGGCATCTGTGGCCACCAATATCCTTTTAAACATACATCACCCTCCTACTATATCAGATCTTTTACCACCATCATTATTGATCTGTCTACTACGGGGCTTCTGTTCCTAGGATAATCTTAAGTTTTGTAAAAACAGGCTATATTTTCCTTGATTGCAGATTATCACTTTGCATCTAACAAGTCAATATTACTTACATATAGCCTCAATCAATGTTACCTATTTCAAAATCTTTTACTTTACAATAAGTACCGGGCATTCTGCTCGTGGAAGGACGCGCTGACTTACACTTCCTAACAGAGAACCTGTAATTGGACCGTAGCCATGGCTTCCCATAACCACCAAATCTGCCTCCAGTTTCTTAGCTTCTTCTAAGATCATTGTTGACGGATAGCCCTGTACCATTTTCTTCTTCACGGAAATATTTCCTACATCGATTCCTTGAAGGGTTGCTTCTAAGGCTTGTTCTCCCGCTTCATCAATTTGTTCTTGGGGAATCAGGATTCCGTAAGCAACGTTATTGCCCCAATAGGCCTCCCTGATATAGCTGACGAACAAAAGCTCAACTTCTGCATCATATTTTTGGGCAATTTCTAAAGCAGTTATTAAAGCCCGACGAGAATATTCTGAGGCATCCGTGGCTACTAATATCTTTTTAAACATCCACTCAGCTCCTAACAATAAATTTTTCTTCGTAGTTCCTATTATACTATATTACGCCATCTGATTCACTTGAATCCTAAATAATAACTACTCTTTAAAAACATAAGCTGAACCTCTGATTTTGGTTACGTATAATTTTAAGGAAACAGGCGTACTCTTTACATAGAACATTCGTTCTGTTAAAGTGTATTTATGAATGACTCAGATTCGCAAAAATCAATTTCTAATAGGCAAGGTGATATGTGTTGAGGATTTTAATGCAACCCATTGAGATGATTGCTTGGTTCAACCTAGAAGGAATCCCTAATCCAATTCGATATAAGATTGCTTCATCTGACGCCTCCAAGACAGTGGTTAAAATTGACCGAATCGTTACCCGCTCCGAGGAAAAGCTTGCCGGCAATCGCATGATTATTTTTCGCTGCCAAAGTGAAGTTAGCGGACAATTAAGGGTTTACGAACTCAAATATGAGCTAAATACATGTAAATGGTATTTATATAAAGCCTAGTTGCCCTTAATTCTTTGTTAACTCCACTACCTATGACAGTAATCTATCAAACACTTTTTTTAAAACTAACCCCTAAGTTCGATACCTTTTATCTGAACCCTGGCTATTATTAGTTACTATTCGAAAGACTTAGGCATTCTTTTTTTCCAAAAGCCACCCTTGAAATTTTTAGGTTCGTAAGAGACAACAAAGGCTTTAGGACAAAGTTTATCAAGAATGTCAATCAATTTACGTTCATTACTCCTCTTTGCCAGCACTTGCATCATAAGACGTTGTCCATCCTTGCCATCGGCTAACCAAGAAGTTACACCATAGCCATATTCTCTGAGCTTTGTAGGTATTTCTATTTCAACGCAATCCACTGTTACTTGAACAGTAACATAACCTAGGGCTAAATACTCTTCAATCCGACTTCCAGTATAGACTCCTAGACCGTAACCGATACAATAGGCTGCTAGATTCCAGTGATTATCAAGGTTTTGCAGAACTATTCCCAGCCCTGTCATATAAACGAAAACCTCAACTATAGAAAGAGCGGACGCTAAGCCTTTCTGCCCTTTAATTACGAAAATCGTCCGCAAAGTGTATAAGGATACGTAGACTACATTTATCCCAATAATAATTAAAATCAGTTCCATAATCTCCTCCATTTTCCGCTCAGTATTTATTCTCTCTTCCTTTTATTCTACCTTTTTAATACGGCATTGTCACGGATAGATCCGATTACTATTTTTCACAGCAAGACAATTATCACAATCATATTATAGTGGTACAATCAAAGCAAAAGACCCATGTTTGCCATGGATAAGTTAATGATATTCAGATAGGAGGCGATCTCATGATTCAAACGTATATACCCGGTCGTGGGAATATTAATCTGGAAATCCTAGTCTTAGACTATAATGGAACTTTAGCCTTAGATGGTAGAATGTTCGATTCTGTTAAAGAAAATCTTAAGCGCTTATCACCTTATCTAGAGATCCATATTATTACCTCAGACACCTTTGGTTCCGTCGTCCAACAATGTGAAGGGTTACCCGTACAGGTTAACGTATTAGAAAGCGCGGAACACATTAAAGAAAAGGGAGATTATGTTCTAAGATTTAGGCCTCGTGAAGTTGTGGCCATTGGAAACGGAGCCAATGATCAATTAATGCTTCAGCAAGCCCAATTAGGGATTGCGGTCATTGGCGGCGAAGGTGCCTCTGTACAGGCTCTTTTATCAGCTGATTTAGTTGTTAATGCCATAGAAGACGCCTTCGGTTTACTTCTGGAGACTAAACGTCTTAAGGCAACTTTTAGACTATAAATGCCAACCTGTCGTATCATATATACCCCTAATGTATATCCTCAAGATAAAGGCAGATCATATCAGTATCACACTCAAAGGAGGAGTCTCCATGGAATCTGATACTTATAAAGATACTCTGCCCTCCGTCGATCAGGATCTGACCTTACAAAGAATATCTCTAGGTATACATGGGGCACCAGAATTAAAACGCGACGAGAAAATGAACTACCTGGGAGAATTTCGCGAGCGGATTATTCGACGCCTAACCAAAAAACAAGTTGCTGAAAGAATTGTTTATACTGAAATAGTGGAAGCATTGAAACACGAAAAGAGCTCAAAAATGCTTATAAATGGCACTCTGAGCCCTCAATTAACTGATAAGTATACAAAATTAGCCCGTCAAGTTGATAAATCCTACACGATGATTTATGATCCACAACTTACCGGCAACACTGGATTAGTCGTGGTGAGTAACGAGGCTGTGGACATAAAAGATATTGACGTTCAACCGCAAGATCCGGGCTCTAAAGACTAACTTTCTAGACGAACTTAGGGACAAACACTTATCCCTCGTCCCCAAAGACAATCCCCACAAGACGGGGCATGGCCTAGACAATCCATGTCTGACCGGAGAACCATATCACACCCTTCAACCCACTTACAATCCGGACATGAAGCATATTCACTATGAAGAACATTATAACGATATCTCATGAATTCAAGAGAAGTCCAGATTTCAAGCAAGGATTTCTCTTGGAGAGATCCAAAACTATGAGCTTCAATCTGCTTATATCTCCCAAAAACATATTCAGGGTAGGAGTGCAAAAAACGATAACAGGAGGATACATGACCATCCCAACGCACGACGGCACTTTGAGTTTCTATGAATTTGCAGTACCGTTCAGTAGTTATCTCACTTTTCGGCAGGACCACCTCTACCCCTCTGGTCAAACCTGCTATTAAAGCTGCTTGAAAAAACTTATCTACCTCCGTGGACTTTGTAGGACCATAAAGAGTCTCTGAGATCATTTCTTCTCTCATAGGAATAACATGAGAAACAAAAATTCTGGTTACTCCTAATAGCCCGGCTTGTCGAACTGTTTCCACTAAAAAAGGGAGAGTATTCTTCATGACAACAAATTCCCATACTATCTCTGGCCCTCCCTGAGGTCTTTGCTCAGCAATATAACGTGTGCTCTCTAAAATCCCTTGAATATTTTGATGACGAATTGTATCAAATGTATCTACATCAGTTGTGTCAATAGACAAAACAATCCTTGCTACTTTATGAGAAACGAGAAAGTCAATCAATTCTGTGTCCAAGGTAGTTCCATTTGTGGTTACAGTCACTTCATACCGGGAAGAGAAAAGTTCTATTGCTTGACGAAAATTATAGGCAATTGTGGGTTCTCCAATTCCGCCAAGGATTACTTCTTTAAGATCCGGGAATTGAGTTGCCTCATCCGCAATTGAATTCAGCATTTCTTTAGACATGTCTCCCAAAGGTTCCTGCCACTTTTGACGATAACACATTTCACATGACAAATTACATCGGTTGGTCAATTCTAAGTAAAGACGTTCAATAGATGGTGTTGGATGAAAAACTAATTCAACAACATCTTTCATATTTGTCACCCTTCCTCTCCACTCTCAGACTTATTCTTATCTTCATCATAAATACCCTGTGGGATTAAATATCCAGCCCCTTCTTTCCCACTTTCTTCCACGAAGTAGCCTCTAGGGCAAATAGGTGTTCCATAAAAGCCTTTATAGCCTCTGAGGCCGTTTCTTGGTCTTTAGACCCGATTAAATAGAAAGAACGGGTTAATCGCTTTCCTTTAATTCTGATTGACTTCAATTCCTTGGCGTTCAACTCTTTTTTTACAATACAACGCGAGACTAAGGCGATTCCTAAACCTGCTGTTACAGCCTGTTTAACTGCTTGACCACTTCCAAAAACATAGGTTTTCCTAACCTCTATCCCCCATTCTTTAATAAGCTTATCACTGAACGCACGAGTTCCTGAACCACTTTCTCTAAGAATCCATACTTGGTCTTGGAGATGCTCTGAAGTAACTATAGGGAGCCTTGCCAAAGGATGTTGATTGGGTACTACTAAAATAATTTCATCCTCCATGATTGGACGAATCATAATATCTGAATTATTGACTTCTCCTTCGACAAGAGCAATGTCTAAATAATTTTCTTGCACTGCATGAATTATCTCTTGCGTATTAGCAATAGCAGTATCAATCTCTACTTTTGGATATCTGGCTGCAAATTCTGCCACTACAGAGGGTAGAATATATTCTCCAATGGTATAGCTCGCTCCAACCCTTAAATCCCCTGTAACCACATTCGATAACTGCTTGATTTCCTGTTTGGCCTTATCCTGCAAAAGCAATATTTGCTTTGCATATCCATAGTAGATTTCACCGGACTGCGTAAGGGTTAAATGCTTCGATGTATTATCTATAAGCTTTGAGCCTAATTCCTCTTCTAAACTTTGAATTTGAGAATTCACATCCGGGTGAGTTAAATAAAGTTCTTCAGCTGCAAGAGAGGAATGTTTGTTCTCAACTATAGTAACGAAAATTCTCAATGGATCAATAATCACGATTACACCCTCTTATTTTTAAAACTATTTAATTTAAACAAAACTTCTATTTTGTAGTTTTTGTATAATAATACTTCTTTTCTCAAAATTTCACAATGTCAGCCAACTTACACAGACTATTATCCTTGACGTTTGGAACTCTTCAGGCGTTAACTCCTTGTGGTTAACACTCAACCAATATATTATTATATATAAAGTTCTAGTTGATTCCCTTTACTGATCTAAATTTTTATTCGTTGATCCTAAATTTTGAGAATTAGAGGTTGAAAACAATGCAAACTGCCTTAGTCATTGCTGTGGGAGGGGCTCTCGGTGCCCTCTCCCGCTATAGTCTTGGAGTATGGATCTCCAACAAATGGAATAGCAGCTTTCCCCTGCACACCTTTCTTATAAATATCTCGGGAGCCTTTCTCCTAGGTTTCTTACATATATTATTTGTTGAACGACTTAATGTAAGTCCTTTCTGGCGTTTGGGAATTGGTGTTGGTTTTTTGGGGGCCTTTACCACTTTCTCCACATTTGGTTTTGAAGTAATTTCCTTACTTGAAGGCGGAAGTTTTATGACAGCCGGATTGTATGTCATACTCAGCATCATCGTCGGTTTTTCCGGAGTAGCTTTAGGAGTAAACCTAGCTCGTTTATTCTAAGCCCTTCTAGAACTACGAAAGCGGTTTTCTTGGCTGAATTCTCGTGTCTACCTGTCCGTCCGTGCTTAGCTTGCCTTCCTCAATAATTATTGCTCAGGAATAAATTGGAAGACCATCTTCTGTTGACACGAATTATTTTTTGTTTTATAGTAAGCTATATTCCAAGTAAGACAATTAAATATTGATTCTCTTATCAAGAGTGGCGGAGGGACTGGCCCTATGATGCCCGGCAACCGATAGCGTAAGCTATAAGGTGCTAATTCCAGCAGAACCTTAGGTTCTGAGAGATGAGAGTAGCGTGTAAATAATATACGACCGCTTCTCTTGAAGTGGTCGTTTCTATTTATTCAAGACAACTCAGTAAATTCTCTCTCACATTACTTCCAGACTGAATTATTCTCAGACAGAGAACCCGCTCCAGTATGCTCAGGCAGAAGAACCGCCTCGTGAAGTCTCTTACATCACCAATAATTAAGGAGGAGTTAGCATGACTGATAAACGACAACTGGGTATCGAAACAATTTCCTTACATGGAGGGCAAAGCCCTGATTCCGCGACAAATTCAAGGGCTGTTCCAATCTACCAGACATCTTCCTTTGTCTTCAATGACACTGATCATGCAGCCAATTTATTTGCTCTCAAAGAATCCGGCAATATTTACACTCGAATTACGAATCCTACCCAAGATGTTTTCGAACAACGCCTAGCTCTTCTGGAAGGAGGTATCGGCGCTCTGGCTACCGCTTCCGGCCAAGCTGCAATTACCTATGCTCTTTTAAATATTGTTCAAGCCGGAGACGAGATAGTTGCTTCAAGCTCTCTTTACGGCGGCACCTTCACCCTATTCAACTATACATTTGCTAAACTGGGCATCAAGGTTCATTTCGTAGATGTTGATAAACCGGAGGAATATCTCTCAAAAATCACGGCTAAAACTAAGGCCCTATATACTGAAACCATCGGGAATCCCCTTATCAACATTGCGGATCTGGAGATAATTTCCGATATTGCTCACCAGAACGGCATTCCCCTAATTGTTGACAATACCTTTGCCTCACCTTATTTATGTCGCCCCATCGAACACGGAGCAGACATTGTGGTTCATTCAGCAACAAAATTTATCGGGGGACACGGTACTTCAATCGGAGGTGTGATCATTGACTCCGGAAAATTCAATTGGAACAACGGGAAGTTCCCGGGGCTAAGCCAACCCGATCCCAGTTACCACGATATTGTCTTTACAGAAGCCTGTGGAAATGCCGCTTATATTACAAAGGCTAGAGTCTCCCTGCTTAGAGATACTGGAGCCTGCCTCTCTCCCTTTAACGCCTTCCTATTCTTGCAAGGATTAGAAACACTTCCCTTGCGTATGGAGCGTCATGTTGAAAACGCCCAAAAAGTAGCAGAATTCCTTGATCAACATGACTTAGTAACTTGGGTAAACTATCCTGGTCTGAAAAAAAGCCCTTACCATACACTCGCTGAAAAATATTTGCCTAAAGGGTCGGGATCAATCTTTACCTTCGGCATCAAAGGCGGGCTTAACGAAGGAAAAAAATTCATTAACAACCTTCAACTCTTCTCTCACTTAGCTAATATCGGGGATGCTAAATCCTTAGTCATTCATCCGGCAAGCACCACCCATCAACAGCTCAATGAAGAATCCCAACGCAGCGCAGGGGTCTCACCGGATATGATCAGACTGTCTATTGGAATCGAAACAATTGCTGACCTGTTGGATGATTTAGATCAGGCCTTGCTGGCAAGTCAGCGTCCCTAACACTTTGCCCATAGGAAAGTCCCAGCAACTTGGGCACGCAACTTAGAAACGATCCTTTTATTTACTAGAAGGTTTTGATCTTTTTCTAATATAAATTGCGCCAAGCGCTGATGGGATAGATATTAAGCTTTGAACTTCCCCATCGACCCTCGCGCCTGAAAGGAGTTATCCTATGCCTATCAAAATACCTGAGAATTTGCCGGCACTTAATATTTTACACCAAGAAAACATCTTCGTCATGGGAGAAGAACGCGCCTTTCACCAAGATATCCGTCCTTTGAAAATTGTAATTCTCAACCTTATGCCTCTTAAACAGGCTACTGAAATACAGCTATTAAGATTACTGGGCAATTCGCCTTTACAAGTAGACATTGTACTTTTGCATATCGAAAGCCATGTCTCTAAAAATACCGCCCAAGAGCATCTAGATTCATTCTATAAAAGTTTTAGTGAGATCCAAGCCCAAAAGTTTGACGGAATGATTATAACCGGAGCACCGGTGGAGCACTTAGACTTTGAGGAGGTAACTTACTGGGAAGAATTCCAAACTATTCTAGACTGGACAACAACTCATGTAACTTCAACAATTCACATTTGCTGGGCAGCTCAGGCCGGTCTATATCATCACTATGGAATTCCTAAGTACCCTCTTGCTGAGAAAATGTTCGGGATCTTCAGGCATAATGTCAACAAAAGCGGCTTAAACGGAATGCAGCTCCTCCGGGGTTTTGACGATGAATTTTACGTCCCCCACTCTCGTCATACAGAAGTTAGGCGCTCAGACCTTGAAACACACCCTGAATTAGAAATTTTATCCGAATCGAGTGAAGCAGGTCTTTACCTTGTTGTCTCCAAAGATGGACGGCAAGTATTTGTAACCGGGCACTCAGAGTACGATACCTTAACATTAAAGGAGGAGTACGACCGGGACATCGCCAAGGGATTATCTATAGCTCTGCCTAAAGCATATTTTCCCAAGGATGACCCCACCAAAACCCCTATTCATAACTGGCGTTCCCATACTAACTTGCTTTTTCAAAACTGGCTGAATTACTACGTCTATCAAGAGACCCCCTACGATTTAGGGGCACGTTAAACAACCTTAAAATTAATGCTCATCCTTTGCCACCTCTAAACTAAAACTCCTCGACATCGTTTTGACACGAAGTCGAGGAGTTTATTTTACCTTGCCGCTTGATTAGACCTTAACCCCAGACCTTCCCGCTTAGACATTATATGAGCTTCAATGTTATTGGCCACTTCTACAGGGTCATCTCCGAGAGCAACTTTTCCTCCGGTCAATCCCTCCACATCTTGGGTCAGTAATTGGACAAGTTGAGGCGCGCCGGTCACAAAGGGTGTTGGTGATAGATGAGTATAAGCCCCATAGGCTACTGCAAAAATCCCATCAATGGTCGCTTTCTGCTCCATCCATTCCGGGGCAGTGACCGCAATGGGTAATTGAGGTACATCAACATCCAGATGGTCTGCCAATGCTGTAACAAGCATGGAAATTCTCCCTGTATCCGTACATGTTCCAAAGCTTAGGACGGGAGGAATTTTTAAGGCACCGCAGATTTCGCTTAGACCGGCACCGGCCTGTTTAACAGCATCCATGTTGCAGAGCCCGGCGACTTCTAAAGCGTGATTTCCGCACCCTCCGGCAACCACCAGTATATCTCGCTTAATCAGTTCTTTAGCCAAATTGATTGTATTCCAATCCTGAGGGCCATTCCTTATAGTGGAACAACTAACCAAGGCCACAACACCTTTTATTTTACCCGCTGAGATTACATCCACAAGTGGATCAAGCTTATTGCCAAGGGCCTCCAAAACAGCTTCAGTGGAAAAACCGGCAATTGCCTTTTGAGTTATTTGAGGGACCTTTGGTGTAACCTTCCCTTTTCGCTTTTTAAAGTTTTCAATAGCAATCTCGATAAGTTGATCAACCATTGTATCCACTTGTTCCGGATGATATGGGATCTTATGTTGGAGCCCAGGGACACCGATAATTGTACTGACGCTGACCAGGGAAATTTGATATTTCTCAGCATACATATCTATAGCCGGCGGAGAACAGTTTTCATCCATAGCTAAGACATCCACTGTCCCCGTTGCCAAGAGAGGCTCAATCGTCAGCCAATTCCCCATCATGCCAACAAATACCTCATCCATGCCAAATCTTTGCACCAGCTCTTGTCCTGTTTCAATAGAACCCACCACTCTAAGGCCTTTCGCGCCGGCCGCTTTCGCTCTTGCTTGAATTTCCGGCATTTTAGCCTTTTGAATGGTTGCAACACCTGGCCAAGGCTGGTGCCCATTAAAGACAATATTGACATAGTCCGGATCCATAATTCCTAAATCAACATTAACCTCATGAGGTTTAGGGGTACCAAACAAGATATCTTGGGTCATTTCTAACCCGATCTGAGCATTATAAATGGTGGCCAAGCCTAAGCGCATTGCTTTAAGGGCCAAAGAAACATGATCCCCATCAACATTAGTCAAGCAGCTGGCGACTGAATTTTGTTCTTCATGGTTAACCCCAGCAGGATAGATATGTAGATCTTTCCATACTTTTTTGCGTTTTTTAGGAGCAAAGGCTTCAACCATCAGATTAGGTTCATCCGCTCCAATGCTCATTTGGGCATTAAGCAGCTCTGCTAATTGTATGGCCATCTGGTTAGTATCCTGATTTGTATTGAGTCCAAGTTTTTCACACATCCATTTAAGCTTATTAACATCTGTAACTTTAAAAGGCGTTTTTCCTTCTCCTGTCGCCCGTAAAGTTCTAAATGCCTCATAAGCATGATGGCTATAAGTTCCTGCTCCCATTATGTTTTGAAGAAGCAGTTTTCTCATAGCCATAGCGTCCGGGCCAATGCCACAGACCCCTTTATCCTGCCCACCTTTTTCACTAATGCGACACGGACCTTGAGAACATTGTTGACAGGTTAATCCTTGCAAGCAAAATTTACAACGAATTTTCTCCTGCTGTACCCATCGGTCAAAGACATTGGACATTCCATCCTCACGGATACGCGGCATCATCTCTTCTACTGAGTCATGGTAACTCAATCGGCCTTCAGTTTTCTCTTGGATAGTTTCTGTCATTTCCTATCTCCCTTCTAACATTACTGAAAAAATTTTGCCCATTAAATTCCCTATTTATGTACAGTTCTACTTGTTTGTATACCAGGGCAATGGGTTTAGGTGGGATTACCAGTCCATATTTTTTTATTAAATCTGCTCTAGATGTAATAGTAAGTATTTAAAAATGGAAAGATAAAAATACTATAAATTATTAATGGAGGGTTCCTAATGAACGAAGTTAATGATATAAAAACTAACCCCGATTATTTAAAAGCCAAGAATATTGTTTATTATATCTTAGGTGTCTTGGAAGTTTTATTTGCCTTCCGTCTGGTTTTTAAACTTCTGGGAGCAAATCCCAAAAGCCCCTTTGTTTCCTTTATATATTCAGTATCCCAAGCCTTCTTAGTTCCCTTTAATGGTATTTTCCCACCTGCTGTTACTAAAGGTATTGAAACTCAATCAATCTTAGAGCCAACCACCATTATTGCCATGATTGTTTACGCAATTATTGCTTGGGGAATTGTAAAGTTAATTGAGATCAGCAAATCATCCTCAAAACCCGATCTTCATTAATATAACCTGTAGATTGGTTTCGTATCTCCTCTCCTAATGGAATTTGCTTTTTAACGACTATTCAGGCATGAGAATTACCATCCCTCCTAACGGAAACCCTTTTAGGTGGGGTGGTTTTTTTCTTTTATTCCCCTAACCTCCAATAAGGCAAACTCCATCAAATAAGCGTCACAGCATTAAAATCTCTTGATTACTCCTATTACGAGTGATACACTTTAAAATAATTGTTGCAACAATATTTTATTTAGACAAATATTGTTGCAACAATATTAATTGAGGAGGAATTCACATTTTCGAAGAGAATTTAGGATTTATTATCGGCAAAACTAACTCAAAAATGAAGAATAACCTTGCTAAAGCATTAAAACCCTATAATGTTACACACGAGCAATGGCCATTACTAAAATGGTTGTGGGTAGAGGATGGCATTTCTCAAAGGGAATTAGCTGAGCGAAGTTATAAGGATCAACCTACGATCACTAGAATTCTCGATAAACTGGAGCAACGCGGTTTGATTCGTCGCCAAGCTGATTCCGGGGACAGACGAGTTTCTCTAATTTACCTGACAAAAGAAGGCCAAGAAATTGAGGCCTCTCTCAAACCTCTGGCTCGTGAAGCCCTGGAACACGCCTTACGTGGACTATCAGAAGAGGAAAGGTCTCAACTTACCAATTTAATGAACAGAATTAGTGCTAATATCGATTAGGGGGATAACCATGTTTGACAATATCAAGAATTCGCCGAATTATCGTTGGTATGTCTTGGCGACAGTCGCTGTAGGAACCTTTATGGCAACCTTAGACGGAAGCATCGTAAATGTAGCCTTACCCACAATTTCTCATCAACTGAACTCCAATCTTTCTACCTTACAATGGGTAGTTACCGCCTACCTTCTAACCATTACCAGCTTACTGCCGGTCTTCGGGCGTCTTGCCGATTTGATGGGACGCAAAAAGGTCTTCGGCTATGGCTTTTTAGTTTTTATTCTTGGATCCGCCCTCTGTGGATTGGCTCAAAACATCTGGTTTTTGGTAGCTACTCGAGTGGTACAAGCCCTAGGCGCCGCAATGCTTATGTCAAACAGCCCAGCTATTATCACCGCAATATTTCCCCCAAAGGAGCGAGGAAAGGCCTTAGGTCTGACGGGAACCGTTGTGGCTCTGGGTTCTCTGACAGGACCTGCCTTGGGCGGTATACTTATTAAATTAGCGGGCTGGCGCTCCATTTTTTACATTAATGTCCCGATAGGACTTCTTGGTTTCGCTGCTGTACTCCTAGTTCTTCCCAAAGACGTACCTAATAAAGAAAAAGAACCCTTTGATTATCTCGGTGCTTTATCCTTTACCCTTGGAATGATCTTTCTGCTTCTCGGAATTACCAATGGAGAAGATTGGGGTTGGTCAAGTATACCGGTACTCATGAGCATTATTATTGGAATCATACTATTAATCTTATTCATTCTAACTGAGCGCAAAGTGACCCATCCCATGATTAATTTATCTCTATTTCGCAATCGTCCCTTCCTGATCGGTAACCTGGCAGGTGGGTTATCCTTTATCGCTATGTTTGCTAACAATATGATTTTGCCTTTTTACCTACAAGGTGTTTTAAACTACGATCCGGCTCAAGCAGGTATGCTCTTAATGATCTTTCCCATCACAATGGCCATCGCAGCGCCAATAAGCGGTAATGCCTCAGATAAATTCGGCCCTGTATTCTTGACCACAACGGGTTTGACTATCACTGGTGTGGGCCTGCTCTATTTCTCTACCCTTTCAGCATCAGCTAGCTTCTATCATATAATTCCAGGTGCCATACTTACCGGGTTAGGAGCGGGAATGTTCCAATCTCCCAACAATAGCAGCGTTATGAGTTCAGTTCCTCCTCAAAAGCTTGGAGTTGCCGGAGGAATTAACAGTTTAGTTCGCAATTTAGGTATGGTCATTGGCATTGCTTGGTCTGTATCCTTATTTGATGCCTTAGGCGGTGTCGCTACACCAAATCCTTCTCAAATAGACGCTTTCATGTCTGCTTACCATTATGTTATGTTAGTAGCTATGGCTATTGCCCTTACAGCTGCTGTAATATCCTTTAATCGCAAGAGTTACGCTAAAGCTCAGTAAATAGTTGGGAGGTCACAACGAACATTTCAGTTCAATGCGACCTCCCTTTGATTTTTCTACGTATTTTTAATTGTCATTAAAAGGTATCTAAAAACAAATATCCTCTTGCTAGTTAATATAATAAAAAATTAGTCCGGCAACTTGGAAAGAGCTTTTTTGTTGCAAACAATTACTAAAACATCTTTTTCTTCCACCACCGCATTGGCCCCTGGAGCAATCACAATTTCCTCTTTACTTTTTTTGATGGCCATCACATTAATCTTATAGACAGCTCTTAAGTTTAATTTTCCGAGAGTTTGATTCACAAATTTTGAGGGGGCAATTATTTCAAAAATGCTGTAGTCTAAGGATAACTCAATAAAATCCATGACATTTGTTCGTATAAAATTGTTGGCCAAGCGAATCCCCATATCTTGTTCCGGATAAACAATTTTATCTGCCCCAATTTTCTCTAACACCTTGCCATGTTGTACTGACTGAGCCTTAGCCACGACATAGGGTATACCCATTTCTTTGAGCATCAGGGTAATTAGAATATTTGCCTCCAGATCATCGCCGATTGCAACAACCCCAACATCTAAATTTCGCACCCCTAATCCTCTAAGGGTGTCCTCCTCTCGAGCATCGGCCTGGACTGCTTGGGTCACATCCTGCATGACAGACTGAACGGCCTGCTCGTTCTTATCTAAGGCAAGAACCTCATGCCCTAAAGAAGTAAGAGTTTTAGCAACACTGGTTCCGAATCTCCCTAAGCCAATAACTACAAATTGTTTGCGCAAAATCTTTCTCCTCCTACCCAATCAAAATCCGTTCATCCGGGTACTTAATATGTCCGGTCTGTTGGTTCTTTTTCTGGGAAAGTACAAATGCCAAGGTTAAGGGCCCAACCCGGCCTATAAACATGGTTAAAATAATTGCCCCTTTGCCGACAGAGGAAAGAGTGGGGGTAATACCCAAGGATAGACCCACAGTTCCAAAGGCAGACGTCACCTCAAAAAGGACGGTTAGCAAATCTGAGTTCTCCGTGTAGGATAGAATTGATAAGATTAAGAAAACCAGAATTACTGCCGTAGTCGTAATTGCCCAAGCCTTTTGGATGACATCTCTAGGCAAAGTCCGCCCCTCTAAAACTACATGAGGATCACTGCGATAGGTGCTTAATACCGATAAAACAATGGAAATAAAGGTCGTTGTTTTAATTCCACCCCCTGTACCCCCCGGAGAAGCTCCGATAAACATGAGTACAATCACAGAGAGCAAGGTTGTGTCATGCATACCTGCCAGATTGATGGTGTTAAAGCCCGCCGTCCGAGGAGAGACGGATTGAAAGAAAGCTGCCAGTACCTTTGTCCCTAAAGGAAGCGGCCCTAAAGTCATAGGATTTGAGTACTCCATGATAAAAATAAACACTGCCCCCAATAAAATCAGCGCCCCAGAAACCTGGAGGACAATTTTTGTATGAAGTCTAAACCTTTTCCGATGTTGCAGTATTTCTGCCATAACAATAAAACCCAAACCTCCGCAAATTATCAAAAGCATGACGGTAATATTAACGATGGGGTCGCCAACAAAAGCTGTTAGGCTAGAAAAATTACCAAAAAGATCGATACCCGCGTTATTAAACGCAGAAATTGAATGGAACACACCATAATATAATGCTTTACTCCAACCATAATCCGAATGCCACCGTAAGGTTAGAATGACTGCGCCAATAGCCTCAATTGCAAAGGAAATCTGCAAGATAGACTTAGTTAAGCGCACGATCCCTTCGACGGAAAACTGGTTTAAGGCCTCCTGCAATAACAATCGTTCCTTAAGAGTAATTCTTTTTCCCAAAATCATAGCAAACAAAGTTGCAAAGGTCATAAATCCCAGCCCACCCACTTGAATCAGGAAAAGGATGATCCATTGCCCAAAAATCGAAAATGTCGTCCCCGTATCCACAACTACTAATCCTGTAACACAAACGGCCGAAGTCGCTGTAAACGCTGCATTTAAAAAAGGCAAGCCCAATCCATCCTGAGTTGCTTGTGGCAAAGTCAGCAATAAGGCCCCAAACAGAATTAGAAGAGCAAATCCAAAGACTAAAACTCTAGACGGTGACATGAATTTCCCCAAAGCGTTCAATTCTTTTTCCCTCCAAGTGTGTCTGTATTACAACAAACGATATCCTACCCCTGATTCAGTGATAATATGCTGTGGACGGGATGGATCACGTTCCAACTTTCTCCTAATCTGGCCAATATAAACCCGTAAATACTGTACTTCCTTCTCATAGGAGGGGCCCCATACCGTGCGCAGTAGATAGCTGTGGGTTAATACCTTTCCAGCATTAATCGCCAAATTCTTAACAATTTCATATTCTGTCAAGGTAAGCTTGATCTCTTGATCATCTCTGGTGACCCGTCGATGCAAAAAATCGATGGACAAGTCGGCAAAATGCAAAACCGGCTGTTCCTCTACTCCTTTGCTATGACGCATTGCCGCTCGAATTCGAGCCAGTAATTCACCCATGCCAAAGGGTTTCGTCACATAATCATCTGCCCCAACATCCAGAGCCTTAATCTTATCATTCTCTTGTTCATTGACCGATAGAATGATAATAGGTACTTTTGTCCATTCTCGCAGTATCCGCACTACCTCTATCCCATCAAGATCAGGCAACCCTAAATCTAGAACTACTAAGTCCGGGCTGAAAATAGCAACTTCCTCAAGACCCTCTTTACCCGTCTTGGCATCTTTTACCACATAACCATGACTCGTTAAGGCCACCCTTAAAAATTTCCTTATTTGGGTTTCGTCATCAATAATCAAAATCCGCTGACCTTTGTTTTCCATCTTACTCCCCTTCATCCATCTCGGGTACGATCCCCAAAAATTGGTCGGTTAATGGCAAAGTAAAGGTAATTGTCACCCCGCCGAGTTTATTGTTTTCGGCCCAAATGTTTCCACCATGTGCTTCGATGAATCCTTTACAAATGGCCAGTCCAAGCCCAGTTCCACTTACTTGCAGAGGGGAACTGAGCCGATAAAACTTATCAAAAACCTTGCTCAAATCTGTCTCAGGAATATTTTGGCCCCGGTTAGAGACCACAATTTCCAGATGATTTTCTTGTTGCCGGATCGATACCTTAATTTTACTTGCTGCTTCAGAGTACTTAAGAGCATTATCCAGCAGGTTGACCAACACCTGCTCGATCAAGATTCCATCTGCCTGCACTAAGGGCAGATTTTCCTGGATATTAATGTCCAGAGGTCGTCGAGTTAAGGTGTCTCCCAATCTCTTAATTGCCACTCCGACAATATCTTGAAGATCACACCAATCTTTCTTTAAGCGCAGCATCCCACTTTCTAACCGTGCCATATCTAACAAGTTACTAATAAAACGATTCATTCGTTCAGCTCCATGAAGAATGGTTTTTAGCAACTCTTTGCGTACCTCGGGGCTATAGACGAGATTTTGATCTTCTAACAACCCAGTGACTCCTCCGATAATAGAAGCCAGAGGTGTGCGCAAATCATGAGAAAGGGAATTAAAAAGTGCCGTGCGTAACCGTTCAGATTCAACTAAGGAAAGCGATTCTCTAGCTTGCTCCGCCAATTTGACTCGATTAATGGCCATAGCAGCTAATCCTGTAAAGGCTTCTAATAAGCGAAATCTTTCAGGATCTAAATTCGCCTTTCGGTCAATGCTATATATTCCCAGAACTCCTTGCATTCCCTGCTCTGTGCGCAGTGGCAGGTATAAGGCCTTAGCAGTTCCCAAAGTCTCTGTTCCGCTGCCTGCTTTTAGTCCCCTTTCATAGACCCAAGTAGCAACTGAAAGTTCCTGCCGATCTAAGAAATTATCAGATCCGGAATTTTTTCTTAAGGTAAGTTGGGCCTGTTCATTAGGCAAAAGCAACATTACTTGTCCCTCTAGGGTTTTGGAGACATTACTGACGATACTGTCTAAGACGGCATCTAGGTCGTCGACAGCTGCTATATCTCGGCTTAGAGAATAAAGTGCAGAAATGCTGTTCTGCCTTTGCCGGGAATAGTTCACTTGCTTTTTTAAGCGGTCTGATAGAGTTCCCGTAATCACACCTACCCACAGGAAAATAGCAAAGCTGATGAGATAACGAAGGTCTGCCACCGTAAACTTAAAAATTGGAGGGACAAAGAAGAGATCAAAGGCAATCGTTCCCATTAACGCCGTTGCAATGGCTGGCAGAGTCCCCCAGCGAGCAGCACTGATTAGAATAGGAAGTACGTATGCTAAGGAAATATTAACCAGTCCCAAAAAAGGAGTTAGTACCATAAAAAATAAGGTCATGACAGTAATCATCAGGCCTGAGACCAAATAAGGAATGGTCTGTGGAAAAACCCTCTGCTGGGTCTTAGCTCCAGTATCTTCATTTTTCTTCAATCTATGAATTTGCGACAGGCCTACTTCTTGCTTATTCCCAGGGATAACATGGATACTAATTCCTTGACTTTGTCGAATTACCTTGTCCACGACGGATCCATGCAGGATCTCCCAGAAACGGGTATGCTCGGGCTTGCCAATAATTATCTGGGATACATTACGTTTTTTGGCTGCTTCTAAAATTGCCTCAGCAACACTGTTCCCGGTTAGACCAATAATTTCCGCACCTAATTCCTCCGCTAAACGGAGATTTTTAGCCATAGAATCTTTTTCCGCCTCACTACTGGGCAAGCGGCGCAGAGTTTCCACATGGACGGCCAATAACTCCCCTTGTACCTTCTCTGTCATTCTTTTGGCTATCCGAATTAACTGCGCTGAAAAGGGACTGGCGCTTATGCAGACCAAAATCTTCTCCCCCGTCGGCCAGGGTACGGCGATCCCGTGGACTCTCCGATATGATTCCAGCTGACGATCTACGCGTTGCGCAGTATAGCGGAGAGCTAATTCTCTCAAAGCGTTAATATTGCCCATCCGAAAGAAATTTTTAAAGCCCTCTGTTTCCTGATCGGGAACATGCACCTTGCCATCTTTTAGCCTTTGAATTAACTCCTCAGGGGGAATATCGATCAACTGAATTTGGGAGGCTATCTCTAGCATCTGATCAGGGACTGTCTCTCCTACAGTTACGCCAGTAATTTGGGCTACGATATCATTCAAGGTTTCTAAGTCCTGAATATTCATTGTGGTATATACATTGATGCCTTCTGACAATAATTCTTTGACATCCATATAACGTTTTCTATGCCGTGATCCCTCTGCGTTCGTATGAGCCAATTCATCAATCAAGACAAGTTGTGGATGCCTTGTCAAGACAGCATCCAGATCCATTTCTCGAGAAATCTTACCCCTATAGTTCAGATATCTTGTAGGAATGACCGTTAATTTCTGAACCATTGCCTCAGTATCTGTTCTACTGTGAGTCTCGACGAAACCCACAACGACATCTATACCTTCTGACAACCTTCCTATAGCCGCTTCTAACATGGCATAAGTTTTTCCAACCCCGTAAGCTGCTCCTAAGAATATTGTAAGTTTTCCCTTTGGCATCCTTATCACCCTCATTATTTACGGTCTACATCATTATTGTCTGACAAACTCAAACAAACATACTAAATGCAGCCTTAATTATAGTGCTTTTGTACATATAAATGATGTAAAAATTTAAGTAAAGAGCATAAAGAAAAAATAAAGATTGTATCCTATTTGATAATATAGAAAAATACTGCGGACAGCAATTCCGACTCTTGTAAAAATTGAGACTTAACCTCTAATTTTTTTAATCGGATCGATTAAAATGGGGCGGTAAAGAGCTTGAAAAACAAGCTTTTTACCGCCCCACTATCTTTATTAAGCACAGACAAATTTTAATACTCAATTCCCACTCGCGCCATTATGCCCTTTTCCACCGATTAGTTAAGAGGCTAAACGCTGAAAAATATTGCTCAGCACAAAGAAATACCTCCTCCATCGCTCGTGGAAGTGCCTGCTAATGTTAGATTGCCTATACCCCGAAACTCCGCCCAGGTAACTTGGATAAACTCGTTATCATGATGAAGATTCACTAATTATCTTGAGCTTTCTCAGGCCAACTGCTTCTGCACTTTAATTACCTGTCCGAGAATGCTTACAGCAATTTCTGCTGGAGTCTCAGCTCTTATTTTCAGACCAATCGGAGAATACAATTTTTGTAACGACTCGCTATCTATTCCTTCTTCCTCTAATTCAGATTTTAATGCTTTGACCTTTCTATAACTGCCAGTCATACCAATATACCTGGTTGGTTGATTAATCACTTTCCGCAGACACACCTTGTCCGAATAAGTTCCTCTAGTAACAATCACAATGAAGGTTTGAGGATTTATATTTATAAAATCTAATCCGCGTTCAAAGTCATCACAAATAATCCTATCCGCCAAGCAAAAGCGGGTAGAATTAGCAAGTGCTGGGCGGTCATCTAAAACTGTCACATCATACCCAAGAACTTTAGCCATGGCCACCAGTGATTGGGCGATATAACCTGCTCCTATAATCACCAAGTGCAGAGTAGTTGTTGGAGGCTCAATAAATAACCGAAAACAAGCCATGGAAGGCTCACAGATCTCAAACTCAGAATCAAAACAAATTAACTGGGGAAACAATTTTTCCCCGCCTGCTATAGCTTTCTTTATGGCAACTCGGTTCAATTTTTCCGAGCCTAGATCCCCGAATGCATCCCCGGTACTTCTAGTAAATAGCTTTTTTCCGATTAGCTGTTCGTCGAGTGCTTCAATTACAGTTACAAGAGTAGGATTGTCGCTCATTAAAGCTGAGAGATAGTGCCTGTTAAGATTTATTTGTTCTAAGGGATTTTGATGACCTAAATAATCGATGAATAAACCCATGATACCCCCACAAACCATTCCCTCTTCTTGAATACCATCTGCAACCATATTTAGATAATAGACCTTTGAAGTACGAGACGCGATTACCTTGAAAGCCTCCCGCCTGGCCTCATCCTCACCACATCCTCCGCCGATGGTACCAGTCGTAGTGCCGTTAATATCCACCAACATCTTAGCCCCAGGTTTGCAAGGAGTCGAACCGAGAGCACTGGTCACAGTAATCAAGGCCGCCTCCAGGTTTTGGTCAAATACCCTTACTAGCCCCAGAAAAACATCATTATCCATAAATTCTTGCCCCCTAACCCCTGCCTCTCTTCTCTCAATATAGAAAATCCTGGCTAATTTGGATCTCATGCCTTCCTGGATATCCTTTTCTGGCAGTATGTTCTCCAACTGAATCTTATCTATAAAAAACAGCTCCACTCATAGAAAGTGGAGCCCACACAAAATAAAACCTTTGCAGGCCTGCCACCTCCTTTTCAATAGTGAAGGCAGATCCGTTTCCAGATATGCCCGAGGGCTAAAACCCTGGCCGAAATACCATAAATTGCTCTTTAGGTAAGTTCGGCTCGGAGATAGTGAATTATAAAGTTTTTACAAATACTTCTTTACTTCAGTGAATCAAGGAGTTTGGATATTCTCCATCGTCACTCCAATATCAGAGGGTTTTCCAAAATACATGGAAGTTGTTACAATCGCATCTATACCTGTTCGAGCATACTCTTCAATATTCCCTTCATTAATCCCACCAGCTCCAAGCAACGTAATATTAGGGTTAATGCTGTGGATTTCAGCGACGATGATCTTTAGATCCTTGGCCGGGACTTTATCAAATTGTAATCCATCAACACCTGATTCAATCAAAAGGCGAGCATCCTCAACGCTTTCTACCTCTGCAATAATTTTCTTTTCACAGGCCTTTCCTTTGATTTCCTTAATCATCTGGGTCAGATTATGGATATCTCCCAGAAAATTGACATGCTGCTTGAAAATTAAGATAGTTTCAGATAGACCTAAACGATGAGGATAGGCTCCTCCAGCAATAATCGATTTGATGGATAGCTCCTTGGTGCCCGGAAATGATTTCCTGGTAGCTACGACAGTGGAATGCGGGTTTATTGCCTTTGCTTTATCTACCATCCTTTTTGTTCTAGTTGCAATACCTGAACAGTATTCAAGAATATTCAGAGATACTTTCCAGGCCATGTGTAGGTTTTCTGCCAACCCTTCAGCTATTATAAAGGTATCTCCTTGATTGACGATGGTACCTGATGGTAAGGACTGAAGCTCGGTTATTCCCAGCTTGCGAAAAATCCTTAACACCTCCTCCACCCCGGATAAAACAGTAAATTCCCTGGCCCTAAACGAAATTCTTCCCTTCATTCCGCCTATGCCAAGTGTCAGGGTTGTCAAATCAATATACGGAACATCCTCTTTGATCCATCTCTCAATCGTCTCATCGCTAATATAAAGCATCCTTACACCTCCAATTTAACTGGTGTAATCATCCTAACACCACAAAAGAACTGACTGGTCTGGCTTATTCCCCCCTGATAAATCCATTTTTCTCAAAGATTTTCATCGCTTCATCACTCTGCAGGTATTCTAAAAACTTTGAGGCTTCATCACCGTTTTTGGAGGAAGCAACTACTGCCGCCGGCAAGGTCACTGGCTTATGCGAGTTAGCTGGAGCGGCTGCTACAATCCTAACCTTATCTGAGGTAATTGCTATGGTATCCCAAACGAAACCTGCCTCAGCATTCTCCGTTTCCACATAAGTCATTATTTGCATTAAATCCTTACCGATCACAAACTTTGGTTGTAACTTGTCCCATAATTTCAGGGTCTCTAAGGTTTCCTTTGTTGTTTTAGCCGCCGGAACTGAATCTGCTTCACCAATCCCGATTTTCTTGACCTCTGAGCTTATTAAATCTTCAAAACTCTTAATCCTAGTATTGTTCTTATTAACAATCAGCACTAGCTCGTCTCCCAATAGATTTATCCTAGTCCCTTGCTTAATTAGCCCTTTTTGCTCTAAGGCATCCATTTGCGGTTTGCCCTGAGAGATAAAGATGTCCGCAGCGGCACCTTGTTCAATTTGGTTTTGAAGTGATCCCGATGGTCCATAATTGTAAACCAGTTTGACTTGAGCATTCTTCGCTGTATAGAGCCCTTTAATTTCTTCTAGTGAACCTTTCAAGCTTGGCGCAGTGGATACTAAGAGTTCGATAGGTTTGAGTTGCTCAGTCTGACTGCCTTCCGCTTTTGGAGTTTCATTAACTGCACTTGAACATCCGGACATTAACAGGACTATTAATCCGAACAAAGCAGCTATCAGAGTATAGGAAACTTTCGTTTTATAAGTTTCACGAGGTTCACAAGCTTTAGAAGTACTAAGTAATTTCATAAGTACAATCCCTCCGCTAAAAAATTATTAAATCATTGAGATTTATTTTCAGGTACCAGGGCTGAGGCTTATTCTTTAATTTTAACCAAGTTTGTTTGGTAATCTCCCATTGAAGAGTATAGTGATCCTGTTCTTGTTTATCGCTTTTTGTAAGTAGATATACAATCGTACGGGAGGGGGTCTCGCTAGTAGATTTCGGCCAACACTTGAATACATTATCTTCTTTTTCGTCTCTGGCAACTTCAAGCAAATGTGCATGAACACCCACATTTTTAATTTGATTTGAAATCTTGCATCCAGTTTTTAGGCGCACACCCCATTCAAGGGCTTCTAATTCAAAGGGTGATATGTATTTTGCCTGAGACAAATTCTTACAACCTGTCAATTGCGCTGCTATAAGTGTAGGCGGAGATTTGAATACATCCTCCTTTCTCCCCTTTGCTTCAATCTTTCCTGTTGACAGCACCACTAGCTTATGGCAAATCCTATAGACTTCGTCCATGTTATGGGTTACGAATAGGGTAACCCCTTGATAATCTGACAAATTCTCGGTTAAATGTTTCACCATCTGACCTCTTAGATAATCATCCAGAGCCGAAAAGGGCTCATCCAAGAGCAGCGCCTCGGGCTCAACCGCTAAAGCCCTGGCTAAAGCAACACGTTGCTGCTGTCCTCCGGAAAGCTGATTGGGATAGCGTTTTTCTAAGCCTTCCAGTTGAATCAGCTTCACCTTCTCACTGATAATTGCCAATCTGTCCTTCCTGTTTTTATCTCCAATTCCAAAGCCAATGTTCTCCTCTACCGTCATATTAGGGAATAAAGCGTAGTTTTGAAACAAATAACTAAGTTTTCGCTTGCGACAGGGGAGATTTATTCCTTTCTTAGAGTCAAATAATGTCCTGCCGTTAAGGACAATTCTGCCCTGATCAGGAGTATCAATTCCCGCGATGCAGCGCAAGGTCATACTTTTACCTGAGCCTGAAGCGCCTAAAAGTCCAAGAATATTCTTGTCCGCTTCAAAACTCACATCCAGCTCAAATCCTAGAAGCTTTTTTTGAATATCTACCAATAGTTCCATGCTATTTCCTGCCTGCTGAAATTATTAACTTACGTTGGTAATCCGTCCAATAATTCATTAACGTCATAACAATCAGTGAAATAATAAAGATAAGTATCACCCAGAGTAAAGCCTTATTCATATCTCCACTTTCGGCAGCAAAGAAGATTGCCGCAGGGATGGTCAATGTTTTACCCGGTATGTTGCCCCCTATCATCAGTGTGGCACCAAAATCCCCCAGAGCTCTTGCAAAGGCCAAGACTGTTCCTGCGGCAACTCCCGGCCAAGAGAGCGGAATTGTAATCTTCCAGAATATCTTCCACTCCGAGACACCTAATGTGCGTGCAGCATAAATAATATTTTGATCAATCTGTTCAAAAGAACTTCTTACTGTTCGATACATCAAAGGAAAGGCCACGACTGAGGCTGCAATAACAGTAGCCGGCCAAGAGAATATGACCGTCGTTCCAATGGCTGTCAGAAATTTTCCAAGGGGCCCATTCTTACCAAACAAAACAAGCAACAAAAAGCCTAAAACGGTTGGTGGCAATACCAAGGGAAGAGTGAGGACACCGTCTATCAATCCCTTAAATTTTCCCTGATACCCTGAAACAAAGTACGCTGCAGCAATACCTAAAAAGAAAGTTACAATAGTGGCCATTGTTGCAGCTCTTAAAGATATAATTAACGGAGCAAAGTCAATCTCCATCAAATCAAAAGACACATTAACCCCCTTACAGAGTTAGTCATAGTTAATATGTTAGAAATCCTGGCCTAGCATAGAGGCAAAACAATAGGGCTCCCCGAAAAGGGAGCCCTGAGTAAACTAGTAGCCTAGTATTACACCTGTACTCCTTTTCAAAATGTGAAGGCATACCTGTTTCCAAGAATACCCTGAGGATCTAGAATCCTGTCCAGCGACCGTAGACTTTGATCCTTAGGTCAAACTGGCTCGGAGATTTATTATTTAATTTTCCTAAGAGTTTCATTAAACTTATCTGACATCTTGATTGTCTCTTGCTTACCCCGATCCAGCTTAATAATCTGATCTCCAAGCATTTCTGCTTCCTGTGGATCATGAGTGACTAAAATGAAGGGAATCCGCCATTGAGCTTGCAGCCTAAGCAGTTCTTGTTGAAGTGTTTTTCGCGTGTCTTGATCAAGTGCCGAAAGTGGCTCATCCAGCAATAAGAGTTCTGGCTCAGTCATTAAGGCACGAGCCAAAGAGACTCTTTGTTTTTCCCCCCCGGAAATCTGGTTGGGATAGCGCTGCCGGAGATGTTCAATCTTCAGCATTTCTAATACATTGGAAACGGTTAAAACCTTGTTAGGGCTATTATCTTTTTTGGGCATACCGTACATTACATTCTTTTCTACAGTCATGTGCGGAAAGAGAGCATAGTCCTGAAAAACATACCCTATACGCCGATTTCTGATAGGAACATTTATGCCCTGCTCAGAAGAAAAAACGGCTTTATCATTGATCTTAATCTCGCCCTGAGAAGGAGTCTGCAGGCCTGCGATGCACTGCAGGATCGTGGTTTTGCCAGCTCCGGAGGGACCGACCAAAGCAAGGATTCCGTTACTCAAGGAAATATCTGCTTCCAGATCAAAAGAGGGCAACTTTTTTTCAAAATGTGCCTTAAGCATGGTCCCCGCCCCCTTTCCTATCCTTCTGGGAGCCTTTCCCCCAACGGTTTAGCCCATAAATCACCATAAAACTAAACACTGTCATAATTATAACCAATATACTTGCTTGCCTTGTATCCCCTGATTCATTGGCAAAGTAGATAGCTAACGGCATTGTTTGAGTCTTACCCGGGATATTCCCAGCAATCATCAACGTTGCACCAAATTCCCCCAAGGAGCGAGCAAAAGCCAATACTAAGCCCGCCACAATTCCATTCCAAGCCAAAGGCAGAGTGATGGTAAAGAATATTCTTAGCTCTTTAGCCCCTAATGTACGGGCAGCCTTTTCGAGGTTTGGGTCCACATTCTCCATTGCTACCTTCACAGATTGATACATTAAAGGCAAAGCGACAACGGCAGCCGCAACAACAGCTCCTGCCAAGGTAAAGACGATTCTGGTATGGAACCATTGTTCTAGCAGCTTTCCTACAGGGCCATTCTTGCCAAAAACAAAAAGTAGCATAAAACCAATAACTGAAGGCGGTAATACCAAAGGTAAGGTAATAATTGACTCGACGACATCCTTGCCCAAAAACTCCCTCTTGGCCATCAACCCGGCTAGTGGTATGGAAGTACAAGTCACAATAATAACGGCTGCGAAGGCAACTTTTAAGGATAAAATAATCGGAATAAAGCTAAAATCCATAAGGCTCACCGCACTTTGTCCAGTTTTCAGGCCCCTGCTTAATAAGTATGGGTAAGTTCTTCAGGAAGGCGATCCCCTCCTTCTGCGCCAAGCACTTTAACCAGTACTGCGGATCACTGGAGGGTATCATACCAGAAGCCTCAATGTTCAGCTTCACTGAACAACTTTACTTTGCTATCGACTTAAATCCGTATTGGGTAAAGACTTTCTGAGCATCCGAACTCTGTAAGTAATTTAAAAAGTCTTCTGCAGCTTGTTGATTTTTGGTAGCTGAGATAATCGCCGCGGGGTATACAATGGGCTTGTGGCTGCTCTCTGGAAGAGCCATAACGACTTTCACTTTATCTGACCCCTGAGCATCGGATTGGTATACCAAGCCCGCGTCCACATTACCTGTTTCTACATAGTTTAAGACTTGGGTTACATCCTTAGCCAAGACAAACTTAGGAGTTAATTGATCCCAAAGCTTGAGGCTTGTCAAAGCTTCCTGCGCATATTTTCCGGCAGGCACAGATTCAGGAGTGCCGATACTAATTTTTCCTACATCCGCTTTAGCCAGATCTTCTAGAGAGGTTACCTTCTTGTCTTCCTTTCCCGTAACAAGAACTAAGTCATTCCCCAGTAAATCGATTCTGCTTTCTTTAACCAGCAAATCTTTTTGCCCCAAAGCATCCATTTGAGATTTCCCAGCAGAAATAAAAAGATCAGCCGGCGCACCCTGCTCAATTTGTTGTTGGAGAGTTCCTGAACTTCCAAAGTTAAAGGTAAGCTTCACTTCGGGTTTTTTCTGAGCATAGTCCTTTTGCAGTTCAGTTAGCGAATTTTGCAGACTTGCCGCAGCCGACACCATGATTTCTACAGGTTCTACCTGAGTAGTTTTTTCTGGCGATTGGGCGGCATTATTCGCATTACAACCTACACTAGATAAGATGATCAACAAACTAAAACTTAATACTAATAACCATGATACTTTTTTCACTTTCCACTCCTCCTCAAGCACTTCTTTCTACGCTACTTCATTCATGTTAGGTTGTATTAGCTAATGTTGGTTAAGATTAACTTCAATAAACCATTCATAAGCAAACAAAACCCAACAAGACTGAATTACACTGACATTATACTATGTGTTATAATACATTAGCAAGTACATTCAGCAAAGTATACAGTACATTTGCATACTTATAAGAGACAGGAGCTTAGCTATGTCCACTGATATTTCCTATACGCCCGAAGAAATTGCCAAGATCTTAAAGATTTCGAAATTTACAGTATATGAGCTGATCAAAAGAGGTGAGCTTACTGCTTATCGCATTGGTCGTAAAGTCCGTGTAGAGGGTGCTGATCTTGAGGCTTATAAGCAAAAATCTAAGGGCTTAAGCACATCTACCACTCCTCTAGACCCCTCAGCTATTAACGAGCAATTAGTTCAGCGCCATCGTTTAACCAGTGACGAAAGCTTAGTTATCTGCGGCCAAGATATTGTTTTGGACATTTTGACCCGGTATTTAGAGAAGCAATTTCCGCAGGTTCCCTTCTTACGCCGCTATATCGGTAGTATTGATGGGCTGATGGCCTTATATCGCGGGTTGGCCAACGTTGTCACTGCCCATTTATGGGATAGCGATACTAACGAATACAACACCCCGTATGTACGAAGACTAATGCCTGGTCACCAAACCTGTATCATTAACTTAGTCTATCGAATGGAAGGATTCTATGTTGCTAAGGGAAATCCAAAAAACATAACCACTTGGGGAGACTTAGTCAAACCTGAAGTTCGTTATGTAAATAGAGAAAGAGGCTCTGGAGCAAGAGTATTGTTAGATGAACAACTGAGGATCTCGGGAATTAAACGCCAAGACATTCTTGGCTACGGAGAAGAAGAGTTAACCCACTTGGCCGTCGCCAGCAAAGTTGCCCGCGGAGAAGCAGACGTTGGTTTGGGGATTGAAAAGGTTGCTATGCAATTTGTGAATCTTGATTTTATCCCCCTTCATAAAGAACGCTATGATTTAGTAATGCGCTTGGAAGATGTGGAACGCCCACATTTCCAGGCATTAATCAGCATCTTAAGATCCTCTGCATTTCGCAATGAAATACAGGGAATTGGAGGGTATGACATATCTCAAATGGGTGAGATCATCTCAGAAGTCTAATCAAAAATTTTACGATGTTAAGAGTCCTCCCTGCGACCCGGGAAAGCCGAGAATCTCGGAAAAGCTTTGACAACCATAAGCCATAAAATTACAGGCAAGGAGTAGTAATCGAGTTCTTTAGCAACTCTTTTACTACTCCTTAATATAGCTTATATATTATTCAACCTTGAAGCTCGATACTATCTTCATAAGATTATCAGAACTCTGCTTTGATAAATCTGCCTGGTTCATAACCTCATTGGAATTTTCCATAACCGTTATACTTTTCTCTGCAATTACCGTTGCTCCTTCAGCTCCTTGATTTGCAGCTACGGCAATTTCCTCGATAACCTTAGCCATCTCCTGCATCGAAGCGGTTAATTCTTCCGCAGTTGCACTGAAGTCATTTACCAGGTTATCAACGAACTTAGCATCCTCATTGTATTGCTCACTAATTTCAAGCATATTGTCAAATTCTTTACGAACCTCTTTATCTATAAATTCCAAAATACTGGCAGAGCTCTCAGACAGATTACCTACCGCTGAAACAACAATCTTAGTCACATTCTGTATTTCATTAACCGTTTCCTTAGAGTTTTCTGCCAGCTTCCTTATCTCGTCGGCTACCACCGCAAAACCCCTGCCTGCTTCCCCGGCTCTTGCCGCCTCTATGGCTGCATTTAAGGCAAGTAGATTCGTTTGGGAAGTGATCTGTAATATTGAGTCCGAAAGTATATTAATCTGATCAACAGCTTTGGATTCTTCAATAGCCTTGACCATTTTTTCCTGGGTGGTTAAATAGATCGTCTGAGCACTGCTTTGGGAAGCAATGGTGTTTCGATTAAGGGCGCTTGCTCTTTTACTTATCTCCCCCGCCGAGACAGCTCCAGCTTCTGCTTTACTGGCGATTGAGCCTACCGCTCTCTCGATCTCTGTAACAGATGCACTCATTTCCTCACCTGAGGCAGCAGTCTCTTCCATTCCCGCAGACAGTTCCTCAGTCGTAGCAGAGACTTCTCCAATCTGAGAAGTCAACTCTGAGATTGCCTTACCAGTTGCTATGACTGTGTTCTCTACATTGCGGGACTCAGTGATTACACCTATAACCAGCTCTTTTACTGACTTCTGCATAGTGTCAATTGCTTTGCTTAATAAACCAATTTCATCCTTTCTCTCTAAAAGTTCCTTAGGGGAGGAGTGGGTGAAGTCTCCTGCGGAAATAATCTTTAGGTGTTCTGCAGCTGACATAATCGGATTTGCGATTAGCCTCGCAACAAAGTAAGCTGCACCTATGCTAAGCAGTAAAAAAATTACTGACGCGATAAAAACGGATCTGCCCATTGTATGTACCCCTGCCATAACCTCATCTTTAGGGGCAGCCACCGCTAAGGACCAAGTTGTACCCGGAACCGGTACATAGCCAAGATATTTTACGATTCCGTTATAATCGTACTCTCCAACTCCGGTCTTGCCTTCAATCATTTTTCTCTCGATATTTGCCAAAGATTCTAGTTTAGGATCCTGCTTAACGTTTTCCAGATCATTATCCATATTCATAACAAGATCAGCGTTACTATGGGCAACCTTTATGCCCTTATCATCAATCATAAATGCTTTGCCGGATTTGCCATAAGTAATGTCATTAGTGATTTTAATTAATTCAGTACCTTCCCTCATTGCAACTAAAACTCCAACTATGGCTCCATCCTTTTTTATCGGAACAGCACAGACAATAATCATAGATCCATCGTCTTTGTTGACAATCGGTTCAGATATTGTTCGTTCACCAGCAATAGCTTTCTGGAAGTATGCCCTATCTTTTAAACTAACATCTTTTCCAGTTTGGCCAGATGGTATCAAACCATCTAGACCAAGGGTAAACATCTGTTTATGTCCTAATCTTTTTGCTTCATCTTCAAAAAACTTGGTTTTAGCCTCTGAATGGACGCTAACGTTGTTTTTTATTTCCTCCATGTTCGCAACCGTTTCAAGGTTATCTAACACTGCGTTCATTCTTGCTGAAACAACCTTTGCCCCTTCATTTGCTAATAATGGAAGGTTTTGATCAACCTGATCCGCAATAGCCTTTGAAGCAGCTATATCCGATATAAGCCCCAGTCCCCCACAAACAAATAACAAAAGAGCCCCAATATAAACAACCATTTTTAGCTTAATACTTCTCATAACTATTTCCCCCCATCAAATTATTTGTTCGATATGTTCTGTTAGAGTAGATTGTTTAATTGTTAACTTGTCACACCCTCCCTTGGCTTGATATTTGGTTATGCTGAACTTGATAAGTTTTTCTCATGAGAACTAGATAAAAACAGGAAAATTTCTTATACAAATCTTAGTCCTGTCTGTAACATTTAGGGAGTGACTTAAGTCATTAAAAGATATGCAAAAGTCATTATTAAATTGGACAAATTGCATATTTTTTGAAATTATTGCTTCCAGTGGCTGCCAAAACTATTACGTACCCAATGAACAGGCTCTCCATTCACTTTAATAAAGAACATGTCCATATCCATCATGTTTACTCTATTCATATGGGTAAATCTGGTTTAAGGGCTATAGTGTCTCAAGTTCCTTCATCGCTGGCCCTTCTAAGATTTCCATCAATCGTAAATCTTGAGCCCTGGCAAGGGCAATTCCAAGAGTGTTCAGCGTCATTCCACTGTACTTCGCACCCCGGGGAATGAGGATTGGTATCTCTAATTCTGTTTGATAAGATGCTTTAATGCCTAATTCCTCCGCCACAGTCAGCTCATCTTGAAGTTTCTGAATATATTTATTGGATTGGGTAAATACATAGGCTGACCGCCAACTAAAATCACATTTAATCTTTTTCTCTTCGATTAACTTGGCGACAAATTTAATTGCAGTTTCATTAGCATCTGCATATTGCTTTGCTTTTTCTAAACCCATCTGATGTTTTATCTGATCATAGATTAACCCGTGCTGAGAGATAAGTTTTGCAGTCGTATGAGCCGTCGTACCCATACGATCCGCCCGCTTCTAAAACGGCAACCTTCAACCCTTCTTCTGCAAGTAAGTAAGCTATCGTAATACCGACCATTCCCCCGCCAATAATAGCGACATCCACTTTTAGATCTTCATTTAAAGTCGGATAATCTGTCATTAGAGTAGAGGCAATCCAAAAAGACTTTGGGGGATTCTGCAAGGTGGAGTTAGCTTTACTTTGTTGATTCATTTTACGTATTCAACCCCTTGATAGCATTTCCCTTAATGTACCCGACTTTAATTATTATATAAGCATGTATAAGCGGCTTATCCATTTATAGAAGCAGAGCTTTGAAAACACGAGAAGGGACAGGTTTCAAAAAGTTATGAAACCTGTCCCTTCTCGTGTTTTCAATATTTCCGCTTAGTCTTAAACTTCACATAAAAGGTTGTTCCCGAATTCCCCGTCTCAATATCTATTTGAGCATTATGCCGAGCAGAAATGCTGTAACAAGTAGCCAACCCTAAACCCGTTCCGCTCTCTTTAGTCGTGAAAAACGGGGTTCCAAGCTTCTCAATGTCCTGATCCTTGATTCCACACCCTTCATCCTGTACTGCCAGAACAACCCTATCCCCATCCATGAAAGTATTTAGTGTTAATGTGCCATTGCGACTCATGGCCTCCATCCCATTTCGGACAAGGTTCAAAATAAGCTGGCGAATTTCCTTCTCATCCAAAGATAAGACTTCTATGTCCAGTAATTCTGTTTCAATATTCTTGTCACTAACCATGGCATCTGCCTGTAATAAGGGAAATAAGTTTTCTATAAGCGTGTTCAGGTTTAAGGGCCGGAGATCGACTGTCTTATTCTTGGCCAAACTTAGAAATTCTGAAATGATTGAATTAGCTCTATCAAGCTCCTCAATCATTAACTTGATATAACCCTTGGACTTTGTGAATTCATCTTTCCCCTCCATTAGCTGAAGAAAACCGCGAATTGTCGTAAGAGGGTTCCTCACCTCATGACCGATTCCAGCCGCCATTTGTCCCACAAGGTTTAGACGATCGAGACGGGCCATTTCTTTTTCGAACATTTTCCGCTCCATAATATTATGGTAATAAATGGATAGCCCTTCTTCGGAAGGATAAACATGAGCTTCGTAAGGTGTCTCGGAATATAGTCCTTTAATTTCAAAATGTATAGCTTCTTTCTTTGATTTCGCTTTCCTAAATAAAGGATAATACTCTAAAAGTGCTTCCGGGAAGAGATCCCAAATATTTTTTCCAATTAACTCATCCCGCCCCTTCAGCCAATATTTTTCCGCCTCTTCATTGACAAAGATAAACTTCCAATGGTGGTCTAGGGTAAAGAAAACATCCGTTATGCTTTCCAGGATATTATTAAGCCTTAGACTGGTCTTCCTAAGTTCCTCGGCTATTTTGTTGCGTTGAAATATTTCTTCCTTTAACTTCTGGTTCGTACGGAACAGTTCACCCGTTCTCTCCAAGACTAATTTTTCAAGAGTTCTATAACGGTCTATTCTCTCTTTCTCCAGCTGCTTCCGCTCGGAGATGTCCCTAACAGACCATACTGAAATCTCCTGCTCATCTATGCTGGCAACTCCCACTTGAATCTCTACGGGAAAAACCCTTCCGGTTTTGTGTTTAGCCGTGGCATTCAGCACCTTACTACTTTGACAAAGAACAAAGTCATTAAGGGAATTATGAAACGAAAAGTTGTTATCCGGCAAAAGAACTTCAACAGTTTCCCCCAGTAAATCCCCATGTTCATACCCAAACATAGTTTTAATTGCTGGATTAGTGTTAATGATTCTGCCCATAGTATCCATAGTGATCACAGTATCTGTTGAAGTTTCTCCGATTATGCGAGCCAGAGCTTCTGCTCTGCGCAAATCCGTAGTCGTGCGTTCCAGGCTGTTATTAATAATTTCTAGTTCAAGGGCATGCTGCTTTAGCAAATCATTCTGATGCTTTATCTTTTTCTTATGCATGTGTATCTTAATAAACCCTTCTATCTTGAATTTCAGCATTTCAGGATTGAATGGTTTGAACAAATAATCAATAGCCCCTAAGGAGTAGCCTTTAGTAATGTTTTCTGTAGACTGATAGATTGCTGTAATGAAAATTATAGGAGTCTCCTCATTCTTTTTCCGCGCCCGGATGAGCTTAGCAGTTTCAAATCCATCCATGCCCGGCATCTGAACATCTAGTAGAATTACGGCAAAATCATCTTTCAGTAAGCATTTTAAAGCTTCTTCTCCGGACATAGCCAAAACCAGCTGATAATCAGGTGATTCAAGTACAGCTTCCAAGGCCAGCAAATTATCACGGCGGTCATCTACAATTAAGATCTTCATACTTTTTAACATCCTCGGTACCCTAAGATACTTTGTCTTTCTCTCTTAATGAATATCACAATTACTGGGTAGTCACTTCACCTTACAATACAGCTTCTGCCGAGTACTAAGGGCTTCATAGTATTGAGAATAATCATTAAAGGCTATATCCTCCTTGCCACCTAACCCTAAGAATCCTCTCATACACAAACTCTCATAGAACAGCTGATGTACTCGGTTTTGTAGAATCTTATCGAAGTAAATCATTACATTTCTGCAAATTATGACATGAAACTCATTAAAGGAATGATCTGTCGCCAAATTGTGTTGGGCAAATACTACATTATGGGTAAGAAATCTATGAAAACAAGCTTTATCATGACATACATTAAAGAACACCGAAAAATCTTGTTTTCCCCCTGCGGCAAGATAATTATCTTCGTAACGAGGCATTTTGTTTAATGGGTATACACCTTTTCTCGCCTTTTCTAATAATTCTTCATTCATATCTGTCGCATAAATTTTCGTCTTATGGTATAAACCTTCTTCATATAAGATCATGGCCATAGAGTAAACCTCTTCTCCGGAGGAACAACCGGCATGCCAAATTCTAATAAACGGTATGTCTTTAAGACTTGGAATTACTTCCTCTCTAAACGTCTTAAAGAAAAAGGGATCTCTAAACATCTCAGAGACATGGATAGAAAAATCTGCAATGAGCCGAGCCATAGCACCTGGATCATGGAGAACTTTTTCCTGTAGGCTGGAAACATTTTTCAAACGTTCAGCCCGGATACGATTCCAGATTCTGCGCCTTATTGAAGCAGAAACATAATTTCTGAAATCAAAACCATAGAAACGGTATATTCCTTCTAATAGAAGTTCAATTTCAATTTTCTCTATTTCCTCCTCCTGATTGCCTAAATCAGCCATAGTCTCACTCTTTGCCCCCCCTTAACCCAACCCTATCTATATAACCAGATCTTTATTAAGGTGAATAACTGCTCCAAATTCACCGGTTTGCTAATATAATCGGAGGCCCCCGCATCAATACACTTTTCACGGTCATTTTTCATAGCCTTAGCCGTCAAGGCAATAATCGGTAAGTTTGCATATTCAGGAATTTGCCGAATACGTTGGATAGCTTCATATCCATCCATTTCCGGCATCATGATGTCCATTAGTAGTAAGTCCGTATCCGGATTCTCATATAAAACTTCGATAGCCTCTCTGCCATTCTCGGCAAATACTGCCTTAATCTTATGATTTTCAAGTGCCGTGGTAAGGGCAAAGACATTTCTCATGTCATCATCTACTACCAAAATTTTCTTGCCTTCTAAGCTCACATTTCTATTCTCAATTTGTTGAGCATCATCGGCTTGATAGATACTATCAGAATTATCTTCAACCCTTTTAACTCCGGGAGCAGAAGAATCATCAGAATCGACAAATCTTGTAGCCGCCACTTCAGAGAATGGTTTAATGAAAACCTCTCTTTGAGCAGGATGGCCCGGCAAATAGAGGGTAAATGTACTTCCTTGACCTTCAACACTGTCGATATCGATAAATCCTCCTAATATTCCGGCAAGCTTCCGGCTAATAGTAAGCCCCAGGCCCGTACCGCCGTACTTCCTGGCAGTTGACCCATTAGCCTGTTGAAAGGCCTCAAAGACAATCTCATGCTTGCTCTTTGGCATACCAATACCAGTGTCTATAACGGAAAATGCCAATACCCACTCTACATCTTTGCCTATTCCATTATTCATAACTACATGTTCTGCTGCATTACTGATCCGTAAGGAGACCCTTCCCTTGTCCGTAAATTTAAAGGCATTAGATAATAAATTCTTGAGAATCTGCAACAGCTTATGTTCATCAATACAGATAGTCATTGGCAGGTTCTTATCCATCTCTACGATAAACTCGAGGTCCTTTTGACTAGCCATTGGAAGAAAATACTGTCTGACATGGTCCAGCATATCGGCTAATTTTACCACTTCAGGATGAAGGGTTATTTTCCCGGACTCTATTTTCGATAGATCTAAAATATCATTAATTAAGATCAAGAGTTCATTTCCGGAAGAAAAAATTGTTTTAGCGTATTCAATCTGATTTGAAGTCAAGTTTCCTTCCTTATTTTCAATCAGCATTTGGGAAAGAATGAGCAAACTATTCAAAGGTGTTCTTAGCTCATGTGAGATATTGGATAAAAACTCCGACTTATAGTTCGAGCTTTCTTCAAGCTGCCGTGCTTTTTCTTCAAAGGCTTCCTTTAAGGCCTCTAATTCTGTCGCTCTTTTTTCAGACTCACTATACTGTTCCTCCAAATTCTCATTAAAGGTTTTTAGTTCCTCCTGCTGCAATTGAAGTTCCTCAGATTGGGACTGGAGTTCTTCCGTCAAAACCTGTGATTCCCCCAGCAGTCTCTCTATCTCCATCCTATTTTGGACACGGTTTATAGTCGTTCCGATGTATTTCGAAATAAATTCCAGTAACTCTAACTGTATAGCTGTATACGACTGATGGGAGGCCAACTCTATAACAGCCAGAACCTGCTCTTTAAACGTTAAAGGAAGTATGATAATCATTTTGGGGAAGGTTTCCCCTAATCCGGAGGAAATCTTTATATAATCCTCTGGTACTTTGTCCAGAATAATCGTTCTATTCTCTAGCGCACTCTGACCAGCTAATCCTTCCCCGATAGGAATGATCTCTCTTGCAGGGTCATGGGAACTTTCTGCATAAACCGCTTGTTTCTTTAAGAACTCCTTATCCCCTTGACGTTCCAGGACATAAAAAACTCCATAACTTCCTTGGATCATGGGAGTAACCTTTGTAATGATGAGATTGGCCAATGTTTTCATATCCTGAAGCCCTTGACATAAAGTCGTAATTTCTAGGACTTCTGTTTTCAGCCAATCACGATCCTGTATTTTAGAGATAAATTCTTTTTCCTGCCTAGCATGTTCTTCTAAAAAACCAGCCATTTCATTAAAGGACGCTGCAATTTCGCCAACCTCGTCATTTGAACGAATATCAATTCGTGGTAAATTGACATGATCACGTATCGAAGGAAAGCGATTCATAATGTCAGTGATATAACGTATGTCTCTAGTAACCTTGCGTGTAATCCAGACAGTTATTCCTGTTCCGACTAGTATTGTAAGTAGTAGTGATATAAAAAAGGATATTAAGGCATAGTTATAGACACCTGAGGATGATTGCAATAATTCATTCATGGATTTATCTTCAAGTCTATCTAACTCTTCAACGTACTTGAAAATTTGCCCCCGCTCAAAGGCTCCATCATTGATAGCCTGCTCATACTTCTCTTCCTGACCGGAAGTGGCCAATGCTATGATTTTCTCCTGCAGCTCAATGTAGACAAGGTTTTCGGCTTTTATCTGGCGAAGTAGATTTTTTGTTTCGTCACGGATGGCTGTGTCCTCCAGCAAATTCAGGGCAATTTCGATCTCTTTTCTCGAAGTATGAATTGATTCGATTTTTTGATAATAATTATAATCGACATCGAGAAAAGCCAGGTCTCTTAAGTACCTACTGATATTGTTCAGCTCGTCCTCAATAGTCTTGCAATACTTAATTTTCTGATATCGATCTTGCTGGTTTTTTTCAATTCTATTATTTACTTGGGCAATAGAGTAAATAGATATCCCAAAAAAAACAGCAACGATTAATAATACCGAAGCAAAACCCAGAGATAGCTTTGATTTAAGTTTCATTGCTCTGATTCCTTCCTGCAAGAATAAAAAAATCCAATGCTGCCTACTTCTTTACTTTAGTGTAGTGATTCAACATTTATCGTTCAATCTCCTTCGGTAAATCTGTCGGTAATTGTTATATTTTGGATTGATACGTAGAGAAAAGAGCAAGAAGCCCCTCACCTTCAACGCGAGATCTCTTGCTCTTACTAAATATATTTAAAATTCTAATCTTTACTCTCTCAAATGAGAGAATCACTCATTAACTCTAAGAATAATATCATTGAATGGTATAATTTTCAGGTTTATTTTTAAGAAAATTTCTGCTTGACTTAAAGTATGCTCAAAGGTTTATGCTAAAATAAGGATGACATATGATTATCCCATTAATCTAATTCAATGATTAATCCTTTAGGTACACTTAACGAATCAAATTTCTTGGAGGTTATTATGTTGGAAAAATCAAAGGTGTATTTTACGGATATGCACGTGACCATGAAAGAAAATTTGCAGCAGAAGTTAAGCCGGCTGATCAAAACTGCAGGAATGAATCAAATTGATTTTGAGAAAAAATACGCCGCAATCAAAATTCATTTTGGAGAACCGGGAAACTTATCCTATCTAAGACCAAATTTTGCCAAGACTGTGGTGGATATTGTGAAGGAACTCGGCGGAAAACCCTTTCTGACTGATTGTAACACCTTATATGTGGGTGGCAGAAAGAATGCTCTTGACCATCTGGATTCAGCTTACCTCAATGGCTTTTCTCCTTTTTCTACAGGTTGTCATGTACTGATTGCCGATGGCTTGAAAGGTACCGACGAGGCTTTGATTCCCGTTGAAGGCGGTAACTATGTGAAAGAAGCAAAGATTGGGCAAGCTATTATGGATGCCGATGTATTCATTTCTCTGAACCATTTCAAGGGACATGAACTAACCGGTTTTGGCGGTGCCTTAAAAAATATTGGGATGGGTTGCGGTTCCCGCGCCGGCAAAATGGAAATGCACAGCAGCGGAAAACCCCAAGTTTTTCAGAAGAAATGCGTCGGCTGCGGTGTATGTACAAAAATCTGCGCTCATAATGCCATAACCGTGACAGAACACAAAGCTAACATAAATCATCTAAATTGTGTCGGCTGCGGACGCTGTATTGGTGTATGTCCAACGGATGCTGTTCAAGCTGATTGGGGAGAGTCCAATGAAATATTGAATAAAAAGATTGCTGAATACACCTGGGCTGTACTGAAGGGGCGTCCCCACTTCCACATCAGTTTAGTAATTGATGTATCCCCTTTCTGCGACTGTCATTCTGAGAACGATGTCCCGATTGTTCCAAATGTAGGTATGTTTGCCTCCTTCGACCCGGTAGCCCTCGATGCCGCTTGTGCAGATGCTGTAAACTCTCAGCCCGTTATGGCCGGCAGCATATTAGATAAAACCTCCCCAGGACATAATGATCATTTTACCGCTGTCAGCCCAACCACCGACTGGAAAGTGGCAATTGACTATGCCGTTGAAATGGGGCTAGGCACTAAAGACTATGAGTTAATTACAATTTAAAAGGAATAAAACCGGTAGAAGGCTCAGCGGTACACTTTTTTCCGCTGAGCCTCCTTTATGACCATTGGGGATTTCCGTAAACTCTCTAACTGTTTCAAATATTATGATTTCTAGTGTTGTTTCTGTTGCTAAAACAAAACACTTTGAAAGATTAACGAACTAACTAAGTATCGGGGGTATTGCATTTAGAATATATGTGGCTTTGCTTTATAGGTCTTGAGAGCTATAAAGGCTATTAGTTGAGTTAGTAGTCCCAAACTGCAAACTCCATACCACCCAAAATGGGCATAGCTGTATGATCCCAGATAGGATCCCAGGGCACCTCCGCTAAAGTATGAGACCATGTAAACTGTATTTAGTCTGTTACGTGCTTCATCGTTAAGAGAATGCACTCTAGCCTGATTGGAAATCTGACAAGACTGAACTCCTAAATCAAGAAATACCACTCCAATAATCAATCCCCATAATTTAAACCCTAAAGTAATAAAACAAATATAAGCTATTGTTACTGAGATCATGCCGATTACCACTGTAAATTTTGGGCTTCGTTTGTCTGCTATCCTGCCAACGATCGGAGCAGCCATTGCGCCGGTCACACCGACTAATCCAAAGAGACCGGCAGCATCAGCTCCCATATTATAGTGTGAACTCTCAAGCAAGAAGACTAATGATGTCCAAAAGGCACTGAAGGAGGCGAACATCAGCGCTCCATTCAAAGATGCCTCCCTTAATACCGGAAGACTTTTGGTCAGATTCACCATAGATTTGAACAATTCTTGATATTTCATACTTGAAGTAGGGGGACATAAAGGCAGCATTCTGCTTAAGAAAATAGCCAGAATAATCATTAAGGCTGCTGCAATTAAGTAGACAATTCTCCATCCCCAATATTCACCTATAAGGCCACTGAAAGTACGCGATACCAATATACCAATAAATAGGCCGCTCATAACAGATCCGATGATCTTCCCTCTCTCTTGGGGATTGGCTAACTGTGCAGCAAAGGGAACAATTAGCTGAGGAACCACAGACGTAAAGCCAACAGCAAAGGATGCAATGGAAATCACAGTTATATTAAAAGAAAAATACATAGCTAACAATGCACAAGCAGAACACAGCAGCATAGAAACAATCAAAAACCTTTTTTCCTTAATATCCGCTAAAGGCAAAATACTCAGCATACCTAGGGCATATCCGATCTGAGTGAGCATAGCCACAAAACCAACACTAACCTGAGTTACATGAAAGCTTTCCGCAATTTCTACAAGTAACGGCTGACTATAATATAAATTAGACACAGTTATACCACTGGCTATAGCCATTATTAACACCAAAGAATTACTTAATTCAAAATGATTTTGTCCAGCATCGATATTCTTCAAATCAATCTCCTGGCCCCTTCATAAAAGCATTCAATTTTAGTTTATTGACTCGGCTTCTATCACTGTATTACTAAACTGATTGTAATTCAATATTAAGTAGTTTATACTGAAAAAAAACTTGAAGTTTAGCTCTAAGCTAAATTTTTTTGTTATTAAGGAACCTTAGAGGAGAATTACTATGAGTTACACCATCAGTCAAGTCGCTGAGAAATTCGACCTAACTGCACATACAATACGTTATTATGACAAAGAGGGTCTGCTTCCTTTTGTTGATCGCAGCAAATCTGGAATCAGAGAGTTTTCTGATAGTGACCTAGAGTGGTTAAAGCTCATTTGCTGTTTGAAAAATACCGGAATGCCTATAAAACAAATTAAGCAATATATCGAATGGTGTCTGCAAGGTGATGAGACTTTAGAAATTCGTCGGCAATTGTTTCTCGATCACCGCAAAGAGGTTCTAAAGCACATGGCTGATTTAAGAGAAAACCTCAAAATTATCGATTTTAAACTTAAAATGTATGACACCGGCTGTAATATACCCACCTAAGTAATCTACTTGAACACTAGATATATTATTTAGATTCCTTTCTGCTAAATCAGAGTATTTTATAATTATTGCATATAACCCTTATAGAGTAGAGGGCAGCAAACTGAAGTTTGCTGCCCTCTACTTTTATATTGTCGATTTAATAATTTAATTCCTTTGTACAAGGGGCATTTGAATTATTGCTTTAAATAAATCCCCATCTATCTCAATATTAAAACCTCCTCTTTGAATTTCCAGCAAACTCTTAGCAATTGATAATCCCAACCCGCTGCCTTGACTGCTCCTAGATTCATCCCCTCTTTTAAATCGCTCCATAAGCTCGTCAGAAGAGATATTTAGTTCATAGGCCGATATATTTTTAATAGTTAGTGTTGCTACAGTTCCTACATTGGTAACATCGATATAGACTCTTGACCCTTGCAGGGCGTATTTAAATATATTTGATAACAAATTTTCAATAGCTCGCCACAATAGCTTCCCGTCGGCTTTAACGACCAGTCTTTCCTTTGGATGACTGATTTTGAATTCTAACTCACTCTCTTGGATTTTGTCATCAAGCTCGCCTAACCCTTGGGTTATTAAAGACATAAGATCAATTTCTTCGAAGTTAACCTGAATATTCCCACTTGATGCTTTAGCCGCTTCAAACAAATCCTCTGTTAGTACTTTTAACCTTTGTGACTTCTGATCGATTATTTCTAAATAATTATCTACCTTTGATTGATCCTTTTCGTGTTTTAATAAGTCAACATAGGTAATGATTGAAGTTAAGGGGGTTCGAATGTCATGGGAGACATTAGTGATTAATTCTGTTTTTAACCGTTCACTTTTGATCTCGTTTTCAACCGCTTTAGATAGCCCGTCGGCGATACTGTTAATATCTGCCGCAAGCTTAGCAAACTCTCCATTTCCGTTAGCGTTTATGCTGAAGTGGAGATCTCCGTCTTTTACCCTTTTCACGCCTTGTTTTATAGCGTTAAATTCCTTAACTTTTTTATGCGCTATCCAGGCTGCTGCCCCAAGAGTTATCGGAAACATAAAAAATGTTATGGCTACGATTATTGGATAGCCTATAACGATTAAGACAACCTTTACACCTGCACTTCCACTATTATAGATATCTCTGAAGAAGGTAAATAGTTTATGAAATATTTTATAGATTAAAGTGTTCTTGATAAGCGTCCGGTTTTTAAAATGAGTTACTAAAGAAAGAAGCAATAATAGACCTAAGCTTGCAGTAAATAAAGTTATTAGAAATATAAGGTTAAGGCTTTTAAACTGCTCTGATTCAGAGATGACCAGTGCCCATATAGCGACCAGCAAAATGCACATAACTAAGTTGAAATCATTAAAGATTCTGCTGAAGAAATTCAGATGCACCTGATCGTCATAGGGTTTCCTTCCTATTACAACTATTAGATATATGAAAGCTACAAATAATACTATTAGCAGGGCAGCGATTTGATAGAGGCTATCTGTTATCAACAACTTATTGTCTTGCCATTCGACAATTCTGGGATTCAAATAATCCTGAGTAAAAGCGATATAAATAGCATCTTGTTGCTCTATATTATTTGTACTTGATGAAAGCCAGTAATACCGAGTATTTTGGTTAACTTCTTGAGGAAATACTTCATTTTCATAGCCCTCAAATATCATATAGGCTGGAAAAGCTTTGAAGGATTCTTTGGTTTTATCTGTGCTGTTAGAGAATTCCGTTTCACCATTCTTAGCATAATAAACAAGGCCTTGGTATCCTGCTAATCTTTGCAGGGCCATATTAAAGTCATTGAGATCTTGCTTGATTTGACTATTCTTCGCTTGCAATAGTTCATCAGCATAAACTTCCCTGAATGTCTTACGATTCTCCTCAGACGTTAAATTAGGATTATAGCTTTTTGAGTTATATTGAAACTCCCAAAATAATCTATCTTCTTGCTCTGCTATGACATTTTCAGTCAAAGTCCCACCATTTAAAATGTTCTCTTTGCTCTTATATTTTTGCACCTTCTTGATATTTTCAATGACTCCTGAGCAGTTGCTCAAGTAATCCTTACCTTGATAATAACTTTCTTCAAAAACAATATCAAAATCTTCATTATGCAGAATAACAATATTTGCAAATATTGTTAGAGAACTAGTCAAACAGAGGATCACGATTATAAAAGCCACAGCCTTAGCTACCACTGAATGACTATAGTTTCTCCACTTTATATCCAATTCCCCACACCACCTTTAAGTATTTAGGTTCTTTAGGATTTATTTCAATCTTTTCTCTAATTTTTCTGATATGAACTGCCACAGTATTTTCCGGACAAAAGGCCGTTTCTTTCCATACCTTTTCATATATTTCATCAATGGAAAACACTCTTCCAGCATTAGCAGTCAACAGCTTTAGCATTTTGTACTGAACGGGAGTTAATTTTACTTCATCACCATCAACTGTTACAGTCTTCAACTCATCATCTATTACAAGTCCACCTGTTTTATAGACATTAGTTTTGGTTTCCAGACTCCCTAGAGTTGTATATCGTCTAAGTTGTGACTTCACCCTGGCAATTAATTCTAAAGGGTTAAATGGCTTAGTGATATAATCATCGGCTCCCATATTTAACCCAATTATCTTGTCAGTATCCTCAGATTTTGCTGAGAGCATTATCACCGGTATATTCTTATCTTCTCTGATCTTCATTGTTGCTCTTAGACCATCCATTCGGGGCATCATAATATCCATAATTACCAGATGTACTTCAATTTCCTCTATGACTTCCAATGCTTCTAGGCCATTAGTCGCTTTAAATATTTTATATCCTTCATTTTCTAAATAAATTTTTATAGCATCCGATATTTCTTTATCATCGTCACAAACTAGGATATTCAAGATGTATCACTCCTACATATAAATCTATACAATCATATCACACCCTTATTATTTACTTTAGATAATGATATCAACTAAATCTTACGAAAATCCTAATCTATTTCTTAAGAACTTCTTAAAAAATACCTAAACACTAATAAAGTTCCAAAAAACTCTTTTTCTATTTATTTCATACCCGGTTGATTTTTTTCCAAGAAAAAACTCACATCCCTGATGGGATTGTGAGTTTCTCAAAACGACTAGCATTCTTTGGCAGATTCGCCCTTCTACTATTTATAAGATATACTTTCAATTTCTCTTAATATTAATTCCGCATCAAAAGGCTTTGTGATAAAGCCTTTTGCCCCCGACTCGATACTTTCTTTAATCATAGTTGTTTGACCCATTGCAGAACACATCAATACTTTTGCTGTGGAATTATAACGGAGAATCTCTTTTAATGATTCTATGCCGTTTAATATCGGCATAGTGATATCCATGATTACCAGTTCAGGATTTAAGTCCATGTATTTATAGATTGCCTCTTGGCCATTTGTAGCCTCTCCAATAACTTGATGTCCTGCTCTTTCCAATACCGAACGAACTATATTGCGCATAAATAAGGAATCATCCACAACAAGAATTCGCATAATTTATCTTTCCTCTCTTCCGACGAATAGCTCAAATAAAAAAGCCATCCTCAACGGGTTGGCTTAAAAGTTCCCCTTGGTAGCCCGGCGATCATTACTTTTAGTAGAAGACCCGTGGCTTTGCGTCCTTAGCTTTCGCTAAGTTTGCCTTTATCAAGCGTTTGTGAAATTTTGACGTAAACAAAGCTGAACTTACTTTATATTCAATCGCTGAGCGATCTGCCTTGAATTTAATATAGATTATTATTCTAAAAAAGGATTCTGTGGTACTTATTTCAACACATTGTTTAGTATATTACCTTTATTTATACCTGTCAATATGGTGAATTACTTCCATTACCTTGAGTATTGGAAACAGCAATTCATTTACTCTTATAAAAATTGGTGTTTTTCGGTATTTGCCCAATTCTCCGTTTTTGATTATAATTCATAATGAATACACTTTGTCTGGAATTTTAAGGAATTACCAGAAGGCCATATATATTGAGGGAGTTAAGCGATTGGATAAAAAAGAATTGTCTAGGAAAAGAATACTTGAATGTGCCAAAATAATTATCGCAACTGAGGGGATAGATAAGCTTACGGTCTTAAATCTAGCAAAAAAATGTAATATTAGTAAAAGAACTTTTTATGAAATATTTTCTTCTAAAAGTATTTTAATTGATGAACTAAAACAAGAAGGCTGTAGGGTACCAATCATTGATGAGAGGGAAGTAATTATTGAGAAGGCCCGAGAAAGATTCGCTAAAAAAGGTTACACCAGAATTGATATGGATGAGATAGCAAAGGCTGCAGGACTTCAGCGAACAACACTGTATAAATATTTTAAATCTAAAGAGGAACTCCTCGAATATTGTATTGAACATGAAACCGAAATGATTAAGCGAGAGGCAGGAAGAATTTTATTAAATGTTGAAAATCCAGTGGAAACCTTGAAAGTTTATATTACTGGTTTTTGTAATTATATAAGCAACCCTTATCCAAATTCTTTGTTTTCAGAAGCATATAATCAACTACAATACAATAAAAAGATAGATCAATGTTCAAAAGACATCCATCATTTTTTCGTTGAACGTTTTATAATCGTTCTCAAAGCTGGTATTAAAAGCGGTATTTTCCGCAGTGACCTAGATGTCAAAGGTGTTGCAATCGTTGTATTGGCAACATTAAACGGGCTCGACTTTTTTAGTAAAATAGACCCATCCCTTGATATAAAGGTACAGATAAAAAATAGTGTGCTTGACCTTCTATTTAATACAATATTAATAGAAAAGACATAATGGAGGCAAAGTCAAAAGTCATTGCCTACTTATTAAGAAGTTGCAATGACTTTTTGGTATTTTTAATGCAGGTTACATACTATAGATATCTCCTGACTTTAGGAGTTTCTTAACAAAATAGAGGAATTTGAACCCTGAGAATCGCTTAATATAGCGGATTTCGGGGTATTTTTACCCTTAAAATTGTTAAATTATTTTGTCCTGTTATATCCTGTTATTTCATTCCTTTTTTGCTCGACTCATGGTATAATGGATTTATACAATTTCTTTAATTCGGAGGGCTCGATGTACGTTGCTATTACAGGCTCGGGCAAAGCCCGAGTCGTCCAGTTCAGAGAAGATACTCGCATACCGGGAACAACTAAA
>NZ_FNCP01000065.1 GCF_900100785.1 Desulfosporosinus hippei DSM 8344 | reverse complement strand
AGAGGTTCTTCCTTAATTTTGAGTACGGTCTATATAGGACTGTGTAATTATGGTATAATTAATGTAAAATAATACCGTAGGGGTACACTCAAATTGAACGATACCGATGCATTGTTTCTAAGCAGTTTTTATCCTAAAGAAGTCAAAATCACTCAAGTTTTGGAAAACAGCAATGGAATTATTATCTTTATTAAATCTTTAACTCATAGTCATGTATGCCCAAAATGCGGACAAACAACAAAGTCTTACCACAGTACATATAGACGAAGGATTCAAGATTTACCGATTCTGGGTAAATCCGTATACCTCAATGTTTCAGCGTATCGATATAATTGCGAAAATAAATCCTGTGAGCAAAAAGTTTTTTCTGAAGAGCTTAGTGGTTTTACGGGTAAATACCGTCGAATGACTTCTCGCTTAGAAGACTTTATCATTACTCTTGCCCTCAATACGAGCTGTGAAGGAACCGCCCGTATATGCAAGCAGATGAATATTAAGATAAGCGGCGATACTGTCATTAAAATCCTATTACGCAATGCCGCATTGCTTGATCCAAAATGCGGTGAGTTTATAGGTGTGGATGATTGGGCCTATAAAAAGGGGCATACTTACGGAACAATAATATGCGATGGGGTTTCTCACAAACCGGTGGCTCTTTTAGATGGTCGGGATGGAAGTGCCTTAAAAGATTGGTTAAAGAAAAACCAACATGTTAAAATTATTACCAGAGATCGTGCCAGTAGTTATGCTAAAGCTATCATGGAAGCGCTTCCTGAGGTCATGCAGATTGCCGATAGATTTCATTTGCATCAAAACCTTTTCAAGGCAATTAAGGAGGCACTTGGACGAGAAGTTCCGGCTAAAATTATAATTTCTACAGGTGACTCTTCTCCTGATACATCGGACCTACCGACGGAACATTCTGATTCAAAAAAAAACGGAGTTAACCGATCGTGAGAAAAGACGGAAAGAAACGATTATTCAGATTCAGACCTATTTGGCCCAAGGTTATTCAAGCAAATCTATATGCGATATGTTGAAAACAACCTATAGGCAAATCAGAAAGTTTTCAAAGGGTGATCCCGATATTTTATGTCGTGACAATAAATCCCCAAGATCGTTACATTCATCAGAGCTTGATCAATACAAGCCCATCATATTGGAACAGCTATCTTCAAAGGTATCTATTAAATGTATCTACGAATTGCTTGTTAAGTTAGGGCATACCGGAAAAACAACTAACTTCTATGATTATTGCAAGAAACTCATAGAGAAAAATGGTATTGATCATCAGACAAACTCTAATATTGTGGGTGTCAAGCGAAATAAAGCTAAACCACCAGATCGTTATATTGAAAGAGGCAAAGTGTTAAACTACCTTTGGTCAAATATTAAAATCTCAACGCTAGATATTAATTTCCTCTTGGAGAAGTATCCTTTGCTGAAGGAAATCCAAGACTGCATTTCTGACTTCAGAGAAATCTATGTCCACAAAAGTATCATCCTCTTAGAAAAATTTATAGACAAGTATGTTAAGAGTAAAATTAAGAACCTAAAATCGTTTGCCAATGGGTTTTTAAGAGATTTTGAAGCTATAAAGAATTCAGTCATAAGCGAGTATAGTAATGGTTTTATCGAGGGGAATAACAATCGACTGAAAATGATTAAACGCACCATGTATGGAAGGGCGAGTTTGAATCTGCTTAGGGCTAAAATAATTTACTAGCTTTTTATTTCACCCCTTCATACTCAAATATGCGGAAGAACCT
>NZ_FNCP01000020.1 GCF_900100785.1 Desulfosporosinus hippei DSM 8344 | reverse complement strand
AAATGGCTCTCGGGCATCCTATTGTAGTTGAGACTTTACGCTGAGATACTCGATCTTGGCCTCAGAACCCAAAGTGAGAGTATTTTCGTAAGAAAAAGCCGAATATCATAAAAAGGCCATTACCGTTACCATTCCCATAATGGGGTATTTTGGGTAAAAAAGGTAACAATAGTGCAGAAAACGCGACTGTAACAATACATACTGAAAAAAAGGAAACGAATTTTGAATTTCTCTTTTTTGAGCATGTATAGGTCGTGTACGTATTAATACTTAACAGTTCCAGAACGACTATCAAAGAATAAATATTCAAGACATGTCCTCTCCATATAAGCATTATTTAATCTCAATGAGTGCTGCTTATACTTTTTATATTTCGGCAGTTTAGGGTCATCGTAAAAATTACCTTAGACAAAACTTATCGAAATTTAGACAAGTGTGCTAAGTTTTTTTATTATACCATGTAAAAATACTAACATATAGAAATATTGTTGCAATTTATTGCGCACAAAATATTACTCAGTTCATAATCATGTTTAGCAATGAACTCGTAAATATCCCAGCTGTTAACAATACTTATTCCAATATCATAGCTATGCTAAAATGATTAATGAAGGATCAGAGAACACTAAACTCAATTTACGAAAACTGGATATTGTAGCTCTCCCACGAAAATTCATAGTCCTAGTACAATTAATAATTGCATTTGAGAAGATTGAAGGCTGGAAGCATGAGGTTTCCAGCCTTGTTTCTGTATGTGTTACAGCTAACTTTGAGTTCTTTATACATCAAGCAGTTTGATTTCGCGATAGTCACTTTCATCAGTACAAAAATATTTGAAAAGTGATCCTTATTTAGTTAACTTGTACTGGTATATTCCATATATTGTATTAAGAACGATTTACAAGAATGTTGATTTTCATAATCAATTGATACTAAACGATGTGGAGGGATAAAATTAATGGCTGAATTAACAACTGGTTTGATCGAAAACACAGCTGTGCTAGGCGTCAGACCGACCGTAACCGTTGTAGTGAGAATTACAAATGATGGAACCACAACAGAATCAGTGATGACTGAAGGCAGCTTCGTTATGGGGGCAATAAAAGTGCTCTATGTATTAGAACAAATTAATTTGTTGCCCGGTGAAGCGGTGGAAAGAATATATTTTGCCGATTTTGATGCTTTTGAATTTCAATTTACCACCAGCTCGCCGGAAATAGCAATATCGGCTTGGGGGAAGGATACAGCAGGGAATTTGGTGGCAGCCCATCGAGTCTTACCGGCCGAACTTGAAGAGACGTTACCGACAGTATTAAACTATGCCGACTTTTTTGCCCTGATGCCTCCTGATAATGCAGCAACAGTTGCTCCCGGTACTGACGTAAGCTTTCCTCAAGACGGACCTACCAGCGCAACGACTATTACCAGAACTAGTGATACTGAATTTAACTTGTCTGCAATTGGCACTTATCAGGTTTTGTTTCAGGTAAGTGTGAGCGAGGCGGGCCAGTTGATTTTAACTCTCAATGGAGCCGACTTGGCATATACGGTAGTCGGGCGGGCAACAGGTACTTCTCAAATAGTGGGAATGGCTTATGTGACTACAACAGTCGCCGATTCAGTGCTCACTGTCCGAAACCCTGCCGGCAATGCAACAGCGCTAACCATTACCACTATCGCCGGAGGAACAAGGCCAGTTTCGGCTCATCTAGTTATCACACAAGTCGCCTAGATAAAATCCGCAGTATAAGTGAAACATGGTTTGTGCGCCTGGCACAAACCATGTTTTCTTTAATTTTCTTCTTGCTTTTTGCCAATGCCCGTTTCTTTTGCCTTCTAAATTCTAAAAATGAACATATAGAAAGGTGATCATTGTGACTTTCGTCTATACTAATGCTCCATACATGGGTGGTGTCTTTGTCCAGCCTTTCGCTTTACCGTATTTTAGAAATTTATCATAGGAACTCATTTCATCCTTAAATAAATCGATGAATGTTTTGCGCAGACTATCATTTCTTACCGTCTCCATTACTGCCCTCATGTGTAGGTCAATAGAGTTCTGAAGGCTTGTGAGAAGAATTCTATACATAAATTGATCTTCCATTGCTTCCGGATCTATGCGCTGCACCATTTCAGCGGGTGGCCTTTCAGGTACTTGAACACTATAGTTTAGACACAGTTCCTCAAGTTTCTCGATTTGCTTTTTGATAATTATTAAGCCCATATCTAAGACAGCAATAAAGCTTGTGTCATGGGCAAAACTAATGGAGAACATGACTAATTGCAGATGATCATATCTTAAGTTTAAATGGTCCCAGAGATGGAAAGCTTCACTGATTGATAAATCCTCAGTTTTAATGGGCTTGGAGGGCTTATAAGCCGGAGGATTGTCCTCCCAGCTCTTTAACTTACCAAATTTATAGAGTACTTGAAATTGATAGGCGTGGCCTAAAAGGGCATGTTTGAAAAGTTCACGGAGTTGATCATTACTTGTAGTAGTTCTATAGCACCGACCAAGGACAACCATTTGAGTAACTAGGTCTTCATAGATTCTCCTGTAAATATATCTATCTGTAAGCTCATCAAGCTTTTTGTCAATCCGGATATCCACTGCGGGTCTCTTGGGCAAGGTTACAGAATAGTGGGTTGCTTTCTCTTCCAATAACTTTGATTCCTTCATAAAGGTACTTAAGAAGCGACTAAGCATAAGATCAAAATCACGGTCATGGATAAAGTTTCTATACATCTGAAGGGTTTCTATACTTCCATAACGTGCTCTTAAGGCGTTCCATAAATTGAAGGCTCCTATAATATCAATAACTTCTACACCCGATAGTTTTTTAAAGAAAGAAAACAAAACAATCACCTCATTATAAGATTCTTTTAGTATCCGTTGGGCAAGGTGTTTTTATGCGATCAGAGAAAGGTTTGGGGCACCGGAGGCGACAACTTATTTGGAATTTTGAGTGTTTAAGATAATTAAAGAAAAATAGAGGTGAAACCCAAATAATGTCCAATATATATAGATATTAAAATACGGAACGAACAGAGGTTAATTTGTGCAAAATCACATGAGCTTGAACGATAGTTTTCCAGTTGTGGGCATCGGAGTCTCGGATGTTGGGGGAAAGGCGTTTAAAGCTTTTTTCAAAAATATGCCAGACGACTGTGGGATGGCCTTTGTTATTGTCGGCCGTCACGAAATGACGGTTCAGATTCTGCAGGAATACATATCTATGCCTGTTTTAGCTGTGAAAGACGATATGAAGATAATGCCCAACCATGTGTTCATCTGCCCGAGAGATAAAGATACCGGAATTGTACGGGGTAATTTTTATTTACGGGAACCCCTTTCTAATCCTCGCAAACCTTTAGATTATTTTTTTAGCACCCTGGCCTATGACCAAGGTGAAAATGCCATAAGTATTATTCTTTCAGGCATAAGTCATGATGGCGCGCTGGGCTCAAAAGAAATTAAAGCACAGTTTGGTATGGTCATGGTTGAGGACGGGGGCTTAGCGTGTGCTGATTCCGCTGGCAGTTCCTCGGTCTTGGAATTGGCAGATTTCATTTTGCCTATTGAGAAAATGAGTGATCAGCTCCTTGTGCATAACAAGTGGTTGCAACGAAGAGCTTCCCGGAGTATGAACGAAAAATTGAGTAAGAACTCAGAAATACTAAAGAGAGTGCTTTTCATTATCCAAATGCACAACAGCCACGATTTTTCCCTTTACAAAAAAGGGACTATTTACCGGCGCATAGAAAGCAGGATGCGCGTCTGCCATATTCAAGATATTGAGGAGTATGTTCGCTATTTGCAGCGAAACGCTGCCGAAGTGGAAACTCTTTTCAAAGCGATACTTATTAACGTAACCCGTTTTTTCCGTGACTCTGAAGCCTTCGAGGTTTTGGAGAATCAAGTGATTCCTGATTTGCTGGCGGATAAACCGGAGGGATATAACTTGCGAATATGGATCCCCGGGTGTTCCAGCGGGGAAGAAGTTTACTCCCTGGCAATCATAATTCAGGAATGCATGAACAAAGCCCGAAAGAATATGACGTTACAGATATTCGCTACAGACATTGACGAAGACGCTGTTTTAACAGCAAGGACTGGCTTATATCCCTTAAGGATCGCGGAGGATATACGCCCTGAGCGCTTAAAACGCTTTTTTAAGCTAGAAGAAAATCGATATCGGATTTCGAAGGAAATCCGGGAAACCATAATTTTTGCTTCCCATGATCTTATTAAAGACCCGCCTTTTATTAAGGTGGATATGATCAGCTGCCGAAACCTTTTAATATACTTTGAAAATTCCTTGCAAAAAAGGCTTTCCAATCTTTTTCATTTTAGCCTCCTACCCAATGGAATACTCTTTTTAGGTCCTTCCGAATCCTTTGGAAGCAACACGAACCTATATACTGTGTTAAATAGCAAATGGAAGTTATATAAACGCCGGGATGTCATTTCCAAACTCTGGGCAAATTTTCTTCCCAATTCATCAATAATCACGGCAGCCAAAGCAAGGGCGGATTTTACAAGCATCGTCGGATCAGAAAAATCAGGAATGATTAATTCTATAGAGAAAATGTTGTTAGAAAACTATACTCCGCCCTGTTTTATCGTTAATGAAAAGGGGGATATCATTTATATCAATGGACGTAGTAGAAAATATTTTGAACTAGCTACAGGAGAAGTTAGCTTAAACATCGCAACCATGGTTAAGGAGGAAATGCGGTATAGTTTAAGGGCAGTACTTCGTCAGGCCGCTAAAACAAAAGAAGATATTACGATTGAAGGCGTGAGGGTGATCATCAATGACGAACAAGTCACGCTTAATTTTGGTGTTAGGCCGATTGAGGAACCCGGAACATTACAGGGTTTGATCCTGGTGATCTTTGAGGAAGTTAATGCATTACCCGTTGATACTCCGCTAAGCAACATCGGTGACAGCTCGTCCAATGCTGTAACGCGGATCGACGAACTGGAGAATGAGCTGAAGAGTACAAAAGTTCAACTATTCAGAACCATCGAAGAGATTGAATTATCCTACATGGAGACAGCGGCGGCCAACGAAGAACTACACTCCGCTAATGAGGAATTACAGAGTTCAAATGAAGAGATGGAGACTTCCCGAGAAGAAATGCAGTCCCTCTACGAGGAAGTCGTAACCGTTAACAATGAACTGCAAACTAAACTGAATGAACTGGCCCACTCCAATGATGATATGACGAATCTTTTAAACAGCACAGAAATTGCCTTTATATTTCTGGATAGCGATTTGAACATTATGCGGTATACTCCTTTAGTCCCCAGGCTTGTTAACATCATTCCTTCAGATGTTGGTCGTCCTCTGGCCCACCTTGTAACAAAGCTCCGCAAGACGGATATTGTCTGCGAAGCCCAGAGGATTTTGGAGACATATGGCCAGATTGAGAAGGAGGTAGAAACCCTAGATGGGGTATGGTACCTGATGCGGTTAACACCCTATCGAACTTCCGAAAACACGGTGGCCGGTGTCGTAGTTTCTTTTGTTAATATCAGTAAACTTAAGGCACTAAATGTATTAAATACTGAGCTTAGGGACAGACGTGATTATGCCTTTAGTATCATTGAGGCCATTGGCTTCCCCCTTCTTGTGCTGGACGGTGATTTTAAGGTGCTAACAGCGAACTTGGATTTTTACCGGGTTTTCCAGGTGACCCCTTTAGAAACTGAAGGCACGATGCTATCACAACTTAGCAAAGGCCGCTGGAATACTCGCGAGTTAGAGGAAAAAATCACTACTATTATTACCGAAGGGATATCTTTTCGAAGCTTCCTTGTGGATTATGAATTCCCAGGCGTCGGCTATAAAAAAATATACCTCGATGCCCACCGGATTAACAGCAAAAAGCCATCTGCAGATTTAATCCTAGTCATCTTTAAGACGGAGAATTAATTTAGTGATGTTTTAGATAAGGGGGGTGGTGATTGCATGGATGGTGTAAAATTACGCCAAGAAGCAGAAGCAGAAGCACTGAGAAACCAAAAGAACAGAGCTATAGAGAATACTTCGGCAGATGGTTTAAGGGAGAAGATGGAGCTGGAGGTTCATCAAATCGAATTATCAATGCAAAATGAAGAATTGCAGCGTGTTGGTCTGGAGAATGAATTATCCAGGGACAAATATAGGAAATTATATGATTTTGCCCCAGTGGGTTTCTTTACCTGTGGGATCAATGGCCTGATCCTGGAAGTAAACCGAACTGGGGCAGCTTTATTCGAAGTGGAGAAAGATCAGTTATTGGGTAAGGACTTTACCAGCTTTGTGGTAGCTGAACACCAGCAAATTTTTTCTCTTTACTGCAAGTCACTGTGGCAAATGCAAATTAAGACAAAGCAGGAATGTGAGCTGAACCTCAGGAAGAATGACGGGACAGTTTTTTGTGCTTTAGTTGAAGGTATAGCAGAAAAAGAGCAAGAAAACGAAGAAAAAAACACTCTCTGCTTTCTTGCGGTCAAAGATATTACCGAACGAAAGAAGAATGAGGAAGATAAATTTAGTTACCAACGGATGGAGTCTTTGGGGATTTTGGCTGGGGGCATAGCCCACGATTTTAACAATCTACTGACGGTAATATTAGGTAACATCTCATTATTTAAAATGCGGAGTTTGAAGCAGGAAAAAAACCTGGATCTATTGGAAGAGGCAGAAAAAGCCTGTCGGCAGTCCACGGATTTAACCTTGCAGTTGTTGACCTTTGCCAAGGGGGGGAAGCCCCTTAAAGAGGTGATATCCATTGTGCCACTACTTAATGATACCGTCATTTTTGCTATGAGGGGTTCCAATGTGCGTCATGAACTTGAATTGTCCGATGATTTATGGATGGTTGAGGTTGATGGCGGACATATCAGACAGGTGGTGAATAATCTGGTCATCAATGCCCAGCAGGCCATGCCTAATGGGGGGACGGTGTCTTTGAGGTGTGAGAATAAATACTTGACAGAGGAAGAGGGACTGCCATTAAACGTAGGCCCCTATCTAAAGATAACTGTGGAAGATCACGGCGTTGGCATCCATAAAGACCAGGTGAACAAGATTTTTGATCCTTATTTTACGACAAAGGCTCAAGGTAACGGGTTAGGACTAGCTACTTCTTATTCCATAGTCAAGCGGCACAATGGTCACATTAAGGTTGAGTCCGAACTAGGTCAAGGGACAGCTGTATCTGTCTACCTTCCAGCCATACCGGGAACGGCTCTGTCAGAGAAGATGGCTATAGAACCGTTTTTTTTCGGGCAAGGAAAAATTTTGGTTATGGATGATCAAGCTTCCATACGAGAAGTTATTGGCGGAATGCTGACCCAGTTGGGTTGTGAACCTGCCTTTGCTGTAGATGGAGAGGAGGCCATCCTTCTTTACAGGGAAGCCAGTGAGAGGGGCGAGCCTTATGATGCTGTTATTTTCGATTTAACCGTGCCCGGTGGAGCAGGTGGCAGACAGGCCCTGGAGGAGATCATTAAAATCAATCCCCAGGTCAAGGCCATAACCTCCAGTGGCTACTGTAACGACGCCATTATGACTGATTTTAAAAAGTATGGATTCAAAGCTGCATTACCTAAGCCTTTCTGCCTGGAGGAACTTAGCAGAGTCCTTAGGAATACTGTTATGGACTCCGTATAATCCTTAGCGCTCTGGTCGGCATTTATCGATATTCCAAAGGATTTTTCCGTCTTAAAGCCCAACTCGGACTTTGGGTAATCCGCCAAGGGTGGGACCAAATGGTGCATCGATGCACCATTTGATTTAAAGGCACAGTTTTTGACGTCAGTTTTTCTCATCCTTCAAAGGAATAATCAATATATGCCTGTTTAATAGTCTTATAGAGCTCTCTGGAGATTGGAATAGGCTTATTTGAAAAGGTGATGATGTCTTTATCCGTAATACGGTGAATACAGTCCATATTCACAATGTAAGAGCGGTGGGGCTTAATAAACCGCTTATCCCTAAGCAGGTCGTTCTCAAGCTGGCTCATAGTACCATAGCTTTCCAAAACCTCACCAGTTGTTAAGTGAAAGAATAATGTTCGCCCTAAAACCTCGGTATATTCTAGGTTATGTAATAAAATTTTAGTTAAACAGGTTTTACATTTTACAAGGATTCCATTTTCTTTTTCATCCGCAATATCAGCACAAGCCTTTTCTAAAATGGGCATAAGCTCTTCTTTGTTGATTGGCTTTAGAAGATAATAAAAAGCATCTACCTTGTAAGAATCTACAGCAAACTCGCGTGACAAGGTTAAAAATATTATTTTGGATAGGTTGCTTTTCTGTCTAATCTCTGTTGCAACCTCAATACCGGTCATCAAAGGCATCACAACGTCTAAAATTAAGAGATCGTAGCTTTTACGATTTTCTGTTGCCACAAGCAAATCTAAGCTGCTAGAAAAGGTGTCGCATTTAATGTTGTATTTAGAGCTGTGAGAAGCTCTAAACTCCTCTACGATTTGGTTTATCTGTATTAATTCATTGTTATTATCATCACATATAGCAATATGTAGCATAAAAAAGTGCCATTCCTTTCGCTGTGCTCAAAGGGACAAAAGCAAAGATTGTCCTTCTTAAATGAAGGCTTTTTTGTTGTACCCTTCTATCTCTTGAATGGAATACGAGTCCTTTCAACCTAAATTACGGGTTAGATTAGCATAATATAGATCCCCTAATTATAGCATCAAAATAAAATATGTGACATTTTGTAAAACTTAATTTGATTTCCTTCAATTGATTTCTGCTCGGCAGAATTATTCCACTGCTACTGATAGATTCGGCCCTCACATAATCGACAAAGTTAATCCATGCTGAAACAAAGACTAGACCTAGGAGAGAAATTTCTTCCGGGTCTAGTCTTTGTTTTAGGGACAATTTTATAAGCGATTACTCTGCAATAGTACGCTACTACAGAATAATGCTTGTCTTAAAGATTCTGTCTTCGGCTGTGAAGGAATACATCCCGCCGTATTTATGTGCTATCGCTGCGATACTTTTTGTGCCAAAGCCATGATTCATATCCGTGCTTATCGGAATGTCGTCAACAAATATGATCGTGCCATCAAAGCTGTTGGTGATTTGTATATAGAGCTTATTATTGTTGACTTTGGAGACGATTTTTATGATTCTGTCATTTGCGCCATAAATGCCCTTACAGGCACTAATGGCATTTTCAAGGGCATTAGCAAAAATAACACAAAGATCCATATCAGATACGACGTTTTTCTCCGGGAGATTGATCTGAGTTTCAACAGAAATTTGTTCATTCTTGGCCTTCGCAATATAAGAAGATAGAATCAAATTAACCGTATAATTCATGCAATATTTTTCAACCACAACACCCTCAATCGTTTTTTCGACCTCTGTAATATATTTTTGTGCCGCCTCCTTGTTGTTGTCTACGAGATAGGAATTGATCAGATTCAAGTGGTGTCGCATATCGTGGCGATACAGCATTGTCTTTTCTTGTGATTCTTCCAATGCTTCAAAATGAGTCTGTGCTGCGGCTACCTGAGTCATTAATAAATTCTGTTCATTTTGCAGGGTAATCTGTTCTCTGGTTTGTTTAAAAAATTGCAGAATCAGAAAATAGGCTGAAAGAGTCAAAATAAAGAGCAGCACAGCATCCTTTAAAATTGGCCGAATGATAACATTGTCCAAATCATATCTTGCAATAGAATAAATAAGCAAAGAGTATGAAAGCGGTATAACACAAAAGCCTAGCCAGCCTTTATCTGTGTTGTGCATCATATAAAGGAAAGGCGGACGGATATACTTGTAAATAATAAATCCTGTGGGCAGATACAGGATATAGCAAACAATGTTCACGATTTCTCTGCTGGAGCCAAAAAAGGATGAAATAATAAGTCCTACCAAGGAGAATGACGTGCTTATTGCAATGAGTGTCAAAAGAATAAAGAATACCTTGATTGCTTTGAATTTCGAGATAAACACAAATGCTAAAAATACCGGAAGGTGGACAAGAAGGGGGTATAGTTTCATAAACTGCGAATACCCTAAATTGAGCAAAACAAACCCATCACAAACTAGCACGACAACTGCATAAAGCCCCAGCAGAAAGCGATCCTTTTTGTGCTTTATCTCACAATCCAAAAGCATATACATCACGCTGATTGCGAAAATAAGAGATAGAACCGATCTTATATAATCCATCATATTGCTAACTCCTATTCGTCTTCCGATTTTAATCCTGTCACAGATTTACCTTCCAATATTTGTTCCATTATACTAAAAACCGTTACAAAAAAAATACCTAAAACCGTCTTAAATTACATTTCATAACAAAAAACACCCGTTTCATGCGGGTGGCAATTTATTTAATCTATTTATTGCAATAATTTTAATGAATCCAGATATAAAATAGTATTTGTCACAAATGGCATTAAATTTCTAGACCCCACTAGGAATACAAAATAGATATAAAATTAGCTTGTTCACTGCCTTCACTTTCTGAAAATGGAGGTACGATGAACATAATTCTAAATGTTACAAGGAGGTAATTATTACGCACTATGACTTTATAACCAATGTTATAGTGGTCTTATTTTTCTGTTGCGTTTCAATATGGATAGTGTTATCTTACAAGAATATTACCGTGCAAAAATTAGCAAGTGAGAAATTAATTAAGGCTCAAGAAGAGACGATTTCAATTCTCGAAAGTATGACAGATGGTTTTTATGCCTTGGATAGAGACTTTCAATTCACTTATGTAAACCGCGCAACTGAAGTTGCTTTTAGTAAATCACGGGATGAGGTATTGGGCAAAAAAATAACTCAAGTATTTAAGGCTAATGAAACCATCCTATTGAACTTTAATAAAGTAATTTCCGAAAACTGCCCAATAACTTTTGAAATCATCTCTGAAGCTCTAGGCAATAAATGGTTTGAAATAAGTGCTTGCCCTACAGACAATGGCCTAACTTGTTATTTCCGTGATATTACAAGTCGTAAGTCAGCAGAAGAAAACCTTTTGGACGGAGAGCATTGTCATATAACGGGGATTATTGACGTTACTGAGCAAAAGCGTATTCAAAAAGAGATGGCTAATCTCGAACGTTTAAACTTGGTAGGTCAGTTGGCTGCTGGTATAGCGCACGAAATAAGGAATCCGTTGACGACAGTTAGGGGTTATCTTCAACTTATATCTGCAAAACCCAATTATGCAGACCAGAAGGATGTCTTTACCCTGATGATTTCGGAGCTGGATCGTGCAAACTTTATTATTTCAGAATTTCTTGCGCTGGCTCAAACTAAACCTGCTGAATTTAAATCCCAAAATCTTAACGACATTGTTACTAATTTATACCCACTTTTAGAGGCAGATACCTTTACGCAAAACAAAAAAATCCGTTTTATTCCGGGTGAAATTCCCAATTTAGATCTTGACAGAAAAGAAATCTGCCAACTGTTACTGAATTTAACACGCAATGGACTTGAAGCAATGGGAATGGGTGGTTCTCTAATTATTAAAACTTATGTAGAGGACAGTACGGTAGTGCTTTCAATTACAGATGAGGGGTCTGGCATTCAACCAGAAAACCTTAAGAAATTAGGAATCCCCTTCTATACAACTAAAGACAGTGGGACTGGGTTGGGTCTACCAACTTGCTTTAGAATTGCAGAATCTCATAAAGCCAAGCTAAATATATTCTCTAGTCCCAGTGGGACAACTATCTGTACACTTTTCCCTATTCCAGATGAGTGATGAAAACAGGTTCTCAACTCATGTCAATAGTTCCAAAAATCATCGTCCTGATAAAAGCTTTCCAAAAATCACCCATAACCTTTATAAACACAATAGAAGAGGTAAAATCACCCCTTAAAGCCTAGAGTTAATTTAACTGTTACAAGTGATTGATCCTCCCAATTTTCCTTTCTCAAATTACACCTGAGAAGGGATATCTTTTATTCTACGATGGTCAATATTCATTATAAAACTGGGGTCGGTTTTCGGAATAAATCAATTCCTAATAACGCTTGAAGAGGATGGAAGATTTGTTGTTAATTAAAGGATTTTGGCTGTTGGAGTAGAATAATGTCAAGACCCTTGAAAGGAGGGGTATTTATAAAACTTGACATTTTAACTCTTGCTTTTATCCTCAGTTTTACATTGGTCACCCAGGTTATCGCTCTTTTTCTCCAATATAGGGTGAATAAATCCTACAGTGGGATTGGATGGTGGCTACTGGGTTCTAGTTTAATGGCACTGGGGTTTATCTTTATGCCCCTGTTAACCGTAAAATCCCTCGAAATGCTTGCCAGGATCGCTAACCCACTGGTGGTTTTAGGGCATATCTTCTTATACATCGGCATTCTCCAGTTCCTTAATAAGAAATTGAATCAATGGATACCAATTTCAATTTTTTTAGTTTCCACTCTTTCCTATTATTATTATATGTATTTCAATAATGATATTTCTGCACGTACAGTTGTCGTACAAGCTACGATAGCTATTATTTCATTTATGACTGCATTCCAGCTTTTTTTCAAAAAAGACAGGCTTATCTCTTGCTCAGCTAACTTTACCGCCACTGTTTTTCTCGTATATGGATGTTTTTCAACATTACGTACCTTTTTGGCAATTATCTTACCTCCTATGCGCTCATATATTGACCAAGCGCCGATTCTTATAATTGGATTTATTGTTCCAATCATCACAAGTGCTTTATGGACATTTGGGTTGATTATCATGGTAAATCAGAGGCTAAATATTGAAAATCAAGTAGAAAAAGAAAAATTGCAATTGGTCTTTAACACAAGTCCAGATGCCGAATTGATAACTCAATTGAATGATGGCTTATTTGTTGACGTCAATAGTGGATTTTCAGTATTAAGTGGTTACACTCGTGCAGAGGTCATAGGAATTGCTACAATAAAGATTATCTGGCATAATATTGCGGATCAAAAGACTTTTACAACTGAGATGAATGATAAAAGAATTTGTGAAAACATGGAATTTCTTTTCCAACGTAAAGATGGAAGTCAGTTTGTAGGAATGATCTCAGGCAGGATCATTACGATTAACACAGTACCCCATATTATTAGCGTGATTCGTGACATCACAGAGCGCAAGCTGGCTGAGCAGCAAATACAAAAGCTGGTTCAACAGCTTGAAATCGAGAAGAATACCGCTCAGCACAATTCGATTACCGACAGTCTGACAGGATTGGCGAATCGTAGATATTTTGATGAGGCTCTCAGAACAGAGTTTTACAGGCTGAAGCGATCTGGATCTACTTTGTCGCTGATCATGCTAGATGTAGATTATTTTAAAAAATTCAATGACAGTTATGGCCATTTAGCCGGGGATGAGTGTTTGCGACTGATTGGAACTACATTAAGAACAATTGTTGGGCGAGCGCCTGACATTGTTGCACGATATGGAGGAGAAGAGTTTGTTGTTATACTGCCCGAGACAGACGAAAATGGGGCTAAATCTTTGGGGGAGCGAATCCGGAAAGCAGTTGAAGAGCTTGCTATTCCACACGCTGCATCCGACATTGCTGAGTGTGTTACGGTTAGCCTCGGGGTTGTAACCGTTTACACGAACGGGTTAGCATCACCAGAGAAAGTTGTGTCACTAGCTGATGAAGCTCTTTATTGTGCCAAAAAAGGAGGACGTAACCAGATCGCGATTGCAACTGCAACCTATTGCTAAAGGGAGCTATCAGATTGAAATCTTCTGTCAATCAAGTGTCAATTTAGTTAATATAATCAACGGAACTTTTACCTTCCTCTTGTCACTTTTTATTTCAATTATTATTTTTCGATCTACTGAGAAGGAATATTTTTATAAATATAACTTAGAGTTTCTATGTCGAATATCATAGGTAATGCAATCAAATTTACCACTAGTGGAAGAATTGATGTTACGCTAAGAGAAATTAAGCAAGATTTAAATAATGAAGTTTGTTTGGAGTTTGTAGTAAGGGATACGGGTATCGGAATAAGTCAAAAAAATATTAAAGATATTTTCAACAGCTTTAGTCAGGCAGACAGTACGATAACCAGACAGTATGGTGGGACAGGATTAGGACTCCCGATATGCAAAGGTTTAGTGGAACTTATGCAAGGAGAAATATGGACAGAAAGCATAGAAGGGGTAGGCAGCAGCTTTTATTTCACTTGTGTTTTAGATAGATGTGCAGAGGAGGAGGCAAACTCTAAAGCAACAGAGGTTAGATTTTTAGAAGACCTTGCCAAAAAAGATGGTCTAAAGCTGCTAATCGTCGAGGATGATGCAATTAATAGGATGGTAATAGAAAAATTTGTTAAACTAAAAAAATGGCAGTTTGTTCCCGTGGAAAATGGAAAAGAAGCTGTTGATGTTTATCAAAAATATAATTTTGATATAATTCTTATGGATATTCAGATGCCTGTTTTAGATGGTTATAATGCAACTGGAATTATCAGAATGTTTGAGAGCCAAAAAAGTATCCACACCCATTATTGCTTTGACTTCTTACGCCTTAAAGGGTGACAGAGAAAAGTGTCTAGAATCGGGAATGGATGATTACCTGACTAAGCCGATTAATATTAGTGATTTTTATCTAACTGTAGAGAAATGGGCTAAGATAAGGAAAGATGTTATTCTAGGAAATGGTGATAATAGCTACAAAGAGAATCTTGGAGTACATGAGGGATAGTGTAGATTAATTGAGGTGGGGGTTGATCCCCACCTTTCGTTTTTTTATAGGGCAAGTAAGTTAAATCACTATTGTAATCAAATAACTCTCCAAATAAGTTGGTTATGTCAAAGTGGAATAAATTACATGGAGGAGAATTGAAAGATTAACAAAAACTAATTAAGTGTTGCTAAAGATAAATTATTAATACTCAAACAAATCTAAAAACTAGGAGGGTTAAAAAATGAAAATTCCTAAAACTAAAGATCGTATGTTGTTAGGTGTTTTTGCAGGGGGACTGGCTTTTATAGTTCAATCATTGTTTGATTATGCATCTTACAAACAGGACATTTCAAAACGTAATTACTGGCATACCGCTGCAGGCGTATGGGTAAAGAGTAAAAGGCAGGCTGGAAAATGGAATGGACAATTGTTGGGTGCTTGGATGACCTTTGGTTTAAATGCAGTAAATGGTATATTTATGGTGTGGAGCCTTACTAAGGTCGGCTTAAATAAATGGCCCATAAAGGGTGTTCTGTTTGGGTCGATTACTGGAGGAATAACAAATGCGCTATTAAGTGGCTTTGAAAATAACAAGGTTGCACCTAAAGATAGTAATAGCGCCTTATCATATGCGCTAACCAATGCAGTCACCGGATTTGTTGCCGCTTGGGCCATTGTGATTTTTGGAGATCAATCACTTTTCAACGAAAGACGGGTTGCTAATAATACCTCAGTAGAAGATACCTTACAAGCATCGTCAGTGAACATTAATGGAATTGACATGAAGGAATCCCAACAGTATTTACATTAACATAGAATTGCGAAATGACTAATTCTTTTCTGAGATTAGTCATTTGCTATTATTTAGTTAATTATTTGTCACATTTCACCATGTTGGCAAATTCGTCAACCTTAAATTCGACAGAAAAAGTTGTCCCTTTGGGCCCTGTTTCTATATTAATAGTAGCATTATGACGAGCTGCAATACTGTAGCAAATACCTAACCCAAGACCCGTTCCATTTTTTTTCGTAGTAAAGAAAGGTGTACCTAATTTATCTAATACATCAGGTTTTATCCCTTCCCCCTCATCTTCAATTGTAAGTATGGTTTTATTTTCTTGATGTTGGGTTTTGATTTTTAATGTACCACCGGCAGTCATAGAATCCAGACCATTTCTGCAAAGGTTAAGAATTAGTTGTCGTATCTCATTATGATTTAATGATTGATTGGGAACTTCGGATAGTTCCAGATCGAGATATTTGTCTTGGGTGTAAGCATCTGCTTCAATAAGGGGCTTGAGGGACTCGATAATTTTATTAATATTTCCATTTTTACAATCAACAAGTGTATTTCTTCCAATCGAAAGGAATTCGGTAATAATGGAATTAGCACGATCTAATTCATCTATCATCAGTTTAAAATAATCACTATAGTCTAAACATCCTTCTTTGATTTGAAGCATTTGCAAGAAACCTCTAACTACAGTCATTGGGTTTCTAACCTCGTGACTGATTCCTGCTGCCATTTCACCAATAAGATTTAGCCTATCAAACTTAGCCATTTGCTCTTCGTATAGTTTTTTTTCAGTAATATCCTGAACAAAGGCAATTGCAAACTCATGGGGTTCCACAGAACGGACAATAGTCAGATTCCCCCAAAAAAAGCGACCGTCTTTTTTTAGGTAACGTCTTTCTAATTCATAGTGTTCTCGCTTGCCGTTAAATACTTCAAGGGTCAAATCTCGATCCTTTTGTATGTCTTCCGGATGGGTAACTGTCATCCAGTCCATATTACATAATTCTTCTTGCGTATAGCCTATCATTTCCTCAAAAGCACGGTTACATTTAAGGATCTTGCCCTCCATGTTTATTGTCCCAATACCTAACTTGGTATTATCGAAAATAGCCTTTAAATGTGCTTCGCTCTGTTTTCGTTGCATAATCTCTTCTTTAAGTTTTTTCTCTAAATTAATATGATTTGTAATATCGTGAAATATGGTTGAAGCGCCGTAGGTCGTACCCTTTTCGTCAATCAAAGGAGCAACAGATAATAATACATTAATTATCCGGCCTTGTTTCGTTTTTCTTAAAGTTTCAAAACTGCCAAATCCTTTTTCATAGTTAGTAACATCTAAACTTTTCTCTTCACATTTTAATCCTTCCGGCACTAGGATTGAGATATTTTTACCGATTACTTCTTCATTATTATATCCAAACATGGTTTCAGCTGCGGAATTCCAGGTCATGATTACTCCATCTAAGGCCATACTGATAATAGCATCATTGGAAGATTCAACAATGGCAGCAAGTTGATTTAATTTTTCTTTGTTATGCTTTTCCTCCTTAATATCTCTGAAGAATACTGTGATCCCGTTAGGATATGGATAAGCACTAAATGAATATCTTTTATCAGTCAATATGGTATTGGTTTCCCAATGCATCGGGATATTTTTTGACTTTGCCTCATGTAGTTTTACGTAAACATCCGAGTCTACGGCTTGAGGATATACCTCCCAAATATTCTTTCTGATTAATTCTTCTTGCTTAAATGTGGCTTGTTGTGCTCCTTTATTGATATATGTAAATCTCCATTGATTATCTAGAGCATAAAAACCATCGGTTATTCCTTCAATGATTGTATTTAGCAAAGAAATTGAATGATTATATTGATTGTTTAATTCTTTTAAACTGTTTGTATATTGTTGGAGTTTGACCAATACAGGGGTAAGTTCAGGTATTTTAGAAAATGGTGCTTCGTCTTGCCTTTCTTGAATTATCTGTTGACTAAAATCATTGAGTAAGTTTAGAGTTTGACCAACACTATTTCTTATATATATTAAAACCATAAACCAAATGATTAAGCCACAAACCACTATTTTAGCCGCTTCAAAGATTGAGCGTACATATAAATCATCAATTTTAAGATTCGTCCAAGTAAGGCCGATGATTTTTCCTTGATAAACCACGGGGAGAGTAACGCATAGAATGGACTTACCAGACCATCCGACAGACGTATCATTTATCACGAATTCAGGTTTTCCCGATTCATAAGACTTAAAGTATGGATATGAACGAGGTACTTCCTTAAGTAACAGCGGGTCGAAGTTAGGAGCAAAAGTGATAACAGAGTTAAGCTCTATATCATAGTAGCCCATTCCAGCATTCTGATATTGAATAGAAATATTGCCAATAGGCCCTTGAAGTATATTATTCATTGCTAATATTTTCTGATTGTGTGTCAAATCTTCATTTTCTTTGATTTTCGTCAGATCATTAACATTACTGGTTACTTGATTCAGGATTAATGTTGAGACTGACAATAGTTCTTTCTCTTTGCCGGCACGTAAGCTGTTCCAAGATTGAAAAGCAACTACTATTGACCATAAAAAAATAGTAATAACAATGAAGGTTGTAATTTTATGTAATACTTTATCGGTAAAGGTTTTTGGTTCGTTCATAATAGTGCCTCCTTCAACATTCTGACATTGCAAATCTTACCACAAGCAAACAAAATTTATTGTCGAAAATAAAATAACTCAAATAATAGCAAAAAATTGCAAATGGTTGCAAGAAGATGCATTAATATCTTACTATTTTATACATTTGCTCAGATGAATAATAAGGTACATAGCTTTTAGTAGTAGTTAGTGATGCAAAGATGTAGTTTGGATGAAGTTGTTAAAATTTTTTGTTACTATTTGTGGAATTTTCCTAGGATATTTTTTGAAATGTTTACTGTTTATCACAAAAAAATGGGAAATGCCTTAGCCCATATGGGCGGATCAATGATTGTTGACAAAATTAGAGTTGATCAACCGAAAAATGAATTACTCGGACAGATTTGGCATATGCTCACAGGTATAGATTGGGAATCCCCATTATGTACTGTTATTGTACCGAATCAATGAAAGTAGGAGCTAAAATGTCTCTTAGACAATTTTAGCTCCTACTTTTTTAAAATATTATTTATATTCAAAGATTCATATCTGTCCATTTCTATGGGAATTATATGTATAGATTCTGAATGAATGACCATAATGTAAAAAAGACAAAGGTATCTAATGAGGAGTTAAACATGACAGAAAATAGTTTTATCCAAAAGGTAAAAGAGAGTTACTTTGAAGAGTTAACGATTAAGCTCGAAGAATTAAAGAAGATTCTGAAAGAAGTCATGCCTGTGGAAGGCTATGTAGATGCAGAAATGTTCGAAGAAGATGGAGTCATGACCTTTGTTCTTAAGGACTATTACAATGAAGATAAGTGGGATGCAGCAGACTTACTTTGTAAGTTAAAAATCAATTCCGAAGGAATCATTCAAGTTGTTGAACACGATATTCCTCCTTACTTTAATGATATAAATAAGAAAATAGCTCTATTACTCTCAGGTCTTGTTGGGAAGAAGTTAAATTACAAAGTGAAAGATGACCATATAATCGACCCACTTGAGCCGGTAGTTGATTATTTGTATAACGAAACAAAGGTTTAACAGATCTGATCTGAAGCTTATTTATGTAATGGCAATAAGGCAAGAACTAGATTGATTGATGTTTTTACATTGTCGCGAAGATCCTAGCTATGAGGGCAGAGGAGGGCAGAGGAGGGCAGAGGAGGGCAAAAAAATAGGGAAGTCATTCCGGCATGGAGTGACTTCCCTATTTTTGCCCTTTTACTAGACTTGAAGATGCATTTAATATATAATAAGAAACGAACACGTTTACACCAATTCATACAATATTCCTTACTTATACTATACCACAAAGACCATAGAGATGTCAAATGGTTTTCTCGAAATTCTTTTGTTTAGGAGCGTGATCCAATGGACAGTTACCAAGAAAATCATCAAGAGGAGATTGAGTATCTTAGAAAGACATTAGCCTTTATCGACGAAGAAGTGAAAAAAGAAGAGAAAAATTTAGAAGAGAAGAAGAGTGATTTAATATCTGCCAAAAAGGATATGTATGAAAACACCGTTCATATTGCGAGCGATTTTGAGAGTCTTGTCGACATAAATTTGCATCTTATGCAAGTCTCTAATCATATTTCGGGTTACGACACAAGGCGTCTCAAGAACCTCAAGAAAATGATAAACTCACCTTACTTTGGCCGCTTTGACTTTATAGAAAAGGGTTTTAATGAGAAAGAAAAGATATACATTGGACTTTACAATTTAATGGATAGAAATACGGGTGAAGTCTACGTCTATGACTGGCGCGCACCTATTTCAAGTGTATTTTATAGGTATGAATTAGGTGAAGTAATGTATGACACTCCGGCAGGGATTAGCCGGGGAGATGTTTCTTTGAAAAGGCAATATCAAATTCGAAACTCACAGCTTAAATACTTTTTCGATTGTAGTGTTAGGATTACCGACGAAATACTACAGGAAGTACTAAGTCATAATACTTCCGCCAAAATGAAAAATATTATCGAAACGATTCAAAAGGAACAGGACGTAATTATTAGGGATAGGGATCATGAGCTCTTAATTGTACAAGGTGTAGCGGGTAGTGGAAAAACATCGATTGCTCTGCATAGGATTGCCTTCCTACTTTATGAGGGGCTTAATACCAATCTGCGGTCTAAGGATGTGATCATAATATCTCCTAACTCAGTTTTTAGTCACTATATTTCCAGTGTCCTTCCTGAGCTTGGAGAAGAAAACGTAAGGCAAAGCATCTTTGACGATTTAGTTTTAGAGGTTTTGCAGGGCAGGTTTGGTAAAGAAACAAGGGAGATGCAGCTTGAAGCCTTGATACATTCCCGTGTGAAGATTGGGGATGAAGGTCGGAAGAAAAGCATCGATTTTAAGGGCTCGAGGGTATTTAAGAAAATTCTTGATAGACTTTTATGGCACTACGCCCATCGGCTTATTGAATTTGAGGATGTCTATTATAACGGAACAATTATAGCGACTAGGCAGCAGCTAAAGAACCGCTTCCTACACAATGAAATTGGTATTCCGATGGCAAAACAGCTCCAAAAAATCGAGACGATCCTTTTGCAAAAGGTTCACCCCTTACAGAAAAAGAGACTCAAACGTTTAGAAAAGATTGTGGAAAAAAGTGAAGGGCATGAGTTTGAAATAAAGTCCTTCAGCCGCTTATTAGCTATTAAACAAGCTGTGGCCTTTAGGGAACGTATACAAAAATTTACGAAGGTTGATTATGGAGACTTGTATAAGCAGTTATTCAAGAACCGTGGGCTTTTGCTTAAATTGGCCCAAGGTCTAACACTTCCGGAGAATATTAACGAAATTATTTCGACAACTCTTCAGAATCTAGAAGAGGGGCGATTGCACTATGAAGATTACGCTCCGCTTCTTTATCTGAAGTTGAAAGTTGAAGGGAATAATTTGGCTTCCGGGATCAAACATGTGGTCATTGATGAAGCTCAAGATTATACTCCTCTGCAATACGAGGTTTTTAAGATGTTGTACGATAATGCCACCTACACTGTTTTAGGAGACATACGTCAAGCGATTGAAAAACCAATAGACTATTCACTATATGACGATGTCTCTGAGATACTCAATAAAGGTAAGACGATTAAGCTGTCTTTAAATAAAGGCTATAGGTCAACCTGTGAAATAAACACTTTCACACAGAAGCTACTTGGTGAAGGTAACCAACATGATTATTGTTCTATTGAACGGTATGGTGAGGAACCTAAGGTTATTCAGCGAGAAACATTAGCGGGAATCGATCAGTCCATCATAGCAGACATAAGGAATTATACCGAGCAAGGATATGAATCCGTAGCCATCATATGTAAAACTCAAGAAGAGGCAGAAAAGGTGTTTAGTCGCTTGAAAAAATCTGTGCAACTAACCCTTATTAAACCTCAAGACGGGGAAGTTATAAAAGGTGCTCTAGTCATTCCAACTTATATGGCAAAGGGATTAGAATTTGATGTTGTGATTATTTACGATGTTAATAAGGAGAGCTATGTAAGTGATTTTGATAGACAATTACTCTACATTGCCTGTACACGAGCACTCCATCGACTGGTAATTTATCACCAAGGGGATAAAAGTCCCTTGATTTGATAATCGAAACCTGAGAAGGCAAATTGCAAAGTGGCGATAAATATGCATGTACAATTATCCGATAATTTAAGGAGCCCTCTTTATAGAAGGCTCCTTGAAATTAAAGATTTAATTCAAAACCACTTGTACAAGCATGGCCAAAGTTTGCGTTATAGAAAGATCTAACATAAATTAAATATTACGCCCAAAGCAGGTTGGATCCCATCCTCTTGCTAAGTGGTTTGAAAAGGTTACTAACTTATTTTTTGGATTAATATAGAGGCATCTGCGTTGCTTACTGTTCCGCCTGCAAGAGTCTGCAGGGTAGTCGCCGCAGCACTAGTATGGTTTCTCAAGGTTAAAACATCACCAGCAGCAGCAGTAATAATTACCATACCGGGGTTCGGTTGAGTGCCTGCCCCTGAGCCGTAGGTGGCACCGGCAACAGGAACGCCATTTTGGAAGAGTGTAAACTGGTTTGGTTCAACACCTGCAACGTTGAACCATACAGAATAGATGCCTGCAGTACCGAGGATAATTGGAGCAGTTCCCGGTGCATGGGCAATACTACCTACAATTACTCCGTTATCACTAAATAATACATCCGCTTCTAACGGTACGACCTGAAGGCCTAAATTATAAATATAAGCAAATTCTGCTAACCCTGTCCCGGTAACCCCAGTAGCGCCGGTAGCACCAGCATCGCCGGCAGCGCCAGTAGCGCCAGTAGCACCAGCATCGCCGGCAGCGCCAGTAGCGCCAGTAGCACCAGCATCGCCGGCAGCGCCAGTAGCGCCAGTAGCACCAGCATCGCCGGTAGCGCCAGGAGCGCCAGCAGCGCCAGTAGCGCCGGTAGCACCAGCATCGCCGGCAGCGCCAGTAGCGCCAGTAGCACCAGCATCGCCGGCAGCGCCAGTAGCGCCGGTAGCACCAGCATCGCCGGCAGCGCCAGTAGCGCCAGTAACCCCAGTAGCGCCGGTAGCACCAGCATCGCCGGCAGCGCCAGTAGCGCCAGTAACCCCAGTAGCGCCGGTAGCACCAGCATCGCCGGCAGCGCCAGTAGCGCCAGTAACCCCAGTAGCGCCGGTAGCACCAGCATCGCCGGCAGCGCCAGTAGCGCCAGTAACCCCAGTAGCGCCGGTAGCACCAGCATCGCCGGCAGCGCCGGTAGCGCCAGTAACCCCAGTAGCGCCGGTAGCACCAGCATCGCCGGCAGCGCCGGTAGCGCCAGTAACCCCAGTAGCGCCGGTAGCACCAGCATCGCCGGCAGCGCCAGTAGCGCCAGTAGCGCCAGTAGCGCCGGTAGCGCCAGCATCGCCGGTAGCGCCGGCAGCGCCAGTAGCGCCAGTAGCGCCAGTAGCGCCGGTAGCGCCAGCATCGCCGGTAGCGCCGGTAGCGCCAGCATCGCCGGTAGCGCCGGTAGCACCAGCATCGCCGGCAGCGCCGGTAGCGCCGGTAGCGCCAGTAGCGCCAGTAGCGCCAGTAACGCCAGTAGCGCCAGTAACGCCCGTTTCGCCGGTAGCGCCAGCATCGCCAGTAGCGCCGGTAGCGCCGGTAGCGCCGGTAGCGCCGGTAGCGCCGGTAGCGCCGGTAGCGCCAGTAGCGCCGGTAGCGCCGGTAGCGCCAGTAGCGCCAGTAGCACCAGTTTCGCCAGTTTCGCCAGTAGCACCAGTTTCGCCGGTAGCGCCAGTAGTGCCAGTAGCACCAGTAGCACCAGCAGCGCCAGTAACTCCAGCACATGAGCTATAGTTAATTAGCAAATATGGCGGATTGACGTTATTAGTGCTTTCGTACCCGATGATTGTATTTGCCTTACCTTCTTTTCCTATAAGTGTAATGCCAAAGTTCTCATTACACCCATTAATCCAGCCCTGTACTATACCCGTTATATTGATAGATATATAAGTTCCTACATCGCTATCAATTACATTAAAGGAATAGGGGGTTATGACAGTATTTGGTGCCGTGTCCCAGGTTACAATCGCTTGGTTAAAATCATTTTCATTTTCGTATATTGTTACTGTTTGTGGCGAAAGCTCATTATCAGGCTTATCTTTTCTATTAATAAAAAGGTAAAGAATAGCACTGCATATTATACTCGAGCAAGGTAAATTAATGGGAAATTTCAATAACGTTCTATAAGAATCTGGCTTACAGCGATTCGTGGTAGTTCTAAGATATTCTCCTGTAAACAATTGATTGATAGCCCCAAAGTTTGTATTATGATAATATTGAGAGATATACACACTATCAGTCGGAGGAATAATAATAGATGACGCCATATAATTCTTCCTTTCTTTAAGTTTTGATTCGTTAAAGATGTTAACGATTTCTGAGAATCGTCCGTCTCTATATACATTCAAATAAAAGGGAGCATAGTAGATTCCAGTATAATCAATTGGAATAGTTTAGTTGAGACTCAAATGCTTAGAAATATAAAATAAGAAATCTAGCCTAAATCCAATATATTCCATTTATAACGAGAATGTTACGTATTGAACTAGGGGTTTAAGATCAGCTTTGTCTTCACGGTTGCACTTGGCAAACCAGTATCGTAGTTTATTGATGTTTAGGTTGTTTTCCGAGCACCATGCAGCAGCCGTTTGGCCGGAAGCATGGTAAGCATTTACCAGCTGACGTCTGATCTTGGACTGCTCGTCATGCGTCATGGATAATTCCTCAATTAGTCTTGAGGTTATCATCATTAAATAAATGGTAGAGTAAACCAATAAAATTATTTTTTAAACGAGCAGGTTCAGCATTTGTGCTGAACCTGTTCGTTTTTCGAAGCAAATAACATTCGCGGATATTCAGGAGAGAAGGTAATTCATGCCAATATGCCGAAAACACAAGAAGTGAAATGAAAGATTTTCAGTGCCTAAATTACTTGACAAAATTATACATATAAATATATACTTAAATAGTAATTATTATAAATTAAATAGCAATAACTTTACGCCATATTATTTTTTGTATTGCAATGTCGTGAATTATGGGTGTGAATTAAATCAGAATTTATTAGCGATGATCAAAAGGAGGAAATTAAATGAGAAAGTTCAAATGCTCAATCTGCGGTTATACATATGATGAAGCCGCAGGACTGCCGGAAAAAGGCATTGCTCCTGGGACAAGGTGGGAGGATATTCCCCAAGATTTTGTTTGTCCTTTGTGCGGAGCACTAAGGACAGTCTTTGAGGAACTGAAAGAAACTAGTCCTATCCCTGCTCACACGTCACAGGAAGATGAACACTTTGAAAGCTTAAGAGAACTTACACCAGGGGAACTTAGTGCATTGTGCTCCAACCTCGCAAAGGGGTGTGAAAAACAGCACCTGACAGAAGCAATGGATTTGTTTTATCAGCTTGCTGATTATTACAAAAGTAAAGTTGCCGCACATAGCTCCCAAAATTTTGAGGATATTGCTGAGGTTCTGAAGTATGATTTGTCAGAGAGTTATTCTAAAGCAAATACTGTTGCTGCTGAAAAAGCAGACAGAGGTGCTTTGAGAGCATTAGTCTGGAGTGAAAAGGTAAGCAGAATGGGCAACTCTCTCCTCGAGAGATATGCCAAAGAAGGCAATACCCTGCTTGAGAATACAAAACTATATGTTTGTGAGATTTGTGGTTTTATTTATCTAGGTAATGACCTGCCTGAAATCTGCCCTGTCTGCAAGGTGCCTAATTACAAAATTTCGCAAATAGGAAGGAGATAAGACAATGCCGGCAGTAAGAAACATTAGATTATGTACAAAAGACTGTATGTGTCTTTATGTATGTCCCACTGGAGCAACAGATACTGAAAATAGTATTATTGATGTAAGCAAATGTATAAAAGGGTGTAGAAAGTGTGTAGATGCTTGTCCATCCGGAGCAATTTCGCTTCTTCCTGACGAATATCCTCCCCAGCAGTCCAAGTCAGAAAATGTGGTTAATGCTTTGCGCACCTTAGCTAAAAGCAAAGTTGAGCAGGAAAGTCTGGCTACTGACATAGCTAAATTATCGGATGATGCAGTCACTCGTCAATTTGCTGAGGCAATAGCAAAATCCAATAGACTTATGGCTGAAGACTTGATCCGAGAATCCGGTTATATGCTTCCTCAGAGTGACGAGGTGAGAAGTTTGCTGGAATCCATGACCCAAAATCCGCCCAAAAACTTCCCTGTAGAAAAAGTAGAAACGCTATTGAAGCAGCTTAATAGCATCCACAAAGCTTCTTCGAAGTGAGAAACGAAAATTATTAAGCCAGTTGCGAAATCGGCCAGAAGGAGGTGGTGTAAGACGAAAGGAAAAGCTCATATGCTATTGATTATATTTTTCATCGTTTTTTCTTTCTTTCCAACGCTTGCATATGCCAATTCTGCCGAGCCGCCTGGGTTGATAGTTATCCTGAAAAATGCCCCCGATGACGTTTCAGTTTCCCTTGTTTCTACAGCATCGATAAAGGATGGGCGAAAAAGCAATACCGCTTGGGAAACTTACTATGCTTTCTACAATAGAGATATTGGAAACAATCAAGAAGTAACACTTAGAGTATCAGGAAACGATACGAGTTTCGATCGAATAGTCGGGCAGGAATATTTAACCGGTTATAATAGCATTGTCACGGTGGATTTTCCTGCCCAAAGCATAGAAGCTGGGAAGCTGTTGTCTCGCTCAATCCTTTTAGTGACTATACGGGTGTTTTTTACTTTGGTCATCGAAGGCGTGATCTTCATATTGTTTGGATTCCGTGATAGAAAGAGTTGGATTGTCTTCCTGATGATGAATTTGTTGACCCAAGGCATTTTAAATCTAGCCTTAAATGGGGTTTCTCCTTTAAACAGCTACTTGATTTTCAACCTCATCTTCATGGAATTCTGGGTGTTTATAGCCGAAATCATAGGTGTTCTTGTTTTTATCAAAGAGCATGGCGGATTCCGTCGTGTTTCCTATGTGTTGGTGGCCAATTTGGCCAGCCTTGTATTGGGTGGTTATTTGATCACTGTTTTGCCAATTTAGCATATGCTTATGATCGATTCTTCTGTTGCTATAATATGTGCCACAGCTTTTCTAGAGTTTCTTAAAGCATAAGGGCCTACCGAGCATTTACGCTTCGGTAGGCCCTTATGCATATCAATCATAGCTCTAGTATAATCAACAACACACCAATTCTTTTAGGTTCCCATCATTTCCCCAACTCTATTAAAGGAAAAAATACTGCTTGGGAAACAATCTATGCTTTATACACCACTTAAGACATTGGAAACACTATAATATACAACAAATTACCATAAGTTAATGATGTATTCAAAAAGCCGGATGTATCAGAAACTACTAAGTGCTTATAATAATTAAATAATAAGATAGTAGGTAATAAGATGGTAGGCTGGAGGAATTATCTTGAAATACGATAAACCGTTAATAGTAGCTATGATTGGGGCAGTTTCTACGATGCCTTCTGAGGTTTTGACTCGGTTGTTATTACTTTTAGGTATCGGAAAGTACAGTATTTATCAGCTGGATAGTCTCTTAATAACGTTTAATAGACCTATAGCAATTATGGGGTTGATCGTAAATTTGATAGTAGGCGGATTTGTGGGGATAGTGTTTTATTATTCACTAGAAAAAATAGGGACAGATTATTTGAAGTCTGATGTTCTCCCAGGAGTTTGAAGGGTTGTAATAAAATTGATGATTGATCTCATAACATTAAAGGAGTATTATGTGGTTAGATTTTCCATAAATTGACCGAACGGTCGGACAATAGTTGAATGGAGGTTAATATGGCGAGGTTGAAAGACAAAGAGGAAACCATTCTAAATGCAGCATTTGAAGTGTTCAGAAAGAACGGTTTTACAAATGCCAGCATGAAGGATATCGCAGCAGAGGCGGGACTGGGGAAAGGTACCCTATATGAATACTTTCAGAACAAGGAAGATCTGTTTATACATGTAGCCAAGGCTGAAACCAGTCATTTCTTTGCTGAAATTAACCGAAGGATCAGCGATAAACTTACGCTGCGGGAAATATTAAATGAAATTATTAAGTTTACCCAGGAAACCTTGGAAGAGACGGAGTTTTTCTTCAAATTTATGGTGTTCGGCAAATTTTTTGAAATGAACTGCGAGGTGAAGCAAAAGTTATACGAAATGATTTTAAGTAGTAGAGAGGAATCGGTGAATATATTAAGGAAAAAATTTGAGAAGGGAGTAGCAGATGGAATTCTAAGAGAATTCGATTGGGAATTTGCAGCGAATTTTATACCTGAAATGATCGGTGCCTATTGTAATTTTAAAGCCCATATTATGGGTTATTGCTGGACGCAGCAGCAGAAAGATAGTGATAGGGAAAAAATGATTGATTTTATCCTAAATGGAATATCGGCAAAAACAAACTCAGGATCGGACACTTGTGCAGTCTAAGGAGGGGTAAAGGTGTGAGTAAAAAGAGAATAATCTTGTTAGTAATTATCGTTGTTATTTTTATCGGTGGAGTTGCGCTGTTCAACCGATACGGAGCTCAATCAATCTTTGCAGCTAAGGAAAATGAAAGTGTGGAACCTGATACAAGCGACAAAGTGGCAGTGGAAGTAATCAGTCCAAAAGTGGCAAGTGAAAACGAAGGGTTGTACTATAAAGCAACCTTGGAAGCTGAGCAAGAAGGAATTGTAAGTTCAAAGAATAGTGGAAAGGTAATCAGTATTTTATTTGATGACGGAAAGCAGGTCACTCAAGGTGAGGCGCTTATCATCTTAGATGATCAGGATATTGTTAATCAGATAAAGTCTGCCGAAAGCCAGTTAGAGGTTTCAAAAGCTGCTCTGCAAAAGACAGAGGCTAGTCTGGAAAATACTCAACGATCCTACGATCGGACTAAAACCTTAGCAGAACAAGGGGTAGTTGCCCAGGCTGAACTGGAAAACGCAGAAACTTCTCTGAAAATAATTAAGGCAGACGTTGCTTCAAGTCAAGCAGCTATTCAAGCGACTCAGACCACTATCGATAATCTTAAAACTACCTTAGCCGATATGACTATCCGAGCTCCAATTACCGGCATCATGGACGGAAAAAATGTCAATATTGGGCAGTTCCTCTCGCCGGGAAATGTTCTGGGAAAGGTTAAAGATATCTCATTGATCGATGCTGTTATCGAGATAGATCAAGCTCTGATTCAGACGATAAAAATCGGGCAAAAGGCTAAAGTTAAGCTAAATGAAGATGATTCGGAAAGCTATGAAGGTGTTGTGAAAAGCATTACTCCCTCTGCCGATCCCTCCTCAAGATCCTTCAAGGTGAAGGTGCAATTAAATAATGAAACCTTGTCCTTAAGGCCGGGGGTATTTGCTAAAGTAAGGCTGATGGTTGAGGATGATGGAAAAGGCCAAAACTTTGTTATACCTGTAGGGTTAATAACCGGGAAGGAAGGCAATTATTTCGTGTACATAAATGATAACGGGATTGTGAAAAAACGGGCAGTAACGGTTGGGGATTTGGTAAACAATCAGGCAGAGATCAAAGCAGGCCTTCAAGGAAATGAATCCATAATCTCGACAAACCTCAACATGCTTCAAGAGGGTGATGAGATTACGGTGGGTTCAGAATAGGGGGACTAAGATATGTTTATAACCAATGTCAGTATAAAACGGCCTGTATTTATTACCGTTATCATCATTGTATTCCTGGTTGTCGGAATGCTTTGCTTTCGAGGTTTAAGTATTAATGATATGCCACAAGCAGACTTTCCCTATGTAACAGTGGCTATTGAACAGCATGGGGTTGCACCTGACCAGATGGAAACCAATGTGGCCAAGAAAGTTGAAGAAGCTATAGGACAAATTTCCGGTGTAAAGCATATTTATACAAATATCAGTGAGGGTGTATGCAATGTAATCGTTGAATTTGATCTGGCAAAATCCCCGGATGTTGCCGCCCAGGAAGTGCGGGACAAGGTCAGTTCCATAAGGAAAAGTCTCCCTACTGATATAGAAGAACCGATTATTGCCAAATATGATTTCTCAGCAACCCCTATCTTATCCCTGGCAGTAAGCGGTACAATGGATAACCGTGTCATAACCAAGATTGTGGATGATGTTATTACCAAGAGTCTCTACACTGTAAGCGGTGTAGGCTCAGTTCAGGTATATGGCAAAGAGGAAAGGGAGATAAAGATCAAGCTGGATCTTGAGAAGCTAGCCGAATATGGTCTGGCTCCAGCGGAGATGGTCAGCGCAGTCCAGAATGGCAACATGGAAAGACCTGGGGGAAAGGTTACGGATGGGCAAACTGAAATATCCCTGCGGACGGATAACAAAGTTAAGAATCTGGAGGATTTTTATAATATCACCGTGGGAGTGCGCTCGGGGCGTGAGATTAAGGTTCGTGATGTAGCGACGGTAGCGGACGGAATTAAAGATAAGGACAGTATTTCTTATTACGATGGTAAAGAGGCCATCGGGGTGGATATTATCAAACAGTCTGGTTCGAATACGGTGCTTGTCTCGGATAATGTAAAGAAACAATTAGACTTAATCAAAGGAACTCTCCCTAAAGGAATAACTGTCGATGTTGTGGCGGATAATTCTGTCTCGATACGTGATTCCGTCGACGAAGTCGTAAAAACGATTCTTGAAGGATGTATCCTGGCAATCATTATCGTGTTTATTTTCTTAAGGGAATGGGAAAGTACCTTGATCAGTGGAATTTCCTTACCAACATCGATTGTTACAACCTTTATTGCCATGAAGGTCATGGATTTTTCTCTGAACACCATGTCACTGATGGCCCTGTCTCTAGCAGTAGGCTTGCTGATTGACGATGCTATTGTCGTGATCGAGAATATTGTCCGACATCTACATATGGGCAAGCCGCCCATGCAAGCGGCTAGAGAGGCTACCTCAGAAATTGGCTTAGCGGTAATGGCAACAACCTTTGCAGTGGTTGCGGTTTTTGTTCCTATTGCCATGGTTTCGGGGATTATCGGCAAGTATTTTGTGGAATTCGGACTTACCGTAGCCTTTAGTATGCTGGTATCCTTATTTATATCCTTCACTTTAGTGCCGATGATGTCTTCCAGATTGTTAAAGTCTGAGAGAAAGACGAAGAAAACCTTTGTAGGACATTTTCTGGACTGGTTTAATGACAAATTTGATTTATTGGGAACAAGCTATTCTAAATTTCTAAAGGTAGTTCTCAATCACCGCCTTATCACCCTAATCTTTACGATTGGAATTTTTGTTGCCAGCATGAAGTTGATTCCTCTGTTGGGCTTCAGCTTTATCCCAGCCACGGATGCAGGAGGAATAAATATTAGCGTGAGTACAGACTCGGGTTTGACACTGCAGGCGGTCGGGGACAAAGCTAAGGAAATTGAAGAAAAACTTAAAAAGTATCCTGAAGTCACTCATGTCTATACAACGGTCAGTTCTGACAAAATTTCAGTCTATGCTAAATTAACGGAGAAGCAAGAGCGGGAAAAAGCGGCTAAACAGATTGCTTCAGAAGTCAGGGAAGACTTAAAAGGAATCACTGGAATTGAACTGGCAGTAAAAGCAAGTTCCTTAGGCCCCAACGAAGGTAAGGATGTCTCCTTTATTATCCTGGGGAACAACACGGAAGCAATGCAGGCTGTAGCCCTAAAAGGGAAAAAGATGCTCAGTCAGGATCCTCATGCCAAAGATGTAGAGTTAGATCTCAAAACCGGGAAAACTGAAACTAAACTAGAGGTGGACAGAGATAAGGTTTCAGATCTAGGTGTTGATGTATCCCTGGCAGCCACGACGATACAGGCGCTTTTTGATGGAATAGATGCGGGCAAATTTGAGTGGGCAGGGGATCGGTATAATGTCAGGGTATCCTTGAAAGACGATCAGCGGAGGAGCTTAGACAATCTAAATGGTATTTATGTTAACGGCTCGATTAACGGCTCAGTTAATGGCTCAAATGATCGAATGATACCCCTGGCTAATGTTACTAAGAAGGTTCTTTCTACTTCATATGCAACTATCCATAGATATGACAGATTGACTCAGATTGAGCTTTCAGCAAATGTTGAAGGAATCCCTACGGGGGACTTTTTAAACATGTATACGAACAAGCTCACTAATGAACTGGATATTCCCGAGGGAGTTTTTGTAAAGGTTGGAGGTATGAACGAGATGATGCAGGAAGGCTTTGCTAGTCTTGTAACGGCGCTCTTGATGGGTATCCTGTTTATGTTCTTAGTGATGGCTATGCAGTTTGAAAGCTTTTTAGATCCTGTTGCTATCATGTTCTCTTTGCCAATGGCGCTGATCGGTGCTGTTCTGGGACTGTATATTGCGGGAAGTGAGCTGAGTATCTTGTCCCTGATTGGAATCATCCTCTTGATGGGACTGGTGGCCAAAAACGGTATTCTGCTAATAGACTTTACCAAGCAGAAGATGCAAGAAGGATTTGAAGTAAAAGCGGCTTTGATTGAAGCAGGTTCCGTCCGCTTAAGACCTATTCTTATGACAACTCTGGCCATGATCTTCGGTATGATTCCCGTTGCCATTGGTTCAGGATCAGGTGCTGAGATGCGTGCGCCTATGGGGCATGCAGTTATTGGCGGTTTGATCACTTCAACATTATTAACACTCTTTGTTGTTCCGGTGGTCTATTCTTTACTGGACGGTATGAAGAAAAAGCTCAGCAGGAAGGCTAAAAGACCTGCATCCCCAATCTCCGCGACGAATAATGAGATTTGCCATTAACAATAATTGTATTGAGAGACCCTTTTTAGAGAAAGATAGTTGTGCATAAGCACAAGCGAAGGATTCGGATAAGCGAATCGGTGCTTGTGCTTATGTCTGTATGTCTTTCAACTATTTTAGACTTCAGAATGCTTAAAAATGCCTCCCTTGCATTTATGCTTGGAAGGCATTTTTGTGCTGGCAGAAAAGATAACTTTTCGTGCATACTTTCCAGAAAGACCAAACGAAAGACCAAACGAAAGACCAAACGAAAAATGAAATGAAAGCTATTAAAGAAATGTATTCAATCGGTAGTTGCTTTGATAGACCAGCCATGCAGATAATTAATTATCAGAATTCACATTAAAGTAAAAAAACACTTGACAAAGTTTTCGTTCATATTATTATGAATATACAGACATATATACATACGGATGTATATACAATTTAATAATATTAAATTTTGTGGGGAAGGGGGATTGCTGCAATAAGGATCTAAGGATTAATAACTTAAAGAAAGGAAGATATTATGAGTGAGAAAAGACAGTCTTTAGTATTATTGGCCATCTTCTCCTTTGGTTTTCTGGCTATGGGTATCGGTACTATTACACCAGCCATAGCGACGATTGGCGGAGCATTCCCCGCCATAAGTTTTAGTACCCTGTTGCTGGTATCCACTATTCCTGCTCTAGTATCCATCCCCGTATCAATCCTAGGAGGCAGTGTTGCCGGAAAATCTGTTAAATATAGGACATTAGCCCTCTTTGCAACCTTAGTGTTTAGTATTGCAGGAGCAATTCCTTATTATTTGCAGGATTTTAACCAGATATTGTTGGCTAGAGGTCTTTTTGGCTTGGGACTGGGGCTTATTATGCCCCTGAACAGTGCTTTAATTTTTAATCTCGTACCGGAAGATAAGCAGGCCGGCGTCATGGGAATCAATAGCGTTGTCATGAACATCGGGGGAATTGTACTCCAATTGCTGGGCGGTGTTCTGGCTTCAATTGGCTGGAATTATAGCTTCTTAGCCCATGCTCTTGGCATAATTACCTTTATAATAGTATTGGTTTTCCTGCCGGAACCTCAAAAGCAAGAAATGCCTGCAGGTACTGATGGTGTGGCAAGGGAAAAACTTAAAATGCCTGGCTCAGTTTTTGGCTGGAGCTTATTATTTGGAATAGTTACAATTTTAGATTATCCATCTCTGACCAATATGTCTTCGGTACTTTTGACCATCAAAGCTAATGCTGCAGTTGCCGGAGTAGTTCTAATGTTTATGACGGTAGGAGGAATGGCGGCGGGAGCAATATTCGGCAAAGTATTTCAAAAATTTGGCCGTCAGACCCTTAGTATAGGACTTGTCTTTTTTATAGTTTCCCAAGTGATTTTTTCGTTCAGTCAAAGCGTAACGTTGTTTATCATCGGGGAAGCGTGTTTGGGTGTTGGACTGACCCTTAGTATGTCATCAATTTATATGCTCGCCGGTGCTTCAGTTCATCCCAGCCAGACTCCCATGGCTATGTCTATAATTGTGTCTGGAATGAATTTAGGCGGATTTCTTTCCGGATACTTTTATGCAGCCATCATGGAACCACTGCATATTACTACCTTGAGATTTCAATACTATTTCGGGACAGGTGGATATTTAGCTATCTTAGTATTCTTCTTAATCTTATTTGCAGTCAAAAAACCCCTACCTCTGGAATCAGGAAGGCAAACCCCTGCCCAATAAATTCACGGTGAAACAAATTCTTAATGTGATCTTCTCTAAAGCTAGTCAACATCGTGAACTCTAAGATATAATGTTTTTACTCTCATGATTACTGCAAAAAAGTTGCTGCAAAATTAACAATCAAGGAGGAATTTAACAATGTCTAAGATTAATGAAGTTAAAGCGATGGTAGAGGCAGGAAAAGCCAAACTCGTACCAGGACTGGTACAGGAAGCTTTGGCTGAAGGAAATGCTGCCAAAGATATTCTGCAAGGAATGGTTGACTCTATGCGTGTTGTCGGTGATCTGTTTTCGGCTGGAGAATTATTCGTGCCTGAAATGCTGATGGCCGCTAAAGCTATGTCTAAGGGTGTGGAAGTGTTAAAGCCGCTGTTTGAGGATCAAAGTACCTCATCTTTAGGGACATGCATTATCGGTACAGTTGAAGGTGATCTCCATGACATCGGCAAAAATCTCGTTTCCATGATGATCGGAAGTGCCGGATTTGACATGGTCGACCTGGGTGTAGATGTTACGCCGGCGAAATTTGTAGAGGCAGTTAAAGACAATGAGAACGTAAAAATAGTGGCCTGTTCCGGACTTTTAACAACAACTATGACCAAAATGCAGGAAACCGTTCAAGCCCTAAAAGCCAGCGGACTCACAGGCTTCAAGGTTATTGTCGGCGGTGCGCCTGTATCAGCAGAATATGCAGCTTCAATTGGGGCAGACGGTTTTGCTCCCGATGCAGGCAGTGCGGCTGTTAAAGCGGTTGAACTAGCCAAGAATTAAATAAGCAGCTACTTAAGGAGGAAGATTTATGCTGACTAAGAAACAAAACCTATTGGAGACGATTAAAGGTGGAAATCCCGATCGATTTGTCAAGCAATATGAGTTTATGCACTTTATAATGGAAGCTCCCGGCGGTAGGTTTCCTCAACTGGGGGAAACAATTAAGAATGATTGGGGCATAACCTTCAAATGGCCGGAAGGTCAACTGGGCGGTTTCCCGGTTCATGATGATGAACACAAAGTTTTGAAGGATATTACCGAGTGGAAAAAATACGTCAAGGCCCCGGTTATTCCGACTTCCGACGAAGCTTGGGCTGCGGCTATCGCCCATGCCAATACGGTTGATCGCAATGAGGAATTTGTAACCTTGTTTGTTGCTCCGGGAGTATTTGAAATGACCCATCATCTTATGAGTATGGAAGATGCTTTGATGGCTTTATATGAGGAGCCGGAAGCTATGCATGAGCTCATTGATTACCTTACTGAACATGAGTTGGCTTATGCCAAAGCCTTGATTGATCATATCCATCCGGATTGCATTTTCCATCACGACGATTGGGGCAGCCAAAAATCTTCCTTCATTTCTCCCGCAATGTTCGAAGAGTTCTTTCTCCCGGCTTACAAGAAAATATACGCTTTTTATAAGGCGAATGGGGTGGAGCTGATCGTGCACCACAGTGATTCCTATGCGGCTAACCTGGTTCCCTTTATGATCGAGATGGGAGTAGATATCTGGCAAGGAGTCATGACCACGAACAACACCCCGGAACTTGTCAAGCAATACGGCAGTCAAATCAGCTTTATGGGGGATATCGACAGCGGTGTCGTTGATTTTCCCGCCTGGACCCCGGAGATAGTTGCCAAAGAAGTAGAGCGGGCCTGCAGGAATTGCGGAAAGTTATACTTTATCCCTTGTTTAACCCAGGGAGGGAATTGGAGTTCATTCCCGGGAGTATATGACTCTACCAATGAAGCGATTGAAAAAATGACTAAAGAAATGTTCTAAACTGAAGATTTTTGGGGAGAGGACGGTAGTCCTCCGGAAGAAACAAAGGGGTTCAGCGTAAAAAGGCTGAACCCCTGTTTCTTAAAATCAGGTTTTGACACTGGAGATTATAACTTTACATTACTTTTTTTAACAAGGGAATTCTTCTCACAATAAAATAGGTAAAGGCAAAGCAAATAGGTATGCAAATCAGACACAGTAGCGCAAATTTAAGAATAGGCAGCCAGGCCAGTGGTTTAATTAGTTGTGCGGCGGCAATGATTATTGGAGGATGAAAGACGTAGACTGCAAAGGAATTATCCGCTAAAATTTTAACCAGCTTAGTTTGGTGATTGAATTTTTCCTTAAAGAGGGTAAGTAGTCCGATTGACATAGAAACTGCTACAAAAGACTCCCATAAAGCGTAGGCTGTCGCCTGCCAGGAAAGTCCGCCGTTAAAACTTTGATCGCCATGAATTGCGCCGCCAAGAATCATGATTGCGAGCCAGACGACAGTTCCAGGTATTAGTCCGGAAAATAACCACATTTTCCCGGACTTAGGATCAAGCTTGGAGAAAAGATTATTTCTGTAGGCCAGCGTACCCACGATAAAAAGAATCACATACTGAGAGAAATGGCAAAGCTGCATTCCTAAGATACTTGTTCCAATGGGTTGTATCAATCTGATCAGAAAGGCACAAAGGGATATGATTAAAATCAGAATAATTTCGTGCTTGAATTCAGGTTTTAATTCTTCTTTAGAAGTGTTTTGACCTTTCCCAGAAACACGGACAAGACCATAAATTACCGAGAATATTAAGAGGGCAAAGGCAAACCACATTGGCCCGGAATTTCTGATAAATTGTAGGCTGCCTAGGTAATCAATGTAATAGGAAGTAAAACTCGGTTTCGGTCTGGCCCAATTGAGATCCAGTTGGACATATAAAATAATGGGAGTTATCGCCAGCATATAGATGAGTGTTGGAATGCCAAGACGGATAAAACGATCTCGGATAAATTTAGAAAATCCTTTTCGATCTTAAGCCCCGGGAATAAAAAAACCAGAAAGCAAAAATAAAAGACCCATGAAGTATCCCTGGGTAAATGATTGATAAAAGCCAAATATAACTGTTGAAATTAGTCCTACGGGCTTTCCCCCTGTTACATACCAGCTGCCAAAGCCACTGTAAGTTCCTGAGAGATGCATGATAATGACTAGCATTATCACTAATAAACGCAAGTTATCAATATATAGAAACCGCTTCCCAGTCGCCTCCATTCTAGAACCTCCTTTTTTATCTTGTAATATTCTTCACTATCGAGTCTAACATTCTTTGACAGAATCTTCACTTCTTAAGTTATTATAGGCACACACGGGCTAAAAGGCAATTTCAAATCTCGTTAAGTTCAATTTTTAGTAACCAATAATCCTTTTCATCACCTTCGCTGCAACATCAGCGATTATCACGAGAGCTGGGACGTCGGTTGATGACGTTTTTTGAGGAATATGATCCGGAGGGTGAACTCTTTTTTGCTCCCTTGGATGTCACTTTGAGCAACAGTAATGTAGTACAGCCGGATATATTATTTATCTCCGGAACCCGCAGGGAGATTATGCGCCAGGAACGGATCGACGGTGCTTGCGATTTGGTGGTGGAAATAATGTCCCCGACAAATCGGCGGAAAGATCGCTTACAGAAGATGGGGATTTATCGCAAGGCAGAGATCCCTCACTACTGGATTGTGGATCCCGAGGAGAACACCTTGGAAACGTTTAGATTTAATGATGGAAGTTATACTCTGGTCTTTGCCGGGGGACCGGGGGATGAATTCACCCATCCTGATTTTCCGGGTTTGGACTTGGATCTGGACAGGGTATTTTTTCGACCCGTTGGGGGGTGAATTTTCTTAGACTTATTACCTGATTGTAGGATTCTTTCTCAATTAAGAAAACCATTAGGTATGATGTCTTAGGTGAATTTAGTTTAGAAAGCTAACGACATAGTGAGGACTAAAACGGCCGATGTTAATACGGCCGTTTTGTTTTAGGGTAAATTCGTCAGCGCTGACGAATTTGCCGAGGTAGTTGAAGGGTAATTACCAAGAATTGTAGAATAAGATATAGAATTGAAAGCATATTGATGGGTTTTTCTTAGAGACTGTTGAGGAGGAATATGATATGGACAAAGATTACAAAGGATTGTTAAAATACGCAGGTCTTATTTTCATATCAGTTTTGTTTACCTCTAAACTACCCCGTGATTCTTATTCAGTCATCCAATACATTATTAGGCCGATAAGATTTGAACATTCTGTTCTCTACCTTTCGGGGGGAATTCCATTAGCAATGCTTTTTATAGGGATAAAAGGATTGAATAAATTAAAATGGTTTGCAGGAAAGAGTAAATTACTGATATTCATCATGGTAATTGCTTTTGTATTACCGATTATGCGAAGCTCAGTAGATTTTGGGAAAACCACTTATTTTAGAGGGATGGAGAATGAACTAAGGTCAATCGATTTCAAAAATACAGACATCAATATTAGTGAGATAAAAGCAAATGAAGCCACAATAAATGTGAGGCTTTCATTAACTGATTACGGGCGAGATATGAGTAAGTTTAAGGTAAGAATGTATTTGCCGGATTCCTTAGCGAATTATTTTAATGAAGACTTTCTCGAATTTGAGGAATTATACAAAACTTATGGTCATCAACATGAATTAAACATTGATAAAAAGCTTAAGGTACAATTAGCAAAGGGTACAACTATTAACGACATAAATGATACTGATTGGGATTGGGACACTTTCAAGTATGAACTATATAATGACTCAAGCTCCACCGAACTAACTTACCATGGGATTTGATAGATATGGATCCAAAGTGTTATTGAATGTAAGGTTAATATGAGGAGGCTGAAATGCTTAAAACAACTCTGTTTGTGATAGCAGCATGTCTGATATTCATTATCTGGTTAGAGCTATCGTTGAAGGTATCAAGGTATTTGAGAACGAATCGCAAACTTGAAATTATACTTTACACCACCGTTTTAGCCATCGTCATAGTTTTAACAACTCTATGGTCAACAGGCTTAATGGGACTATGGAGGAATGGTATTTCTTACATTGCCTATAGTGCAAATGACTATACCAATTCCAACGGTCATCTTATTGAGGGAAACCATTCGATCTCCGTTGATCTTTCAGATTTAGAGAGTAATGTTGGCAAAGATTTATACAATGACGGCACCCACAGGATATACGTCAGTAATGTAATTAATGTAGGCAACATAAATTCCGGAGGTTACAGCATAGGTTTCAGGGCTAGTGGCCAGTATTCCTTAAACAAGGCTACATTAATTTCAGGGGTTAGGCATGCCACAATTGATAATAATACCTTTGCCAGTCATATGACTGCAAAAATGACCGCAGAATACAATGGCAAAGTCTACAATTGTTCAGAAAAGGCAACAAGTGGATTACACTATCAAGACGGAGATCACTTTAGTTTCTATGTATTCCCCTCTGAAGCTTATGAAAACAAGGAAATCTCATTAAATGAAAAAGGTACGCTGCAGTTGACCGTTACGAATCTCTATGAAAATATATGGAGTAAGATTTAAGGGGATTTTATTCCATATATTGCGGTTGTCGTTGAAAATAAAAAGGATAGAAGCGAAGCCTTAAGCAGTGAACGCTGTTGTGTTGAAATGCCGGAGCCAAGAGAAATCTTGGCTCCGGCATTTTAACAGTTTTATAACCGGAGTTGCCCCCTGACCCCTGCCAATCCCTACTCTCGGATCATCGCAAACCCTACTTTCGAGAGGGTTCTTAAGGGTTTAAAAAGTGTATAAATAAAAATGGGGATATGAGGTGAAATTAGTGTTTTCTTTAGCCAAACTATTGAAGAAGGTTCTGGCAGTCTTAGTTCTGATTGCCCTGGTAATGTCTGCGTATATGCTTTGGGCACGCCCTTATCAGCTTAATTGGGGTGCAACGGAATTAGAATTGAATCAGGCCATGCCGGGAGATCACTTAGACCCCCAGCCGGAATTCTTCGCGACTCGGGGGATTACCATCTCAGGTACGCCGGAGGAAATCTGGCCTTGGCTGCTGCAGATGGGTTATGGCAGGGCCGGGTATTATGGCTATGATATTGTGGAAAACCTCGGAAGTCCGCGAGGGATTCGCAGTGCCGACAGCATCTTGCCTGAGTTTCAAGAATTTAAAATTGGAGATGAGGTGCCAATTAGTTCGGTAGCCCGTATGGTCTTTTATGCTATTGAACCCAACCAATACCTGATTTGGACGGGAACGAATCAAAAGGGTAGTTTCCTCTGGGCATTATATCCTATAGATGAAAAGCAGACTCGCTTAATCAGCCGTATTCGTTGGTCATTTCATTGGACAGAGCCGGGCTTACTTGCTCTGGATTTATTCACAGAATTCACCGACTATCTGGCAGTCCGGGAAATTTTGCAGGGGGTAAAGGGCAGGGTAGAAAAGCAAGGCGAACCAATGGCCAGGCAAAACATCGAAGTTGCAATCTATGTGCTGACTGCTCTGACCTTTCTGGTCACTTCATTATCCTTGCTCATTCGCCGACTAACCTTGAAGCGCTGGCTGACAGGATTAGCCGCAGGGGTAGTCTGGCTGGTCACTTGGTTTTTACCTTTGCCGATTTGGGTGGGAGTTTGCTTGGAAGTTTTGGTATTCTGGACTCTCTTTAATCTGCGGGACTTTTTGACGAAAAGATATAAACAAAATAAAAATGCCATTTAAATAGGAAGATAAAATTTGGAGTTCATAACTGGATTACTCTTCTGAGTGGAAAGGTTTGGAAAGGGTGCTGAGGAGGTGGGGATGAGCAGATGGAATATTACGAGATAATAGTCAATGGACACCTAGATCCGCGTCGGGCAGATTGGTTTGCGGGACTTGAGATCACCCAACTTTCCGGAGGGAAAAGCCGTCTGGCAGGGGAAGTTGCAGATCAAGCCGCTTTACACGGCATTTTAAATAGAGTTAGAGATATGGGCTTACAGTTGCTGGCGGTAAAACGGCAGGATTGACATACAACTATATATTATTGAGGGTGAAAAAATGAGAATTATTACTATCATAATGTCTTCATTATCGGGGTTATTATTACTGGCTGTCTTAATTTGCGGTCTCTGGATAAAAACTCAGAAAGCTACTCTGGCAGTACCTGATGAGGCGATTAACTTTCACATTAATCTGGGGGTGGCCACCGTAGTAATTACGCTTTTGACCATAGGTCTGCTTTACTTCAAGGCTATGCGGAGTTGAAACTGTAAATTAGTTATGCTAACAAGTTTGGGCTGTCCTGCTGGACAGCTTTTTTGTACAGTCAGAAAGTATAACTTTTCGTTGCATACTGCAAGAAAGGCTAATACCTGCGAAGACAGTGTCTCCGGGCACCAGCCAAGTTTTCTTTAATATTTAGGAAAGTATAGATTTGCTGCCTGTTCCATCCGAAGCCCCTTTGCGTATACTATAATTAGGGATTGCCCAACTCCCCTTTTTCCTTTCAGGCAACCGGAATCTCAGGATTTTTTCGCTTTAATATCCAACTCGGACTTTGAGCAATCCCGCAAGGGTGATGTAGGGAAGCATCTTTGTCCAAACCGAGAGACCAAATGGTGCACCGGTGCACCATTTGATCCCGGCGCACAACCGGCAGGCTGATTCAGATCTTCGAAGAATATGGAGCTCAACAGTTTACTTCCGGTGATGACGGCAGCAGGTCAAATTCGCCGGCGCAGGCGAATTTGACCTGCTGCCAGGCCCTTTTCCTCCGGGAATTCCGGGAGATGAGCGGGTCGCGGAATATTTCGCTGTTTAAAATCTGACTTTTCGCTGAAGAACTAATTACTTATGGATAAAAAGCCGAGTAGATCATCTTTTAGCTAGGATATCTACTCGCTTTTAAGTATGTTAGGGGCTTAAATTGCTTAGTCAGAAAAATATCCCGGCTTTGGCTGGACCAGCCTTGGTGCCGGCCAAGGGTTCTTTGGGAAGAAAAAATTTCACCCTTATCATAAGTCAGTGAAGGAAAAGCGGTTGTTGGTAAGAAATATTAGAATAGAAGGAATGGTAAATTGAGAATGGTAAAGGGGCTACTAATTTGGCAAATCTATTGCTAAAAACCAAAATTCATGTGCCCAAACCCTGCCCGGGGTTAATTGGGCGGAAGAGGCTATTAGAGCGACTTGATGAAGGGCTTTTAACGGGCAGACCCTTTGCCTTGATCTCAGCCCCCGCGGGGTATGGAAAAACTACCTTGGTCACAAATTGGCTTGCGGGACTTGACCGGGCTAAGGCCTGGCTTTCCCTGGATGAACTGGACAATGACCCGGTGAGGTTTTTTTCGTATCTAATTGCCGCTTTGCAAACTATTGATTTAAAAATCGGACAAGAGACTGCTCGGCTGTTATCCGGATCAGGCCTGCTGCCGGCCCCCGCTGTGGCGGTTACCCTCCTCAATGAGATCCTGGCGGCCTCCCAGCCCTTTGTTCTTGTTTTGGATGATTTTCAGGAGATAAAGAACGAAACTATTTTCCAAGCAGTCCAAACTTTATTGGATCATCATCCCTACGGCTTGCATCTGGTAATGATAACCAGAGAAGATCCTGCACTCTCCCTGCCGCGTTTACGGGTTCGCAACCAGCTGACTGAAATTCGCCTGAATGATCTGCGCTTTGATCTGAACGAGTCCATGGACTTCTTCACAGCTTCTGCCGGTGTCAAGCTGAAAGATGAAGAAGTTGCAGCCCTTGAAGCTCGTACCGAAGGCTGGATTGCCGGCTTGCAACTGGCTGCGCTCTCTCTCAGGGGATTGGCTGCGGAACAGGCAGGCCAATTCATTAAGGGCTTTAGCGGTCATCACCGTTATATTATCGATTTTCTCATGGAAGAAGTTATTAAGCGTACTGACCCTCGCATACAGAACTTTCTCACCCGCACGGCAGTCCTGGATCGATTCAATGCGGAATTGGGAGATGTATTAACCGGTGAGAGTAACGCCAAAACCATCATTGCTCAGTTAGAACAGGCTAACTTGTTTCTGATCCCTTTGGACAGTGAAGGCCGCTGGTACAGGTATCATCACTTGTTTGCCCAGTTTCTCCGTACGGAGCTAAGGAAATCCGAACAAATCTGCCTTCAGCAGCAAGCGGTCCATTGGTTTGCTGACAATGGCCTAGGGGAAGAGGGTATTAAATATGCTCTGGCCGCCGGGAGTTACGATTTGGCCGGCGATTTACTAAGATCCCAAGCTGCTCAGGTCTTTCAAAGGGGAGAAATGGTCACTCTTCTCGAATGGCTCAACTTGCTGCCGGCTGAACAGGTGGAGACTAATCCGGAATTTGTGGGTTACAAAGCTTGGTCTTTATTCTTACTGGGTAAAAGCGAAGAGGCAGTCCACTACTTGCAAAGGACGGAAGGGATAAATCAGGAAAACAGTGATCCCCTGACGGCAGGAAGACTATTGGCCCTGAGAGGTTGGATCGCTAATTATCGGGAAGACCCCCGGACCAAGGAAATTGCCTTATCAGCTATCGAGAAGCTAGGTGGTTCAGACCCTTTTTTCCTGGAAATAGCCCTCCTGTCCCTAGGTCACGCCCAAAGGAAAAATGACCCTATGCCGGAGTCCACCGCGACTCTGTACAGGGCTTATGACACTGCGCGCCGGGCCGGGCATATGTTTACCGGTCTGGGGGCTTTGCTGGATATCACTATGAATTTAGTGATTCAGGGTGAGCGCAGGGAGTCCATGAAACTGTGTAAGCTGGGCTTGCAGGAATATGCAGACAGTCAGGGCAAACCTTTGCCCATGGCAGAATTGTTATATATTCCCCTGGGAATTCTTCAGTACGAAGGCAACAACCTGGAGGAAGCCCGAGACTTGCTGGAACAGGGAATCAGGGCGAGCCGCCCCTTAGGCTTAAACAGAATATTGGGCGGTGATGCCGAACAGACCCTGGCCCTCATTTACTGGACTTTGGGAGATATTCAGACTGCCTGGGATCTCCTGAAGGAAGCGAAGGCCGATACGGATGCCCAAGCTTTCCCGATTATTTGGGATAGATATAAGGCCTTTGAGGCACATCTATTATTAAAACAGGGAGATTTGACCGGGGCAATGACCTGGCTGGAATCTTCAACCTTGACTCCGGCAGACAGCATCACCTCTTTTAAAGAAATACTCTATCTGGTTTTGGCCAGAATATTATTCAGAATAGGGCGCTTAGAGCAGGCCTGGGAGTTATTAAATAACCTCCGGCAGTTTGACCTGGCAAAAGGAAGAAAGGGCAGACTAGTTTATGTAAATGTTCTCTCCTCTGTAGTTTTACAGGCTTGGGGCCGCCAAGAGGAAGCAATCAGCTTGATGAAAGAAGCGGTAGACTTTGCCGCCCCGGAAGGATACCTCCGTCCTTTTCTGGGGGAAGGATCAGAGGTCAGAGAACTATTGCTCGCTGTTCAGGCTGCCAAGCCGGAGTTCCTTACCCCGCTCTTAGGGTATTTTAGCGATCAGTCCAAGCACTCAGACCCTAAGCTTATTTCCTCCCTACCTGCTTCGGTGATGATTGAGGCGTTGACCCAGCGTGAGTTGGAGGTTTTACGGCTGGTGGCGGAGGGACTATCCAATGAAGAGATCGCAACGCAATTATATATCTCTCTGGGGACTGTGAAGTGGCATGTTAAAAACATCTTCGGCAAACTGGGGGTGGGGAGCCGCACTCAGGCAGCGGCTCAGGCTCGGCGTTGGGGGCTTTTAAAACAAGGTGATCTCTGATCATCTTTCCCTATTTTGCAGCTACAAACAGGAATTTGCTGAGCAGATAGCGTAACAAAAAGCACAGAAAATTGGTCTTAGGTAAATTAGCAGAGGTGAATAAAATGATTGAGATTAGGAATGAAGAAGAAGCAGATTATGAGAGAGTAGAAGAAATAACAAGGAAATCTTTTTGGAATTTATATATCCCTGGGTGCAATGAACACTATTTGGTTCATGTTATGCGATCCCACAAAGACTTTCTGACGGAGTTGGATCTGGTGATTGAAGTTGATAATCAGATCATCGGGAATATCATGTATACGAAAACAAAACTAATGGATGAGTCTGGGGAAGAAAAAGACATCCTTACTTTCGGTCCAGTTTGCATTTTGCCAGAATATCAGAGAAAGGGATATGGAAAAAAACTAATGGAGTATTCCTTTGAACAGGCGGCCGCACTTGATTATGATGTGATTGTGATATTTGGAAATCCGAATAATTATGTAAGCAGTGGTTTTAAGAGTTGCAAAAAGTACAATGTCTGTCATGAAAATGGGACATATCCCGCGGCAATGATGGTAAAAGAACTCAAACCGGATGTCTTGGACGGAAGAAAATGGGTTTACTATCAAAGTCCTGTATTTGAAATAGATGAACAAGAAGCAAGGCGCTTTGACGAGGATTTGGAAAGCCTGGAGAAAAAATACCAGCCAAGTCAGGAAGAATTCTTTATTCACAGCCATTCGATTATACAGTGAGTTTTTTGGTGGTATAAGGGTAAGTGCTGCTCCGGCGAAAAGGAGGTTCCAGAAAGAAATCGTCACCGCCTGCCTGGAGGAAGCCATTGCCAAAGCCGTATTTGTAGCCATCGAAAATACTAAGAAAATGAAAGAACCGGGACGGTGGTGCACCATCCCGCCAAGGCAGGATAGGGAGTTGTTGCAGTGAGTCTCGGCTGCTTTCTTTTGCTTTTTGGGCTCTTGCAAAACCACGGATAAAAAAGCCCACAAAGGGGAACCGTCTCAGCAGGGTGTTCTGGATTTGAGGGATTGGGATCTTACATCAGATCAGGTTGTTCCGCTGAACGGACAATGCCAAAGGAGCCGCTTATGTCGCTATCTCTGCCGATGGTATGTTATAGAGTCTGTTATCGATGCCGCCAATCATGAATTAGCTCAAGCCTGCATTGTTCCCCAGATACCAAAGGTCATATCCCTCACAAAAACTGCATCTGCATTTTGCCGTTCAGCGTTTAGTCTTTCTTCCAATAAATCAATATCGATTTCCTTTTGATTAGCAGTACCGGATTGGATGATCCGGGGCAGCATCATCTTTACGACCCACGCAAGATCGCTGCCTGTTTCAGGTGTTTGTAAAACGGCTTCCGCCCTTACCTGGGCAATCGTTAATCCAGCCTGCTTAAATACGCAATATAGATTTGAGCCAATATGAACATTACCGCCTTCTTTTGCCACGGTATCCCAAATCCAGGCTTGAGCTTGTGTATGTAGCGGTAAATACATATTTTTAAATGATCCTATTGAATCGCTCTCCTGAAAAACAACTAACCCATTTGTTTTCAGATAGGGCAGAAGACTCTTAACACTGTGAGTTGCATCTGGTTGATACATCAGAACTCTGCGTCCAATAATCGCATCAAACCGCCCAATGTCTTGCGGCAACCCGCTAATTTCAGCCTTAATAAATTTAGCATTAATGATGCGCCTTTCGACAGCGGCATTTCGAGCTATGTCAAGTGCTGCCTCGTTTGTATCAAAGCCAATTACTTCACCGTCATCGCCCACAATTTCTGCTGCCAATAAAGTTACATCTCCGGAACCGCAGCCTACATCCAGTATCCGGAACCCTTTTTTAATACCTGCATCCATTAAAAGCCGATAAGTAAAATCTTCGCGCTGATTTATCATAAATGCCTTCAATCCCTTCTCATTCATTTACTCCCTCGTTTATAATAATAAGAAATATTGCTTAAATATTCAAATGCCCATTTGAAGATTTCGGAATTCGTTACCAAGGTAAGAGATGAAAGAGTAGTTACGGATTATGAAACATAAAAACATCATTACCAAACTGAAGGGTACTATATCTTGCTTATGAAATGGTGTACTGTATATAGACAGGGTGAAAACAAGTTTTAAGAAAAAGCCACCCAAAAGAGAAGAGAGATATGAAAAATGACTGATTCCTTTAGAGCTATTCCGGATCAAGCATTTGGTTTCAAGCCAATTGTACGCATCAGAGACATTGATGCCGTAGTCCAGAATTACCTGTTATTTAAGAATAAGGCGGAGAAAACCAATTCTATTTGTGCCGCCGTCTTAAAAGCAGAAGTTCATGGACTGCAAATGATTGATGTGGCTCCGGCTTTATACAATGTCGGCGCGAGGTATTTCTTTGTTGCCGAACTCTATGAGGCGATAAGCTTAAGAGAAATCTTGCCTCAAAAGGATGCCCAAATATATACTCTGGCTGGAATTCTTAGCAATGAAGAACAATACTTCAAAGAATATAACATTATTCCTTGTGTGAATTGTTTAGAGCAACTGTCTAGATGGAATGAATTTTGCCGAGACAATGGGAAAGGCTCAGTAATCATCCATCTTGATACTCATATGAACCGCCTTGGCTTACTTGATGATGAGATCGAAATTTTAAGCAATAATTATAACGAATACCTTTCCGATCTCGAAGTGCATTTTTACATGAGTCACTTTTATGATATCAAAGGAAATGATTTCACTAATTGCCATAAGCAAATTGAGATCCTGAAAAACTATCTGGCCAAACTTCCCAAAGCGCCAATTACCTTTGCCTGCACTGATAGCGTTATATTGTTGGACAATCAACAAGTAAACTTTGATATGATCCGACCAGGGATTGGATTGGTGGGGGGAGCGCCCAATGCGTCTCATCCTATCTCACCTGAAGCAAAGCACACTATAGAAATTTACGCCAAAATATCTCAGATCAAGAAGATTCCGAAAGGACAAACCGTGGGATATGGAGGGGCATTTGTAACTAAAAGAGATACGAAGATGGCTCTGGTGCATATTGGGTATAAGGACGGTTACTTAAGAACGTTAAGTGAGCTTGATAGCGATCCAAAAGGGGTGTACATGTGCATCGATGGTTACAGGACTCCCGTGATGGGAAAAATATCCCTGGATGCTTCAACCATTGATGTGACCGATGTCCCAGCGGATGTTTTAGCAAATGCCAAGTATGCGGAAGTTGTGGGGCCTAATGTAGACCTGAAGGTTCTGGCTGATAAAGCTGGGTGTTATGAAATTCTTGTAGCTTTGGGCAGAGAAAATAAAAAAGTAAATGATTATACGGTAAAAGAATTTAAGCGGATTTTTGGTTAAATTTCCGGATTATACCCTTTAGATCAAATCATACAATGTGGATGTTCGTATTAATTCTATTGTAGATGGAGAGACAATACGTATTGATTGGATACTGTCAATTTTGGTTGCGAGAAGAAGGGTGATTATGCATAAGAGTAAAAAAATTATATATTTATTTTTAGCTTTGGCCTTAATAGGCTTGAGCATATTTCTCGTTGTTCAGCAACTTGACAAAACTCAAGTAAACGATTCCGGCATTATTCAATATAGCAAGAAAGATTTGAGAGATTCAGAAAATGTTATCCGGGATAAATTTTTTTATGAAAATGAACATAATCTGGAAAAAGTAAGAGAATTGTATTCTTCTAAATATGCTGACTCAGACTTCAGATTGTTTAATTTAGCCAGCATTAAATTATTGGAAATAAAATTACTTGAAGATGAGAGAAATTATAGTTATCGCGCCGGATTTAAGGATCTAGAAAGAAAGAATTTAATTGTATATAAGGTTAGATATTCTGTAGAATTCAAAGATCAAACAATAGAAGCTATTGATAGTGGGGAGTATGATTTCGCCTATTATTTAATCAGGGAAAATAATGGGGGGAATTGGAAAATTGACGGTACCGGAATGGATTACTTTGAATAAGGAATTGTTTGAAGGAAAGTGAAATCCAGCAAGGGTTTAGGATTGTCAATGCATGACGCACCCCAATGCAGTAGAGGTATTAAAACAGCCGATAAAATGCCCGACACTAGAAAAGGTTGATGTAACCAAGGAGGCTTTAAAGCGTTTTCAAGTAATTTAATTACTGGCTGCAAAATAGGAATTCCTACGACGATTTTAGTGAGTCGAAAACAAAAAGAGCACTTTCACCGCTGCCATGGTGAAAGTGCTCTTTTCTTTTCCAATATAATCATTTAAAGGTCAGAATCTGGCTGGGGTCTACATCAAGAGGCAGCGGCAGTAATCAAAGAAGGGGACGTAGTGGAAGCAGGCCAACGGATCGGAGAAATCCCGGCAGGCGCCCTGGGAGCCAACATCCACGCCAGCATCTCAGGAACAGTAACCCAAGTCACGCCCCAAGCCATAACCATCCCGGCTAACTGGGCGGACTTCGGCGATTAGGCCTAAATAAAACGGAGTTTGTAGTTGTGACCAAACTTCTTTGACGGACAGAGCAGTTCAAATTGGTCACTGGTGACCAATTTGACATACACCTAGGTCGTCCTCTTGTTGGTATTACCAGAGGAGGAGCGGGAGGAGTTTCTGGCTCAAAACGATGCTGTCGGCATGACGAAACAGGGGCTGAAGCAGGTCCTGAAAGACAGGGACCAAGCCAAGAAGGTTTAAACTGAGGAAAATGGCTGACCAGGCAGATTGGTCAGCCGTTTTAAACATGCTTGAAGTAATTTTGAATTAAGATAGATGTTATTTAGTTAGAGTGGCTGTGGTGTGTCGGTGGATATGTTCCCGTGAACGGTGCGCTGCGAAATATATTGTTTTTTGACGATAAGTGATGTTGAATTTAAGGTTAGGATTTCATTAAAATATTTATGAGTGTGAGTGAATTTTTGAGGCCAAATATATGTTAGCAGTTGACTTGAACATATGTTTGGTTTTACTATTATGTTATGATAATTATTTACTATATTTGGAGGGGTTGCTGTGAAGGATAATAAGAAAAAAGCCCAGAATAAACTGCAAATCAGAAATAGTACAGCAGAATTTTTAATATTCACTTCACAAGCAAACGAAAACACAATAGAAGTTCGAGTTGAAGATGAAACAGTTTGGCTCACCCAAAAATTGATTGCTGAGCTTTTTGATAAAAGTAGAAATACGATTACTGAGCATTTGCAAAATATTTTCAATGAGGGAGAGCTTGACAAAAATTCAGTATGTCGGGAATTCCGACATACTGGAGCTGATGGGAAAGAGTATAATACAAAGTTTTACAACCTTGACGCCATTATTTCAGTCGGGTACCGCGTGAATTCACTCAGAGCAACCCAGTTTCGCCAATGGGCTACCGGCGTATTACGTACTTTCGCCATCCGAGGATATGTTTTGGATAAAGAAAGATTAAAAAACGGGACCTTCTTGAACGAGGAATATTTCGAGCATTTACTGGAGGAAATAAGAGAAATCCGGGCCAGTGAAAGAAGGTTCTATCAAAAGATCACGGATATTTATGCTACCGCAATCGATTATAACCCGCATACAAAGTTAACAAAGGATTTCTTTAAAACCGTTCAAAACAAACTGCATTATGCGATCCATGGAAGCACAGCTGCAGAAGTCATTTATAACAGAGCGGACAACACAAAAGATCATATGGGCCTGACCACCTGGAAAAATGCGCCGTATGGCAAAATTGTAAAAAGCGATGTTTCTATTGCCAAAAACTATCTCACAGAAAAAGAAATCAAATCATTGGACCGGTTTGTTACGATGTATCTCGATTACGCTGAAAGCCAAGCGGAAAGAAATATTCCCATGACTATGGAAGACTGGGCCAAGAAGCTCAATGCTTTTCTCCAGTTCAATGAAAAGGACGTTTTAGAGAACGCGGGAAAGGTGACTGCTGCTATTGCCAAAGAATTTGCGGAGAGCGAATTTGAAAAATACCGTGTCACTCAGGACAGGCTTTTTCAGTCAGATTTCGATAGATTGGTTGATAGTTTCGAGAAAGGCAAAATGTAAAAAATAAGATCTTGATGAAGTAAATAAGCAATTAGAGCAAGATAAACTAGAAATCGCCGAGCTTGAAGCTAAGTTCAATGAACAGTTGAGAATCTTGGGAATTAATGTGTAGGAATTGATTGGAAGGGTTAAAAGTAAATATATCAACTCAACTTAAACCCTTGATGTGTGTCTGCGGGAACATATCGAGGGTTTAGTTTTAGTGAAAAATGTAACTAAAATTAGGGTAGGGTCGAGTAGAGAAAGAATAGATGAATGCGTTGGGTTACGGAGATAGGATGGATGATAAATAACTGTACTTGATTTGCAAAATGTTCTATGCTAACATAAAAACAAATAAATAATTTGTTTTTATGTTTGTGGGGCAAGGAGGCAGTTTAGGTTATGGCAAAATTTACAGAGTTGGAAAGAGAAAAAATTCGAGAAGAATTGCTTAAAGTTGCCTATCGTTTTTTTATAGCTAAAGGCTTCAAAAGTACTTCTCTTGAGGATATTACTTCATCAGTTGGCATTGCAAAAAGTTCTTTTTATATTTTTTTTGAATCAAAAGAAATGCTATATATGGAATTGTTAGCACATGAGGGGGAGCAAATTGAAAAGCAGGTTTGGCCAAAGGTTATAGCTACTGAAGATATACGTTTAGCTATAAAAATGTACTTAAATATGATGGCTTTGGAACTAGAATCTAAGATTTTAACTCAAAGGCTGGTTTACGACATTGAGGAGTATAAACTTGTATCTAGAAAGTTAAATCCAGAGTATGTTGGGTCAGAACATTTAAGAAGCATTGTCCCTCTTATGGAGTTTATAAAGTCTCGCCAAGACACTAAGGAGATTATTTATGAAGACCCAGGTGTTATAGCTGGAGTTTTAAGATCAGCATTATTAATAGGCTCTCAAAAGGGTGATTTACAGCAATATAATTATGAAAAGATTAGAGAGTTACTTTTTGAAGCGGTTACTAATCAAATTACTCAGTATCAAAGCATGCAGCAAATTTATGAATAAAATTTTTGACCGGAGTGATTTGAATGAGTGCAGATATGAAACAAGTTATTGAAATAGCTAAAAAACATAATCTTATTCTAAAGGAAGAAACAATGCAGTTTAATGAATCCGGACTTGATTTTCAAGTTGTATTTGCACAAGATGAAAGTGGAATGGATTGGGTTCTTAGATTGCCTAGGCGTGAAGATGTTATGCCTAGAACAAGGGTAGAAAAACAAGCATTAGATTTGGTTAATCAGTATGTTAAATCTTTTCAGGCACCAAAATGGATTATTTACACAGATGAGCTAATAGCATACAAGAAGTTAGATGGTGTGCCAGCAGGAACGATTGATCATAATATAGGAAACTATGTTTGGGAGATAGATATTAACAATGTTCCGGAATCATTTCACATGTCTCTTGGAAGAGTGTTAGCAGAGCTTCATAGCATACCTAGTGATAAAGCTACAGAATTTGGACTAATAGTGCAAACACCTGAAGAAGCGAGAAAATCAATGAAGCAGCGTATGGATGATGTGAAAATAAAAATCGGTGTAGGTGAGAAACTATGGAACAGATGGCAGTCATGGATTAATGATGATGAAATGTGGCCAAAGAAAACTGGACTGATTCATGGAGATGTTCATGCAGGCCATACTATGATTGATAAAGAGGCTAATGTGACTGGATTGATCGACTGGACTGAAGCTAAAGTTACAGATATCTCAAATGACTTTGTTTTCAACTACAAGGCTTTTGGAGAAGAAGGACTAGAAGCTTTAATAATTGCTTATAAAGAAGCTGGAGGTTATTACTGGCCTAAAATGAAAGAGCATATTATTGAACTGGTCGCGGCATATCCGGTTTCAATTGCTGAGTTTGCAATGGTATCTGGTGTTGAAGAATATGTACAGATGGCAAAGAAAGCGTTGGAAATAAACAATTAAAAGCAATTTCATTTCCACTAATTTTTCGGAAGGAACAGCGTGTTTATTGATGGCACCAAATTGGAAGTCCACCCAAAACCATGAGGCTAAAATGCAAGAAAAGATGAAGTTCCTTTATTTTGCTCTTTTCCTAAAAATTAGGGCCTGTCGCAAAACGTTTATATATAAACGTTTTGCGACAGGCCCATTTCAAGGTTTGGCGATATTGCCCGTTTTGACGGAAATTAAGCTAGCTTACTGAAAGACGGAAAAGCCCAAATCTCCAAATTAGCTCAAGCCTGCAATGATCTCTACTTTTATCGCCTACAATTTCTGGTACCAATAAAGTTACATCTCTGGAACCCCAGCTATATCCGGTATCGGAACCATTTTTGAATCTGTATCCTTTAAAGGCCGATAAGTAAAATCTTCGCGCTGATTCAGCATAAATGTATTTGATCCCTTCTCATTCATTTACTCACTCGTTTATAATAGGAAATATCGCTTTAATAATTTAGACTTTTGATTGCTATGAAAATCGGAATATCGTTTTGGAAAACCTTACAGGAAAGGAAAGTGCAGCTGTGAAAAAATTAAATGATTATTTATACTCAGGCGATACCGTTCTAAAGATATTACAGAGATATGCTGAGGATTTGAAACAGTCGGCGAAAGAAACTCATAATCAGATTGATCTTTTGCACTGTAATTTTCTGCTTCAAATTGCGGAACTTTTGCAGCACAACGAATTCCTGACTTCCCAGTCTCAGCGGATTCGGGAATTCTATAAACTTATGGCAAATGAATATCCTTTTCTTGCCTTTACTTTTAAGGGCCGAATTAAATCTCTGATACGCGCGGAAGCAAAATTTAACGGATACATCGTAGAATATATTTACGAGTATTATATTAAACATGGCAATTATCCGTCTCTTCCTGAACTGAAAAACTATTTAAGCTGTTTTCGGGACCTGATTGCCTACCGAATCGTGATTTCTCTTCCCAAATGTCATTTAAAAGAAGGTGAGATTTGCGCGGATGAAGAAAATAAATATCTATATGATGTTGCCAACAAGTTGCTTGGTTTCCTTGAGGAACGCGGATTTACCGCAGAACTGTCTTCATTTATAGGTCAGAAAAAATCGCCCTTGTTAAGAGAGAGCGTAAGCCCATACTATAGAGATTACGTTGCAAATCCAGAGTCTAGCGGCTATCGTTCGCTGCATATAACTTTTTATGATAACATTGCCCGTTGTTATGTGGAAGTACAACTTCGTACCAAAGAAATGGACGATTTTGCTGAAATTGGTCCTGCCAATCATTTAGGTTACGAAAAGCGACAGGAAAGTGAAAGAGTTAAACGAGATGCAATTCCCAAAGGAGAAAATATTTATTTTGATGATGCATATGAAAGAGGTATCATGTTGCAGCAGCTTGAATTGTCAAAATTGGATGTAAATATGTTTTCGGCAATGAATAATTCCCTTATCAACGATGGTTGCGGCCTCTACCGTGGAAGACTTATTCTTCCGTACGAGCATCTTTCAAAATTCCAAAATGACCTTATAGATTAATTAATTGCTGAGCAAGTTTAAACTAGATAAATCAGTGTTTTTAGGCAATAAAAAAGCAGCCGGTTAGACTGCTGAAAGAAAACTTTGGCGGAATTGCAACGGTTGCGGGCGTAGAAAGTGGAGACGATATCGTGCTGGCGAATATTCAAAAGGGTTTTACGGCGGCAGAGATGATTGAGAATGGGCGAAAAGTGAAAGAAGCGGGTATGGAATTGAGTGAATACATACTAATTGGGATTGGCGGAAATGAGCGTTCCCAGGAACATGCCCTGGAAAGCGCCCGGGTACTAAACGCCATCGCCCCGGATTTTACACGTTTACGCACATATAATCCGGCTGAAGGAACGCCTTTGGGTGAAGAATACCAGCAGGGTAAATTCCGGCTGCTGAGTCCCCATGCCGCAATCAGGGAGACTCGCCTCCTTGTCGAGAACTTACGGGCACCTGGTCAGCTTATGAGTGACCATGTTTCCAACTTTGCCTGGATCAACGGTGAGCTGCCGGCAGATAAACCCACCATGCTTGCCGAACTCGACCGGTTGCTTAATGTTTCAGAGGACAGTTTTACGCGGGCTGATCCCCGTTATTTGTAATCACGTGGTATTCACATCCATCTGTATTTGCGAACCTATTTCGTAAATAATACCTATATCGGAATTATTGTGCACTCCGGTAGTCCTAAAACGTTGACGACATAGGTCCTTTCAGTTGGACAAGAGTGAATCAAGTTGGAGGTGATAATCGTATGAGGCGGGTGCGATACCAGGTCGCATGTAGCCTGGATGGCTACATCGCGGGACCAAACGATGATTTTAACTGGATAACGCCAGAGCCCTCGTTCGACTTTGAGGCGCTGTATGCGCAATTCGACACGTTGCTGATGGGGCGACGCACGTACGAGATCGTACGCGGATCGGGCGAGAGTTTTCGCGGAAAGCAAGTGATCGTCGTCTCGCGGTCGCTTCGGCCAGTGGATCATCCTGATGTCGAGATCGTGAGCGAGGGCCTTGAAGCACGAGTTCGAGAGCTTCGTGCGCAACCTGGTCGAGATATCTGGCTCTACGGCGGAGGAAATCTCTTCTCCCAACTTCTCGCCTGGAATCTGGTTGATACGGTCGAACCGGCGATCATACCGATCCTTCTGGGAGGTGGGGTGCAGTTGCTCTCCCCGCACGGGGGACATCGGCGCTTGGCGCTCGTCCGGCACCGCGCCTATCCCAGTGGGATGCTTCTCCTCGAATATGAGGTGCAACAGGCTGCGGAAGGTACGAATGAATTTTCCGGAGGATAGTCATAATGCTAAACAAAATCACGGGTTTAGGAGGTTTCAGGGAAGCCTTGTTGTGCTTAATACTGAGTTAATGGCGGCCATCTTTGAACAGGACTACACGGTATTTCTGAAGACTTTAGAAGAATCTATCATGGCTTTTAATCAGCTGGAAAACTAAGGCAATGGGCCGGAATACTTTGAGACTTTTATCCGTTACATCATGAATGCCAGGAATGATTTGGAGTTTCGGACGGTCTACGAGCTAGCTAAAGAGATTTCTTTGGAAAGGAGTGAAGTCGTTATGACTATTGCGGAAAAGCTAATCACAGAAGGCATGGAAAAAGGCATGGAAAAGGGTATAGAGAAAGGCATAGAAAAGGGCATGGAAAAGGGTATAGAGAAAGGCATAGAAAAGGGCATGGAGAAGGGTAAGCTGGAAGTGGCAGAAAATTTGCTGAGGCTAGGTATGGGAATCGATATGATTATAAAGGCTACAGGACTGAGTGAAGAGGAAATTAGGAAAATCATGAATTGACCACAGAAACTAAATTACCCTGGGCTGAACTAAGCAGCCCAGGGTAATTTAGTTAAGAACTGTTGTGTCCTAATCATTCGGCTCTCATCGAAACGGTGAGGACCTTTTCTGCGGAATTTCTGAATATAACTGAAGAGGAAAAAAGATAATTGCGTGCCAGGTAATTATCCTCCTGGGAATTCCCCCTGACAGATTGCTGGAAATTGCATATGATATTCCAGCATCTCAAAATCAGGAGGAGTGAATTCAGGCAAATCCGTTTAACGGAGATAGTTCCGGCAGAATTGGCCCGGCAGCCTGTGCAGCTCTGGCGGGAGGTCGTTGCGGAAGTGGGTGACGAGGTTTTGCGAAATTGCCCTTTTTAACGGGGATTAAGCTAGCTTACGGAAAGACGGAATAGCCCGAATTTCCAAACCTCCCTTTCAAAAGCCATTTGCAGCGGCTTCGGATTTAGCGTTAATAATCCCTGCAATGGATATTCTATCTTCAAATAATGTAGACGGTTTTTGTATTGTTTCAAGTGATAGTAAATTTACAAAGTTGGCCGCTCGGTTAAGAGAGGCAGGAACGTATTCGTAAAGCATTAGCCGGTTTAGTCATTCGGCCACAGATTGGTGATATTAAGCCTTTAAAGGGTAAAGAAAAGTTAATGCGTTTGCGAGTCGGTACATACAGAGTGATTTTCGAAATTAATCATACGGAACAAATCGTATATATATTGACTATTGATAATCGTAGAGGCATATATAAATAAAAGCTGATTCTCCTGCAAGTAAGGAAAATCGGCTTTTTGCGTTTTCCGCATGGATATTTAAGCATTTGTTGGAACAAATTGTGGCCTTTAAGTAAAATATTATTGTATCTTTCAAGCAGTGAATTTTTAATAAAATTCGTCATTGATCATTAACCGAAGAGAACACAAAAGAGGCCTAATGATTGATACTCAATAGACCTGCTCAACACAAGTGTTTGAAGGCTAAACTAATCACGGATAATCCCGTAACTGTTTCCAACAAGCACTTCTTTACCGTGTTGATTTTTGTAAAAGGATTTCATGGCAACTTCAGTGAAGCCTTCCTTTTGGTCGGCTTTCGTGATAGTTAGTTCACATGTAATTGTGTCTCCTGAAAAGACAGGGCGAATGAACTCACTGACCATCTCTCGTGCGATATAATTTAAGTCACCGCCGATTTTTGTTCCGACAGAAGCAGTGAGCAACCCTTGTGCCATGAGTCTACCTTGGTCATCTCTCTCAATATGGTGGCTTCCCTTATCTCCAGTTAGTTCTCCAAACTGCAATATTTCTTGTTCTGTAAACGTTTTTTGATAAGCAAAAACATCGCCTACTTTTAAATTCATAAAACCCATCTCCCAATCGACTATTTATATTGACAGCGGACAGACTTTTTAGAACTCGTTAAACGAATGGCCAGATGAAGTTCCCGACAATATATTATTTTGCCAAGGTATAAACTAGTTTCCCCTGCTGAGTCTCTCTTCTAACTTTGCCCTTACCTTCCAAATATTTGAGATGAGCAATCGCTTCCCCTGTTGCAAACCATTTCTGCGTAACCGGAAACATCTCCCATGACTCATATGTCATATCCCAAGTCATCTGAGCAGCGACTTGGTAACCATTCAAATTACCTCTGCTTAATATAGCAAGAATCTCATCCACCCGTTCCTGATGGTGCAGCTTAAGTTCCTGAATTCTTTCCCTGCAGGAGGTAATGAGCGCTCTGTGACCTGGTAAAACAAGTTCCACGTCGAGGATACTCACTTTGTCTAAACTTTTTAAATAAACACCTAAGGGATCCCAATCATCGCCCCAAAGGGAAATGTTTGGGGTTATATTGCTAAGAATATGGTCCCCTGACACAAGAATTTTTTTACTTGAGTCGTAGAGGCACATGTGTCCGGGAGAATGTCCCGGAGTCTCAATGCACTTAAAGCTGTAGTCACCGATGCTCAAAACGTCATCCTGCTTAAGGATTTCAAAGTCTACCTTTTTGGTATTCCCGTATTTAAAACCAGGATGCATTGCAATGGCCGCTTCAAGTTCATCTTCGGGAAACCCGAATATCTTAGCGAAGTGTTTCTCTTCTTCCCAAGATGGGAATTTTATCAACTCGGCATCGGGCCCGTTAAAGTATATTTTCGATGTAGAAGAGGCCAAGTTGGCCACAAGACCTAAATGATCTGCATGAAGGTGGGTAATAAAGAAGTCAGTGACATTCAGATTCACCGACAGCTCAATTAAGCCAGCCTGCATTGCCTTAAGACATTCTTCCCGGTTCATCCCTGTATCGATAATGAGATTACGTTCCGGCCCCTTGATCACATAGGAATTTAGAGCCTTAAGTGGATTTTTCGGCAGTGGAATTTCTATTCTAAACAAATTGGGTCGTATTTCTTGACACATGGGTTATGCCCGTTGCCAAAACTTTATAAAAGTATATAAAAAGCTTTGTTTGCTTCCTGATTCATTGTGTCCGATTTTGTCCGAAGACTACTTTCGTTTGATATAACACTCCACAGGCTTAAATTCCGATGCAACGAATCGTACACATTAGTAGTGTCTTTTTTAGGTGACTAGACTACTAATTTATATCTCGAAAGATTAATGGAAGCATTAAAATCTCTATCAATCGCTAAACCACACTTACACTTGTACACTCTGTCTGACAATTTTAAGTCTTGCTTTATAGCCCCACAACCGGAACACAGCTTACTCGATGGAAACCATTTGTCTGTCTCAACGAGTTCAATGCCCTGCATCTCACATTTGTATTGAAGCTTTGACTTAAAGTCATACAGTTTTTGCTTGGCAATGGCTTTCGATAGATGTCGATTTTTCATCATACCTTGATATTCAAAGTTTCCATAACCACTTTGCAAGGTTTGGTTTTCACAATTGCATTAGTGGCTTGATGGATATGATTATTTCTTATCCCATTTAACCTTCGATGGAGTATACGAAGTTGCTTTTCCACTTTTATAATGTTGCAGGTTTTGACGAAACGGCTTCCCTCCTTATTTAGTTCATATTTACGAGAAACTTTACGTTGCAACCTACGAAGCCGTTTCTCTAGCTTTTTGACAACTCCAGATTTATTAATATTCTTGAATATCATGCCGTTAGAGCAAACTGCAAGTTCTTTCACCCCAACATCAATACCAATGACTTCACTTGTCAATGGGTCTGTGCTTTGTTCCTGCTCAATTCCTAGGGATAGATACCAATACTTTCCGTCAAACGAAACTCTAGGATTAGTGTAGTTCACACCGATCGGTAACTGCTCTGAACTTTTGATCCATCCAACTTTCTCAATCAGAACAATTCCAGCTTTAACTTTCAATTTCACAACATCATTGTAGAAAGACGGTTTTGATTTCTTTCGACTCTTGAATTTTGGTTTATTGGCAAGTTTCTTAAAAAATTTCTTGTAAGCATCACAAGCATCTTTGATCGCTTGTTTCGTGATATTGTTGGAAACATCATAAAGCCAAGAAAACTCTTCCGTTTGCTTTAATTGGGTTAATTCTTTTCTTAGAACATGATCCGAAAGAAACTTGCCACCCTTAGCATAGTTTTTTTCTTGTTGATCCAATGCCCAGTTATACGCCCATCTTGCAGTTCCTGAAGATTTCCACAGTTGATGTTCCTGTCCTTCGGTGGGCTTGAGTCTAACTTTCTTCCCCAGTATCATTCTCAAGCAACTCCTTGATCATCTTCGAGCAATATGGTGGGGTTTTAGCGTGTTATTTTTTATCCCAGTTTCTTAATGTTTGTTCCGTCTTACCAATAAGTTTAGCAAATTCACCAATTGAATAATAGTACAATTCAAAAGCACCTCTATTGGTAACTGTACACCAACAGCATTATAAATTATCAATAGGATCTTATAGGGTTTTGTATATTTTCGGCTACAGTTTTATCCCTCCTTTAATGCTGTTGGAAGATAATTCATATTCACATTATAGCAGTACTACTGAGGCAATTATAGTAATTTGTTTGAGTATTCAGAACAAATTACTATAATTGAGCTGTATCTAATTTTCTATAGAAGGGGGTGAACCCGTGGCCTTACTCCAGAGAATCACTGCTTGAAGAATTTTTGAAGAAATATTTAATGCGTTGGTAGAGATGTTTCACACCAACGCATTTTGGTTTTGAGTTGAAGAGCGAGTTAAAGGTGGAAGAAAATACCTTCTAAGTCCTATAGTTTCGGTTACGTTAAGTAACTGCCCCCCTCATTCGGTTGGAAGGAAGGGGGCTTCAATGCAATATGACAGGACAGTGCAAAGATTGCCAATAATCAAAGTGTAAATAACTTCGGTCTGGATGCATCTGCCCTAACGATGGTGGCTTCTTCCAATGAGATTGAAGCATCGATGAAACAAAGTATACAGGCTACTGGTAAGAGATAATTCCTTCATAATTACCCTTTACTTTCATTAACAAGACTTTGAGAATAGGCTTCTCCGCGTTCGCAGCTAAGGGCTGTAAGTGGACAAGAATTCTTACAGAGCGGGCATTGAGAGGAAGAAGCAGGACTTGCTTGACCTTCAGTATTTGCTTTGGAATGGAAATACTGCTTATCAAAACCATGTTGACCAAAACGGTGATGGTTCTGCCTGTTTTTCTGATAGTTCATGTGTGAACGATTTTTGAACATAATAATCATCCTTCGGTGTTTTCATATCAAGGTACCTTATAATTTAATTCTATAACTAATCACCACTTATGTCACCGCAATGGAAGGAAGTAGCACAAGAGTTAAGATAGAGACACCACATCCGAACAAAGGTTTCATCTTTCATCTACCTGATTAATAGGCGAGCCTTTTCAAAGATTTGAGTCCAATGCTCCAAATTAATAAGTTTTAGGTTTCTAGCAATAACTATATTTCAACTACCTTGTTTAATACTTTTCAAGTGATTATTAAAATGAAAGGTAGTCATACCGATAACTATTGCTATAATAACCAATATTGTTGCTGCGATAAAAGCACCGTGTACGCCTGAAGTTATTGCAGCTGCAGAAGCTGAATTTACTGAAATGTCTTTTCCGCCTGATGCCATTGTAAAGTAGTTAAAGATTGACCCCATTAATGATGCTCCTGTAGCTTGCCCTAGGGTACGAGCAAGATTCAAAAGCCCAGAAATTGTGCCACGTTGTTCGGGCCTTGCTGAAATCATGACGGCAGCGTTATTAGGGGCTTGGAAAAGTGCAAAACCTGCACTCGCTATTGCAATTCGTATTGCAAATCCCAAAATACTAGAGGACGGAGCGAGGGTTACCATTGATAGGGAACCAACACCTAATACAATCATTCCTAAAATCATAATAGGACGATTTCCAAAACGTACAGCAGCTTTTGCTCCTATAGGACTAAACAATGTGCTGACAAAAGGACCAACAGATAATAATAAACCCACATGAAGAGTTGGGAGTTTCTGTGCATTTGAAAGAAAAAACGGTAGCACTATAGATAAACTCATCATTACAGTATACATTAATACACAACTACTCAGGCTTCCACTAATCATCCTATTTTTAAGTCAACTAGCGGCGAAGAAACTTTGCTCTCAATCTTGACAAAAATTATAGTCAATATTATTGCAGCCAAGAAAAGTAGTATTGTCGTTATTATACTTTGAGATTCCACAAAAGTAATCCCTATAAAATAACATATGAGCAGTGCCGCCAATGTAAGCATTCCATACCCGTCAAAGCTTTTGCTTTTTTCATGTATAGGTGTCTTCGGTAATCCCGAAGCAAGTACAAACGTTATAACTCCAATCGGCACAATAATAAGAAAAACACTATGCCATCCCCATGCGCTGATGAGGATACCTCCTAAGGATGGGCCAAGTGCAATGCCTAAAGTAAGCATAGCTGTCAAAAGGCCCATAGTACTATGGAGTTTTTCTTTAGGGATAATATCACCAACAATAGCAAACGGTAAAGCCATTAGCACTGCACCACCAAAGCCCTGGATAACTCGAAAAGTGATTAATACTTGAATAGATGGAGCTATCCCACATAAAAATGAAGCAACGGTAAAAATAGCAATACCGCTAAGAAACAGTTTTTTCTTGCCAAACATATCTCCAATACGACCAACTGCTACACAACAAGTGATAACGATAATTAAATAGCTGAGGACAATCCATTGAATACTTGTATAACTTGTATTCAAATCCTTTGCAATTGTGGGTAATGCAATATTCACTATGGTAGAAACAAGTGAAGCCATTAGTACAGCCAACGAAATTCCCAACAATGTTAAACCATAATTGGGTTTTTTAGTACAATCTTGATTTTTTTGATTAATATCCATTGTTACCCTCCTTATAAGCTTGAATCTCTAAAAAAATAGTATATTATTAAATGGCATGCTCATTGTTATAAATATATCAAGATATAGTTTCTATTACATGAATGATTTTGATCGATAATAGCATTATTTTGATTTTATAGAGGTGTCTTAAGTGATAAATTTTTTATCGGATTTTTATGATGATGTACTAAACGAAAACACTTTTATACAGATAATAAAAGTTGAATATGAAAATCCTAACTATATTTTTGAATATCATTGGCATGAAGAAATGCAGTTTTATTACTTTGCTCAAGGAGAGGCTATTATCTGTTGCAATTTCAAGGAAACTATTGTTAAAGCTGAAGATTTTGTAATCATACACACTAATGAACCGCATTATATTAAGAATCTTTCTAAGCAACTGGTTTTCTATATAATTAAAATTGATTTTTCATTTATATATAGTCATATGGTTGATTCTATCCAGACTAAATTTCTTGCACCCTTATCGCAAAATTTAATTCTTTTTGAAAACGTAGTTAGAAACGACCATAATATATCAAAATGCTCAAATCGTATTATTAGTGAATATTTCACAAAAGAGCTTGGGTTTGAATTGGCCATCAAATCCCAAATATACGATTTGATGGTGTTGCTTTTAAGAGGATATGTAAAAAAATTTTATACCGAGAATGAGCTTCATTCAAAAATTTCTCGTTTGGAATATTTTCACAATGTATTCAAGCATATTGATTCAAACTTTACTGAAAAAATAAACGTTAATCAGCTTGCCAAAATCGCAAACATGAGCGATGAGCATTTTTGTAGGAAATTTAAGTTAATTACTGGATTGTCTACAATTGACTATATAAATACATTGAGAGTAAATAAAGCTATTGAACTTCTTAATGAAAATGAGCTCAGCATCACTGAGATAGCGATGAAATGTGGTTTTTCTGATTCCAATTACTTTAGTAGGGTATTTAAAAAATACCAGGATATGTCGCCTATGCAAATGAGGAATAAGTCTAAAAGTATGTAATATAGACCTATTCCTCATTCTATTTAGAATACCAATAACATTTACAAATTTATTAGCTTTCCTATGACAATGTGGGCATTATTGTAGAAACCAAGATATATAATCATTCGTAGCCTATGGTGTAAGTATTGCAGGCGAATTCATCGTGAACTACCTCTTTGTCTGGTTCCTAACCAACGATATGTCCTACTGTATTGAAGGCGTCGTCTTGAATGGCTCCGAACCTTCAGACATCGCGGCAGATAATCCAAGCCTGTATCGCATGCGAATGCATACTGTTTAGCTATTGAACAGATTGGACCAACGAGGTCAAGCCTGAAAACCCGCCCATGCTAAGTGCAGTGTGAAATAAAGTCAAACGGATACCGTAACGAAACTAACCATTATGGGTAAAGATCATATTTTTTATCATATCGTTTCAATTCTTATTAACCAAAGGAGTAAATAACTCGTGGCCTATGACCCGTGACTATGTGTATTCTTAATCATCGATTCGGAAACTCCACGGTAAGCGGTGATATGACTATAGCAATATATCTCTTTCATCGTGACAACGCACGTTGGTGTTACATCATTGAAGGTTTTTGAGCCAAATGTTCTTGAGCGACCATTTGGATGGGTTAAAAAAACCAGCATTATCAAAATGATTTATATGCTGGTTTTGTGTATTTTGAGATATTTTAGGTATATTTTTATTATACCAAGGGTATCAATACAATATTGGAAACCTCAACATAGTGTAGCTAATTTAAAGCATTTGTTTCGCAGATGACACAGTTATCTCTAATACTGCTCGAACCCAAGAGAATTTTTCTTTCATACGCTCAAAGTCTTCACCTGATTTTAGAAAACGGGTAGTTCCTTTCAGGATAAAGCCTGTACCCTTAGCCTTGTAACCCTGGATTTCCTTGCTGGCAATGGAAAGAGTAACATCGTTATGAACGCTGAGATTTTTTTCCGTTTTGTTATAGCCGTAAGCTGGAATCAATAGTTTATCCTCAGGGGTAACTACAACATAGCTATTCCAGGTATTTACTAAATGCGGACCGTCGTCACCGTTGGTCACGATAGAGATGGCTCCGTCTGTGGAATGAGAAAGTACCTCCAATAATTTTTCATTAAGCATAAGAATACATCCTTTCTGTTTTGAAGAAGTGTTAGATAACTCATACTTGGCCATTGGTTGACACTACTATTGTGTCCTCTATTACTGCAATGCACTCAGTAATTTTCAAATTGACATCTGCACATAGCAATCGATGTGTTAGCCACCGGACACCCAGATTATAAGATATAATTCCCCCTAAACACAGGGGCAATTTTCAAATTATGTACAGGGGCAGTTTCCCTTGGCGCAATTTTCCTGAGCCTTGACGCTAGGTATTACCCTATATATAATTGCGGTAATTAAGATCCTACATATAAAGGATTAGGTGAGAGCAATGTTTATATTGGACGGTCAGGGTCGTCAGCCGTTGCACAATAAAATTTGTAACCAGATTAAAAATCAAATATTAACAGGTGAATTGCCCCCAACTACCAAGCTTGCATCTATTAAAAACTTATCTAGTGAATTATCGGTAAGCCGTAATACTGTGGAGTATGCCTATCAACAGTTATATGCAGAAGGGTATATACACAGCAAGCCAAGAAGCGGATACTTTGTTTCACCAATAGACCCTGAATTTCGCCAATCGCCTCTTCGTCAAGTATGCACGTCGCTGAAAGAAGGCTCTGAAGACGGAAAATCATTTGCCTTTGATTTTCATCCGGCTCGTCTATCCCCAGGCAGTTTCCCTGTTAACCTGTGGCGTAAACTTTATATCGATTGTTTAAAGGATGATCAAAATCACCTTGCTTCCGATGGTAATCAGCAAGGTGATTTTGATTTGCGCTGCGAGATTCAAAGATATCTGTCGCGCTCTCGTGGTGTTTCTTGTGATCCTGAACAAATCGTTGTTTGCTCGGGACTTCAAGATAGTCTTTCTATCTTAGCGCCCATATTGAAAGAAGATCATTCGAAATTGGCTGTAGAAGATCCTGGCTATTTCGTTCCAAAAGCTGTTTTCCGAAATCATTCGTTTTCTATCACAACCGTATCTGTAAATTCGGATGGTCTAGACTTGGAGTGTTTACAGAACACCAAGAGTACCGTTGTATATGTCACGCCTTCCCATCAATTTCCATTAGGCTATGTTATGCCTGTGACAAAACGATTAAAATTAATTGATTGGGCAGAATCTGTCGGGGGAGTCATCATTGAAGACGACTATGATTGGCTTTACAAGATGATTCGTTGATTGTAAGTAACATGGTATAATGGGATTAAATTGAATTAACGAGGTGATGTATTTTAATGAAATGGGAGGAAGTTAGAAAAATATATCCTAACAGATTTGTAAAAATCCAGATACTAAAGGCTCATATTGAAGATAATGTACGGTACATTGATGATCTGGCAGTAGTAAAGGCTTTTGATGATAAGAGGGAAGCAACAAGAGAGTTAGTACGCACAAAAGACGATGAACTAGTTTATCACACCGGAAAAGAAAAGCTTGAAATACAGATTAAACAAATATTTGGATTTAGAGGAACAATCTAATGAATATGAAGTTTCAGGATGGGCTTTTGTTTACCTCTATCCAAATATCTTTTCGTGGGAATACAAAAGTAATTGAAAATATTGTAATTGATACTGGAGCTGCAGAGACAATAATATCCCCGGACGCAGTTGAAGATATAGGAATTTTTGCTGAATTAGAAGACAGCGTAAATTCATTTTATGGTGTTGGAGGAAGTCTACATAACTTTTTCTCTAAAAATGTCGTGAAAGTCAAATTGGGTGAGGCAAGTTTAGAAGAAGTTAAAATGGATTTTGGAGTTATTGACCCACAAGGTAATATTAATGGGCTTTTAGGGCTAGATTTGCTTATGGAGTTAGGTGCTGTAATAGATCTAAGAAAATTATCATTAACATTAGATGCATATAGCGAAGGAGATATTTGAGGAGCCGCCGTCCATGGCGGTTTTCTGGTTTACAGGGCACCAGACTCCGTGCAGCTTCTAGAGATTTATAAGGTACGTAGACAGAGAAAAAGTCATTGTAAAATCAATAGCAAAAAGGAACGTATTTATTCGGTGCAACAAAGTGAACTCTAATCACAAATCTTTATAGTTTTTTATTTTTGCTTTATTTATGTTTGCTATGATATAAAGAAAAGCAAAGTAAAGAAGTTGGTGAATAGCTGTGGAAAAGACAATTTTAGTAGTCGATGACGATCCAGACATTGTCAAACTGATCACGAAAAGTTTACGACTTGAACAATTTGAAGTGATCGTTGCCCATTCCGGGCCTGAGGCGTTAGCGTTACTTAAAGAAAATCCGGTGGATTTTATTGTCCTGGACATTATGATGCCCCAAATGGACGGTCTGGAAGTCTGCCGAAACATCAGAAATAATTACAGTATTCCCATTCTGTTTTTAAGCGCCCGGGATAGGGATATTGACAAAATTATTGGCCTGGAAATCGGTGCCGACGACTATATGACCAAACCCTTCAGTGTTCAAGAGCTTACTTCAAGGATTAAAGCTCATTTCAGAAAGTTTGACCGATTGTACAACGAATGGAAAGGACTTAGGCAGGAGGCCGATCCACAGAGATTCCCTTCTCCTTCTCCCCTGATTTTAAATCAAAAGACCTTTGAGGCTTACTTAGACCAGGAGAAGATTGAGCTGTCCACCAAGGAATTTCAAATCTTATCCTTTCTCATGCATCACCCCAATAACGTCCTGACCCGGGAGCAAATCTATGAAAATGTTTGGGCAGGGGAATACGGTGAGATAAATACTGTCACGGTGCATATCAAAAACATTCGCAAAAAACTTGGCAGCAAGTATGACTTTATTAAGACAATCTGGGGTATCGGTTACAAATATACGGAAGGGTAGGAAGGGCTATGAAGTTAAAGATCAAGCTGCCGCTGCTGTTCATGTTGGTTTTTGTGCTGATCATCTTTCCGGGGGCAGTATTTATCAGAAATTTCATGACGGAAAAGCCAAAAATCTTAAGATTACCCTTAATGCCCGTGCAATTAGAAGTGGCCTTTTATTTGCTGATTCTCACCGGGATGGTGTTTGTCATTTTAGCCGTCTATTTACATTTCAACATAACTAAACCCCTTCAGTTCCTCAATACCCGGCTGAAAAGGGTAAACATAAGTCGGCCCGTGATCTTAAGTTCAAAACGAAGGGATGAAATCGGAGAACTATACAATCACTTTAATGAGATGGAAGACAGGCTTTATCAAGCCCACAAGGAACAGATCGGGATGATTGCCGCCATGGCTCATGACTTAAAGACTCCCTTGACGACCATCAATGGCTTTGTGGAGCTCTTAGCCCTGCAGAAAAATCTTTCTGAAAAGGAAACCCAGGAATATTATGAGCTGATCCTCAAGAAAACAAAGCATATTGCCGAGCTGATTAACACCTTTTCTTCCTATACTAAGGGCGAGGTGGAATTGGATGCTCTGGATGTGAAATCCGTCCCCGCTCAGAAGCTATTTGCCAGCATTGCTACTGAATATGAGACGGAATTAGCCGGTTTTGATTTTGAGCTGGCTTGGGAAAACAGCTTCAAAGCCAACCAGCACATTACGATTGACGAACACATGATCCGCCGGGTTTTCGGGAATCTCTTCAGCAATGCCGTGAGGTATGGGGAGAGAAAAGACTTAAAGGTCTATATGCGGGGCTATGTCCGCGGCATGTATGCCTTTTTCCAGGTGGAGGATAATGGTGCGGGTGTGCCGGAAAAGGAACTGCCTCTGCTGTTTCAGAAATTTTTTACCGTGGATAAATCCAGACAGAACCAAAATGGGGGGATGGGATTAGGTCTGGCCAGCTGCAAATCCATTATCGAGCATCATGGCGGTGAGATATCTGCCTTTCACTCCAATTACGGAGGATTGGGCATCCGCTTTGCCTTACCCCTTGTGAAGTGACCGAAAAAGGTCACTTCATTATTTTTTAGATTTGCTTTACAGATAATTATTTTCTCTTTAGCCGGAGTTTACCTTTGCCTTGTATAATTCCATTAAAACCAAGGGAAGAGGTACATAATCATGAGTATTACTGAGTTATCGGTAAAGAGGCCCTCGGCAGTCTTTGTCTTGCTGGCCTTATTTATTGGTATCGGTATTTTCGGCTATAAGAGTCTGGGCGCGGATTTATACCCCTCGATCAACGTACCCATCATCACTGTCACTACCGGTTATAGCGGTGCAGGTGCCGAAGAGATAGAAGAGGACGTTGTCAAACCCATTGAAGATGCAGTTTCCGGGATCAGTGGAATTGATACCCTGAAGTCAATATCCAAAGAAGGTATTGGACAAACAATTATAACCTTCACTATGGAAACGGATATGAATTCAGCCTTTTTAGACGTGCAAAAGGCAGTGGATGGTGCCTCAGGCAAATTGCCTGAGGATGTCAATTCCCCGATTCTCACGAAGATTGACATGGATGCCCAGTCTGTCCTGACTCTGGGCCTCACCGGGACGGTCCCCTATGATCAACTCCAAAATGAAGCAGAAAAGATTAAAGAGGATTTGGCGAAGATACCCGGCATTGGCCAGGTCAGCCTTCAGGGTGCCGAGGATAAGCAGCTGGCCATTCGCTTAGACAAAACGGCTCTGGATTATTACCAAGTTAATGTCAATACCTTGCTGACAAAGCTAAAGACGGAAAACAGCAATCTCCCTGCCGGCCGGATAAGTCTGGATACCAGCGACCAAGCCGTTAAGGTAGTGGGACAGTTTAAAGATATCGATGAAATTAAGAATTTGTTAATTCCCAACTCGGAAGGAGGGACAGTTCGGCTGGCAGATATTGCCCAGATCCAGCTGGAATATCCCGACCAAGAACAAATCTTAACCTTGAATGGAACCAATGCCTTGGGCATCAGCATTCAAAAGCAAAGTGATGCCAATGTTGTCGAGGCTGTGAATAATGTCAAAGCTGAATTGCTGAAGATTCAAGCACAGCTGCCAACGGGAGTAAGTGTCACAGTAACCACGGATAGTACTACTTTTATCAACGATTCTCTGGAAGATGTTAAATCCAGCCTTGTGGAAGGAGTCATTACAACAGCTCTTGTACTCTTGCTGTTTCTGCGGAGCTGGCAGTCATCCTTAGTTGTCCTGGTGGCCATCCCCACCTCCTTGGTTTCCACCTTCTTTATGATGTATGCCTTTGATTTTACCTTGAATATGATGACCCTGATGGCTTTATCCTTGAGTATCGGTATTCTGGTGGATGATTCCATTGTGGTTCTGGAGAATATCCAGAGACATTTAGGCATGGGGAAAAACCCGAAACAGGCAGCCATCCAAGGGCGCAGGGAGATCGGTATGGCAGCAATCGCCATAACTCTCTGTGATGTGGTCATCTTTATTCCCGTAGCCTTTATGTCGGGCATGGTGGGCCAGTTCTTTAAAGAATTTGGCCTCACCGTTGCCGTGGCATCCCTCTTTTCCCTTTTAGTCTCCTTTACGGTAACCCCCATGCTGGCTTCCCTATTTCTAAAAAAGAAGAATCCTGAAGAAGCCGGAGAGCTTCAGCCGGAAACCAAAAAATCAAGAAGATTTCCCCCTGTCCTGGACCGGGCAAATGAAATGTACAAGAAGTTATTAATCTGGTCCCTGGATCACAGGTGGAAAGTTGTCAGTCTGTTAATTGCCGGCTGTATTCTGGCTGTCTCCTTACTGCCCCTGGGTTTTATTAAAACTGAGTTTACCCCCCAAAGTGATCAAAGCCAGATCTCCATTGAGCTGAATCTTACTTCGGGTTCCGGTTTAAAACAAACAGAGGAAAAGGTCAGCTTGGTTGAAAATCAATTGCAGACTATGGCTGAAGTGAAGGATTATCTCACCACTGTGGGATATAACTCGGATAAATCCTCAGCCAATATTATCGTCAAGCTGGTGGACAAAAGTGAACGGCAAAAGAGCCAGACTGAAATTGCCACAGAAATGCGCCAGTGGGGGAATACTCTGGCGGGTGTTCAATTCAGCGTTTCTGAAGCTCAATCTGCCGGTGGAAACGGCAAACCCGTTCAGCTAGTCATCAGTGGAGAGGACCCGGCTGTTTTAAAAGAGTTGTCCTACAAAGTAGAGGATATCGTCAAAGCCACCCCGGGGACGGCGGACGTCACTAATTCCGAGCGAACCAGTGAGAGCGAGATCCAGGTGAAGGTTGACAGGCTGGCGGCTGTTCAATACGGAGTAAATACGCCGGATATTTCTACGGTTCTCAGAACCGGACTCCAGGGATCGAAGGCCGGCATCTACCGGCAGAACGGGAATGAATATGATATTGTCCTCCGGTTTATGGATAACCAGATCCAAACTCCCGCTGATTTGGGCGCCGTCAAGGTTCAAAATTCGGCAGGAGAACAGATTGCTCTGAATCAGGTAGCAGCCATTGAGTATGCCGAAAGTCCTTTAAAACTATCCAGAGAGGATAGAGAGAACATCGTAACCATCTCAGCAAATTTACAAAACAGTCTCCTGGGAGATGTAACTACGCTCATTGAAAACCAACTGGAGGGTTTTAGCCTGCCTGATGGCTATACGATAGAATTCGGCGGCAGTCAGGAAAACATGGCCGAGAGCTTCAGCGCCCTGATTCAGGCCCTGGTTGTGGCGATTGTTCTGGTCTATGCCATTCTGATCATTTTGTATGAATCCTTTTTGACTCCCTTCATCAGAATGCTTTCCTTGCCTTGTGCAATTATCGGGGCCTTTGGCTTGCTGGCTTTATCCGGGCAATCCTTGAATATCCTGTCCATGATCGGCCTGATTTTGCTGGACGGCTTGGCATCCAAGAACGGAACCTTGTTGATTGACTATACCCAAACCTTGATGAAACAAGGAATGCCCCTGCGAGAAGCCCTGATCGAATCGGGAACCACTCGCTTAAGACCCATCCTGATGACTTCAGCAACCATGATTGTCGGTATGCTGCCCTCGGCGCTATCCAGCGGGGCCGGGAGTGAAATGAGGAGCGGAATGGCCATCATAATTATCGGGGGCATGATTACATCGACAGTTTTATCCCCCATTGTTCTGCCGGTAGTTTATACCTTGATGGATGATGCTCGGCAGTATCTGGTGAAACGAAAGAAGCCAATTCTAACGATCAGGGAGGTAGAAGATTATGAAGCATATTAAAGGGCTGGGCCTAGGTTTAGGGGTAGTGATCTCCGGAATAATCTTGGTTGCCTTAATATCCGGTTTCGGAAATAAAGAAGCAGAAGTTGTGCCATCAATAAAAAATGTCACAACAGTGACAGCAAGTGCAGCCACCCTGACAACGGAAGTGGAATACGCCAGTATTCTGAAGCCGGTTCAAGAAGTGAGCGTTTCCTCCAAAATAGCGGGCAGGGTTGCGACAGTTCAGGTTGAGGCCGGTGATAGAGTGGAAAAAGGTCAGGTGCTGTTTACCTTAGACTCGGGGGACTTACAGGCTCAGCTTCAGCAACAGCAAGCCAATCTGGAGGTAAGCCAGGCCAATTTGGCCAAGACCGCAGGCTCCGCTTATGATCAGCAAGTCCTGCAAGCCGAGCAAACCGTGGAAAACAAACAAATCACTTATGAGGATGCCAAGAAAAAATATGATCTGAATCAACAATTGTATGACAACGGAGTCATCGCCAAACTGACTCTGGATGACTTCCAAAAACAATACGCCAGTGCAGAGGTGGATTTGAGAACGGCCCAGGATAATCTGAAACTCCTCAAAGAAAAATCCGGGCCGGATTCAGTCAGCGTGGCTTCAGCCCAAGTCAATCAAGCTGCTGCCGGAGTTAATTATGCTTCTGAGCAGCTGAAAAATACGGTGATTACCGCACCCATTTCAGGAATAGTCTCCGGGCGGAATGTGGATGAAGGGGAGATTATCTCAGGCTCCACCGCTGCTTTGACAATTATTGATACAGCTACCATGATGGCCGAAATCAGTGTGCCGGATAAAGTGGTGGCTAAGATTGAAAAAGGAGAAATCATTGCTCTGAAAATGAATGCTCTGGAAAACAAGGTTGTAGAGGGGGTGGTTGACTATATAAGCCCTAATGCGGACAGCAAGTCTAAGGCTTATACGATCAAGATTCTGCTCAATACTACGGATGACTTAAAATCAGGTATGTTCGCCAGAGTTGTCTTACCTGAAGCCGTAAAAGAAAATGTCATGACCGTCCCTAATGAGGCCATCAAAATTGAAAACAGTGGGTCAGTTGTTTATCTGGTTGCCGAGGGTAGTGTAAAAAAGGTCCAAGTGACCACCGGGTTAGCTAATGACAGGTTTACGGAGATTATCGATGGCTTGAAAGCCGGTGATCAGGTCATCACTGAAGGACAGATTTTTCTCAATGAAGGGGAGAAGGTTAACGTGTTGAGTGGTCAGTAAGGGTTGAGCGGGGTTAGTGGAGTGTTTTAAAATCATCAAAAGGGTGCGAGGGCTAGCGGAGCATCCTGGAATTGGTGCACCGCTATCTTCCGTAGGAGATATTCAGACTGACTATCGGTTTCTTGTCTGTGCAAATCACCTTATATTTTACAGGTGCGAAGATGGAATTGTTTTCATGTCGAGGATCTTGTACTTCCGGCGGGATTATATGCGGATATTGATCAATGATTTACGGAAGAATGAAAAATAGAATTTAGCTTTGAATTGTCAGCGTGTAGGCTGGCAATTTTTTTGCCTATTATCGGGAATTATTGGGAAGATAGCTGGGTGATGTGCAGGATTGCAGGGGGCAGCGTTACTTCATTGTAAGATTATAAGAGCTATATGTTTCCTCGGATAATGCACGTGGAGACGATAATAGTGCTATATCGGGGTTGATTGCAAGCCTTGATATCAGCGGGTTTGAGAAGTGTATGTTCTTTTTATGGTGACAGAGTGTTCGGGGGATATGGAGACAGGCAGTATCGTGATAACTGTCTGGTATTTTTGTTTCTTTATGGAATATTTTACGATCTTAGGAGGAATTCAAGAAGGAATGTGGAAAGTAAAAGATGGTAAATGATCTAGGGGTATTTCTCGAACCTCTCCACTTGAAACTATATTTTGCAACTGCTATTCAATCGTAGCCTGGATGAAAGAATGGAATCGGGAGTCACTCTTTTGGCTGGAAAACAAAAAAGCAAAAGTATGAAATCAAGATTGTGGTTGTCCACTCTTTTGCTATTAGAGTTAGCTTTTATAATGTAATGGGGTTGGAAAAATGCATCAAACCAAAACATATAAAGTCACAGTAATAGAAGATTGTGAGAACAATTCGGAACAACAGAACAATAATTCTTCCGATAGTAGATTGAATTATGATGCTCTAGATGAGATAAAACAAATAAGGGAAGAAGATAAGAGACTATTCGATTTAACTTCCATTTCAGAGTGCCTCAATATTGCTATGCATGAATATGATTTGGAAAGGAATAAAAAACAGAGTTTTGATAATAGAGCAGGCATAATAATTCCTGTTTTCGCAGCAATTGGGATTGCAATTTATAATATTATTTCTGTAAAAGATATTATTCATAGTATGTCTCAACCTATTACATTCGTTCTCTTGCTCCAGATTGTTACAGGATTGATGGCTTATTTTAGCTTAATATCATCATTTGTATTTGCAGTTAATGTCATTTCAGTAAAGCCATTTGAAAACTTTGATATTAAGATTATTGATAGTCAGTTTATTTCTATGGCAAAAATTCAATCTGGAAGCAAACTACTTGAAGTTTATTTAAACTTGGTTCGCATACATCGAAAGAGAAATGAACAAACAGCTAAAATGCTTGCACGTAGTCAATGGTCAATGATAATTTCTATAATACTTATAATGGCTTACTTGATCTTGAAGTAAGAAAGGAGGCAAAAGAATGAGCAAGAATAAAAGCTTAAGTGATGACTTAGAACTTATCTCTTTAGATATTGAAACAATTCGATCTGATGCGGGAAAAAGATCCGATTCAAACTCAAACACAAATCAGTCGGGAATTGAAATGTTAAACGAAGGTTTTGGAATTAGTTTGGAGTATTTCACCAAAAACAAGGATAGTAAGGAATCCTCTGACAAGGTTGATTAAGTTTTTATATCCGATACTAGTGTTAATGGAACGAAGGAGGAGATGGAATGACTCGAAAAACAAGAAGTGATTGTACAGTTGGAACCTTCGAAAAGAAAGAAGGCCTGCCACCTGGTACAATAAGAAACGAAAATGGAAGAGATACTCGAAGCGACAAAAAGATTGGTACCATAAGAAAAGAAGGAGATAAGAAGTAACATAGCTGACCCCGTTTATCAAACGGGGTTTTACTTATTCATCTACAACGAGAAGGTAGATCTACATAGATAGTTGGAACATATTTGTTAGGAGTAACGGATCATGCATAGTTGGACAATTGATGATGATGTTGTGACCTTGTATTTATACAATTATGGGGATTCTAAAATTGGCTTTTCAATCAAGGAGATTGGAGAAAAGTTAGGCATGGGAGTTAATAGTTTGCGAGCCAGAATTGGTAATTTCAAGGCAATTGAAGGTCAGGGAGGCTTTTCTCACTACGCTAAACAGTCATTTCAAGTCTATAATAAGTACCATGGACTTTCAGAGTTAGAATTACGAAGACTAGCTTTAAGTGTTCTTGAAAAGGCCTAATGACAGTATTTATAAACCCCTCGCGCTTATAACCTTCGAACTGTCCGTTTGTACCACCCTTATGCTCAAAGATCACCTATCAGGGCGAACCCTGCCAGAGTGGCAGTCAATGAGACAGGTATGTTTTATTAACAAATTAGAGAAAGGCGGATGAAATATGAATAAAGAAACTACTAATTCCGGATATATTAACAAAAATAATCAAATCAACATTGGGCGAACAAAGGAACAGGGAACAGATCATGCGCATTTATTCAATTGAATGTCAAAACTGTAACTTCATGTACAAAGCGAATGGGTCGGGTATCTGACAACGAAAGGGCCCCCGCTAGGATTAAGTCTCGGTAACCATTGGCATTCTGATCCATAGCATAGTCACTCGCCAGGGTGGCTGTCTGTGAGCGGTACGTTTTTATATATAAACAGATAAGAGACAGGCGGAAAAAACATGAATAAAGAAACAACTAAACCGGGCTATGTTAACAAAAATAAACAAATGAACATTGGGCGAACAGAGGAACAGGGTACAGATCATGGGCAATGGTTTTACTCGATAGAATGTCAAAAATGTAATTTCAAGTATAAAGCCAATGGATCGGATATCTGGCAACGAAAGTGTCCCAATTGCCAAGGCGGACGACCTTGATTAATCCGCCAAAGCCCCGCCGGGGCGGCAGTCTCTTAAAACAGGTTCGTTTTTATATGTGTAGGTTGCTTGTATCTCTACCCTACATAAATAGTACTTCCGGTTCTTGGCGTGGCTTCACGGGGTGGCTGTCTTAACCAGGTTTTTGAGATATGTAGTATCGAGAAAATAAAATTTCTGGTTCACTACGATATGCTTTTATGCGCCTGATAACAGTTTTATGTCCTTAACTATATATACTGCCTTCCCGGAAAATGTAACGAGGTGAGAACCCATTGTTTACAGGGCTTGTAGCCATTCTCGTTACACTAATTCGGGAAGGAAGGATATATTAAGACCAAATGATTATCACACCTGTTTTTGATGATTGTGGAAAATCTTAATCTATTTGATAGAAATCAAATCACTCCGCATGCTCCTGCCTCACGCCCCTTGATAGGTTCTTTACAGTATCCAGTGGAAAACTTGAAAAGACTTTGTTTATCTAATTTGGTGGGAAGGAGAGTCTATAATGGATGAATTAAGATATGCAATTGAAATCTTAAAGCGAAGAAAAGTCAAGATAAATACGCATTCCTTGTTTTATGATTCTGGACTCATTTTATACTTAATACATAAAACAACCAATTTTGCTGAAGTAGAATGGTTATTAAATGAGTTGATTTCCTTAGGGTTTAAAATTAGTAAAAGGATATTTTGTCTGATACTCTATGTTGTTGAAGATTATACGGATGTTATATACATGTTAGGGTTACGAGAAAAATACAATATTTCTCTAGGTTCTAACGAATATGCAAATCTTTTAGCGGCTACAAACAACCTGATTGAAGCTCAAAATGTGCTAGATCACATGAAAAAGGAAAATGTTGAGTTTTCATTATTAAATTATGGATTACTTATAGAAAAGTCTTCCTCTTATTATGAGGCCAAAACTTTTTTTTATGACATAAAAAGAAAGAACATTGATCTCAATACGAATATTTATCACCAATTACTGGCGAAAATGGATAGCAACAATTTCGACGAAGAAATAGTGAAGGAAATGTTGAATTTGGGATTCAATTATGACGAAGAAACTTATCAATTGTATAAGGTTAAGTCCAGTTTTCGAACCAATTCGTCCTTTAGACAAGGCTTAAGTGAAAAATTTCGAGATATTTTACTTCCTGATATACTCAAAAAGTTAGAAATTGAAACATTTGATGATGTTGATATAACTTCACCTGCAAAAATTCAGAAAAACCCTTTTCAATCCTCATCAGACGATTCTCGAAAAAACTGGACTGAAGAGGAGGTAAACTGTATTGTCAGCGATTATTTCGATATGCTTGTCAAAGAAATGAATGGACAGACTTATAGTAAAACAATGCATCGCAGGATTTTAAAAATGAAGCTAAAGAATAGGAGCGACGGTTCAATAGAATTAAAGCATCAAAATATTAGTGGCGTGTTGCTTGACAATGATCTACCCTATATCGTTGGATATAAGCCTAGATTCAATGCTCAAGACCTTCTCAAACACGTAGTTCTAGAAAGGTTTAAAGTTGAAATACTAGACACATACCAAGATAGAGAAGTTGAAGTCAATAAAAATGAAAGTTCGAGCTTAATAGGGCGTAGTTTTAATGAATTGATTGAACAGGCACCAGAAACTTCACCCGCAAGGAGAAATAGCAGAAGAAATGTTTCTCCTGGAAAACCTGACTTTGCTGAGAAGGAACGAAATAATAAATGCCTAGGTAATGCAGGGGAAAATTTCGTGGTTAATTTAGAGAGACGAAAACTAGTGGGAATTGGAAGGGCTGATTTAGCAGTTACATGGGTTTCAAAGGATAAGGGTGACGGATTAGGATATGACGTTTTGTCATTTGACAAGAATGGTAATCAAATACTTATAGAAGTTAAAACAACGAACGGTGGCAAATCAGTGCCTTTTTATATATCTGATAACGAACTAGACGTATTATGCAATAACCTTAGCTGTTACTTGATTTATAGAGTATTCAATTTCAGAAGAGACCCCAAAGTGTTCATATTAACTGCCCAGGATTTTTTGGAATTATTGAGAAAACCCCAAAACTTTGTTATTTATCCAACAAAATCTAATGCCTGATGTTTCCGTGCCGCAAGTACAACATCCCCTAATAACTCGCCCGCCTCATTCCCAAGATAGGGAAGGGAGTACCGGATTGGTAAAGAGTCAATGAGGCAGTTAAGTGATTTTCTGGGTAGTGGAGTATATAGACAAGAGTTGAGCAAAACCTTTATTGGTTGAACAATGACTTTGACGCTGAAATAAGCGTCTAATCTATTACCTTCATAATCGATGGAGGAATTTGGGGACGCTTGAAGAATCATTTGGATAAATAGCAGATTCTGAAATGAAATTCTCAGAATGGCTTACTAGTAGTAGCACTTGAAAAGGCGAACCAATAAAGGTGAGGAGTTCTGGAGTATACTCTATTCCTATTGGTGATGCTAAGTATTTATAGCTAAGGGGCTTTATCTATGACCGTTCAAGTAATATGTAATCTAAAATGGATTTCTGGAGGAAGTCTAATCAAACATAAGTATGTAAATGGACCAGGTGTTTATTTACTTGTCCATTCAGGTTCGGTAAACCGAATTATTTATGTTGGTACAACTATCAATTTTGAAAACCGCTGGTTTGAGCATGCAGAAGGTATGAAACGAGGAAACCGAGCGATATGGAGAGTACGTCCTGACCAGGATATCTATGAATTAATGAGTCACCGCGGTTCTAAAGATTACTTCAAATACTATAGAAAATTAGCGTTAGAAAACAAACTGTGGGCATCTACAAACGTTTTGAGACTTAACCCTAAAAACGATTTAAACCCAGAAGACAACTTCAATGACTCCTGGTTTGATTATGTTGTAGAAGAATTCATGCCAAGAATTATGCTTTGGGCTTGTAGAATGGATTCTAACTATGAATCAGCTACTATTTTGGAATCACAAATTCAAAAAGCTATTTCAAAGTACTTTAATATTGGAACACATATAAATAAGCCGGATATGAATTGGTTAGGAAAGATTGAGAATTTGTCGAATGCAAATTTGTTTTTTGAATTTTTGAATTACCCCAATGTTGACAAAACTACCCATGGTTTGCTGCAGAATCTAGGTTCAAGGGTAAATGCAGGAATAGAATGGAAGATGCCCAAGAAGATACAAAAGATCACCAAATTAGAAAAAAAGATAGCTAGACAACTACATACATTTGCCTATTCTAAATGGATTTACAAAGAAGATGCTATTTTGACATTCTTGATTACAAGAAAAGCTTCGCTAGAGGATATGACAAGGTTGTTACAGCGTGCACCTGAAGAAATCGAAGCTAGAATTAAATGGCTTAAAAAATGGGGAAGAATAAAATAACTGAATAAAGAGAATCACTGGCTAACTACCAAATCATGGTGCATCTTTAAAGGACGATAACTGGCTTGGTAAAGATGAACTGAAACAGTTCGGCGATGTGCTTGGGTGGAGTGAATCGCTAGAATAGAGTCAAGTTATACCATTAGCGTTTGAGTAACGGTTTTGACGCTGAAATATGCGTCTTATTTATATTGTATTTAATACTGTGGAGGGATTTAGGTACTTATGAAGAATATTTAGATAAGTGGTGTACTATTTGCGGCTTTATTGTGACCAGTCTTCGAAAGGAGAATTTATTATGGCAGCCTATAAAAATTCAGGATTAAGTAAAGCTTAATAACGGCTTCATACCAAAATCATACTAGATTGCTTATTATGAAAGAATTATGTGATCTAAATCCAAAGATATCTGCCAAAAGGTATCCACCGACTTGCTGGGTGCAGCCTTGTTCGTTAGAAAAACAAGAGGATTAAAAACGCTTTTAGGTACTTTGGAATGATATAAGTAGATATAAATTCAAGTGTTAAAATCCTCCATGACTAAGAACTTATTGAAAAGATATTTTGGATGGGCTTGTCGTGTACCCCATAATATGATCAATTACGATCAGAAAAGATGATATTTGATTGAGAAGATCTTGGCTAAGAGGACTTAGAAAGAAAAGCTAAATTAACGCATTTACTTCTAAAAATATCACCGAAACTACTGGGAGGTATGGATATAACTGGTTTATTATACGTCGTAATTATACAAATCATTGTTATTTTTCTTCTGTTTGGGTTTATTTTCAATGGTTACTATGGTTTTAAAATATTAAGTAAACGAAAAAATTCCGATCTGTATGAAATATGTGATCGTCTAAAATCATATATGGAAGTCAAGGCAAAGATATGGATATTAATTGAAAGTCCCTTTATGTCTTATAGAAACCCAACTAATTTGAATGTCTTTACTCGGATGTTCAAAATGTTTAATACAATTTCATGTACTGGACCTTTATTTCTCGTCTCTCAGCAATACCCCAAACTCTTGAACTGGTCCCTTGCCCATGAGATTGCTCATATAAAATATCGTGATTCTATGATAATAAATAAGTTATTGCATTGCAGTAGTTCAAAAGTACTTAAAGCGGTTTCGGTTCTTATAGAGCTTCGTGCAGATGTGACTGGGGTAAAGGCGGCAAGGGATACGGGCTTAATTGTATATTCCGATTTAGAAAATATTCACAAAATGCTTGGAGAAAACAATCCATATTTCGACGGATATCCCTCAAATGAAGATAGAATAGTTTTTCCTGAAGAATATGAAGAATTTTGCCCAGAATTAATCGATAAAATTATGATGCGTATATGTAATGAATTAGAAATTAACGATCCATTTGCTTTTTCACAAGAAGTCATACGAATATTTACAGACATTAAATTTATAAATGTAGTAAAACAAATGTTTAAACGTTAATTTTGAAGTAATTTGATGAAGGATATTAAAAGAAAAACAATAGCCAATCGTTCTAAGTTGCAAACTGATATTCGGGTATTCTATGCAATATCAACGAAGGGCATATAGACTACGACCGCAAAAGCTAATTAAGGTTTACTAATCAACCCCCTTTTTCCCTCTAGGTAATCAGAATCTTACGATCTTTCCGCCCCATAGCAAACTCAGACTTCGGGCAATCCCGACAAGGTGGGTGCCTTCTCCTCGGCTTGTACCAAAAATCTTACACGCATAAGATTCTTGGTACAAGCCCGGTGGGTCTGACTTTAATTTTTTTGGTTTGCGCTACATCGTTTGAAGTCCATGAGCACGGTTTTTAATGTCAAAAGCTGTTTTTCCATGCACATAGTTATTAAGACACTACCCGTATTCGCCGGAATGGATCCCTTGGTTTCTGTTCCGGTCAGGTTCATGGAACCTCTCTTTTCATAAGCAAACTCAGAGAAAGCATTGCTTGAAGGATGGTGATAGGATGATAAATAGATTGCAAAAAGGTATATGGATTTTGTCTATTTCTGCACCAATTTGGTTAGGGTTTGCTATCTCATGGTGGGTAATGAAAAAGACATGGATGCCAAGCGTCATTGCGGTCGTAGTAGCTTCTGTACTAATAGCATTTTTAACAATGTCTTTTAAAAATGCACTTAAAAGGTTATCATTAATAGAGATACATGCCAAGAAAGTAACTCAAAATGATAGACCTGTAATTTTATATATGATTTCTTATATTTTTCCTTTTGCTAGCATTGCATTTGATAAATATAATCCTTTGCTATTTTTTGGATTTGCTAGCTTGGTGTATTTATCTATGATATTTTCAAATTCTATGTCTGCGAATCCCTTGCTGTTTATTATTGGTTATCATTTCTATGATGTTGAATGTGAAAATGGTATTGGAAATTATTTGCTCATGACAAAGGTAATAATCAGAAATAAGGATGAGGTTGGCGTTGTCAACCGAGTGACAGAATACTTTCTGATTATGCAGGAGGGTAAAGATGTTTGAAAATAAATCATTGTTTGCAATTCTTGCTCAGGATGGAACAGAGCAAATCACTAGAATTGAGCTTACAAAAGATACTCAATCGGATATTTGTGAACTATTTAGCGATTCTTATAATGCTTTAGTGCAAAACAAATCACAAATCGCTTTTACCGGTACATATAAACCGGACAAAGAAGAAATATTAAGTATTTCAAATTTTGAAATGCAAGAAAATATAATCAATGCAATAAAAAATCCTATTGGAGTTACAGCATTTCAGCCTAATCTAAAAAAGCTTCCAGATATAAAAACTTTATTTGTGGGGGAAAAATCAATTTCCAATCAAAAAGGTAAGAAATTTACCATAGCTTTTCAGAGATTTCGAAGAGACCAGTATATCAGCAGAAAAGGCATCAATCTTTACCATGATAAAGATACTTTTGATAGGGATAAAAGATACGGAATAACAATAAATGATATTGTGGACTGTGTTTATGATGACAATTTTTTAATTTTTGATTCTTATTATTTTGCGCGGCAGATATTTGATTTATCTGAATATTACAGAGTTGCTACCAACACTGATGTTGAGACATTTATTAATAATCCTAAAATAAAGATTGAAGATAGTTCTACATTCAAATTACACGCAGATTCTTGGGTCAGAAGAAAGATTGCATTAATTGACGATTCTGGGATCTTCAATAAATTTACTGTAAAACAAATCAATGACAAGGCGAAGAGCATTGGAATGACACTTTCGGTTAAAAAGGGTAAACTGAACCTTCCAAGTGATAAGAAGGAATTGAAGAATGTACTGAAATTCTTGGATGATGAGATTTATAAAGGAATATTTTCTGACGAGCTCTTGCAGACAAATTCTAAGAGAAAAGCTGAAATTTAAAAGGACAGTATTAGGAAATCAAGTATGATACCCAGCATAAATAAACTCATAGATAATGACCCAAAGATACAGCATAGGGCGATTGTAGTCACTTCTTAAAATTCAAGAGTTATTAATTGTAGGGTCTGAGTTTAACAGTCATAAAGCTGACGGCATTGTCTGTCCATAAATAGCTGGATATAATGATCATGACGATATAGTTGCGAAAGGAAAAGAAGGCTCTGTTAGAAGTACGAGTAATGCCATATTCTTAAGTATCTTCTTTAAGTTTGACCCGCCAAGGCCCAAGACCGGGCCTTTGTTTTCGGTGAAAAAAAGTTATTGGTGTTAAGCGGTAAAGACTTCTCCCGAACCATTCGAGTTAACTGAACTAATAAGGAAAGCGTCCCCTTTGTGTAAGCGTTGTGCTCCGCTTGAAATTCTTTCCGTTATAAACAAATAGAAAAATCGACAATCGATGGTATCATATTTCTAGAACACCGTCGCAAATTAGATAATGGAGAATTCTCACTTAGTTTCACTGCCATTCTGTAGAGAGAAATCTGATCTCAATTTATCTTTCAGTGCGCCGATTAAGTCCGGCCCCTTAGCTACTCTATCAGTTCCTCCTAATTTTGTGTATAGCGAAAAGATTTCTGAAGCGGTTTCTATAACAAAATCCTCTGAAACGGAATCTGGGAATAAGGAAACAACGTCTTTTGAAGTCGCATTTACTTTTTTTAGCAATTTTGCGAATACAGCATAAAGCACGTAGAATTTTATATCAGATGATTGTGTTGTTGTATAATCACATTTTGCTTTTAGAACGCTTTCAATTCGCTTTCCAATATATGCTATGTGGTAGAATACATCTAAATCTTGATCAGGCTTATATAACGCATTATAGCGAGTATCATCTGCTAAAAGGGTTGATGGTCTAGCCCTAGCGTCATTAGGACTTTGCAATAAAACGGATATGAGACATTGCGATAAAAATGGCAAGCTAACTATTTTGGCAGCCTTTTTCCCATTGTTTTTATAGTGATTCTTCCGCCTGTCATAATACAGGTCTTTTCCTTTAAAATACATTTCTATTTGTCTATGGATCGTATCTGTCGCCCGTAAAGAGGATTTTTGAATAGGTGTTTGATTGTTAGTTGCAAATATTATTTTATCCCTCGAATCCTCTGTTGTTGGTACAATTACCCTAACTAGTAGATCCCGATATTCATTTTCAAGACGTTCTTGATATTTTGTGAAATAGTTATAAATTTCTGTGGAGGTCTGTAAGCCGTTAACAATTTCTGGATCGCTTAGAACCAATGTTTTTCCTGTCACAAGGGTTGCATTTGAAGCGATAATTGTTGCGCCATTATTCAGCCACCAGAAATTTTCACTAGCAGGATTTTCTAATGTATCATGAATATCTTTATTGACAGCTATATTACCTTGGTAATCCCGAACATTTGCTTCAAATATGTGTCGAACAAGCTCTTTGTTTTCGTTTACCATAAATTTATAATATTCAGCAAGATTAACTAAGGCTACGAATACTTTCGATGAAGCATTTGTCAGAGGATTTTCAGATAATAAAAGAGTAAATTCATTATTTGCAATTTTATTAGCAAGTTCATATAACTTATCTGCACCAATAAAGCTTACATCTACAGAAGTTAATGGGTTCGGAAAAAGTCCTTTGACTAACGAGCACAACTCCTCGGCTTGCTTTTGAACATTTGGATGTACTTCATGTCCCTTAGTAACATAGCAAAATCGAATATTAATTTTTGGACTTTTCCTAACGAGACTAATATATACATTGCGAAAATGATCAAATAAAGCTCGCACTTTAGAATTATATCTATCTTTGAATAAGTCAATATTCTTGTCCATATCAAATAAATTAGAACAAGTAGTTTTCCATTTCATTAAAGCATCTTCACCAAAAGATGTAGTGTTCTTGCCCTGAAATATATAAAAGTCTAAAGTTGCTCCTTTTTTTATTTGTTCAAATGTAGTTACATTCTCATCAATCAAAGATCCGTCTGCAAATAAAAAGATGCCATCGCATCCTCCGTCTAAAGAAGCGTCGCATAATCCATTTTCAATTTCTTCATCGCTTAAATCGTATTCCTTTAATACTTGTGAAGCTGCGAAAAATTCAAAAAAACATCTTCGCGCAAGTATTGTGGATTTTCTTCATGCTCCTGCTTTATATAGGCATTTAGAAGAACTTGTGTATTTGTTAACCCATTAGCCATTTCAGCAATACCTCCATCTAACGTTACTTCGCTTCAAATTCTATCCGCAGGCTGGGATCTGTTTCCTTCTCGTCAATAATAGCATTATATTTTCCAATAATCTCTGCAAGTTTTGCGTTTCGTGCTGTACCGTCAAACAGGCTGTGCTCGTTAACATTAGTAGAAAGAAATTGCTGGATGTCCCATACTTCAATTCGTCCGCTTAAATCAGCGTCCGTAGCAAGGTCAAGTGCTGTACGAACACGGTTAAAGATAGTAATGATTACCGGAAGGCAACCGGCGTGGATATTCATTTTGCATTTCTGTATTAACGGCTCACCGGGGGCGGTGGTGCAATGAAAAATTGTATTGCTGATTACAAAATCGCCGCTGCGGTCAGTCGTGGAATCAGCAACTGAAGCGCCATGAATTTCAAATTTGCCTGGCGGAAGTAACAGAGATAGCCTGGCAGCGACAAGATGTTGAAGCATCGTGCCTAAGTATTGTGTGCCTGGGTTTTCTTTCTGGCGCTTTTTGGCTTGTTCGAACAGTTCGTCCAAACTTGCTCCAATCGTCCGAGATGGATCGGCAGTCAAGGTAAAGGGAAGGTTGTTAAAATAATCGCGGACCTGCTCGGCCCAAAAACTTTCTGCATCGTCAAAATTGATGACTTCGGCTGCATGCCAAGCATTAAGAAACTCTAGGTACTTGATCATAAGTCCCATATTTCCGCGGCTGGTGCGACCCCCTTCAGAAGCTAAAGTACGATTAATGCCATATTCTTCAAGTATCTTCTTTAAGTTTGCCCCGCCAAGGCCCGCGACCTGGCCTTTGTTTTCTGTTAAAAAGTCATTGGGGTCAAGGGGTAAATTCTTCGCCCGAACCATTCGAGTTAACTGAACTAATAAGGAAAGCGGCCCCTTTGTGTAAGCGTTATGCTCCGCTTGAAATTCTTTCAATCGGTTGGTTGCGCTGTTCATCATAGATAACCTCCGCCAGTTTTGTCAAAAAAGATTTACCGATAAATGAAGCGACAGGAAGCGCGACAGCGTCTCCCATAGCTTTATAACCGTCGTTGTTAGTACCGGGAAGGATGTAACTATCCGGTGCGCCCATCAGACGGGCGGCCTCGCGTGGGGACAGTAGTCTCGCGTGCAGATCTCCATCTTTTTTGACAATCAAAAACTGTTTACTGCTGCCGCCTTCCGGCGTCCTCAGGCAACCAGCTATTCCGTCAAAACGGAGTTCTAAACACTGTTTTCCGTGCCTTGTGCGACGATAACCCGTTGCCACAATCTCGTCAAACTCCTCCAGCTTTTTCTGATGATGGGGTGGTATAAGCTTCAAGGCATCGTCTTTGTCATAGGGCAGATTGAAGTCAATCATGTCAACAAGGCTTTTTTTTCGCTTGGGCGGCTTGTCGGTGCGCCACCATATCCAGTGGGGCAAAGTACGGCCAAGAGTAACGGCAGCTTGATTATGTAACCAGTTAGGCCCGGAGTCACATAATTCAGAGGGAATGGGCATGTCCTGCCTGATCGCAATCACAAAAACCCTCGGTCTGGACTGCGGAACGAAAAGCGCTGCGTTAATCAAGATGGCACCGCTCTTATAGCCCAATCGCAATAAGGCATAATGAAGTTTTATGTAGTTTGCGCCGGTATTTGAAGATAATAAGCCTGTAACGTTCTCAATTAATAAAAGCGCCGGTTTTTCCGGCATTTCCTCTAATATGCGCAGCCATTCCCAAACCAGACCGCTGCGTTCCCCGTCAATCCCACCCAGGGAGCCTGCCAAGGACAAATCCTGGCAAGGAAAACTTGCCCAAGATAAATGAGCGTAAGGCAAACCAGTCCCGGATATGTTTTTGATGTCATTCAGTACAAAGTGCTTGCTTGTGAAATTTTCCTTGTAGACGGCAGCTTTCTTAGAGCAAATATCATTTGCCCAAACAGGGCGGAACATACCTTTTAAACCATAAGCAACTAAGCCGCTTCCTGCAAAAAACTCATGCATTGTCCATGGAGCAGACGCTAAATTGACTTTATGATCCTTTTTCCCTGATTGCATAACGTCTACCTCCGTTCATTTGAAGTAAAATAATTATAATAACCAACCAAAGTGATTTGTTTATTTTCACAAAGGTGGAGATGTCAACTTGTTAATCATATAGTATCAAACATATGTTCTTGGTACAATATTTTTTTCTTGCTAATTTGTCTGTTTTCTCATAAAGATCCGAAGTGGACACGACGGTTTTTTCCCTCTGCCCCTCTCCCATACCTTGCAATCCCCGCCAAAAAAGCTATAATTAGAAATAGGTGGAAATTGAAAAGTCGCCGTGACCTGAAAGTGTTGCAGCACTTCCAGGCACGAGCAGGTGAGTTGGCACCTACACGTAACAGACTGTCCACGACGACATTTTCATTATACAATGCTGCCCGTTTATGCACAAGCAAGCTGCTTGAGCTGCAGGTGAAGCGAGTGTAATGGGACGTCGGCAGGGAGCAGACTGTGCGGCTTCACGCAGCAGGAGATTCAGCCTATTCCTGACCCAGGCAGCAAGGAACTGTTCGCGTATCGGTTATGCGGACTGCTTTTCTGTTCACAGTCGGTTTGCTTCCGGTTGATGTGGGTTGGGTGTTTAGGATTCAGCAAATAACGAAGCTTAGCGCATGTGTAGGGTGAAAAAAACCTCGCATGCGCTTTTTAATTTCCCCTATAAAAAGCAAGACGGCAGGTTCGGGTCATGACCTGGAGCTTTGCGCTGCTTGAAATAGGGGGGATAAATTAGGATGCCGGATTTTAAAATCATGTATTTTCAGCTTGCGGCTAGAGTCGCAGATGCCCTGGATATCCTTTTAAAAGCACAGCAGGAGGGAGAAGGAGAATTTATGGATGAAGAGCCGTCTCCTGGGCTCAAAGTCATTGCCATTAAAGATGAAAACCGTGATTCTGAATAGGGAAATTCAAAGATATTGGAGGAGATTGCGATGCAAGACTCAGTGTTGAATCAAGCGATGGACGAATGGGAAAAGTCAAGCGATGATCCAAAGATACGCGAAGAATATTATGATAGACGCAAGGCAGTTCTTGATGAAATGGCTGCGGTTAGAGAAGCTGAACTGAGGTTACGAGAGGCAATAAGGCAAAGTAAAAAAGAAGGTAGAGAAGAAGGCAGAGAAGAAGGCAAAAAAGAAGGCAGAGAAGAGGTAAAAAAGAAAGTAACAAAAAGACTTCTTGAGAAGGGTATGGATTTTAAGGCAATCTCCGACATTACAGGTATGTCCGAAGAGGAGATAAAGAATTTAAGATGACACCAATCCATGACAGTTTAGACCGAAGAGCGCTCAATTAAGGGTGCTCTTTTTCTACTCGGCGGAACGTCTAACATGCTGTCATATATTGTCGTTCCGCGCAGGTTCCTCTAATATTGGAAGGAAGAAATTCCGTAAAAACAGGGCACGGCTTATTCAGAAAATCTACCATGTTAATCCTCTATTATGTCCGAAGTGCAACGGCTAAATGAGGATAATATCGTTTATTGAGGATGAAGTTGCCATAAAAAAGATATTGATTCATCTTAATCTCTGGCTGTCGGACAACCATGACCCTCCACCTGGCAGCATTATGCTTCAAGTTCAACCGCACAGAAGCTTTAAGTGGTGGGAAGCTGTTAACCAACAGCTCAATGTTCCTCAAAAATACCTTGATATAGACCATCAAATAGATTAAATCGTATATGTGTGGAGGAAAATAAAATTCCTATCCAACATAAATTTTTTATAAAGTTTTTAAAATTGCTTTATAGTATATTTAAAACTATGAATTAAAATAAACACATGAGAACAGCAAGAGCGGTTTATGATAAAGGGAAAAACAATGTTAAAAATTATCAAGGAAGAAGGTGAACAAAGTTGAGATCAAACCATGATTTTCGTAAGTTTTATCATCGGCTTCATCAAGAAAAGTTGCATCATGAGAAATATCGTCATTTGAAGCACGGGGAATTCCCGGACTGGAATTACGAGGAATTCCGCAGCATGCGCAGATCCATGAAGTTTTTCCGCCCCATCGGTTTCCTTTTAACTCTGTTTCTTTTATTCCTGCTGTACTATTGGATGGGACTGAAGGCCATCGGTGTAATTTTTGCACTTATTCTTATTACCAAGGAAATGGTCCACTTTATCTTTTACCAGCGCTTGGAAAAGAAGGTCTTTAAGCCGATCGAACAGCTGAAGAATGGATTCACCGAAATCGGCCAAGGCAATTATAATGTGTCGATTCAGCCAGAGGTTCAAAATGAGTTTGCGCAGTTAATTCATTCATTTAATGAGATGGCCCTTAAACTCCAGGAAAGCGAACGAATCAATCAGGAGTATGAGGAAAACAGAAAGAATTTGGTCGCGAACATTTCTCATGATTTAAAAACGCCGATCACGTCGATTCAGGGCTACCTGGAAATGATCATGGAGGGATATGTTACCCAGCCGGAGCAACTGAATCCGTACCTGAAGACCATTTACAGTAATACCGTGTATATGAACAAGCTGATTGATGACCTGTTTTTATTCTCTAAACTGGATATGGACAAATTAAACATGAATTATGAAATCCTGAACATCCAAGCCTACCTAGAAGATTTGGCAATTGAACTGAAGTTTGAATTTGAAGAAAAGCAACTTGAGTTTTCCTACCGGGATCAGACAGACCAGGATTATCCGGTCAGGATTGACGGGAAACGGGTCTATCAGGCAATCAGGAATATCGTGGACAATGCTGTGAAATATGGTCCGGAGCAGGATTTAAAAGTGGTCATGGAGTTATCTGAGCAGGAGGAGTATGTTTGCATCAATATCGCAGACAATGGTCCGGGAATTCCGGCCGACCGGCTCCCGCACATCTTTGACCGATTTTACCGGATTGACCTTGAACGTTCCAAGGATTTTGTGAGTACAGGGCTGGGGCTGGCGATTGCCAAAGAGCTGATTGAGGCCCAGGGAGGAAAAATAACGGTTGTCAGTATCAGCGGGGAAGGGTCCCGTTTTACAATCAAGCTGCCTGTTCAGAAATAGAGGTCATGAAAGTGGGTGGGAGATCATGAAAAGTGTCCTGATCGTTGAGGATGATTTAAATATTGCGGAGATGGAGCGGGATTACCTGCAGCTAAACGGCTATAAGGTGGACATCGTTATGGATGGGGAGGCAGGGCTACAGAAAGCTCTCACCGGGGTCTATGACATTCTGATTGTGGATTTGATGCTGCCGCAAAAAGATGGTTTTACGATTATCAAAGAAGTCCGGCGGAAGCTGGAGATTCCGATTATCGTTCTGTCGGCCAGGAGTGAGGATATTGATAAAATCAGGGGACTGGATTATGGGGCCGATGATTATCTGACCAAGCCTTTCAGTCCAGCGGAGCTGATGGCCCGCATCAAATCCCATTTAAACCGCTATGAACGCTTGACGGGCAGGAATTCAGCTCTGGAAATCATCAATTACCGCGGGCTGGAAATCAATACAGCCGCCCATAAAGTCTATGTCAACGGCAAAGAAGTGCAGCTCACGGCCAAGGAATACGAACTCTTGCTCTTTTTCGCCTCCAATCCCAACCTGGTGTTCAGTAAGGAGCACCTTTTCGATAAGCTTTGGAGTGCGGAATACTATGGTGATCTGGCAACTGTGGCCGTTCATATCCAAAAGATCAGGAAGAAGATTGAAAAAGATCCGGCCAATCCGGAATATATAGAGACCCTCTGGGGAACCGGTTACCGCTTTAATTCCTGAAGACTTATAAGTTCAGTTATCAATCGTGCATCTAATGAGCATTAAAAGAAAAAGTGCAAAGTAGTCAGAGGAGTGTTGATTTATGAGTGTAAACGTTAATTTGAATCGCTGCGATGGCTGCGGTGTCTGTGTCAGCAAATGTCCGGCTAAGGTACTGGCCTTAAAAGAAATCAAGCAGGAGGACTATGACCGGCTTGGTATGTTTGGAAGATTGAAAATCAAAGTCAAGGGTAATTCAAGAGCTTATGTCATTAAGGCATCGGCCTGCACCCAGTGTAGAAAATGTCAGATTAACTGCCATGAGCGGGCGATTAAAATAGGGTGAATCTCCTAACCCCTAATGTCAAAGGAGCATGTGCTCCTACGTTTTAAACGTTTGGTGACATGCTCAGAAGAAAAAAAGAAAGTTACAAAAAAACTGCTTAAGAAGGGTATGGATTTTAAGTCAATCTCCGACATTACAGGTATGTCTGAAGAGGAGATAGAGAATTTAAGATGACACCAATCCATTGACAGTTTAGACCGAAGAGCGCTCAAATAAGGGTGCTCTTTTTCGATTTAATGATTCGCAATTGCAGTAACATACCTGAGTTAAAGAGTAGTTACATTATTCGAAGGTATGAATACTGATGCAAGGGTCGTTTTTCAAGACGAAATATCTTTTTTCCCGGTCAATTATATTAGCAGCTTTAAACTCTTTAAGTGCCTGAATAACCATAATACGCGAAGAACCGATCATATCAGCTAATTCTTGCTGGGTGATTTTTAGATCTATCAAAGTCGAGGTCGGCCTTTCTTGTCCATATTGTTCAGCTAAACGATAAAAAAGTTGCAACAATCTCTCTTTAACGGGTAATCCAGATTCTTTTCTTAATTTCAACATGGTTTCATAACGTTTTTGCCCTAAGTAGCCAATAATCCTCAGGGCAAACGAAGGATCTTGTTTGATTAACCCTTCAAATTGGAGTTTACTGAAACAGCATATGCAAACCTCTTCCATAGCTATGGCGCTTGAGTGTGCATTTTGTTCTTGATATAAGGACAATTCACCTAAGACTTCACCGGGGCCGCATACATCCAGTATTGTTTCATGGCCATCCTCGGCAGTTTGTACGAGTTTCAGCTTACCCGATTTTATTAGGTATATGGTACTTGTTGCCTCTCCTTGACGAAAAAGGTAGTGTCCTCTGGACAATCTCTTTCTATTCGTACATTGACACAAGTTAGTAAATTGATCTCGTTCTAGTCCCTGAAATAGGTCCAATTGCTGCAGACAGATAATGCAATGCTTCATGCTTTTCCTCCTCATGCATAATAAGGGTTGCTAAAATAGAGTGTATCAGAGAAATGTCCAACAATACTAAAACCTGAAATGCACAATAATCCCGCCTGTCATAAGCGGGATTATTGTGCATTCAGGAGATTCTACAGAAGCACCTCTACCTTTTCTGCCTTAAATAAAACCAGTTTCTCTTCTATACATGCTTTGCCTGTGAGCCTGTAGCCTTTGGGGCCACCTTCCATCGTTGCTATTACAACCTGCATCATTCCGTTATCTTTGATGTTTTGTTGAGTGACCTCCATCTTGTAGATACCAAACCCTAGTATATCAGCTTCTCTTATTTCTGCTACTTTTCCTACTACGATCATGTGCGGTTCTCCATGGACAGAAACAGTAGTGATGGGAATAAACGGAGCCTTTGATATTACATCTTTAATTTCTTGAGTTATAACCATTAAACTCACTCCTTGTAAGATAAATATAGGGTTCAGGTTACAAAACGAACCCGAACGTTCCTTGATAATTGACTCCAAATTGTTCAGATGAATTAGTTGACAC
>NZ_FNCP01000050.1 GCF_900100785.1 Desulfosporosinus hippei DSM 8344 | reverse complement strand
TCGAAAGAAAGCGAATATCTCAGACATCTGGTGATTATGCCGGAGGGGTTCCACCCGTTCCCATACCGAACACGGAAGTTAAGACCTCCAGGGCCAATGATACTTGGGGCATAGCCCCTGGGAAAGTAGGTTATCGCCAGGTAACAAGCGAAAGACCATCTCTGAATGAGGTGGTCTTTCTTTATGTGCCATCCTTCCACCTCTCTGGAGTGTCTTAAATTCGCCCACGTGGGCGAATTTGGGGAGTCGGGGTTCTACCCGTTCCAATTTGCTATTGTACTTTCATCTTTAAGGAATACTTTTCGATTATAATAAAAGTAACTATGCTGGAAAAGTAAAGTATCATTGAGTAGAGGAGATTCCATCCGTCTTTTAAAACAAGAATATTTAATTTCATAAGAATATATTGGCCGAAAAATGCAATGCAGAATGGTATGAGCTTAAAATACCATTTCTTAAGGATACATACACAGTAAATTAAAATTATGACCTCAATTAATTGATAAGCAAATATAAACATCGTGCTCGATAAATATAAATTTTCTGCCCAATTAACGTTATAGTATTGTTTTCCTAACAGTAAAAGTACGGGAATGGGGTAATGAAGAAGTACAAACCCAACAAAGTAAAATGTAATGTTCCTGATGAGTCTCGACTTAATGGGATTGAGCATAGTAAAGTACTTTTTGGAAAATACTTGAAAGAAAAAAATCAAGAAACCTGTCATGTAATACTTCCACCAGTGATGTTCGTATATTCCTGATTTCAAACACAAATACTCAATTAGTAAATAGATAATAGTTATAAAAGAAATCCATCCATATCCTAGGCAATTAGCTGCAACTAATATAGCTGTTCCGGGATAGAAAGTGGAGTTAAGTATTAGATGGCCTAATATGTTTTGTGCCCAAGGATCAGAGAAAATACCTGTTTTATAGGCGTAAGCATCAAGCAAGCCAAGGACGAAAAATTCACCGATCCATGTGATACATGTTGTAAAGAGGTAGAAAACAAGAAAGGTAGAACGTTTGACAGTTTGCTTTTTATAGATGGAAAAGACAGTGGCTCCCAGCCCAATAATAGCGATAAGATAATACCAGTATATGTTGGCCATAATTAGCTCCTTGTAATTTATATCAGAAAGATTTAACCATTATGAAAGTGTATATACTACTGCTCAGTAATGCCTCAGAAATAAATACACTATAGCTTTCCCGAAATTCTTGCAGAAATCCAAGATAATTTAGGGCTTTTAGCTATTAATCTTGGATTTCCTGTTTGAGCCAATCATGGCTAAAGAGAAGTCCCGTTTATAACCATAAAAACTAATTACGGTTAAAATAAGTATAAAGCTCCCTCGCCAGTAACATCTGAGCCATAGATAATTAAGATATGATATTGCAAAATCTAGCGAAAACCCTCAGTATAGTAAAGGGAAAAGCAAAGTTTTGTCGAATAAAGCTAAGTTGAATAATTTTATTCGTAGAGGAATGGTGATTTTTGGCTCGTATAGAAGATGAGCTTGTAAAAACAAGCTCAAAACATAGTAATCCTCTTAATATCATTCGTTATCTAGCTACATGCTTAAAAACTCTAATCATATCCTGCCTAGAAATTAAAGGTTTAGTTCTAGCATTCACTACTGTGGCCATGCTACACAAGTCCATTTTATTTATTGGCTTAATTAATAATGATAATGCAACTAAATATGACCATATAAAAGCTTTTTGTAGTTTCAGTTCCGCTCCTCCTTTAGATGTTTACGTCGCCTTTATTCTGGTAATCTTGAGTTTCTCCTATTTATTTAAGGGTAAAGCCCGTTTTTGGTGTCTAGTAACCTGTAATAGTTTATTTTCACTCCTCCTAATCACTAATTTGATGTATTATCGTGGGTACTGCAGCTTTGTATCACCATATTTGCTTAGTCAAACCACAAATCTGGACAATCTTTTTAGTAGTGTAATTTCAATGTTGCGTCCGGTCGATTTTTTCTTCGTTATCGACTTGTTATTTTTGGCGGGAATTGGCTTAGTGTATAAGGCTTTTTATAGCAGAGTTCAAAGAAGTGTTTATAAATTTCTGATCCTCTTAGTGCTTTCAGTCTCGTATATATATTACCAGCATGTTCAAATGGACTTAAGTGGAAAAGAAGATACTATGCTGTTCAGAGTTGCTTGGTCTCCGAATCAGACAATGTCAAACCTATCCCCGCTGGGCTACCATATGTTTGATACTTATAACTATTTTAAAGATCTTAAGGATGCCCAATTAACACCGGAAGAACAGAAAGAAATTAAGAATTGGCTCTCTGAAAATCAAGAGAAATTACCTCCCAATGATTATAAGGGGATGTTCAAGGGGCAAAACCTGATCATGATTCAAGTAGAGTCGCTTGAAAATTTTGTAATCAACCAACAAGTTAATGGCCAAGAAATTACTCCGAATCTCAATAAACTTCTGGCTAATAGTTTATACTTTTCAAATTTCTATGAGCAAGTATACAATGGATCAAGCTCTGATGCTGACTTAATGGCGAATACCTCTGTTTATCCGGTACGAACCGGTTCAACTTTTTTCCGGTTTCCAAGCAATACCTATAATTCACTTCCTAAGATTTTGAAAGAGGATGGCTATAGTACCTTAGCCATTCATCCTGATAAGGGCTCATATTGGAATTGGATGCCCGCCTTGACTGCTATTGGATTCGAAAAGACAATGGACGATTCGCGATTTAATACGGAAGAGAAAATTGGCTTAGGTCTTAGTGATGGCAGCTATTTTAAGCAAATAGCCCCGATTATTTCGGAACAAAAACAACCATTTTATGATTTTATGGTTACGTTAACAAGCCATAACCCTTTTGACTTACCTGAACAGTATCGATCCCTAAATCTAAGTGAGGATTTGAATAATTCAAAGTTAGGTGGATACTTTCAAAGTATTCGTTATACGGATGAACAAATTGGCCTCTTTTTAGAAAAGCTGGATCAAAGTGGGGTATTGGATAATACCGTTGTTGTTATCTATGGAGATCATACCGGAGTTCATAAATACTATAACGATGAAGTGAAAAAGGTTGAGCCCCAGGAAAGCTGGTGGCTGGATGACAGTAAAAAGATACCTTTAATCATTTATCATAAGGGAATGAACGGGAAAGAGATTTTCACCATAGGTGGACAGGTGGATACTATGCCAACGATAGCTTATCTCTTAGGCATCGAAGAAGATCGTTACAGTAGTACAGCTTTCGGACGAAACTTGCTGAATACTAATAGAAGTTTTGCAGTATTGGCCACCCGACAATACATGGGGGAATCTGAAAATAGTGTTGAATATGAGAACCGTCTAAAAGGAATCGATATTGCAGACCTTGTTATTCGAAAAAATTACTTTAAAGAAGCTGGCTATAAATAAAAAGAAGGACTTTGATATTCTTCAACGAAATAATCAGTCTAACTTTTAGTTTAAGTGTTACAGAAAAGGTGGTGCTCATTTTGACTGAAAAACAGCGCGTGATTCAAGAATATGTACCTGGAAAACAAGTAACCATGGCCCATATTATACCGAACCCTCAAGGCGATATTCATGAAAGATTAGGAATTGTAACATCAGGTGCCATTGGAATTATGACGATTACCCCCAGTGAAGCGGCGATTATTGCTGCAGATGCCGCAAGTAAAGCCGGAGATATAGAACTTGGCTTTTTAGATCGCTTTACCGGATCTCTGGTCATTACAGGGGATGTATCCAGTGTAGAAGCTGCCATAAGAGCAGCTGTAAATACTCTAGTTGACATTTTAGGGTTTACAGCGGCTGAAGTGACAAGAAGTTAATGGGCAGGATTCTACTGATAGGAGGAATAGGTGCCGGCAAAACCTCCTTAAAACAGACCCTAATGAATGAGCAAGTTACCTATCAAAAAACTCAAATGCTTGATTTTTGCAATACCTTTATTGATTGTCCGGGGGAATACCTGGAAATTCCCCGTTTCTATCATGTTTTAATTGATGCAAGCCATCAGGTCTCAGAAATTTGGGCCCTTCAAGATGCAACCAAACAACGATCTTTTTATCCTCCGCAATTTTCTAAAGTTTTTCGTAAACCAATCATTGGAATCATAACAAAGGTCGACTTGCCCAAAGCCAATATCCAACAAGCAACAGCTTACTTGAATTATGCAGGAATCGAAGAACCCTTTTATCCAATATCCGTGATGAACGGGGAAAGTGTTGCTCCATTGCGTTTGCGATTGGAGGAGTTGAATGAACTGCGAAAACGTTAAAGGTTTATGTTTGAAGTATACAGATCTTACTGAAGAAGATATCAACATTTTAGATTCAATGGTTTTACAAATACCCAATACTGCTGAGTTAACAGGCACAGATATCTTTATTGATGCGCCAATAAAAGATGGCTTCGATGCTGTAGTCTTAGCATGGGCTCGCCCTAAATGCCGGTCCTTGTACAGAAATAGTGTCGTAGGAGAATTAGCCTTAGCAACCAGTGAACCTGCAGTTTATCGAACCTTAATAACAGGGGAAACATGCCGGGACGTTCGAGGAGTTAGCCAAGAGGGAATTCCAATTGCTCAAACTGTAGTAGCCATTCGTAATCCTTGCGATAAAATCATTGGTGTATTAATTATGGAAAGAGATATCTCTGAAGAATTGCGACAAGAAGAGCAATTTGAGTTTTTAACTCAGACAGCGGAGCGCTTAAGTAATACGCTGATGAATTTGTCAATGACCGGTTCTCAGTTTGAAAATTGGGTTGGAAACGGGATATTTGTCTTAAATAAGTATAGTAAGATTACCTATGTCAATAAAAAAGCTGCTAAGATTTATCAGGAGTATCACGGGTTTGAGGCACTTGGGCATGATTTTTTATTTGCTATGTTCAATTGCTCTTGTTTAGAAGAACTTTTAGATGCTTTGAAAAGCCCTACCGAGTTTTGTATCATGGATAAGAGCTATCTTTTTGAGGCTTATCCTTTAGTCACATATGGAGATCTAAGCGGTTGCGTAATATCCTTAAGAGATATCACAGATCTGCGTAAAAAAGAACGTGAGTTGAATGCTAAGAGTACAGTTATTCGTGAAATTCACCACCGAGTTAAAAATAATCTTCAAAATGTTGCGGCCTTGCTTCGGTTACAAATGAGACGGTCAGATTTGGATACTGTCAAAGCTGAGTTTGCAGCAAGCATCAATCGAATTATTTCAATCGCCATGGTGCATGATGTCTTTGCCTGTCAAAACTGTGATTCTGTCGATTTAAAGGATCTTTCTCAGCGCATTTTAAAGGCGCTTTTGGAAAGCTCAACTTCGACTGAGCAGAGCATCGAAGCCCATGTTATAGGACAGAATTTGCATCTACAAAGTATAAAAGCTGTCCCGTTGGCTCTTGTGATTAATGAAATCCTGACAAACAGTTTTAAACACGGTGTTCGTCATTTAGATAAAGCAGTCATTACCCTTGAGATTATTGAGAAAAATGGACAAATACTTCTGACGGTAAGAGACAATGGTCCTGAACCGGAAGTGCCTTTTGATAAGGTCAAGCAACGACGGTTAGGTTTGCAAATTGTTGATTCCTTAGTTGAAGATCAATTGGGTGGAGAGTTCGGAATGGAACGTATTAACGGAATGACAGTGGTAACAGTAAGCTTTCCAATACATAACTCGGAGGGACGGTTATGAGCGAACTATCCATTTTAATTGCAGATGATGAGGCTTTAATTCGGCTGGATATTAAAGAAATGCTGCAAGGGGCTGGGCATATAGTTTGCGCAGAAGCAAACAATGGCTTAAAGGCTGTTGAGTTAGCAAAATCCTTTGCTCCGGATTTAGCGATACTTGATGTTATGATGCCCAAATTAGATGGTCTGGAAGTTGCAAAAATACTACATACTATGAACATACCCGTTATATTACTGACCGCCTATAGTCAAACTAAGTTTATTAATAGAGCAGAAAAGGTTAGTGTCTATGGATATCTGGTTAAACCAATAACCGAACGAGATCTCTTGCCGGCAATCCAAATTGCTTATGCCCGCTGGAGAGAAATGCAAGCTGTTCAGTCAAAATTAGAGACTACACAACAAGAGCTGCATAGTCAAAAACTAGTTTCCAGAGCAAAGGCAATTCTTGCCACTCGTGAGGGAATTAGTGAGTATGAAGCTCATCAATTGTTAATCCATCAGGCCATGGATCAGAGAATTACTGTCGTAAAATTAGCTGATCAGATTATTAAAACGGCGGAATAAATTTAAGTATTTGGTTATAGTTAATAATTATATTGGTATTCAAGAATTTGAAAAAACTTTCGTCAAAAAAAAGGAATATTGTGATAGATCGCGAATAGTGTAGATTATAGATGGAGTCAACCGTTACCAACTAGTAACTTCTAAACAAAGGAATAGCGGGCAATAATGCCCTTTATTACATCCGGAATTTTCGGGTGCAATAAAGGGCATTAATTTTTGTCCGAGAAAGGCGGGTGAAGACTAAAGTTATAGTTTAGTATGGTATCGGTTACATCTAATAAAAACAAAGGAGGTTTATATAGTGACAACAGAAACTAAAGTTGTGACCGCAGGGGCCGACGCAAATTTATCCAGAGTACTTAAACCTATCCACTTATGGGCTCTTGCAGTGGGATTGGTAATATCAGGAAACTATTTTGGCTGGAGTTATGGATTTGGTGCAGGCGGGCCGATGGGCTTAGCCCTAGCTTTAATTCCAGTTACGATCTTTTATGTAACATTTATCTTATCTTACTCTGAGCTGGCAACAGCAATTCCCCATGCAGGTGGTCCTTCGGCTTATGCCCGTAGAGCATTAGGGCCTTTTTGGGGATATATGAATGGTATTAGTTGTTTAATCGAGTTCATTTTTGCACCCCCGGCAATCGCTTTGGCTGTTGGTGGATATATTAACTTTCTCATTCCATCCGTTCCAACTTTGACAGCAGCAGTTGCGGCCTTCCTCTTTTTCATTTTTGTCAACTATTTGGGAATGAAAACTTCTGCTACAGTAGAATTAGTAGTCACCATCATTGCCCTTGTCGGTTTGGTTATTTTCTGGGTTGCGGCAGCACCTCACTTCTCTATGGCACGTGTTATGACAGAGCCTTTACTTCCTTTCGGAATGAAAGGGGTCATGGCCGCAGTTCCTTTCGCTATCTGGTTCTATCTAGCTATTGAAGGCGGAGCCATGGCAGCAGAAGAAATGGTAAATCCCCAGAAAGATATCCCTAAAGGTTTCTTAAGTGGTATGGGAACACTGATGATCATGGGCTTCCTGACCCTCTTTTTAACGGCTGGTATTGCAGACTATAATTTGGTTTCAGCTGTTGACTTCCCGTTGCCTATTGCCTTAGCTCAAGTCTTTGGCGAAAATGCCTTTATTGTTGTATTGGTTAATATCATTGGTTTATTCGGCTTAATTGCTTCCTTGCATGGCATTATCGTAGGTTACTCACGTCAAACTTATGCCATGGCTCGGACCGGATATTTGCCTAAGTTTTTAGCCTATGTAGACCCTAAACGTCACACCCCAGTGTGGGCACTGTTAATTCCTGGACTTATCGGCTTAGGTGTCGTGCTCACCGGGCAGACAGCTGTCGTTATTACTATTGCAGTTATCGGTTCTGTCGCCCTTTACATGCTTAGCCTAATTAGTCTGTTTGTTCTGCGTTCCAAAGAACCCAGTCTCAAAAGACCCTTTAAAGTATCCTATCCAATCATCCCGGTCATTAGCTTTATTACAGGTATTTTCTTGACCGTAAGTGTCATTATTTCAAGTGTACCTGCTTTGAAATGGACAGCTATTGTCTACGCCATTGCGATCGTTTACTATTTTATTTGGGGTAATAAGAATATCAGACCTTTTGAAGAAGAGTTCGGCGTTTTAGACGAACTAGATGCTTAAGACCAAATACCTTTTTGTGGAGAGGAGCCATCGTCATTAGATGGCTTATGGAAACAACATGGCTAAAGAGATGACACTAGTCAGTGTGGGGATCGATATCGGAACAACAACGACTCAGTTGGTCATTTCGCGGCTGACTCTAGTTAACGTAATGCCTGGAAGTCAAGTCCCGAAGGTGGAAATTAGTCATAAAAGTATTGCCTATCTAGGGAAGGTTCACTTCACTCCTTTTGAAGACCGTCAGCATGTTGACGGTGCTGCCCTTCGTAAAATCATCGCTAAGGAATACGAGAAGGCTGGAGTGAGGCCCGAACAGATTGACACAGGGGCTATTATTATTACCGGAGAAACCGCTAAAAAGGAGAATGCCTCGGAGATCATTCATTCCTTGGCCGATTATGCCGGAGATTTTGTCGTAGCGACGGCTGGACCGGATCTCGAAAGTGTGATTGCCGGAAAAGGATCGGGAGCTGAGGCGCTCTCCAAGCGCTTACATGGCTGTATAGCCAATATTGATATCGGTGGAGGAACAACAAATATTGCCTATTTTGATCGAGGTAAGTGTATTGGGACAGCATGTATCAATGTTGGCGGCCGACTTTTTGAAGTTGATCCGATTAGTCACAATTTAACCTTTATTTCCCCACCTGCCGAGAAGATATTGAGTCATTTTTATCCGAACACAGTCCAGACCCAAGGCGAGGAAGAATTAGTTATCATCAAGCACTGTTTGCGTAGTATGGTCGAATGTGTGGAACGTGTCATTTTTCAGGAACCCTTGCTTCCTCAGGACAATTGTTTGGTAATGACCAATTTATTACCGAATGTTAAGATCGACGGTGTGGTCTTTTCAGGAGGGGTAGCAAGATATATTTATCTTCCAGGAATCAATGAGTGGTGGATACATGGGGATGTTGGCCCACTATTAGCTGAAGCATTTCGTGAAAGTCGAATTTATTCCTCCCTGCCTGTACACGAAGGCACGGAAACCATTCATGCTACTGTCCTGGGGGCGGGGGCCCATACTGTAAATGTATCCGGTTCAACAATTACGGTTAGTGAGCATACCCTTCCACTGCGCAATGTGCCGGCGGTGTATCCGGAATTGAATGCGTCGGGTGGCTTTACATGGCTTAAGTCCACTGAGAATTATACCGACGCTCTTTACCGCACAGTTGCTTTAATCGTACCACCTTTGCCTAACACGGACTTTACCACGATTCTTTCCTTAGCAGAAACTCTAGCCGGTGAATTACCTTCAATCAAAGGGGAGCCTAAAGTGGTTATTGCCCAACAAGATATTGCTAAGGTTCTTGGACAAACCCTGCAGAGGCTTCTCACAAATATGCCAATAGTCTGCTTGGACGGTATTGAACTGGCCTTTGGCGATTTTTTAGATATTGCTAAACCCTTACCCCATCAAGATGCAGTGCCTGTTATTGTAAAAACCCTCGTCTTTGCCCGTTAATACTAGCCAACAGAAGGGATGTGAAATCGTGAATCTAAAGACACGACTTTTTGGTCAAACCTTTACCTTTAAAGATGTAAAGGATGTTTTGGCTAAAGCAAATGAAATTAAATCAGGGGATATCCTTGCTGGAATCGCTGCCGCAGATGCCGCAGAACGGATCGCCGCAAAACGAGTTTTATCAGAATTAACTTTAGAAGATTTACGAAAGAATCCTGTCGTGCCTCTCGAGGACGATGAAGTATCACGTGTTATCGACGCTGATGTCAATGAGCCCATCTACCATACGATTAAGAATTGGAGTGTTGCAGAGTTTAGAGAATACATTCTCAGAACCGAAACCAATGGTTCTGCTCTGAAAAGGATTAGTCGTGGTCTAACCTCAGAGATGGTCGCTGCAGTAGCTAAGCTAATGAGTAATCTTGACCTGATCTTAGGGGCAGCTAAAATTCAAAATTTGGCTCATTGTAATACGACAATTGGAAATGCAGGATGCTTAGCTTCTCGGCTCCAACCAAATCATCCTACAGATGGGGTCGATGGGATTTTAGCCAGCTTGCGTGAAGGGCTATCCTATGGTATAGGGGATGCAGTTTTAGGTTTAAATCCCGTTGATGATACAGTGCCTGCTACCATTCGCAGCCTGGAAACCCTCTATAACTTTGCTGAAGAATGGAAGATACCTACTCAGATTTGTGTTTTAGCCCATATTACCACTCAAATGAAGGCCTTAAGGAAAGGTGCCCCTGTGCACTTATTATTCCAATCTATTGCCGGCTCCCAGATTGGTAACGAAGCCTTTGGAGTCACTAAAGAAATATTAGACGAAGCCTATGCTTTAGGATTGAAAGAAGGCCGTGCCACCGGACCTAATATTATGTATTTTGAAACCGGGCAAGGCTCCGAGCTGTCTTCTGAGGCTCATCATGGTGCTGATCAAGTAACCATGGAAGCCCGGTGTTACGGGTTAGCCCGTCATTATAATCCCTTTTTAGTGAATACCGTTGTTGGATTTATCGGTCCGGAGTATCTATATGATACTCGTCAAGTAACAAGAGCAGGTTTGGAAGACCATTTTATGGGTAAACTAACTGGATTGCCAATGGGTGTGGACGCTTGCTACACCAACCATATGAAGGCAGACCAAAATGATATCGAAAATTTGGCAACTCTTCTCTCTGCGGCAGGGTGTACCTATTTCATGGGGATCCCTATGGGTGATGATGTAATGTTAAATTACCAATGCACCAGCTATCATGACATTGCAACCTTGAGAGAACTGTTTAACTTAAGACCGTTGCCGGAGTTTGAAGCTTGGGCAGAATCCATGGGAATCCTGGCAAAGGGCAAGCTTACAGCCCGTGCCGGTGATGCGACGATATTCACAAGGTAAGGGAGGGAAAAGAAATGAGCTTAGAAGATAGTGTTCGTTTAATCGTTGAAGAATTGCTTAAAGGAATGGATCAGCAGAAAAGCCAAAATTCCAGTACTAATCTCCCTTTAGCAAATTCAGCAAATAATAACGAATGTGAGATAAAAGATTTAGCAGAAATTGACTTACAACGATATCTGCAAGTACCTGATCCTGTCAACAAAGACCTTTATGAAGAGATGAAGCTTTCAACACCAGCCCGGATCGGAGTGTGGCGCTGCGGTCCCCGTCCATTGACAGATACTTTACTTCGTTTTAGAGCTGACCACGCAGTAGCCCAAGACTCTGTACTTGGAGTGGTACCAGAAGAATTTCCGGCAAAATATAATATGGTTCCTATCCAAACCCTCTGCAGCTCAAAAGATGAATATCTAACCCGACCGGACTTGGGCAGAAAACTAGATGATGAAAATTTAGGAATTCTGGCAAAGGGATGCCCTAAAGGTGCCACGGTTCAAATCATTGTATCTGACGGACTTTCCAGCAAAGCCGTTGAAGCAAATATTCCTAATCTTCTCCCTGCCTTGACTCAAGGGCTTGAAGGAATGGGTGTGAAGCTTGGAACTCCAATCTTTGTTCGCAATGGCCGAGTTGCCATCATGGATACCATTGGGGAAGAGTTAAAGCCTGAAGTTGCCGTAATTCTTATTGGAGAACGCCCAGGATTGGGAACGGCTGAGAGTATGAGTGCTTATATAGGATACAATCCAAGACTGGGTATGGTTGAGAGTGAAAGAACCGTGATCAGTAATATTCATAAAGGCGGGACTCCGGCTGCGGAAGCTGGAGCACATTTGGCCAGCTTAATCAAAAGAATCCTGGATGCTAAAGCATCCGGTGTTAATCTTGAGTAAGTAAGTCTTTAAGTAAGCAACAGTGGACGAACCTAGTATTAACCGATTATTCATAAGAACATTTCAATGTTAGCAAAGTTGTATTGGTTTATTATAAGTTGTCCATATATAATGGGTTGTGAGAATTTAACGTTTATTTGATATATAAACGATAACGAGAGGAGCAAACACAAATGGCTATAAGAGAAGATCTCGTAGCACTAGGAATGGTAGAAACCCGTGGAATCGTAGGAGCCATAGAAGCGGCTGATGCCATGGTCAAAGCAGCCAATGTCACCTTAATCGGGAAAGTAAAAGTTGGAGGCGCCTTAGTGACGGTCATGGTTCGAGGAGATGTGGGAGCGGTAAAAGCTTCCGTTGATGCCGGAGCAGCCGCCGCTGAGCGAGTCGGAGAGCTGGTCAGTTGTCATGTCATTCCCCGCCCACACCCTGAGTTGGAAGCAATCCTGCCTAAATTACCTGTCTTTGAAGAAAAGCCAAAATCCAAAAATGTTGAGAACAAATAAATCGTCGGATCTTAAGAAAAGCGTCCGGCGGGAATAGGGAGGATAACTATGATAGAGCCTCTAAAACCCAAAGTATTAGCCGTCCGATTAATCCCGAATGTAGCCCCGGATTTAGCCCAGCAGCTTGGTCTGACGGACTATCAGCGTTCCATCGGCATGATTACCGCCGACATTGATGATTCCACCTACGTAGCCTTAGATGAAGCCACTAAAAAAGCGGAAGTCGAAGTCGTGTATGCCAAGAGCTTCTATTGCGGAGCAGCTCGTGCCTCCGGCCCGCTATCCGGAGAAATCATTGGCATCTTAGCAGGCCCCAATCCGGCGGAAGTCCGGGCTGGAGTGGATGCCTGCATCGAACACCTAGAAAATGAATGCTGGTTTTACACCTGTGACGGCGGAAAAACCGCGTTTTTCCCGCATACCGTTTCAAGAACCGGAAGCTATCTCTCTAAAGTTGCCGGCATCGAAGAAGGTCAGGCTCTGTCCTACCTGATTGCCCCTCCGATTGAAGCCATGTTTGGCTTAGACGCCGCTTTAAAAGCCGCCGAAGTCAGCATGAAAGCCTTCTACGGCCCCCCGACGGAAACCAACTTTGGCGGCGGACTCTTAACCGGCTCGCAAAGTGCCTGCAAATCCGCCTGCGAAGCCTTCCAAAGAGCCGTTATCGACGTCTGTGAAAACGGATTAAAATTTTAGGAAAAGGGAGGTGCAGCTTCGTGATGGAACTTGACCGAGATTTATGTTCCTTACAGGAAGCCCGAAATTTAGTACGAGCTGCGCGCAAAGCCCAAGAAGCTCTGAAAGACTTCACGCAAGAGCAAGTGAATCATATTATTGATATGATGCGCGAAGCCGGGGAAGCTAATGCAGCCAGATTAGCCATGATGGCTGTCTCCGAAACGGGGATGGGCAACTATAACGATAAATGCTTTAAGAACTATTTTGCCTCGCGCACCCTTTACGAGTTCATCAAACCCATGAAGACCGTGGGAATCATCCGAGAAGATCAGGAGCAAAAGCTTTGGGAAATCGCGGAACCCGTGGGCGTCATCGCCGGGATCGTCCCGACGACAAACCCTACCTCAACCGTCATCTACAAAGCCATGATCGCCCTCAAATCCCGGAATGCCATCGTTTTCTCCCCCCACCCGAGTGCCGTACGCTGCACTAATGAAGCGGCGAAAATCATGGAACAAGCTGCCGTCGCCGCAGGAGCACCGGAAGGGGTTATCGGATGCATCATGAATGTCTCCATGGGAGCCACCAACGAACTGATGAAACACCCTGATGTAGCCATGATCCTAGCTACCGGCGGAAGCGCCCTGGTTAAAGCCGCC
>NZ_FNCP01000051.1 GCF_900100785.1 Desulfosporosinus hippei DSM 8344 | reverse complement strand
CTTATTAAGATTATCTCAGTTAATTCTTGCCATGAAAAGATGTCCGAAAATTTTCATGCCTCCCTGTGAACGGAAGGTTCATGAATGTTTATATAATATAATTAACAACCACAGCCTTCGTATAAAAATAAGGAGGATGATGCTAATGTTCAAAAGGATTCTAGTACCCACAGACGGCTCTGAATCTTCACGTCGCGCCCTTAAGTCAGCTTTAGAAATAGCTGAAAAGTTCAACTCAGAAATTGAGCTCTTTCATGTGACCCCAACTCCTGAAGCTTATTATGGGTATCATATGGGATTTACTAGCATCATAGATCAGGAGCAAATCGATAAGAGTGGAGAGTTAGCCTTGGAAATCACACTCAAAGGCATTGGCATCGGAAATGTTCACTTGACAAAGAAGCATATATCCGGGCACGCTGCCAGTGGCATCTTAGATGAAGTAAGAAGAGAATTTGACCTGGTGGTTATGGGTACAGTTGGTCACGGTGCACTTACCGGAGCACTTATCGGAAGTGTCACTCAACGGGTTATGGCTCAATCCCCTTGTCCGGTGCTTATCGTTAAATAACTATGTAATCCTAAAAAACTTTCTATAAAAACAGGGCTAGACTTTAAAGTTCTAGCCCTGTTTTTTATCTCTAAGCTTTTCCTAGTCTTTTGCAAGTTTAACTAAAGCTTCATTTGTTACTCTATAAACAGTCCAATCGTCCATTGGAACAGCCCCCTTGCTTTTATAGAACTTAATAGAAGGTTCGTTCCAATCGAGACACCACCATTCTAATCGGCCACACTTCCTCTCAATAGCGATTTTCGCAAGCTGAGATAAAATGATCTTACCTATCCCTTTACCTCGCATTTCTGGTTTAACGTATAGATCCTCCAAATATATACCTGGCCTTCCTAGAAATGTCGAGAAATTATGAAAGAACAAGGCGAAGGCTATCGGTCTATCCTCATACTCGCCGATAAGAACCTCTGCTTTTTTCTGCTCGAATAAGGATTCTCTTAGAATTTCTTCTGTAGCTACTACTTGGTCGAGCATTTTCTCATAGTCCGCTAATTCTTTAATAAGAGATAATATCAGCGGGACATCGTCTGCTTTAGCAAATCTCAGCTTAAAGTTTGCCAGTCTTGTGTTCATAAGCTGCTTCATACTCTCTCCTTACTTTTCTTACGTGAGTAGAAATAATCCAGTTAAGGCTCGAAAAACTAATTAGGATAATTAATTACTTTTTGTTGACACTCCTACTTAAATAGATTTTAATGGTAAATAGACTATTGAATATGGATGTTAGGAGGGGTTAAGTTTTGAAATATCTCAACCTATTATTGTTAGCTATTCCGATCAGTATTTTTTTGCATCTTTCCGGTCATTCACCCGTCTTACAGTTTGTTGCCGCTTGTTTGAGTATAATTCCACTTTCAGGATACATGGGCAAGGCAACTGAGGAAATCGCCATCTATGTTGGGCCAAGATTGGGGGGGTTGTTGAATGCTACTTTTGGCAACGCAGCAGAACTTATTATCACAGTTTTTGCCCTAAAAGCTGGATTGGTTGAAGTCGTAAAAGCTTCCATTACAGGTTCTATTATAGGCAATCTTCTTTTAGTGTTAGGGCTGAGCATGCTTCTGGGTGGTTTTAAGTACAAAGTCCAGAAATTCAATAGGGCTGCAGCTGGTATGCATACCGCCATGCTCCTGATGGCAGTGACGGGGCTGATCATCCCGGCAGTCTTCCTCAACACACATTCTAATCCTGCTGCCGAGCCCTTAAGCCTGGGAGTTGCAGGAATCCTTATGATTGTCTATATCCTTAGCTTGGTTTTTTCTTTACATACACACAAAGATGTTTTTCGACCAAGCCAAGAGTGTTCAGATTCTCCCAGTTGGTCAAAACCTAAATCTCTTTTAATTCTACTTATCGCTACTTTTTTTGTAGTGATAGAAAGTGAACTACTGGTAGAAGGAATTGATCCGGTGGTAAACACCTTAGGCATTAGTGAGCTGTTTATTGGAGTTATAGTCATACCAATCATCGGCAATGCCGCTGAACATTCAACAAGTGTCCTAATGGCTATGAAGAATAAAATGGATATCAGCTTAGAAATTGCAATAGGTTCAAGTACCCAGATTGCACTCTTTGTCGCTCCTTTATTAGTTTTCCTGGGTTATTTTATTGGCCAACCTCTTGACTTATTGTTTACAGGGTATGAACTTATCGTCATTATTATGGGCACAGTAATAACTGCCATGATAAGTATGGATGGCCGTTCAAACTGGTTAGAGGGTGCACAACTGCTGGCAGCTTATTCTATTATGGCCTTAGCATTTTTGTTTGTCTAGTGACTGCGTGTTAATTTTAGAGCATCGATACACTTTGCATACTAAGTCCGAATAAGGGCCCTTGTGCCGGAAGTTATATCTTCCCGCATAGGGGCCTTTATATGTCATCAATGGCATCCAAAGTAGAATATATAGCCCGGCCTAAAACATATTAATATTTTACATAAAAGCATTGTAAAACCTTCATACTAAGACAAAATTAACCTTGAAAGGAGGTTCCTATGAAATATCTATCTAGCAAAACAAAAAAATGGCTCCTGATTGGTGTGCCATTACTTGTACTCTTTGGATTCTTTGTGGTTGCTCAGTACGAACGCACATCGACTACTTATTATTGTGGAACAACCTGTCATATTATGAAGCCGCCGTATGAAACCTCTTTTCACAGTGTCCACAGGGAAACAAATGGGGTAGGCTGCAAGGATTGTCACATACCACATGATAATATTCTCGAGCAAATTGTCTACAAAGGATATTCAGGGGCCAGAGATTATTATAAGAACACCTTTGCTCCACCTGATGTGCTACACACAAAAGAATGGAGTAGGAATATTCTCCAACGCAACTGCCTGCGCTGTCATTCTACCGTCGTTTCCAGAATCAATACCAGTGAAGGAAAACGATGTTTTGAGTGTCATCGAGGAGAACCCCATGAACCCCCAACTATGCCCTTCTCTAGTCAACCAATATATACAGCAATTCGCTGAAAAATGGAGGTATACTTTAAATGTTTAAAACCTGGCGCAGCTTTCTATTGCTCAGTCTAATGCTAATACTGTTCGGATTCCTCATACTTGGTTGCAACCAACAATCTCCGGCTCCTCCTACGACGGTTACTATACCTGAAGGAGAATTAGATCCTGCCGTCTGGGGAAAGGCCTACCCTGATCATTATGCCAGTTATCTGGAACAAAAAGAACAAATAAAGGGCAATTCTAAGTATGGAGGTTCTGTACCCGAATCCCATCTTAAAGAATCTCCTGCTCAAGTAAAACTATTTGCCGGATATCCTTTTTCTGAAGATTACAATGAAGAAAGAGGTCATGTCTGGGCCTTAGAGGATGTCACAAGGACACTTCGTGTCGGTCCAAAAACTATTAGCTCCTGCTGGAACTGCAAAAGCCCTAATGTTAAACCCCTTGTTGACAAAATGGGGGACTCTTTCTGGGCAACCCCTTTTGCCGATTTAAAGGATCAAATCAAACATCCAATTGCCTGTGCGAACTGCCACGACTCAAAAACAATGGAACTGACAATTACAAGCATTCCCCTTCTTGATGCTTTGAAAACTAGAGGAATCGACCCTACTAAATTTAGCCGGCAAGAAATGCGAACCATGGTCTGTGCACAATGCCACGTTGAGTATTACTTCAAACCCGATAACAAAAAAGTTACCTTCCCTTGGAACTATGGTTTGCGCATGGATGATGCAGAAAAGCTATATACTGAATTAAATTTTAAAGATTGGGATCATAAAGAAAGCCAGGCTCCGATGCTCAAGGCTCAACACCCAGATTATGAACTCTTCTCAACTGGTGTACACGCTGCAAATGGCGTGGCCTGTGCAGATTGCCATATGCCCTATGTAAAACAAGGGCAAAGCAAAATATCCTCCCATCATCTGCAGAGTCCTCTTAATCATATTTCCCAATCCTGTCAAACCTGCCATAAACAAAGTGAAGAGTATTTAAAAAACCAAGTTATTGGCACCCAGGACCAAGTCTATAAAGCAAAGGTTGCCTTAGAAACTGCACTCACTGACGCTATTAATTCTATTACAACAGCGTCAAACAATTCTGCTGCCAAAGCAGATATGATGAATGAAGCCAGAAATTTACACCGTAAAGCTCAGTGGAGATGGGATTATATCTCTGCGGAAAACAGCATGGGTTGGCACAGCCCAAAAGAAGCTCTACGTATACTTGGGGAAGGCCTTGATCTGGCCCGTCAAGCACAACTAAAAGCAAACCTCGGGGTGGGCGCAAACGTCGCAGGTGCTGCTAATCCTGACGCAGGAAAAACGCCGGGTTCAGGCACTGCCGTTGAGGCAGCAGGTCAAGGTACTGCACCAAAGCAGTAATTCTCAAAAAAGAGCAAGCAGTCTACAGCGGTATGTATTCGGCCAGCAACAGCTTTTCATGAAAAATCTGTTAGCTTTAAGGAGAACAACCTAGAATAGACTTCTTGCTCTTACTATTTTATCGAGATATGCAGTTTACTATATTAGTTTACGCACCACGAAATTATCTTCAATAAGAAGCCAGTTTTGCGGAAAATCATTGCCTAATACCCAATAATAAAAACCCCGAATCCCCAGTTCCTTTACTAAGTCGAATTTCGCTTGCATACTTCGGGCATCCTCAAACCAAACTTCATGTTGTTTACCCTGTTCATCAGTATACCTAAACCAGGGAGCTTGAGAAACTCTGTCATAGTTAATAGTTGCCCCATAACGAACAGCCAATTGCAAAGCCCGTTGCGGACTAATAGATCTCGCGAATTTGCCGCCTTCAACATAGGGTAATGTCCAGTCATATCCATAGAGAGGCATCCCCATCATAATCTTTTCTTTCGGCACCACAGAAACAGCATATTCCATGACATTTCTCATTTGAGGTAAGGGAGAGACTGCCATCGGTTTCCCACCGGACCATCCCCATTCGTATGTCATAAAGAAGATGAAATCAACCACTTGACCGATTAACTGATAGTCATGCCCTTCATACAAAACTCCTTTTTGCTCAGCCCTATACTTTGGGGCTAAAGCAGCAGAAATATAGTACCCTCGAGGTTTTAATAATTGACGTGCCTTCTCTAAGAAATGGACATACCTTACACGGTTTTGAGCCCCCAAATACTCAAAGTCAAAATCCAACCCCCTATATCCCTTCTCATTCATTATCTGAAGAGCTTGATTAAGAACACGATCTTGCATGGCTTCACTGGTCAAGATAGCAGTAGCAATTTCAGTGCTGAATTGTCCCTCCTCAAAATTGGTCAGTACCAAAAGGGGTAAGACTCTATCCTTATACGCTGCATTTATCGATGGCTGATCATCCACCGGGGTAAGATTTCCCTCACGATTAACAGCATAGGTAAAAATTGCAAGATAAGTCAGATGCTCTCCTACTTTGTCCACATCCTCAGCGGAACTGCCTCGGGTCATTCTCGGATCAATATAGGCATTCGTTTCTACGATCATCTTAGGCCTTTGAGGCAAATATAAACGCAAGCCAACGGGGAGAGTATTAGGATTTTGAATATTATTGATGCGGACTAATTCCTCAACCGAAACATTGTAACGACGACCAATTGACCATAGACTTTCACCAGGTTGAAGGAAATGATATCGCCCTCTGATTGGTATAACAAATGTTTGCCCAACCGCCAATCTGCTGGGATCTGGAATTTCATTGGCTTCAACAATTTCCTGGGCGGAGACCCCGTAAGCTCGGGCAACTTTGCTAAGAGTATCTCCGGGTTTCACAACATGAATTTGCATATAAATCCTCCTCTAAACATAGCGATCCTTCCTGTTAATTTATGTTTAGAGAATGATGCTCGCGCCTATAAATCATAAATGCACCCGAAAATTAACTTATTGGTATAATCCGACATCCACTTTAACATCATAAAGAGTACTTCCCTCGGCTCTATCTGTCAGACGTTGTGAAGTAAGGGCATTTACCGAATAAGTTCCCTGCATTTTTTCCTTAGAAAAAAGACCCTCAGTGACCAAGACTCCCTGGGGAACAGTCGGTGCTAGCTTAAGTATAAAGACTACCTCGCCACGATCATTAAATGCTATTACTTTCTGGCCATCTTGCAACTTCTTGTCTTCGGCATCTTTAGGATTCATTTGCAAATAAGCCTCCTCTTTTTTCTGCAACAAATCAGGCCGTTCGTTGAAAGAAGAGTTCAAAGAATATAGACTTGGGGCGCTCATCAGGTAGAAAGGGGCGTCATCCTCGTAAGGGTCAAAATAGCGAGGTAAAGGTTCGGTTTCGACGGGGCTGTATATTTCAATCTTACCCGATGGAGTGAGATAGGTGGTTTTGTAGTCCTGGGGCAAGGAGAGTTCCACAGGGCGACCTGCTTGGAGATTTGCCATATCGACCCCTTCTAACCATGGCGTGGGAGGATCAAGCAATTGATTAATCAAGTCATCCGCGCTTTGAGCAAAGAATGACTCTTTATAGCCCATTGCTTGAGCAAGTAATTGAAATACTTCCCAGTTCGACTTAGCCTCTCCAACGGGGGGAATTATCCCAGTCGCTCGTTGAATGCCATAATGTCCGTATGCCCTATAAATATCTGAGTGTTCTAAGGAGCTGGTAGCGGGTAAGATAATGTCAGCATAACGAGCTGTATCTGTCATAAAACGTTCGTGGACAACTGTAAATAAATCTTCCCTTGATAACCCTTTTATTATCTTTGTTTGATCTGGAGCAACAACTGCTGGATTGGAATGGAATACGTACATGCTCATAATCGGCGGCTCAGATAATTCTGTTAATGCCTGGCCCAGCTGATTCATATTTACAATTCGGGGTTGCTCAGACAAGAAATCTTCATGAGTTACTTTACTTGTAACAAAGGCTGGACCTGTTGATATGCTTGCCAACAGCCCTCCTCCGGGCTTCTCCCAAGCACCGACTAGGGCAGGAAGACAGGTAATAGCTCGTACGGTCATCGCGCCATTCCCATAACGACAAAGTCCTGAGCCCAAAGCAATAAAAGGCCCCTTGGCTTTAGCATAGTGAAGTGCCAATTCTTCGAGCAACTTTACATCAATTCCAGTAATCTGACTCACTTTATCAGGAGTATAATCCGGTAGGATTTCTGATTGCAATTGTTCAAAGCCTTGTACATGCTTGGTAACGAAAGATAAATCTATCCAGCCTTCACGAACCAGAATGTGCATTATGCCGAGAGCCAACGCGCCATCTCTTCCGGGTTTGACCAAAACAACTTTATCAACAATCTTAGCCGTAGGATTTTCATAAGTATCTATAAGCCATACTGCAGCACCACGCTTTTTGGCTTCTTTTACGTTTTGCAGAAGATGGATGTTTGTGGCCAGAGCATTTGTACCCCATAAAAGGATAAAGTCGCTTTTCTTCACTTCATCTGGATGTGGTGCCAGGGTATTACCCATAACGGAGGACCAGCCATAACCTTTGGCCGAAGAACATATAGTGCGAGCTAATCTCGATGCTCCGAGTTTGTGAAAAAAGGCCTCCCCGCAATTACGTTGAACAACTCCCATTGTTCCAGCATATGAGTACGGCAATATAGCTTCTGCACCATAGTTAGAGATAATCCCCTTCCACCGGTCCACAATATATTGAATCCCTTCAGCCCAAGAAATAGGTTTAAAATTCCCCGCTCCTTTTTCGCCAATGCGTAGAAGAGGCTGCTTTAATCTTTGTGGGGAATGTACCGTTCGTTCATAATGATTCATCTTAGGGCACAAAGTCCCTTTGGTGAAAGGGTGCTCAGGATCACCCTTTACTTTTACGGCTTTGCCGTCAATAACTTCAACTAAAAGCCCACAGGCATCCGGACAATCAAATGGGCACACTGACCGCTTCATTTCAGTATTCATAATCCACTTCCTCTTTTTTTAACATTACCAAAGTATAATCCGAACTAAAAAGCAATGGTTTCTTCATATAATATCTAATTTTCACAAAATCTCAACTTTAACAACTATAATATTTCACACTTTGCACCATTTACTTTAACACTTTTAGGATATCCTTTAAATGTAGTAAATTAGTTGGTTTAAAGAACCAACTCAACATAAAAAGGGGGAAACATTATGGAAGAGGATGTTCGTTCAACACTCAATGACAATATTAACAATTTTAGTAATTCAAACACTACCCAATCTATTTCTCGACCAAGAGCTCGGGGCAGGGTATTGGCTTATGCCAGCTTATGTTTAATTAGCGCAGCTATCGGTGGCCTTTCTACTGTTGCGGCAATTCCCTATATCTATCCTACAAGTACTGTCGCACCATTGCAAACAGCTAATTCCTCGTTTACCCAGGTTGCCAATTATACAACGGATCAAACTATTTATCCGGTAGCTCAAATTGCTAAAAATGTTGGCCCAGCTGTTGTGGGGGTTGCCAACTTTCAAACCGGCAGGTCTTTCTCTGGGAAATCAGATCTTCAAGAGGTTGGAAGCGGTTCCGGTTTTATAATTGACGCAAAAAAAGGGTATATCGCAACTAATAATCACGTAATTGAAGGTGCCCAAAAAATTACCGTCAGCTTAAGTGACGGACGCACTCTTGATGCTAAATTGATTGGCGCCGACCCACGAACAGATCTTGCAGTATTGCAGATTTCGGATACGACAAACCTTACAGCGGTAGAGCTAGGAGATTCCTCAAAAGTTGAAGTGGGTCAGTCAGTAGTTGCTATTGGCAATCCGGGCGGGGACGAATTCGCTCGGTCTGTAACCACGGGGGTTATTTCTGCCACCAATCGCACTCTAAACCTTCAAGGAGTAGCAAGTTACAATCTGATACAAACAGACGCAGCTATTAACCCTGGTAATAGCGGAGGGCCACTAGTCAATTATCAAGGCCAAGTCATTGGAATTAACTCCGTAAAATATGCCGAAACCGGATTTGAAGGAATGGGCTTTGCTATTCCAATTTCCGATGCTTTACCAACGATACAACAATTAATCGCCACGGGTGTTGCCAAACATCCCGCTCTTCTTGTAAGTACGGATGATCAATACAACACTTACGCCAAAACCAACAACAAACCTCAAGGAGCCTACATTTCAGCAGTGACTCTCAATGGACCGGCGGCGAAGGCCGGTATACAGCAAGGAGATGTCATCACCAAGATCAATGATACCGAAATACAAAATTCTTCAGATCTGGTTCGGGAACTCTATAAAAACAAAGTAGGCGACAAAGTTACCTTAACTTACATCCGAGATGGGCAAACAAAGCAAACCGAAGCCGTCCTGGGGGAATTAGCTTCAACCTAAAACTTTGACATGGGGGCGGTTCTTCTGTCTTTAGACAAGAGAACCACCCCCTCAACAAGTTTTTCACTCTACAGAACGATTTTTGATTTAATTTCTTGGCCATAAGCATATTTTTCGATAAGTTCTTCTGAATATTTCAGATATTCTCCCACTTCTTTTTCCCCATTAAAAGAGAAAAGACACATTAGGATCTCACGGACATCGTTTGTGATCATGGCTCTTTCAGAGTCACTGGTAGGACTTCCGAAACTACCTAGGGCATCGGTTAAGACAGGAAGACTAGATATATTAATTAATTCTTTACCTATACCTTTGTATTCTTCTCCCTTCTGACCAATTCGTAAGATAATAGGAATATGTAAGTTTTTAAGATTATATGAACCAATTGGAAAAGTAGATTTTAATGAGATCAGATTATTGATATCCACAACGTTGTTAATCTTATAAACACCCTTACCCTGCAAGACCCTTCTTATAAGAGCTTCTGAAGATAACCTATATCTACTTGGAGCTTTCCCCATTTTTTTATAGGCTTCCCTACCCGCCTTTATTCTGGGTAAAGCCTCCAACTCTTCTATATGCATCTCTCTCTGTAGAACATCACAGCAACTGTTTATTTCTTCCCAAAGTTCCTTCGGACTACTTTCAACACTTACTTTTGCTTGGATACATCCAAGGACGAGATCCGGACAAAGTTCTTTTAATTCCTTGGATATGATAATGTCGATCATAAAATATCAGACCCCTTTTTTATCTATGTATTGGGAAAGGACTCCTGTAACAATCGCAACAATCCCAATTGGAAACAGATAAAGTATAATTTGTATGCAACTTACACACGTTAAAAATAACCCACTAATTAAACATATTTTTTGAATGGAAGGAATGAAAAAATGTCAGCTGATTACAAATTTATAGCTTTAGACCTCTATCAAGAATGTATTGATCCACTGGACTCTGATACTCATTCAAAGCTGCTTGCGGAAAAAGAACAGGCTTTTCAACACGCCTGTCAATGGACGACTCTCCATCCAAATTCACCCTCTGACCTTTAACTTAGGATTTTAGCCCTCTGTAGATTCCCGTTCTTAATTCGTCGATATACTCTTGCTTCTCTGGCATGTCGGTTAATTCCGCCTGCGCTACGGATAGTTCAACATTATAGGGTACCCTTACAAGAGATATCGCTAATGATCCTTCATCTCGATTCCCTAGGTTTCCTTCAATTATTCCATAAGAAGCTTGGGTTATGTCAAGTGGATTGCCGACACTTCCCACATTGAAAATTGTCTTTCCAGAGAAATTATCAATGTGGGCACTATGTATATCACCATATCCAACAATATCTGCTTCAACGTTAAGGGTTGGAGTAGCATCAAACAATTTTAGTCGCTTATTTATTTCCGATGAAAGGTAAACTCTATGGAATAAATCATTGGGAGACGCATGGCAAAGTCTCAATAATTTACCGCTAATATAAAATTCTTTATAGATTGGAAGACTCCTTAAATAACTCAGTCTCTCGATACCCAATCTATCCTGATGCCACTTAAGCACTGCCGACCCGCTTTGTTCTGATAGATAACAGTCCCAATTGCCTTTAATAACTATTTCAGTCCGCGCTTTAATTAGATCGACTGTTTCAGCAGGACTTGGCCCTTTTCCCGCTATATCCCCCAAGCAAAAAATTCGCTGAATACTTTTCGATTTAATATCTTCCAATACAGCTTCTAACGCAGGCAAATTCCCATGAATATCTGATATAATTGCGATTCTCTCCATGCCGCTCTCCTTATTCCAACCCTATTACTCCAAAGGGTTTCCTAATTAAGAAGCTTTAAATCTTAGAACCTTTTCAAGGAATACATTTACCACCTCAGGATCAAATTGTGTGCCGGAGTTAGTTTGAATTTCCTTAATTGCTACTTCTTCCGATAATGCATTACGATAACTTCTTTCACTAGTCATAGCATCATAAGCATCTATGATAGCAATGATTCTTGATTGAAAAGGTATTTCTTCTCCTTTAAGGCCTTTGGGATAACCAGTCCCATTCCACTTCTCATGGTGACATAATACGTAATCCGCTATTTCAGACATCTCATTGACAGTACTTAATATTCTATAGCCAATTTCCGGGTGCCGTTTTATTTCTTGCCATTCTTCCTCTGCCAGTGCACCCGGCTTATTAAGAGTTGTTTCTTCTATGGCAATCTTACCGATATCATGAAGGAGCCCAACAGTTTTAAGTTCTTCAACCTCTCCCTCTGGTAAACCTAAAGCTATCCCCATACTTTCGCATAGAGCTGATACTCTATGCGAATGCTGTTCCTCGCGCTTATTTTTTTCATGTAGTGTATTAATGATCGCCTTAATTGTTTTTCCTCTCATACTTGGACTTTCAAAAAGTTTTTTCTTATACATAAAGTCTTCCGCTTTTTTAAAAACTTCTTGAATGTCTTCATCTTTATCTAGCTTAGTTTCCCAACCAAAAGAAATAGAGATTTCAATTGAGCCAACTTTTTCACTTAAGGCTTGATTTTTAATACGTTTGACAATTTGTTCTATTTCTACGCTGGCTGTCCTTGGCAGGAGTATGACAAATTCATCGCCTCCAAGTCTGGCAATTATATCATCTGCTCGACACCCTCTAACGATTACCTCGCCAACTTTTTTCAAGAGTTCATCTCCCATGGCATGACCAAAGGAATCATTAATAAGCTTCAGGCCATTTACGTCTGCCATTACAATGGTTAATGGCAAATTCCTGGGAACATTCAGACGCATTAGTTCTTCCTCAAAAAATCTTCTATTATATAAGCCTGTTAATACATCTTTATAGCTCAAATACTCCAGCTTTTGCTCCAAAAGTTTTCGTTCACTGACATCTCGCCACACAGCATGTAAAACTTGTTTACCTCTAAGCAATATAGACGTTAACATTATTTCAACGGGAAATACTGTGCCATTTTCTTTTTTGTGCCACCATTCAAATCTATATTTGCCCTGTTTTAGGACTAACATACTAATATCCCAGGCCTTTTCCATAGAAGAAACTCCATCTGGTTGTTTTTCAGGGGAAATATCCCACGATGTTTTGCAAATAATTTTCGCCTTTGAGTCATAGCCTAACAACTCAATTGCAGCGAGATTACAATCAATTATTCGGTAGTCTTTTAATAAAATTATTGCATCTGAGGAACCCTCAAATAATTTTCTAAAGGTATATTCACTGGATTTTATCACATCTTCATTTATCTTTTGTTCAGTAATATCCTCCACCATACATATTTCGCTGGGTTTATCCTTATCTTCAAAATTCAAGGTAGCAACTGTTATCTTGGCCCAAACACTTGAACCATCAGGCTTAATATAACGTTTTATTATATTAAAGTTTTCTAAGGTCTTATCATTCATTAGAATCGATTTATGGATGTTTTCCTTGATATCATCCGGATGAGTTAGGGACATCCAGTCAATACCAATGATTTCTTCAACCTTTCTGCCAACTATTTCTGCAAACTTTGGATTTACATCGTAAAGCTTCCCTGTCAACGTATCGCTTAAAGCAATACCTAAAGGTGCTTGTTCATACATTATCCTGAATTTTTCCTCACTGATACTTAGCTTTTTTTCACTCTCAAGGTTTTGATAGTATTGATATCTTAGTTCTTCTTGAGCCGCTGTAACTTGCTGAATATAGGCCTGAAGTTCTTCGTTTTTATAACGCAGATTAAACATCAAACGAATAAACCCATAAATACATATAGAAGCTAATAATGATGCGAATAACCAATAACTATTTTTGTCCAAGTATCTCTCTCCTCAAAATGCACAGTACAATAATTATACATTATTTTAGGATAACTTCTAATTATTTATTTGATTACCATTTAATTTGCAGACGTTTCTTGTATTGAAATTAACATCTTTTTGCAAATCAACTACTCTTATGTAATATTGATATATAACATTCTCAACTTTCGCACCGCAGTTGTGCGAATAAAGCCTTGATATAACTGGGCAATGCACTGATCCAGTTATGTAGTTGACTAAGTGATTCGTAATTC
>NZ_FNCP01000046.1 GCF_900100785.1 Desulfosporosinus hippei DSM 8344 | reverse complement strand
GGATTTTTCAGTGGCTTAGTTTGCAATACCCATTGTTCGGAATCGAAAAACAAAAGAAATTATCAATTAACCCCTTGACTTTTATTAGCTGGTCTGTGGATCGAAGCCGCCCCGTCTTTCGGGTCCTCTTTTAGAATGATTTGTGGGTTTTTTCAGGGTAAAATGACAGGTTAAAATGATTATGTCCAATTTCATCCAATATCCACTGCTCCAGTGCAATAAAACTAGGCGTCCCTGTCTTTTGACAGGGACGCCCTTATGACACTCCGACTACTGCCAGGTCTTATCCTAAGGCCACATCCAAAATCATCATAATCAAGAAGCCAAATAAGACTCCAAATGTGCCGATATTGGAATGCTCCCCGAGATGAGCCTCCGGAATCAATTCCTCAACCACCACATACATCATTGCTCCGGCGGCAAAAGCAAGCAGCCAGGGCATATAGGGAGAGATTAGGGCGGCAATCAATACTGTCAAAATGCCGAAGATCGGTTCAACGATTCCTGACATACTGCCAAAGAAAAACGCTTTTCCCAGACCCATGCCCTCTTGGCTCAAGGGTAGGGAAATTGCAGCACCCTCAGGGAAGTTCTGGATGCCGATCCCAATGGCCAGGGCCATGGCTGAGGCGTAGGCCGCAGAGTCACCACCGTGTTGGGCAGCCAATGCAAAGGATAAGCCTACGGCCATCCCTTCGGGGATATTGTGCAAAGTAACCGCCAGGACGAGCAAAGAAGTACGTTTCATGGAAGAGGACATACCTTCCGTTTGGTTAATGCCCGGATGGAGATGGGGAATCAGTCTATCCAGGACATATAAGAAAACAATACCCAAAACAAATCCACCTGCTGCAGGGATCCAGCCGATCTGCCCCTGGGCTTCAGCTTCCTCAATGGCAGGTATCAGCAGACTCCACACCGAAGCCGCAATCATAACCCCGGCGGCAAAGCCAAGAAATACCTTTTGAACCTGACCACTCATGGTTTTGTGAAACAGAAAGACCATAGCCGCGCCCAACGTGGTCATCAGGAAAGTAAATCCTGTCCCTCCGGCGGCCCATAATAAAGCTTCTGTCATAGTTTCACCTCACTTCAGGCTGTGAACTCGTTCAAACTTCGCAAGCTTTACATAAGAATTATTGAGTTCTCCAACAATTCAGGGTTCCCATTATTCCTAAAACAAGCTCAATTGTTTACTTAATTCACTTGCTATCATGTCGGCATCTCCTGATTAACAATAATATCTTTGATAGTTGCACAACTTTGTCTATGTCCTCTATAGACACGCCATAATTAGTGACAAAGCGGTACTCACCATCCTCCTGGCACCATAGACATCATCCCCTACCTCTGCCAGGGCCATTGCTTGACGCATCTCCTTTGTTGGCTGGGTCACCGTATCGCTTCTAAGGTCAATCCACATTGTCTTTATCTCCTTTTGAACCATCACTTTAGTAAATCTCTGAAGACATTATACTACAAATGCTGCCTGAGATTAAAAACCTGGATTGCTTGGGGAAGCAAAGCGCTAGGCCTCCAACTTGAAATAAACGACCCCATAGATTTATTCAGCTGATCAATCTATGGGGTCTACGTTTATGGATACTTATGTTGATCAATTCCCAGACTGCCACTTCTATATGGGTGTTCCGATTTCCCTGTTAGCCGCCACCAAATTATAATTTTTAATTATAATTTTGCAGTGGTACACTTATCTACCAAGTAAACAATGGATTGATAGCTAAGGCCGCTATGCAGTGATAAGCCAATCTCACAGGTACGACTGTTGGAATATCCTGAATGGCAGCTCTCCGGCAGAGCATCTTTTAGCGAGGCTAAGGCCGAGGTATTTAATTCCGGAACAGTGAATCCACGGTCCCCTGCAAAACCACAACAGTGAACATCATTGGGCATAATGACATTTTCTGCGCAGGCTTGGGCTACATTGTAAAACTTGTCTTTTAAGTTCATTTTTACGGAGCTGCAAGTTACATGAATTGCAACTGTTTCCGGCAATTGTTGAAAGGTGAGGTGTTGCAGCAGAAAGTCGTGAATGAATTCTACCGGTTCATAAAGCTTTACGGAGTGCATAACCCGCTTCATTCTATATAGACAGGGACTGGTGTCACAAAGGACGGGATATTTGCCGCCTTCACTGACCGTAAACAAAACTTGCTCCAGCTCAGCACTCTTTTTATCCGCGGTTTCGAAAAAGCCCTTACTTTCCCAAGGCATACCGCAACAGAGGCCGTCAATTTTGGACGGTATGATTACTTCATACCCGGCTTTCTTTAACACAGACAGGGTCGCTTCACTTAAACTCCTTTGATCCAAATCGTTTTTCGCTGCCCCCATAGAGCGGCTGATACAGCTGGGAAAATAAACAACTTTCAAAGAAGATGTTGTCTTAGTGGCCCTCGAAGGTGCCGGAACTTTCCCCCCTTTGGGCATCCAGGGATTCCACAGAGGGATAGTATCTCCGGAGATTTTCCGGGCTCCCAAGGCTAAGTTCTTCATCACTTTGGTGCCCAGAAGACCATGCACTCCATTCACTGCCCCCAAGCCCAAACGCATAACCCCGGTAACTCCGCCCATATGATTTGCCAAGCTGTCCGCAAACCAGCGTTTGGCAGGAGTAACGGATTGAGAACGCAGGAATTTTACGTAATCTCCTGTGTTTATCCCTAAAGGACAGGTGGTTGCACATAGTCCATCCACGGCACAGGTAACATTCCCCGGATATTGAAAATCTTTTTCCAGACGGGACAGCCGCTCCGGATCATCCCCGGTTCGTTTCAATTCTTGAATTTCCCGCTGAATGACAATCCTTTGCCGGGGGGTTAAGGTTAGATTTTTCGAGGTACAAATATTTTGACAGAAACCACAGTTGGTACAGGTGTCGACTATTGTATGAGCCTGAGGCATGTTCTTTAAGTTTTCTAAGTAGGCTTGGGGATTGTCATTAATGATCACTCCCGGATTAAGTAAACTTTCCGGATCAAAGATTGCCTTGAGGCGTTTCATTAAGACATAGGCCTTTTTACCCCATTCAAATTCTACAAAAGGTGCCATGTTGCGGCCTGTTCCATGCTCAGCTTTCAGAGAGCCGCCAAAACGTGCTACAACCAGCTCGCTTACATCCTGCATTAAACCCTCATAGCGGGGCAAATCCTCGGCTCGGCCAAAATCTTGGGTAAAAACAAAATGAAGATTGCCATCTAAAGCATGGCCGTAGATAATTCCATCCCCATAGGAGTATTTGTCCATAATCTCTCTGAGGGCTAAAGTTGCTTCAGCCAAATTTTCTTTAGGAAAGGCCACATCTTCGATGATAACCCCCGTTCCCAAAGCTCTGATCGCTCCAACTGCCGGGAAAATCCCTTTGCGAATATTCCAGAGGTTCTCGTACTCCGATTTTACCGCAGTAAAACTCAGGGGCAGCACCGTGGGTATTTCCCGGAGGAGTTCTTCAACTTGGGCAATTTTTTCCTGGAGAGTTTCGGCATCCACTCCGCGAACTTCTACCAGCAGGGCTGTGGCTGTTGCCGAAAGGGTCTTCAAGTAAGGGGGCATTCCGGGCTTCTCTTCCATGGTTTGTAAGGAAATTCTGTCCATCAATTCAGCAGCCGCTACAGTTTCTCGATCTAATTTTTGCACTGCCAAGCAGGCTTGTTCCATATCCGGATAGATGATCAAGGCTGAAGCCTTATGGCTATGTTCAATCACTGTATGATAAGTGATTTCAGAGATAAAGCCCAAGGTTCCCTCGGAACCGATCATCAGGTGTTTGATTATCTCCAGGGGGTCTTCAAAATCCACAAAAGCGTTGAGGCTATAGCCTGTGGTATTCTTAATTTTATATTTGCGCCGGATTGATTCTGTCAGCTGAGGGTCAGAGATGATTTCAGCCCGGATCTTCAGGATTTCTTGGATAAGCTCTCCGTGAGAAGCGGCAAAATCAGAACATGAGGAGGAATCCCCGGTATCCAACAAGGTCCCGTCACCTAAAATGATTTTCATGTCGGCAACGGTTTGATAGCTGTTGTCGGCGGTGCCACAACACATTCCGCTGGCATTATTGGCTGCTATTCCCCCGATCATGGCGTGATCAATGGAGGCTGGATCCGGTCCGATCTTACGGGCATAGTCTTTTAAAAAGCGATTGGCCTCGGCACCGATAATTCCCGGTTCCAGGACGATCTTTTCTCCCCGCTCCAGGATAGAGTGGCCTCTCCAAGCCCCTTGCAAGACTACCAGAACCGAGTCGGTGACGGCCTGACCGGAAAGGCTGGTTCCGGCTGTTCGAAAAGTTAGAGGGACTTTAAATTGGCGGGAGATCTTGATAATCTTGGTAATCTCTTCGGGAGAGCGAACTTTAAGCACAATTTTAGGGATCAAACGATAAAAACTGGCATCAATACCATATGCCAAAGTATGTAACGGATCACAAAATCGCCGATTAGCCGGGATAAAGCGGGCTGCTTCTTCCCAGAAATCTTGATAGGATTTCGGTAATTTTTCCAGGTCTTTCTGAAGTTCTTGGCTCATCATTCTCTCCCCTTCCTCCGGAAAATAGGTTAGCGCCCCTTAATCAACAGGTTCAAAGTCTTCTTTCCCCACACCGCAGGTTGGACAAACCCAGTCTTCCGGAATATCTTCAAAAGAAGTGCCTGGTGCTATTCCAGAGTCCGGATCACCCAGAACAGGATCATAGACATAACCACAAATTGAACATTGATATTTTTTCATTATTTTTTCCTCCCAGTCTTTTTAAAGAATACTATTTTAGATTTATTTTATAATTAATATAATTATAAATCAATAGTTTTTTCTTCTTTTAACCAATTATTTTAGACATAATTTTTTAATCCATCAAACCTCCGCAGCGGCGTGGATTGAATTTGTACACTCATTGATTCCTTTATTTGCAATTAAATCAGAAATGCAAGAAAAGAGGCAGAAGCACATTGCTCCAACCTCTTTTCTTGTTCTTGTTTCTTTTTTACTTCGTAACTAGCTCTAATTCAACGGGGATATTCTCGTCAACTTTCTCCCCTTTAGCTACTTTAAGGGCGGTCTCTAAGGATGTTTTCCCAATCAACTCAGGTTTCTGAGCGACTGTGGCCGCCATTTTCCCTTCTTTAACGGCTTTCACAGCGTCATCTGTAGCGTCGAAACCTACTATCATAATATCAGTCTTGCCCGCTGCTTGAATAGCACTCAGCGCTCCTAATGCCATTTCATCGTTATGTGCGAACACAGCTTGAATATCTTTATTCCCTTGCAGAATATTTTCCATAACTTTTAATCCCTTAGCGCGATCGAAATCCGCCGGTTGAGAAGCTGCGACTTTCACGCCTTCTTTGCCATCTACAACATTATGGAAGCCTTGACCTCGATCACGTGCTGCAGATGTTCCGGCAATCCCTTGTAACTCCACAAGGTTTCCTTTGTTGCTCAAGGTTTTCAGGATATAGTCAGCAGCCATGCTGCCACCTTTTACGTTATCAGAAGCAATATGAGAAACTACTTTACCTCCATTGGAAGCCCGATCCACTGTGATAACAGGAATATTGGCTTTGTTTGCAGATTCCACGGCTGAGACGACAGCCGCACTGTCAGTTGGGTTAATCAGAATTACACTGACCTTTTTCTGAATTAAGTCTTCAATATCACTAATTTGCTTAGCGGTATTATCGCGAGCATCTACTACTGTCAGATCCACACCAGCTTCTGTTGCTGCTTTTTCGGCACCTTCCTTAAGGGTAACGAAGAAGGGGTTGTTTAACGTTGAAATCGAAAAACCAATTGTCACTTTATCCCCTGTTTTAGGCGCTTCTTTATTCTCTAAATTGGATTGGGTCGTTCCACAACCAATCAGACTAATAGACATGAGAACTACAAGGATTATCATCCAGATACTATTTCTTCTTTTCATTTTTCTTCTTCCTTTCTTTATGAGTGGTCTAGCCACAGTGTGTCCAAAATGAGTGATATGAATATCACAATTAGCAGTTTCTAAGCCTCGGCATCCTCCCCCTCTAAGAGACCCCTATATCAACAACTGAAGAAACCGTCGCTCCATTCAGTCGAAGACCCGCAATTTGACCCTGCTTTACCAGCATGAGTTCACTATTTTCCTTTCGATCGATCCAGCAAGACCGCTAGTAGAATGACCCCACCTTTGACAACTTGTTGGTAAAAGGATGAGACATTTAAAAGATTTAAGCCATTATCAAGAATTCCAATAATCATGGCCCCAATTAAAGTACCTACAATCCACCCTTTTCCCCCCGAAAGACTGGTTCCTCCTAGTACGACGGCTGCAATGGCATCAAGCTCATAAGATGTCCCTGCCGTTGGTTGAGCGGAGTTTAAGCGCGAAGTCAGGATGATTCCGCTCAATGAAGCCATCAAACCGCTAATACTATAAACAAGGATTTTGACTCGATTGGTATTGATACCCGATAGACGAGTTGCTTCTTCGTTTCCTCCTAAGGCGTACACGTGACGGCCAAAAGATGTGAATTTCAAAATGACATACAGTACCCCAAAGGCGACCAACATCCAAATTACGGGCATCGGGATCTCGAAGAGATACCCCCGTCCAATTATGCCAAATGCGTCCGGTAGTCCGGTAATCGGTTTTGCTTCTGTATATACTAAAGTAAAGCCACGAAAAATCGTCATAGTCGCCAGAGTAGCGATAAATGGTGCAACTTTCCCTCGAGCAATGATTACCCCATTTACAGTTCCCATCAACGTACCAGACAAGACACCTATCCCAATGGCGAGCCAAGAATTTGTACCTGAAGCCATCATCCCCGCCGCAAAAGCACTTGAAAGTGCAATGATAGAACCTACGGAGAGATCAATCCCTCCCGTCAAAATGACAAACGTCATCCCATAAGCAATCAAAGCATTAATCGAAACTTGACGAAGCACGTTAAAAATATTGCCTACGGTCAGAAAATCTGAACTGATCATCGATAAGATGAAGACGATGAGAATCAAACCCACAAGGGGTCCCATGCGCTGCAGGATCCCACTTTTCCCTCGGACTTTACCCATGACTTTTCCCTCCTGTTGCAGCAACCATAATAGTTTCCTGAGTAGCATTTTCGCGTGAGAATTCCCCAGTTATTCGTCCTTCATGCATGACCAGAATTCGGTCGCTCATTCCGAGAACCTCTGGAAGTTCTGATGAAATCATGACGATTGAAACTCCGCTTTGAACGAGCTGATTCATTAAGTCATAGATTTCCCGTTTCGCCCCGATATCCACACCCCTTGTGGGTTCATCGAGTATTAAAACGTTAGGCTGAGTGGCTAACCATTTACCGATCACAACTTTCTGCTGATTTCCTCCACTTAATGAACTTACCTCTTGTCCAGAATGGTGGACTTTAACTTTCAGTTTCTGAATACTATCCTCCACAAAATCCTGTTCCAAGCGATGACTGATGAAACCTAAGCGTGACAGGGTACGTAAATTGGGCAAGGCTAGATTTTCTCGAACTGAGAGATCAGTGACTAGACCTTCTCCTTTTCGATCCTCCGTAATCAAAGCCAACCCAGCCTTAATCGCTTCAGCAGGGCCTTTAATCGTCACTGGTTTGCCATTCACAAAGATCTTTCCTTGATACTTGCCTACCCCAAACAATGCTTTTGCTAATTCTGACCGACCAGATCCCATTAAGCCTGCAATTCCCAGGATTTCTCCAGCCCGCACACTGAAGTTGATATCATAGAGCTTACCGTCTTGAGCTAGTCTTTCTACACGGAGACGCTCTTCCCCAATTTTAGTTTCTACCTTAGGGAAACGTTCTTTGATCTCCCGACCAACCATCATTTGCACTAATTCATCCATTGTTGTAACATTCGTATCCCGTGTGCCAATATAACGACCGTCACGCAATACAGTAATCCGATCACTGATTTGGAAGATTTCCTCCATACGATGGGAAATATAGATCATTCCTACCCCTTGAGTTTTCAAGGTCGTAATGAGCTGGAAAAGTTTTTCAATTTCTCGTTTGGTCAAAGCCGCCGTAGGCTCGTCGAGAACCAGAATTTTAGCGTGCATAGAAAGTGCTTTAGCTATTTCCACCATTTGCTGTTGCCCAACCGATAGCTCCCCCACTAGGCTATCCGGGTTCAAATTCATTCCAAGTTGTTGCAAATAACTCTTCGCTTCGGCAGCCATTTTGGACCAATTAATAAAGCCTGTCCGCCCCCATTTGAACTCACGCCCTAAAAACATATTTTCTGAGATGGTAAGGTCGGGAATCATATTAAGTTCCTGATGGATGATCGCCACCCCTAAAGCTTGTGCGGTTTTAGGGGAAGAAGCCGCAGACTCGGTTCCTTGAATCTGAATAGAGCCAGCATCCTTACTATAAATTCCAGAAAGGATTTTCATTAGGGTCGATTTTCCAGCCCCATTCTCTCCCATCAAGGCATGGACTTCCCCTTGGCGGAGCGAAAACTGAACATTTTCTAACACCTTGACTCCACTGAAGCTCTTGTGAATACCCTCCATCGACAAGAGATCCGTCATACCTGAATCCCTCCTTTGAAATTTTTTAGAAGATAACGCCAGCCTCAAGCACTACATTGGCATAGGGAGTAAACTCACCCGTACGAATTACTGCCTTGGCTTGCTGAGTTAAGGATTTTAACTCTTCATGCGTGACTATCTTGATTTGGACACCGGGTAATACCTTGAGCAACTCTTCCTTTGTTGCAGCGCTTGCCACTCCCATTTCTTGCGCCACATATGCCTTTTCTACACACATTTCCAAAAGGACGCATTCAACCGTCTCAATGAAGGATGGGACTCCTTTTTTTAAAGCTAAGTCAATCCTTTTAACATGAGAAGGAATGGGTAAGCCTGCATCTGCTATGACAATTTTATCTGTATGCCCAAGCTCACCAATTACTCCGGATATTTCACTATTTAAGATGCCGATTTTCTTCATCAACAGCCCTCCTGAAATAAGCTTCTACCTCGGCCAGAGAAGGCATCCCACCCTGAGCCCCAAATTTTGTAACAGCCAAGGCCGAAACCTTAACTGCAAATTCTGCCGCTTCTCGAATAGATTTCTTTTGGGCTAGGGCAAAGGCTAAGCCAGCATTGAAGGCATCTCCCGCTCCAGTTGTATCTACTACAGGAACCATATAACCCGAAATATTTGCTAGAGTGCTGGTGCCTAGTTCCATGAAAGCGACCCCCTCAGCTCCCAGAGTCGTGACACAACACGAAACTCCAAGCTCCAATAAGCGCTGAATTCCTTGATCGATTGCAGACTCTTCGGCCATCTTAGCCAACAAGGCGAGTTCCGAACGATTGGGGGTTAAATAATCCACTTGGCTGAGTAGATCCTGAGAAAGGCTTTGGGCTGGGGCCGGATTGAGCATCACAGGCGTTCCGTGCTTTCGTGCCAGTTTGATGGCATACTCCACGGTCACCAGAGGAATTTCTAGCTGCAGAAGCACAAGATCTGCTTCAGAAATTATACCCTCATACCGGTCCAAATCCTCAGGTAAACACTGGGCATTCGCCCCTGGGACCACCACAATACTGTTATCCCCTTCAGCTAGAAGAATTGAGGCAACGCCTGTAGCTTCTGAATTGAGAACCTTAACCGTCGATGTATTTACTCCATCTGCTTGTAAAGCCTTCATAAGTTCCACCCCAAAAGCATCGGACCCAACCGCTCCAATCATGGTTGTCTCAGCACCTAAACGGGCTAAGCCTATCGCTTGGTTGGCACCTTTACCACCTGGAATGAAATGTATCTCTTCCCCCAACACTGTTTCCCCACGTTTTGGAGCACGAACAGCTTTAACGACTAAATCCATATTTAGGCTTCCAATGACAACAATTTTAGGTCGCTGATTCATTTAGAGCCCCTCCTTGTAGGTCGATTTTCTGGGAATTAAAATTGCCTCTAGTTCAATAAGCTTATTCTCACGGATTCCATTCTCGATCTCGTCCAGCAAGATCCGAGCAGCTAATCCTCCCATTTCATAAACCGGCTGGGCCACGGTCGTCAACTCCGGCTCAGTAATCTCTGTTAAGCTAATTCCGTCGAAACCGCAGACTTTGACCTGTTCCGGGACTCTAATCCCTCGTTCATGCAAGGCTTTGAGAGCCCCTACCGCCATCAGGTCGTTTCCGGCAAAAATCCCATCCAGATCAGGATGGCGGGCCAGGAGCTGTTCGATGGCTTTCCGTCCACTCTCCATATCAAAGTTTCCCTGAACCATTAGACTGGGTGAATACTCACTTAAACCTCCGGCAACTTCTTCATATCCTAGCATGCGCTCTCGAGCCGTAATAAACTCCTGTGGTCCGTAAATATGAGCAATTTTCTGACAGCCTTGCCCGATTAGATGCTGCACAGCAAGTTTGGCACCTTCTCGGTTATTTGAACGTATTACTGCACAGGATGCAGTATTTAGACCTCTATCCAATAAGACAATTGGAATTCCTTCTTTTCTTAATGCTTCGACGTCCTCTTCACGAATCGTATTAGAAGCGAAGATAAAGCCATCTACATATTTTTTCTTAAGTACCCTGATATATGAGCTTTCTTTTAAGCCTAGATCATCCGAGTTACCTAAAATAACCGTCAAGCCTTTTTTATGGGCCACATCTTCGACACCTCGAGCCAGTGCAGGAAAAAACGGATTTAATATATCCGGTAAGATTAAGGCGATAATCCCCATCTTCTTACCCGCTAGGCCCCTGGCTACAGCATTTGGCTCGTATTGCAGTTGCTCAATTGCTTTCAGCACTTGTCTCGCTGTCTCTGGGTTCACTGAGTCCGTTTTGTTAATTACTCGGGAGACTGTAGCCACAGACACCCCCGCTAGTCGAGCAACATCTCTAATCGTTGCCAATAGACAACACCCTCAATCTTTTCTTCTATTGTAATCGGTTACATTCCATGTTTCCCATAATATCTGTTTAACCTATCATCTATATTTTCTTAATAATCCTTTAGTGAAATACGGTTATTATACTAGGCTATTTAGCCTTATTGTCTTATTTATATCCCTGTAATATAAATAAATCATTTAATGTAAACGGTTACATTAAATTTCTACTATGATTTTAGCTTTTTCAGAATGCACTGTCAATACCTATTTCTGTTAATAGATTACCCCTAACGTGATCAATTTAAGTATTTAATGGTTGGAACATTTCTTGGTGCTTTTACTTACCTGCTCTAGATTGACTAGAATTGAACTATTTAACTTATCGCATCCAATGTAATATTTGATGCCATGCAAAAAGCCACACATCACGTGTGGCTTTAGAGAGAAATAAAATAATTTTGCTTTGAAATTTAATTATGAAGTAAAAACATCAATCAAATCTATTACTAAGTCCGGAAATATGGATACTGTTATTTTATCATCTTCTGTATATATCTCGGTTCTCCCATATCTTTGGTTAATTTGTAATACGAATACACTGACGAGTTTCTGATCAGGCTCGACAATCCAATATTCCTTAACACCAGCTTTTTCATATTTATTGAACTTTACCACTCTATCCATTTTTATCGATGAAGGAGAAATGATCTCAATGATCATATCTGGTGCTCCATTGCATCCTTTATCATCAATTTTTGCTTTATCACAGATGATGGATATATCGGGTTCAACGATGTTTTTTACTTCATACTCATTTTTTTCTGTACTTAATGGCAATCTTACACAAAAAGGAGCAGGAAAAACTTTGCATGGTTTATCTGTTAAATAATTAGCCATTTGTCTTACTAATTCCGTAAGTACTTCTTGGTGTACAGGCGTTGGGGATGCTTGCATAAATGGTACTCCGTCAATGATTTCCCATCTTTCATCTTCTGGATATGTCAAGTAGTCTCTAAACGTGTACTCTTTATTTTCTTGAGATATTGACATAATTAGCTCCCCTTTATTTTTTAATGCTTTTTTACGAGCATACCCGATAATACGCTCCCTTGATACTAGGAAAAATGGATTTGCGAAGTAAATGGTATTCCTAAACTGATTCCATTTATTATACTTGTCTTTTAATCTTATTCTGTAAACTATTATACCATTTTTTGGGTAAACGGTCACGATATTTAGGCTCGCAAGCAAAATTTCGGTTAATTCACACCCCTCTAATTTATCGGAATCTCAAGCACTTTGTCATAGCTTGTTGTATAAGTCATTCTTTGGACATCGAGTTTTAACTCATCCCCAGTACCTAAGAAACGCATGGTTCTAGTATGAATGATGGTGCCATCCTGCAACTTGTCATAATTGTCCATGATGGTTTGTTCCAGAGAAGCCTTCTGTCCGTCAATCAACAAATGTTTCTCACCATCATTTATTAACTTAAACTGTTGGTTTATATCATGGTCTGCTCCAAAGCTTACCATTTCTAGTTGTAGCTGCTTCTTCTCTGCCTTCTTTTTTACTTTACCTTATTGCCTCCCCTCGTCATGTTAATTTTATCGTAGGCAAATGTTAATCCTATCGTGAGAAATAATTCAGCAGTAATATCAGAATGAGTAAAGTGTATTTTCTACCCATAATCGGTACTGTTGGCGTCACTCCATTTCGAAATCCAACATGTAACTTGTCTGGATTAAATTTCACGTTAATCATTTCCTTGTTTATAGGTCCACTTATACTATTAAAACAGTGAGCAAAATATACCCTGTTACATGCAAAAGCGCCACTTATGTAGTACCTAGGATTGTAAATATTATTAATCTCAGCACTTGACAAGGAACTGAATTTAAGTATAATAATTTCATAATCAGTTAACCAAAGATTCAGTGCTAAATACTTGTTGGTAGCGTGCTAGGTAAGTTTCGATTCATCGAAGGCTCAGCAGTGCAATCAGTTAGGACGATGCTGAATTTCGAGGAATTGAACCACCTAAAAGGGTGGTCTCATTGTTTAGAAAGATAATTTTCCCGCAAAGTTCCTCTTTTGTTAAGTCTTTATGAATCAGGTTTGTTAGTCCAGTTTGTACGATTTAGGTTAGTTAGTCGAGTTTGTATGATTTAGGTTAGTTAATCGAGTTCGCATGAGTTAGGTTAAGTTAGTCGAGTTTGTATGATTTGGATTAGTTAGTCGAGTTCGCATGAGTTAGGTTAGTTAGTCGGTTTGTATGATTTTGGTTAGTAGGAACTTTGCGGGATTCAATTTTATATGTACAGGTCACCTGATGAGTGGCCTTTTCTTTTGTTCATTTTTATGTTGGGTGGAAACCAGCCCCCTGTGAAGTGAAGGCGGGCAAGGAGAAAAGTTTAGGGCAGGCTTTTTTACGGTTTATCAACAAGATCATTGCAATTAAAGATATGCGCAGATATTTAAAAGGGGTTTGAAAAGATTAAGGAAGCATGGACGCCTGAACAACTTGGGACCACATCGAAGAAGTTCAATACAAAATCAAAAACTTGCCAATACGTGATTTAACGAGAAGGGGTATTCAGCTATGCAAAAAAAGTTAAATTTGATGTGGATGTGTTTACAAAAATAGTAACAACTGATATTGAATGGAAATACCTTAGTTTTAAAATGATATCTTAGCTCTCCGAAATATACATACGTAAATAAATTCCACTTAAAAACAGATTCTCAGCGGAATTAATATGATTTGGAATGAACTCGTTTATAAGTGTTAAAAATAATGGAGTTGAAGATATTGTTAAAAGAATTCTTTCTAAATGCAACCACGGTTATTGCAATCATAAGTATAGGAAGCCAGATTCTCATTAATAAAGATATAACACCTTCTTCACCCTTGAAATTAAGATTATTCTTTAGTTTAATGACTGGGTTATTAGGAATAATCCTAATGTCAATCAGTGTTACGGTTGTGCCTGGTGTACTTTTAGATTTCCGATACCTAGCACTAATTCTAACTGCTACGTACTGCGGTTTCACATCTGTGATAATAACAGGGTTAATAATTGGGATTTTTCAATTATTTTTTTATATAGGTTTATCCTTTTCATCTATAATAGCGACAATAGTAATAACTATAATTACTATTGGTTGTGGGTATACATCTATATTTATAATGAGTAGATTAAAAAAATGGGTAATTATGAGTCTTTATACACTAATAGTTCCTAGTATTGCTCTGATTATTTCGATTGATAATCAATTGCTATTAATCAAAACAGTATTTGTTTACTGGATTGGTACATCCATTGTTTCAACACTTGTTTATTTTTATGTTGGGTTTATAAATTCAGCAAAATTCACATATAGGAAATATCAATACGATTCGTCAAGGGACCACCGTACTGGTCTTAATAATGTCAGACAGTTTGATAACGAGTTAAATAAGATTATTAAGGGATTGACCAGTAATAGTTTAGTCACTTTGCTATTTATTGATATTGATTTTTTTAAGAAGGTGAATGATACCTACGGGCATCAAAATGGTGACAAAGTACTTGAGGATCTAGGCAAAATCTTATTGAGTTCATGTAGTTATTCCGATATTGTATCTCGAAATGGAGGCGAAGAATTTTCGGTATTAATGACGGATTGCCCGAGAGATAAAATACTGGATGTTGCAGAGAGGATTAGGTTGGCAGTACAAGAACATAAGTTTTATTTGATTGATGGCGAAGCTATTAACATCACAATATCCATTGGCGTTGCAATCTATCCAGATACAGTTAATGATATTAACAAAATAGCAGAGAAGTCAGATTCAGCATTATACGAGGCTAAGCGAACAGGTAGAAATAGAGTAGTTGTAGCATAAATGTCAAAAAAAAATTCCAATATCCGTTTAATTAGTCCCTATTTTTTGGATTTTGTTCATAACATGAATCTGGCGATATAAATGAAATATTTCTCCCCGCTCATACCAAGGCTTCCGCTTAAGGCAAATATAGCACTATTATCGTCTAAACGTGCCCAGTCTGCCGGAACATATCCCTAAACAAATTTCCAATAAAATACTGCTGCCGCGCAATCCTGTACAATACCCAGCTATCTTCCCATACCACTCCACTAGCCGTTTAACCCCTTACTGACCGGTTACCACATTAACCTTCTCCCCATCATTGAGAAAAATCTGTCCTTCAGTGATGACCTCATCATCGGCTTTCAGGCCATCTATTCGGCGAAACATGCTTGAGCGTTGTCATATATTGTCGTGTCGCACTACCTGGAACCTGCGCGGAACGACAATATATGACAGCCTGTTAGACGTTCCGCCGAGTACAGGCGTTGGGGATGCTTGCATAAATGGTACTCCGTCAATGATTTCCCATCTTTCATCTTCTGGATATGTCAAGTAGTCTCTAAATGTGTACTCTTTATCATCTTGAGATGTTGACATAATTAGCTCCCCTTTATTTTTTAATGCTCTTTTAGGAGCATACCCGCTAATACGTTCCTTTGATACTAGGAAAAACGGATTTGCGAAGTAAATGGTATTCCTAAACTGATTCCATTTATTATACTTGTCTTTTAATCTTATTCTGTAAACTATTATACCATTTTATGGGTATACGGTCACGATATTTAGGCTCGTATGCGAAATTCATCCTTGAACTGGGAAAGCTTGGGTCTACGATTTCAAATACGCGGAGATTTCATCTTGCCACGATACAATCTGCTTAATAAACATTTCTTCAGTAAAATGGTTTTCAATAAAATTAGCACCACCTTCTGTAAGGGCGGTGTGTGTATACTTAACAGCGCATTCAGTAATATCGTTTAAGTGTAATGTTTTTATATTTATTACGGTCACAAAATATTCCGGAGTTGTTCTTACATATTCTACCTCCACACCCGGATTATAAATACTACATAGCCAAATGTCATCTGTCATATTGGCATTTTTCGTTGTAAAGACGCAGTTTTTTTCTGCTATTCCTGATTCTGAATAGAGCATATTGCATTCCCAGCCTGGAACCCAGTCTTTTTCAGCAATCGGGCAGAACAATTTGAAAATAGTCAGGTTATCTCCCCGGATATCAATTTTGTGGATGTACTCTTTTCTCAAAGAATTCTTCATATTGATTCTCCTTTCAACTTGTATACATTAAGTGTAAACTATAAAGTTATAGACAGGTCAACCTAATATTTGAAAGGAGTAATATCCCTATGTTCAAGATAAGTGAGCTATGTAAGAAATATAATTTATCTAGGAGTACGCTGCTCTATTATGATTCCATCGGACTTCTTAAATGTCGTATAAGGTCAGATGCAGATTATCGTCTTTATACAGATGATGATTTATCAAGACTTGAGAGAATATGTAATTTCAGAAGAGCAGGGATTTCATTGGAAGAAATCAAACAGTTACTGGATTATGAAGAATCAAGCTACAACACGATATTAATCCAAAGATTTAATCAAATTAACCAAGAAATACAGGACTTAAGGAACCAACAAAGCTGTATTGCCAGTATGCTTAAAAATAATGAACTTCTGAGGACCTCAGAGTTAATAAGTAAAGGTACTTGGAATAATCTGATGCTTTCAACCGGATTCGATGAAAAATCATCACGAAAGTGGCACATACAATTCGAACAGATCTCGCCATCCGAGCATTCAATATTTCTTGAAACTCTTGGCCTTTCAAAAAAGGAAATTGCAGAAATAAAACAATGGTCGAAGTTGGGGTAAGGGAACTCATTTTTGAGTTCCCTTAGAGTCATCTTTTAAGCATATTGAGTCCAATATATTTATAACTGTATCCAAATTATTTCTGATTACTTACTAAACTTTTTGTATTCATCAATATAAAAAATTAAACAACCACAATTTGGACATACCGCTGCTTTAGGTTTGGCAGAAATATTATTAAATAGTCCTTTACCTTTCTCAATTTATCGGAATCTCAAGCACTTTGTCATAGCTTGTTGTATAAGTCATTCTTTGGACATCGAGTTTTAACTCATCCCCAGCACCTAAGAAACGCATGGTTCTAGTATGAATGATGGTGCCATCCAGCAACTTCTCATAATCGTCCATGATGGTTTGTTCGAGAGAAACTCTCTGTCCGTCAATCCATAAATAAACTCGACTTAAGATAAGTCCTTCTTTACTGCTAAATGTAATTTGCGTCTCTCCTTGTACTTTTTCGATTTTATTGATCTCCACCTTTTGTCCTTGAATATTTAAGCTCTGTTTCTCACCATCATTTATTAACTTGAACTGTTGGTTGACATCATGGTCTGCTCCAAAGTTCACCATTTCTAGTTGTAGCTGCTCTAAATCTGTGGGTAATGGATCATAATCACAATGAAAAGTCATCCCTTTCATATCTGTACTCATGCCGCTCCCTTGTCTTTCAACCTCTTTTCCATTGGCAATGAGCTTTAGTGTAAGGTCAGTTGCTCGTAGTCTCTCTCCATTCAGCTGATCTTTAGCCAATTCAAAAATATTTTGAATAGAACCCTCGATGACAGTTTTTGTAGGGGATGCCAAAATTGAATGGATCTTTATTTTAGTTTTATCGACTTCAATCGTTTCATTGAGAGTCTTTTTCAAAGTATGTCCCATAGCAGTATTCCTATTTAAAGTAAAACTTATCTCGGCAGGATCTTCTCTTCCCTTGAGAATCCGAGAGAACTTTAATGTTAAGTTTTTTTCAAAAAGTTTGGGTGGCTCAAAACTGGCAAGATATTTAATTTCTGTATTTTCTTCATTAATGATCCCTTGGGAACTCTGATGATTGTATTCTCCCCAGAATGCCTTTAAGGACATAAAAGCCGTAATATCGTTTTTATCCACGTGCCCCGAGGGATCTTTTATGGTATAGAACAATAAAAGTTGATTCTCATCTAACATTACGTAATCCACGGTCAAAGAGACTTGATTGTCAAATGTAAAACTCTTACCTATAGGTTGTCCTTTGCCGAGTTCACTCAATTGCTTTAAGGATGCATTCATAACTTGATCGTACCCCAGGAGTTGTTTGCTATAGAAAGCAACCACATCATAGTTTAAAGATAATATTAAAATAAATACCATGGCCATGGCTGCTGTATAAACTCTGAATCTATTTCCGAATCTAAATTGATTATTCTTGTTTAAGGCGTTTCGAAGTCGCCCCTCTAACTCTTCGGGAACGTTCATTTCACTGACCTGTAACTTCTTCGCTTTAAGAATTTCTTCAATATTGTTCATTCTTCACTCACTCCCATGCTTTCTTTTAATTTTATAAGCCCGGTGTGAATTCTTGATTTGACTGTTCCTAGAGGGATTTTTAAGATTGCAGCTATAGCTTCATACTCCATATCAAGGTAATATCTTAGTTTTAGAATTTCCCGGAACTTGTAATTGATTTTCTCCATGTGTTTCTCAATATCCAGTTGTTCATCCTTCATCTGAAAGACATCTGCATATGCAACTTCGGGAATACTCCCGCTTAAAATTACTCTGTTCTTTCTTCTTAGGTTATTTTTGCAGCAATTAACTAAAATTGTCTTGCTCCAACTGTGAAAAGCAGCATTATCTTTCAGCCTCTTAATATTTTCATAGACTTTAAGAATCATATCTTCCATAGCATCTAAGGCCTCATCTGGGTTCTTCATATAGATATAGGCAAGGCGATAATAATCCTGTTTTTGCCGCATAATGAGTTCAATCAGTACCTCTTTATCCCCCTTTTTTGCTCGTTCTATCATCTGGATAAACTCATTCTCCAAAGCTTTTCCCCTCACTTCTATACCTATGAGTTCTATCTTACCTAATTAGTTCATTTTCTGGTAAACTATTTTCAAATATTCGCAGGTAGCATGTTACTGCAATTGCAAATCATTAAATCGAAAAGAGCACCCTTAATTGAGCGCTCTTCGGTCTAAACTGTCATGGATTTGGTGTCATCTTAAATTCTTTATCTCCTCTTCGGACATACCTGTAATGTCGGAGATTGGCTTGAAATCCATACCCTTCTTAAGAAGTCTTTTTGTTACTTTCTTTTTTTCCTCTTCTCTGCCTTCTAGCCTTGATCCAGTGCTGCTTATAAAATATCTCAACCCAAGTGTGAACTATTTTAGCAGGGGAAAGACGGTGCAAATATCCCGGAATGGCACCTTTCTGCAAGTCTTTATCAATATACATCTTTCACTGGCATAGATGGTATTCATGACAACCTTGTTTTCACCTTCTTACACAGCTTTTAGTTGTTGTAAATAGTTCGGTATAAAAAGTCAAATTCGCCGACGCTGACGAATTTGACCTGCCGCTGTCATCGCTGGAAGTAAAAATTTATCCCCATGTCCCTTAAAGGGCTGCATTACTGTTCCCCAATAGCATACGTAGACGGGCTTCGGATGGTGAAGCTTGGGTATAAAATAACCGCTCCTTCCCGGCAATCACTTTCGCTACCGCCACTTCTTCTGCGCTCTTCTTAAAAGTGACGGTAAATCTCCACTCCTCTCCGAAATCAAATAGATAAAGGAATTTTACCATATCGGCAAAGGGCCCCCTATCATTGACGGGGGACCAATAGATCTCTCCATTACGGGACCATGCTTTATTATCCATGAAAAAAGCATAGAGATGATCATCATTCAGTCCAAAGCCACGCTGAATGATTTGATCACAATTATAACATATGATCGCCCAGTTTCATTTCAGGGTCCGTTTAACAGAGTTGAACCAGATAGTAATAGGTCAGGGATATATACTGTAGAGTCAAATCCAGTGGAAATACTTTAGTAATATAGAATGAATATTCGGTGCCCTCCCCCATTACCCAATATCTCTAATTCCCATCTATAAAAGAGACATACTCTCGTTTGTTTTCACTTTTATGCTCTTTGCCAAGACTATTCAACTATTTTGATTTTTGTTAATTATTTAACATTCTTTTTTTTTACCCCATGTTAAAATTACATAAGACGAGTTAACTTGTTGGATCTAGTGACTAGAGGAAAACGCAGCTCAGAGAAGAGGTGATATTAATATGGAGGTGCGTATAGTTGCCTGCGGCATATTCCAACTGGAGCTTGAGCGAGTTCTAGAGGAAATAAGAACTGAATGTGAATCTGATGCTGAGTTTAAAGTTATCTACACAGCACCGGCTCTGCATGTAGACTATGAAAAACTGAAAGATGCCATCACCGAGGCTTTAAATAATAATGCGACGGAAGAAAAAGCAGTCCTCTTTTTCGGCTCTATGTGCCATCCTGAGATGAACGAGTTCATAGAAGAATACAATGTTATCAAGTTGGAACCTAGGAATTGTATTGAATTGATTTTAGGTAAGGAGAGACAGAATGAGCTAGAAAAATCGGATAAGATATTTTACATTACTCAAGGTTGGTTGCAGAACTGGCGGGAAATTTTCAGTCAGGGACAAGGCTGGGACGAAATTGATGCCAGGCAGAATTTTGGTTTCTACGATAAAATCTTGCTCCTAGACACTGGTGTATCCGAGTTCAATGATGAGGATATCTTGGATTTTTTCGAATATACACAGGTACCAATCGAAATTGAAAATGTAGATTTGGCAGTTTTTAAAAAGAGTGTGGTTGAAACGTTAGAGAAAGCATTAGTCAAGTAAATTCTTACTAACATCGGTTAAATACGCAAAAAAAGTTTAAGACCAGCTAATAAAAGTCAAGGGGTTAATTGATAATTTCTTTTGTTTTTCGATTCCGAACAATGGGTATTGCAAACTAAGCCACTGAAAAAT
>NZ_FNCP01000035.1 GCF_900100785.1 Desulfosporosinus hippei DSM 8344 | reverse complement strand
TCGATATTCATTTTTCAAAGTCCGCTAGTTAGCAGGGCTTATTTTGTTATGTCCTTTTATTAAAGCGTTCATATTTATGGGTTCTTTCAAACTATAACCTCCGTTTTAAGCTTTAGCCATCCCCTAGTTCAAACATTCGTTAGAATCCTAATAAATTCCTCTAACTAAAAAAGGAAATTTCTAAAAAGAAATAAACTATTTATAAGCAAAGCTAAATACCTAAAAGAATTTAATCACAATATCCTTTGGTACGCAGCTTCTCTAAATGTTCTTTTAGAATTACTTCTAAATCTATTCCATATTGCTCTTCAAGAACAAACATCATTGTCACAGCAGTTTGAGCCACATCTACCAGCTCCTTAGCAACTTTCAGCATGGCCTCTTCCTCTACTAAGCGCTGTTGCTCCCCGTTGAGCCCACGGAGTTTCCCAATTGCTTGGGCTAATTCACCTGATTCCTCCATGATTTTAAGTGCTGTACTTTCTAACGAAGGACTCAATCGGTTCAAGCGAGGCAACGTGACTGTTTTCGAAACGCACCTTTTCTGAGCTGTTAGATTATTTAAAGTCATTTAGCCACACCTCCGGATAGTCTTTATACATTATAGCACAATTTAGACAAGGGCACTGTGAAGTAAAGAGGGCTAATGCTTACTCACATCAAAAATTTGATCCTCACTGGGTTTTGCTTACCCTAGTGAGGATCAAACCAACAAGTCAGACAGAAGCACCCTTCCCGGAGAATTATTTTAACATTCCCAGAAAAACTTTTTCCGGGGTTATTGGCAACTGGTTCTCTCTGACTCCAACAGCATTATAAATCGCATGCGCAATAGCTGGCGGCGGGGTATTTGCTACTACTTCTCCGATTGATTTTGCTCCAAATGGACCTGTAGGTTCAAAACTTTCTTCAAATGCTATACGAACCTTGCCAACATCCTTACGAGTGGGGATTTTATATTGCATAAAGCTGTTGGTAGCCATCTTTCCTATTTCATCATATCTGACCTGTTCGTATAGTGCCATCCCGATCCCTTGAGCAATTCCACCTTCCGCTTGAATCCGAGCTAAAGCTGGATTGATAACTGTTCCACAGTCAATAACCGCTACATAATCAATTAAATCCACTTTACCCGTCTCTTGATCAACTTCTACCTCAGCAAAACCAGCAACATAGGGAGGCGGGGATACTTCACTGCCATGAGTAGCGTAGCCTACTAACTGTAGCTTTCCATTACCAAGAACAGTTAGCTCAGCAAGCTTGGCAAAGCTTATATCCTTATCTCCCCGTAAAGTTCGAACTGCTAAGCCATCAAATTCAACATCCTCGACAGAAACCCCTAAAAGTAATGCACCCTGCTCAAGTATCTTTCCTCTTAACTCTTCTGCGGCCTTGATAACTGCACTACCTGCTAAATAAGTTGTACTAGAGGCGTATGAACCAGGGTCATACGGAGATGTATCTGTATCTCCAGCATTAATAATAATCATTTCCATAGGAACCTCTAAAGCATCTGCCGCTATTTGGGTGAGAATTGTGTCACATCCAGTTCCCATATCGGTTGCTCCCGTAAGCAGAGTGAAGTTGCCATCATCATTTAAGCGAATTTCAACGGATGCCGTCCCAATATTGGCAATTCCAGACCCTTGCATCGTAATAGCCATTCCCACCGCTCTCACTTTATTGTTTCCAATTTCTTGACGCGGGAACTTTTCCTCCCAACTGATCAACTCTTTCCCCTTAGCAATACATCGATCTAAGGTCGTACTGCCAAGTGCAACTCCCTGACCCGTAAGAAATGTTTCTCCGACTTTGCTGATGTTCTTTAAACGAATTTCTGTCGGATCCATATTTAGCTGTTCCGCTAATTTATTCACCGTCGATTCCAAGGCAAATGTTCCCTGAGTCGCTCCATATCCTCTAAAGGCCCCTGCAGGCATTTTATTGGTGTAGACAGCTTTCCCGTCAAATCGTACAGCTCTGGTTTTATTATAGAGGGGCAGAGTGTAGTGCCCTACGCAGCTTAAAACCGTCGGGGCATGTTCTCCATAGGCTCCTGTATCCGATAAAACTTCCATATCAATTGCCCTAATAATTCCTTCTAAGTCAGCACCCAATTTAACCCTTAATCTCATAGCATGACGGCTAGTCGTGGCGCTAAAGGTTTCTTTTCGATCATAAATGATCAGCGCCGGTTTTCCGGTCTTTATAGTAACAATGGCTGCAAAAATATCTCCTGCTCCGGTCTGCTTTCCGCCAAATCCACCGCCGATTCTGGGCTTAATTACGCGGATTTTACTTGCCGGAATTTGCAAGGCCCGAGCTAACTGTCTTCTAATATGAAAGGGAACCTGTGTCGAACTGAGTACAACTAATCTGCCTGCGTGATCCAGATAGGTAAAAGAACGATAGGTCTCCATCATGGTATGCGCTTGAGCTTGGGGATAATAGACGTCTTCAACAATTACGGCACAATGCTTAAACTCTTCTTCCACATCTCCGACTTCTTCATGACTGGAAGAAGTAATATTCATTTCCTTCCGTAAGCCAATATCGAAGTTAACGCTCAAGTCCTCTTCAGGATGAACAACTGACGGGTGCCCTATGGCCTCTTCAAAGTCCAGAACCGGATTCAGTACTTCATACTCAACTTTGATCTTCTTCATTGCTCGGTGCGCTGTCTTTTCATCCACAGCCGCAATAATCGCCACTTCATCTCCTACATAGCGAAGGACTTGATCCAGAATCAAACGATCATAGGGCGAAGGCTCCGGGTAAGATTGGCCAGCTAAAGTAAATCGTTGGTTTGGCACATCCCTATAGGTGAGCACGCATTCTACGCCCTCTATACTCTCTGCTCTAGATACATCAATCGAAGTAATCTTAGCATAAGCATGTGGGCTTCTAAGGATTTTTATTACTAAAGCATTAGGCATGGCTAAATCTTCGGTATACACAGGCTTACCTGTGGCAACTGCCATCCCGTCGATTTTCCGGATACTATGGCCTACATTCTTCATCCTAAGCCACCCCCAAATAGGTCTTGATTGCTCTAAGCTGACCCATGTAGCCAGTACAGCGACACAAATTACCCGTTAAATAGTGAATGATTTCTTCTTCAGTGGGGTTAACAAGTTCATTTTTCATTGCTAACACGCTCATAATAAAGCCAGGGCTGCAAAAACCACATTGTTCAGCCCCCTCTGCGCTGAGTATCTGAGCAAATTCTTCTGCTTCCTTAGGCAGCCCTTCAATAGTTGTGACTTTTTTGCCATGGGCACGCAAAGAAAGAATCGAACATGAAAGCATTGATTTTCCATCTATCCAGACAGTACAAAGTCCGCAACAACTTGTGTCGCAAGCCTTTTTAACACTCAAATACCCATGGGATCTTAACGTATCCGCTAAGAACTCATGGTTCCCAACTTCCCACTGAACCACTTTATCATTAACTGTTAGTTCGATTTGCATGCCATTACCTCCAGTATTCCCCGTCTGACGAGAGCTTTGCAAAGGGCTTTTCGATAAACGGATGTACCCCTCGTATTCGTTCCAAAGGACAATTCCTCTGTAACTTTTTGCACCGCCGCTTCAATCCTTTCCGACGACGGAATCTCTCCAACTAACATTTCGGAAGCACTGACTGCAAGCGCTGCTTTACTCGGTCTGGCCCCCACTGCAATCCTCCATTGATCATTAAGCTTAGATACTGCTACATTTAAAACCGAATAATCGCTGGCTGAATTCCGAAAGCTCATGTAGACTGCTTGACAGCTGGTTTTTCTTATCCATAATCTAACAAGGATATCCTTTCCCTTTGGCTGAGCAAGAAACTCTTCTAAAGGCATTCTCCCTGCCTTAAATAACTCAACCTCCGTGTCTAAGGACAATAACGCCGTGATTAGATCAGAAAAGCCGTACTTAGAATATACTGAAGCACCTACTGTCACACCGTTTCTAAATTGCACTCCGATAATATCACGCACAGATTGCGCAAGTACCCCATTATAATTATCTTTTAGCAGGGGATTAATTTCAATATCTCGCAGACTTGTCATAGCTCCAATCTCAATAAATCCATCCCGCTCCTGAATATAGTTCAACTTAAGGTTCGACAGATCTATCCCTGTCGTTATTCGTTTTTTGCCCATTTTTAGAAAGGCACAGCCTCCAAGAATAGTATTATTTCGTTTCTCAGACAAGATCTGATACGCTTCTTCAAGTTCTTTTGGTTGAACCAAATTAAGCATGGTAAACACGCTTACCCCTCCTCATGTGTCTCTAAGTCATTACCATAAAAAAAACAAACCCAAGCGAACAGCTTTCAACTCAAATTGATGAGAGAAATCTGCCCGCCTGGGATCTGACCCTGCGGCATAATCCAAAAACAAAGTTAACCTATTAGAAAACTCGGCCAGCGGCAAGCATTAGGCGCAGGCGATAGCCTTAGTTGCACTTATGCTTCAGAAAATGCAACTTAAAGTAAAGTTATGCTTTCTGAATAGTACCTCTAAAGTTTTTGGATTTGTACAATTTGGGCATAGGCCCGTCGTACATTCTTTCGCTCATAGTCGGACCATTTACGGCAGTCCGGTAGAAACTTGCAGACCATATCTCTGCCACTATATGAACACTATTTATTTACTGATCTAGAGATTATTCTACAAGAAACTTAAGCCTAGGTCAATACATTTCCGAACATTAAATGAGTAATAATGTATATCGTTCGAACAATCGATGTAGTGTTTCTGTGTGGGATGTCATTATCGATTTAAACATAAGGAGTTAAATGGAAAATCTTCGATTACTTTATGCATTTTCAGCAGATCATAGTATGTTGTATCCAGATCAAATTCGACACCAGTGACGAATTTCAATTGCTACCTTATCTGATCCTGATAATTACGCTTAGTTAGACATAAAAAAGCTCCTCCTTGTAATAGACAATTATTTTTTAACCTGTCTACCACAAGGGGAGTAATATCAAATTCCTTAACAGCCTTGTCTCTTTATAATGATAATGTAAAAACTCTTTGTTAGAATTAATATTCAACATTTGAAGTTCTTTATACCAAACGATAAATCCCTTTGAATTCATCGATTGCTGCGTCCACCTTCGCTTCATATCCCATCTCTTGGAGAGTCTCCCCAATGATTTGAAGCGCTTTAATAAACATTTCTTCGGTGGCATTTCCCATATGCCCAATTCGGAATGCCTTCCCTGCTAAGGCCGCTAAAGCCCCGGCAACAACCACACCCTTCGCTCCTAACTTCGAGCGAAACTCTGCATCGTTTAAGCCTTCAGGATAAATGATGCAGCTTAAAGTCGGAGCAGCTACAGCTTCTTCTGCTAAAGGCTTCATTCCATAAACTTTTAGAGCGGTTCTCATTGCTCGTCCAAGGGCTGAGTGACGACGATAACGATTCTCCAAACCTTCTGCCATAACCATTTCCATGCCCTGATTAAATGCATAAATCATGTTAACCGGAGGGGTAGCAAAATACTTTACTGGCTCGTTCATAACTGGAAGCCAGTTCTTGATATCTGTATAGTAACCCATAACTGAAGCCATCTCTTCACGAGCTGCCAGCGCTTGCGGGCCAAAAGCTACAATTCCAAGTCCCGGTGGAACCCCTATTGCCTTTTGGGATCCGGTTAAGACAACATCTATCTTATAATCGGGATGGCCATAAGTTTTTTGCATATCCTCTTCTAAAGCAGCAGAAGCACAGACCCCATCCAATATAAAGAGCGCACCAGCTTTCTTAACCACTGGAACTAACTCTTCAACATTAGCCATTACACCCGTGGATGTATCGACATGAGTCACCGTTACAGCCTTAAAACCACCCTCGGCCAATTTTTCTGCAACTGATTCCTTACTGATCTGTTGACCCCACTCGGCTTGAAGGGTTTCAACTTGAATACCAAATACCTTTGCCATTGGGATAAAGCGATCGCCAAAATAGCCATGGCTTACAACCAGCAGCTTTTCACCCGGCGCAACCGTGTTAATAATGGCCATTTCCATGGCCAAAGTTCCAGAACCGGCAATAACAAAGACTTCGCCATCAGTATTATACAATCGCTTGGTCAAATCCAAACTGTTCTTAAAGATCCTGGCAAATCTCGGATCTGTATGCCCCATTGTCTCACTAGACAAAGCGTCATATATTTCATCCATAACGGGTGTAGGTCCTGGTACAAGCAACATTTCTTTATTACGCAAAGTTTCCATCTCCTTTAATTTAAACATTCAATATTAATCATTTTGCATTTGGCGAATAAGCTTAAGCATCTTTCAAGGGAACTCATAAAAGCAACTAATTCGTGTTTAAAAGATTAATCGAATACATGAGATCGCAAATGAATTCACAAGCCCAAAGCGATAGAGATTATCAACTTCCCGATGTCCTCCCTTTACTGCATAGGCCGTCCATATAGAATCTAAGCAAATGTTGGTAAACTTAATACACTGGTTCTTAATTAAGGATTACCTCAAAAAAGAATAACCCAAAATGACAGATTCTGCTCAAACTTAGTGAGAGAACCTGTCACCTTGGGGTTGCAGAGTCGCAATTTACCCAAAGGAATCCTCCAAATACAGATAACCCCATTGTCAAGTCATTATATCTGTTATCTTGGACGTGATACCTCGACACTTCGCTCATAGTCGGACGATTTACGGCAGTCCGGTAGAAACTTGCAGACCTTATCTCTGCTATTATATGAACTATAATTCACTTGTTATCATATATTTTACAAGATAATTGGGCATTGGTCAAATATTTTTTCGAACGTTTACTACTTTGGTAGCAGAAACGTTCGACAATTTAGGTTTCGCCCTTGGCGAGTAAAGAATATAAGGTCTCTAACCCCAAAATTATCTTTTCTAACTCTTTCTGACTGGCATTCGCAAGGGTGTCATTAATATATTTATGCATCAGATCATGGAGTGCATTGTTTTTCTGCCAATCAGGTGATAATGAGAGACGAACAATCCTCCGATTGTTTTCTGGTATTTCCCTAATAACTACGCCTTGATTGACCAAGCGATCTACAATACCTGATACGGTACTTTTCGAAAGACCTAAACACTCACTTAGCTCGTTTAAGGTTGAAAACGGATTCTTATGCAGACCCATAATCAGTCCAATTTGAGGTCCTGTAAAACCATACTGTCTGGATTTTTTATAGAGATGATCTCGATATATTTTATGGATAGATTTAAACAGAAATACTATTCGTTCAGAATCTTTACTCCAGGACTGTTGCAATTCGGGCCTCTGATTCTGTTCCATTTAGTACCTCCCTTTTCGCAATACCTTTATCAGATTGATCACTCTTTGGTATCTTTCTGTTTTTCATCATGAGTACCATTAAGATTGCAAGAACTACGGCAAAGACTGTTAAGGACACTACATAGTTCATCCCATCCAGATAGGCCTGTGCATAGACCATTTTTCCGAGGGTCGATAGTGCTGAGCCATGAGCATCTGCTTGAGATAATCCATTTTTCATATAAAGTCCTTGCAAACCTTTTAACACAGTGCCGGCAGTTTGATTAAATGGGGTAATTTGCTCAGTAAGCCGTGCGTAGTTTTCAGTTGACCTTGAAGAAATCATAGTCGTCATAAATGTAACGGCTAAGGCGTTTAATATACTCCGGACTGTCGTTGACAAAGCAGTTGCTTTCCCGAAGAGATGCTTTGGAACATCATTCATACCTGCAGTATTGACCGGCATCATTGCAAATCCAAGTCCGACCCCTCTTAGCGCAGCTACTAAAGTAATTGTTGACATTGATGTATTCATATTAAACATAGACATTTCATAAGTAGCAAAGGCAACAATAATCAGCCCTGGAATCGTGACAACCTTTGCCCCAAATTTATCGAATAATGCACCACTAATCGGCATCATTAATCCCGAGGCTATTGCTGACGGAAATAAGATTAAACCTGTTTCCATTGCAGTATAACCTCTTATATTTTGTAAAAACAGTGGTAAAACATACATTCCACTCATCAAAGCAAGAGTCGTTATACCCGTTATAAATTGACTTAACGTAAAATTATAGACTTTAAAGACTCGCAAATCAAGTAAGGGATCTGGGTGAGTTAATTCATTTACGATGAAAATCAAAAGACTAAATATACCGAATGTAAGAATAAGAGGAAATTTTACGTTTCCCCAATCGATTGAATTACCTTCACCGAAGACATAAAGAATGCTAACTATACCCGAAATTGAAGAAACGAAACCGATGTAATCAAAATTTCCTTTATAAGGTTTTAAAGCAGTTTCTCTTAGCAAAAGCGCTGCAACCATAACTCCGATCACACCAACTGGGACATTAACATAAAAAATAAAGCGCCAATCCATATGCTCAATGATATAGCCCCCCAAAGTAGGCCCGATTGCGGGGGCGGACATTGACGCGATACCCCAAAAACCTAAAGCCTTACCACGTTCATGAACAGCAAAGATTTGCATAATGTAGGACATTCCCACAGGCATGATCGCGCCGCCGCCGATAGCTTGAATCACACGAAAAGCAATCATGGTATTGGTACTCCAAGCAAGGCCACATAGAAATGACCCTATTGTAAAAACGCCCAAGGCTCCAATAAAGAGCTTTTTTATCCCAAAGGTATCACTGATAAAGCCCGTAATAGGTACCACCGCACCCATAGCCAAAGTATATCCTGTTAATATCCACTTAATGGTTTCCAGATCCGAACCAAAAACATTCATCATTTTAGGAATCGCAATATTAACTATGCTACTATCCAGCATTACCATAAACGTACCGATTACAACGACAAGCAATGCGGACCATTTATATAAACTGTCACCCGCTTTTTCAGGCATGTCATTTTCCGCCATATTTTACACACCCCATTACTTTATATGGATCTTAACCACAGCATTAGTGCCAGGCAGTAACGTGACATCGCTTTTATCAAATTCAATTTTTACAGGTACCTTTTGGATGACTTTGGTAAATGTACCGCTTGTTGATGAAGGTAGCAAAGCAAAGGTTGAGTTTGAGGCCTGGCCAACATGCATTATTTTTCCGGTAAAGGGCTTATCAGAATACTGATCAATTGTTATGTCGACATTCTGCCCTTCTCTTATCTTTGTCAACTTTGTTTCTTCAATATTTGCGCTAATATAAAGCTTTTCCGGATCAACGATTATGGCCACTGTTTGACCAGCAGAAATAAACTCCCCGACAGTTCCTTGCTTCTTAATAACTATCCCATTAATAGGTGCTCTAAAAACAGATTGGTCAATGTTTGTCTCTTGGGGACCACTCATCCCTTGACGTCCTAAGATTTGATCCTTAACAACTGTATCTCCCTCACTAATATTTAGTTCTAAGAGCTTACCTGAAATCTGCGGACTTACACTTACCAGATCACCGGCGACTCGTGCATCCTCCGTTGAAACGTAGTATGCATTTTTATACCAATAATAGCTAGCAACACTAGCTAAAGCAATCATCATTACTCCAACTATTAAAGAGATGAGTTTTTTCCGCTTGTCAGCCATCTTCTCCACCTACCCTTATTTAATTAGACCGATTTCAGCCAGCATTCCTGGTTTCAACACTGAATCGTGGTTATCGAGATTTATTCTTACTAAAACGCTTTTGCTGCGCGAATCGATAACAGGATCTATCATCGATATTTTTCCGTTAAATTGTTGATCTATAATATCCGGTACTTTAACTACAACTTCGTCTCCAACCTTAACATCTCCAATAAATCCATCCGGCAAAGAAGCCTTAACAAACAAGGAATTAAGATTAACTACAGAGATCAAGGCTACCCCCGGAGTCGCAAGTTCACCTAGATTAATATTTTTTACACTGACAATTCCGGAGATGGGGGACACAATCCTTCCATTTGCTAACTGAGTCTGAGCAAGTGCTAAGGCTGCCTGGGATTGAGCTACTTGTGCCCTCATGACATCTAGCGATTCTGGTGATTCGCCTTTTACTAATAGGTTTAGTTGGTTTTGGGCCGAATCGTACTGTGCTTGAGCCGCAGCTAACTGAGTCTGAGCAGATTCAAACTGGGCTTGAGATATTGCTCCAGCTGCTAGAAGCTGTTGATTCCGCTCAAGATTATTTTTAGAATTGGTATAACTTATCTTTGCACTTTCTAAAGTTGCCTCAGCTTGAGCAATTTGTTCCGGGCGCGCACCAGCCTCCATTTTAAACAGATTTGCCTGGGCAGTATTAACCCCTGCCTGCGCCTGTGCCACCTGCGCTTCAATATCTTTTGTGTCTAGGCTAATTAGCAAATCACCCTTCTGAACTACCGTTCCAACTTCAACTGGACTTTCAAGAACCTTAGCAGATAGTTTGCTGGTAATTTGTGTTTTTTCATTTGCATCAATAATTCCAGCCATTACGAAAACAGGTTTACTTGCTTCAGCCACACTATCCGTTTCAACCTTTGGACTTGTACTGTTGCATCCTGTAAGTAAGACACTCATCACTAATAGAATACTGAACACCCTTTTCATTCCAATCCCCCTTTGTTTGTGTAAGAATAGTTCGCATACGTACATTTAGGGCACGATTTAATTTACTGCCATTTGACTACTATGTCAATACCTTTATTCAATGATTTTCTTTTCAGATTATATCTTCACTTCAGCGATAATTAGAATATTTAAAAAGCCTCAAAAAAGCATCTGCTTTATCTACAAGCAGATGCTAGAAATATTGGAACCTGACAAATTGGTTAAGACATTTGCACATGTGTGAATGTCTTTTTTATCTCTTACTTAGGACTTCTCGCAGTTTAGCATATTGTACCTCTGCCTCATCTTCATCAACAAACCACAGCGATCCCTGTTCTAAGGATTCACTGTTAAAGGTATGGATCAAACCTGAAGATATTACTCCTTTACCCCACGCAACAAAATATTGTGCTGGGGAATTGACAGGATTAACTCCCGAACCATAATAAATCGGAACTCCATTAACATCCATGGTCTTGTAGATTTTGGCATTTGTCGTTCCACAGGGATTACCCATTTGATTCCCTTCTTTCGTCTTGTTGTTATTACTTCACTTAAGCATCCAAATAGTCTATAATGACAGCATATTAAGAATAGATCATTAAACTCGTTCACTCGGGTAAAGTAAGTTGATATTGCGACTATTTTTTGGGGGAGCCTTCACGATTTATTGAATTGGGGGAGTTAAGATGTTTACTCAAGCATACACACCTGAACAGTCCGCCTTTGGAAAACTTGAAAATGGGCGTGATGTTCTTATCCTATATGTTAAAGAATTCAATGAACAAGTCAGAGCTATCAATCAGTCCGGCCTTTCCAAATATACTTATCATTGGTTTTCAACTGAACATAAAGATGCCTATGTCCTTCAAGTAACTTGGGAAAATGAAATACATATTTCTATTCGCTTTAATCCCCAACACTTTGGTCTCATTCATCAACTACTGGAGCCAAAGGATGTTATCCTAACCACAACTCCCCTATCTCAACTTATGGAAAAAGCTCAAGCTAACAACTTTAGCTTTATCGAATTTAATGATGTACTTACCTTTTGTAATTTATCCTTTGTACCTGATACCGATTCTGAAACTGATTCCGATACTGACTTTAATTAAGCAGTAAACTGTCGAATGCACGAGTTAAAAAGAAATACTTGCAATTTCCTCTGGCTATCGTATAATTATGTGAAAGAGTTGGCAATGATGCCTACCTAAGTATTAGGTAGGCTATTTTTATTTTGAGGTGAGCTAATGGCAAACGAGAACTTAGTTATTGATACATCAATCCTTTTAAGCGAGCTCAAAGAGGCTAATCAAGAAATGAGTCAGGTCATTGAATCTATCCGCCAAATAGCCCAACACACAAACCTCTTATCTTTAAATTCCGCCATTGAAGCAGCAAGAGCAGGTGAAGCAGGTCGTGGCTTTAGCGTCGTAGCCGATGAAATTAAAAAACTTGCTACCCGGAGTCTTGCTTCAACAAAAGAAAGTACAACAATCATCGAGAATATTCAAAGTAAAGCAAACGAGGTTATGGCCGTGCGGATGGCGGATGTCGCCTACGATACCATTGATAAGATTGACCGAAATCTTTTCGAACGCAATTGTGATGCACAGGCTTGGGCTGGCTTTGATAAGGTTAAGAACTGCTTCTGTACGACAATTACCGACCGTACTTCCGTCGCCAACACCTTACTAAAAAAACTGGTAGATATTTATGAGGTTTACAATGACCTATATGTTTTAGATACAGAAGGGATAATCCTAGCTGCCGGTGTTCACCACGAACTCATCGGACAAAGTATGGCAGATAGAGTCTGGTTCAAAGCTGCCAAGGCTGAGAATGCCATATCGGTCAGTGACTTATACTATTCTTCGATTGGCAAATCTCATACTGTTGCCTACACATGCCCTATTCGCGGAGACGATGCTCAAATCTTAGGATACTTTTCTACTCGATTTAACTGGAATTTCATCTATGACATTATTGATTCTGCTCGCATAGGCAAAAATGGCGATATATTCATTATTAACAGCGCCGGCTATGTTATAGCCTGCCGAACCAGAAAGGGCATCCTTACGGAAAATTTAAAACATTTAAAGGCTGCTCAATTAGCTATTAATGGAGAAACCTACGGTTATCTTTTTGAAAACGACACAATGGGCACTAAAATCTATGGTTATGCTCATACACGAGGATATAATGCTTATAGAGGGAAAAACTGGTCTGCACTTGTAAGCGAAACACTGTAACTATTACACAGAAAAGACATCAAGCCCTCCTCTTCAGATTTGAAGAGGAGGGCTTGACTATTAGATTCGATTTTGCAGTCTCTCTCGAACGCTGGGATAACGGTCGAGATCTGTATGGGGAAGAAACTTGCTGCTGACAAACTTGTCCATAAACGCGGCATTAGCATTTAACTCAAAATAAGTGACCTTCCGGGCAATCTCTTCGGCCTCTAAACGCTTTGTTCTGGATAAGAGCACTTGACGGGCAGCTTCTCCTGAACTATTACCTAAGCGGACAATTGCTGTCCGGGGAAGATCAGGGTAAAGACCTATTGTAACAGCAGACTCAATTGGCAAATATTGGCCAAAAGCCCCTGCTGCGTAGAAATGACTAATTTCACGCCAATCACACCCAACATTCTCCATCAGTAAATCAGTAGCAGCATTGACTGCCCCCTTCGTTGCCATAAAGTTCTTTATATCGACTTGGGAAACGACAATGTCCTCCCCAGATGCAGTTTCATGAGCAGGTACTACGACAAATTCCTGCTGGCCATTTTGAAATCGGGCACTGCGATCAATGATACCACTCAGGAAAAGTCCGGCAAGAGTGTCTACTAAGCCTGAGCCACAGATGCCCAGAGCTGGCATATTACCAATTGTAGAATAATCAACCCAGCCAGTTTTTTGATTTATGGAAACATGATCAACTGCTCCTTGTTCGGCTCGCATTCCATAAGTTGTAACCCCGCCCTCTAGAGCTGGTCCTGCTGCTCCGGCACAAGCGACAAGCCAGTCTTTATTACCCAAAACAATTTCCCCATTGGTGCCAATATCCACAAAAAGGGAAATATCCGACTCTTGGTGCATACCACTGACAAGTATTCCGCCTATGACATCTCCTCCCAGAAAACTCCCTATACTCGGGAGACAATAAACTGGTGCTAGTGGAGAAATATCCAGACCGATTTCCGCAGCTGTGATTAAGCCCGGATTATTGACAACAGGAATATAAGGAGCACGGCAAATGGAAGCAGGATCCAGACCTAATAGCAAATGAATCATTGTCGTATTGGCACCTATGGCTGCTGCAGAAATCATGCTTGTTTCTGACGGTAACGGATAAAGACGTTTTATCAAACGATTAAGGGTCGCTAAAACTGCTTCTTGGAGGCTGGCTAAACCATCTGGCGAAGATGCGTAACGTATCCTAGTCAGGATATCCTCACCCATAGCAATTTGATCATTATAATCTGCCGCATACTTAAGTACTTTTCCATCAGTGAGATCAATCAAATAAACAACCACTGTTGTGGTTCCAATGTCTATGGCCAGTCCGAAATGTTCTTGAGTGGTATCACCGGGCTCCATATCAATAAGCGTCCATCCCTGACAGGTTTCCGATAAAACAGCCGTGAGCTTCCAGTTAGAGCTCCGGCATATCCTAGGGATCTTCGACATAAGCGACAAAGGAATTCTAACCGACCCATAATTACGCTCTAAGAATTGACGTATTCGGTCAATATCCCCTCGATTATCCTGGGGGCCGGGCTGGCTGAGTGTCAAGAGTACTTTTCTGGTAAGGGGCTCCAGACTATGGAGAGTGGATTTAACCTGATCCGAGAGAATAATAGGTTTTTGAGTATTGTTAATCATTATTAATACCTCTTTAAAAAAAATTTTTATTGAGAAGTAAATGAACTCTACTCGATAGACTAAGTCGGTAAGCCTTACCTACGCCCCTTAGTCCGCCACTTCAAACTCATGGACTACCTCAACAAATGATTTCTGACCGGGAGAGAAACTCTTTTCCCTGAAGGTTACCCGATTGTTTCGAGCAATTAATAAGACCGTCGAAGATCTTGTTCCATAAACCGTACCTCTAATAAAGATCGAAGATAGTAGCTTTTCCAGTTCGTAATCAATTCCAGTATTAGGTAGGTCGTGATCATTGGCCTTTTCCTCATCAAGTAAGATTTCAAAAAGAGGGTCAGTTTTGATGGTAGGTCTACTTTCTATGTATCTCGCTAGTTTTTGTTTGCTTTTTAGAACTTTAGGCCAAGAAGTATCTAAGAGATGATTACTGAGACCATATATTCCCGGGTTGAGTTCTTGCGTCTCCCCTGTTTGTTGGGAATAATATAGCAAACACGAGGAATCTCCAACAATAAGGTTAAACGGATTGTAACTTCCTTGATAACTATTTACATCCCGCAAATAGCTGATTGGGGGTTCATTCAGGCATAAGAAGTTGCTGACCAAGGTGCCCCTAGATTTAGGATCAGTAAGTAGCAACGATGGATCTCTAAAATTTGTTAGGGCAGCTAAACGTCCTGAACGAGTTATCCCCATCCAAGTTCCAAGCATCTCTAAATCTCTGCCAGCCAAAACCCAGGGATGAGTCTCCCAAAAATGAGCCTTTTCAGTTGGTCGTCGGAAGTATTCATCTCTATTTGCCGCAAGAATTAATCGATAGTTTGGGTGGCAGTCATAGGCGAAAATAATCAAGCACATCGAATCTACCCTCCCTCTCCTTTGCAAGATATACCTTACCAAACTTTCTCTCTTTTTAACTGCTCTGGCTACTGAGTTTCTCTATCACTTCTTTCACAAGTTTTAAGCGGTAGTACTCGTAAGCTATTTCTATATGAAAACCCGTGCTTTTATAAAGCTTTAACGCCTCGGCATTCTCACTATTTACTTCAATATTGATCTCGGATCTGCCTCTTTGCAATAAATTATCGATGATAAGATGCAAAAGTTCTTTTCCATAGCCTTTACAACGGTATTCAGGTTCAATACCAAGTCCAAATATCGACACACCTTCACCCTCTAGGTTTACGGAAACTATACCAATAATCACTTCACCTAGAATCCCTAGAAATTGTTCTCTATGCTTTAATTTAAAGCGATTAATAATTAGATTCTCAGATTCTTCATAGCTATCACTAAAAACCTTCATATTAGTTATTATCGTCTTTTCCAGATCTTTTTTCTCTACCTTCAAAAGTCGTAGACGATACTCTTGTAAACTAGTATAACTTACATTATCTAAGCTCATATAGTACTCGGTATGATCATAACCTGCTTCGAAAGAATCAACAACTCGTTTACCGGCAACTGAAGAGCTTTCACATACAAATAATACTTCCGGGACATTAAATTCGCCTAATTCTTTAACTGCTTTTGCTAGTAATGATTTAAAAAAACCTTTCCCTCTGAACTTAGGTAGAGTGTAAGCTGTAATCTCTGCTTCAAGTTCTGTTGGAATGAACATAGACAACATACTTATTAGATTACTTTTATCATAGAGTAAAAAAAAGCTCTTAATCCGATGATTGAAGTTTAAAGACGGATCTAAAAAAAAGCTTCCTTGAAGATTATCGTGATCCATACAAACACTTTCTAAGTTGAGTACATCCTCAATAGCCCTTTTACTTAGACTTGAACATGACTTAATCGTCATCCTCGTCTCCAATTGACACTTTTGCACAAACACACCCCACAATGCGGCTCCTGAGATTAATCTCTTTCGAAAAGCTATTAATATCATAATTTGATTATATAACTTCGAACAGGGTTTAGGTAGATCACTCTATATTTATTATATAATTTTTTCCATATACGAACTTCTTAGAAACAAAGAAAAGTCCACTCCTTGTCTAACTGAAGGATAATGGACTCTACTTGGTTTCATTTACCATGCTTAAGAAAAACTAATACTAAGTGCTTCAGACTAAAACCCCCAGAAACACCATAACTAACGCTGCGGTCACAGCAGTCAATAAAATGGCAAATACAAAAGCAATTCGAATAACCGCAGTCTCTTCCCCCAATTTATCGATGGCTGCAGAAGCATTCTGAAGCTTTGCCGGTGAAATAACACTTGCTAAGCCTCCTCCAAAGGCTAAGCCTGCAGTAATGATCAACATTTCCAGTAATCCCATATGAAGCATATTTGAAGTCTTAAGAGTATAAGTTGCAAACATGGCTATTGTGGATGCTTCGCTGCCGGTAATAAATCCCCCCAACAAGCCAATAAAGGCTACAACCGACCCATAAGCATCACTGAAGATTTGAGAAGAGAAATTAGCCAAAATTTGAACCATACTTGCTACTGCATATTTATTAGAAGTCATATCAAAGCCGGACATATTCATAATCTCCCCAATAACGAAGAAGATAATTGCCGCAAATACTGGTCTAGGGGCTCTCTTCCACCACAAGCTAAAGGTTTCTCTCAGTTGTGTCTTTGTAGGTTTAATGAAGATCATGGAGAGGAAGGTGCTTACAAAAATCCAGGTATAAGCGTTCCATAAAGCTCGTGTCACAATGGGCTTGCCATCAGCCGATAACCCAGCTAAGGGAAGAGTGATTTCCCTATATAAAAGATTAAACATATCAGTGGGAAGGTTCAATCCTAATATTAAAATCACCAGAAGTCCCCAAGGTGTCAAGGCCTTCCAAAAGGGATAGCTTTTCTCATAGTCTAATTCTTCTTTTGTTAATCGACTTTTATCAATTATCTTTTTCCCCGTGGACAAGAGATATAATGACATTACAATAATGACTGCAGCACCACACATAATTCCGGTCAGAACCACTAATCGGTCTACTTTATTTGTGAAAAATGACACAGCAGCAATTACCGCTCCAGTAATAACTACAGGCAACCAACCATCTTTTATCCCCTGCCAACGCCCGACAATCCAAAGCATGCAAAATCCTATTAGAGTTGAAATAACCGGCAGAAACATAAAAAAGACACTTCCTGCCTGAGATAAACTTATTTCATGGCCCTGTCCCAGAAATGAATTGGCTACGTCTACAAAGACGACAATAGGAGCTCCTAACAAGGCGTAGGTGCACAGAGCATCATATCCTATGCAGGGTAGAGCGATGGAAACATAGGTGGAATAACCCAGGGCCAACATAATGGGCGGAAGCAGTGAGACAGGTGTTGCTCCCACTGAAACCATTAAAGTTCCAAAACCAATGTTAATCATCATGATTTGTACCGCTTTATTTTCACAGGCAATTGTTTTAATAAAAATAATTATTCTTTTGAGGGCCCCGGTCTTTTCCATATAAGCCATTTGTAATAAAGAAGCCGCCACAACTAAAGAAACAGCGAAGGATCTGACTACCCCGGTTATGGTTGACCTAATCAAGACTTCCAAGTTCGTTTGGAAAAAAAAGAATGCAATAATCGAGACAACAACCCAACCAACAATACCACTTATATCTGCAGGCTTTTTCCAGATTACAAGCATTGCTATGATAACTACAATAGGGATTAATGTTAGCAAAAGTGAACTAACGGGCACCACAATTAACAACTCCACTTCATTTAGATTTGTATATCCTAGGATTAACCCCCTAATATCCGAGCCAAATCCCTTACTTCCACCATTATACAATTCAGCACAACTTTATTTCGCAGACTGATTCCGATAATCGAAGACCCGTTTTGCCTTACCGGCTCCCCTTTCCAAGGTTCCTGGCTGAACAATCTTCAGGCGAACATTAATCGAAAGCACACTGTGTAGCTTCTGGCGAATGTAGCTTGAGAAGTCTTCTAGCTTTGAATAGGGTTCAAGCAAATCCTCACGGGTAAGCTCCACTACTACCTCCAGCTCGTCAAGGAAGTTGCGTCTGTGCACATTAATCAGATAGTGTGGGCCAATCCCCTCTATCGTCATGAGAACACTTTCGATCTGTGAAGGAAAAACATTTACGCCCCGGATAATAAGCATGTCATCAGTTCGCCCGATAATTTTCCGCATACGTGCCGTAGTTCGCCCACACTGACATGGCTCCTGGTTAATGCGTGAAATATCTTTTGTCCGAAAACGTATTACCGGAAAGGCTTCTTTGGTCAGGGATGTAAAGACCAGTTCTCCTTCCTCTCCCGGTTTAAGGACTTCCCCTGTCTCCGGATCAATTGTTTCAACGATAAAATGATCCTCTGCAATATGATGACCGCATTTGCAAGTGCATTCCCCAGCAACCCCCGGACCCATGACTTCGCTGAGGCCATAGTTATCTGTAGCGGTAATTTGAAGCCTGGATTCAATTTCTGTGCGCATTTCTTCAGTCCAAGGTTCTCCACCGAAAAGCCCAATTTTTAACTTTAAAGATGAAATATCAATGCCCATCTTTTCCGCAACTTCCGCAATGTACAACGAATAACTCGGTGTGGATATCAGCACCGTTGTTCCAAAATCCTGCATTAACATAAGCTGCCGTTCTGTATTACCTCCCGAAACAGGGACTACTAACGCTCCAGCCCTCTCTAGTCCATAGTGTAAACCAAAGCCACCGGTAAATAGACCATAATTAAACGCAATTTGGGCAACATCTTCAGAAGTAACTCCCGCTAAGCTAACCATCCGGGCCGTCAGGTCAGTCCAAGTATTCAAATCATTAGCTGTATATCCCACTACCACAGGACGCCCAGTGGTGCCCGATGAAGCATGAACCCGAACCAATTCTCTCTGAGGTACAGCAAAGAGACCAAAAGGATAATTGCTGCGCAAATCATCCTTTGTTGTAAATGGCAAGTGCTTGAGATCGTCTAAGGATTTAATATTCTCAGGAAATATCCCTAATTTCTCAAATGCATCTCGATAATGAGGTACCTTGTTGTACACCCTGTTAACTGTCCACTTTAAACGTTCCAATTGAAGTTCTTCTAATCGATTACGGTTCATACATTCTTGCTCAGAGTTCCAAATCACAATACCAACCTCACTTTTTGGGATTTAACTATATTTCACAAATTTTAAAAACAAACAAAAAATAGCTACCACGAATAAAGATAGCTATTACACACAATCGCAAAATGCGTCATATTCTCCCATCCTTCCATTCTAGTGGATTATATGGTGAAACTTTGTTTCCTAAAATAACAGAGTCTACCTTACTACAACCTGCGAAACAGCTCACAAGCTCTCTACGTTATATATTCTAACGAACTACTATCTAATTGTCTAGAGTTTTTTCTCCTCAGTATTTTGACCCTAATTCCTTAACTGGAAGGTTATCTACATACTGGTATACATCGAGTACCTGATTAGCCTTTAGAGTACTTCCCAAAATTCCGGCACTACTACCGAAGATGTGTCCTTTTCCCAATTTCCCTGAGGACGTTACTTCCAATAATTGCAAAGCCTTCTCTGCCCTATTTTCTGCTTCAAACCAACCCAGATCATATCCGCCCATTAAACAAAGTTTATTAGCTGTAGCCATTCTGACTTTCTCGATGTCAGATAATGAAGAAAAATCAAGAGAATGTAATCCATCAACGCCACAATTAATAATGTCAGTTAATACGGACAATAAATTCCCATCAGCATGAAAGAAAACCGGAACTTTTTCTCTCCTTAAAACATTTACTTGCTCGGCTAGACCAGGGAAAAAGTATTTACGGAGAGCCGAGGGGGATATAAACGTTCCATTTTGATATGCAATATCATCCGCAATAATTATTCCATTCGCACCTGAAGCTAAGGCCTGCAATCCTAGCTCAACGTTAGCAGCTATAGCTTTCGAGACTAGTTCAGGGATCATGGAGTCCCCTTTAGCGATCGCAAGCAAATAATCGGTAAACGAAGTGAAACGTTTAGCCGCCCCTTGAAAAGGGCCATCAATTATTGCAAAAATAAAAAAGTCGGTCTCTTTTCGCCATTGCTCAATTCCTTCCCACACCCGGTTCTCGGCATTCAGGGACAAAGAAGGAGAAAATGCTAGGGCATCAAGTTTGCAACGTTCACAGGCCTCAATTCTGTCATTAAATGTTACTCTATTCTTTAGTCCCAGCAATTCAATAATCAAGCCATCCTCAAGATAAAACTCCCCTTTAGGAATACGATCCACTTTTTCAAATCGGGTTGCTGCCAAAATTCGGTCGATTTTTGACATTTCACATACTTCCTTCTTAACCTCATTCGGTTCTACGGTTTATTAAATATGATTCTTAGCTCACTCCTTGACATTATAAACTCTACATCTCATTTTTACTAGAACCTAAACAACAACAAACCACGCTTTAGATGAGCGTGGTTTGTTGTTTACTATTCCATTACTTAAAAGAAGAGGCGATTGGTATACCCTTGACCTTGAGCTCCTTGACCTTGAAAACCCTGACCTTGAACTCCTTGACCTTGAAAACCTTGGTTAACAACGACGTTTCTAGTAATTGGTTGATAGTAATATTGTGGAACATCGACAATATTTTGACGGTTAATAGTCACAATCGGTTGAATAACAGGTATCATTCTTTGAGCGTAATAATCTCTGACACAGTATTGCGGGGGACAGCAAATCGGCTTACAACCACTACCATTCATTGAAAACTCACCTCCTTAACCTCACTATATGCAACTATTGTCATTAATGGTATAACATTCCATAATATTTGCTTGTACTTTTTCCCATCATCCTTGATACACTAGATTCTGAAGCACCCAATAAAATGCCCCAGCAAAGTCAATATTCACCAATGGCGCCCTAGTATTTCAGAGCTTCCCAATCGATTTTTGGCACTAACCCTTCTTGAGCTGCTTTCCCTAGCAAGGTGGCTACTGCTTTATATCCCAATTCACTGATATTTTCCGTAAATTCGTTAACGTAGAGTTTAATATGAGCTTGAGTCACTTCATCAGATAGCTCTTGACTATGGTATAGTATGTATTCTTTAGATTCCTTAGGGTGAGCCCATGCATATCTAACCGATGCCCTGATCCAAGCTGCAATTGCCGTCAGATCTAGTGACCGCCGAGCTACTATAGCTCCCAGAGGAATCGGCAGATTAGTTTCCTGCTCCCACCACCCTCCTAAGTCGACCATAAGGGCAAGCCCATATGAAGGATAGGTGAATCTAGCCTCGTGAATTACTAGACCTATATCTACTAACCCATCGCGCACCGCCGGCATAATCTCATGAAAAGGAAGAACAATAATTTCGCCGACTCCACCCGGCACATTTTGAGCTGCCCACAATCGGAATAGCAAATAGGCAGTTGATCGCTCGCTAGGGACAGCCACTCGACAGTTCTGTATATATGCCGGCCCATTAAGCTTGCTTGTGTTCCTCATCAATAGCAACGGTCCGCACCCTTTACCTAATGCCCCTCCACAAGGCAAAAGAGCATAATCAGGTAGAACCCAGGGCAGTGCAGCGTAAGAGATTTTAACAACATCCAAATCCTTAGATGCGGCCGCCAGATTGTTAGTAATATCAATATCGGCATACTTTACGTCGATCCGTGGTGCGCCGGGTATTAACCCATGTACCCAAGCATGAAAAACAAATGTGTCATTTGGACAAGGAGAGAATGCAACTTTCATACTAATACCTCCCTTAGCACCTTACAAGCCACCCCTAAATTATCCAGTGCCTCTTTAACTTTCCAAGATGTCCGATCACGTGGGCCTACCACGTTTGAGATTGCTCGAATCTCAAAAAAAGGTACACCATGACTAAGCGCGGCAAATCCTACACCGAATCCTTCCATTGCCTCAGCGGACGCCCCCTTTGTCCGATGAGACAATGCTTTGGCTGTTCCGCTAGTGCCAGTAATGGTAGAAACTGTGAGTACCGGCCCGGAGTGAACCGTCAACTCAGTCTTTTGTAAGGCTTTCATCAGATGCTCTACAATGCCAGAATCAGTCTTAATACTTGCAAAACCAAAGCCCAAGTCATCCAAACTACAGAAACCTGTCGGAGTCTCAGCGCCTAGATCCGCAGCAACACATTCTGTAGCTACCACGAGTGATCCTACTGCTGCTTTTCCCGGGAACCCCCCTCCAATACCTGCACAAATAACTAAACGATAGTTGTCAGCAGTTAACGCTCTACTTGTATTTACAGCAACCGCAACCGCACCGACTCCTCCTACTATGACGTTAAACCTCGAATCGTTTTCAAGGGCATTCAATACTGCCTCTTTCTCACCATCGACAGCTGTGACTATTAAAATTTCAGCCGGAGTTTGCATTCAAAAAAACTCCTTTTATGTTAAATAATTTTTAATTATGGGATTCATAGCATTAAACTAGAGATGAAAATCCTATTCTTTAGAATTTCAACCCCTAGTTTCAATACTTAACACCTGAAGTTTACAAAGAGTCCATTAAATTGGCGAAAAAGATCAAATTGCAAGGGCTTGGGCCACTGTCTCAAAACCGATTCTTTCCACCATTTTTGCAAATCGCTCCCCATTTTGACCATTTTCCCGATAATAAGCCATGGCCTTGTCCACAATATCAAGGGCCTCATTTATTGAGTACAACGCCGGAAGTTCTCTTCCAATATAGTGTTCTTTCCCAAACATTCCGCCAATAGTTATAGCTACTTGGCCAGGTTTTCGACCTTGCAAGCCTATACAACCAAGTGCTGGCTTTGAACATCCATTTCTGCATCCGCCAATTGTCACTCGGAATTTATTAGGGAGGGCTACATCATATTTCCCTTTATAGAACCTTTCATTAATAAGTCTTGAAACTTCCGCTGTGTCAAATAAACTTACCTGACAAACATCCCCTTTACAAGTATGAGCGGGTCTGGCCCTCATCCCGGTACTTCCAACGGATAAACCTACTTCTTTCAGTTCTTTTGCAACCTTCTCCAGATCTTCATATTTAATCCAAGGTATTTCAACATTTAACCGTTGGGTTAAGGTAAAATACCCTCGGCCATAGTTCTTACAAACTTCACTGATTTTTTGCGATTCTTCAGCTTTTATGCTTCCAGCCTCGATTAACACCCTGCAGGAGAAATGAATACCATCTTTATAAGCAATATAGCCTCGCCCTTTTAATGCCTTTTTTTGTTCAGTTGTTAATTCCATTATTAGTACCTACACTCTCTTAAAAATTACTTTATTACGTTTATATCTAAAGGAAACCCACTCCTTGTTCCCTTAAGGAACTTTTCCAAGGAATTATAATTTTGGGCGCCATGGAGAGCACGATTATCAATTATAAAACAGGGAACACTTTGAATTCCTAGACCCTTAGCTTCGGCGAGATCCTGTAACACAGCTTGTTCGTATTTCTTTGTAACAAGTGCATCTCGAAATTCTTCCTGATCTAATCCAATTTGAGCGGCAATCCCATACAATACACTTAAGTCATTAATATCTTTGCTTTCTTGAAACTGAGCTGCAAAAGTTGCATCATGATACTCATTGCCGAGCCCGTGCTCTTCAGCGTATTTAGAGCCCTCTAAAGCCAATCTGGAATGCTTGTTTTTTTCGTTAAAGGTCATATAGATTCCATATTTTTGCCCTAAAGCCTCTAGTCTGGCCTTTGCATTGGCTATATCTGCCGGTGACTTCTCTGGCAGCTCAACACCTTCCGGTCTAAGTTCAAAAGCCTTCCATTCTACAATCAGATTTTTATCCCTGGCCAACTGGTCAAGGGGGATCTTCCCTATCATACAAAAGGGTCATAAAAAGTCCGAGAAGACTGTAATTTTACTCGTCATGTTAATTACAACTCTACATAATAGGGCAGTTGCTCGCCCCTTATTGCAGCTAATCTCCACAAATAGTCATTCCCCATACCTTCTCTTTGATCCTCAGTGAACCCTTTACTTTTCAAGAGATTCAAAGTGCTCCTATTAGCAGCGTATCCCGACAAATATTTTGCCCCCTGGGCCCTAGCAAATACTCTTAGATTATTAAGTATTTTCTCAATCAAATCCTCATTTAGTAAATCAAAGTCCTCATTTTTAACTAAAACTAGGTCGTTAATGAAAATTTCTTGTTTATTGATCTTTGTAATATGAATGCTGATTAAAGGTTCTTCATAGCCTAAAGTATCCATCCACATAATCTGTGGTAGTTTTACTCCAAGTAAATCTGACAGCTCGGGACTGTTACAGTAAGTAGGGTAATATTCCTGTAAGAGTTGAACAAGCCTTTGATTATATGCTCTAGCCTGGATAGAAATATTATATTGACTAGGATACTGAAGCCTTATTTCATCATCTTGAAGAACCTTTATTCCAGGGTCCTTTCCAATTTCAGACGTTAGGTCTTCAATCGGAAAAAGACTATTAATGTCATCATCAGAAGGATCCCAATTCTCAGCATAAATACGCTGTGCTTTAACCACCATCCTGTGCTCACACCTTTCAATATCTTGCTTGATTTCTCCGTTGTTACTTTTTAATCACTTCAATATGTACCATGATACAATATTTATTTACAATCTCCAACTTAACATCTTTATAGTAACTCTACGACTTAGCTATAATAGTCTTTTCTGGCTCTTGGAATATCGGGCTACCCATAAAAAGATTACCTTTAACAATACCGACAATAGTTCTTAACAAAACATAGCCCCAAAGCAGCAAAAGTAATATGGTTAGGACTACGCTAACCCAGAAAGTTAGTGGAGAGACAAACAAACCTGAGATTTTCTGAGTCGCGATTGTATAAGCAGCTAATGGAAAGATAAATGCCCACCAGCCTAATCCAAATGGAATACCACCTCGACGAAGGTGATAAATGCAAATAAGACAAGTAATTCCAATCACCCAAAATCCAAATCCCCAAATGATTATTGCCCCTAAGTTGGCTAGACCAACGGAATTTATTACTCCCAGGGTAGCGGCACTCTTTGACATATCTATAATTGCAATCGTTGCCAAACCAACTGCGCTTAATAAAATTCCAAAAGACGGTGTCAACTCGGCTGGTGGAAGAGAATGTTGAATAAGCCGAACAAAGATCACAGCACTAATAAATATAAAAAGAAAAAACCCTATCCCAAACATAATTGAGTTTAAAATTAAAATAGACACGCTCCAGCTTGGTTTATGATTGAGACTTTGAATTAATACAGTATTTCCCAACAATAAAGTAGCCATATTGGCGATGGGCGCCATAATCCAAGAAAAATTGGTCATTTCTGGCTTAGGGGCCACTTCAAGCTGAATAATTCTAAAGGTTGTATAGAAGGAGAAAAAAGTGACTCCTAATAATCCTACTGTCCAGGCACTACTCGTAATGACAAAGGTTATTGATTCGCCAATAAAGGGCCTCCAATAACTATAAATATTAGTTCCAACAATGACAGTTGCTACCGGCATGGTAACAAAGAAATTGCTTGCCACAGGGTGATGAAGATCTCTACGCGCATACTCAAAAAAAGAAATCCAACGAATCACCCATAGAACAAGTACCAAAAGATATAGAATTTCAGCGAGAGTTGCTGCGCCAAAGCCTAGAACTTTTCCTACAGGAAAGGTAGATTGCCATTGATATAAAACATTAGCAAGTCCCCCTGTACCCATGACTACCGCAAACCACCCTGGGGCAAAGTATTTTATGACATGACGTTCAAGCATATTTAAATGTCCCTTCAAGCAAAATAAAGATTTAGGTATGACTTCTTCTCGCAATCATCTCTATCTCAACTTCAGCCTCTAGCGGGAGTGAAGCTACACCAATTGTTGTTCTGGCAGGATAAGGTGCAGTGAACATTCCTTGATAAACTGAATTCATAGCGTTAAAATTGCACATATCTGTCAGAAAAACATTCACCTTAATTACATCCTCGGAAGTCAGTCCCGAGGCTTCTAAGACATTGAATAAATTCTTAAAGCATTGTTCAGTTTGGGCAATGATATCACCTAAAATAAGTTTTCCACTGGCAGAATCTATTGGAGTTTGCCCAGATAGGTAAATGAATTCCCCAGATTCTACGGCATGGGAATAGGGGCCAATGGCAACTGCCCCTTTTGCAGTATAAGCTTTCCTTGACAAAGAAAATCCCTCCTTTAAACTTTAAAGAAAATTACACATTTAAAGACTATGTATGAGTCTTATCCTAGTTTAACTAGAAATACCAATCTAAACAATCCCTCCTTCGCTAAACCTAACAATTTAACTGCTAACTAATATCACAGGCTTCCATCATAATTGTTTCATAATAAATGTGAAATCCAAATAAAAAGAGGGGTAGTTATACCCCCCTAAACCTAAAGTAATTATAAACCTTCTATGCGTTCCTGAGCGTTTACACTAACTTAATATGCCGTTCCAAACCGGAAGCGCCGCAAAAATAATCAAGCAACGTAAAGTAAGTCCGCCGACCAATACAGCTCCATCACAAAGTAATGATACGATTCCGCCTCTTTCAGAGTTCAGAGCCGAATTCTGATCGTTCGATGTCAAAAGAGCCTTTTTATTGCTACGCGCCTGTAGCAGGTAAAACGCTAATGGTCCAACCAAACCAATAATGATAAGAAGCAGCCAGAAGGGGATTGACAGAGATTCTGTCAACAACATGTTTGCTGAAATCTTGGCAATTGTTCCTTGACTTCCGGAATAAATTAGCGCAAAAAAAGCAGCAAGCGCAACGATTTCTGTAGCTACCAATCCCAAATGGATTTGAGAGACACGCACCTCATGAACTTGGTGTTTCTCAAAGAAATGTGCTATTAGTGATGTTAAGGACAAGCCCGTTGAAAGAGCAGATACCACAAAAACCACCGGCATCAAGTAAGAGTTCCAAAAAGGTATTCCTTCAACAACTGCTAAAAGCATTCCTGTATAGGCGGCAGTCGCTAAGGCTAGAATAGCACCCAGGTAGGAAATGACAGCTGGAGCTTGTCTCTTCTTCCAGACAAAAAATGCTTTGATAAAAGCTACGCAGATGAAAGCAGAAAGAATATAGATACCCCAAGTCATAACCGAACTAAAATTGAGAAACATATTTATAATCAACCAGGGTTTTTTGAGACCTTGTCCCAAATCAAAAATCAATAAAAAGGCTCCAAAAGCAACAATTGGTGCTGAAACAACATAACCCACACGATCCAAATTAGTTTTTTTACCCAAAAGACCCTTTTCTGCTGCAAAAGAAGCCAGATATGCTCCTGCGCCAAGTCCACCTAAGAAAAGGTAGATAGCAATAAGCCAACCCCAATGTCCCATTTTGAAATCCTCCTCTCGTTTATTATGCCTTTGGAATTATTATCATTGATGGATTCGTGATTTTAGAGCTAGGAAGCCCTTTATAATCAAGATTTCCCTTTTGAGACAGTTCCTTCATATCGCCCATGGTCAAGGCCTTAGTCGGACAAACCCCTACACAACGAGGCCCTGAGCCTGTATCCTGCAAGTTATAACAGAAATGACATTTAGAAACTGCACCTGTTTTTTTCTGGATATGAGGAGCATGATAGGGGCAGGCATAGAGACAATAACCACAACCAACACATTTACTGGCATCATGAATGACAATACCGTCACTATCCCTTTTCGAATAGGCTTTTACCGGACAAACTTTAGCACAAGCGGGGTCAGCACAGTGATTACAACTCATAGATAAAGCATTTCCCTTATCATTTTTAAGAAGCCTTCTCCAAGGAGTATCAGACTCCCATTGGTAAGTCTCTTGACAGATCCTTACGCAGGACTCGCATTTAATACACTTTCCTTCGTCGTAACTAAAACCAATTTGTTTTTTTGTTTTCGCAGTTGTGTTTTCTTTAACTGTTTCTTCAGCTTTTAGAACTTTAATTGGCATAATACCAATTGCAGCGACGGTTCCGAGCAATAATCCACCTTTTATTAAATTACGGCGGGATAGAGCAACTCGTTTATTAGGCGACATCCCTTTACAGCTCCTTTCACAATCGATCACACATTAGACATAAAAGACATAAAAAAAAGCCATGTGCGAAATGACAATTAATTACTCTTTCTACGATAATCTAACATAATGCGACTAAACACACAATGGTAGTTTTTGTATAGAAACCAATGGTTACTCAAATTTACATTTATGTCCAAATCACTAATACAACGGTGTAAAAAGAAAGAGTCTGCAGGAAGCTTACACTTCACTAGCAGACCCCTTTTTCTATTGCCCATAATTTTTCATTAATAATTGGAGTCTACCATCCTTTACGACTACGCCAAAATTCGGGCTGAACAAGTACTAACAAGGTAAAGAGTTCTAGCCGTCCCAGCAGCATGCATAGAATAAGGACACTCTCTCCAAAAGCGTTAATTGAAGAAAATGTAGTAGTAGGACCAATTACGCCAAAGCCCGGCCCGACATTGCCCAAAGTCGTAACTGCTGCACTCATGGCATCAAGGGGCTCCATTCCGATTGCAGCGAGGAGGAAAGAAGCCAAGGCAAAAATTGATAAAAAAAGGAAGAAAAAAACTGCGACTGTGTTAAATATGACTGGATCAACAGTCTTCTTGGCAAAGCGCACATTAATAACCGCCTTAGGATGAATAGCTCTTCTCAACTCTACCCAACCGAGTTTAAAAAGCAGGACAATCCTCGAAACCTTCATCCCCCCAGCAGTAGATCCTGCACACCCTCCTATAAACATTAAACAGAGCAGGATAATCTTAGTTGCAGATGGCCACTGGTCAAAGTCTGCCGACATAAAACCGGTAGTAGTGATGATAGAGACCACTTGAAATAAGGCTTGCCGCAGGGAATTACCGCCGTCAATCTCCATTGTCCACCATAGGCTTAGGGCAATCAGAACAGTTGAAACTACGATGATCAATAGATAAAACTGAAATTCTATATCTTTAAAAATCTTGTTTAACCCGGATCGCCAAGCCTGATAATATAAACTAAAGTTAACTCCAGCGATGATCATAAAAACAATAATAATAAGTTCGATCCACAGATTGTCGTAATATGCTATACTTGTATTTTTTGTGGAAAACCCTCCTGTAGCCATGGTAGCAAAGGAATGATTAATAGCATCAAACCAGTTCATACCTACTATGATTAAAAGAAAAATTTGAGCAACGGTTAAGCCAAAGTATATTTGCCAAAGCTTTAGAGCATTATCTCGAATTCTCGGTAAAACTCTTTCAGAGGTTGGCCCGGTGACTTCAGCATTGAATAAATGAACGGCCCCTGTCATATTTGGCAGGAAGACAATAAATAAGACAATTATCCCCATACCCCCAAGCCAGTGGGTTAAGCTTCTCCACAGCAGGATGCTCTTAGGCAAGATTTCAACATTATCAATTACGCTCGCTCCTGTTGTGGTTAACCCTGAGACAGATTCAAAAAGTCCATCCAGATAAGTAGGAACAGCTCCACTCAAGGCATAAGGCAATGCTCCGGTTAAACTTGTTAATAGCCAAGCACCAGCTACAATAACAAACCCTTCCCGAACTCCCATACGCCCATCTTTCTTTCCATAGGCTAAAAGAATTAGCCCCATAACCAAAGTTATTATTATGGACAGAACAAAGGCAAGCACACTCCCCTCCTGCCAAATCAAGGCCACTAAAAAAGGGATTACCATAAATCCTGAAAACGAGATCATCAGGCGGCCAAGAATATTTTCTACTAACGAATAGTTCACTGCCTTTACCCTGCCTTAAAATAATTTGCTGACTTTCTTCACCAAGTTCGGAAGCGTGAAAACCACTACTCGATCTCCAGGCTGAAGTATAGTGTTTCCATCAGGAATAATTAACTCATCTCCCCGAACAAGAGCACCAATCAAAATGTTGTCTGGTATCTTAGCATCTTTAAGCTTACGACCGATTAGCGACGCTTTTGCTGAGACTACAATTTCTATGGCCTCAGCTTTTGCCCCTTCCAGCAATGACACCGAGACAATTTCCCCTTGGCGTACCTGCCGTAAAATAACTCCTGCTGTTAGAAGTCTAGGAGATAGGATCACATCGACCCCAACCTTACCCATTAGAGACATATATTCGGCACGACCCACACGAACAATTGTCTTTTGCGTTCCCAAGTCTTTGGCTAAAAGAGCAAGCAACAAATTGAGTTTATCATCACTGGTCAGGCAAACTACAGCATCTGTTTCTCCAACGCCTTCTTCAATTAGCAGGTCAATATCCGTACCATCACCACAGAGCACAAGCCCTTTATCAATGATTTTGGCCAATTCATTGCAGCGTTCGCGACTTTTTTCTATAACTTTGACTGATATCCCAACGTGATCGAGAATTTTCGCAAGATGTCTCCCGATTCGGCCTGCACCAATAATCATAACTCTTTCTATCTTTGTTTTTGTCTCAGAGAATTGTTCGCTGAACTTCTCAATTGCAGACTGTGCCCCAACGAAGAAAACACTGTCTTGGGGTAGTAAGTAATCCGTACCATGGGGAATAATCATCCTATTTTGTCGTAATATACCTACAACCAGGATTCTATCCGGTAAAGTCAGTTTTTTTAGCTGAATATTAACATAGGGGGACTCTGCTCTAATCCTAACTTCCAAAAGACGTACCTTACCATCTCCAAAGTCTTCAACATCTAAAGCAGCAGGCGTGAGGAGGATGCGACTAATTTCTACGGCCGTTACCATTTCTGGATTTATCGTTAAGTCGATTCCCAAGGCTTTGTTGAATTCAAGCTGATTTTTTCCTGCATACTCTTGATTTCTTACCCTCGCTATAGTGCGGGAAACGCCTGCTTGTTTAGCAGCCATACAGGCAATCATATTAACTTCATCTCGATCTGTCACAGCAACCATTAGATCAGCCTTTAATAATCCAAAATCAGCTAGAACCTGTGGACTTGCTCCATTGCCGCTGATTGTCATTACATCCAAATTGTTCTGAACAATAAGGCGCCGTTCCTCATCATTCTCAATTACAGTAATTTCATGCCCCTCTTCAGATAAACGCTGGGCTAAACTAAAGCCTACTTTTCCAGCTCCAACTATGACAATATGCATAGATTTTTTTGTTCTCCTCCTCATTGCTTATTATAATTTATTGGAATAACGTTCTGCTATTCGTCAAAGAATCCCTAAATTCCTTTATTTATTCCGATACTTACTTGTTTTAGCACTCTATAGCAACATTTTCTCCTTCTTCAATAAAATAATTCTCTATCAGGCTTGAATAGATCAATATCCTTCTAGGTGAAAGATCAATTTTCTTAAGCTCTAATTATGTGGTAGACTAATTTCATCTAGAAATCGAAGGTGAGCGTAAAAATGGTTATCGGAGCTCGAACTATCAAAACAGGACTTGCCGTTGCGACAACACTCTTTATTTGCAAAGCATTTAACATTGAACCTGCTTCCTTTGCGGCAATTTCCGCGGTTGTAAATATGCAGCCTTCTTTTAGCAAATCTCTTAATAATGCTTGGGAACAAATCAGCATTCATCTACTCGCTGTCGTCTTTTCATTAGTGATGGGATTACTCTTTGGTACAAATCCCATCATTATTGGAACCACTGTCATATTTTTGATTCTAGTTTGCAACTGGCTAGGTTGGTCGAGTGGAATGGTTATGGGGATCGTTTCAATTGTTTTTATCCTGGATTCTCCTAGGGAAACATTTCTTACTCATGCCCTATATCGGTCTCTCAGTATCTTTGTCGGTCTCGGAGTGGCACTGTTTATTAACCGAATTTTGGCACCTCCTAGGTATAAGTCAAAATTAATGAATGATCTCAACACTCTAGTCCACGTTACTTCCAGATATTTTTTAGAGAGTCTTTATGCATTTATCCATGCAGGAGATTTAACCTATTATCAGAAGCCTGATCCCGCAGAACAAAAAAATCTCCTGGACGAAGTGACTAGCCTCTATGAACATGCCAGGGAAGAGATAACTCCCGAAGAGCACCCCCACTTTATAGAACGTTTATTGGAACTATGCCGCGGCTTTATCGAACGCGGAGAAAGCATTAATCAAATGACAGACCAGAGAGTTGCGCGCAGAAGAGAAAGCTATACCCCTGCTGAGCTTCATGAAATAACCTTAGAATTCCAAGAAATTCTTGGTGTTTTATCCATGGGATACGAAAAGCTGGATGAATTAATTATTTCCCTTACCTTAGGCATCCGAGGGAAGAAAAGCACCGGCACCTACGTGGAGGATATTGCCTATTGGGAGTTATTTGACCAAGCCATTGACAATTGGAATCGAAAAGTCAACGGGGTCTTCTATTTAAGAGCTTTAATGGAAGTATCTGTTGTCGCCACAGAATTGCGTTGGGCAAATCGACGAACAATATATTTGCTTAACACGATTAATAAACAATCAAAGATAAATCATTAATCTCCCGATCATTTCTTACTACTCTAATATGCTTAAAAACTATTAAATGCCAGCACAATCCTGCCGGCATAGTTTTTCTGGTAAAACTCTAATGAGGAATTCTATAGTTGTACTTGTGCACTTACTCATATCAGTTAACCTTTTAGGATCTTCCCATATCCAACAACAAAAGCTAATATCCTAATCTGCCCAGTGATAATCTGTAAATGGGTCTTCTTCCCTCAAGTTGCCACTATTGGAATATAAGTTTCTAGGAGGAACATAACCATCAGATTCTATTGGAATTATGTCAGATAGATTATGAGATATTTCAACCTCTGTATTAAGTGGGATCATCGCATATAACTCTTCCATCTCAGAATTATTCATCCGAACACAGCCCTGAGAGATATTCCGACCAATGGTTGAAGGTGTATTTGTACCATGTATCGCGTAGTTCATATTGGCCAGTTCCATTGCCCTTGTTCCATATACATTTCTATTCTGCGGAACATTTTTATCAGGATTCACAACTTTTTTAGATATGAACAGCTTCCCTTCCGGAGTTGCGTTATCTTTGCCCAGAGCAACCGGATAGTCGCGAATAATCCGATTCTCAGATAAAACGAACAAATTATTCTTATCTTTATCAATTAGAATACGTAGAGGCATAAACGGGATATCCTTATCATAGGAAAGGTTTGGTTTTAGGGCTTCTTTAACCATAGAAGCTAGATCCTTGTCCGCTGAAAACTCCACATACGAAAAGAGCCACCCCCCATCTCTTGTCGGTGAGGTAGTGACAGTATTTTTCATTTTATATGGCTCACGAGGGAATTCTGTTAGGTAATTATTAGGGTAGCCTTGATTAAGCTCAGACAAATCTTTGGGCACATATCCATTCTTTTTAACGAATTGGTACAAAGCACTTCTAATGACCGTTGTAGTCTCCCAGAGTTGAACTTCTTTGTTATCCAGAGCTGTTTCAGTCTTGATAGTGGAAATATAAACTTGAATACTTTCTCCCTTCCCTTCCCAGATTGCTCTGCCAATTTCACGATCCTTATCATCTACAGCGATTACTTGTTTTGCAGTTAGAGGATTCATTTCATATTCCATTTTTAGTTTCTCAATGAGTGCATTTACTATCTTCTCTTTAGTTGAATCTTTTTCAGGAATATTTATCACTAATCGATTATCGCTTATTATTGTTAGTTCAGGGGGGATGCCTTCTATGACTTCATAAGGCAACATATAGGCGTGATTATGTTCATTCATAGTCAATGATTCCGCATGAGGCAAAAACACGTATGCGCCTAGAATACTTAAAATAACGGCAGAAATAAAGATTAGGATTATTTGTTTCTTACTATAAGAGGTGGGTCGATTAAGCTCAGCTATCCTCAATTCAGCTAGGTGCATTTCTCGTTCAATTCTTAGAAAATCCAATCGAGCAGGTATAAATCCCTTCTGAAATGAACTTTTTACCAAATTGCAAGAGCGCGCTATTGTTTTGCGATATAAGTTTAGATACTTGTCAACTCTTGTAGTATAGTATTTTTCTAAGTAGTCCTTGGCTTCTCGTTCTGCAGCCATTCCAACATGAAACATGGCCTCGGGATTGTTAGCCTGTCTTTGGAATAGCTTATTCCAATACAGAGGATCATTTTTGGATAGGTAATAACCCTTATCTAAATTGAACAAGTTCGCTTTCAGTCTAGAATTAGACACAACCCAGCACATCCTTCTACACAGTTTGTACAATCCATACTATTCAGCAATGTCTTTAATTAGACGTTTTTACTAAAAGATGGATAAAAACTTGTCCTGATTGAGATCCGGTTCCTAATTCAAATCCTGTATAGAATAGCTATAGTATTTCTGTTAAAGTTGTTATAAAATTTAAACTGGGAAGTATCCTTGTTAGGGTTAAATAATCAGGTGAGTTTGAAGGAGTAGGTATGAATCTCAAGGGCATTATATTTGATCTGGATGGGACACTAATCAATTCCCTTCCTGTAGTACGAACCAGTTTAAGCCGAACATTATTAAAGTTTACTGGTCGTGAATACTCTGACAAAGAGTTATCGTCTCTATTTGGCCCTTCTGAAGAAGGCATTTTCAAAAAACTGTTTCCGGATATTTGGGAGGAGAGTCTTCAGTATTACCTAGACGAATACGACAACCTCCATGTTGATTATGCGGAACCCTTTCCGGGTATTATAGAAGCTCTAACTCTATTGCAAGAGCGCAAAATAAAATTAGCCCTCGTATCCGGCAAGGGCGCTGGCAGTATGAAAATATCTTTACAGCACTCCGGACTTGAACACTTCTTTGAAACGATTATCACTGGTTCCGAACAACGGGCCAGTAAACCAGAACATATTCACCAAATTCTAAATCGTTGGCATCTATCACCTAAAGAAGCAGCTTATGTTGGTGATATTGCTTATGATGTTCTAGCCGCTAAGGAAGTTGGTGTTTTATCCATCAGTGCTCTGTGGGCTGAAACCGCTCAGATTCAAAAAGTATTAGCAACAAATCCTGAATACTCCTTTGCTAACGTCGAATTGTTTATTGATTGGATCAAGAAAAACTTTCCTTAACCGATGATATCTGTAACCATATCGGACAATCAGTCATACTATACACCAGGTAAAACAAGGATTTTCACTTCTAAGACTTGCTCGAGATCTTGAATTCTTATGGACTGTGTAAACAGTCATATGAAGGTAAGGAGTGATGTTATGTTTTACCGACGATCTAATGCATCTTGCCGGCCAACACCTAATCCACCTCAATGCGGCCCCCTTCCTGGAACCGTTTTGCGAATTTCCATCCCCCCTGGTACCGTTATTAATCTCTTAAACCTTGTTGAGGTTGCTTCACCCAGTGGAATTTGCTTTATTATTCGTTTGCCTTTCCTTGATTGCGGATCTGGCAATGCTATGAGTTTGGACTCTATTGTTAATGCAGTTCAATCAGCCGGTGGTAGAGTAGAGTTTGCTTAAAATCTGCAGCGGTCAATCGACCGCTGTCTACATAGCACAAATACGAAGTTGGTTAGCGCTGCCCGCTTCCAGCCTTTTTTATTTACTACTTGAATAATACGGCTATAATAAATTGTAGAATTATGTTATTGTTGAATATAGGTGACTGTGACTAAGGAGGAGTATAAATGCTTCAGCTTCAAAAAGTATCTCTTGAAATACAAGGAGATATCGATTTTGAAATTCTAAAGAATATCAATTTAGAGTTTCATGAGAAAAAAATATATGTTGTTACCGGCCCTAACGGTGGAGGAAAGTCCTCTCTAGCTAAAACCATTATGGGGGTTTACAATCCCACCTCAGGTCAAATCTTACTAGACGGAATAGACATTACAGTTAAGAATATTACAGATAGAGCTCGCCTGGGCATTGGATATGCTTTTCAAAGCCCTCCTCGCTTTAAGGGAATCAAAGTAAAAGAGCTATTGAAAATGGCCGCCTCACATAATCCAGAAAAAGTTAACATTTGTGACCTACTCTACGATGTCGGCTTGTGTGCCCAAGACTATTTAAACCGTGATGTTGATACAAGTCTCTCAGGCGGAGAAATGAAAAGAATCGAGATCGCTACTGTACTGGCCAGAAATCTCAAAGTTGCCGTTTTTGATGAACCCGAAGCAGGAATCGACTTATGGAGTTTTCAAAAACTCGCTGAGACCTTTAAGAATATCCACTCGAAGTATGATACAACAATCATACTCATTTCCCATCAAGAGCGTATTATGGAACTTGCTGATGAGATTATAATTATGTCCAATGGTACGGTCAGTGCACAATCAGAGCGAGATATAATCCTCGCTGGAATTATGAATAATGATTCTTGCGCATGTAGTGCTAAATGCGTGAAAGGGGTTGGTCAAAATGCTGAATGCGTTGGATAAGCTAATGCTAGAAAAAGTGGCCGATCTCCATGAGATTCCTCAAGGTGCTTTTAACATCCGGAAAAATGGGGCTGGAGTTCAGCGAAATACAACGGCCAATATTGATATTGTCACAAAAGAGGACAAGTCTGGAATTGACGTAATCATAAAACCCTACACCAAGGGAGAAAGCGTTCATATTCCGGTTATCGTAACAGAAGAAAACATAAACGATGTTGTCTACAATACCTTCGAAGTTGGTGAATACTCAGATGTCTTGATAGTGGCTGGATGTGGAATACATAATTCAGGACACCATAAATCTCAACACGATGGGATTCATACCTTTTTTGTTCGAAAAGGGGCTAAACTAAAATATGTAGAGAAACATTATGGACAGGGTGACGGCAACGGAGAACGTGTTCTAAATCCTAAGACAATTATCGAGGTTGAAGAGGGCGCAGTTGTCGAACTTGAGTTAATTCAAATAAAAGGGATTGACCAAACAAAAAGAGATACCGAAATCCGCCTAATGGATAATGCTAAGCTTGTCGTTACTGAACGACTTCTAACCTACCAAGATCAGGAAGCTGAATCAAACATTACGGTCGAATTGTTAGGGGTAGATTCTTCTGCTCAAATAATATCTCGTTCTGTAGCACAAGATGATTCCAAGCAAACATTCTATTTTGATTTAATAGGACGCAATAAAGGCCGTGGCCATATCCAATGTGATGCCATAATCATGCATAACGCACAGGTTCTCTCCACCCCAAGAATTTCCGCACATCATAGTGAAGCTCAGCTCGTGCATGAGGCCGCAATAGGGAGAATAGAATCAGAGCAGCTGATTAAGCTAATGTCCCTAGGTTTCTCGGAACAGGAAGCAGAAGACACCATCTTAAACGGTTTTCTTAAATAGCACATTTTCTTACGAAAATACTCTCACTTTGGGTTATGAGGCCAAGATCGAGTATCTCAGCGTAAAGTCTCAACTACAACAGGATGCCCGAGAGCCATTTCGGATCTCTTGATATCACCTAATTTATAGCTGCCTAGCACACTTTCAGAACTTGATATCCTTTCAATTGAAGCTG
>NZ_FNCP01000005.1 GCF_900100785.1 Desulfosporosinus hippei DSM 8344 | reverse complement strand
CCTTATTAAGATTATCTCAGTTAATTCTTGCCATGAAAAGATGTCCGAAAATTTTCATGCCTCCCTGTGAACGGAAGGTTCATGAATGTTTATATATAAGATGGAGCGCATATCAGCAATCCACAAAGGTATTATATTTACGGAGGAGGAAAAACGTCATGGAATCATTTCACAACGCTATCATCTGGCTAAACGATTATCTCTGGGGTCCCCCAATGCTCATCTTACTTTTCGGTACGCACTTATTTCTAACCTTTCGTACTCGCTTCATTCAAAAACATATTATTAAAGCCATTAAACTTTCGCTAACGAAGGATACGTCTTCTGAGGGAGATGTAAGCCAGTTCGGGGCTCTCACCACAGCATTAGCGGCAACGATAGGAACCGGTAATATCGTAGGGGTTTCTACTGCCGTAGCTTTGGGAGGGCCAGGCGCTGTACTATGGTGCTGGTTAACGGGAGTTTTCGGTATTGCTACTAAGTACTCTGAGGCACTGTTATCGGTAAAGTATAGAGTTAAGACCTCAGATGGGACAATGCTTGGTGGACCTATGTATGCCTTGGAAAATGGTCTGGGTCAAAAGTGGCTGGCGGTATTATTTTGTATTTTTACAGCGATTGCGGCTTTTGGAATTGGCAACACGGTTCAAGCTAATTCGATAGCCACTATGGTCCAAGAAAGTTTTAATATTTCACCTTATTACACCGGTGGTGTTATGGCAGCTCTCACTGGCTTTGTTATTATCGGCGGAGTGAAATCAATCGCGCGAGTGTGTGAAAGACTTGTGCCTTTTATGGCTATATTCTACGTAATTGGTTGCATCATTATCTTAGCTCTAAATGCTTCATTTGTAGTACCTGCAATCAGCCTGATTTTTAAATCTGCCTTCACTCCTCAAGCAGCTGGGGGTGGATTTATCGGAGCTTCTATCATGATGGCAGCACGCTACGGTATTGCCCGAGGGCTGTTCTCCAATGAGTCAGGATTAGGGTCGGCTCCAATTGTGGCAGCAGCGGCTCAAACTAGAAATCCAGTTCGCCAAGCTTTAGTCTCTGCAACCGGAACTTTCTGGGATACTGTTGTGGTCTGTGCAATGACTGGAATCGTTGTAGTTAGTAGTATTATGAGTAATCCTGCTGCCACAGAAGGATTAAAAGGTGCAGCGCTAACGAAAATCGCCTTTGCTCAAATACCCGTAGTTGGCCCCATTGTTTTAACAGTTGGGCTTTTAACCTTCGTGTTTTCAACGATCCTCGGCTGGTCCTATTATGGGGAAAGAGCCATTGAATACTTGTTTGGAAAGGCTGCAATTATGCCATACCGAGGGGTCTGGGTACTTGCTGTATTCCTAGGGTCCATAATGACTCTTCAACTGGTCTGGGATATGGCAGATGCTATGAACGCATTGATGGCTATACCAAACCTCGTTTCCCTGTTGCTCTTAAGTGGAGTTATCGTCTCAGAAACAAAAAAGTATCTGTGGGAGGATAATTTAGACGAGGTTTCAAAGGATCCCATTCCGGTTGTTAAAAAGTAACATTCTGAAACACTAATTCTAATACTATATCTTACTCAAAAAACGACCTTTAAGGTCGTTTTTTGAATTGAGTGCACTTTAATCAATATATATTCGTAAGAGCCCGTCATACCAGGGGAGTATCCACGGATCTTATTTGAGCCGTGTGCTGAATAGTGTTGCAGCCACTCAATATTGCATTATAAAAACGTTCAAGTAGTTAATGACTTAACCGGCCAAGGAAAGTTTGAGTGCGGGTTTCTTGAGGGTTTCCAAAAATCTGAGTAGGTGAGCCTTCCTCTACGATCCGGCCTTCATCAATGAAAATTACCCTGTCCGCGACTTCCTTGGCAAACCCCATTTCGTGGGTTACGACAACCATAGTCATTCCGTCTTCGGCTAACTGCTTCATAACAGTAAGAACTTCCCCAACCAGCTCTGGGTCAAGGGCTGAGGTGGGCTCATCAAAAAGCATTATTTTTGGATGCATAGCTAGTGCACGCGCAATGGCAACTCTTTGGCCCTGTCCACCAGACAATGTTCCAGGGTAACAGTTCTGTTTATCGAAAAGTCCCACCTTAGAAAGTAATTCCTGGGCATCTTTGATTGCATGGCTCTTTGGTCGATTAAGAACATGAACAGGTGCTTCGATGATGTTTTCCAAGACTGTTAGGTGGGGAAACAGATTGAACTGCTGGAATACCATACCAACTTGACGACGAATTTGTTTCAGATTTTTTGAGTTCCTTTCCAACGGGACGCTATCAATCAATATTTCCCCCGAAGTTAAGGCCTCAAGCCCATTTAAACAGCGCAGAAAAGTGCTTTTTCCCGAACCACTTGCTCCGATCAGTACTACAACCTCACCAGGAGACACTGTAGCATCTATACCGTTTATAACCCTATGATTGCCAAAGTCTTTAACTAAAGAGTTTACATTGATCATAGACTTTTCATGTATTTTAGTTAATTCCATTATCAACACGCCCTTGTCCTATTTTCTTTAGATAATCTCCATTCTAGGCTGCGTAATACTGCTGATATAACGGTTGTCATCAGCAAATAGAAGAGAGCAGCGGTAGTGTAGAACTCCAAAGAACCAAAAGTAACACTGGCAAAACGTTGCGAAGTTTGAAGGAGTTCCGACATAGTGATTACTGAACATAGCGATGAATCTTTCAAAGAGATGATAAACTGATTGCCTAATGAGGGAATTGAAATTCGTAAGGCTTGCGGAAAGATAATTCTGCGCAGGGTTAAGATTTTTCCCATTCCAAGTGATAAAGAAGCTTCAGTCTGTCCTTTTGGAATTGCTTCTATTCCACCCCTAAAAACCTCTGCCAAATAAGCTCCACTGTTAATTCCCAGTCCTAATACCGAAGAAGCAAAGGCACTTAAGGTAATTCCAAGTTGTGGCAAACCAAAATAAATGAGAAATAGCTGAACAAGCAAAGGGGTTCCTCGAACCAGCCAAATGTAAAAGTGAGCAACATATCGCAGAGGGGTATGAGATATCTTTAAAAGTGCAGCAATTAGGCCAATAAAGATACCAAAAGCAATTCCTAGTACAGCAAGTTCTATAGTCAGACCTGCTCCCTGCAATAAGAAGGGAAGATATTTAATGATGATACTAAAATCGAGATTCATAAAACCAATGCCTCCAGTCTGATCAATGAACACCCCTTTGCCAAATATGTCTAATCTTAAGCTCCTAACTATATGTGGTAAGTTAGTTGAAATATCTGCTACGAGCCCGCTATTTAGATCTAATTAGCTTTAACGGATATCTTGATTGAAATACTTTTCACTAATCTGTTTATAGGTTCCATCATCCATCATTTCCTTGAGAGCGTTGTTTACTGCTTCAAGCAATTTTGGACTGTCCTTACGAATTGCTATACCCATTTTTTCTACATATAATAAATCTCCGACCAGTTTATACGGATAACTATTCTTCTTAATTGCATTTAAACCAACTATTTTGTCGGTAATCACGGCATCAACTCTTCCGTTAAGCATATCGTTAAAGGCATCCGGGTCTCCTTTGTAGGTATTTACAGTAGCACCCAATTCCCGTGCTTTCGTTTCAAATGTAGTGCCAAGCACAACCCCAACCTTTTTGCCCTTAAGATCGGCGGATCCACTGATGTTTGAGTCGGAGGGCACAATAATTTGAGCTCCTGATCGATAATAAGGTGTACTAAAATTTACTTTCTCTAGCCTTTCATCTGTGATGGCCATACTTCCCAAAATCATATCAAATTTGCTTGTTGTTAATCCGGCGATAATTCCATCCCATTCAGTTGCGATAGGGTCTGAGTTTACATTAATTCTTTTGGCAATTTCTTGCCCTATTTCCACATCAAAACCTGTAAGCTTATTCTGCTCATTAAAAAAATTGAAGGGTGGATACTGCCCGCTCATAGCAAAGGTTATTTTGCCATTAGCCTTAATCCGATCTAAGGTTGCCGTAGGGGTTGTGTCGGAATTACTTTTCGATGCATTACAACCAGTAATTACCAGTATGGCTATTGTAAAAAGGACAAGCGCTCTAATCTTTTTCATTCTTTCTACCTCCTATGTACCTTTTGATAGGGATCATGTATTACTGCTTTTTATAAGAGCAATGGAACCACCTCCAAATGAAACTGAGCAATCATAGATTTACTCCAACATACAACTTATAAGAAAATAATAAGTTGTTAGTGCCTTAGTATACCATACAATACGATTTATGACCAATAATTGTATATTTTTAGCTTCAAAATTCTACAAATCTTTTAGTTGACAATTATCTACAAACAACTTATTCTATTACTGAAAGTTGTCAGTAGTTTGTTTTTTTGGCGCTCACTTTCTATGTTTTAACCGAAGCCTGAGCTATCCTGTAATAACTTTCGGGTAACCAGACGAGGAGGTAGAAGAATGAATAAGCAACGGGAAATGATATGGCCCAATATCAATGACAGCCTATGGAATGATTGGAATTGGCAAATGTCCAATCGAATTACGAATCATAAAGAATTACTTGAATCTATGTCGCTTCCGGCAGAGGAGGCTGATCAAATTCGGAAGTGTCTGGAAAATTTTCGTATGGCAATTACTCCATACTACTTTTCACTTATGAATCCACAGGATCCAACCTGCCCTATCAGAAAACAAGCAATTCCTTCAATCCTGGAATTAAACAAGTCCTCCTGTGATTTAGAGGATCCGTTACATGAAGAAGCTGATTCTCCGGTGCCAGGATTGACACACCGTTATCCTGACAGAGTATTACTCTTGGTAACAGATCAATGTTCAATGTACTGCAGACATTGCACCCGAAGAAGAATGGCCGGGCAAACGGATAAGGCCTTGCCCTTAAATCGGTTTAAGCTTGCCCTTGAATATATTCGTGCCAACTCACAAATTCGAGATGTTTTAATATCAGGTGGAGATCCCCTTACTTTGTCGGATGAACGTTTAGACTATATACTTTCTAATCTTAGTTCGATTCCCCATGTTGAAATTATCAGGATTGGAACGAGAACTCCGGTAGTCCTTCCTATGCGAATTACAGATCATCTCATCGAAGTTTTGCAGAGATATCAACCGATTTGGATCAACACACACTTTAATCACCCTCAAGAGCTTACTCTTGAAGCACGAAATGCTCTCAACAAACTAGCTAATTCTGGTATACCTCTTGGCAACCAATCGGTTTTACTTAAGGGGATCAACGATTGTCCAGTGATTATGAAAAAGCTGGTTCATGAACTGGTCAAATGCCGGGTTAGACCTTATTATTTGTATCAGTGCGATTTATCTCGTGGTATCGAACATTTCCGTACCTCTGTCAGTACCGGCATAGAAATCATAGAAATGCTTAGGGGACATACCTCTGGTTTCGCAGTCCCAACATTTGTTGTTGATGCACCGGGAGGCGGAGGAAAAGTTCCCCTACAGCCAAACTACTTGATTTCTCAATCCAATGACAAAGTGATCCTACGCAATTATGAAGGGGTCATTAGTGTATATCAGGAACCTGATGACAAAGAAAGCCGTTGCAAGACATGCTCAAACTCCTGTATCAGTACGAAAAATCACAAGATTGGCTTGGTTAAGCTTCTAAAGGGTGAAAGGATTAGCCTTACGCCTCAAGAGAATAGCAGAGAGCAGAGAAGAAAAAAAGTTTCCAGTGGAGGTAGTAAAAATGCTTAGTAAGATGAGCCCGGTAAGTTCCCCGAGTCACATTATCGTGGATGAAAGGAATAAACGGCTGGTTGTTAACGGCTATTTACGAGGAATAAAGCCAGCTTTCTTCAGCAGAGAATTGATTGAATTAGCGGTCAATAAGAAGCTGGAAAAAATATGGCTTTGGGCCTTACCCGCTGATGTCCCAGAATTTCTAGGATTCGGCTTTCGTACAGAAGGAAGTCTTTTCAGAGATAATTTTGAGGAGTTTGCTATTAGCATGGCCTACTATGTAAATCCTGTTAGGGCGTTTTCCGATAAATTACAGACCGAAAACGATATTGTTGATAGTGTTCGGACTGAACCTATCCGACGTCTGACAGGTTTGTCCGAAGGAATAAGGTTGAAACTCCTAAATCAATCCTTTGCAGAACAAATATCTGAATTATTAACCCGTGTCTTTGAAAGTTATCCCTCTCCTGTGGAAGACTCTCAATATATTCGATCGTTAATAAAAGATGGTAATATTTTTGCTGGGGCGTTTATTGAAAAGAAGCTGATCGGTGTTGCTGCTGCGTATCCGGATAAAGAATTAAATCGTTGCGAGATGACGGATTGCGCAACGTTAGAAGAGTATAGAGGAAATTCCCTAACAGAACGTTTATTGGGCATTTTAGAAAATGAGGTACTAAAGCATCAAACATTAAACCTATTTACTCTTGCACGAGCACAATCTTATGGAATGAACAGAGTATTTCACAAACTAGGATACAGATATCAAGGCCGTTTAATAAACAACTGCGATATTGCTGGTTCTTTTGAAGACATGAATCTTTGGGTTAAATAAGGCAGATTATGTATCATAGAATTGTAGTTCCGGTGGATTCCGCTGGACATTCCAAAAATGCCTTAATCCATGCAATAAAGTTAGCCAAACAAACTGGCTCTAAGCCCATTGCTATTTATATAAACCCCATCATTCCTCTATACTTGAATTTTGGGTTAGGGCCTGAAAGACAGTATGTGCCTTTCGAAAAAAGTAATGCCCTAGATATCCTAAAGGATATAATGGTGGATATAGGTCATCCACCTGACGCTATTGATAGAAGAGCTGCAACGGGTGATCCGACCACTTTAATCATTAAAATGGCGGCAGAGGAAAGAGCAGATCTTATTATAATGGATAATAAACTATTTGGTCGGCTAGCTGGATTTAGAGGTATAAGCAATTCGGTCATTAAATACGCCACTTGCCCAGTTCTTGTCGTAAAATAACGAGCAAGAAAGGAAGTTAAAGATGATTCTTTGGCTTCCTTTCATTTTTTGGTCATGGTAATATATAGAAAGGATGGCCGGAGAAAAAACTCTCATGCAAGCTTAAGTGGGTAGATTCTCACTAAGTATCCTTGGCTATTGACAGTATGAGTGACTGGATGAGGGTTGTTTGATTATAAGGAGGACGAATTCGTGGAAACGTTGGAAAGTCATTTCCACAATTGGCTTGGCGTTGTTTTTTTTATCGTATTATACAGTTTTGTGCTCCTATTTATCCCTTTTTACCGAAAGATGGACAAAAAACCAGCTGGTACTTATTTAGCATTTATTATAGCGTTTGCCATCGAAATGCATGGGATTCCTTTTAGTATGTATGTGATTTCTTGGATCATTGGGAAGAAACTACCTGAAGGCATTCTTTGGGGGCATACATTTGTTTCCACAATTGGATTTTGGGGTATGTATATAAATATTACCTGTGTAATTATTGCTTTGCTTCTAATCTTAAACGGTTGGTACAATATATATAAAAGGTACTGGTCAAAGGACGCTGGAAAGGGTTCACTTGTGACAAACGGAGTGTATAGGTATATCCGTCACCCACAATATACAGGACTCCTGCTATTATCCTTGGGGATGATTGCTGAATGGGCAACGTTACCAATGCTCTTGCTCTATCCAGTAATGATAGTTATGTATGTACGCCTTGCAAGGAGAGAAGAAAAAGATATGCTTGCTGAATTTGGGGACGAGTATTGGAAATATATGAAACAAACCAAGATGTTCATTCCTTTTATTATATGATCATTACTGATGCTCCAAAGTCATGTGATATACTACAAGTACATTGGAAATAAGCTTTGGAGAGAATTATTTTGAAAGAAAAGCTCAAGCAACTTCCTCAAAGCCCAGGGGTTTATATGATGTACGATTCATTGGGGAATATTATTTATGTCGGTAAGGCTAAAAATTTGAAAAGCAGGGTATCTCAGTATTTCTATGACCAAAGGGATAGGGATCCGAAGGTCGCTGATATGATAAAACATATACATTCATTTCATTATCAAATTACTGATACAGAATTAGATGCCTTCATTGAAGAGTGTCGTTTAATTAAGGAACTCAAACCCCGTTATAACAGTCAGATGAAGAATAACAAAAAGTATATTTACTTAAGAAATGCCGATGAACAATACCCTCGAGTGACAGTAACTAACGAAATCCTGGATAGCGGATCATACTATGGTCCGTTTACCAGTCCTCAAGGGGTAGAGAATGTAATTAGGCATTTAAATGACTTTTATCCCTTGCGAAAATGTCTTACTCCTAAATTAGTCAAGAGACATAACGGTTGCCTCTTTATGCAATTAGGTTCCTGTCTGGGTGTTTGCACCGGGCAGGTAAAAACTGAAGAATACTGGACATACATTGAAAAGATTCAGCAACTTCTGAACGGAAAGGATCAATCAGCCATCCGGAATTTGGTAAAGAAAATCGATATAGCGATAGAGAATCTTAAATTTGAAAAAGCGTCCGAATATAGAGAGTATTACAAAGGTCTTAGACATGTTATTAATAAGCAGCGCCTGGTTAACCAGTCAAGTAAAAATAGAAATATCTTAGCAGTAGAGTTGATGGGCAGATCACAGGCCAAATTATTTTTCATTAAAGGGAATCGGCTTCTAAGCGGAAAAGTTATTAGTACCCAAATAGATAAAACAGAAATGAAGCAAGCCTTTTTGCAAATAATCAGAAAGGGGTACCTCACAACAGAACTCCAAGAAGATTATAAACTGACTGAGAGAGATATTGATGAGGCACAAATAATTTTCTCTTATCTTAAAAAAAATAGGAAACAAGTTCTTACATTTTCGATTCCAGTAGCAAAATTGAAAAGTGAAAAAGCTTTGGAAACCTCCGTCCAGAAGATAATTGACCAGATCACTCAAAGAATAAATTAAGCTGCCTTTTCTAATGATAGCTTACAGTATTTATTTGCAAAAAAAGGGTAATTTAAATGATTCAAATTTAGCATTAGGTTGCACAGTCATGACTAATATGCTATATTAGTATAAGGAAATTTGTAGTCTTGATGGTAAGGAGTGGGTTCTAACCCGCTCCTTCGTTTGTCCAATTCGTAACGTTGGTATAACTTAAGGACATCTTCGTAAGACTATAGGAAAATGTCCATACGTTGCGTTTAAAGGAGAGAATTCATATGAGTGAGGCAATAGAAAAACAAATTGGTTCTATGGTTGAACCTCTTATAAAAGAAAAGGGCCTGGAATTGGTCGATGTAGAATACTTAAAAGAAGGTGCACATTGGTATCTGCGTCTTTATATAGATAAAGAAGGCGGTGTGGACATGGACGATTGTTCGGCTATCAGTCACGTTGTGAGTGAAATGCTTGATCAGAAGAATCCTATCCCTCAAGCCTATATGCTGGAAGTGTCTTCTCCTGGACTGGAACGTCCTCTTAAAAAGGAAGAGGACTTTGTTCGTTTTCGGGGAAGTATGGTCATGGTTCATACAACATCATCCTTTAAGGGGTTTAAAAAGTTTTCTGGAAATCTTATTGGACTAATCAATGATGAGATCGTTTTAGAATACAATGATGAGCATATTGCCATTCCACACAATTTAGTTAAGAGAGCCCATTTGGCACTGGATTTTTGAGTTCTAAGCACAACAGAATAAGGAGGAAAATTGAAAAATGAATATGGAGTTCATCGAGGCCCTTCATGAATTAGAAAAAGGACGGGGAATTTCTGCAGAAATTCTATTTGAGGCAATTGAGGCAGCACTGATTTCCGCATACAAGAAGAATTTCGGATCATTGCAAAATGTGCGAGTTCTGATTGATCGTTTAACCGGTGAGTTTAAAGTTTATGCCCGAAAAACCGTCACAGATATCGTGGAGGATCCTCGGACTCAGGTTGGTTTGGCAGAGGCTCGTAATCTTGATCCTAATTACCAACTAGAAGACATTGTTGAATACGAAGTGACCCCTCGTGAATTTGGCCGAATTGCAGCTCAAACAGCAAAGCAGGTCGTCGTTCAACGCATAAGAGAAGCAGAACGCGGTATGATCTATGATGAATTTGTCAATCGTGAAGGGGACATTGTTACCGGAGTTGTCCAACGGTATGAGCAAAAAAACGTCATTGTTGATTTAGGAAAGGTGGAAGCTGTACTTCCTGCTCAGGAACAAATACCTGGGGAGGAATATCAGTCGTTTGAGCGCATTAAAACTTATGTCGTAGAGGTGAAAAAAACGACAAAGGGACCTCAAATAATGCTTTCACGGACACATCCAGGGTTGATAAAACGTCTATTTGAGCTTGAAGTTCCAGAAATTCATGACGGAATTGTTGAAATAAAAGGAGTCTCACGTGAAGCTGGAGCGCGTTCCAAAATTGCTGTTCATTCACGTGACCAAAATGTTGATCCTGTAGGGGCATGTGTTGGCCCTAAGGGAGTACGTGTGCAGACCATTGTCACAGAATTAAAAGGAGAAAAGATTGATATTGTAAATTTCTCAATTGATCCTCAAGAATTTGTGGCTAATGCCTTATCTCCCGCAAAAGTATTACAAGTCTATCCAAAACTCAATGAAAAAGTTGCTATTGTAGTAGTTCCGGATTATCAGCTTTCATTAGCAATTGGTAAAGAAGGGCAAAATGCACGTTTGGCGGCCAAGCTCACCGGTTGGAAGATTGATATAAAAAGTGAGTCACAAGCAATTGCCCACAATATCATTCCTCAAGGGCAACAAGAGTATGAGACCTACGCCGAGTACGGTGAATATGAAGAGTACTCAGAATATGATGAGTACGTAGATTCCGATAATTATCAAGAATATCAGGAAGAACAAGAGTATCAAGAGGATATAATTAATGGGGATCCTAAGCCAAAAGCTGACAATTACGTTGAAACATATGAAGAAGAACTTCTTTCAAATGATGATGATTCTTTAGTGTTAGAAGATCTCCCAGAGGATCTGGACACCTTGCTTGGCTCAGATGAGCTTCCCGAAAAACCCAAAGGGAAGGGGTGAGGGGATGAAGACACGAAAAGTTCCGATGCGGATGTGCTTGGGGTGTCAAGAAATGAAGCCTAAGAAAGAGCTTTTGCGAGTAGTGAGAACTCCAGAGGGGGTTGTGGAATTAGATCCGACTGGAAAACGGAATGGCCGTGGCGCTTACCTTTGTCCAAACTCAGTCTGTTTTCAAGCCGCTGTTAAGGAGCGCCGCTTTCGTAAAGCTTTTGGAGTCGACGTGGATCCTGCAGTTTTCGCGAATTTAGAAGGGAAAATAACTTCTTGAATACACGTATAGAATCATTAGTAGGAATTGCACGACGAGCTGGAAAAATCGCTTCCGGAGACGCTCAAATTGAGGCCATGCTTAAAAAACGAAAAGGGTTTCTCTTAATTATTGCGGACGATGCCCACGGAGCACAAAAAAAGTATACTCAATGGGCTAATGATATAAGACTACCGGTGTTAATCACTGGTACAAAACTAGAGCTGGGATGTTCTATAGGACTTTCGCCGCGTTCAGCAGTGCTTATTTTGGATCAAGGGTTTGCTAAGGCTATATTACTAGCAAGGAGCTGATGCTTGGAGCGTAATGTGGGAGCCGATTATGTGGGGGTGGTTAAATGAGTATTCGTGTTCATGAATTAGCAAAAGAATTAAATTTTAGTAGTAAAGAAGTGATGACAAGACTCTTGGCTATGGGAACTGATGTAAAAAATCATTTAAGTACAGTCGATCAAAAAGACGCAGATCGCTTAAGGAACCAACAGAAAGGAAAGGAGACAGTTTTGGAGCATTCTGAACACAAAAATACTGAAGAAACAAGACCAATGACAACTGAATCAGTACAAGATGGAGAGCTGAAAGATCCCCGTTCAGCAATTGAAAGGCAGCCTCAAAGTGCTCGCCCAGAAATTGAGGGAGGACGACGTCCAGGAGCCGAAGGGCGTCCACAAGCCCCAAGGCAAGGAAATCAAGGACAGCCACAAGGTCCTCGACCTGGATATCAAGGTCAGCCACAAGGTTCACGTTCAGGGAGTCAGGGTCAGCCACAAGGTTCGCGACCAGGGTACCAAGGACAACCGCAAGGTCCGCGACCAGGGTACCAAGGTCAACCACAAGGCCCTCGTCCGGGATATCAAGGACAGCCGCAAGGCCCTCGTCCGGGATATCAAGGACAGCCGCAAGGTCCTCGTCCGGGATATCAAGGACAACCGCAAGGCCCCCGACCGGGATATCAAGGACAACCGCAAGGTCCTCGTCCGGGATATCAAGGACAACCGCAAGGTCCTCGTCCGGGATATCAAGGACAGCCGCAAGGTCCTCGTCCGGAATATCAAGGACAACCGCAAGGCCCCCGACCGGGATATCAAGGACAACCGCAAGGCCCCCGACCGGGATATCAAGGACAACCGCAAGGCCCTCGTCCGGGATATCAAGGACAGCCCCAAGGCCCCCGTCCGGGATATCAGGGACAGCCGCAAGGCCCTCGTCCGGGATATCAAGGACAGCCGCAAGGCCCTCGTCCGGGATATCAAGGACAGCCGCAAGGCCCCCGTCCGGGATATCAGGGACAGCCGCAAGGCCCTCGTCCGGGATATCAAGGACAGCCGCAAGGCCCCCGTCCGGGATATCAAGGACAGTCACAAGGCCCCCGTCCGGGATATCAAGGTCAGCAGCAAGGTCCGCGCCCAGGGTACCAGGGCCAGCAGCAAGGTGCTCGTCCAGGAATGCCTCCGCGTGCCGGTGGGGGTGCCCCGCCGTCACCCGTTATTATTGAACAAGCGAAAAGGCAGATGCCTGCAAATAAAAAAGCCCAGGATAAGGCTTACGAACGAAAAAGAGAAATAGAAAAAGAAAGAGAAAATGCAATTCGGTCACCCCATAGACGTCCACAAAAACATGTCAAAAAAGAAGTTAAGGATACAACGCCGAAGCACATTGTGATACAGGGATCAATATCAGTCCAGGATTTAGCCTCTAAGATGAGCCGTAAAGGCGGAGAACTGATTAAACAGCTTATGAACCTGGGAGTTATGGCTACTATTAACCAGGAATTGGATGTTGAAACTGCAACAATCCTAGCCGGTGAAATGGGAGTGACTATTGAGGTAAAGGCCGAGAAGTCATTGGCTGTTATTGAGGAAATCCAAGATGATCCCCAAGACCTAGTTACCCGTCCGCCTGTAGTTACAGTAATGGGGCATGTCGATCATGGCAAGACCTCTCTCCTTGATGCCATTCGGACGACACATGTAACCGCTTCTGAGGCAGGGGGCATTACTCAGCATATTGGGGCTTATCAAGTTGAAATAAACGGCCAAAAAATTACTTTCTTAGATACACCGGGGCATGAAGCGTTTACATCTATGCGTGCTCGTGGTGCTCAGGTAACGGATATTGCTATCCTAGTAGTAGCGGCTGACGATGGAATAATGCCTCAGACTATTGAGGCTATAAATCATGCTAAAGCGGCTGAGGTTCCTATTATTGTAGCTATTAACAAGATAGATAAAGAGAATGCTGTCCCTGAAAAAGTAAAACAGGAACTAACAGAGTATGGTCTTGTTGTCGAAGAATGGGGCGGAGATACAATTGCCGTTCCAGTATCAGCAAAGAGTCATCTTAACATTGAACAACTTCTGGAGATGATTTTGTTAGTCGCAGAAGTTCGCGAGTATAAAGCCAATCCAAATCGTCCGGCTGCCGGCAATGTTATCGAGGCCGAACTGGATAAAGGGAAGGGGCCGGTAGCAACAGTGCTCGTTTCCAAAGGAACGCTTAATATTGGCGATGTCGCAGTGGCCGGTTGTGCATATGGTCGGATTAAGGCTATGTTGGATGAAAAAGGCCGACGTGTCAAAAAAGCTGGTCCTTCAATGCCTGTAGAGGTACAAGGCTTATCCGAAGTTCCCGAAGCTGGAGAACCATTCTACGTTGTTGCTGATGAAAAATTAGCTAGACAGATAACGTCTGCTCGAATTGCAGTGCGTAAAGTAGAAGAGTCTAAACAAAGTGTTGCTGTGAAAGTTAGCCTTGAAGACCTTTTTGATAAGATTAAAGAGGGTGAAATTAAAGACCTCAATATTATTATCAAAGCAGATGTACAAGGATCAGTCGAAGCTTTAAAGCAATCATTATTACGACTTTCAACAGGCGAAGTAAGAGTTAATCCAATCCATGGCGGAGTCGGTGCAATCAATAAAACAGACATTATGCTGGCCTCAGCTTCAAACGCAATTATTCTGGGCTTTAATGTACGCCCTGATGCCAATGCCAAGGCAACAGCTGAGTTAGAAGGGGTAGATCTGCGCCTGTACAGAGTTATCTATGACGCCATTGAAGATGTTAAAGCGGCAATGACCGGTTTGTTAGACCCATCCTTCAAAGAGGTTGTAGTGGGTAAGGCAGAAGTTCGTATGGTCTTTAAAGTTCCAAAAGCTGGAACTGTCGCCGGTTGTATGGTAACTGAAGGAAAAATTATTCGTTCTGCTAAAGTTAGAGTTATTCGAGATAGTATTGTCATTCATGAAGGTGTTATGGAATCTCTTAAGCGCTTTAAGGATGATGCAAAAGAGGTTGCCGAAGGTTATGAATGTGGAATTGGAATAGAAAAGTATAATGATGTCAAAGAGGGAGACACTATTGAAGCATTTGTCATGGAAGAAGTTAAGCGAACATTATAGTAATCCCTGGAGGTATTGGTATGTCAAAACATCGATCTAATCGGTTGGCGGAAACACTTAAAGAAGAGATTTCTCAGCTTATTCGTGTAGAGTTGAAGGATCCTCGCATAGGATTTGTAACTCTGACAAGTGTGGACGTTGCGGATGATTTATCACACGCAAAAGTGTATATTAGTGTTTTGGGTACTGAGGAGGAAGGAAATGCGTCATTAGATGCCTTGAATCGTGCGTCGGGTTTTGTTCGAAGTGAAATTGGCAAACGGATTCGTCTTAGGCATGTTCCTTCTATCGTTTTCAAATACGATCCCTCCATTCAACATGGTGCCCATATTGCAAAATTGTTGAAAGATGTTGGAGTATCCGAGGAAACAAGTAAGGAAGAATCCCATGAATGAAAACGCCTACATGGAAGAGTTCGTCGGAGTTCTAAGAAAAGCGCCAAAGGTGGCGCTTTTCTCCCATATATCACCGGATGGGGACTGTATTGGTTCTATGCTGGCCATAGGTCTAGCTTTACAGAAAATGGGCAAAGAAGTAGTGTACTATAATCCCAATCCCATACCAGGAAATTTAGGGTTTTTGCCGGGCTCTAGTTGTATAAGTAAGATCCTTCCAAATCCCCAGCCAGAAACCCTGCTCTTTGTAGATTGTACAGATTTGGGGAGAGTAAATCTCGTGAAATCCGATATCCATAGTAACAGTACAATTCTTAACCTAGATCATCATATTTCAAATCTAAACTTTGGAGATATTAATTGGGTTGATGCTCGAGCAAGTGCAGTAGGAGAGCTGGCCTTAACCCTGATAACTCTGCTGGGTGTAGAGATTGATCTTGACATAGCCACTAATCTTTACACAGCAATTGTGACGGATTCCGGCTGTTTTCAGTATAGTAATACGACAGCTCAGACCCATCGCTTAACAGCCAACCTATTGGATTTAGGGATTGATTTAGCTTCTATTCATCATAATATTTTTGATCAAAAGCCAATAGCACAAGTGAAACTTCTTCAATGTGCCTTAGCTGGTCTTGAAATGTATGCTGAGGGACAATTGGCTTTAATTACTTTGAGCCTTGAGGATTTTCAAAAGAGCGGTGCCGAGCAGGAGTTAAGCGACGGTTTGGTTAATCATGTGCGCAGCATCGCTGGCGTCGAGACCGCGGTACTATTAAAAGAGGTCGGATCATTGGAAGTGAAAGTTGGTCTGCGTTCCAACCTCTGGCTGGATGTCAATAAGATAGCAGCACAATTCGGTGGAGGAGGGCACAAGCGAGCCGCAGGCTGCACCTTAAAAATTCCTCTTATCGAGGCCAAGAAAAGTATTATTGGTGCGATTGAGGAGGCGTTAAGGAGTGGAAGGAATAATTAACGTTCTCAAACCACCGGGAATGACTTCTTCTGATGTTGTGGTTTGGATACGTAGAAATCTCAAGATGAAAAAAGTCGGCCATACCGGAACTCTTGACCCGGGAGTCGCTGGCGTATTACCAATTTGTGTGGGCAAGGCTACACGTTTAGCTGAATACATTACTGATCAAGGAAAGAATTATATTGCCGAAGTAAAGTTTGGGATTACTACGGATACACAGGATGCATATGGTAAAGTAATACAAGAGGCCCTGCCTAGTCTTGACAAGGCCGATTTAGAACGGATATTGCCTGATTTTACAGGGAAAATATCTCAGTTCCCCCCTCTGTTTTCAGCTGTTCGTAAAGAAGGAAAGCATCTTTATGAATATGCTCGGAAGGGAATACCTATTGAGGTTACTCCACGTGAAGTGCTAATTTATAAATTGAACCTTGAGCAATGGTACGAAGGAGAATTTCCCAAGGCTGTCTTAAATATTGAGTGTTCAAAAGGAACTTACATACGGACAATTTGTCATGATCTTGGACAAACTCTGGGCTGTGGGGCCCATATGTCCTATTTAGTACGAGTTCGTTCTGGGTCGTTTAAGATCCAGGAAAGTTGGACCTTAGAAGAGATTGAGGAAGCTGTACGGAACAATGACTATTCATTTATTTTGCCCTTAACTGCTGGGATTGATTTGCCCCGGGTATCATTATCCGAGGTGCGTGCTAATGCTTTTCGGAATGGATTACCAACCAGAAGAGATCAAGTTAATCTTTATGAAGAAAGCAATGAGCCTTACGTGCAGGTAATGGAGCGTGAACAATTGATAGGAATAGGAGTCTGGCGCAAGGAAGCTCTTTACCCACATAAAGTCTTTAAATAATTTTGTTAGAATGCCGTATGCTATTCCCTATATTTAGGAGGTCTAATTCGGTGCAAGTTCGAACAAGTCTGCCTATGGAAAGAGAGCCCTGTGTCTTAGCATTAGGTAATTTTGATGGAGTACATCTAGGCCATCGTAAATTACTCTTGCATGGATTTGAACAAGCGGTAGTTTTAGGCGTGGGGCTGGACGTCTTAATCTTTGAACCTCATCCTTTGAAGGTATTGTTTCCTGAAAGAGGAGTAAAGTTATTGTCTAGTACTCAAGAGCGTTTGCAGTATATGGAGGAACTGGGAGTCCATACTGTTTACCATCTGCCTTTTACCTTAGAAATGGCAAATACTTCACCAGAAGAGTTTGTAGAGAAAATCCTTTTACCCCTAGGTGTTGTGCACGTAGTGGTTGGTTTTAACTATTCTTTTGGTGCTCAAGGCAAAGGGAATCCCGAGTTGCTCCAAGCCTTAGGGCAGAAGCATGGATTCGGAGTCAGTGTACTCCAGGCCCAGACAAAGGATGGTCGCGTGATATCTTCCAGTAGTATTCGTAAAGCTATACTGCAAGGGGATATTCAGCTGGCCAGCTCTCTTCTGGGGCATTTGCCTTGCCTGCGTGGTACAGTTATACATGGGGAAGAGCGTGGGAGGGCACTGGGTTATCCTACAGCTAACATACTTACTTCTGATGATTTTTTAATTCCTAAGCGGGGAGTCTACGCTATTTGGAGCTTAATAGATGGAAGACGTGTCTTAGGAATGATGAATATTGGAATGAAACCAACCTTTCATGAAATGTATGATACGGTGGTCGAAGTCCATTTCTTTGATTATGATGGTAATCTATATGAGAAGGAGATCACTGTGTTCATAGAAGAGCGTTTACGTGATGAACGGAAGTTTGATGGAGTTAATGAACTTTTAAAACAGTTGGACAAGGATTGTTCAACTGCTAAGGCCGTTTTGAATCAAACTAGAGATCGTTAACTATGAGCAAAACTTTACAAAACCTAAATTACAATGTATACTACTTTAGATACTAATAGACCCACTGACTCGGCTTAGCGAGACTCCAACGTAAACCTGGGCAGTCGGGATTGAAAAAAATGGAGGAATTTAATCATGATGACACCTGAGAGAAAGCAAGAGATCATTACAAAGTTTGCCCAGCACGAAGGGGACACAGGATCACCGGAAGTACAAATTGCCCTTCTTACCGAACGGATTACCTATTTAACAGAGCACTTTAAGACTCACAAAAAAGACCATCACTCCCGCCGTGGGCTATTAAAAATGGTTGGATCGAGACGTGCTTTATTAAACTATCTAAAGAATGGTAACTTTGATCGTTATCGTACTATTATTACTGAACTTGGCTTGCGGAAGTAATGAGAGAGGCGGATCTATGGGATCCGCTTCTTTTTATGTGTAATGGGGACGGTCCTTTTAACACACATTATGTGTTAAAAGGACCGTCCCTACGAAAATTAAGTTACATAGTTTTATTTCTGCAAATTGCAGGAAATAATAATAATATGTCGAAGAGAAAACAAGTTAAAAAGGATTTGAATAGATTTAAGGAGGTTCCATTGTGAAACAGGAAATATTAGAAAGGTCACTCTCGGTAGGTGGAAGAACTATGACCTTCCAGACTGGGAAACTTGGTAAGCAAGCGGGAGGTGCCATATTTCTTCGTTATGGAGATACAGTTGTGACTGGATTTGCAACTTGCAGTGCTGTAGCTCGTGAAGGAATTGATTTTTTCCCCTTGACAGTTGAGTTTGAAGAACGGATGTATGCCGCAGGAAAAATCCCGGGCGGATTCATTAAACGTGAAGGAAGAGCAAGTGAGAAGGCAACCCTCTCAGCTCGTTTAATTGACAGACCTATTCGTCCGTTGTTTCCACAAGGATTTCGTAATGAGGTTCAAGTTGTTGCAACTGTAATGTCAGTAGATCAAGATTGTGCAACAGATATTACTGCAATAAATGCTGCGTCTGCAGCTTTAGCCATATCAAACATTCCCTTCGAAGGTCCTATTGCAGCAGTTACAGTTGGACTTGTGGATGATGAATATATTATTAATCCTACCATTGAACAGGGCGCTAAAAGCCAAATGCATATTACAGTTGCAGGGACGCAAGAAGCAATTATGATGGTAGAAGCCAGTGCCCATGAAGTACCAGAAGATAAGATCCTGGATGCCATTATGTTTGGGCACGAAGAGATTAAAAAAATTGCCAAGTTCATTGAAGAATATCGAGAAGAAGCTTTTAATATGGGTTTGGCAAAAGAAAAACTTCAAGTGACAATAGTGGGTTACCCTGAAAACCTTGTCCAGGCTGTACGCGACTTTGCTTACGATAAATTAGATCAGGCTGTACGAGTAGAAGAGAAGAAAGCTAGAGAGAATGCAATTGACGGAGTTAAAGCTGAAACTCTAGGCCATCTTGAAGCAGAGTTTCCTGAGGCCTCAAAGGCAATCTCAAATATTCTAGAGGACATTGTACATCAGATTGTCCGAAAATTGATTACCCATGAGCAAATTAGGCCGGATGGTCGAGCAGTGGATGAAGTTCGACCAATTAGTGTCGAAGTAGGTATTTTACCCCGTACACATGGGACAGGCCTCTTTACACGTGGACAGACTCAAGTGTTAACAGTGGCAACCCTAGGTGCGGCTAGAGATGAGCAAATTCTCGATGGTCTGGGTTTAGAAAGATCAAAGCGGTATATTCATCACTATAATTTCCCCCCTTATAGTGTTGGGGAGACTAGGCCTATGCGCGGACCGGGACGAAGAGAAATTGGTCATGGTGCATTAGCAGAGCGTGCTTTAATTCCGGTGCTTCCTAACGAGGATGATTTTCCTTACACGATTCGTTTGGTTTCAGAGGTTTTAGAATCTAATGGATCAAGTTCCATGGCTTCCGTATGCGGTAGTACTCTGTCATTAATGGATGCCGGTGTTCCTATTTCGGCACCTGTAGCAGGTATTGCAATGGGACTTATTAAGGAAGATGATCAAATTGCTATACTGACAGATATCCAGGGTTTAGAGGATCATTTTGGAGACATGGATTTTAAAGTTGCTGGAACAAGCAAAGGGGTAACCGCTTTGCAGATGGATATTAAGATTATGGGTGTGTCAAGAGAAATCCTTTTAAAAGCCTTAACTCAAGCTAAAGCTGGGCGACTTCATATTCTTGATAAGATGCTAGCTGTTATGGATAAGCCACGCCCACAGCTTTCTGCTTACGCACCAAGAATTATTACCGCGACGATTCATCCAGATAAGATTCGTGAGGTTATTGGACCCGGAGGTAAAACTATCAAGAAAATCGTCGAGGAAACAGATGTCAAAATCGATATCGAGGATGATGGACGAGTCTTCATATCTTCAGTTGGCGGCGATGGCGGAGAGAGAGCCTTAAAAATAATTCAGGCCCTAACCCAGGAAGTTGAAGTAGGTAAGGTATATCAAGGTAAAGTCACAAGGGTTATGGATTTTGGCGCATTTGTTGAGGTCATCCCAGGAGTTTTGGGACTCACTGGCAAAGAAGGGCTAGTTCATATTTCTCAATTGGCTCATGAACGTGTCGAAAAAGTAGAAGATGTTGTAAAAGTTGGAGATGAAATTACAGTTAAGGCTACTGCAATCGATAAGCAAGGTAGGTTGAATCTATCTCGTAAAGAAGCAATACCCCGTAAAGAAAATCCAACCCCGCAAAAATCTTAATAATCTAACCAAATAATCAACGATGATCAGTCTGTGAGTCCCTCCACTTGCATAAATGTTAAAGAGGGGGGGACGCATATGTTCATTAACTTAAAAATCTCGCGACGAATACTCTCGTTTGGCGGGATTTTCTTTCTATTGATTGTCGGAATTGTTGCTGGGCGTTGGGTTGTAGCCTCAAATACACCTGTTCCTAAGCCTATTGACCAAATCAAGACGGATCAGAAAATCATGGCTTTAACGATTAATGTTGACTGGGGAGAAGAATTTATTTCGGCAATCTTAGATGAATTAGAGAAAAATAAGGCTCAGGTAACTTTTTTCGTAACTGGTCGATGGGCTAAGAAAAATCCGGATTTGCTGAAAGAAATTTATAACAGAGGGCATCAAATAGAAAACCATGGGTATTCTCATCCTCATCCGGATCAGCTTTCAGTAGGTTCGAACCAAGAAGAAATCAAAAAAACGGAGAGTATCATCGAAGGAATTATTGGAAAAAAGACTCACTTGTATGCTCCTCCTTATGGTGAGAAGGGAGCGTCCGGACTCAGAGCCGCCCATGACCTGGATTATAAGACAATTCTTTGGACGTTGGATACTGTTGATTGGAGGCCTGATAGTACGCCGGAAATAATTGCAAACAGGATTATTAATCCTGCCATAAGATTTGGAATTAAGCCTAACAAGTCAGGTGCCATTGTTTTAATGCATCCTAAAGCTAATACAGTAAAAGCCTTGCCTGTCATTCTCGAACAACTGGCGCAACAGGGTTATATTTTCCAAACTCTTGATGAGCTAATAACATATGACCAGAGCGGAGATACTACCTCATGAAATAATAAAAGTTGAGGTGGTTAAATGACTAGGCTAAAGCGGACGCAGGCTTTATACTGCGTTATTCTTTGTGTTATAGGTATTTGCTTATTACTTGCTGGACCTGTCTTCGGTGCCCCGGTAAAGAAGCCTGCAAATAAACCTGCAGAGGGTGCCGACCCGGGAGTGACCGCCGATGCTGCAGTGCTGATGGATGTGGCTACAGGAGATATTCTTTATAGCAAAAAAGCTGATAAACAACGTCCTCCAGCTAGCACTACAAAAATCATGACAGCAATTTTGGGCTTCGAACTGGGTCGACCTGATGAAGTTGTAACAGTGAGTGATAAAGCGGCAGCCGTTGGTGAATCGACAATTTACCTGGATCCCGGGGAAAAAATCGCTCTCTATGAACTCATAACAGGGGCTTTAGTTCGTTCTGGGAATGATGCCTGTGTAGCAATTGCTGAACATATTGCCGGAAGTGAAGAACAGTTTGTAGAATTAATGAATCGAAAGGCTCTGGCCTTGGGTGCACAAAATACACATTTTGTTAACACCAACGGTTTACCTCGAAAAGAGCATTATTCAACAGCTTATGACTTGGCGTTAATGGCTAGGTATGGTTTGCAGATTCCCCAATTTGTATCAATTACTCGGCTAAAAGAGACCGAAATACACTTTATTGAGCCAGACGTTTTCATGGACGTTAGGAACACAAATAAATTGCTATGGAACTATCCCTATGCAGATGGTATTAAAACTGGAACAACTACGGCAGCCGGCAAATGTTTGGTGGCTTCTGCCACCAAGGAGGGACGCCAACTTTTAGTTGTTGTTCTCAATGCACCTGATCGATTCGGAGATGCTAAGAAGCTTTTGGAATGGGGTTTTCAATACACTGAAACGGTTCGGCTAGCGGCTGCAGGCGAGGTGATTGGAAAATTTGAACATACTACAAAGCCCGTTCAAGTATTATCGACTGATCCCCTCGATGTAAGCGTTAAAAAGGCTGATCGTAAGAAGCTGGAAAAGCGTATCGAATGGGAAAAACCAACGAATCTACCCATTGGTGCTGGGGAGCGGTTAGGTCGTCTAGAGGTTTGGATGGGGGAAAAAAAACTGAACAGCGTTCCTCTAATCAGTGAAAATGAAGTCGAAGAAAAATCGTTCCTTAAGACGATTATTTCCTTTACTTAGAAGGAAGTAAGAGGGAGTGAATTTATTGTATAAAAAGACGTTGCTGCCTAATGGTGTTAGGATCATTACAGAGGAAATTGACCATGTTCGTTCCGCAGCTATAGGAATGTGGGTAGGGGCTGGCTCACGGGATGAGCGTGAAGGATTTGAGGGGATTTCTCACTTTATTGAGCATATGTTTTTTAAGGGAACTGAACATCGAACTGCTCGAGCTTTAGCGGAATCCCTTGAGGCTGTCGGTGGGCAATTGAATGCCTTTACAACCAAAGAATATACTTGTTACTATGCCAAAATACTTGATGAGGATCTAGATCTAGCTATAGATGTCTTGAGTGATATGTTTTTCTCGTCCCTTTTCGATGAAAAAGAGATTGAGAAAGAAAAAAATGTAGTCATTGAAGAAATTAAGATGTATGAAGACTCTCCAGATGAATTAATTCATGACGTTTTTTCTGAGCAAGTATGGAATGATCATCCACTTGGGAAACCAATTTTGGGAACGGAAGAGAGTATTAGAGCTTTAAGCAGAGAGAAAATTATGCAGTTCCTTACTGAGCACTATGCCCCTGATAATCTTGTAATTTCTGTTGCCGGAAAAATTAAGCATGAGGATGTTGTTGGTAAGTTGTCTCCCCAATTTGGCAATTTTAATCGAGGCGGTCGGAGGGTACTCGAAGAAACTCCCATAGGCCGGACGATTGGATTTTATCAAAAGAAAGAAACTGAACAGATGCATATCATCATGGGTGTGCCGGGTTTAGGTCAAGATGATGAAGACATTTATGCTATGCATATATTCAATAACATTCTAGGTGGTGGATTAAGCTCTCGCTTATTCCAAGAGATACGTGAACAACGAGGATTGGCTTATTCCGTGTATTCGTACCACTCAACCTATGTCGACACCGGATTATTTGCGGTTTATGCAGGTACAAGTCCTAAAAATACTCAGGAAGTAATTGCCTGTATTCTCGAAGAATTGATGGAAATGAAGGAAAAAGGAATTAGTGCTGAAGAATTAGCAAGAACAAAAGCGCAAATCAAAGGAGGCTTGTATCTGGGATTAGAAGCAGTCAGTAGCCGGATGAGTCGCTTAGGTAAGACAGAACTAACCTATAATCGCGTGTTATCTCCTGAGGAAGTCGTTGAGAAGCTGGAAAAGGTCACCCTTGAGGATGTCTTACGAGTAATTGGGCGACTATGGAAAAAGGAAAATATAAGTATTATGACAATGGGGCCATCCGGCCACGATGTTGTATTACCGGACTTGTTGAAGCAATCAGGATGGCAATAAAATCGATATTCGTGGTTTGAGGATCGTGGTACATTGTCGAACCGCGAATATCGAACCACGAATATCGAATTGGGGGATCTTTCAGTGACAAGCTCAATAACTGTTAAAATAAAAAAGGTAAGCGAAAATTCGCTGAATATTCCACACTACGCAACCGCTGCTTCGGCAGGGGTTGATTTGTGTGCTGATTTAAAGGAAACAATAGTGTTAAAACCTGGCGAGAATATTAAAATTCCCACAGGTTTAGCTATTGAACTTCCAGGAGCACATATTGTCGCATTGGTATTTGCTAGAAGTGGTTTAGCCAGCCGTTATGGAATTGGTTTAACTAATGGAGTAGGGGTAATAGATGCTGATTATCGAGGCGAGATTCAGGTCTTAATGCAAAACCTTGGGAGTGAGCCTCTAGCAGTCAACCCTGGTGACCGTATAGCTCAAATGATCTTCATGCCAATTTTTAGGGCCATTTTTGAGGAAGTGAATGAACTAGAAGAAACCGCTAGAGGAGTAGGTGGCTTTGGTTCAACAGGGGTGTAAAGGTTATCAGGATTATATCAATTAAAAACCTTCATGGTTTGTTCTAATAATGTTTGTCTATTCATAGAATCCCCATGAGGGGGATTAGATATGGAAGCCCTTGGAGCAATAGTTTTAATTCTAGGCCTTGTAGTTTCAGTACGTGAACGAAAGTACAGAATGATGTGGCGATCGACTGAAAGTTCCTCAAACTTACTTGCTGGGGCCTTGAGCCAATTGGTCGGTACTGCAGGGGGGATTTATCTCTCGTTAGAGCTATTGTTTTCATTTTTGAAAATACCTGAAGACTTGTTCTATAATTCTGTTTTTTTTGTCGAGCCTTTAGCAGTAATTTCGTTATTACTTGCTATTTTACAGCCATTTGCAATAAGAGCCTGGGTAAGATTACGAAAGTAGAGGAGAGGATAGGATGCTTTTAAGTGATCTGGCCGGAAAAGAAATTATTAATCTCTATGATGGAGCAAAACTAGGATTGGTGGGGGATGCAGACCTAGATATTTCCTTTAACGGATCAGTAGAGGCAATCATCCTAACTTCGCGAGGAGGCTTTTCAGGCTTTTGGGGTTCTAAAGGGGATCGGGATCGTGAACATCTGGTAATTCCTTGGCAAACTGTTAAAAAAGTGGGCTCAGAGGTCATTATAGTCGAATTACACAACAGATCAGAAAGAGTTCGCTGAAAATTCAATTTGACAAAAGGAGCACATACCCAATAAAATGTATGGAAAAGCTTTAACCCCGCATTGCGTTTTAGCAACGGGGTTTTTGCCTTATCAGCGCAGGAGGGGTACCGTTGAAAAAAATTCGTGTTTTTGTTGCAGGAGCATGTGGGAAAATGGGTCAAGAAGTGATCCGTTCGATTTTAAAAGAAGCTGATCTCCTGCTAGTAGGGGCTTCTGATACACGACATCAAGGAATGGATGTTGGGTTTGTTGTGGGCACTCAAAGGGTTGGAGTAGATATTACCGGACCGTTAGATATTGATACCTTACGTTCTGCGAAGGCAGATGTATTAGTGGATTTCACAAATCCCCAATCAGTTCTAAAGAATTCCAAAACAGCAATTTTGGCAGGAGTAGTTCCCATTATTGGTACTACGGGGTTGGATGAAGCAGAGATCAGTGAAATACGTGTTCTAGTAGAGAAAAAGAATGTGGGTGCTTTTTTAGCCCCGAATTTTTCTATAGGAGCAATACTAATGATGAGGTTTGCCAAAGAATCTGCTAAATATTTCCCGCATGTTGATATAATTGAGCTGCATCATGATCAAAAATTAGATGCTCCGTCTGGGACTGCTTTAAAAACAGCAGAAGGGATTTTGGAAGTTCGTGAACCTATGGTTCAAGGACATCCCAATGAGTATGAAAAAATCCCAGGGGCTCGGGGCGCTGACCTAGGAGGAATCCATATTCATTCAGTGCGTTTGCCTGGTTTGATTGCTCACCAAGAAGTCCTATTTGGAGGGCTTGGTCAATCGTTAACAATCAGACATGATGCATTCTCCAGAGAAACCTATATGCCGGGGATTATCTTAAGTATAAGAAAATCTTACGAACTGACTGAGCTAATAATTGGGCTGGATAATTTCCTCGATTAGATGTATTAGATGTATTTCTGCGTAACCGCAGCCTGCATACCCTCATATAATGGATAGTAGTCATGGGACACTGTCTCAAAGGGGGCATAAAAATGAGTGCGGGTTTGAAAGGAATTCGTTTTGCTGTAGTCGGGGGAGATGACCGGGAGCTCTATCTAATATCCGAATTACAGAAACAAGGAGCCTACATAATCGGGGTCGGATTCGAAAAGGCTTCTCCCAATTCAGAAATGATGCTTGCAACGTCTTTGGAGGATGTTGTAAGCAAAGTGGATGTATTGCTTTTTCCAATGTTCGGAACCGATGAACGTGGGGTAGTCAAAGCTAAATACTCGGATAGACCAATTGTCTTAAACAAAAAATTACTCGAATCTATTCCAAGAAATGTACCACTGGTTATTGGCTATGCAAGGCCGGCTTTAAAGTCTGCAGCAGAGAATTTAGGAATTCAATTGCTTGAGACTGCCAAGTTGGATGAACTGGCGATCCTCAATTCTATACCATCAGCAGAAGGCGCTATTCAAATGGCGATGGAAGCAACTAAGATCACAATCCATGGCAGTCAAAGCTTTGTCTTAGGATTAGGACGCTGTGGTTGGACTTTAGCAAGAATGTTGGTAGGAATTGGAGCGCATGTTACTGGAGTTGCCCGCAAACCTTCGGATATAGCACGAGCTGAGGAAATGGGGCTTCAGGCACTGCATTTTATAAATCTAGAGGATGAGATCGGTCGGGCAGAAATAATTTTCAACACTGTACCTCATCAAGTTTTAGATCAAATGATGCTAGAAAAGGTGTCTCGTGATGCGGTAATCATTGATTTGGCCTCAATCCCGGGTGGAACAGATTTTGAATATGCGCAAATGCTAGGTATTAAAGCTCAGCTCGCGCCAGGCCTCCCAGGCATTGTAGCCCCAAAAACAGCTGGAAGAATTCTTGCTCATATCTACCCGCAACTTATTCTTCGTCACTTGACCACAATTAACACTACTTGTAAAGTGGAGGTGTAAGGGATGAAGTTTGAAGGGTTGAAAATTGGGTTTGCTATTACAGGATCACACTGTACCATACATGAGGTTACCAAAATAATGAAGGGGTTAGTTGATGAGGGAGCTGAGGTGACACCGATTATCTCTTATTCAGTTGAATGTATGGATACTCGTTTTGGCAAAGCTGAGGATTGGAAACTTCAATTCCGGCAAATTACGCAAAAGGAGATTATTCATACAATACCTCAGGCCGAGCCGATTGGGCCCCAAAAAATGTTCGATTGTGTAGTAATAGCACCATGTACCGGAAATACCCTGGCTAAGCTTGCCAACGGAATTATCGATACTCCGGTGTTAATGGCTGCGAAATCTCATCTTCGTAATCAAAGGCCCGTTGTTTTAGCGATTTCTAGTAACGATGGACTCGGATTAAATGCTCGAAATATTGGAACTTTATTGATTACCAAAAACGTTTACTTGGTACCGTTTGGGCAAGATAACCCCGTGGATAAAGCAAATTCTCTAGTAGCACATATGGATAAAATTCCGGAGACGATTTTAATGGCTTATGCAGGAAAACAAATACAACCGGTATTAGTGGACTATCTAGGAAAGTGATCAACGCTATAAAAGGGATGGTCAGGTGCCTTCAAGTGCACCTGACTAAACCCTATTTCAGACAATAATAAGGAGGAACATAAGTAATGTCTAATGTAGCAATAGTTGGTGCCACAGGTGCAGTAGGACAAGAGTTTCTTAAAATTCTAGCAGAGAGGAATTTCCCCGTTGATGAACTAAGGTTGTTAGCTTCCAAGCGTTCTGCAGGGAAACGAATTACATGGCAGGGACAGGAACTTGAAGTTCAGGAGACTACCCACGAGAGTTTTAAGGGGATAGACATTGCTCTGTTTGCTGGTGGATCTGCTAGCACGGAATATGCCCGTTCTGCTGTAGAAAGTGGAGCAGTGGTTATTGATAATAGCAGTGCTTTTAGACTTGACCCGGAAGTGCCGCTTATCGTTCCTGAAGTTAATCCGGAAGATGTAAAGTTACACAAAGGGATTATAGCTAACCCAAATTGCTCGACAATTATAATGGCAGTTGCACTTAAGCCTATTTTTGATCTAGCAGGAATTAAACGAGTAGTCGTTTCAACTTATCAAGCTGTTTCAGGTGCCGGGCGAGAAGGTATTGAGGAATTGGGTGCCCAGGTAAAAGCTTGGTCTCAAGGCGAGGAGCTTATCTCAAGTATTTTCCCGCATCAGATTGCCTTTAACCTAGTTCCCCGCATTGACGTTTTTCAAGAGGGGGACTATACAAAGGAAGAATGGAAGATGGTTAAAGAAACGCAGAAAATATTCCATGTACCAAGCATGGCCATTACTGCCACAACCGTTCGGGTACCTGTTTTTAGAAGCCACTCTGAATCCATCAATGTTGAGACAGAGCGCTTAGTTAGTGTTTCTGAAATAAGAGAGGCTTTAAGCAAGGCTCCTGGCGTCATTGTAATCGACGATCCCGGTAAGGATCACTATCCTATGCCTTGGTTTAGTTCTGATAAAGACGAAGTCTATGTAGGTCGCTTGCGCAAAGACTTTTCGATTGATAAAGGATTTAACCTGTGGGTTGTCGGGGATCAAATTCGTAAGGGTGCTGCAACGAACGCTGTTCAGATTGCAGAACTGCTTTAATCGTCGATCATAGGACTGTGGATAGAGATTATTAAGTATTCTGTTAAGAAATGATCAAAATTAGAAATGCTTGGTATTAGCTAACTGCTAAGGCCTTTTATAAGTTTGGATTTCTAATCAAGGATAAAGTAGATTTCCAGTTGAATGCCAGGTGAATAAAGCAAAATGTTGGTTTTTGTAGGTTCACTAAAGATATCGAACATCGAACCATGAAGAGGGGGGTTGGAAGGTGCATATTCTTGTTCAGAAATTTGGCGGTACCTCCCTTGCTACGGATGAGCGAAGGGCTCAGGTGGCGTCCATTGTGTCAGAGGCTGTTCATGAAGGGTATTCTCCGGTTGTTGTTGTTTCAGCCATTGGGCGCTCAGGCGATCCCTATGCCACTGATACATTCCTAACTATGGTCAAGGGAATTCATCCGGATTTACCCAAACGGGAATTAGATCTTCTGATGAGTTGTGGGGAAGTAATTTCCGGGACAGTCTTAGTAAGTACATTAAAAAGTCTAGGACTAAAAGCAGTTCTCTTGACAGGTGGTCAAGCAGGAATCATTACAAATAATGACTTTGGCGATGCTCGCATTGTACGAGTAGAGCCTGCTGAGATATTAGAACAACTGGCAGGAGGATATGTTGTCGTTGTGACCGGATTTCAAGGTGTGACAGAAAACGGTCAGATCACTACTCTCGGAAGAGGAGGAAGCGACACTACTGCTTCAGCCTTGGGGGTTGCCCTTAACGCCGAATCTATTGATATCTACACTGATGTCGAAGGGATTATGACGGCTGATCCGAGGATCGTAGAGGATGCCCGGATTTTGGACACAGTAACGTATAACGAGATATGTCAGTTAGCCTATCAGGGCGCTAAAGTTATTCATCCCCGGGCAGTAGAAATTGCTATGCAAAGAAATATACCTCTAAGAATCAAATCAACCTTTTCAAAAGCTCCGGGGACATTAGTCACTAATATGCATCCTGATCGAGAAGTCGGAACTGATATTACTACAGATCGAATCATCGCCGGAATTGCTCATACACCAAATGTAACGCAGTTCAAGATAATGACAACAGACGCTTCTAACAAACAGCTTACTGATAAGCGAATCTTCAAAGCGATGGCCCTTGCTGACATAAGTGTAGATTTTATCAGCGTACAGCCGGAAGCAGTGCTCTACACTGTATCAGATGAGGTTGCTGCCAAAGCTGTTCAAATACTACAGAATATGGACTTTGAAACAGAGGTTGTACCTAGTTGTGCAAAAGTATCTATCGTTGGGGCTGGCATAGCCGGCGTTCCTGGTGTTATGGCTGACATGGTTGAGGCACTTTCAGATGCAGGTGTCACTATCCTGCAATCAGCCGATTCACATACAACGATCTGGGTACTAGTTCATCAAAGAGACATGGTGACTGCAGTGCAAGCATTGCACAAGAAGTTTAATTTAGACATATAGTATGCTAAATGAAATGGGAAGAAAGGATGAGAAAGATGTCTTTTGGTAGAATCTTGACCGCCATGGTGACTCCCATGAATGACGCATTGGAGGTAGATTATCAAGAAGCTGTTCGCCTAGCACAGTACTTGATAGACCACGGATCTGACGGGGTTGTGGTATGTGGTACGACCGGAGAATCACCAACCATAACCGATAAAGAAAAAATTGAGCTCTTTAAGACTGTCAAAGCGGCCCTAGGAACAAGAGGAACTGTCATCGCAGGGGTTGGGTCAAATTCAACGAGTTCAAGTGTTTCCTTAGCCCGTATGGCAGCGACTACAGGTGTAGATGGATTAATGGCTGTTGTACCCTACTACAATAAACCATCTCAAGAGGGAATGTTTCAACACTTTAAAGCCATTGCAGAGGCCGCACCATTACCGTTAATGCTCTATAATGTGCCTAGTAGAACATCAGCAAATTTACAGCCTGATACGGTTAAAAGGCTATCAGAAATTCCTAACATAGTTTCATTAAAAGAAGCAGCCGGTTCTCTGGATCAAGTCAGTGAACTCAAAAGACTTTTACCGCCGGAATTTGAGATTTATAGCGGAGATGACTCTATGACATTACCTATGCTAGCCTTAGGTTGCAATGGAATTGTTAGCGTTGCCGCCCACATTGTTGGAGATGAGATGAAGGCAATGATCGATGCCTGGTTTACCGGGGATACTGCCCTGGCAACAAAATGGCACCTGGAGCTTTACCCAGTATTCAAAGGAATATTTGTCACTTCAAACCCTGTTCCGATTAAGGCGCTCATGAACATGATTGGAATTAAAGCCGGGGGAGTCCGATTACCGCTGGTTGCGGCTACACTAGAGGAACTAAAATTTCTTGAGGAGCTCTTAAAAATTACGAAAAAATCCCAAATCGATAATAGGAGACAGGTAGAGATCTTAGAATTGAAGGTCGCTTCTGATATTCCTGGAAATACAGTGGTCTAAGTCGTATAAACTACTTTATTGCTAAATAAAAAGGTGTATTTAGGGTAGCACCCTTAAATATTGAGCTCAGAAAGCTAATAAACCTCTGCAAGCAGGGGTTTATTAGCTTTCTGAGCTCAATATAAGTATTCTGAGTCACCGGAATAAGTCATCACCAATCTGGTGATGACTTATTGAGAGAGATAAGTTTAGGATTAGAAGGAAAAGGAGTTATTTATCTCCGGGTTCATAAAAAGCACACTCTGCTTCACGATCCATTAAGCTGGAGGTTACACTTAATGTCTCGAGTTGACAATGGCCATCCTCATTATGATGACATTTGATTGCACTACAAACAACATTGGTCATGACTATTCCACCTTTCCATTACTAGTCAGAAAGTATAACTAAAGTTATATGCTCTTAAAATATCGTTCCCGAATCTTGGTTTTTAATACATGGATCATGTCAGAATAGAGTAATTAAGGGATTTTTAGAGATAATGATCTAACTTGCAAGCCTTCGGTTTTCGCGCTATAATGTATTATCTTTATTGTGCGGCTAGTTTCATAGATGATTATCGAAGTATTGGCGAACACTGGGCGTCATTGTGTTCGTTTTGTTATTTCGCGTCTTTTTTGTTGCTTAAATTTTGGGCTACTAAGAAACCGGGAGAATCCCGTTAGCTTTTTGGGCACATGAGATATAAAGAAACACAAAATAGGAGGTGGTTTGATTGCCAAAAGAGCATAAGTTGCAGATTATCCCATTAGGTGGACTAGGTGAAATTGGAAAAAATATGACAGTGATCCGCTATGACAACCAAATGGTGCTAGTTGATGCAGGATTAGCGTTTCCGGATGAAGACATGCTCGGAATAGACATTGTAATACCAGACTACACATACTTAATTGAGCACAAAGAAATGCTGCTTGGGATCTTATTAACCCATGGGCATGAAGATCATATTGGTGCATTGCCTTATCTTTTAAGAGATGTGGATGTGCCGGTTTTTGGAACACGTTTGACTTTAGGTATTATTCAATCCAAGATGAAAGAAAACAACCTCAGCAATATTCAGGCTACCGTTGTTCAGCCCCGTGATGTAATAAAGCTTGGAGTTTTCCGTATTGAGTTTATTCGTGTAAATCACAGCATACCGGATTCGGTTTCCATTGCTATCCATTCCCCATTAGGAACAGTTGTTGTGACAGGAGATTTTAAGCTGGATCATACCCCTGTGTCAGGTGAGATACTAGACATTCATAAATTTTCAGAACTGGGGGACAAGGGAGTTCTATGCTTACTGTCTGACAGTACTAATGTTGAAAGAGCTGGGTTTACCCCATCCGAAAGTCATGTCGGAGAAATGATTGATGAAGCGTTCAGGAATGCCAAAGATCGTGTTATTTTGGCTAGCTTTGCATCGAACGTTTATCGACTCCAACAAGCGATTACTGCTGCTGTAAACACAAACCGTAAAGTAGCAGTGGTGGGAAGAAGCATGGTTAATATTGTTGGAATTGCTGAAGAACTGGGGTATTTGGATATCCCGGAAGGAACCCTAATTGATATTGATGAGATTATTGGCTTACCGGGGAATCAGGCTTGTATTTTAACAACAGGAAGCCAAGGAGAGCCGATGTCTGCCTTGACTCGAATGGCTAACCATGATCATCGGCATGTCGCGATTCAACCTGGAGATACAGTAATCATTTCAGCTAGCCCTATTCCGGGTAACGAGAAATCAGTCGCTAAGACGGTTGACCAATTGTTCAAACTGGGAGCTAATGTGATTTACGAATCGGCTGAAGGTATGCATGTCTCGGGTCATGCAAGCCAAGAAGAGCAGAAACTAATGCTGAGTATGGTTCGCCCGCAGTATTTTATGCCTGTGCACGGAGAGTATCGGATGTTAATCAAACATGCCCAATTAGCAGAACAGCTGGGCATTCCCAGAGAAAATATTTTCATTACGGAAAACGGCGGCGTAGTTGAATTTACTCGGCATGGAGCGGCATTAGGCAGCAAAGTCATGGCCGGTAAGGTTTTAATTGACGGATTGGGGATCGGAGATGTGGGGAACATTGTATTGCGAGATCGCAAACAACTTTCTCAAGACGGTATTCTTATTGTCGTCATGACTATAAGTCGTGCCAGCGGCGCTATTGTATCGGGACCCGACGTTGTAACCCGGGGATTCGTGTATGTTCGGGAATCTGAGACTATGTTAGATGAAGCCAAACAAAAAGTTAAACAAACCATGGCTCGCTGCCGGGAAAACAGGGTTACAGAGTGGGCTGTCTTTAAGAACCAGATTAGGGATACTTTAAGTAAGCATTTCTACGAAAAAACTCGCCGCAGACCTGTGATCTTGCCAATTATTCAAGAAGTAGAATAGGTAGCAAGTTGACAAAGTCTTTTTAAATCTTACTTGACCTTAAAGATCATTCGTGTTAAATTTATAATAATCAAATATTTCGAGCAAATGATTTTTCTTTGCTGAAAAATCGAAACAGGGAAGCCGGTGTGATTCCGGCGCGGTCCCGCCACTGTAACGGGGAGTTCTTTGCCATATCCACTGAGGAAACTTGGGAAGGAGGCATAGAACGAGGAACCTTAGCCAGGAGACCTGATTGCTCGTATGCTTTAACTCACGATGGATGGGTGGCAGGGATTTTGTTAATTCAGCCCTCCATTCTTGGAGGGCTTTGATTATTTTTATCGTACATATAGTTTCTCGAGGGAAACTACCTGCAGGTTAATGTCTTGTTCAAGCGGGATCTGCTTTCAAACATGCGAATGCGACTTGAAAGTGGAAGAGAACGCACCGTCCGAGATAACCGGTACATTGCTGTCCAATGGATTAGTGATATATTAGGTTGTCTCTTTATTTTTAAGATGGAAGGGGGAAAAGACAAAATTCGAGGGAGGGTATTAATAAACAATATTCAATTTCTTTAGGGGGATAATTAAGAAGGAGTTGTTACACTGTGATTCTTCGTAATATAAAAAAAATTGGTTTAATGATAGCTTATGTGATGGTTGTTTATTTCGTTTTTCCAGATGATGCATATGCTATGCATATCATGGAAGGGTTCTTGCCCTTTAATTGGGCAGCCTTCTGGTGGATCGTGATGATTCCTTTTGTTGCTGCAGGGGTGTTTTCGATTAAAAAGACTGTGGCTCAACACCCTAATTTGAAGATGCTGCTGGGGATGGCAGGAGCTTTTGCTTTCGTTTTATCTGCATTGAAGATCCCTTCTGTGACTGGCAGTTGTTCACATCCTACAGGTGTTGGCTTAGGTGCCATTTTGTTTGGACCCGCAGCTATGACTGTCTTAGGAATGATAGTCTTAATCTTTCAGGCACTATTGTTAGCTCATGGAGGAATAACCACATTAGGAGCCAATACGTTTTCTATGGGGATTGTTGGTCCTTTTGTCTCCTACGGTATCTACAGAGGCTTAAAAAGAATGGGTGCACCGCAGTGGTTTTCTATCTTTATGGCTGCAACTCTTGGTGATTTGATGACCTATGTTACCACCTCAATTCAGTTGGGATTAGCTTTTCCAGCGGCTTCAGGCGGAGTGACGGCAGCGATACTTAAGTTTATGAGCATTTTTGCGTTCACTCAAATTCCTTTAGCGATTAGTGAAGGGTTACTTACAGTGATGGTCTTTAATATTCTGATGGCCTATAGTCAAAAAGAGTTACAGGTTTTAAGAGCCTTTACTGGCAACGCCATATCTTCCATAAAACGGGGGGTGAAAGCATGAAGCTCTTTACTAAGAATATGATAATTCTACTATTTGTTGTCTTATTAGCAGTTCTACCCCTCTATGTAGCAGGAGACGCCGAATTCGGCGGCGCAGATGGTCTGGCTTCAGATGCTATCATGGAACTCAATGCTGATTACACTCCTTGGTTTGAGTCCTTATGGGAACCACCTAGCGGTGAGATTGAATCATTATTGTTTGCCTTGCAAGCGGCAATAGGAAGTGGATTTGTTTTCTATTATATAGGTTATTCCAAGGGCAGACAGGGTCAAAATAAGAGGGATCAAGCGTGATAGCTATTGATAGTTATGCTTATAATAATAATTTAAAAGCTGTTCATCCCGCAGAAAAATCTCTTTTTGCTATGCTCACAATGGTTGTGTGTCTCACGTCTAAAACGACGATCACCCCTCTAGTAATCTTAGCTATAATGTCGGGAGGAATTATTCTAAAAGCAGGTATTCCAGCACGTGTATTAATTAAGCTTTTAGCAATTCCTCTTTCCTTTCTTTTGATTAGCGTTTTAACAATTGCATTCTCGCTTTCTAGCGATCCTTCGGGATTTTTGCTTGCTCATAGGATTAATAGCTTAACGATAGGAATACGTTACTCGGATTTGATCACCGCCGTCAACCTCTTTCTCAGATCAATTGGGGCCGTATCATGTCTTTATTTCTTGGCTTTGACGACTCCTCTGACGGAGCTGATTACAGTACTACATAGATTAAAAGTTCCTTTTATCATTACAGAATTAATGGTGCTGATTTATCGGTTTATCTTTGTATTTTTAGATACTGCAACAACGATTCGACGTGCTCAACTTTCCCGGTCAGGTTATGTATCTATGAAAAGTTCTTTCCGCTCGATGAGTAGGTTGTTTTCAGCACTATTAGGGAAAGTTTTTCTGAAATCCCAAGACTTATACAATACTATGGCTTCTAGGTGTTACACAGGAGAGATTAGGGTTCATACCAAGAAACACCCAGTTAATCTTAAGAATTATGGTATAATAATAGGGCTTGAAATTCCTTTAATACTATTGAATTTGCTTTGGAGGTAATTTGATGTCAGAGCTCATACTTGAAGCAGTTGATTTGGAGTATTCTTATCCGGATGGCACAAGTGCTTTGCGCAAAGTAAATTTGCAAGTTCGAAAGGGAGAAAAATTAGCTATTCTTGGTTCCAATGGAGCTGGAAAATCTACTTTATTTATGCATTTTAATGGAATTTATAGCCCAAGCTCGGGTACAATTAAATTTCAAGGGCAGGCCATTTCTTATAAAAAGAAGCCTTTAATTGAATTACGCAAGAAAGTCGGAATTGTCTTTCAAGATCCGGATAGTCAGTTGTTTTCAGCGAGTGTATGGCAGGACATCTCTTTTGGCCCACTCAATCTGGGACTTTCAGAAGAAGAAGTTACAAAAAGAGTTAGACAGGCCTTAACAGATACAGAGACCTCAGAACTAGAGGGGAAACCAACACACTTGTTAAGTTACGGACAGAAAAAGCGGGTTTCTATTGCCGGGGTATTAGCTATGGAACCCGAAATTATTATTTTTGACGAGCCAACCGCAGGAATGGATCCGCGTCATTCACAGGAGTTTATGCTGCTTCTCGATAAACTGAGTTCTGAAGGAAAAACTATCGTATTGTCAACTCATGATGTTGATTTAGCTTACAGCTGGTCAGATAGGCTAGCAATAATGTATCGCGGAGAAATTATCGCTCATGGATTGCCTGGTGACCTGTTAACTCGTCCGGAGATAGTTAAGCGTGCTGACCTTACAATTCCCTGGCTAATAGAAGCACATAGTGAGTTAGTTAAAAAAGGATGGCTGCCTGCCTCCGCCCCTTTACCGAAAACAAAAGATCAATTGTTTCAGAACATCCCTCTTAAGAAAGGACAGCAAAGTGCATAGAGTTAATGGACATCTCCATGGAGGTTAACGATGATATTACTTTTAGGAGAAACAGCTGCAGCAAGAGAGATCAGTGAGTGTCTCAACAATAGAAGGCTTGAGCTTATGAGAATCCAAATGTGGAATGAAAAATCATGTTTGCATTTGCCTTCATTAATTATTGATGCTAGTCCTCCTTCCAGCAGTTTAAAGTTTGCCCCTCTACGCAATTGGGGTGAACAAAGAGGGATTCCTTATCTTCGTTTAGAAAGACCGGAGACAATTATTCCTGTCAGTCCTTTAATATATCCTATTGCTAATTGGGAAGAGGCATTGTCACTATTAGAACAACGCGTTAGTGCTTTGTATCAAGAGAAGGGCCGTCTTGCAACGGTTTTTGTTACGACGGGTAGCCACCAATTAGACAGTATAGTTAGAAGTTCCTTCGCTCGATTTGCCCGTATAGTTGTCAGGGTCTTGCCGGAAGGACGTTTGGTTCAAAAATGCCAGGATATGGGCATTTCTCCAAGGGATATTGTAGCTATGCAAGGGCAATTCTCAAAAGAGGTTAATAGAGTATTTTTTAAATTCTATGGAGCTGATATTCTTTTGACTCGAGATAGTGGGTCTGCAGGTGGAACAGATACGAAAATCTCTGCAGCCTTAGAGTTGGGCTTAGAGATAGTTCTAATAAAAAGAAACACAGTTAATTTAGGATTAACCGTGTATAGTGTTCATGAGTTACTAGATTGGGTGGATGCTAATGTTGCGAGAGCTACTTAACTTAATAATAAAGGGGCTATCCTAAAACTCGTGAAGCATCTATACAAACAAAGCGACATCCTTCTTCTTGACAGTGAAGAAAGAACGCACGCTTTGTTTGCTGTGAACGTATTTCAACTAGGGAAACTTTTCAGGAGCCTTAAATTCTCTTGGTAACAAAAATGCAGAGCAAGCCGTTAACCGATTAAGGCGACGACTTGCTCTGCATTTACTCAATAAGGTTTACCATAATAGATTTTAACTTTAGACTTTAGGTTGAGGTTTAATGGTCTTAACGTTATAATCGACTTGCTCTAGCTTAAACTTAGCGTAACAATAATCACCTTCAGGTAAGTGCCAAATGCCTTCACCATAGGTTGGTAGTTTAGATCCATTGACTTCTGCGTAATCTTTGACAGGGGTTGACCATTGTGCTTTTTGGTATGTCTTGCCAATGGTCATGTATCGATCTTCTGTGACAAAGTTTGTCAACGCACCGCTAGGATTGAAGTATAGAATTGCGGATACTTTACGTCCGTTATCATTAAAGATAGCTTTAGCTGTCAAGGAATCAATACTTTCCCATTGAATCCTAGGATCAATTAGAGTGGCTGGTGCCCATAAACACATATCATTTAATAAAGTAACTTGTTCACCTATGTCCATTTCTGGGCCTGAAGCATCAGCCACGGTAAAGACGCCTCCCAGTTTGATCAACATATTCCCTTTGCTTCGCTTATAGGAATCTAAACCTAAAATCGGTATTCTGTACATTTTTGCTTTTATATAAAATATTCTTGCAAGGTCATCCATAAAGTTATATTGTTCGGGATTAATCTTCAGCCAATCCTTTTTGGGGTCTATCTTCATTTGCCCTGTAAAGTGAATTCTGAAATTATAGACTTTTTCTTTACCGATTACACCAACATAGTTCAGGTATCTCTGAACAGGTAAAGGTAAATGATTGACGTCAATTTCCGATACTAATGTAGTTTCAAATTCAATTCCATGACCTAAGCCTTCCTCGACCTTTAATTTATAGGCTTTTTTTAAGTCTTGAGATTTATAAAGAAGGAGTGTGAGAATCAGAAGTGCTAAGAAAATGAGAATTATAACTAGGTTGTTCTTTTGCATTGACTAATACACATCCTTTCTTTGCAGTCTAGGATTTGGAGTGATGAACCCATTTGTCCATTTATTTTCTAGAGATGGATACTCATTTCCTTTTCTAAAAAGGATCTTTGAGAATAATTTTATGGGTATTATAAGCTATAAGTGATCTTAACCGAAAATAGGAATTTCTCTAACTTGAGAATCGGAAGACTTGAAAAATGGCTGAAATAGTATAAGGTGTTATTATACGCAGAAAGACTATTCGTGGTTAATTAGTTTCAATTTGAATGGGAGAGGAGAAATTATGCTGGATCTTCTTTATAGACGCCGCAGTATTCGTAAATACAAACCTGAGAAATTGGATTCTGAAACAGTTCAAGTACTTATTAAAGCTGCGCTATTAAGTCCATCATCTCGTGGTTTTCAACCTTGGCAATTTCTTGTTGTCGACGACTCTGACGTATTAACCCAATTAGCATCCAGCAAGAAAGGCGCTGGATTTCTGAAAGATGCAGCGTTAGGCATTGTGATCTTGGCTGATCCGGCAAAAAGTGATGTCTGGATAGAAGACGCTTCAATTGCGGCGACAATTCTGCAACTTACATCAGAATCATTAGGCTTGGGATCTTGCTGGATCCAAATAAGGGAACGACTTTTTTCGGAATATGAAACCGCAGAACAGTATGTGCGCAGGATCTTAAGTATCCCAGAAAACCTTAAGGTCGCTTCGATAATTTCGATAGGATACCCTGATGAGACCAAAACCCCTTATGTAGATCAAGACTTACAATTTGAGAAAGTCCATTGGCACAACTATTAATAGGGTTACTTAGTCTTTTATTGCAAGGGAAAATGTCGACTTTACCAATAGATTTTGAATAGTTTTCTTCGGCTAGTCAAATGTATTGAGACTATGAAGTGGTATCGGAATCCATAGAATGATGAAGAAAGGGCTATAGATTAAGCCCCTTCTTCATCATTCTATACTAATGGTTCCCTAAAATGAGGTTGTAGAGTTTTTCTGTCAAGGTGTGGCTGATTTATGAGCTCAGATATTGCTCTGCAAAGCCGAAAAATTCCTTCGCGAATTGTTGATGTGGAATGACGAGAAAAACAGAGTCTAATACAGCTTCTTCCACCAGAGTTAACATAGAAAGCATTTCCCGGGACGAAGGCTACTTTTTTTTCGGCGGCCTTGGTAAGTAGAGCTGTGGCTTTCATTTCTTGGGGGAGTTGACACCATATGTAATACCCACCTGTCGGTATTGTCCAGGATAAGCCTTCAGGAGCATACTCCTCCAAGGCAGCAATCATGGCATCACGCTGAAGCTTATAGTGGTTACGTACGAGGGGGAGATGAATGTCAAGTAGCCCTCGGTTGCAGAATTCAGTCATGATCCATTGAGTTGTTGTGCTGCTATGTAGGTCAACGTGCTGTTTGGCAAGTGATAATTGTTCAAGTAACTGGGAAGGAGCAATACACCACCCTAGTCGAAGACCTGGGAAAAGCATTTTCGAAAAGGTGCCGAGATAGATGACGTGCTCATGCTCGTCAAAGGATTTTAGACTTGGCAGAGACTTTTCTCCATAATAGAGTTCACTATAGGGATCGTCTTCCACAATTGGTATGTGAAATTGATAAGCTAACTTAAGAAGTTGATGACGCCGCTCCAAACTCATGGTTGTTCCCGTAGGATTTTGAAAGGTTGGAAGGGTGTAGATAAATTTAGGACGATGTCTGGAGAGTATCTGCTCTAATACATCAGTTCTTAACCCTTCTTCATCCAGGGGTACAGTAAGAATGTGCGCACCTGACGATTTAAAAACTCCAATCGCCCCTAAGAAGGAAGGTTCTTCCATCACAACATAGTCGCCGGGTTCTAGGAATACTTTAGTCAGAAGATCGAGTCCTTGTTGAGATCCTGAAGTTATGAGGATTTCTTGGGGGTTGGTATCTATGCCTTGGCTATTGAACCAATTGGCTAAATATTGGCGCAGAGGATAATGTCCAATGGTAGATGCATATTCGAAAGCTTTCCAATTGCCAGGGCGAATTATCTCTTGACATATTTCATTAAGTTCTTTTAATGGATAATATTCCCCTGCAGGGGATCCTAAGGCAAAAGAGATCCGGTCTTCGTTACTAATCTCGTCTAATATCGACGCTAATACTGGGTTATGCATTCGTTTAGACTGACTGGTATAGAAATTTTGCCAAGATATTGGTTGAACAGGTACAGGTTGTGCCTCTGCACGAATGGTATTAGAGGAGCCTTCCAGAGAGTGTTGAATTGTTTGAAGAGAATTTACAGTACTTCCTTTGCCCACATGTGACCGTATCAAGCCATCTGCTACCAGTTCATGATAGGCATTAACCACTGTTGTGCGATTTACTCCTAATAGGGTGGCCAGTTTTCGCTCAGGAGGAAGTCGGTAACCGGATGGAAGTTCGTTTGTCAGGATAAGCAGACGAATCTGGCTCCTTATCTGTAAATAAAGCGGTGTCTTAAGGGAGCGGTCTAAATTCAGCTTCATGTTCATATCCTCAATTCGTATATGCGTGCCAAAAGCATGAGCCTAGGGCATCGCAATCAAAGTATTTTGGCTAAAAGTTTTATCCCTTGTTGGATTTGAGATGGGGAAGGGTTAGAGAAGTTTAGTCTCATGCTATTATGACTTTTTTTATTCACATAAAAATTAGCTCCAGGAACATATGCTACATTAGTTGCTAATGCTTTAGGTAAAAGCTTTAGGGTATCATATCCTTCAGGCAAAGTCAGCCAAATAAACATTCCTCCGGTTGGTTCAGTCCATAGGGCCTTGTTCGAGAAGGCTTTCTTAAGCTCACTAAGCATAAGGTCCCTTCGGCATTGATAAGCATGGCGAATCGTCTCAATATGTTCAGTTGGTGAAAAGTGTGTTAAATAGTAATGGGTAGCCCTCTGTAGTAAAGTACCAGTGTGCAAATCGGCACCTTGTTTTGCTATGACAAGTTTAGCTATCAGACTCTTTCCTCCGACAATCCAACCAAGCCGAATTCCAGGTGCCAGAGTTTTAGAAAAGGTTCCCAAGTAGATTACTTCATCGTCGGTTGAAAAGGATCGGATAGGAGGTGCGGCTTGACCATCATAACAGAGTTCGCTGTAGGGGTCATCCTCAATAATGGGAACCCTATAGTCGCGTGCTATCCGGAGCACAGCTTTTCGCTCATCAGTGGTAAAAGTACTTCCGGTTGGATTCTGGTAGGTGGGTGTTAAGTAAATAATCTTTGGTTGGTTCTGTTTTATCAATACTTCGAGAGCATTCTCGTCAATTCCTGCGTCATTAGTTGGGATTGTCATAAAATTGGCCTGGTAGCTTTGAAAGGATTGGATGGCTCCTAGATAGCTGGGATTCTGTAAAAGTACGACGTCGCCGGGATTAATAAATAGCTTTGCCAGTAGATCTAATCCTTGTTGTGAACCGTTGGTAAGTAGAATGTTCTCAGCTTCTGTCACGATTCCTCTCACTCGCATTTGAGCGGCTATTTCCTGGCGCAAAGGCAGATATCCCTCTGTTGCCCCATATTGAAGGACTGAAGGATCTTTTGCTCCTAGAACTTGGTAATAGGATTCCTTAATTTCTTCAAGAGGAAATAACTCCGCAGCTGGAAGACCTCCTGCAAACGAAATAATCTGTGGTTGCTCTGCAACCTTTAAGAGTTCACGTATTGCCGAGCTATCCATATGGGTTACTCTTTCAGCAAAGGTATATTGCATAATGGTTCTTCCTCCTATTAAGTTTTAGTTAATTATAGAAAGGAGAATCTGACGACACAACATCCAATTGGATGATTATGAAATACATCCAGTTGCTGATTTTAAGTAGCAGGGGCTAACCGTAGATATATTCTCGAAGCCCTTAATGTCTTGTTTAGTGAGAATGGTATGCCTTCAAGTTTTTAGACAAGACCTTAGTTTTCATGAGCTGCGTTTTGCAATGGCTGAAACTTTAGCTCATCTTGTATATTTGGCTGAAAAAGGTGAATTAGAGATTGAATTCCAGGATGGAGTCCAAATTTTTCGAATGGTATAAAACTCATAAGGTGTACTGGCACGAAAAGCAGCCTCCTCCTTCCACTCTAATAGTGAAAGGAGGAGGCTTGCGATTACGGTTAACATTCCTTTTAGACCGATTGAGTATTATCAATTAAAGACGAAATCAGGTCGTGTGAGAGAAGGTTTTCCGTAAAAATATTCATAGCCATAGACATTTCGCTGTTCTTTGGTCTAATTATGGAAAATGAACGAACTAATCGTTTGTCCTTAATCCGAATGGCGGTTAATTCCTTTGTTTTTAGTTCCTTGTGTACAATCCAGCTTGAGACCAGGGCAATTCCTAAGCCGGCAATAACCGCTTGTTTTACGGCTTGGCTGCTTCCAAAAATGTGAGTCTTTTTAACATCAATTTTCCATTCTTTGATTAACTTGTCACTATAATCGCGTGTTCCGGAACCACTTTCTCTTAGAATCCAGACGCGATCTTGGAGATCCTCTGCTGTAACAACGGGGAGTCCGGCCAGAACATGTTGATTTGGCACAACTAAAATGATTTCGTCATCCATTAAAGCTTGGACGTCCAGATCAGCGTGATTAACTTCACCTTCTACTAATCCCAGGTCAAGATGATTGGAGCGAACGGCATTAGTGATTTCTACCGTATTAGCAATAGATGCCTCTATGTCCACATTTGGAAATTGGGCAACAAATTCAGTTAAGGCATAAGGCAAAATGTACTCTCCAATAGTATAGCTGGCCCCAACTTTAAGTGATCCGGTAACCGTGTTGGTTAACTGGTTAATTTCCAGCTTCGCTTTATCATAAAGCAGCAAAATTTGCTTAGCTATGCCGTAGAGAATCTCACCTGCTTGAGTGAGCTCTAGGTGTTTTGGAGATCGGTTAATTAACTTGGAGCCAAGTTCATTTTCTAAATTCCTTATTTGTAAACTTACACTGGGCTGGGACAAATATAGTTCTTCAGCTGCACGGGAAAAATTTTTAAGTTCAGCTACGGTTACAAAGATTTTCAAAGGATCGGCAATCATTGTTTACACCCCTAGTCCAGTTAAATGGTTAATTTAGCACTTAAAATTTACTTCAAGATACAGAATGCTCGTCATAATAATACAACAAATACCGGCAAACAAAAATACAGTTTACTAATGATAAGCTAAAGGAACCTATATTGCCTCATAACCTGGTATGAATCTATAGTTTACTCACAGGGCATTTGCTGCTGATGAGTTGAATTTTGATTTGTTGACAAGAATAGGGAGGCAATAGAAATGTGGTTTCAGGCTAAAGTGAACTTAGGTTTTCAGCAAAGTTTAATGATAGAACAGGAAAGGCGAAACCGTTTTGTAATGGGAATTATGTTTACCATGGTTTTTGCCGGTGCTGGAACCTTGCTAGGAAGCCTGCCGTTTATAGAGCGAATTGGAGCAATGTTAAGCGCTATTTTGATGGCGGTAATATATCGTAATGTTGTTGGGTATCCCGAGAGTCTACGAGAAGGAATACAATTTTCCGCACGTTATCTGATGAGGTTTGCTATTATTCTTTATGGGTTCAAGTTAAATATTGATTTGGTGATTCATAAAGGTGGAATTCTGCTTTTCTATGATGTTCTAACAATTGTTATGGGGATTAGTGTTACCATGTTATTGGCAAAGTTATTTAAAGCAGACTTGAATCTCTCGCTGCTTTTAGGAATCGGGACTGGAGTTTGTGGGGCCGCGGCAATTGCCGCTGTCTCTCCAATTCTCAAAGCCAATGATGAAGATACTGCAATTGGAGCAGGAATCATTGCTTTGGTTGGAACAGTTTTTGCTTTATCCTACACATTTTTGATGCCCTTTTTGCCAATAAGTTCTGTCACTTATGGAATCTGGAGTGGAGTTAGTTTGCATGAGATAGCTCATGTTGCAGCAGCGGCTATGCCTGCAGGTCCGGATGTTATGGCTATAAGTTTACTTGCTAAGCTAGGCAGAGTGTTTCTGCTGATTCCCTTAAGTTTTCTTCTCTCCATGTGGATGAAGCGTAAGGAAGGTGGAAAGAGTAATCAAAGTGCACCCTTTCCTTGGTTTTTAGTAGGATTTATCATTACAAGTTTGATAGGAACCTATCTTGAGATTCCCGAGAATGTGTTAAAGGACATTTCCTCAGCATCATCGTTTCTTCTAGGTGCGGCTATGGTTGGGTTAGGGCTTAATGTTCACCTCTCTAGTTTACGGACTCGTGCTATGAGACCCCTTTTGGCTATGATTATTGCTTCTATAGTGGTTTCCTCGGTATCCTTTTTTGCCTTAATGTGGCTGAGTGTATAGGTTAACTGGCTTCATTAGGATGAACTAGAAAACGAAAAATGTCTTTTTGCTCGTTTCTGGGGCTTATAAGAATAGAAACTAATAGCATTTTTGGTTTTAGGCATAAACCGGAGTTTGGAAATCAAGTATTGTTCATCTTCATTGTTTAAAGAGCGCCGACTAAGATTATGATTTTTGCCAAATAACTCTTCAAAGATCATTTCCTTACTAAGTGTTAAGCAGCGTTTATAGATATAATATCGTTCGCCGTGTGAAAACTGAATATACAGGACATTAGGATTTTGATTATGAATACCAATAATAGTCGTTGTCTCAGACTTATCGATTTTTGACCAGCCATCATAGAGTTCTTGAATTTGTTCAACTGCTTCAGAAAAAGAGTTGGCGGAAATTGAGAACTCTGCTATTTGAGTTTGATTAATGTCAGGAATAGGGTTCGAAAAAAAGTTCTCTCGCTCATAAACTTTTAGCTTTATAACATTTAAAGAGGAATCCCCTAGCGGTACAATTATTAATCCGATGGAACCTAAGTCAATGATTCTATTGGATAACAGTATCTCTTCCAAGCCCTTAGCCCCCTTTCGTTGGATCGTATAATTAGTTATTACCACGTAAAGGTATCTTTAGCCTGAAATTTTAGTTTTGATATATAATACTTATCAGTAATTTTCGTGGTTAGCACCTTTTTATTGAGAAGGATGGGTCTGACATTATCTGGATGAAGTTTGTGAGTATTTACGGGAGAATTTTCTTAGAAACCAATAGAGTCAGGGTCTTTTAAGATAATTAAATATTGAAATAGAAAAAGCAGAGGGCATCTGATCTGCACCCCAATTGTTAGACATCGTTAACAATGGAGGTGCACTTTTTCTATTTCGGTCAAGAATGACTGGTAACTAGTTATGACCATGCATCGATTCCCGTTGACCACTTGGTCAATTCGGTGATATAATCATATCAAATGGCTAAGCCTTAATAAGGGATGTCTTGCAACTAAGGAGAGAATATTTTTGTACGAGAATTTTGAAAATCTTAATGAAGATAAGAAGAAGAAGATTTTAGATGCCTGTATTCTTGAATTTGCCGATAAAGGGTATGACAAAGCTTCGACCAATGCAATTATAAAGGAAGCTGGTATATCCAAAGGAATTTTGTTTCATTATTTTAAAAATAAGAAAGCTCTATTTTGTTATGTCTTAGATTACTGTATGCTGGCGATGACAGAAGAATTTATGAAATATCCCTTAACTGAGACTAAAGATATCTTCCAAAGGTTTAGTGAACTGGGTGTGATTAAGCTTAAGATAGCTCAGGAATACCCCTATATTGTAAAACTGTTTATGGAAGCACTTGCAAGTCCGCCTGAGGAGATGCGTTCCGATATCGAAAAAAAGTATTTAAAAGCTTCTAAAGAATATATGCCAACGTTTTTTAAGGATATCGATTATTCAAAGTTCAGAGGTGGAGTAGAACCGTCCAAGGCAATTGAAGTAATCACGCTTTTTATAGGTGCACTTGGGGAAAAGTATCTCAAGGACTATAAGGGTAAGGAACATGAGCTGTTCCAAGATTACGATAAAATTATGGCAGAGTATATGGGATACATGGAAATCTTAAAGTATGGAATGTATAGCTTAGATTCCACGAACTAAGCCATTTTCTGGGGGGTGAGAGAGATGGATATTCTGATGGAAGGAAAAAATCTTCGCAAAAATTATAGTACCGGTGAAGTAGAAATCGAGGTTTTGAAGGGGATTGACTTCCAGATCTTCTCCGGAGAATTTATTGTAATATTGGGGCAAAGCGGCTCTGGGAAGACAACCTTGCTAAATATTATCGGCGGGATGACCCAGGCCTCAATTGGTGAGCTATATTACAAGGAACAGCCCCTACATGAGATTGATGACCAACAGCTTACCCTTTATCGACGAAATGAGGTCGGATTTGTCTTTCAAAATTACAATTTAATGCCTAATCTCACTGTCTATGAAAATGTAAGACTAGTTGCAGAAATTGCCGAAAATCCACTCTCAGTACTGGATATTTTACGGGAAGTCGGTCTGGAAAACTGGAAAGATCACTTTCCTGCCCAACTTTCGGGAGGCCAGCAGCAGCGGGTGGCCATCGCACGAGCTATTGTCAAAAACCCAGAGCTTTTGCTTTGCGATGAGCCGACGGGTGCCTTAGATATTCAAACAGGCATTCAGGTTTTAAAAGCCTTGCAGAAGTTGAACCTTAATTACCATAAGACCGTCATTATTATTACGCATAATGTAGAAATTGCCAAAATGGCCAATCGGGTTTTTTATTTAAAGGATGGATTACTGGATGATGTTAAAGTCATTGAAAAACCACTTTGTCCAGAGGAGATAACATGGTGATGCTTAGAAGAAAAGCGATAAGAGATATTAAAGAAAACTTTGGAGTTTATCTCGCCTGCATTATAGTTATCGCCATAGGCTTACTCCTCTATACTTCGATGTCCATTGCCGTGGAAAGTATGGATAAGGCACAGCAGGAGTTTTATACAGAAACCAACTTCGCCGACGGTTTTATCACTGTAACAGGGTATCCTGAAAATAAAGTAAACTCACTTACCTTGTTACCTGGTATTGATCAAGTTACAGGACGGATTGTCAAAGAAGTTCGTATCATAGACCAAGAGAAAAATTCTAATAAGTATTTGAAGATGGTTACGCTAAATAAGAGCAATGCTACTCAGATTAACCAGATTAAACTTATTGAGGGACAGCTTCCGAGGGAAAACCAACCTGAAATTCTCGTGGATCCCAAATTTTTAGAGGTTAATCATTTGTCCATTGGGGATTCAATTGATCTGAGTATCGATGGAAATCAGGTCCCCCTATATATTACAGGAACTGGGCAAAGTCCTGAGTTCATATACATTATGAGAAATGCCCAAGATCTTTATCCATCGGCTGAAGAATTTGGCATAGCCTATATTTCATTAGATACACTTAAGGTACTGGTAAAGGAAAAAGGGCAAGTTAATGATATTGTGTTTACTCTGGAAGAAGGGGTAAGTTTTGATTCAGTGAAAGACAATCTGCAAGCTGAGTTAAAGCCCTATGGCTTCCGTAGTATAGTCCCTCGCAAGGATCAGACAAGTCACTCCATTCTAACCAGCGAAATTAAACAAATCCGCACTACAACCAAAACCCTTCCCGTAGTGTTTTTAGGAGTTGCCGCCATCATTTTGTATACTATGCTGCGACGGCTCATCGAACAGCAACGAGTATCCATTGGAACCCTAAAGGCCTTTGGCTTTACTGATCTGGAGATTGTTTTACACTATCTGTCCTATCCCATGGTTATAGGGACAACAGGGGGATTGCTGGGAGGATTATCTGGAATCGCTCTTTCATTTCCCTTAACCACAATGTACCGGAATTTCTTCGCCCTACCTGGTCTTAAAAGTGAATTCTCGTTTAAATACCTCTTTATCAGTCTGGCGCTTGCTTTAGTCTTTAGCGTACTTAGTGGAATAAAAGGCAGTCTGGATATCTTGCGCCTGGAACCAGCTCAAGCTATGAGACCACCAGCGCCAGGGACTGCGCGCAAAACCTTAATCGAGAAATTCAGTTGGTTTTGGCAATCCCTTTCCTCTCAAGCCCAGATGGGTATTCGGGATGTGTTTCGTACACCAACCAGGAGTGTTTTTAATGTTGTAGGGATCGCTGTAGTCTATAGCTTAATGACAGTATCGTGGTCTATGCAGAATATGACCGACTTATTGACTGTGGTTCAGTTAGAACAAGTGCAAACCTATGATGTCAAATTACAGCTTAGCGAACCTTCCCCTACTGGGGCTACAAAATATGCCGTTGCCCATGACCCGGGGGTTTCCAGAGTTGAGCCAATCTTGGAAGTGCCTGCTTCTTTGAGAAATGGTTGGTTAAAGAAAGAAGTAGCCCTGATGGGTCTAGCTGAAGGGTCAAGACTTTATAATATCCTGGACAAAAACGGACTGCGCTTGGAGGTTCCTGACCACGGAATATTACTTTCCGAACATTTGGCCAAATCCTTGAATGTCAGCGTGGGGGACATTATTTATGTGGAAAGCTCCTTAAGGAGAGAGACCATTAGTCAAAAAGGTGAAAATTTATTGGTCACTGGAGTCGTTCCACAGTATGTTGGGCTTAATGCCTTCATGAAGGATACCGAATTACAACACTTTCTCAGGCAAGGAGAAATCAGTACTGCAATGTTGATCAAAATGGATCCTGCCGAAGTAGGAGCCATGAAAAGCAAATATCAAAATGCCAGTAATGTATCTTCCATCGAATCTCGCAAGGATACAGGGGCAAAGATCGAAAAAATGATGGAGTCTTTTGGTTTTACTGTTTGGTTGTTGGCAATTCTCGGAGGAATTTGTGGATTTGCCCTCATCTATAATTCAAGTATAATTTCTCTCTCAGAACGGAAACGAGAATTAGCTTCCCTTCGTGTGCTGGGAATGACACCCAGAGAGGTGCTTAGAGTAATCACCTCAGAACAATGGACATTATATGCCTTTGGAGTTCTGCTTGGTATACCTATGGCCTTTGTCTTAAGCATGAGTATGGCTCAGTCTATGAGCAATGACATGTACTCTCTTCCGGCAGATCTTCCGCCGATGGCTTTGCTGGGTGCGGCTGTAGGAACTGCATTTTCCGTTTTAGTAGCTCAAAGCAGGGCTTACTACAAAATAAAATCACTTCCCTATGTAGAAATTCTGGCAACTCGAGACTAAAGTTCGAATTGAACCTGAAAGATAAAGTAGGCAAACTGTAAATCTGTGAGTTGAGAGTAGGAGGGGTAAAAATGGTCGTAGAAAAAGCTAAGTTAAATCAAACATCAAATAGATTAAGATTGCCTAAGTTTAAAAATCGTAGACTCTTAATGTTTGGAGGACTTGCACTCCTGATTCTTATTGCGGTCACCATCTCTAAAGCCATGCCTCTGGCAGTAGACCTAATTACTCTGCAGCCCAATGATTTTAGCAAAGGTTTCACTGAGGAGGGGGAAGTTATGGCTGCAAAGGAGTGGCCAATCTTTAACCCGGTTGAAGGAAAACTGGAGTCCCTCAAGGTTGAAAATGGCGACAGCGTTATAAAAGGACAAGTACTATTGGAGATGAGTACTAGTGATTTGAATTATCAGCTGGAAGGATTGAAGGCACAATTACAGAGTCTCGAAGGACAGCGCTTGGAGAAGTATAAAAACCCTGATCAAGCGCAAATCGCCCAACAAACCTTACTCATTCAGCTGGCGGAAAAGGATGCCCAGACTGAGGAAGAAAACTTAGTTCGTCAGAAGGCGCTCTATGAGGCTGGTTCAATTGCGCGTGTTCAATACGAAGAAGCCGAGAGAGCTTTCGAAAAGGCAAAAAACCTCTTAGAGCAGCAGAAATTAGGCTTACAACTGATATATGAGCAACATCAAACTTCTAAAGGGACAGAGCTATATTATAGTAATCAGAAGAAAGCTCTTCAAGCGCAAATTGACCAGTTAGAAGAGAAGATTAGTAAAGCCATAGTGGTTGCCCAGCATGACGGGTTTATCAAAGATCTTTCTCTAAAAGAAGGCAACGTCATCTCCCAAGGTCAGCAAATTATGACCGTGTTCACAAATGGGGGGTACAAACTGGAAAGCTTTGTCCTGGCTAGTGACGCTCTTGATATTAAAGTGGGAAGTCCAGTTCAAGTGATTCAAGAAACCAGTTCGGGTAATAAGTCCTTTGAGGGTACAGTTGATGAGGTTGCTATCTCAGCTGTCGAGAAGATTTCTCCACTCGGACTTAAAGAAAATCGGGTTAAAGTTACTATTCAGCTCGCTGAAAACTCACCGACTGTCGTTTTGGGAAGCAATGTGGATGTCATGTTCACCACCTTAGAAGTTCCAGATCAATTAATGATCCCTAAAACGTCCCTTTTTCCTTATCAAGAAGGAGATGCAGTTTGGATAGTTCAGGAAGGTAAGGCAAAAATTCAGCCCGTGAAGAAAGGACTGGAAAATGACAGTCAAGTTACCATTGAGGAAGGCTTAAGTGAAGGAGATCAAGTTCTTCAGGATCCTAATTTAAAAGAACTTAAAGAAGGAAAACGCCTTAAATAGTATAAAAGTGGTATGACCTACGATATAAATACCTTTGTGTTGATCTAGAAAGAGTATAAGTAATGGATACCTTAATATGAAGGGCACTACAATAGCAGCCGATTATGAATTATCCGTTGCTATTGTTTGTGAATATATAAAATAGAACTATGTTGAATCGTCTTTGGAGTGTACTCTATCTATCTATGTATAAATCAGAGGAAAGAAAAGTCGGAAACACCCTTGACAATCGATGGAAGTAGTGTAGAATATTATAAACTGTTAAAATGACGATGACAGGAAATAGTATAATCCTAGTGCCGTTTTAAGAGAGTTGCCGGCTGGTGAAAGGCAATAATGGTTTGGGTTTAGAACTCTTCCTTGAGTAGCCGACCGAAATGTTGAAAGTAGGCTCGGACGGAACTTCCACCGTTAAAAGGAAGGGGATATCGGATGATTCGAAGATTCTCGATCGATGTTAGTTGGATCTATTAAGTTCTTTTAGATCGAACAATGAACACAATCAAGGAATATCGATAAGTCTCGTATCTGCAGAGAAGACGGCTAGCTATTTACCGTCAACTTGAGTGGTACCGCGAACTAACCCTTCGTCTCAATTAGAGATGAAGGGTTTATTTATTTTTAAGGAGGAATTGTAATGCGTAAATTGTATGTGTTTGATACTACCCTCAGAGATGGGGAGCAATCCTTAGGAATTACCCTTAACGTTAGAGAGAAATTAGAAATAGGGCACCAGTTAGTAAAGCTGGGAGTAGATATTATCGAAGCGGGTTTTCCGGCGTCCTCGCCCGGCGACATGGAGTCAGTTCGTACAATGGCCCAAGAACTAAAAGGAGTAACCATCTGTGGGCTGACTAGGGCAGTAGAAGCGGACATTGATCTCTGTGCCCAAGCTCTGCGCAAAGCGGAATATCCACGAATCCATACCGGCATAGGGGTATCTCCAGTCCACATGGAAAAGAAATTAAAACTTAACCCAGATCAAGTTGTAGAACAGGCTGTTGCAGCAGTGAAGTACGCCAAAAAATATGTGAGTGATGTTGAATTTTACGCAGAGGATGCGTTTCGAAGTGATCCCATATTTTTAGCAAGAGTTATTGAAAATGTTATTTCGGCAGGGGCTACTGTCGTTAATATTCCCGATACGGTCGGTTATGCCAGCCCGTGGGAATATGGGGAGCTTATAGGTTATGTGATTAAAAACGTTAAGAATATTGACAAAGCCATCGTGAGTGTTCATTGCCACAATGACTTGGGCATGGCAACGGCCAACTCCTTAGCAGGAATAAGAGCAGGAGCCAGCCAAGTGGAGGGAACAATAAATGGTATTGGTGAGCGAGCAGGTAATACTTCTCTTGAAGAGGTTATCATGGCAATTTACACTCGGCGGGCTGCGTATGGAGTAGAGAGCAAAGTTAATACTCGTGAAATATCAGCCACCAGCAGACTGGTTTCCCGCATAACAGGAGTAACTGTTCCTGATCATAAGGCAATTGTAGGTGCTAATGCTTTCAACCATGCTTCGGGTATTCATCAGGATGGGGTTCTTAAGGATCGAGAAACCTATGAGATTATTCAACCGGAAACTATTGGAGTCGCGCAGAACCTAATTAGCCTTACAGCTAGATCGGGGAGGCATGCTCTTCAGCATTGTTTAGAAGAACTAGGTTACCAGGTATCGGGAGCTCAGCTGGATGACGTTTATAAAAGATTTTTACAGTTGGCAGATCTTAAGAAAGAAGTGTTTGACCAAGATTTGTTTGTTCTGATGGGAGATTCAGGAGGTGCTCTTAATAGTATTGTTTTGCAGAGTATGTCTATTGCGACAAATGGAATTGAGATGGCTACGGCAACGGTAAGCCTGGAAATTGAAGGAACTATAATGACTGATGCCGCCTGTGGAAATGGCCCGGTAAATGCATTATTCAATACTATTGATAGAATCACAGGAAATACCGCAATTCTTGAAGATTACACCCTGAAATCTGTAACAAGAAGCAGCGAGGCACTGGGAGAGGCTACGGTTAAGTTGCGTCACGAGGATGGACGTCTTGTAGTTGGAAAGGGTTTTTCGACTGATATCATAGAGGCCAGCGCTAAAGCCTATATTAATGCTCTCGAAAAGAGAGAAATACGCCCCGATTCTGGGGGGAGCGAAGAGGAAGCTTAAACAACCCATTGCATGGGGGCTACCCCATTAATGAAATGGATCCTTGACCGCAAAAGGCAGTTGAACCAGAACTACTGGTCGACTGCCTTTTGGTCATATGGAATCACTAAATCTCGGCAAGTTTTGAAACTCGTGTTGTTTCTTTGGCAGGGGAAGAGTCTTTACTGTTTTCATGACTGATCGCCGGGGGCGTTGTTTCATCAAGCAGTTGACTCATTCCGGTAAACCGAGCTCCTTGTTCAACTTTAAATTGGCGGGTGCTGATATCTCCAAATAAGCGAGCGGTTGAATTTAACTCTAATAGATCTGTAGTCTTTATGTTTCCGTGTACTTCTCCGGCAATGCTTACAGTATTTGCTTCAATATCAGCTGTCAAGAAGGCACTAGGGCCGATTACTAAATCACCGGTTGATTGAACAGTTCCTTCGATTTTTCCGTCAATTCGGGCATTCCCATTGATTTTAATTGACCCGGTAATTTGGCACTCTGCAGCAATTAGCGTAGTATCACCACTAGAATGAGAGGGGGAAATTTTTTTAAACATTTGCTTTAAGTCTCCTTTAATAATTCGGTAAAGGTTAATGGATCGACATTCTTTCCATTAACATAAGCACCATAGTGAAGATGAGATCCTGTACTTCGTCCGGAGTTACCGCTGTAAGCTATAACGTCACCCTTTTTTACTTTGTCACCTTCTTTGACCAGCAGCTTGGAGTTATGACCATAAAAGGTTCTGATACCATGACCGTGATCGATATCTATTCTAAGACCGAAAATTAAATTTCTAGCGGAAAAAGTGACAATTCCATCGGCTGTCGCTATAATAGGAGTTCCGTAATTACAGGCAATGTCTATGCCGTTATGGAATTCTTTAGACAAGCCACCAAAAGGATTGCGGCGGTATCCATGTGGAGAGGTAATTTCACCCTCTACAGGAAGAATACTTGGTGTGTGGTCTAATTTATCTTTTTGTACAACGGCTATCTCATAATAACGTTGTAAGGTATTCAAATGGTTTGTCACAATCAGAGCGTACTGAGTGGGAGTGCCAATCGGGGGGGTAACGTTGGCGAGAACTGAGGTTTCAGAGGAAATGCTACGGCTAAGGGATGTTGTTTGGGAGGGCGAATCTAGTTGGAGAATTGAAGATAATTTTTGTTCGAGGTCTGTTATTCGCTTGAGGTCTTCGGTTATTTGAGTGGACTGTTCACTTAAATTATTGATCGTCTGGTCGCGCTCTTTGATGGTGGACTTGAGCTGCGTGATATGGTCAATTGTGGGCTGAAGATGATTTATATAATGACTTAGATAGAGGTTCCGAGCAAATAGACCGACAACCACCACCCCAACAAAAAGCATAAAGGCACTCAAATACTGCTTACCTCGTCTCGTAATCTGGAATTGGCGAGTAGTAGAGTGACCGGGCGGGATAAATATTATCGTATATTTACCTTTCATCTCATTCCTCCAGAAAAATAGCTTGATATGTCGATTACTTATGTGTACAATAAACTTCATGACAGTATTTGTCAAGAAATCCAAAGAATTGTTTCTGGTTCTTGGTAACTTTTCGGTTAAGAAGATACGAAGGGCTAAATCCCCACATAATTGGACAACAATACATTTCAATTAATTATCTCCTTTCGTGGAGCTCTAATAGTTAAGAAGTCGGTATCATAATACTGTATCAGGAATACATAATACAATTTCTGGTGGGGTTACTTTAATAGGGAATTTTTATTATAATAAAGAGTATGCAGTTACGTTTGCTTGGGCTTTTGATGGATAATGAAGGCGCGCTTAGAGAAAATCGATGCGCGCTTTCTGAATGGAGAAAAATGCTCAAATTCCAGAGAAAGAGTATTTGAACCATATTTTAATATGGGAGGACGTGTTAGGTTTTGGAAACAAAAATGCCAATGGTACTTGACGTAATAAGTGAAAATATTATTAAGCACGGTAGTCCCCTGGCCTTGAAGGGCTCCGAAGTCGCTTCTTGGGCTAAGGAATTGAACTTGCCGGTTAAAGGAGATTTACTTTTTTATACAGGCGGAGAATACCAAATGCTCCCCTTTATTGACTCATTGGTTAAAACAATCACCCATCTTGACCAGGGCAGTAAGGTTTTTTCAATGATGATGGGTGCCAGGAATATTTTAAATAAGACTGGAATCAGCCCGGAAAAGATGTACGCTTCTGTCCTGGCTAAGGACAAGGACAGATATAACTCTGTCTGTTTTAAAGCGGCAAAGGTACTCAAGGAATTAGGATATGAGTTTTGCTACTCAGGTAGTGAGGAGTTATACAGTGGAGCTTTGCTCTATGAATTAGGGTATTTAAAGGATATGAAAGACTATGCTAAGAGAGTTGTAGAGGTAATTAAGAAAAGTGGTGCGAAAACTATTGTTTGCCTATCTCCACATGCGGCAGAAGTCTTTAAATTCGTTTATCCAAAACTGATCGAAGGTTTTGATTTTGAAATTTGTACTTATATTGATCTTGTTTGGGAACGACGAGACAAGCTAGCTAAGATTTCATCCCCTGAGTCAGTCGTGATTCATGATTCGTGTCGCTTGGCCCGTGAATTAAACATCCACCAAGAATTAAGAGACATTCTGGAAAGTGTCGGCGCTGAGGTCAAAGAAGCACAGATGAATCGCGAATGGACGTCTTGTTGCGGTGGGCCTATTAAAATTCTGTTTCCGGAGTTATCCCATGTTATCGGCGGACGCCGCGTCAATGAATTGAAGGACAGCGGTTCATCCCATATATTAACGTCTTGTCCCTATTGCCTGTCAGCGCTAGAAGGAGGACGAGCAAAAGGTGATTCCGCAGTAATTGAAGACTTGATTGAATTCCTATATAGGGGGGTTAAAGCATGACCGATTTCAGAAAGGACTTTGTCAAGTATGCCAAGTCCCTTAATGAAGCTAGTGAGGACAAAAACATTCGTACAGCGATATCCAGAGCTGTAAGTTCTTACCGAAATACAGTTTCAGAAACCTTGGAGCGGTTTCCCCATACTCCAGCTTTAGCAGAGGAAGTACAAGAGATCAAGACTCGGTCGATGGCTACCTTAGACACATTATTAGAACAAGCTATGGCTTCGGTAGAACGGAATAAAGGGAAAGCCTTTTATGCTAAAGATCATCAGGCAGCCCTTGAAATAGCCCTGGGGATTATTGGAAAGGGAAAAACTGTCGTCAAAGGAAAAAGCATGTTAGGAGAAGAACTTCACCTACGTGAATATTTAGAGGAAAATGGCAACGAAGTATGGGAGACTGACTTAGGAGAATTTATCCTCCAACTGCGTAAGGAACGTCCAATGCACATTCTTTCTCCTTCGATTCATGTTCCTCGTGAGCAGGTTGCTGAAGTTTTTACCAAGTTTTTCAAGAAGGAAGTGCCACCTGACATCGCAGAAGAAGTAAAGGTTGTTAGAGAATTCCTGCGTGAAAAGTATTTTACTTCTGACGTTGGTATCAGCGGAGCTAATGTTGTGGCTGCTGACACCGGAGCGATGGTTATTATTGAAAACGAGGGAAATGTTCGTCTGGCGACTGGGGCGCCTCCGGTTCATATAGTCATGGTAGGTGTCGAGAAATTAGTGCCTACATTCCAAGATGCAATGAAGGTAGCAGAAGTTACCTGGCGATATGCACAGTATGGAGTGCCTGGCTATGTCAATATTGTTAGCGGTCCCAGTAAGACGGGAGATATTGAAAAAGTTACCACTTATGGAGCACATGGCCCGAAGGAGTTCTATGTTATCTTCGTAGATAATGGTCGTAAAGAAATGGCTCGGGAAGAGAAGTTTACTCAAGCTCTGCATTGTCTGCGTTGTGGCGGATGTATGTATGAGTGTCCTGTATTCCAAGTTACTGCCGGTCATTTTGGTCACACTTATATGGGAGGCATAGGCACGGTCTGGACGGCTTTTGTGTCTGGTGGAATGGAAAAAGCTGCTCCGCTGGTTTATTCCTGTTTGCGCTGTGGTAGATGTGTTGAGCGGTGTCCTATGAGTATTAATGTTCCGGCTATGATTGGCGAGCTTCGCGAGCGTATCGTTTACGGTACTTACGAAGACTAAATAGTTCAAACAAGCATTTGTAGATTTATCTGCAAGTGCTTGTTTTTTTATATAAGAATTAAGGAATTTAGATACCTTAAAGATAAACGATTGCACGGTATTTTAGATTATTTCACTAAAGCTTTAGCTGAACTAGTACTGATATTACCTAGTATTTTATTGAAGACGAAGTAAATCTTTCATCTATAAGAAATCATTGTATTTTTTATTTGAAGGTAATATAATAGAACTAGGACTGAGTAATTTGGCAACGAAGCTTTCTAGAGGTGATATCTCTGGGAAGCTTTTCTTGTAACGCAACAGGAGGTGAAATTTAACAGATATTAAGTCTATTATTTAGCAAAGAGAGAAAAAGGAGGAAACATTGAGATGAATTTCAAGAGAAGAAGTGCAGTTTTTATCACCTTATTGGTATCATTACTCTTAGTCATTTCTGGTTGTGGCGCTAAGGCTCCTGAGGCTAAAGCACCAGCTGACGCAGGCAAAGAGAAAGTCAAGGTTGCTTTTGTCTATGTTGGACCGGTAGGGGATGCTGGTTGGAGCTACGCTCATGACCAAGGCCGTAAATACTTAATCGAAAAAATGCCGCAAGTAGAAACTACAATTATCGAATCTGTTCCTGAAGGTGCAGATTCAGAGCGTGTAATTACCCAGCTTGCCGAAAAAGGCAACAAAATTATTTTTACAACCAGCTTCGGCTATATGGATCCGACAATTAATGTTGCCAAGAAATACCCTGATGTTACATTTATGCACAATTCCGGTTATAAAACTGCTGATAATGTTGGAACCTATTTTGGTCGTATGTACCAGGCCCGTTATTTAACAGGAATAGTAGCTGGTAAAACCACTAAAACAAACACCATTGGTTATGTAGCTGCTATGCCGATTCCGGAAGTTATTCGCGGAATCAACGCCTTTACCCAAGGGGTTCGTTCAGTAAATCCTCAGGCTAAAGTAAAAGTTGTTTGGACGAATACCTGGTATGATCCTGCTGCGGAAAAAGATGCTGCTAAAAGTCTTTTGACTAATGGCGCAGATGTTATTGCTCAACACCAAGATACACCTGGACCTATGCAAGCTGCAGAGGAAGCAGGCAAATACGGAATTGGCTATAACATGGATATGTCCAAAATGGCACCTAAAGCAGTATTGACCTCTGCAGTTTGGAACTGGGGTCCTTACTATGTAAAAACAGTCGAATCTGTAATTAATAAAACCTGGAAAAATGATCAATATTGGGGTGCTATGAGCGAAGGTATAGTGGATATCGCTCCTTATGGCCCGATGGTAACTGATGATACCAAAAAACTTGTAGCAGATGCTAAAGATAAAATCATATCTGGCAAATGGGATGTCTTCTCAGGGCCTGTAAAGGATCAATCAGGAGCTGTCAAAGTTCCCGAGGGCCAAGTAATGTCTGACAAAGATATGCTTTCGTTTGACTGGTTTGTTGAAGGGGTAGACGGGACAATCCCCAAATAAAATCCGGTTGGCAAAATAGCTTCTAGTAACTTATGAGATTATACTTCAAGGCGCGTAAGTGACCTTGAAGTATAATCTCTAATTAAAGAATTCTTCTGAGTATTGCCGGAAATTGTTTGTGAATTGAGGGGAACTAATATGAACCAATCCCTAATCCAATTACGGGGAATCGTGAAAAAATTCCCAGGTGTACTTGCAAATGACAATGTTGACCTTGATATTAACCCTGGAGAAATTCATGCTATATTAGGGGAAAATGGATCGGGGAAAAGCACTTTAATGTCCGTTTTAGCCGGGTTATATAAGCCTGATGCGGGCAAAATTTTGGTTAACGGAGCAGAAGAGAAATTTCGTTCTCCTAGGGATGCCATAGTTTGTGGTATTGGTATGGTTCATCAGCACTTTAAACTAGTTGAACCCTTTACTGTGGCAGAAAATATTACCCTAGGTGAAAAAGGAAATTCCTTTTTTCTTTCCAATAAGGAACTTAAAGCCAGGATTAACGAGCTTGGGAAAAAGTATGGGCTAGAGATCAACTTAAATGCTAAGGTGTGGCAGCTTTCGGTTGGAGAAAAACAGCGAGTTGAAATCGTTCGCATGCTCTATCGGGGATCTAAAGTGTTGATACTGGATGAACCAACCGCTGTTCTGACTCCTCAGGAAGCCAACGAATTGTTTGAAAATTTGCGCAGAATGGCCAGTGCAGGTTGTGCAGTGGTGCTTATAACTCATAAGTTAAATGAAGTTGAGGCGATTGCAGATCGAGTTACAGTGTTGCGACAGGGAAAGTTTGCTGGCGTGTTAGAACGTGACCAGATTAACGCTAAAGAGATGGTTCGTCTGATGGTCGGTAGAGCTGTGGCCTCAAAGTATGATAGAGACTCTTCTCCTGTGGGTGGGGTCGTACTGCAACTGGATAAGGTAAATGCCTTAAATGACATGGGTCTTCCTTGCCTTCGTGAAATGAGTCTTTGTGTACGCGAAGGTGAAATCCTCGGCTTAGCTGGTGTATCAGGCAATGGACAAAGGGAAATGGCGGAAGTCATTTCTGGCTTGCGTCGTGTTGAGAGTGGAAAAATCCTATTAAACGACAGGAATATAAGCAATCTCTCCCCCCGAACAATCATTGACCTAGGGGTTGCTTATGTACCTGAAGATCGCTTAGGTATGGGACTAGTGCCGGATCTAAATGCCTTAGAGAACCTTATTTTAAAAAAATATCATCAACCTGAGTTCTCTGGGCGTTGGTTATTGAAATCTCAAGCAGTAGAGCGTAACGCTGAAACCTTGGTGAAACAGTACCAAGTTAAGATTTCAAGCTTGCACCAGTCTGTAAAAGTACTGTCAGGAGGAAACTTGCAGAAGCTTTTGCTAGCTCGAGAAATATCCAGTTCGCCTAAACTGATGGTAGTGATTTATCCGGCGAGAGGATTAGACATTGGTGCAACAGAATCGGTTCACAAACTATTATTAGAATTAAAGAAACGTAAGACAGCGATTTTACTGATATCAGAGGACCTCGACGAAATATTCAAATTAGCAGACCGGGTTGGGGTAGTATTCGACGGTAAGTTAACAGGAGATTTTCCGGTTGAACAAGCAGACTTGGAAGAGGTAGGGCTTTTGATGACAGGTTCCTGCTCCGCGAGAGAAAGGGTGAATGAGAATGAACCGGCTCACATTTAAACTAGAGAAACGCTTAACTCCATCGCCGGTAATGGTTTTTATCATCCCTTTAATATCCGTGCTGCTGGCCCTGTTATTAGGAGGGATATTCTTAGTTTTAACCGGAGAAAATCCTCTGGACGTATACTCTTTAATGTTTGTAGATAGTTTGGGATCGAAATATGGACTTACAGAAACAATGGTTAAGGCCATTCCTCTAATGTTGACCTCCTTGGGTGTTTCGCTGGCTTTTAAAATGAAGCTGTGGAACATTGGTGCCGAAGGTCAGCTTTACATGGGTGCTATGGCTGCCTCATGGCTGCCTTTGACTATGCCCTCTCTTCCAGCCTATATTATGCTTCCGGGAATGCTCATTCTCGGAATGATTGCAGGTGGACTTTGGGCGCTTTTGACGGCTATCCCGAGAGCTATATGGAAGGTTAATGAGATCATTACAACGCTAATGCTAAATTACGTAGCAATCCTGTGGGTGGATTATTTGGTATATGGTCCTTGGAAGGATCCCAATGGATCAAATTTCCCCATTTCTGCATCCTTTTCTGAAGCAGCCAGGTTGCCTGGTTTGGGTGATTCTCGCATCCACGCTGGTTTATTTTTTGCTCTGGGATTGGCAGTTCTCTTAGCTGTTGTTTTTAAGTATTCTCGTTGGGGATACAGCATTAATGTAATTGGCTCAAGTGAACGTGCAGCCCGGTACGCTGGGATGAACATTAAACGCAATATATTACTGGTAATGTTTCTTAGCGGGGCAATTTCAGGGATGGCAGGTATGGCTGAGGTTAGTGGTATTATTGGCAAGCTTCAACATGGAATCAGTCCAGGATACGGCTATACCGCTATTATTGTGGCCTGGTTAAGTAAGCTTAACCCAGTCGCAATTCTAATAGTCTCAGTATTGTTTGGGGCGTTACAGGTAGGAGGATATGCAGTCCAAGTGGAAGGTATCCCAGCTGCCGTAGCTACAATGCTGCAAGGGGCGATTCTCTTCTTTGTCCTTGGAGGCGAAATATTTACGAATTATCGGTTAAAACTGATTCGCCAGAAAGGAGAGGAATTAAGCAAGTGAGCATTCAAGAATTCTTGATCCCTTTATTGGCAGCTTCAGTGATTGCTGGTACGCCAATTCTCTATGCTGCACTAGGTGAACTTATTACTGAACGGGCTGGAATCATCAACCTTGGAGTTGAAGGCATTATGCTCGTCGGTGCGGTGTCAGGTTTTATGATGGCAGTAACCTCAGGTAATCCTTGGTATGGTTTGTTAGCATCGATGCTGGCCGGTGGAGCTTTAGCTTTAATTCATGCCTTCCTTACAATAACGCTTCGAGCTAATCAAGTCGTTAGCGGTTTAGCTTTAACAATTTTCGGTACTGGACTCAGCGGGTACTTGGGGAAGGAGTATATTGGTATTCCGGTGCCTAAGCCATTTGAGGTTATCCCTTTAGGTCCATTAGGGGATATACCATTCATTGGTCCAATATTGTTCCAACATGATGCGTTAGTGTACATTAGTTATATTTTGGTTGTTGCAATCTGGTATTTTATGTTTCATACTAGACCGGGCTTAAATCTCAGAGCACTGGGAGAAAATCCTGCTGCTATGGACGCTCTGGGTTTAAATGTCTTTTATCTAAGATATATTTATGTTGTCGTTGGTGGTGCCTTAGGCGGAATTGGTGGCGCATACTTATCCCTGGCGTATGCTCCTAGCTGGCTAGAAAACATGACAGCAGGAAGAGGATGGATCGCAGTAGCTCTTGTAATATTTGCGTTATGGAATCCTTGGAGAGCTCTCATGGGTGCTTATCTGTTTGGTGGAATCGATGCCCTGGGGTTCCGGTTACAAGTATTAGGTATTCAAATGTCACCTTTCTTTTTGAAAATGTTGCCCTATCTATTTACAGTCTTAATCCTAGTCTTTGTTGTTGCGCGCCAAAAAGGACGATTGACTGCTCCCGGAGCGTTAGGTCTATCCTATGACCGAGAGGAAAGGTAGCATATTTATGCCTTCTTAACAGAAGGTTCTACGACAGAAACACGCCAATGAGGATAGCTTTGATAGCTTGCTCATTGGCGTGTTTCTGCTGTTGTTTGGATCTTGATTATTTTGCTTCTACCCGGTTCGACATTGAAACTGGATGTTGTTCAGAAGCTTGAAGTACCTTAGCATTCCTTAGGGCAAAAACGACCATCTTTCTCATGAATCTTTCGCTGATGGAAACAGGGCGGGCTAGATTCATTCGATCAATGTAGGGCTGAGCTGAATTAGGAATGGGTCTAAGCAATTCCTTAAGGATTCCCTTAACCATTTTCAATATGTTTCCTTTTGCTAGTGCCTTCATGCCTTTCATTGCTCCGGCCAGAGTGACGTCAAGCGCTGATAACTCTGTGCCAAACGGGAACTGAGGAAAGAGGCCTTGAGATTGATAAGGTTTTAGCAAAGCTTGAATTTTTTGCGGAGTATTATTTCTATACTCTGCAGGTATTTCATAATCTTGGGGGAGTTTTCCCGCCTTCTTTGCTTTTTCAAGTAACTTGTTCTGAAATCTTGAATCAGCTATGTTAATCATTTCAGCAATAACTTCGCTTTCTGGCTTACTGCGAAGGTCAGCGATCCCATACTCAGTAACTACGATATCTCTCATATGTTTCGGTATTGAACAATGGCCATAATTGAAAACTATATTTGACTTGAGGTTTTTGCCGGATCCTTTTGTGCTTTTTATCATAATTATGACCCGTGCCTTTGGTAAGACGTGACCCATCGCTACAAAATTGTATTGCCCGCCAATTCCGCTAACGACTTGCCCATTTTCCAGTTGATCAGAAGCAATAGCTCCAAAAACACTAGCGACCATCCCTGTATTTATAAAGCGAGCATCTTTACGTTGTAGAGTACGAAGTTCCTCTCCTCCGTAAAGCTGGTTGACTTTCTCAACAGCGGACATTGCAAAGAGCTGTCTTTCTTCTTCACTCATTTCGTTGAGGTCTTTATAGAAGGCTTTAGGTCCCAAAAAGAAGGCGCCCAGAATCACTGTACCTTTGAGCAATTTTTTGCCCAGTAGTTTTCTAATCTCTAATCGATTTTTCTCCTCATTCATATCTGCCGAGTATCTGGTGTTTTCATCAATAATAGTATAGTGATCATAGGAGAGTCCCTGTTTAAGGATTCCGAATTCTGTAAGAAACTCAAAGTCTTGGGCTTTAATTTTCCTATGAATTGCTTTGATTTCAATGAGTTGATCTATGATGTCAAGAGGAATGCAATCAGGATCTAGTTTGCCCTCATTGATAAGTTTCATAAGGGGAATACTTTCGTAGACTTTCCGTTTCAAAATCTTTTTTTTGTACATTTGCATAAAGGCATCAACAAACATCTCTGATGAGCCATAGAGGCCCTTTTCAAAGGTGCCAGTATCGCCCCAGTCAGCTATTAACTTTTCATATCGTCTTTTTATACCAGCTTTCTCCAAGATTTCTTGGTAGATAGCATTATGTTCGTTACGCAAAATAAGTCCTGAAACAATTGCATCCCCGAGGGCTCCAATCCCCACCTGGATAGTACCACCATCTTTGATCAAAGGGCTGACATTAATCCCAATCATATGATCGCTGAGGGCAACAGAATCCTTGGGAGGGCAGAAAAGCTCATAATCGAAGTTTGAACCTTGAAGAATGATATCATAGGCATCTGCCTCAACAACTGCATCACCATACATGAAGGGCAGCTTTTTATTGGCTTCCCCTATAATCACTAATTTATGACCGATGGCCCTTAGTTCTCTCATTTTACGAACAGTTTCCAGACAAATATCCGGGTTACAGGCCATAGAATACATAGTCTTACCATTAATTTCTCTGTAGGATATTAGTTCCCCGAAAACATTTGTGCCAAGAGCTAAAGCATCTCGAACCACGTGCGTATAATGAGAGGACAAATGACGTTGCTGAGCAACAGGATTATTTATATAACTGCCAGCTTTGGAGTAAAATTCGAATATTTCGACATTTTTTGGCAAGGTTCCAGCGCGAAAATCCTTCATATACTCAAACTCAGGGACTCCTGCAAAAACCTTGTCCATTATTGGTTGCATTAAACGCTTTTCAAGTTCTGAACTGCCCTTAGGAATCTCAAGAGAAAGAGCAGTAATAATTTTGAGTTTTAACTCCGGGTCTTTTTTCGCACGCTTGTATAGTTCATTAATAAAGCGTACCGGTTTGCCTAAGGCCAGGGTCATAGAAAAGGTTATATCCTTGCCGATGTAGTTAATAACTTCATCGACACACTTTTCAACATCGTCATAGATCATTCCCGAGTTTTCTTTCATTGAATAGTTCACCTACCATTTCAACAAATTACAGAAAATGAGAGCAGCTCCAGACTATTGCTAATTACTTTATGAACATTTTATAAATTGGGACTATTCAAGAATCAACTTTCCCTCCAATCTTAATTTGTCTATGAATGTTTACGGCGTTCTTCCTAATAAATAACACCAAAAAAAGGAATTTACCTGAATGATAATTCATTCAGGTAAATTCTATCATATACTGCTTATAAATGTAATAACAATAATCTAAATTGTCCATAAATTTTATATATTTTAGATTACTTACAATATTATATGATTTGCTTTATCATGAATGCCAAGGATAAATTTAGGTATAATAAGAAATTATTGCAATTTTGTTAAGTTGATAATATAATTGGTAATCATTAGAATGGAGGCTCCATAGAGGTTTTTATGTCTCTATGAAGCTTTTTTTGTTCTATCAGGATTCCATATGTTTAGGGAGTTCCATATGTGGAGAGTTATTATAGCTCGAGTAGATGGTAAACTTCAATATTCATTTCTCTGACTAGTTCTCTGGAGGAGGAGGTGAATTTTTTCCTCATTAGATGAGTCATCTTTAAACTAAGGTAGTATATTTAGAAGACTTACAATTTCCTGACAGGATGGAGTTGCATATCTTGAGTTCAAAACACAATGGGGTCTTTAAACAAATTATTGTCTTACTATTAGCCTTATTGGGAGCACTTTTAGTAGGTGCCCTATTTCTTATCTTAGCTAAGTCAGACCCTATAAAGGCCTATGGAGTAATGTTTTCAGGGCCGCTTGGTGATAAATTTGGTATAACCGAAACTTTAGTAAGGACAGTTCCTCTGCTATTGGTGGGATTAGGTATTGTTATTTCCTTTCGCAGTGGGATTATCAATATTGGAGCAGAGGGTCAAATTCTGGCAGGGGCCATTGGAGCAACAGCGGTCGGGACTTCTTTGTCAGATGTACCTGCAATGATTCTGCTCCCTGCTGTATTTGTGGCAGGCGGAGCGTGTGGTGCAATATGGGGTGGTATTGCCGGTTGGCTCAAAGCTCGTCTATCTGTCAATGAGATACTAAGTACTGTAATGCTTAACCAAATTGCGTTACAGTTATATCTGTTTCTTATTAGGGGGCCATTGATTGATCCAAAAGAGGTTTCCTACGGTACAGGTGTACCACAGACAGCATTAATTCCTGAGCAAATCTGGCTTAGCCGACTTGTACCAGGAACTAGAATCCACTCCGGACTTATTTTTGCTCTAGTTTTGGCAGTGCTTGTATATATATTTTTGTGGAAAACAAGCCGTGGATATCGTTTGCGTGCGGTTGGTGCCGGATCTGAAGCTGCCAGGTATGCAGGCATAAAAGTAGAATGGTACTTAGTTTTAGCCATGGCCATGGCTGGAGGAATGGCAGGCCTTGCCGGAGTTGTAGAAGTAACAGGTGTACATCATCGTTCTTTAGAAGGTCTGTCTGCAGGGTATGGATTTAGCGGAATTGTTGCTGCACTCTTCGGTCGCCTGCATCCATTAGGTACTATTCCTGCTTCGATATTGTTTGGGGCCTTGCTTGTAGGCGCGGATATGATGCAAAGGGCTGTCAATATTCCTGCAGCTATGATTATGGTCATTCAAGGATTGGTTGTCTTGTTTGTTGTATCTAGTGATTACTTCTTGAGAAACCCAGATTCTATCGTTAAATTGAAAGCAAAATTTTTGGGACAAAAGTGGATAGGGGAGGTGGGAAGTAAATGGAAGGATTCATGAGTATTGATATTTTTATAATTATACTAGCCACCGGAGTCCGCCTGGCAACCCCCTTTCTTTTAGCTGCATTAGGTGAAATGTTTGTTCAACGGTCGGGAGTTTATAACCTCGGGGTGGAAGGTATTATGATGATGGGAGCTTTCGCAGGTTTTTTTGCGACACTTCAACAAGGGAGTCCACTACTCGGAATCATCGTAAGTTTAGCCATTGGAGCACTTATGGGATTAATAATGGCCTTTGTCAGCGTTACTTTTAAGGCTGAACAAGGAATAAGTGGAATTGGGTTGTATATGTTTGGCTGGGGGCTATCAGGTTTGCTATTTCGGCTCTATGTAGGAGGGGTAACTTCCATTGATGGACTAAAGCCTATAGCAATCCCTATGTTGAGTGATATACCTCTGATTGGGCAAGTTCTCTTTAATCATAATGTCTTGGTGTATACCGCTTTTTTGCTGGTACCCTTGTCTGGAATCATACTCTATAAGACGAGCTGGGGTCTAAATGTACGTGCAGTAGGCAATAAACCGGAAGCCGCAGACACTTTAGGTGTGAGTGTTGTAAAAATCAGATATCAATGTTTGATCGTAGGCGGGATGCTTGCTGCCCTAGCAGGAGCCTTTTTGACAATAGGGCAAGCTAATATGTATGCAGACAATATTACTGCAGGCAGAGGCTTTATAGCCATAGCCCTTGTTTACTTTGGTCGTTGGAGTCCTTGGGGTATTCTGCTTGGTTCACTATTATTTAGTATGGCTGATTCCTTCCAAAGTATGGTTCAAGTCCTAGGCATCAATTTCCCCTATGAGCTGGCAGTTATTCTGCCGTATATGGTAACAATAATTGCTCTAGCAATCTCCTATGGACGCGTCTGGGCTCCAGCAGCCCTTGGTAAGCCCTATGAGCGCGGAACCAGAGGTTGATCATAATAAAATTGAAGGAGGAGAAAACATTGAAGAAAAAGGTATTATCTCTTATTTTGGCTGCACTTACTATATTAGCCTTTTCAGGTTGTGCTGCCAAGCCAGCTACTGAAACAACTCCCCAGAAAACCGACGCAGAAAAAATCCGTATTGCTCTTGTACTTCCTGCTACTGTTGATGATATGGCTTGGGGCCAATCCATGGTTGAGGGTTTAAAAGCTGTACAGAAAAATATGGGTGAAGACAAAGTAGAAGTTGCAATCAGTGAAAAACTCGGTAATGCTGTGGATGCAGGGGCAGCTATCCGTCAGTATGCAACCCAAGGGTATGAAATTATTTTTGCTCATGGTTCTCAGTACCAAAGTGTTTTAAACGATATAGCTAAGGACTTTCCAAAAACAACCTTTGCTTATGGAACCGGTTTTGCGACTCAACCGAACATTTTTGCCTATGATCCCCAAGCGCAAGAGGGAGGCTACCTCTTAGGAATATTGGCAGCAAAAATGACCAAATCAGGAGTTGTTGGAATCGTTGGGCCAGTAGAGTCCGGAGATGCTGTTAAGTATAATTATGGTGTTCAGCAAGGTGTTGCGAAGGGTAAAGCTGATGTTCAAACCCGAATTGCCTATACGGGCTCGTTCAATGACATTGTGGGAGCTGGTAATCTCGCCAAGACTCAGATGAGTGCCGGTGCAGATATTATTACCGGGTCTTCACAGCAAGCTGTAGGAGCTGTCAGAGCTATTGGTGAAACAAAAGGAAACTATTGGCTTTCGACAGACATGGATCAAAGCAGTATTGCTCCTGACCACGTATTAGCTTCCCAAGTTTATCATTGGGAAAAAGTAGTGAACAAAATAATTGACCTGAGAAAGCAAGGTACACTGGGCGGACAACACTTGACCCTGACCTTAGCTGACGGAACTATTGAATTTAAGTATAACGAAAAATTAGCTGATAAAGTTCCAGCTGAAGTAAAGGCTGCTGTAGAAACGGCTAAACAAGAGATCATTAGCGGAAAACTAAAGGTGGAACTACCTAAGAAATAATGGGTGAATTGAATGGTTGAAAAGATTAAACAATTAGAGATGTCTGGAATCACTAAGCGTTTTCCTGGAGTTCTAAGTAACAATAGGGTCAATATCCAATTAGAAGCGGGTGAGGTACTGGCCATTCTTGGTGAAAACGGAGCAGGGAAAACCACTCTGATGAATATCCTCTACGGTCTTTATCAACCTGATGCTGGTGAGATTTTGCTTAACGGTAAACAAGTCAGGATTAATTCGCCAAGTGAGGCTATCGAGCTGGGGATCGGCATGGTGCATCAACATTTTATGTTGGTTCCCACTTTAACCGTATGTGAAAATGTAATTCTGGGGTTATCCAAAAGATTCTTTGTGGATTTAAAAACGGCTGCTAAAAGAATTAAAGAGATTACCGATAGATATGGTTTAGCAATTAATCCTGATGCTTTTGTCTGGCAGTTAAGTGTAGGGGAACAACAGCGAGTAGAGATTATAAAAGCGCTGTACCGGGGAGCAAACCTGTTAATTCTTGATGAGCCCACTGCTGTACTTACACCCCAGGAATCCAATGAATTGATCCTCCTGTTGAAAAACATGGCTCAACAGGGAAACTCAATAATCTTAATAAGTCATAAACTTAATGAGGTTATGGCACTAAGTGACAGAGTTACTGTATTGAGAGATGGGGTAGTATGCGCAAATGTCAAAACTCAAGAAACCACTCAAGAAGAGTTAGCCAAGTTGATGGTAGGTAGAGAAATGGCTCCCTGTAGAAGAGAAGGTAAGTATTCCCCGGGAAAGATAGTCTTAGACCTTCAGCAGGTTCATGCAAAAGGAGATAAGGGATCTGAAGCTTTGGCAGGAGTATCTCTTCAGATAAAAGAAAATGAAATATTGGGAATAGCCGGAGTCTCCGGAAATGGACAAAAAGAGCTTGCGGAAGTGATTGCAGGTTTGAGAAAACTCAGTTCTGGCAATATCTTTCTGAACGGCCAAGACAGCACTAATATGTCGCCAGCTGAAATCATAGAGCAAGGTCTTGGCTATATCCCAGAGGATAGAATTCATGTAGGCACCATTCCTTCTTTTAGCATTTGGGAAAACCTTATTCTAAAGGATCATCACCGATCGCCTTTTGCCAAGTATTCACTACTTCAAAACCGAAAAATTATGTCCCATAGTTCTTCTCAAGTGGAAAAGTACGGCATAAAAACTCCGGATTTAGAAACTCCTACAGCACGACTATCTGGAGGTAATATCCAAAGGGTAGTATTGGCTCGGGAAATAACCCGAAACCCAGTAGCCTTAATAGCTGCTTATCCAACAAGAGGATTGGACATTGGTGCGACTGAATACTTACACAGCAAACTCTTAGAGGCCCGAAGCAATGGAGTTGGAATCTTGTTGATTTCTGAGGATCTTGAGGAATTGACTAGTATTTGTGATAACATTGCAGTATTGTACGAAGGTAAGATTATGAAGGTTATACCTGTTGAGCAAGCTGATGAGCGTACTATGGGTCTACTGATGGCTGGTATTGCCCAGGACTCTCAGTTCCTGAACTAGAAATTTTTACTAAAGAAGCAGTTCAAAGATAGCTCCCTTAGAGTGCTTATTGGTCTCTAAGGGAGCTGTTTTCAACCTCGAATTGTTTACTAAGAAAAAAGAAGGAAGTTAGTCGATGAAACTATCCTTCTTTTTTGACGTTTTAAAAGGATAAGGGAGAAGTTATGGGTAAGAATTTCTTTACTAGTAGAAAGACTCGTTGAAATAGTTCATTATTAACAAAAGGTCAAATTTATAAATCAAAAAATTAAATCGCCTTTATAAGTAATAATTTAAGAAATTAGTTTAGTTCTTTAATTTATATTAAAATATTTGAAATATAATCCGTGGTGCTATATTCTCCTGCCTCTGTTACAATGAAGGAGATTTAAACTATTATGTTTAATCAAAGATAATAATTAAACTGAGATGAGGCCTTTGAATATGGGACGTGTTATTTATTTTATTTATATATTGTACTTGGTTGGAGCGGGTTTTTATATGAGTAAAGTATCAATTGCTGATGAGAAAGTTGTTAGAATTGGTGTTCTATCTCAAAATGAAGATCGTTTAGAGAAGTTTGAGGGTCTCAGGGACGAACTCAGTAACTTAAATTATCAAGAGGGAAAAGATGTTGTTTATGAGGTAATGACTGCCCCAAATGACTACGCAGAAATGGATCAACTTGCTGAGAAGTTAGTATCCCAGAAATTTGATGTACTAGTTGCTTCTGGAGAAGGAGAGACACGATCTCTGTCAAAAACGGTAGCTAAACTTAACAATCCCCCGCCGATAATTTTCATGGGAGCACTTTCTCCTATAGCAATTGGTTTAGTAGAAAGCGAGGCAATCCCGGGGACAAATGTTACTGGACTTAATAACTATCATTATGAACTCATTGCCAAAAGGCTTGATCTGCTTAAACGGTTAATACCTCATGTTGAAGAAGTTGCGGTTCTGGGAGATGGGCGTACAAATTTATTTCAAGATTCTCAACCGGGGCTTGCGCAGACTGCTCGGGAGTTAAATATTAGCTACAAAATGTATGATATTTCAATGGAACAAGATATTCCTAGAATCGTCAATGAAATTAGCAAAACTAGCCAAGCTCTCCTTATTATGCCGGGATTGTTTTTGGAAACCCATACAAAGGCGATAGCAAGTTATGCGTTAATAAAGGGCCTACCGGTATTTGGAGTCTACCCTAGTGATGCAGAAAAAGGGTGTATTGCTTCTTACGGGACGTCTTATTACAATCAAGGTGCTCAAACCGCACATATGGTACACAAAATCATAATGGGGTATTCTCCTAAGTCTATCCCTGTTGAAACAGCGGAAAAGTTAAGTTTTACGGTTAACCTGGAGGTTGCGCAAAAATTAGGAATTTCTCTTGAAGAAGCATATATATATTTTGCAGATAAAGTTATCGGACAAGGAGGCTATCAGTGAAAGCGGGAAAGACGCCTTGGAATCAGCGTATTAAAACGAGAGTTTTAGTTTTTGGAATTTTAATGTCGATCATCCCCATGGTGTTTATTTCCTTGACTACGTTTAACACAGTGAGATACAAATTTAAAGATAGTATTAGAGAACAAAACATACAAAAGTCTATGGTCATAGCTACAAAGCTTCAAGTTTCAATTACAAATATTGTCGAGAGTTTGGCTAATCTTACGGATGTGAACTCCACTGTCCTGATTAAAGGAAAGGACAAAGAACAAGAGGGAATCCTAAATATTGTATTGCGTCAAGAACCCTATTTAGAAGATATTAAGATTTTAGATAAAAATTTAAATGCTTTAGTTCAAGTTTCCCGGAGGGAAGTTATAGCAGATGGTATTGTTTCAAATGTTGACTACGTAGGGCCGGAAACAATGCCTGAACACTATACTGTGAGTGATGTTTTTTTCTCTAAAGATCGACGACCGCAATTTTTTATCACATTGGGAATAAGGGATACGCAAACTCGTGAACACCTGGGATATCTTCAAGCTAAGGCTGACTTAAAACTAATGATTAATCAATATATAGATACTCGTATAGGGCATAAGGGATATGTCTTTTTTGTCGATGAAGAGGGTTCCTTAATTGGTCATACGGATTTTAGCAGGGTTTTGAGCCAAGAAGATATCAGGGAAAATCCAGCGGTTCGTAGTTTTTTGACTGGAGAGGAGCCTCCTAATGAGTATACAGGTGATCAAGGAGGGAAAGTCATTGGATCGTTTGCTCGGGTGGCTAAACCTAATTGGGGAGTATTTATCGAACAGCCTGTTAATGAAGCATACGAGCCGATTTATGAACTTGCCAGGAATTTGGGGGGAGTTTTATTCCTAACCATTGCGGTGGTGACGATACTAAGTATTGTCTTTGGATTAAAGCTTGTACAGCCCATAGAAGACCTGGAAACCCAAGTCAAAAAGATTAAGGTAACGGGGGACTTACAAGCAGATATTCCCTATTCATCTCAAGATGAAATTGGTAGACTAGCCTACTCGTTTAAGCAACTTATGGCAATGTTAGATGAAAAGAATCAAAACATTAAAGCGGAAAAGGAGCTTTTAAGAACGGTTGTCGATGGCATTGGGGCAGGAATGGTTTTGTTAAATGGCCAAAAACAAATTATATGGTGGAACCCAACCTTTGCGGAATGGTTCGGGGAGATTAATTATTTTAATCATTCCTGTGAAGACATTGTTCAAGGTGAAGAAGACTTTGATTGTTCATTTCTCCAAAGTGGACGGTTAAACTCTTTCGTTCTAAACGGGGAACGGAAATATCTTAGGCAGTTACACTATCAAATCCCAAGTGAGAATAGTGAAGGAGCAGAATACCTAATTATACTGGAAGACGTTACACAACAGGTTGAGATGGAGTCCAGAGTTATTGAAACGGATAAAATGGCGTCACTAGGGCTTTTAGCATCAGGAATTGCGCATGAAATTAATAATCCCTTAGCGATAGTATCAGCCTATAGTGAGGAACTGCTGGATTGCTTAAATGAAGAACCGAATAAAGTAGACATAGACGAAATCAAAGAGAGCTTAAGAATTACGTCAGAGCAAATTGTTCGCTGTAAGCAAATTACAGATGGACTCCTGCAATTTTCACGCAAGCGACAGCATTCCTTTAGCATGATGGATATTGGAGCCGTAAGTTCCCAGGTGATTAAGCTTTCAGAATATAAAGCAAAGCAAAAATTTATAACTCTTAAAAAACAGCTGAACCCTGGCCTTTATATTGCAGGTAATGAAAATGAATGGCAACAAGTGGTGTTGAATATTTTATCAAATGCTCTGGACGCTTCACCAGCTAATTCCCAAGTTGAAATAGAGAGTTATCGTACTGATGAAAGTATTTGCTTTACAGTCAAAGACTATGGCCAGGGTATACCCCCGAGTCAATTGAAAAATGTCTTTAATCCCTTTTTTACTACCAAACCGGTGGGTCAAGGGACAGGTTTGGGTTTGTTTGTTAGTTATGGGATAGTACAACGAATGAATGGACGTTTAATTATAGAAAGTACTGAAGGTAAAGGGACTACTGTGAGTATTACTTTGCCTGCTTATAAAGGTGGTTAAGCATTGATATATAAACATCGAATACTGATCCTTGACGATGAAGCTGAGTTGCGTTCCGTCATTAGCAAACGATTAAGACGAAAAGGGTATGAGGTCTTCGAAACAGGAACAATTCAAGGGGGTTTAGACCTTTGTAAGGAAAATCTTTTCGACGGGGTTCTTCTAGACTTAAAGCTGCCTGATGGCAACGGACTTGATTTACTGGAACAAATCAAAGTCCAGCAGCCGGATGTGCAAATCATTATGCTAACTGGGCATGGAACCATTGAATCTGCGATTGAGGCAATGAAGTTAGGTGCCTTTGATTATCTGACTAAACCTTGTAATTTAGCAGAACTGGAAATATCTCTTCAAAAAGCCTGTGATCAACGAAAATTGCTTGTTGAAAACAAAGGCCTGCGAGAAGTTCTCAATCGTCAAGCCCCAGGAATAGAGATCATAGGGGAAAGCCCTTTAATACAAGACCTTTTAGCGATTACTAGAAAAGTAGCCCAGAGTGATGAATCTGTTCTTATTAGAGGAGAAAGTGGGAGTGGCAAAGAACTTATCGCTCGTGCTGTTCATCTTTGGAGTAACCGTGCTGACCATGCTTTCATCCCCATAAACTGTGGTGCAATTCCCGAAACTCTCATTGAAAGTGAACTTTTTGGCCATGAAAAAGGTGCATTTACCGGAGCAGGAAGTAAAAAAATAGGTCTTGTCGAAATGGCTGATCAAGGTACTTTATTTTTAGATGAAATCGGGGAAATGCCTCTATCCATTCAGGTTAAACTCTTGCGCTTTTTGGAAACCGGGGAATTTAGGCGAGTGGGAGATAATCGACTGCGCCAAGTTGATGTGCGGATTGTTGCAGCCACTAACCGGGATTTGCAAAATGAAATGAATCTAGAAAGGTTTCGCCAGGATTTGTTTTATCGCTTAAATGCTATCTCTTTAGATGTTCCGACTCTTCGCCAACGTAAGAGCGATATACTCCTTCTTGCGGATTATTTTCTGAAGACATCCACAGTGAGTCCGGGAGATGGTTTTGAGGCTGTTTATGTATTATCCGAGAAATCTAAAGAAATATTGTTAGATTATGACTTTCCCGGTAATATTCGCGAACTTGCTCATTTAATAAAACGCGGTCAGATTCTGGCCTCTGGTAGTGTTATTTATCCACAAGATATATGGCCGGAGAAATATAAAGGTACTCTTCAAGAAAGAGCCCCGAGTGAGCAGGAAAAAGTATGTGAATCAGAATTTGTGCAATGTCTATCACAAATTCAAAAACAAGGTTACCCCATGCTTGAAGAGGTTGAAAGACTATACATTCTTTCTACACTCAAGTTAGTAGAGGGTAATAGAGCACAAGCAGCAAAGCTTCTTGGTATCAGTGTCAGAAATCTATACCGTAAAATCGAATCCTATGGTAATGACGACATTGTGCAGTGACACATTGTCACGGTTTCTTCCGTGACAATGTGTCACCGTGACATTATGTCATGTTTAGGCGATAGGTGATGTTAGCAAAAAATCTTTAGATGGCAATCGTATTGATAGGAATATGGAATATTTCTGCTTATAACAATGGCTTTTCGAGCCATTTTTTTCTTTTTAAACAATTTATCCATAGAAAGTACTTATTTATACAGACTGAAAAAGTCCTCTGAAATTGGCTTATTAATCCAAGGTTCAAGCTTTAAAGGGAATTCATACCGGAGGAACAGCCTACAACCCCTATTTCACCTAAGGAATATCCTTAAGGATAGGGATTAGATTATAGAATATCTTAATAGTTCTTATGAAATATTGGTATAAGGATTGCAATAGAATCTGGTGACACTAATCAAACCAAAATTGAAGGTAGGTGCTATAAAGTAAAGTTATTTAGACAAGAATAATAAAAGAAGTGTCAATTTTTAAAGGAGGTATTTTTTGTGAACGAAAGCACAGCTAGTAAATGGGTTAAAGTTTTACCCGGACTTTTATTTATGTTTGTTATTGCTTTGCTAGCCATGGGGACAAAAACTTTAGGTGGTGAGTGGGCTGGTCTAGAAGGATGGATTAAAACTAACTCGAAATTCTTAGGGGATGTACTGAAAATCAACCACGTTATTATAGTTATTATCATTGGAATGGTGATTCGAAATACTATCGGAATTCCTTCTTGGGCTCAGGCAGGGGTAAAAACATCCCGTATATTCATTAAAATGGGTGTTATTCTGCTTGGATCACTTTATAGTCTTGCCGAATTAGCTACGTTAGGTTCTACTTCGATCTTATTAATTGCAACATTCATGTTTTCAACAATTATTTTCACCATGTGGCTCGGTAAGAAGTACAATATGCATCCCGGTTCTGCTGCTTGTCTGGCTGCCGGTGCCGGCGTATGTGGTGTATCCGCCATCGTCGCTGTTGCCCCTGCCGTTAAAGCTAGAGGGGAAGATATAGCCTACTCAATCGCCACAATTCTATCATTTGGAATTGTTTGTCTATTTACCTTCCCAATCCTGGGACACTTAATGGGATTGACCCCTGAGCAGTTCGGAATGTGGGCAGGTACCGGTATCTTGAACTCTGGACAAGTATTAGCGGCTGCCCTTGCCTTTGACCCTGGTACCGCTGATGTGCCTTCCATTAGCTTAAAAGTAGGCGAAATCTACAACTTAACCCGTGTTGTGTTCTTACCTCTAGTTGTTCTGTTAATCACGATTCTTTATGCGCGTATGTCGGATGACAAAACCGTAGGTACTGCAGCTAGTGCAGGAAAAACCTTCTTTAGCAAATTTCCGTTGTTCGTGCTTGGTTTTATCGCAACAGTTACTTTAACTTCCTTCGGTGCTTTTGGTTCTACTCATCCTGTTTCGCCAGATCTAAAAGCTTTTCGTGACATTTACAGCTGGTTCTTCTCCATCGGTCTTACTGGCTTAGGCTTGCAAATCTCCTTTGGTGAAATGAGAAAAGCCGGAGGAACTCCATTGGTTATCGGTTCCGTAGCAGGTTTCCTGAAGGCTGCACTTTCCTTGGTCGTTGTGCTGTGGCTCTTTTAATACTAGTTCCCTATTGAGGACTAATACTCTAAAGGAGGTAATGATATGTCAGAGAAAAAAGAAGAAAAACAATTATCATTATTTAGTAATGATAAACACGAAGATTTAGTAGCTATTTTTGGTGCTGCCCTTGTCATGATCCTGGTTTTAATTCTTTAAGTAAGAAAGAAGGTTTCCGATGAACGGTCAAATTCTATTGATTACCGATGGCTCACCTTCTGCGGACACTGCTGGTCAAATGGCAACCGAGATGTCTCTAGCTTTAAAGCTACCTTTAAGGGCGGTCTTCATTTTAGATGAAGGATGGAACAACTTTTTGGGCGATGAATGGATTAATACATCTTCAACGAGGATGAGATTTTTTCATTGGTTTGAAGACGGAATTCATAAACACTCCCAAGAAGTGTTAGCGGAGGTTACTGAAAAGGTCAAGGGACATGGGGGGCACGTTGAAACCGAAATAAAGATTGGTAAGACAGAAAAGGTCATTGTTGAGCTGACCGCTGAAGTGGAAACCGCCTTATTAGTTCTGCCCAATCCTTACGCAACCGCTCTGGCTGCTACGGCTGGCCTTAGATTCAACCTTAATTCTTTGTCTAAAAAGGTGAAATGTCCCATTTATATTGGTCCCCAATAATAGACGCCTTCTGGTGTCTTTCTAAGATTTGTTTTTGAAGGCTGAATAGAATTATCACCCTCCCACTTAAAAATGGAAGGGTGATAATTTTTATATGCTAAGGTTAAAGTGCGTGGTGATCTTTTACCTGATTTGAAGCTGACTTATGATGAAGAGTCAAGGTGTTAAAAATGTTATTGTTCCTTAATGAGAAGATAACTAGTTTTCGCATGATTTTTTCTTTCATAGAAGAAGGCCTTTGAAGATTTAGTCTCTCGAGGTAAGGTCTGCTAGATGCAGGAATAGGCCTAAAGAACTCTTTTATTAACCCTGTAGCCATTTTCAGGCGGTTACCGTTGGCAAGTTTCTTCAAGCCTTTTAGCGCTCCTCCTAAAGCTATCTCAATCTCAGTCAAATCTGTCCCGAATGGGAATGGTTGAAATATTCCTTGCGACTGATATGGTTTGAGTAAAGCAGTGATCTTTTCGGGAGTATTATTTCTGTATTCCTGTGGGATTTCGTAATCCTTGGGAATTTTTCCGGCTTTTTTTGCTTGATCTAAGAGCTTGTTTTGAAATCTAGAATCAGCCACCTTAATTAACTCAGCAATAACTTCTTTTTCTGGTTTGCTTCGAACGTCAGCGATACCATACTCTGTGACAATAATATCTCTTAAATGCTTGGGAACGGAGCAATGGCCGTAGCTGAAAACAATATTTGACTTAAGACTCTTACCTGAACCCTTGGTGCTTTTAATCATCATAATAACTCTAGCATCGGGTAAGGCATGCCCCATTGCGACAAAATTGTATTGCCCTCCGATTCCGCTTATGACTCGGCCGTCTTCAAGTTGATCTGAAGCTATAGCCCCAAGAACAGTTGATACCATGCCTGTATTGACAAATCGAGCATCTTTTCGCTGCAGGGCTCTTAATTCTTCCCCTCCATAAAGCTGATTTACCTTATCAACCCCAGACATCCCAAATAGCTTTCTTTCATCTTCACTCATATCATTAAGGGCTTGGTAGAAGGCCTTTGGCCCAACAAAGAATGCACCAATTATAACTTGACCACCTAATAATTCTTGGCCTAATAGCTTTTGAATTTGATTCCGGCCTTTTTCGTCGCTCATATCTGTAGAATACGGAGCACCTTGATCAAGAATAATACCATTTTCATAAATTAGGCCTTGCTTTAAAATGCCAAACTGTGTAAGGAACTTAAAATCTTCTTCAGAGAGCCTAGAGTTAAGCGCTTTAAGTGTAATTAGTTGATCAATAATGTCAGGAGGTATGTGATCTGAAGCAAGCCTACCTTCATTGATCAATTTCATTATGGGAACGCTTTCATAAACTTTTCTTTTTAGAATTTTACTTTTATACATCTGCATAAAGGCATCAACAAACATCTCCGATGAACCGTAAAGCCCTTTTTGGAAAACTCCTATACCTCCCCAGTTATCGATCAATTGCCTGTATCGTTGCTTAATTCCCGATTTTTGGAGGACATCTTGATATAATTCGTTATGTTCATTACGCATAATGAGTCCTGATACAATCGCGTCCCCAAGAGCCCCAATCCCAACTTGTATGGTTCCACCATCTTTTATCAGGGTGCTTACATTGATACCAATCATATGATCAGAAAGAGCAACCGGATCTTTTGGCGGACAGAAGAGCTCGTAGTTAAATTGTGATCCTTGCAGAATTATGTCATAGGAATCAGCTTCAACAACGGCATCTCCATACATAAAGGGCATATTTATATTGGCTTCTCCAATAATCGCAACTTTTTTGCCCTGTGCTTTTAAACATTTGAACTCGTTTATTGCTGCAATACAAACATCTGTATTACAACCCATTGAGTACATATTTTTTCCATTAAATTCACGGGGACTAATTAACTGAGCGAAAACATTTGCCCCCAAGGCTAAAGCGTCACGAATAGCATGGGTATAATTTGTTGCAAGATGATTTTGCTGAGCAACAGGGCTATTTAAATATCCTCCGGCTTTGCTGAAAAATTCAAATATCTCAACGTTTTTTGGCAGCTTTCCAGCTCTGAAATCAAGGATGAAATCGAATTCTGGGACACCGGCAAAAACTCTATCTGCTAAAGGACCTAAAAATCGCCTTTCTAAATCCGTATGTCCTTTAGGTTTTTCTAGCGTAAGTGCAGTAATGATTTTTAGATTGATCTCGGAGTTCTCCTTTGCCTGCCGATAGAGTTCATTTGTGAATATGACGGGTTTTCCTAGGGCCAGAGGTATACTAAAAATAACGTTTTTCCCAACATAATTAATAACCTCGGTAACACATTTTTTTACGTCATCATAAATTAATCCCTGTTTTTGATACATTATTGTCGCCTGCCATTTCATTTTAAAAATTGGGTTAAAGTACCCCCGAAAGTGAAATTTTCGACGAAAGATATATCTGCGAATAAAGTGGATATCTTTATAAGGACTGAAAGAAGGGAAATGAATCCAAATTCATTTAATTGAATATTATCACAAGTTTGATAATAATGTATATAATAATTAATCAAAATTATATAATAAATTTCGAGTATTTAACGCATTATGAATCGACTCTTACCTTACTAGACTCACCTTCATAAAAAGGGTAAGCCTGGTATGTAAAGGTACGGGGAGCGATGAACTATGCAAAAAAGCGACTGCAAACCAGTCGCTTAAAAAAATTCCCTATCTTTTTCTAAATCCCATAAATGAGTCCTTAAACATCTCTTCGTTGGCTCCTAAAGCGTTAACATGGTGCATATATTTGAAAACATATAGCAAAAGAACGTGTGAAAAAATTGCAAACATAAATGTTTCAGGGATACTCCATCCCGGTAGAGATATCCGTTCAAGGGAAACTGCTGTAAGGTTCATCAAGGTTGCCCATAACGTAAAAAAAATGACGATCCATATCTGATAGCTAGAAAATCGCCATAACAGATAACCAAAAATTGTAGTAACAGCAAACCAACTGATAGAGAAGAAAACCGGAATATTGTAGATCATAAAAATATCTGCTTCAAAGATCCAGCGCTTCAAGATATTTACTGCAATTATTTGGACTATCCATGTATACACAAATCCACCTAAAAAAGAAAACAACATTAGTTTCTTAATATAATAGGGTGGTATAAAAAATAGAACGAGTGACCAATAGGCAACTGCTTGTGTTAGCCAATATAGATCCATGAGTTGAGACACCTCCTGATAATATTATGCTTTTAAAACTAAATTTTTATGATTATATTTTGGACTGGAGGACAATTAACATCGTAAGCTAGTTATACATATGCTAGAAAAAAAGGAGGGCTAAACTTGCACAATAAAAACATAGGTGATGGACAATGGAAATGTCCTTTATTAAGAATGGGTTCGACAGGAGCCGATGTAAAAAGGTTACAGACTAAGCTATTGGAGGCGGGATTTTCGCCAGGAAAAATTGACGGTATTTTTGGCTCATTAACCAGGTCGGCTGTTCTAGCTTTTCAGAAGAGCAGAAATCTTGCTCAAGATGGAATTGTTGGAAAGATGACCTGGACTGCGCTAGGGGTAAATTGTAATTCGCCTACCCCACCGGTAAATCATTGTCCGACTCTTGTACAAGGAAGTACCGGACCGGCTGTTGTTGACCTTCAAAGTCGCCTAAAAGCAAGAGGATTTTACGCAGGAAACATTGATGGAATCTTTGGACCCATTACTCGTGCAGGCGTTATAGCATTTCAACAAAGTGCTGGGCTAGCTCAAGATGGAATTGTCGGTAAAATGACCTGGACTGCACTTGGGGTGAACTGCGGTACCCCTACACCGCCCCCACCGGTGAACCACTGTCCAACTCTCCAAGAGGGCAGTAATGGTCCTGCAGTTGTCAAACTTCAGGGATTGTTGAAATCGAAAGGGTATTATTCGGGAAATGTGGATGGAATCTTTGGCCCTATTACGAAAGGAGCAGTTCTGTATTTTCAGGAGTGTATGGGCTTAGTTCAAGATGGAATAGTAGGTATTAAGACTTGGACTGCTTTAGGTGTTAACTGTTATTATTAAAATAGGCAAAGCAGTGACCCCCATTCCTTATCGAGGAGTGGGGGTCATCCCTATGAGGCTGCAGGGATGTTCAAATCATAAGATATAATAATATGCATAAGATGGAAATATTAACCACATTGTAATATAATTATCCTAATTAATTTTATAGATAATGTCGACGATGAAGCATCCTGCACGTTTGGTAATTCTATAAAGAGGGTTGAAAGAAGTGATTTGATGATGGATCCTCAGACACAGGCCATCTCTAAGGTAACAGGAATGTTCTTAGATAAAGATCTCGAAAGACGATTTGAGGAGTCCTACTTAAATCGATCTAAAAACCAGCTTCGAAGAATTGCTCAAGCCATTGGAATACTTTTTTTTATTTTTATATTCTATGATTTTTCTGCTAACAAATCTAATGAAAATTTGGTGATAATTTGCATATGCCGCTTTTTATTTCTTTTCTTAGCAATTTTCTTTTATTATCGATTAGAGTTTTTTCTTGAATCTTCTGCATTTTTTAAAATTACAATTTATGAACTTCTTTATATAAATCTTTTTTATATAATTGTCTTTGTGTATGAAACGTCTCATTTCCTAATCCAAGCTTTTGCAATTAATGTAATTATTTTTGGAGTTTTCTTCTTAATACCGAACATTCTTCATTACAGGATTTTTATTGCATTGTACACTTTAGCAGGATTCCTAGTTGTAACAATGAGTAAGGCATACGCCGGTTTTCACTGAATTTATTGCTATTTACAGCTATTTATTAATAGCAATACTTATAAACACCATTTCGGTATACAGTCTAGGAAAATATATGCGACTTGACTATGCATACAAACAATACTTTAAAGAACTATCAACTAAGGATCCTTTAACTAATACATATAATCGTTTAAAATTTAATGAATCCTTAAGCAGTGAGATTGAACTTGCCAAAAGGTATGGGAATACTTTTTCACTAATAATGTTCGATATAGATCATTTCAAAAATTTTAATGATAAAAGAGGGCATAGTTTTGGAGATAAGATTCTTGTAGAGGTCTCCAACTTAGTTAAAGAATCGATTAGAGGAGTAGACATCTTCGCTCGATGGGGGGGCGAGGAATTTGTCATTCTGCTGCCGCACACCGTTAGCAATGAGGCCACTGCCCTTGCGGAAAGATTGAGAAGGGCTATTTATAAAGCGTCATTAAAAAAGGAAATGCCTCTAACTTGTAGCTTTGGAGTAACATCGTTTTATGGCCATGACAATCAAGATGTAATTATGGAAAGGGTTGATAGAGCATTATACAAGGCCAAGGAAAGTGGCAGAAATATTGTCGTTACTGAATTGTACAATCTTAAACGACAATGTTCTCGATGATTTATATTAAATTGTATTATATTAATTCGAGGTTTTTTCTAATTTCTGTATAAACGTTACTGCAATCATAGACTTGCTGGCAATAAGAGTTATGTTGGCTTGCGATATTGATCCCAAAGGCCAAAGGATATAGGATAATGCTTGCGAAAATGGGAGAAGGTAATCTCGAATAGCTGATAGATATTTCTAGGGTTGCAAGAGGTTTGCTTTTTTAAAATAAGCTCAATATTTGAAGGCTTTTGAGAGTCTGTGTCGAATATAGTAATTAACGGTATTGTGAAAAATTCTAAAGAAAAAATAAGGAAATTATAAGTAGGAAATTTTGCTCGTGCGGGGGTATTAGAAAGAGTGAAAAAATTTGAGGCTTATCAGATTATAGCTTCGGAGATCCAGAAGTTTTTTAATGAAGATGTTGCGGTTACCCTTTTTGATACTGAAAAAATTGTTGCTTATTACCCGGGAAAGACAATTGACACAAAAGCTAAGATTGGCAGCCCACCGACCCCAGGTTCTAATGTGTTAGAGGCTCTTAAAAGTGGAAAACGAGTAGTAAGGCGCGTATCGAAAGAACTATTTGGTGTTCCCTTTGTTGGTATTGCTCTTCCAATCTTCGACGACTCAAAGCTCGCAGGTTGTCTGGCGATTGCTTGTTCCCTTGAACTTTATGATAGTCTCTTGGAAACTGGTCAGGAAATACTTGATGCAGTAGTAACAATTTCTTCTTCAGCCCAAAATCTTTCAAGTGCTACGGAAGAATTAGCAGCAACAATACGGAACATGAACGATGAGACTAAACAAGTTAATCTTGAGATGCAGAAAACCAATGAATTAACTCAGGAAATAAAGAAAATTTCCAAACAAAGCAATATCCTCGGAATTAATGCGGCCATCGAAGCTTCCCGAGCTGGGGAACATGGTAGGGGATTTGCAATAGTATCAGAGGAGGTCAGGAAGCTCGCGACAGATACAGATGCTTCTACCCACGCAATTGAAAGTAACGTTAAGGAAGTGCAATCTTCAGTAGGGCTTTTAATTGAAGCTATAAAACAGCTTACCGAGGCGACTGAAGGCCATGCCAATGATGTAACGGAAATAGCTAATACTTTAGTGAGAATTGAAAGTATGGCTAAAAGACTTCTCGAGTTGGGACGATCCTAAATCATTCCTGTTTATGGTATCTCCTAATATTAAAAATGACTCCTCTCGGTTTAGATTGCTGTAAGTCTGTTTTACAACTCTTAACCGATGGAAGTCATTCATTTAGCTTCCAATTAGATTCCTCCCGTTTTGGGGGAATCTTTTTTGTCTTTCTTTGTAGAGGTAAGATGTTCACATTTTAGGAACATCTAAATAATTGTCAAAGTCAACTTCCTAATCTCCTAAATTATCAAAAAAAAATCTAATATTCGTCAATGTTACAAAGGATATTGTCAGGTTTTGTTGAATAATACAGTAGAGCAATGGGAGGGAGTGATCACTCTCCTTAAGACAATTTTGTGAGGAATAGCTTTTTGGATTGAGAGTTGTTCGGTGACTAAATTATGCTAATCAATGGATTGATCATTAAGGAGGAAGAAACAATGGAAAAAAGATTATCAAGACCACCGATCGATTCAAGTTCAAGAAATGAGAGATTGGAATCGAATGTTTCAGCAGATATGGGTCAGAAGAGGGATTTGGCAAAGCGCCGGGCGATGGACAAAGTGCGAGCGCGCACCATGGCGAAACAACAACAGTTGGCTGAACGTATCGCCACGGCGACGGAGCAGTTAGCATCGGGGATCGATGAGGCAAGTAGTGCAGCTGCTGAATTAGGCTCGGCAATGGCCCAGGTAGCGACCGGAGCCGATGAGGCAGCATCGGCAGCTGAACAATCCAGAGCGGCGATCAACCAGATTCAGAAGGCGGCAGTAATAGCCAATGATTTAGCCAAAGATTCCTTAGATCGCACCAATTCAGCTCAAGCCCTAGTCAAGTCGACCTCAAATGACATTGATAAGTTGGTTGATGGGATTAAAGAGGCGGCTGAAACCAATTTTGAATCAACTAAGCTGGTGGCTGACCTAGAACAGCAATCCAAGGAAATTGGGAATATTGTGGACGCCGTCGTGCGGATTGCTGATCAAACGAATCTTTTAGCCCTTAATGCAGCGATTGAAGCAGCTCGTGCAGGTGAACATGGGCGGGGTTTTGCAGTTGTAGCCGACGAGGTGCGAAACTTAGCGGAGATTTCTGAGAAATCAGCTCGTGATATTCGGGAACTAGTCAATGAAATTCAAGATAATGTAAAAGTGGTGGTTCAAGATGTCGAGGAAGCGGGCAATGTTGCTAATACTGAAGTGGAGCGAGGAAAGAAGATCACAGAAGATCTTCTTATAATTGGCACAGAAATGGCTCAGGTTCAAGCGGGGGTTACTGAAGTTACGCAAAACGCTAAAACGACCAACGAGGGTTCCAAAGACTTTTTAGGGATGTCTGAGCAAATTGCTGCTGCGGCAGAGGAGCAAGGAAGCGCAGCAGAAGAGGTTAATAAATCCGTCGCTGAACAAAATAAGGCCTTTAACGAGATGGGAACGGCGGCCAATGAATTGGCGCAAATGGCGGAGCAATTAAAGGTTTCCACGGATTCTCAAAAAACGTCTGAAGAATTAGCTGCAGCAGCGGAGGAATTATCGGCCAATGTTGAGGAAGCGAATAGTGCCTCCCAGCAGATTATGGTTGCCATGGTACAACTAGGTAAAGGTGCTCGTATTCAGGGGGAGTTGTCGATTTCTGGGGCAGAACTTGCTGAACGATTGGTTGTAGCCGCTACTCAGATGAAAGTGCGTTCTGAAGAATCAGTTGAAAAGGTGAATGAGCTTCAATCCTTATTAGGAGGCAACAAAAAGGCTGTCGACGAAATGATCTTTGGCATCACAAAGTCCTCCGAAGCGAGCATGGCCTCCGCCCAGAACATTAAGATTCTGGAAGATACCACTCGCAAAATCGATAAGATTGTCGATGCTATTGTCAACGTTACTATTCAAACAAATATGTTGGCGGTCAATGGATCGATTGAAGCAGCTCGAGCTGGGGAGTTTGGGCGGGGTTTCTCGGTGGTTGCAGGTGATATTCGCACTCTCGCCAATGAGTCGGCGGATAATGCGGATAAAATCAAGGACTTAGTCAGAAATATCCAGAATCAAATCCAAAAAGTCACCGGTGATATTGAACTTTCGGCCAAGACAGCGACTCAGGAAGTATTGAATGCTAAAAAATCTACCCAAAATCTCAATGTAATAGAAGAGAATATGAACATTATTTTAAAGGGAGTAAAAGAAGTTTCCAAGGGGTCTGAGGAATCGTTAGTGGCTCTGGAACAAGCTAGAAAGGGTGTTGATCAAATTGCCACTGCTGCCCAAGAGGCGGAGAAAGCTGTGACTGAATCGAACACAGCAGCCCAAGAGCAAGCAAAAGGAATGCAAGAACTTGCCGAGGCCATTGAAGAGATCTCGGGATTGGCGGATGAATTACAGACAATGTAATTTGATTTGCTCATAAGGAGGAAAAAAATATGGCTGAAGCGCTTAATAATCTAACAGAAGTTTTGGAAGAGCGCCAGTTGGTGACCTTCTATCTAGGACAGGAAGAGTTTGGGGTCGACATCATGAATGTCCGTGAGACGATCCGATTTACGGAAGTGACAAAGGTTCCCCAAACCCCTGATTATGTCGAGGGAATCTGCAATCTTCGAGGAAGTATCCTTCCCATCATTGATGGACGTAGTCGGTTTGGTATGGAACGACGTGCGAGAGACGAGCGAACACGGATTTTGGTCGTCGATGTCAACGGGCGAGTCACAGGAATTGTAGTGGATCGGGTCTCAGAAGTTTTGCGCGTTAATGTCAACGATCTAGAGCCTGCTCCGGCGGTGATACGAAATGTAGAAGCGGACTACCTAGATGGAGTGGTTAAGCTTAGCGGTGGAAAGCGTTTAATCATGGCGCTCAATCTCAAAAAAATCCTTACAGTTGATTTAGTAGATGCTATTCAAGCACAGGTCACGACAACAACTGTTCTCGAACAAACGAAGAGTAGTGCTGTGGATTTGGAAGAGGAACAGCTCGTCACGTTCCTGCTGGGAGATGAGGAATACGCCTTTGATATCATGCATGTTAAGGAAATCATTCGTGTGCCTGAGATTACCGCTGTGCCAAATGCCAGTTATTATATTGAAGGGGTTGTTTCTATTCGAAACCACCTTTTGCCCATCGTCAATATGCGCACTTTTTTTGGCATGGAGGATGCTGCGATTACCGATCAATCCCGAGTGGTAATCATTGACCTAGGTAATACTTCAGCAGGCTTTAAAGTGGATCGGGTCATGGAAGTGATCCGCGTGCCCAAAAACGTGATTGAACCCCCACCAGTTGTTTTTTCATCGAGCGAGTCAGAGCAAATTCGAGGGGTCGCAAAGCTGAATCAAGGGGCTCGCTTACTGATGTGCCTGAATGCCCAGAATCTCTTGTCAGCCGCTATTGTGAAAGAGTTGATTGGCGAAACTGAGGAGTGCATAGAAGACAAACTAGAGAAGCAATTGATGGAAGAGGAGCAACTAGTGGCTTTCCGTCTAGGAAACGAAGAATTTGCGATCAAAATTACGGATGTCCAAGAAATTAATCGCTATACGGAAGTGGTTCGAATGCCTGGAACCCCTGCTTATTTTGACGGCTTGGTCAATTTACGTGGCAATATCATCCCAGTAGTAAATCTGAGACGTCGCTTTAATTTGACCGAACGAGCCAACGATGATTCAACTCGAATTATTATTGTCGATGTTGGCAACCAAAAGAATGGCGTCGTGGTGGATTCCGTTTCGGAGGTCTTACGCTTTGATCGCAGTTTAGTGGAAGAAACACCGAAAATTTTATCCAATGACTTGGATACCAAGTATATCAATGGTGTCTGTAAGCTGAATAATGGTAAGCGAATGGTCTTAATCTTAGATTTACAACATGCCTTGAAAGTAGGATAAATGATAGGAAACCAGATTATCAAAGGGAAAAGGTGGGCGAAGGGTAACTGATCCCGCCTTTATCCTGTTAAATCATTTCATGTCATGGGGAGCCTCTATGTTGGATAATTGTCTCGCTGCTATTCAGAAAAAACTTAAGAGACTATGTTATGAATTGCTTATAGCGCTTGATTGCGACGCTCCAGACCTCGCGGCTCTGAAGGCCTTGTATCTAAGAATACTGAGTATTTACGATGAACTAGTTGAGTCCCCCGGGAGCACTGTTCCTGTGGGGATGGAAAACGTTTTTATGAACTTTTGTAGAGTATTTGACCAAGTTCTTCATTCTCTGGCACTACCGAGTCAGAAGGGAAATGAAAAACCTCCTCGAAGGATCATCGACCATCCAATTTATGCTTGCCTTTGTTCCTTTAGCCAGATGATGGTGTGCTTAAGAGCAGAGGCTGAAACAAGCGTGTCTCCTAGGATCTGTTCGAGCGTTAAACCGTTAAGTCATGAACCATCAGGAGAAAAACTGCTGGAGGACGCAGCTTCAGAAGAAGCGGAAGCAGAGGAAATAGTTGAACCAGAAGAAATAAAAAACGAAATAGACCTCAAGCGGGAATTTGCTCAACTGATAGACCTGTTAGGGGAATTGAGGATGAGCAGGAATGTTTTTCAGTACTTGTCCCGTCAAGCTCTTCTAGAGCATAATTTGCCAACTTTTTCGAAAAAAATTAAGTCTAAGGGACTCCAGTTCCAGCATGTGTTGGAGCGTGTCGAAGAGAATGTCCTGGGGCTATGCCAGCGCTACCCAGATCTTGTCATTCAAAAGCAAAAAGTTTTACCGATTAAAGTGGGTAGACAAGCCTTTATTATCGGGGTCAATCAGGTGCTTGAAGTGATTAAGGTTTCTAGAAAGGATCTATTCAAAAGGCGGGGGCATTTCTTCTCTCATTTCCGAGGCGAAACCTTAGGTGTTATATTTTTATCGGATTTTTACGGATCAACCACTATTCAGAAAATGGAGGTTAGGGGCATTGTTGTGATTTCGAATGGTAACACGAAGCTGGGCCTTGCCGTAGAGCATTGGTCGAAGGAACAAGAGGTACATGTAAAACCCCTATTGGATATTTTCGTTGGCAATCGAGAGATAGCGGGAGCCGCTGTCCTGGAGAACGGTCAGATTAGCCTAATGTTAGATGGGCTAGCCCTCATTAAGAGAGCAACGTTAGAACAAGAGTAGGGAGGATTAGAACAATGAATGTGAAGACCGAAGCGTATAAAATCTTGGTGGTGGATGATTCTCCCTTTATTCCAAGCCAATAATAATGATCACTTCATGCTTGCAAAACATATCTTCGGGTGTAGCATAGTCTTCCTTTTCGATTCCTTCGCTACCTATTTGAGAGAGTACGTTCGTGATTCCCTTCGCAAACGATGCTAGATAATCCCTCATATGCCCTGGATATAAGAGGAAGTATCGTTTTGCGGAATGTCGCCAAGCTCGGCCCTCAATATTGCTAGTACCATGATGGGTGGGATGGCGATTGCCGAGCTCATGATATGGACAGAAGTGCTATATGTGAATTTGCCAATATGGCGGCGGGTGCTTGTGTTACGTCCCTGCCCCAGGAATGAAGGTAGATATTACACCACCGACCATGGTAATAGGGACTAGAATGGCGTTGATGATGGGCTCCTACGACGTGTTATTAACGAATGCTACCACGCCCCAGGGAGAAATTGAATTGCGTCTCGGAATAGAACAATAACGAGTTATGTGGGTGCTCTGATGAAGCTCTTTGAGGTAGATATTAATTAATGAGAGTTAGATCAGATTAAGATAAGGGTGAGAAATATGAGCGAAAAAATTCGAGTTCTCATCGTCGACGATTCAGCAATGATGCGACGAGCAATAAAGCAAATTTTAGAGACCGATTCCAAGATCGACGTGGTTGGGAGCGCCAGAGATGGAGAGGATGCTTTAAAGAAAGATGCAGAATTTATTCCTGACGTGATCACGATGGATATCAATATGCCGGTGATGGACGGAGTCACCTCCATGATGCACTTATTAGAACAACACCCTGAGGTACGCATTATCATGCTGAGTTCGTTGACTCAAGACGGAGCCATGACAACGTTTGAAGCGTTGGAATTAGGGGCTTTTGACTATGTTGCAAAACCCTCAGGCACGGTATCAGCCAATCTCCATGTCATCGGAAAAGAATTAATCGAAAAGGTTAAGGCAGCAGCTCGAACGAAGCGGACTCTGCGCCAAACGAGAGAGCGTTCTGGGTTGGTCAAAAAGCCGATCAAAGAGGCAGTCGCTGTCAAGAAGTTAGTTAAATCGCAGTTAATGGATGGAATCCCCGCATTTCGAAAGGTGGTTGTGATAGGAGTATCGACAGGTGGGCCTGCTACTTTGATGGAGATTATCCCACAACTGCCAGCAGATCTTGATGCGGCGGTGGTCATCGTTCAACATATGCCCCCCATGTTTACGGGTTCCTTCGCCAAACGGTTGGATGAACATAGTCAAATTTCTATTACCGAAGGAAAATCTGGAGATGTCTTGACCAAAGGATGCGCGTATGTCGCCCCTGGAGGAATCCATTTTGTTATTCGTAAGAATTTTTCTCGAGATGAGTGGCAGGTTCGTCTAACCACGTTACCCGAAAATACGCTCTTTATGCCTTCGGTGGATGTCACGATGAACTCCATTGTGGAGGTGTTTGGGCGTCGAACGGTGGGAGTGTTATTGACTGGGATGGGTTCGGATGGAGCTGATGGTATGGTGGCAATTCGGCAGGCAGGAGGGGTTACTATTGCAGAGGCTGAATCAACTGCGGTGGTTTTTGGTATGCCTCGTGAGGCCATAGAACGCGGTGGCGCTGAGATTGTTGTTCCGTCCTACCAGGTGGCAAAGGAAATTGTGAAAGCAATCAGGCGGGCTTAAGAGATTCCGAATAAAAGTTATTACTTTAGTCTTTTAGAGGTCATCTAAAATAGAGAATTCGGGATTGAAGATTAAGGAGAAAACTATGGAACTTAACGTAGCAAAGCAGATTAATAGTAAGCAGGAAGCTGAGCGTTGTGTAGCGGTTGATGAATTGGCAAAGCAAGGACATTTAAGTGCGATCATCCTCTTAGTTGATCAACTAGAGAAAGAAACGTCCTACTATGTTCGTCGGCGTTTGATTAAGGCTCTGGGAGGGCTTCAGAGTTCTCGAACAGGACTTATCGCCGCGAGGCTTTTTATTTCCCCAGAAACCCATGTCCGGAATGCAGCGGTAGAAGTAATGCAGGCGTTGCAAGAGTTTGCCATACCTACGATTGAAACCTTGATGACAGACCCCTCTCGAGATATTCGGAAGTTATCCGTTGATGTTTTGGACAAAATCCCAGGAGAGAAAGCGTTTTCCCTCATCCTTGAAGGACTGAAGGATACTGAACCCGTGATTGTCAGTGCCTGTGTTGAAGCACTAGGGAGAAAAAGGGATCAGCGGGCCTTAGCACCTCTACTGGAACTTCTTCAAACCTCGAAGAACCTCTGGATTTCCTTCAGTGTTATTGAAGCGTCGGCGATTTTGGGTGATCCCCGGGTTCTGGAGGAGCTTTATCGGCACATTGACCAGGCGCAATGGGGGAAACAAGATAGAGCTTTATTGTTTGGGATATGGGCTTTTACCGTTGGTCAGTTAGGGGATACCCAGTGGCTACCAAAAATTTGGGAAATGTTAGAGAGTGGGGAACTTTCTGAAGATGCTGTAGTGGAAGTCCTCGTGAGCTTCTACCTGCGACGCATAACCTGGGAACAAGAAGATCCTTTGTTAGAAGAGATTCTACGCAGGCAACTTATAAAGCTGGAGAATGTTAAGCTGAATTCGGTGGCTCATCTGGCGCTACTAAAGAGTCCGCAAATTTTCTATCAGTATTTACCGCGCCTCATAGATAATGTTAAGGATGAGGAAGCCACCATGGGGGAATTTCTTCAGGAAATGATCCGTTCCAAGCCTTCAACAGAGCAACTCAACGGACTTCTACTAGGAGCCAGTGATAAGTTAGCTAAATTCGTCTTAAGGATGAGTGAGATTTGTCAAATTCCGATAGAAATCGAAACTCTGATCAAATTAGCGAGTAGATCAGATCACGAAATTGTTCAGAAAACAGCTAATGTAGCCTGGCTAAGTGGTCCTCGAGCGGAAGTTTTCTTACAGGGGTTGGTTAAGCATATGGATACTGAAGTGGTTGCTGCAGCAATTAATGGCCTTGGGTTACTTGGAAGTGCTATGGCGAATCCTCTACTACTGGAGGGATTGTCGAACCCCGACCAAATCGTGCGCAAACGAGTCGTGGAAGTACTTTGTAAACGCCCTTCCGTTTGCTTAACGGAGCAAATTGGATCTTTGGCAGAAGAAAGTCCAGAGTATTGTTTGCCAGAAATTTTAGAGGTCGTTGCTGTTTTCGAGCATCCCAGTCTTCAACGGGTCATTCAACGGATTGGAGATGTGGAGGATGAAGCTGTACGAGGGAGAATAGCCAAAAGTGCTCGATTGATTAAAGTGGAAGAACTCTTTCTAAAAGTGATGAAACTTCTTAGTAACGATCCGGCTCCAGAGGTACGCCTCCAAGTAATCTTAAGTTTATCCACGCGGAGGGGCAGCCAAGTTTACACCTTGTTGAGTTACTTGTACCGCTATGAACAGAGTGCCAATAATCGCTACTACATATTAGCCTGCCCGGAAATCTATCAGCATTCCACAACGCTGGAATGGCTGAAGGATAATATCCAGGGATCAGATCCACTGTTGCAGTGGGCAGCCGCCAAAGGGTTAAGTGAAATGGGGGAGATTGGTCGACAATACCTTCAAGAGATCTATCAAGTCGCTGAAAAAACGGACAAGCGTTTAGCGGAAATCATCCATCAGGAGTTGGACAAGAATGGAGGATTAGTTTTATGACTCTAACCCCTGAACTCTATCAGCGCTTCATTGATCTTGTATATAAAAAAACGGGCATTATGTTTGAAGAAAATAAGCGGTATTTTGTTGAACGCCGATTGACGGATCGGGTTGAACAATTGGAAATTGATTCCTTCCGAGACTATTTTTTTATGTTGAAATATTCAAATGACGAGTCAGAGCTTCAGGAAATTACCAATCGGTTAACCATTAATGAAACCTATTTTTTTCGTGACTTTCCTCAACTTCAAGGATTTGCCGAATCCGTTCTGCCGCAAATGATCAAAAGCAAGGAAGCGGCTGGACAACGCACCTTAAAAATATGGAGTGCTGGGTGCGCCACAGGAGAAGAACCGTATACGCTGGCCATTATTCTGATGGAAATGATCCCGGACTTCGAAAAGTGGAAGATTCAAATATTAGGTACAGATATCAATACCCGAGTGCTGGACTTGGCACGTAAAGGTTTATATAATTCGCGCTCGATTAAGGATGTTCCGCTTGATTATCTGGAACGCTACTTTACAAAACGCGGATCAATGTACTCGATGAATTTGAATGTTAAGGGCATGGTGGATTACCGCATCCTTAATTTGAGTGATCAGAGCAAGTTTAGGGATCATCAGAGCTTTGATTTCATTTTTTGTCGCAATGTTCTTATTTATTTTGATACAGCCTCCCGGTTTAAAGTTCTCGATTCTTTTTACAATTCCCTGAGAAGTGGTGGAATCATCTATCTAGGTCACTCAGAGTCTGTCGCGCGAATCACGGAAGCCTTCAAAATGAAGCGCATCCAGGACAACATATATTATTATAAGCCTTAGGAGGGATGAACATGGCCAATGTACTTGTGGTTGACGATTCTACCATGGTCAGAAAGTACCACCAATATTACTTGTCTGGCTTAGGGCACCAGGTTGCAGAGGCTGAGGATGGATACGTAGCTTTGGAAATGTTGCTCTCAAATCACTATGACCTCATCTTAACGGATATTAATATGCCTCGCATGGATGGTTATCAGTTTATTGCCGAAGTGCGTCAGGTACCGCGCTATCAGAACACACCCATTATTATCGTGACCTCCCAAGAGGATGTTCAAGACGCCGATCAAGGAAAGGCGGTGGGCGCGAATTTGATCTTTATCAAGCCAACAGAATTGGAAAAACTGATAGACTGGATTAGCCGCTTATTGGAAGGGGTTGAACCGAAGGAGGGATAAAATATGCTCTTTAAATTCTCTAGGGATGACTTGGACATGCTGCAGAGTTTTGTGGAAGAAGCAGAGGAAAACTTGCAAAAAATTGAGGAAGCATTGCTTACACAGGAAAGCTTGAACGAAAATCCTGAAGCCCTCAACGAAATATTCCGCCAGATGCATACTATCAAAGGGCTGTCCTCCTTTTTTGGCTTATCCGATATCACGCGACTAAGTCATGAAGCAGAGTATATGCTAGATGCTTTGCGGACCGGACGTTTAGTTTTAACGACCAAAGTAGTGGCATTATTACTCGATGCCCTCGATATTTTAGTCGATATGGTCGGACAATTGAATGTCGTGTGTCAGGAAGCCCATGCCGAGGAATGGGTGACCACAGAAATTACGAGTAACAAAGATATTGATTGCGTCGTTCAACAAATTCAAGAGGTGATCGCTAGTTATGGACTTGCCGAAAAGGTCGCGGTCGACACCGGTCTAGAAATACCTAATTCAAAAAATAGCATCATTGAACCCGAGAAGATAGAAGCCAGTGTTGGAGAGCCAGAAGAGTTGGCAGTCCCTAAGAAAGACAATCCCCCCTTGAGCCCAGCGAATAAGGAAGGCTTAGGAGTGGGTCTATTAGAGGACTTCCTAGAAGAAGCGGATGAGCATCTTTCGATGATTTCAGATAAATTACTAATCGACCTTGACTCTCATCCCGAGGACACGTCGATTCTAAAAGAGTTATTTCGTCGAGTGCATAGCCTCAAGGGAAATATCGGCTTATTGCTAAGCGTCCAAACACCTGAAAGTAAGCTGCGTGCTTTGTTAGAGGGTCTTTTGGAAGTGTTCCAAAATGTTGAGGGTTTACTGGATTGGGTACGAAATCAAACGAAACCAGTGCTCAGCGAAGTGACCAATCTTTGTTACCTCGCCATGGAGGCACTGCGTAAAGGGATTACGATTACCCAAACCGGTGGAGATTCCACTCAGCTTGACCTGCAACCCTTGTTGCAAGAATTGAAGGTCACTAGGGAGCGTTTAACTAATTCGGGAACTCAATCAGACGGTTCGGCATCGTCCCCTCTGTCAAAAAAACAGGAAGCCCTGCCTAAGACAGAGACTCTCGCCATCCATGTCAGTCAATCAGTTCGGGTGAGTGAAGAAAAATTAAATCGCCTGATGAACGTGATCGGAGAATTGGTGGTTACGAAGAATGTCTTCGGTTTAATTGCGCGCAAATTAATTATTGACCACGATCTTCCGACGATCTCTAGAGAGGTTAAAGATGCCGGTTTAAGCGTTAATCGTATTTCTGAAGAGCTGGAAGATATTATTATGTCCATGCGAATGACGGCAGTTCGGCATGTCTTTCAAAAGTTTCCACGGATTATTCGCGATATTGCGTTAAAGACGGGTAAGAATATCGCCTTAATCATGGAAGGGGAAGATACCGAACTGGATAAAACAATCATCGAACAAATGGCCGATCCGTTGATGCACTTAGTTAGAAATGCAGCAGATCATGGGATTGAGTCAGAGGATCAGCGTGTCGCAGTGGGCAAAGAAGCTCAGGGCAAGGTTTGGCTCAGAGCGTATAATCGCGGGAAACATGTTTATATCGAAGTTGAAGACGATGGTAAGGGCTTGGATGCTCAAGCCTTAAAACGCAAGGCGCACGAAAAAGGGTTTATCTCCGAGGCACAAGCGGCGGAGATGTCCGACGAGTCAGCGTTTCAACTAGTCTTTTTACCAGGCTTTAGCACGGCGGGGGTTGTCTCGGAAATTTCAGGACGCGGCGTGGGCATGGACGTTGTGAAATCAAATGTCAATGCCCTACAGGGTAAGGTTCATATTGTCAGTCAAATGGGTAAGGGTACGAAAATGATAGTGCAACTCCCCTTGACCCTGTTGGTCTCTAGAGGATTATTGGTTGAAGTCAACCAACAGTCTTATATTCTTCCCTTGGAAAATATCCTAGAAACCCTTAAAATTCCCAGTAGCCAATTGATGAAACGTAGAGGACAATGGATACTCCACCATCGAGGGGAGGTTCTAGGGGTGGTCAAACTTTCTGACCTGTTAGGAACATCTTCCTCTCAGGAGGGTATAGAGGATCGGAAATCCATTGTTGTGGTGAACGATGGGGGTGTGAAAATCGGCATGATTGTTGATCGGTTACACCATGAGCAGGACGTCTTAGTCAAACCCTTACCCGATTACTTGTCTGGAATTCTAGGGATGGGTGGAGCCACAATTATGACTAATGGCAAGGTGGCAATTGTACTGAATGCGGTGGAGTTATTGGCTAAGGCATGCACACAAGATAATCCAAGTATGGGAGGAAACTAACAATGGTTAAGGATCAAGAAAGCAAGGGTACCTTGAATGATTTATATGAAGAGTGGTTAGTTAACTTAGAAACTAGCGTTTGGGGAAGACAAGAAATCAGTGTCATTTCTAGGCTCGAAAGTCTAGGTCTACAGCTGTTCAAAGCCTTGCAAAGTGGTATCCCTGAAGAGGGTCTTGGTGCGGAAGTACCTAAAATTATGCTAGAACTGGTGAAAATTGGTCAGCAGCAAGAATTGAATCCTAGGGAGACTGCCTTGTTTGCTTTTTCCTTTCGGCCCTTTTTGAATCGAATCAACTCAACCGTCTCTGAAGAACGGTTGAATCAAGTCATGGATGAAGTAGGAATCTTCGGACTGGAAGCGTTCTTCGATACCAGAGAGAACATCATTCATGCGCAGCGACAGGACCTCTTAGAACTTTCGACTCCGATTATCAAGTTATGGGAAGGGATTTTGGTGCTACCGCTGATTGGAACCTTAGATAGCAAGCGTACACAAGAGGTTATGGAAAAGCTCTTAAATGCCATCGTGACTCACGGGTCAAAAGTGATTATCCTGGATATTACCGGTGTCTCGACGGTGGATACTCTGGTAGCAAATTATATTCTCAAGACGGCTGCGGCGGTCAATCTACTCGGAGCGAAGCTGATTATTACAGGAATAAGTCCTGAGATTGCCCAAACCATGGTCCACCTGGGAGTTGATCTCGGAAACATTGTCACGAGAGCTGTGATGGCGGATGGGGTAGAGTTGGCCTTAGCTTTACTGAAGAAGAGGATCGTTGACCATAATAAGGAGTAAATGATGGAGGAATTAAGGTGGATAAAACCTCACTGTTAAAAATTGGTAAGGTCTTAATTCTCTCGATTGAGGGGGAAGTCAATGATTTTTCAGTCGTTTCCATGCAGGATATGTTATTGAAAGAGGTCAGAAACACGAGTACACGGGGTGTGATCTTAAATATTGCACGGTTGGAAATCGTGGATTCGTACATGGCGAGGGTACTCTCAGATACAGCGAGGATGATTCGGCTAATGGGGGGGATCACGATTCTAGTAGGGGTCAATCCGATGATTGCTCTGACGATGGTCGATATGGGACTTGATATAAAAGAGGTTAAGACGGCACTTAATCTGGATGCGGCCTTGGAACTGTTGACAGGTCTAACCACGTTAGGTCGCTATTCGGAAGAAAGCCTTTGAGCCGGGTGGAAATCTGTTCTGAACAGGACATCGTTCTGGCCAGACAGGTTGCACGTCAAGCTGCCCTCAACTTAGGCTTTTCGTTGGTTGATCAGACGAGGATTATTACAGCCGTAAGCGAATTAGCCCGCAATATTTATACCTATGCCACAAGTGGATCAATGCAGGCCCAAGAGTTAAAAAAGGCGACTGGGATTGTCGGATTGGAATTTGTGTTTGAGGACCAAGGCCCTGGCATTGATGATCTGCAGCTAGCTTTGACGGCTGGCTATAGCAGCGGTCAGGGTTTAGGGTTGGGGTTAAGTGGTGCCAAGCGTTTGATGGATGAGTTTGAGTTACAGTCGAAGCTAGGTCAAGGTACACTAGTTCGAGTTGTGAAATGGACAAAGTAGGGGGTATGAAATGCCTGAAATTCGGGTTGAAGCGGACTACGATATTGGCAGAGCTCGGAGAGCCGTTGTCAATTTTTCTCAAGAGTTGGGAATGTCCGCGAGGAACCTATCAGATATTGCCATTATAACGACAGAATTAGCAACTAATCTTGTTCGGCATGCCAACAGGGGTGGAGTTATCCATTACTCCGGTTCTCCGGAGCAGGGCTTGACTCTTGAAACAAGTGACGATGGGCCAGGAATTACAAACGTTGAAAATTCAATGACAGATGGGGTTTCTTCTAAGGGGTCATTAGGGGGGGGGCTAGGGGCAGTTCAGCGCTTAGCCGATCATTTCTCATTGGAAACGGGGAAACAGGGTACTAAGATTATCGTGGGCAAGTATTTAGATTCCCAGACGAAGCAAAGTTTGTCAGTAGGGGTCTATTCACGGCCTTATCCAGGTTATATCCGCAATGGTGATGGTTTTTTCATCCATCAAAAGCCTGCGAGGAATGTCCTCGGTTTGTTTGATGGGGTAGGGCATGGCGAGCTAGCGTATCAAGCAGCTAATATATTATTACACTCCTTGAAATATCACTACAAATTATCCTTAGAACAAATGGTTCAACACTCTCATCAGCGACTTCGTGGGAGTCGAGGAGCCGTCCTTTTCTTAGCTGTTATTACTAAGAACGAGCTGAAGTATATCGGGATTGGAAACATTGAGGCTTTTTTAGGCATAGAGGGGGTGCAACCCAAACGGTTAATGTCGTATCGCGGAGTGCTGGGAGCAAGTTTTCCTGAGATGAAAGTAACGACCCTTCCCTGGAAGCCTGGGTCAAGGCTCCTGATGTATACCGATGGAATAGTTGAACGCTGGAAATCCTTAGATCCCTTTTTCCTAAAAGGAGGTGACCCCGGTATGGTCTGTCGCCAGATTGTTCAGGACTACGGGAGGAACAATGACGATGCGTCAGTCTTGATTGCTCGGGAAGCCCTATGAGCCAAAGCCTTTATACGGTTCGCAGTACACCTCAAAATGCAGTCTTACCTTCTTTATGGAGTGCAGTCCTTTCTGTTGGGGGAGGCTTTAATGTCTATTTAAAGCTTTCAGTGTTAGTGACCTGGCAGCTGGCAGAGTTAGAGAAGCACGGGGCGAGTACGGGATGGTATGCAGAAATCGAGAGGGACAGCAATTATATCAGAATGCGTACGGAAGTCAGTATTCAAGCCGAGATAAAACACATTAATTATCCGGATTGGTTTATGCGAGTTTTCTCTGAAAACTCGATCATCATGATGATTCAAGATCACAAGTGGGAATTAACCGTTCGATGTTCAGTGGACGAAATACCTTATGAAAATCGTAACTCTTCAAATGGGTCGATGAGCTGGGAGAGTATACACACGGACCTTCAGGAGTATCTCGATCATCAATTGGGCATGGAACAGGAGATTAAGGATTATCGACAGGAATTGTTGCTGACCAATCAGGGGATAGTGGCCCTTGTCGAAGAACTAGAAGGACATTATGGTAAGGGGACGTCAGAGGAAAGTATAGAGCTTCAGTTTGATGAACGGGTCAAGGAAAATCGCTTGCTTATTGAACGACTCAGAGAAAAAGAGCTGGCCTTACAGCAAGCGGACCGTTTGGCAAGTGTTGGGCAATTAGTCGCGGGTGTGGCGCATGAAATCAATAATCCCTTGACATTTATTCGCATGAATTTAGAACTAATGACTCGGTATCACGACTTGCTGGAAAGTAAGTCACACGCCGTAACTAGCGATATGTCTCTTGATTTAAGCAGGGCTATGAAAGCAATTTTGTCGGGAGTAGAACGCATTTCCAATATTGTCGCGGGTCTTAAATATTTTTCTCGCCAACAAGCTATAGAACGGAAAGAAGTCAATCTGGCTGAGGTGATTAGTTCGGCCTGGATGCTCATATCCAGCGATCGTACCGCAATCAGTGGTATAACTCTGGATTATCAGGAAGTCTCCAAGATCTTGGTTTATGGAAGTTATCAACAGTTAGAGCAAGTGTTTGTTAATTTCTTACAAAACGCTACGCGAGCTATAAATAAAGTAAAAAGAAGTATGGGTATAATTCGAATTTCCGTCCGCCAAGAAGAGATGACGCAAGGTTGGGTCCTCGTTGATGTTCAAGATAATGGCTGTGGCATAGACAGCAAAGAAATACCGCATATTTTTGAACCATTTTACTCTAAGGATCCTGAGGGTATGGGGCTTGGACTCTCGATAGTACATGGAATTGTCAAGGATCATAGTGGACATATCGCCGTGGCGAGTGAACTTGGCGAAGGAACGAGGATTACGTTACGCCTGCCTAGCTATAACCCAGAACCCAAGTTAAATCTTTCAACTAAAGTTGAATAGTGAGACTTTCGGAGGAAGTCGTCACACCGAAGCGGAGTACTGGTAGCTCCCATGGAAGTGGGAGCCTTACCATTGAATGACCTGAAAGGGAAGGGTTAGAGATGGATGATGAATTAAAGAGTGTATTTATCACTGAAACGGAAGATATGCTCCTAGAAGCCACCAATTTGTTACTCGTTGAAGATGAATCAGATGAGTTACTAGCGCGGATTAATCATGTCTTCAGAGTAGTGCATTCCATTAAAGGTGGCAGCCAATTTTTGGGACTTCTCGATCTAGCAGAAATATCTCATCATCTCGAAGATTTGCTGGGACCGCTCCGCTCTGGAAAACTTAAGGTAGATGAGGGAATCACCACTCTAATGTTAGATGCCCTAGAATTGATGGAAACGCAGCTTCAATATGTTCGGAATGGGGAAATCATAACGGCCCAGGATTTTGAGCATAAGAAGAAATTGTTAGAGAAAATTGCACGAATCCACCAGCCGGAGGTTTTAGAAGAGCGGACTGTACATCTTAATTCGGTCACACGAGGGAGCAGTGCTTTTGTTGGCAAACGCTTAATCTATATTCATGTTCAGATGGACGAGGAGTCGATCATGCCGCAGGTTCGACAGTTTTTAGTGTTGGAACGCTTGAAGGAAATCGGCAATGTCGTTTATTCTCTTCCTAATCTGGAAAGTCTTGAATTGCCGGAAAGTTCCACGAATAATGCTTTAACGATCGTGTTTAGTACGGATGAGACCGATGAGCTAGTGCGAATGACCTGTGATGTGGGGGACATTTCAGAAATTAGACTATTAGAGCTGAAAAAGGATCTTGACCGAAGTTCACAAGGCAAGGGGCAGTTACCGACTGTTCTGGAGGTGGGACATTTTGATCAATTAGTGACTCTCCTACTGGAAGAATTCCGACAAAAGGACTATTCAAAGGTAAAGATAGCTGGGTTGGTTCAGGGGTTGGCAGATTTTGGGGAAGAAGCAAGTGTTGCTACAGAGAGTTGGTTTCCTGGAGGGCTGGCAGGTTGGAGGCGTTATATCACGTTCTTAGTTCAAACTGCCGAAATGGATGGAAATGATCGAGCAAGAATGGCGGCAAGTATCCTGCAGGGATTTTGGGAGACGGTTTTTGATGTCTTATGTAACAAAGTGTACTTCTTCACGGAGATTATGGATGAAAAAGTAAAACTTTCACCATCTGCTTTCCAGGAAAGATTAGCGTTGACAAAGGATGTTCCTCAGCTGGCTGTGCTCGATCTCAGTCAAATGAGAGTGTTCGAACCCTCGGATATATCGATATTAGAAGATTTAAAAACAAAGCTTAACCACCATAGTGTTCGCTTGTCCTTAGTTTCCAGTGGACCTAATACACGGAGACAAGTCAATGTCCTAGAGGCCAGCGCGCTATTCACAAGGGACTTGCACATCTTTCCCAATGCCTTTAACGCCTCTTTTGGTACAAGTAACTAATATTTTAAGAGGAGGGATAACTATGTACCCAGAACTGCGGGTTTTAATAGTTGATGATGAAGAAGAAATCCTGATTGCCCTAGCGCAGTTATTAAGGTTAGATGGCTATAACGTACATACGGCTTCTTCCCCCATCACTGCTTTAGAAATGATTAAGGGGACGAAATACCATATCATTTTATCCGATATTGTGATGCCAGAAATGAATGGACTTGAATTGCTGACCCAAATTAAAGAATATGACCCCTTGGCTCAGGTGATTATGATGACAGGCTATTCCACCATGGAGATCACCATGCTCAGTCTGGAAAAAGGGGCCAGTGATTATATTCTAAAACCGTTTAAAGAGTTTAAAGATGTCAGTAAAATTGTCAAACTTAATGAAGAAAAACTTAAGCGTTGGTGGGAGAGCATGCGTGGGAATTTTAAATAAAAGCTTAGTAAGTATAGGAGGCGGGCACCATGAAAAAGATACTTATTGTCGATGATGCAATATTCATGAGATTGACGATCAAAAAAATGTTAGAAAACTCGAATTACGAAGTGGTCGGTGAAGCTGCTAACGGGGTAATAGGCGTCGAATTATATAAGCAATTACAGCCGGATATCGTGACCATGGATATTACAATGCCCGAAATGACTGGAATAGAGGCGTTAAAAGCTATTAAAGCGATTAATCCCAAGGCAATGGTTGTCATGCTTACGGCCTTGGGTCAAGAGGGAATGGTCAAAGAAGCCATTATCAGTGGAGCGAAAAACTACCTCGTTAAACCCTTCACAGAAGAGCGGTTATTACAAGTGTTGGATAAATTAGGGTGATTATATGTATTAAGTTAACGAAAGAAGGGGTTATTCATGAAGGTGGAATATATTAATCCGTTTTTATCAGCAAGCGCGGAAATGATTGATCAAGTTACGGGCTTTAAGACGAAGATGGGTAAGATCTATATCAAAGATGCGCCCTATATGAGTGAAAGCATTCTGGTGCTGATTGGGATAACCGGTGGGTTCCATGGCAGTGTCGTGATGACCTTTAGCAAGGAAATATGTTGTAAGCTTGCCTCAGCGATGATGGGATGTCCTCTGATAAGCGAGCTCGATGAAATTGCCAAAAGTGCCATTGCAGAATTATGTAATATGATCTTAGGCCATACTGCAACTTTATTTTCTAGAAAAGAAATAATCGTAGATATCACCCCTCCTACCATTTTGACAGGAGACAATATTCAATTTAGCATTCCGAATACCGTTGTTGTCTGTATACCCTTGATATTCGAAGATGAGTCACAAATTCAGATTAATGTATCGTTTGCTGAAAATGTAGCTTAAGAAAAGCTGGCAGTAGAGACTCATGTAGAGCAAGAAGAGACCAATGTCGTGTTTAAAGGAGTCAATGCCATGCCTGAAGAAAAAGTTCCTAAGCGTCAAATGCTTGAAAAAGAAATTAACAGCTTAAATCAAGAATTTGAGAACAAGGTTATTCATCGCACAAATCAGCTGAAGGATATGAATACTATCCTGGAAGAAGAGATTGTTGAGAAGGTACGAGCAAAAAATGAGTTGGATAAAGAAAGAAACTTCACCGATGCCTTATTTAACAGCGCCCCGTGGATTATTTATCTTTACGATGATCAAAGAAAGCTAGTGAGATGGAATAAAAAACACGAAGAGCTGACCGGATATTCCTCCGATGAGCTGGCCCGCATAAAGTTGATGGATTGGTATGAAGGTGATGAAAAGAGTCAAACTGCGGTAGTCGATGGACTTAAGCTGGTTAGCCAGAATGGATTTGGAGATGCTGAAGTCGATTTACAAAGGAAAGACGGCACAAAAATTCCAATGTACTTGACTGCTAGTTCAGTCGTCATTGATGGGAAACTGTGGTTTGTTGGAATAGGGATAGACCTCACTGAACGCAAAAAAAGGGAAGAGGAAAATCGCTATTTAAATTATTATGATGTTTTAACTGCCCTTAATAATAGAAGATTCTATGAATTAGAACTGAAACGCTTAGACGTTGAAAAAAATCTTCCTATTTCGATTATTATCGGGGATATTAATGGCTTAAAACTTGTGAATGATGCCTTTAGTCACGATAAAGGCGATGAGCTTTTACAGAAAGCTGCAACGGCCATCCGAAGTGCCTGTAGATTAGAGGATATAGTCGCCCGCTGGGGTGGAGATGAATTTGTGATTCTTCTGCCTCAGACGAATAAAGAAGAGGCTGAAACTATTGTTAAGAAAATGAGAGAATTATATTCAACTATTGACATTAATGCTATTAATGTGAGTATCTCATTTGGATGGGAGACAAAGAAAAGACCGGGTGAGGATCTATTAAAAGTCCTCAAAAGCGCTGAGGACGCCTTATATAAAAACAAAATTATCGAAAACGAAGGGATGAGAGGTAATACAATCAACACAATCATTAACACTCTACACGAAAAAAACCCAAGGGAAGAACAACATTCCAAGCGAGTAAGTCAACTATGTCAGTCTATAGGAAGAGCATTAGGTTTGTCTGAAATCGAAGTATCTAAGCTCAAAGTTGTAGGCCTTCTTCATGATATTGGAAAAATTGCCATCGAAGAGGGGATACTTAATAAACCAGGAAAACTATCAGGGGATGAGTGGGAACAAATAAAAAGGCATCCTGATATTGGCTGGAGAATCCTAAGTACTTCTTATGAAATGTCGGAATTAGCTGACGGCATATTAGCACATCATGAACGATGGGATGGTAATGGTTATCCAAAGGGGTTAAAGGGCGATTCTATTCCAAGGATTTCAAGAATTATTGCTTTAGCTGATAGCTATGACGCAATGATCAGCAACCGACCATACCGGAATTCTTTGAGTGAAGAAGAAGCCTTATTGGAAATTCAAAAAAATGCTGGTACACAGTTTGACCCTGAGATTACAAGAATATTTACTGAAAAAATGTTGGAATTAATGAGAAGTAAGGAGAAATGGGATGGTATTTAATTTAGAGTAAAATTGTGGGAACGGAGGCGTCTTAAATAGATTAATTTTTAAGGGGTGCTGGGGTATGACTTTGAACCAAGATGATACCGAAATGAGTAATTTCGAAATGATTTTTAACTCCAGTCCCATTGGAATGTTCTTACTTAATGAAGACTCGTTGCTTGAAAACATCAACAATGCAGCACTGGAGTTTTTGTACCGAACTCGGGAAGAGTCTATGGGTAAGCGTTTCGGCGATGAGGTTCGTTGCAAGGGGAGCGCAGAAGATATTAAGGGGTGTGGTTTTGGATTGCAATGCCAAACCTGCAAGATGCGCTTGGCTATCGAGTCAGCCTTAAAGACAGGACAACCTATAACTCACTTGGAATACACTAAGATATTGATCCATAACGGAAAAGCGAGAAAGTATTGGTTTCTGGCAAGCGTTACTCCAGTTATGATCAAAGGCAACCGCCATGTGGTCGTAGCGCTAGACAACATTACGGATAACAAATTAGTGGAGGATTCAGCTAAAAAGTATCAAGTTCTTCTTGAAAAAGCTCGTGATATCATTTTAATGCTCGATATGAAAGGGTCTATTATTGAAGCCAATCAGGCTGCTGTTCGAGCGTACGGCTATACGAGAGAGGAACTACTAGATTTAACGATCTTTGATTTGCGTGAGGAGGCTCACTTGACCTTACAGCAAATGAATCAAGTTGGGGAACAAGGGATTTTATTTGAGACTCGACACATTCGTAAAGATAGCAGTAGATTCCCTGTTGAGGTAAGTGCCTATGGTACATATATAGAAGGGCAACGAATTTTAGTGAGCATCATCCGTGATATAACCGACCGGAAAAAAGCAGAAAAATTGTTAATGGATAGCGAAAGGCGGTACCGGAGCCTTTTTGAGGTTGCTCAAGACGGTATTTTTTTATATGAGATTCAGGGTGAGCAATCAATAGATTTAAAAATTATTGATGTTAACATAGTGGCTTGTCAGCGAATGGGGTATTCCAAAGATGAGTTGTTAGGTAAAAGTGTCCTAAATATTAATAAAGAAGGTAATAGGAATTATGTAAGCCAAATGATTCAAGAAATCATACTAAAAGGACAATGTACATTCGAGAATATTCACGTTACCAAAGAGGGTCAAGAAATTCCTGTTGAGATCAGCACACAGTTGGTTGAGGTGGATGAGAAAAAATGCATTCTATCGTTTGTCCGAGACATCTCTGAACGAAAGAAGGCAGAAACAGAATTACTGAGAAGCGAAGAAAAACAACGACGTTTATATGAACGATATCGCTCGTTGATATTGAATATGCCCGATAGCTTTGCTTATAACAAAGTTATCTATGATGAAGTGGGGAAGCCCCTCGATTATGAGATTCTAGAGATTAATGAAGCCTATGAAAAAATATTTAATGTGACACGGAAAGAAATTATCGGGAAGAAATATTCAGAACTATTTTCCGGTGAAGATCCAGAAATCTTCAAACAAAGAATGGTAGAATACGGAGAGGTGGCGTCAAATGGGCTGAAACTCGTCTTGCCGGTCTACTATTCAGAGTGGAGTAAACGTTGGTTTTCTGTGAAACTATATAGTCCGGAGCCAGGATTTTTCGTCTCGATCATCACCGATATGACGGAGCGCATACGTGAAGAAAATGAACTCAATCTCGCTAAGGAAGTAGCCGAAGCTGCTAACCGTGCCAAAAGCGAATTTTTAGCAAATATGAGTCATGAGATACGTACTCCGATTAATGGAATGTTAGGAATGATTGATTTAACCTTATTAAAGGAAACAAGTAGTGAACAACGCGAAAATTTGGAAATTGCTAAGAGTTGTGCAGACTCCCTGCTAAAAATCATTAATGATATTCTAGATTTTTCGAAGATTGAAGCAGGAAAATTAGTGATCGAAAAGATAACGTTTAACCTACGTGAACTTATCGATTCAACCATAAAAGCACACTTATCTGTTGCCAAGGAAAAAAGGCTGAAATTGTGTTGCGACTATTCCTCTGCTATACCTCAAACCTTGTTGGGTGATCCCAACCGTTTAAAACAGATTTTTAATAATTTATTAAATAACGCTTTGAAATTCACGGAACATGGGGAAGTCACTCTTTTAGTTCGGGAGCAGGCTTTAACCAACGAAATGGTGGAAATAAAGTTTACAGTTTCAGATTCGGGTATTGGCATATCTAAATTAGACCAAGAGAAGTTATTTAAAAACTTTAGTCAGGTCGATGGTTCTATCACCAGAAAATACGGTGGAACTGGTTTAGGCTTAGTGATATCCAAGCAGTTGGTTCATATGATGGGTGGAACAATCAATGTGGAAAGCCGTAAGGGTCATGGGAGTGCGTTTACCTTTACTTTAAAATTCATGCTCTCGGAAGAACTGAGCCGTCTAACCCAAAACTCCTTCAACCCCATCCATACTATGAAACCCTTGAAAATTCTGATTGTCGAGGATGATAAGGTTAATTCGATGGTCTTGGCCTTAATGCTCAAAGAAAAAGGTCACTTTATAGATTCGGCTGCAAATGGGTATGAGGCTTTGTTATTCCACTCGAAATGTCAGTACGATGTAATTTTTATGGATATTCAGATGCCTATCATGGATGGGATCGAAGCGACCGCCAAAATTCGAGAAAGAGAGGGTAGGAACCGGCATACTCCAATCATTGCCTTAACCGCGTTTGCGCTTGTTGGAGACCGGGAAAAATTCCTTTCCCAAGGGTTGGATGAGTATCTACCTAAGCCAATTAAGATGAATGAATTATTCCAGCTCTTAGAAGAGGTAGTGAGCGGAAGTATTTCAGATCAACAAAACCCTGAAAGCCAGCTTGAGGTAACAATTAGTAAAAATGGAAAAGTAGTTAATATTAACTCTGATGTAGCCGCGGCACAGAATAAAGTTGCTATACTCCAGCAAATTTCTCGGGAGATTGAAGAACTTTGTCTTGCCTTATTTGAGGAGGACTTGAACGTGATTGAAGAAATTGCTCATAGAATCAAGAACAACTTCAATCTGATAGAAGCGGATGAACTAAAAATGTTAGCGTTTAAAATTGAGCTGGCAGCTAGACGTGAAAATCAAGAACAAGCAACCCAATACGCCCAAAGAATCAAAAGAGAATTTGAGTGTTACAGGGTCTTAGAACACCCGACTGAAAGGGGAAATGGATAGATGAATATTTTAATTGCTGAGGATGATTTAGCCAGTCGTAGGTTCTTGTCGAAATTTCTCACACAATATGGTGAAGTCGATCTTGTAGTTGATGGACTTGAAGCCCTTGACGCTTATTTGATGGCTATCAAAGAAAAAGCTCCCTATGACTTAATTTGTCTGGATATTATGATGCCAAAAGTGGATGGGGTTAAGGTATTAAAGGCTATTCGAGAATTTGAGAGTAAGCAAAAGGTAGCACCTGAACAGCGGGTTAAAGTGATTATGACGACGGCTTTGGCTGAAACTGACTATGTTAATAAGGCGTTTGAAATTGGGTGTGAAGCCTACGCCGCTAAGCCAATTGATACCAACAAACTGCTTGATGTTATTAGAAAGATTGGGCTAATAGAATAGGATTCATAGCTACTGATTCGGTAAAAAATTATCTTTAAAAAGACAAATCACGCCAATTAGGAACAGTATTTTGAAATATTCTACATATATAGACAAAATTATTTCTAGCATGTTATATTTAGTATAGGGTTAGTAATAACTGAAAGTCAGTTTTACTTGCCCTATACTTTTTATGTTTTCTCGATAACCCAATCACATTACTTGACTCATTAAGACTGATATCAACTAGCGAGATTAGGGGAACACTGCCTAAAACATATAGAAAGCAAGGCGATCTATTATGAACTCAAAAAATGTATTAATCATTGAGGATTCAGAAGAGAAGATAAAAGATTTGATGTGTAAACTCAAAAGTGAAGGATATAACGTGAGATTATCTGCAGCATCTAAAGAAACAGCATGTTCGAAGGATAATGGTTATAAGATTTTGGAAAAGCTCCCTATGCTCATATGGCGTTGCGGGGTCGATAAAAAATGTAACTATTTTAACAAGACCTGGCTTAACTTTAGGGGAAGGACACTAGATCTTTCTATTGTACGGGATATAACTGAAAAGACGCAAGCTGAGATGGCCTTAAAGGAAAGCCAGGAGAATTATCACTCGCTCCTTATGAATATGTCAAGCGGGTTTGCCTTCCATAAAATTCTTTACGACGAAAATAGTCATCCAATTGACTTTGAATATATTGAAGTGAATGGTGTTTATGAAAAAATATTAGGTATCAGTCGGGATGAAATAATTGGCAAACGACTTACTGAAGTGATACCAGGTATTAAAAAGTTATCTAAGGATTGGATTAAAATATGTGCACAAGTTGCAACGACAGTTGAACCAATAAGACTCGAAGAGTACTACTCTCAAGTGTTTAAACGATGGTATTCAACTTATATATATAGTACTAGCCACGGTTATTTTGCAGCCATTTATACTGATATCACAGAAAGAAAACTTGCAGAGGATGCAATTCGGCAAAGTCAGGAAAAATACCAATCACTGTTTGATAATATGCTTAATGGGTTTACTTACAATGAGTTGGTATTTGATAAAGATGGTAACCCAGAGGATTTTATCATGATTGATGCAAATGAGGCTTATGAGAAATTAACCGGCATCAAACGGGAGTATGCAATTGGTAGAAGGGCTTCAGAAATCTATAAATTCAAATTAGATCCTGATTGGATGGAGAAATGCTATAATACCGCATTCAACGGCAAAAGCTATGTTTTAGATAATTTATATTCCCAGTCAATGAATCGATGGTACTCCACAACCTTGTACTCTCCGAAAAAAGGTTACTTTGCAACCATGTCCCAGGAAATAAGCGATAGAGTTAGAGCTGTAATGGCACTACAAGCAAGCAAAGTCAAATACCAAACCATGCTCATGACTATGAATAGTGGCTTTGGATATTTTAAGGTAAGTTGTGACGAAAAGGGTATTCCAAACAACTGCATTTATCTCGAAGTTAATCAAGGTTTTGAACGCCTTATTAATAGGGAAAGCAACCAAATCATTGGAAAGAGCATTTTAGAACTATCACCTTTTAGCAAGATCGTTATAGACAAATATACGGAAGTCCTAAAGTTAGTAGCACTTGAAGGCGGAAATTACAAAGTTGAGGAATTGTATTTAGAAGACTTGAACAAGTGGTGTTCAGTTTTTGCTTATAGTCCGGAGAAGGGATATCTAGCAGTCATTCTAAACGATATAACTTATGAACGAAACTCCAGGGAGCTTATGAAAATTGCAAAAGAGGAAGCAGATGCGGCAAATAAAGCTAAAAGTGAATTCCTAGCCAATATGAGCCACGAGATCAGAACACCCTTAACTGGTGTTGTTGGAATGATTGATATTACACTTTCTACTGAACTGACGCCAATGCAATCGGAAAATTTGAACATTGCCAAGAAATGCGCCAATTCGCTTTTAGTCATTATAAATGATATTTTAGATTTTTCGAAAATAGAGGCAAACATATTAAGGTTAGAGAGTACCAATTTCAATGTGAAAGAGTTAATAGAAGGTATAATCAAATTTCATTCGTCATCTGCTGAAGAAAAAGGATTAGCACTTAATTATATGTTTTCTTCTAATATACCGGAATTCCTCATTGGCGACTCGAATCGATTGATGCAGGTTGTTAATAATCTAATTAGCAATGCGATAAAGTTTACGGAAGACGGAAGTGTAGCAGTATCAGTGGTAGTAAAACGACAAGAGATTATTAATGAACAGGTTGAACTAAAATTTTCGATCTCTGATACAGGGATTGGTATTGCCCATGATGAAATGAATAGGCTTTTTAAGAGCTTTAGTCAGGTTGATAGCTCCTATACAAAGAAATATGGTGGCAACGGACTGGGACTGGTAATAACGAAACAATTGATTGAGTTAATGGGTGGCACAATTTGGGTAGAAAGCGAAAAAAGCAAGGGAAGTGTCTTCGATTTTACCCTGAAGATGAACTTGGGGAAACGGCCAAGGATTGAACCGAGTGATCAGGCAAAATTGCCTACTACACAAAAATCGCTTCATATCTTGTTAGTAGAGGATGACAAAGTAAACCAATTAGTGGTATCACGTGTTTTGAAAGATAAGAGCCATCAGGTAGATGTGGCCAATAACGGCATTGAAGCAATAGAGATGCACAGTCAAAAACAATATGATGTAATTTTTATGGATATTCAATTGCCAATAATGGACGGGATTGAGGCAACACGGTTGATCAGGGAGCGGGAAGGTAGTCTTATACATACTCCGATTATTGCTCTGACGGCGTTTGCATTGCAAGGTGATAAAGAGCGCTTTTTATTAATAGGTATGGATGATTATCTTTCGAAACCAATTGTTTTAGGTCAGCTAATTAAGACCCTTGATAATGTGTCTACTCAAAAATGGGAAAGGGGCTTGCCGGTAAGTGGAATACGGGCAAGTGAGACTGGAGAAGTCGTTTTTTTAGATGCTGTTAACTATCAGTTGGACGCAGAAAAACAAAATGTAATTCAGGAAATTACTGATAACGTTAAGCAACTTACCAAGGATTTAGCCAGTAATGATTTTTCTAATATTGAAACTATCGCAAAAAGGGTTAAAAACCAATTTAATCAAATTGAGGCAGATGAGCTGAAGAACTCTGCTTTCAGAATAGAGCTTGCTTTAAGGCGAGGCAATTTGAAGGAAGCAATAGAATATGCAATGCAATTAGACTATGAATTTGAAACCTTTAAAAAATCGATTTCTTACATGGGAGTTTGAGATGAGGATGAAAGATTTTATTGCAGTGTGTTAATCAGTTGATCCAAAAATCCGAAAATCAATATAGAGCGGATCATGGAGGTCTTAATAGAGAAAATAAAAGTAAAAGTAGATGAAAAGGTGATATAAATATGAGCAAAAAGGTTTTGGTTGTTGATGATAATAAAAACAATATTCGCTTGTTCGTTGACATTTTGGAAGAGGAGGGATACACAGTTTTTACTGCAGAAAACGGTTTAACCGTGCTAGAATTGACATACATCGTACAACCGGATGTAATATTGCTGGACATTATGATGCCAGAGATGGATGGATTTAAAGTGTGTGAACAATTAAAAAGAGATAATGAGACCCAAGATATACCCGTTATCATGATTACTGCAAAGAGGGATTCCAATGATCTGCACAAAGCGTTTGAACTAGGTGCCTTTGATTACATTAAAAAGCCGATAAACGAAATTGAGTTATTAGCAAGGCTGAAGTCAGCTCTGAAGGTTAAAGAATACCTGGACTTACTCAAAGCTATGGCAACTACGGATGGACTGACCGGATTATACAATCACTCGTTGTTACTGGAATTATTAAAAAAAGAACTCTTAAAACAGGAGCGAAACAATCAGAAGATTGCCTTTGTGATGATTGATATTGATCGCTTCAAAACCGTTAATGATACCTATGGTCATACAGCGGGAGATATTGTCCTCAAGGAATTGGCAAAAATTATCCGCAAGAATGTAAGAGCTAGCGATATAGTAGGCCGATATGGTGGGGAAGAATTTAGCATTATTTTATCCGATACTGAGCTGAATGATGCTGTAAATTTGTGTGAAAGGATGCGCTTAGAGGTACAAAACCATGAGTTCATATTGTTCGATAAATCAGTTCATATCACGTTAAGTATGGGGATCTTCTTCAAAACGCCCCAAAATACAATTGCCCTAGGAGACATAATTAAGAACGCCGATCAAGCCTTATACACAGCAAAAAATAATGGACGTAACAGGGTTGAAGTCTATAGGGCAGATGAGATTATCTTAAATAGTTAGTAGGTGAGGGTTATGTTCTATGATTTATTTTCCAATATTGTCATTGTAGTTGCATATTTATTTGTGATTGGCCAAATTTTCAATAAGTATACATTGGATGGAAATTTGCAATTACGAATACGGATATGGATAGGTATATGTTTTGGTGTTCTGGGTATTACATTGATGATATACTCCATCAATGTTACATCAACGATTATAGTTGACCTAAGAAATACTGCAATAATCAGCTCGGCAGTTATTGGTGGCCCTGTTACGGTGATGATCACCTCTGTAATGATAGCCGTATATAGAGTATTGCATTTCGGTGTAAATAGTGCCTCGGTTATGGCCGTGGTGATAGCTTTGGTTATGGGTTTGGGGTGTGCATTCTTTAGTTGTTTAAGAACTTCACGATTGAAAAAGTTTTCTTATATGCTCGTATATGCATTGGCTATATCAATTGCTGCCTTTAGTTATTTAATAAAAGATTTCTACATATTACTAGAATTGTTTTCGTACTATATTGCGATATCAATTTTTGGAGTAATATTGGCCTACTTTGCTGTAGAATATATCATTTCAAGACAAGTGATTGAAAGAAATTAAAGGAATCAAATCAAGAAATCGTCAATATTTTAGAGAGTATACAAGATGCATTTTTTGCTGTAGACCAAGATTGGAAATTTACTTATACGAACAAGGAATTTGATAAAGTACTTACTGATACTGATGTAAAGTATCAGGATATATTGGGCAAATGCATGTGGGATATATTTCCGAAGGAGATACACTCACTTTACTATAGTAAGTTTAATCAAGCGATGATTGAGAAGATTCCGGTGCATTTCGAGGGTTATTCTCCAGCTTCAAAACGTTGGTATAACACAAACGTCTACTCCAAAAGCGACGGAATATCAGTTTATTTCAGGGATATAACTGACTATAAAATTATGGAAGAAACCTTACGTGAAAGTGAAGAACGTTTCAGGACAGCCTTTGAAAATGCAGCCGTGGGAATGGCTATAGTGACAATCGAAGGACGGTTTATTAGAGCAAATGGACCCTATTGTAAAATGGTAGGGTATACAGATGAAGAACTACACGATACTAAGTTCCTGAGGTTAACTCATCCCGACGATATTGAAAGAAACCGTGAGGAGGTTAATCAGTTACTAAAGGGCGAGATCCCGAGCTTTCATATAGAAAAAAGGTACATTCATAAGCAAGGGAATATGATTTGGGTACAGGTAAATACTTCGTTGCTGAGGGATAAGGAGGGCACCCCCCAATATTTCATTGCCCAGGCTCAGGATATTACCAGCCGTATTACAGCCGCAAATGAGATGAACCAAATGAACAGCGAGCTGCTTGAACAGAGAATTGAGGCTGAACGACAGCGCGAAGAGGCCTTGGAGGCTAATAAACATAAAAGTCAATTTCTTGCAACCATGTCTCATGAGCTCCGTACACCGCTCAACTCAATCATTGGATTTACAAATCGTGTATTAAAAAAATGTGCAAAGGTGTTGCCAAGAACGCAGTTTGAAAACCTTGAAATTGTAAGAGATGAGGCTGAGCATCTATTGAAGCTGATTGATAGCGTGCTGGATTATTCTAAGGTGGAAGCTGGGAAAATGGAAATATATGCAGAAGAATTTGATTTAGAAGACGTGGTAAATCAGGTATCCGTTATGGCAAAAAAGTTTGTCGGTGAGAAGCCTATTAAGTATCAACTAAAGCTACCAGAACTGAATAGTCTCTTGATCTATAGTGATAAATTAAAGGTTAAGCAGATTTTAATAAATCTTCTTAGCAATGCACTTAAATACTCCGAGGAGGGTCCTGTGAGTGCGACACGTTTCTAGGTCAATAAAAGCCTAGACATCAGACTAATTCTGATAGAACTAACATCACGAAAAGTCGAATGAAGGGATAACACCCTGAAAGGCTTTCTTTAATACTCCGATAGGCGTGTAGATAAATAAGCATTGAAGCGTCTAAAGCTCGGTGAAGTCGCGCGAGAACTGCCCCAAGAGGGAATCTCTTAGGAAACCTATCCAGAGGTGGATGGCGTAGTCTATAGTGCGGAAGTCTAAAAAATATCCATGGTAAGAATGTAGATAAAATCTACTGACGAAGTTCCGAATGTACGGGGGAGTGACCCAGCTGATAGAAATGTCAGAGCAAATTTATGTTTGGTAGATGAGGAAGAGTAAAAAATTTCCAGTATGAAAATCCTTGCGATGTTTTAGGCATCGGAAAGTCTACAAACCCAGAGGAACTACCTAAAGGTATATGGTACAGATAGAGATGTTGGAACGTGGTAAGCGAAGAATAGGGAGGTCTTATTACCGATGAACTATCCCCTTCGTGAAAGTAGGGTCACAGTACCAATGAAACCATGATAATAAGTGGTGGAGGGAGAGGCCCAAGTCAATTATCATAAATGAAAACTTACAATCACAAAATCACTCCATAGGTTCTGGTGAGACTAAAAGAGGCTACCCTCGAAAGGAGGTGCTGCCGACTATGGCTACCACTACCGCGAATACCAAGTTGCGCCATAATGAATACTATGGCCAACAAAGTACCCTTGATGATTTGTATGCAAGAAGCCTTAAAGGTGCAAAGTTTAATAACCTATACGAAAAAATTGTAGAAGAAAACAATATCCTTTTGGCTTATCGAAATATCAAGGCCAACACAGGAAGTAAGACAAAAGGAACCGATGGATTAACGATTAAAGACATCTCGGATAGGACCAATCACCAAGTTATTACAATGGTAAAAGGAAGGTTAAGGCACTACAGACCACAATCGATCAGACGAGTAGAGATTTTGAAAGACAATGGCAAACTACGCCCTCTTGGAATTCCCACTATGTCCGATCGACTTATCCAGCAGTGTATACTTCAAATACTTGAGCCAATCTGTGAAGCGAAATTTCATAATCATAGCTATGGCTTTAGGCCAAATAGAAGTACAGAACATGCAAAAGCCATGATGCACAAGATGATTAACCATCAACACTTACACTTTGTTGTAGATATTGACATAAAAGGATTCTTCGACAATGTAGATCATGGAAAACTTCTCAAACAACTATGGACCATGGGAATTCAGGACAAGAACCTTCTATGCATTATATCGGCTATGTTAAAAGCAGAAATTGAAAGATTAGGAATCCCAAGTAAAGGAGTACCTCAGGGTGGGCTGTGTTCGCCATTATTTTCTAACGTGGTTCTCAATGAATTAGACTGGTGGATTAGTGACCAATGGGAAAGCTTTGAAACCTTATACCCCTACTCTGATAACAGCGGCAAACTCAAATTAATACGCAAAGGATCAGAACTCAAGGAGTGCTACATTATTCGGTATGCAGATGACTGTGCGCCACGAAGGCGCGTTCAAGCGACAAGAATCGTCGCTTGAACAGCAGCTATGCTGCACAGATGATGAGGGTTGGCCCCTCGGAATCGCTATGCAGGTAGAGATTCCAAACCACCTTAAGTTGCTGTGTCCAAAAGCCATGGTGGTGAGCGTTAAGGAAAAGGCGAGGCTTGACCTCGTCAGGTAGGTGCTATGGAGAAGAATACAAATGAACCGCTGATAACGTGTCGAAAGCGTAGGAACGTCATCAAAACCGGGAGGTAGTCGTTAGCCCGGGATAAGTCTGGAGGAAACCTGTTTACTGTCCAGGCGGTGACCGGCATGAAGGTGGCTTGAACATAGCATAGGCTTCTGTGTGGAACGTGGGAACCTGCACTTCGATGCTAAGAGAAAAATCCAAGTGGAAGACCCACAAGGATAAAAGTATCGACGCGAAGTGCAGGGGCGGAATAACCCGTAGTAGTGATGAAGCTTCTTAATGGAAGGGAAGCGAAGGGGTTGTGTTATCCAGTTTTGAATAGCGGTCAACCGCAAGGGAGGAACCAATGGACGAAACAAAGTCTTATGAAATTTCCAAACACGTCGTGTTAGAGGCATTTAAGAGAGTAAAAGCGAATAAGGGTGCGGCTGGTATCGACGGAGAGGATCTAGAAACGTTCGAGAGCAACTTAAAGAACAACCTCTATAAGATTTGGAATAGGATGTCATCCGGTAGTTACTTTCCACCAGCCGTTAAGGCGGTGGAAATACCGAAGAAAAATGGCGGAACGCGCATGCTCGGAGTACCAACTGTGGCCGATCGTGTAGCGCAAATGGTGGCGAAACTTTATTTTGAGCCAAGGGTAGAACCCTGTTTTCATCCTGACTCATATGGATATCGCCCGGGTAAGTCTGCTGTTGACGCACTCAAAGTTACTCGCCAGCGATGCTGGAGGTATGATTGGGTACTGGAATTCGACATTAAAGGGCTGTTCGATAATATTGATCACGAACTATTAATGAAAGCAGTCTGCAAACATACGGACAATCCTTGGGTCATTTTATATATTAAACGATGGCTTAAGGTCCCATTTCAAATGCCTGATGGAACAGTCGAGGAACGGACGAAAGGAACCCCGCAGGGCGGAGTCATAAGTCCGGTTTTGGCAAACCTGTTTCTACATTATGCGTTTGACAAATGGATGGAAAAGCATCACCCAAATAAACCGTTTGCCCGATATGCAGATGATGCTGTGGCACACTGCCGTAGCAGACAAGGCGCCGAAGGACTACGGAAAAGTTTGGAGACCCGGTTTGCAGAATGTGGTTTAGAACTTCATCCGATCAAAACACGTATTGTCTACTGCAAAGATGATGACCGGCGAGGAGACTATCTTGAAACAACCTTTGACTTTCTTGGATATACATTTCGCCCAAGGAGATCAAAGAATAAAGATGGAAAGTTCTTTATAAACTTTACGCCAGCAGTCAGCAACAAAGCCAAGAAAGCTATGCAACAAACAATACATGACTGGCGTATGCACCTAAAGCCAGACAAAACTCTTGAGGATTTGGCCCATATGTTCAACCCAATACTTAGGGGTTGGGTCAATTACTACGGTCGCTTTTATAAGTCGGAAATGTACTCTGTACTCAAACACATGAATCGAGCACTGGTTCGATGGGCTAGACGAAAATACAAGAAACTAGCGATACATCAACAACGAGCAGACGCTTGGCTTGGTAGGATAGCCAGACGCGAGCAGAAACTTTTCGTTCAGTGGCAAATGGGGGTTTTACCTGGGGCTGGATAATGGGAGCCGGATGAGCCGAGAGGTTCAAGTCCGGTTCTGAGAGAGACTGGGGGTGAAATTCCTCCGGTCTACTCACCTCAAAATCATGTGCTCAACTAGAGATGTTGCGGAACGAATGTTCATCGCAGTTAAACTTTGGCTCAAGGAACGGTTAAACCTAGAGATAAGTCCAGAAAAGTCAAAGATTACAAACCTGAGAAAGAAATCATCCGAATTCCTAGGATTTAAAATCAAAGCGGTTGTTAAGGGTATGAAACGAATCGCTAACTCAAATATCAAACCGAGTGCGGTTACAAAGATAATGGCCAAAGGAAAAGAGCTAATCAAGAGAATTCAAAAGAATCCTACAGCCAAGAATGTAAGTCTCTACAATTCTTATGTTCTTGGCACACAAAATTACTATCGTATAGCAACACATTGTACCAAGGACTTCTCAAAAATCGGATATTACCTTGATAGGAACACTAAAATTAGATGGAAGTCAATTTCCACAAATAAGGGTTCTCCTAGCAGGATATACTTGGAAAAATACAAAGGATATGATATGCACAAGACATACATTAATGGGCTTATTATCTTTCCAATGTCAGCATGTAAAACTAGGAATGTAAGGTGCTACTCTAAAAAGGTAAACAAGTTTACTCTCGAAGGAAGAAAGTTAATTCATAAACAAATAGAAAGTGTTTCGAACTCCGAGTTTATATACCTTACCAAAAATCCAGTACCAAACCGGAGTATCGAGTATAACGACAACCGAATATCCCTATTTTCCGCCCAATACGGCAAGTGTGGCGTACTCGGCGAAAGGTTAGAGGTAAACAACTTCCATTGTCATCATATCATTCCTGTTAGTGCCGGTGGAAAAGATAAATATAGTAACCTAGTCATAATCTCACCCGATATTCACAGACTGATACATGCAACCAAATCCGAGACAACTCATCAAATACTGGCGAAACTCAAGCTATCTAAAAGACAGATAGCCAAAGTGAATAAATTCAGAGTACAAGTAGGAAATATTGTGATATAAGGAAGTAGCTTTAGATTGATGGAACGCCGTGTGCGAGGAAACCCGCATGCACGGTGTGGAGCAGGGGAAAAAGTGGAGATGACATCAAAGCTTTACCTATTGCTATCACTTTCCATTAACCATGATGAGGCTTTTTTTAGAATAGACGTGCAGGATGAAGGCAAAGGAATACCTCCTGAGTACCTAGAAAGAATATTTGAGGAATTTCGCCAAGTGGATAGTGCCTATACAAGAAAAGTTGGTGGGACCGGTCTTGGTCTCTCAATTACCAAGAAATTTGTTGAAATGCTGGGTGGGGAAATCAAAGTTCAAAGTACTCTTGGAGCAGGAAGTATATTTACTGTATTTCTACCATTTCGTTATACTAAAAAGTGCTGAAATTGGTTCGCAAATAGAATATCTACACCTGGAGGATTTATGGAAAATTTGAAAATATACGAGGATGTTTTAGACTCCCTTTTAAAAGGTAATAGACTCGCATGTGAAAATGGGATGAAAGAGTTTAGAAAATCAAATTCGTCCATCATAGCTTTATATGAAGAAATCTTTAAGAAGAGTTTATATGAAATTGGACAAAGATGGGAATGTAATAAAATTAGTGTTGCGGTAGAGCATATGGCAACATCGATTACAGAAGGTTTAATGAACCAGTTGTTTCCAGAAATAATGAGTCCGGAGAGGAAAAATAAAAAAGTTATAATCTCCTGTGTTGAAAACGAAGAACATCAAATTGGCGGAAAAATGGTTGCTGATATTTTTGAGAAAAATGGTTGGGATGCCCACTATCTTGGTGCAAATACACCAATGAATGAATTGGTTAAATTCTGTGGTTTAGTCAAACCTGATATGATTGGCTTATCTTTAAGTGTTTATTCAAATGTTCATTTTCTCCTTGAAGAAATTGCCACAATAAGAACAGTAACCAACATACCCATTATGATTGGTGGACAGGCTCTAAATGATGTCGGCGTTGAACTAGCTGATAGATTTACAGAGGTTTTTTATTTTAGAAATCTTGAAGCCATAGAAAGTTATATTAAAGGATGTGCATAGTATGGAAAAGAACTCTCTCATAAATATTCCCCATTTTACGATTGCCTCAGACGAAGTACTAGAGAAATCGAGACACATGGATCATGCGGTTAATTAGCATGGAATTGGGTCAAGAAAAGATTTCTATTCTTAAAACATTTTTATTGGATAGTCAGAATTTTATTTGTTTTTCAACGGACTTTGAGGGGAATGTATTGTTTTTTAATGTGGGATACAAATTGATTTTGGGATACGGTGAGAATAATATTAAACAATATTTTATTAATCCAGTATTTGAGTCTTTAGTCATTGATTCTAGGGATCGTTGTGTTTTTAACGGAGTTATTACCCTTTCGAAAAACCTTCTAAATTTTTCATATTTAGCCCAGATTTATAAGCTTAGTGATGAGCTATTCTTTTTATGCGAGTATGATGGATTGGAATTGGAAGTGCTTTTTAAGGAAATGTCTTCTAACACTCAAATGATCAACAACTTAAATAGAGAACTTATTAAGAAAGAAATTGTGTTAAAAAACAATATTTTGCACATGCAAGAGCTACAGGATAAACTTATAGAAAGAACCCAAGAACTAGAAGCTAAGAATCAAGAATTAGAAAAGATAAGCAATGAAAAGAGTAAAATACTTGGTATTGTAGCTCATGACCTAAGAGCCCCAGTAGGAGGGATATTTAGTCTGTCTGAGTATATTTCAACAACTGCTAGAAAATTGATTATCCAAGAGCCAGTAAAGTACGCTGACCTTGACATAAGTCTTGAGTTTTCAGAACTAATACAAGAGTCTAGTAAATATTTATTAGGGCTCATTAAAGATATTCTAGATGTGTCTACTATCGAGACAGGAAGGCTGACGCTTAACGTAGAAAGTGTAAATTATCGTCCCTTCTTTAATAAAGTAGTTGCTATTAATAAAGAATTAGCTAAGAATAAAAATATTGCAGTCCTAATGAGGCTGGAGATTGATGATAATCTTGCAATTTCTATTGATAAAATCAAAATCAGTCAAGTCATTAATAATTTCCTTCAGAATGCAATAAAGTTCTCAGCGCAGGGTGGAAAAATATTTCTGGAAATTGAAGACGACGGCGATTATATAACAACGAAAGTAATCGATGAAGGGGATGGGATCCCAATATCTCAGAGAGATAGGTTATTCAAGATGTTTTCTAAAACGTCCACAACCCCTACTGGGGGAGAGAAGGGCAATGGACTTGGACTTTATATTTCCAAAAACATCATTGATGCGCACAATGGTTTTGTTGGTTTTGAGGAAAATGTAAAAAAGGGTTCAATTTTCTATTTTAAGCTGAGAAAAAGTTTTTGAAATACTGGGTATTTCCATTTTTGGGGGGATCGAATCTTCTTTCTACCTGCCGGTATAATCGTGGGAAGTCCTAACGTTGGGAGTGATATTAAGGCGTAGGAGAAAAGAGCAGAGAAACTGGGACATCTCAGCCAAAAAAATTACAAAAGAAATTGGCGTAGTAAAGAGAGCCACCCTTTCAGAGATTTCTCAGACAAGAGATTATACATTATAATATTAGGGAGTGATTGATTACACGCACAATGGAGGAAAAGATATTGATCAAATTATTACACACTAAAGAAAGCTTGATTTTATCGACGATTGAGGTTATCAGTGAACTGGGCCTACAGGGGCTTACGACCAGGGAAGTGGCCAAAAGGCAGGGTATCGGTGAATCAACCATTTTCAAACATTATAAATCGAAGAATGAACTAATTCTTGCGGTGCTCGAATATTTCTCTCAATATGATCAACCAATTAAGGAATCATTAGACCTTAAAGGGCTTAAACCGATTGAAGCCATTACATATTTTGTAGAAGCCTATGCTATATATTATGAAAATTATCCTGAAATAACAGCAATCATCCTATCCTATGAGGGACTAATGCGGGAAGTTGAGCTAAGTGCTGTGGTAAATGAGATTTTTACAAATCGGGTCAGAACGATCAAAACGCTTGTTGAGGATGCGAAACGTCAAAATGAAATCTCCAAGGATGTCGAATCTGAAGGCTTAGTAGATCTGATTATAGGCTTAGAAAGGGTAGTTGTTCTGAGGTGGCGTCTAGAAAACTATAGTTTTTCTTTAAAGGAGCATATTTTAAAAACTTTAAAAATGTTGCTTGATGGTTTGAAATTGCAAACGGGTTAGTTTGCCCAGTTTATAGAAGAATCCATCATCAAACAAGTTGTTGATTTTAGTATTTATAAAGGTGAAGTTGAAGTATTGCTTACCCTGTCTTACCCGCCGGCCAAGTGTCGGAAGCAGATAGACAGATCACCCGAAGGTCGATAAGCTAGGACTCGTAAACTATAGCCTAGTTCGGAAAGTCTCCCCGACTAGGGGAGACTCATCCTGCAGCAAAAGCAGAAATACCCCTATTTAAATGGTATAATTATACTATACGGAGGGGGTGTTTATTGATAGAACCCATATTAAGGTAAGGCGAATGCGAATCAACGGAAGGCTACCGAAGAGGTGGTGGAAAAGCAGGCTAAACACTAAACACTACCAAAAGCAATTGGAGGAGGAAATGACACCAAAACCGTGATGCAAAGCAAAGTGAACCCCGGAAAGCCGGGCTTTTCCATAAAGGAGAGTACAAGCAATGCTTTGGATGTCGATATAAATCCTGTTCCGTAGCAAAACTGTTGGTGGAATTAGAGTTTTCAGCTCACAGTAAATTCCGTATAAACATCTCATATTCTGTAGAAAAAAGAAGTAATATGTATATAAAAATAAGGTGAGTAATCGCTTACTTACCTTAGGGGGTATTGGGAATTGTACACATTTTTGCATACTAAAGAAGGATTAATTTTATCGACAATTGAGGTTATTAATGAACAAAGTTTTCTGGGGCTTCCGACTAGGGAAGTGGTCAAAAAGCAGATGACTGGGATTGAAGCACTTAAAGCAATTCTTAAAGGGTTTTAATATATCCTTTCACTTATTCACTGAATAAACCTAATCTTTTGATAAGATCGGGTATTGCTCTTTCAAAACAGACTCCATATCTTTTCTCTAGTTCTGCTTCTTGAGTCAAACTAATACACATTTGAGTATAATCTACAGCTATTTGTGTTGCCTCTGCAAGAGTGAAATTATTCAATAGTGCGGATAATAAGGCACTGCCAAAAACATCCCCCGTACCATGAAAGTAACCATCTATCTTGTCGTTAAAGGCATAACTGATGCTGCCTGTTTCACTATCGTAGGACGCTGCTCCTAATTTTTCACCTTCGAAGGATACCCCCGATAATACAACCTTTTTTGCTCCCAAAGCTGCGAGTTTTTTCAAGGTGGTTTCAATATATTCTTGCGAGTAGTTTTCTCCGATGTATTCCTCATCTAAAAGGAAAGCGGCTTCAGTCAAATTGGGGACAATAATATCTGCCTTTGCACATAATTTAGCCATGCCTTTAGCCATTTCCGGTGAATAAATTGAATATAAAACTCCATTGTCCGCCATAACAGGATCAACCATAACTAGTGTATTGTCTGTCCTAAAGGTATCGAAGAGGTCGGCTACTAAATCTATCTGCTCAAATGATCCTAAAAATCCACTGTATAAAGCATCAAACTGTATGTTCAATGATTGCCAATGATCTGAAATAGGTTTGATATCTTCCGTTAAATCTCTATAGGTAAACCCCTCAAACCCACCAGTGTGTGTGGATAGAATTGCTGTAGGCAATACAGAGGTATCAAAACCCGCAGCTGATAGTATGGGTAGTGCAACTGTAAGAGAACATCTTCCAACACAAGAAATATCATGAATTGCAGCGATTCTTTTTTGCTTATTCATAGAATTGATCCTCCTTGACAATTAATAAATTGATTATAGAATAATACTGTTACCTATAAAAGTGTCAGTTTTGGATATATTCATGGTTACAGTTTGGAGGTGCCATAATTATTACCTTACCGTTATGTACTAATAATTCACCTTTATACAAGCAGATCTACGATTGGTTAAAAACTGAAATTCAATGCAAGAACTATAAGCCCAACGACAAGATTCCTTCAAAGAGGAAACTATCAGAGCATCTTTGTGTAAGTATCAATACGATTGATTTAGCATATAGCCAATTAATGGATGAAGGGTATATTTTATCCGTCCCTAAGAAAGGTTATTATGTATCTAATATTGACGTATATCACAACATAAATATCGTTCAGCATGAGGGTACTCTGCTAACGGAACATATAAATGATTTGAAAATTGATTTTTCTCCCAGTGATATTGACCACAAAGCATTTCCATATAAGACATGGAGAAATCTTTTTAAAAGCTGCTTTAATGAATTTGATCATAGCATACTAAAAAGAACGACTGCTCAGGGAAATATGGGTTTGCGCCGAGAACTAGTTTCTTTTTTGCATAGTTCAAGAGGAGTGAACTGTGAGGAAAGACAGATTGTCATTGGCGCCGGTACAGAAAGTTCTTTGCGAACAATAAGTCTAATATTAGGTAATAAAACTCCCATCGCCTTAGAAAATCCAGTTTATCGAAAAGCTTATAGGACATTTGAACATATGGGGCATGAGATTTTACCGATACCAATTGATAATAAAGGAATTGAAATAGAGCCCTTAAAAGATCACTCTAATGTTGCAGTTTATGTAACTCCTTCACATCAGTTCCCTCTCGGGGTAAGCATGCCAATAGGCAGGAGAATTGAGCTTTTAAACTTTGCGAATAAAGCAGATGGACGATTTATTATCGAAGACGACTATGACAGTGAATTTAGATATATCAGAAAGCCTTTGCCTTCTTTGCAAAGTATAGACCAAAATGGCAAAGTCATATACGTCGGAACATTTTCAACCTCAATTGCACCTTCCATTAGAATGAGTTATATGATCTTACCGTTGATGCTTTTAAAAGTTTATAATAAACTTTTCAGCGAGTTTGGTTCTGAAGTATCCATCCTTGAACAGAAAATTATTGAAAAGTTTATTGCAGAAGGCAGCTATGAAAGACATCTCAATAGAATGCGTAAACTATATAAGGACAAAAGGGCCCATTTCATCAAAGAACTATCAATCTTTGGAGACCGGATTAAAGTTGTTGGTGAAAGCGCTGGGAATCATTTGCTCATTAATTTAATAACAGAAAATAGTGAAAGACAAATGTGTAGTGCTGCAATCGAAAATGGTGTTAAGGTATATCCAATTTCAGATTATTTTATTGGCGAAGTAATAAGTAAGTATGAAAATACCTTCTTACTTGGTTTCGGTGCCTTGAGTAAAAATGAGATAGAGGAGGGTGTCAAACTACTATATAAAGCATGGGTGTTAAAGTAAGAGGTTTCACAAGCAACGTGAAACCTCTTACTTTTAAGGTCTTTTCCAAAATAGATCTATAAAAATTGTTTATCATAGATTAGCTCTATAGCTACAATTAAACTGAATAATAAATGTTCATAGGCAATATTATAATAATTCCTTAATTTAGTGGTGAAAATGAGCGCTAAGGCACTTTTGTCAATAAGCTTTTTTGATAAAGCTATATATCGGGGCTATAGACAGTGGGGAGGAGGTGTGCTAATATTCACTTGAAGATATTCCTATCAATTTCCTGTTGACAAAATCATTATTGAGGAGGACGAAGAACATGGGGAAACTTGTAGTAGTTGGTAAGGCGGGAAAGCAGCGTAGGTATTGTTCCCAGGCTCAGTATTGTTTACTCGTCCTTCTTGTCCCAATGGTGATTTTTCTACTAGGTGCAGGTGCCCTAACCACCCAAGCTCACACAAATTCTTCGCGATTTTTAACGTCGCAAGCTTCATTGTTGACCCTGCAAGAAGAATATATGATAGGGGAGACTTTCAAGATAGGTAATCTGCAATATCGAATAAACAGTATACGGACATCAGACGGCAGTAGTGAGGTTAAGTCACCTAGCTCAGGGAATGTTTTTCTTTTTATAAATCTAACCATTGAAAACCAAAGCCCTAGTGATGTTGAGGTTAGAAGTACAATTGGATTTAAACTGAAAGACTTAAATGGTAATAGTCATGAATCGAGTCTAGGGGCTTTTCTGGCAGCAAAAAGCCGTATTGATGGAACCATTAGATCAAAAGAAGCAATAACCGGTGAACTGGGATATGAGGTGTCAGAAAAGGCTAAGATGTTCAATTTGATTGTTGTTCCTGATCCGTTTAATTCTAAAGCAAAAAATGCAAGCGTCAGGTTCTCAATTGATAGGTGAATTGAACAAAGGTTTAATATATAATATTACAATCAAAACCCTTCCTAATCCACTAGGTACATTAGGAGGGGATTTTTGATTGCCTTATGGCACTGTTAAGGGAAGTAAATGAGCTGACAGAGGCAATAATAAGGTTTATTGTTTAATGACTAAAAGATGCCCGAGCGGTCTTGTAATTCGCCCTGGCATCTTTTTATATTCAGATCAATAACCCTTCATATTAAATAATGGCAAAAGCAGATACTCTGTCAGTGTTTACCTGAAACGAATTAACTAAAATTATCGAACCTGTTTTAAGAGTTTAGCCATATTTTGGCCTAAGGTTTGAAAAGTTTGGATGCCTTCACTATCATTTTGGACATCGCCTGGATCTCTTGATAGAGTTAGATTCCAATAGTTAGAACTGCAAATGATCATCTGCGCAATGCCAAAGAAGAAATTAATGGCAGAATAGGTAAAGGTTGCTCCAGCTCGACGTGCTGAGACAACAGAGGTACCTACCTTTCCCTTTAATAAGGCTCCGTCGTTCGATTTTGATACATAACCACAGCGATCAATAAGAGCCTTTACCTCGGTACTCACATTACTGAAGTAAGTAGGAGAACCAATAATAATACCATCGGCTTCTTCGATTTTCTGGATAAATGTGTTCATATCGTCATCCTTACGAGCACAGCGATTATCTTTAGTTTCCTTACATTTACCGCAGGCTAAGCAACCAAAGACTTTGCGACCTCCCAATTGGATCAATTCCGTTTCAATTCCTTCTTTTGCTAATTCTGCTAAAACTATTTGTATGCTTTGTGAGGTATTTCCCTTAGCCCTTGGACTTCCGTTAAATGCTATAACTTTCATTAAGAACACTCCTAACTCTTTGACATAAGTAATTGTTGGATATTATAATAAACTATATAATACATATTAACAAGTACGCACCTTTTTGTTATATAGTACCCAATTAGATACTTTGGTGAAAGACAAATGTACTTAAAAATAGAAATTCCATGAGGTGATATTAATCATGATTAAGTTTAAAAATAATGAGTATCAATGTTCTATGGAACTGACTATAGCGCTTATTGGCGGTAAATGGAAGGCGTTGATACTTTGGCACTTAGGGGACAAAACTTTAAGGTACAGTGAAATGAGAAAAGTAATACCGAATGTCACGCCTAAAATGTTAACCCAACAACTTCGGGAACTAGAAGACAGTGGATTGGTTAAGCGGTTAATTTATACTCAGATACCTCCAAAAGTAGAATATTCTCTAACGAAAGCGGGTCAGAGTTTATTGCCAATACTTGATACTATGTGTAAATGGGGACAAAACTACGCAAATGAATATGAACATAATATGCAAGAATTAAAGCTTGCTAAAGAAGAGTAGTAGATTCTATATTTTACTCAAGTTGATACCAGTCTTGTGGAAGTATGGAGTTATGGAAACAAGAGCGGGCTTAATAAGGTGAGTGAAGGAGAAAATTTATGGGTAAAACAAGGATTTTTCTATTAAAGTCTCTAATAGGCTTATTGATGTTAGGGTTAATACTTACAGGGTGTGGTACCAAAGAGGCTAACAATCAACCTTCAAGTTCGGGAGACACGTCTCAACAGGATAGGGCAATGACAGCTTTGGTTATCGAGCGTAAGGTCCATACCGAGGCCTATCGAGATGATCAAGACGGTTCGGTGCTGCTTTATTTGAAAATTACTTATCCTGAGATTAGGAACCCGGAGAATAATCCTGGAATTTCAAAAATTAATGAGTACTATAGTAAACAATGTGATAGCTTTTTAGGAAATGCCTTAGGGGACGGTTTAGAAATGGCTCGAGCTGACAAGGAAGTCGCCCTAAGTGGTGGGTTCGAGTTCCGCCCCCATGCCTATGAACGAAGTACAGAAATTTATTATAATGGAAATGATTTACTCTCAGTTGTAAATTTAGTGTATGAAAATACCGGTGGAGCTCATCCTAATTCAGGTTGGCTTTCAGAAACCTTTGATGTGAAAACTGGCATGAGATTGACCCTTGCCGATATTCTTGGGGGCAGCAGCGAAGAAGCACTTGAAAAGGTGTACCAAACAGTTCTGGCTAAGATCAAAGAAACCGAAGGAACCGAAAATTTTGTCTATCAGGAAAACTATGCAGATAATGTTCGAAGAAGTTATTCGGAGGACGATTTTGTATTGACCAGCAACAGCTTGATGGTTTATTATCAGCCTTACGCTATAGCAGCCTATGTCGCAGGTATTCCTAAATTTGACCTTCCATATAGCCAAATGAAAACACCGCCTTTAAACATACCTACACTACCCAATAGCCAACTAGAACGCGATCTCTATAGTCAGGTCGGATATTTATTGGAGCGTAATAAGGAAGCATTTTATGAAATCTTTGGCTTATCAATGCTACCGATGGATATTCCCGAAAAACGAGGGGATAATGAGGTCTTATTTCCCGTAATAGATAGGCGGTTTGTAAATTATGCTGATTTTGAACAATTTGTGAGAGGCACCTATATTCGGAGTGAAGCGGATTTGCTTTTAAGCAACGGGAAGTATCAAAATGTAGAAGGCAAATTGTATGGAGATATAAGTAAAGACGCTGGTCTGGGTTATTATGTAAATTGGAATGACTATAGCTATGTTCTAGAAACAATTAACGAAACATCTGCCAAGCTTACAATTTTTACAACGGATGATTCTCCAGCAGGCAAAAAAAATATGACTATTACCGTTGGCTTGCAGGAAGTAAATGGTGTTTGGCTGTTGGAAAAAGTGGTTGAATAGAAAAATTATTAGGTTGTATACCTATGATCCAAAATGTTAAATTTGTAACAGCAAGCAAACTAGTAAGAAAAACCTCAGCTCAGATTCAAATCTAAGTGAGGTTTTCTTGTTATTCGTATGGAAATTTGTAGATTTGATTAATCAAGCTATTAATTCAGATAAGAGTGATATTGGTCTTTTAAAACCAAGAACAATTGAAGATCCTTTTTCTGATAAAAATGCATAATTACTTGAAAAAATGCAGGAATTTAAGTTTTTGAGGGAGAAATAAACGCGGTAGGGGGATTGGTAAAATGGCCATAGTTATTGTAGACGATACTGTTTTTAGCTTAGAAGTGACAAAAGCATGGCTTAAAGCTGCGGGATATATGGATATTATTACTGTAAAGTCAGCAAAGGAACTTTATCGGCTGATCGACGGCCATTCGGAACGGGGAATTGTGGAAGTTGATCTAATTCTAATGGATATTGTTATGCCGGAAATTAATGGAATTGAGGCTTGCCAGAGTGTCAAAAAGCGAGAATGGCTTGTTGACGTACCAGTAATCATGGTAACGTCGAGGACAGACAGAAATGATCTACAACTGGCATTTTCTGCAGGAGCTATGGATTATATTAAGAAGCCTCTTGATAGTGTTGAATTGTTAGCGCGAGTGCGTTCGGCGTTAAAGTTGAAACATGAGACAGCTCGGCGAAAAGCTCGAGAATTGGAGCTGCTTGAGGTTACTCATCAGCTACAAGCGGCTAACGAGAGGTTGCAAAATCTTTCTTTCTTTGATGGGTTGACTGGGATTGCCAATCGAAGGAATTTTGACCAGAGATTACTACAAGAGAGAAAACGTTCCATGAGGGAGAAAAATCCTCTTTCTCTAATTATGCTGGATATCGATTACTTTAAAGCCTTTAATGATACTTATGGTCATTTAAAAGGAGACGATTGTTTAATAACTGTAGCATCTTTGTTGGTAAAGACCTTAAGACGACCCGGTGATTTTCCCGCTCGGTATGGAGGGGAAGAGTTTGGCGTTGTTTTGCCGAACACAGATGATATTGGAGCAGCCGTTATAGCAGAAGAGTTGAGAGCCAGTATCGAGAGAGCGAACATTGAACATATCAGTTCCCCCTGTGCAGATCATGTTACGATAAGTCTGGGGGTTGTGACAAGATTCCAAGGGCATTTGGACAACCCGAATGATTTAATAATGACTGCGGATCGGGCACTTTACTGTTCTAAAAATCAAGGACGCAATCGAGTAACAATAGATATCCTTAGGAATGATTAATTACAAGTGGTAGTAAGGATGTTGCAATAAAAATGAGCGGATGATTAATAATGTAATATCGAAAAGAAGAGTTACCTGAGATACCGTTATCTTAAGCTAAAGATGAATTTTGTGAAAAGGGCTATCGCAATGCTCTTTTTTACATTTTAGGAATTTTTGGGATATGCGAGTAACATAATTCAAGCTTGGAGTAGAAGCTGAATTATTCTAATCCTTCAAACTGCATATTGTAGTAACGTGCGTAGATACCTGCCTTTTCGATTAACTGCTTGTGACTTCCTCTTTCCTGAATACCTTCATCGGTAACGACCACGATCTCGTCTGAATTCTTTATCGTACTAAGTCTGTGAGCAATAACGATAGTCGTTCGATTTTTTGATAGTTTCTCTAGGGAGTTTTGAATGTATCGTTCACTTTCGTTGTCTAAAGCCGATGTGGCTTCATCTAAGATTAATATCGGGGGATTTTTCAAAAAGACTCTGGCAATTGAGAGCCGTTGTTTTTGCCCGCCGGAGAGCCTAACCCCTCGTTCCCCCACATAACTATCATACCCTTGCTCCAAAGACAAGATAAACTCATGAATATTAGCGTTTTGAGCAGCTTCAATAATTTCCGTTTCGGTAGCGCCAGCTTTGCCATAGGCAATATTGTCTCTGATTGAGCCGGCAAACATATAAACATCCTGTTGTACTATGCCGATGGCGTTTCGTAAGGAGTCTAAGGTGACATCTCGGATATCTTTTCCATCGATAGTAATTGATCCTGAAGTCACATCATAAAATCTGGGCAGAAGAGAACATAAAGTGGTTTTTCCTCCTCCGGATGGACCGACTAGGGCAATGGTTTTACCTGCCTTTATTCCTAAACTAACATTATCTAAAACGTTAGAATCATCGTTGTAGCGGAAGGAAACATTTTTATAAATAATATCTCCTTTAACATCTGTTAGAGGTTCAGCGGTATCCTTGTCCGCAATTTCAGGTAGTGTTTCCATCACTTCGATAAAACGCTTAAAACCCGCGTATCCTTTTTGAAATGATTCCGTATAGTTTATCAAGACATCAATGGGGTTGATGAAAAGGTTGATGTATAGAACATATATAGCTAGATCGGAAACCTTTAATGAACCATCGGCAATAAATATTCCGCCGGAAACAATGATTACCACGTAGAGTAATCCTTCAAAAAATGAATTCCAGGCGTGAAAAGAGCCCATAAGTTTGTAGATTCTATTTTTGGATTCCAAAAACTCATGATTGTGTTTTTGGAATTTTTGCCTTTCTAGGTTTTCATTAGCAAAAGACTTAACCACCCTAACTCCAGTCAGGCTATCTTGAAGGCTGGAATTAACCGCTGCAATTTTGATTCGGCTATCTGAGAAGCTAGGTGCCATCTTGTAATTTTTATAAATAGTGAAAAACACCATAATTATGGTGACTAGTAAGAGAATCAAAGTCATTCTAACATTAATAAGGAGCAGGATACTAAAAGAACCAATAATTTTCAGAGCGGAGATAAAAACGTTCTCTGGCCCATGATGAGCCAGCTCAGAGATATCAAATAAATCTACGACTAATTTGGACATCATTTCTCCAGTATTGTTTTTGTCATAATAGGAAAAAGATAAGCGCTGAAATTGACTAAATAGATCTTTTCTCATGTCGGTTTCCATTCTAGCGCCCATGATGTGGCCCCAGGAAATGATGAAATATTGGCAGAAATACTTAATGACGTACATTAACAAGAGGGATATTCCGACAAAACCAATAGCATTTAGAATGACGCCTTTGTCTTGGGTGAATAGGTTCTTGGCGAGATAATTAAGGATTTGAGGAAAGGCCAGGTCAATAATCGAAACAAGAAGAGCACAGAACATATCTGCATAAAATAAGTGCTTATAGGGCCTGTAATAAGTTATGAATTTTTTAAGAATAGACATTGTAATTCACTCTCTTTCAATCGCTAAGAGAAGAAAGCCCGAAGGCATTCAGGCTTTCTCCCTAAAAGGGAAGCGTGCTTAATTTTACAGTTGAAGTATCTTTCTATATACTCAGTACAAATAGTTCATCGTACTTGTATAATGCTAGATTATACAATCTTAGCATACCAGGTTGATTTATCAATAATAAATTGGTCACAAAATGAAAGATGTATAATGAAATTCTATGTTTTCCCACTATAATAATAGCGTTATTGGGCATTATAAGATTGTTTCCGGCAAAATAAAAATGAATGGGGAGGTCTGGCAAATGAGAAAATTGGCTGCAAGCGTTTTGGCTTTAGTTTTCTTGGTCGTAAGTGCCGTTCCTGCCTTCGGGGCTGTTGATCAAGAGAAATTGAAAGAGATTAAAGCTCTGAATCAGCAAATGACCAACATTAAGGCTCAGATCATTGATAAAGAAGTAGAGGCCGGAATATTAGATCAGGCAAAAGCCGAGAAAATCAAGAAATCCATGCAAGAACGCCAAGCGAAGATTGAACAAGATATCGACAAAGGCGAATTCCATGGCTTTGGGCCCCAAAAAGGCTGCTGCCGTAAAAACTCAAATGCTCCAAAGACAGAGTAGGATTGGAACTCATTCACAACTAACTGATGTCGGATAACACTTGGGGCGAACTCCATTTAAACATTTGGAGTTCGCCTCTTATTGTTTCATTTGACAAAAGAACCTATGGCGCATTAGAATTCCTTTAACAACGCTAGAGAGCATAAGGGATTCTAAACTCCGTTATGTCATAGCTAAGCAGTTCACTTTAGAGTGGAAAGGATATGATTATGGACCAAGCAATCGTAATAGGAAGTTTATCGGTAGGATTATTAATATTGGCAGTTTATATAAAAAACCGAGGAAATATCAGTCAACTAAGGATCGATCCTCAAGAAGCAAAACGAAGATTAGATAAGGAAAAGGGCATCGTTTTACTTGATGTTCGAAGTCAAGAAGAATATATCGATAGTCACATACCTAAGAGTATCTCGATTCCTTTATCTGTTTTAAGACAGGAAGCGAGTGAAAGATTACCAGACAAACAAACTACAATTTTTGCCTATTGCAGAAGTGGCAATCGGAGTAGAGCTGCTGTTAAGATCTTATTGAAACAGGGCTACAATAATGTTTTTGATCTGGGCGGGATAGTTCGTTGGCCTTTTAGGACGGTTTCCGGAAATAAGTAAAAAGAGAGATAGGGTGGACGCTTCGCGTTATATGAGAGGTGTCAAACTAGCTGATAAAGATCGCTAATTAACGAGAGCAATTGGTCGCAACTGTGAAAAAGTGAACTCTTTTATAAGGACTTGTTTAAAGGAGAAGGTGTTGAAATCCCTTCTCTTTTTTGGCTTCATCAGTATCGTAAAATGTTATTCATTTTGAAAAAGTAATGAGAACGTGCTTTAAGCATTGTAATTAATGCCAATTGACACTGACTTATAAGTAGCAAATTCGATATTATAACTAGGAAAGATTAATTTTATTACGGGTAATTATCATTCTAATTTTAAATCCAAGGAGTGTTTATATGAAGAGAGTTTTAATCTGTGTATTAATTCTTTTTACTCTTATACTTACAGGATGTAGAAAAGAGATTCAAAATGAAAACCCGGATAATCCCGACAACGATTCGCAGCAAATCGTCAATATAGAGGATGATGAGGATATACCAGATATCGCCTTAGTAATGAAAACCCTGACAAATCCTTTCTTTATTGAGATGGAAAAAGGTGCGCGCTTAGCTCAAAACGAGTTAGGTGTTAATTTAATTGTTAAAACTGGAGCAAAAGAGACTTCAATCGAACAACAGATTGGTATCGTAGAAGAACTTATAAATTCGAAAGTGGATGCCATAGTAATTGCGCCCGGAAGTTCCACAGATTTGATTCCTGTTTTGCAAAAAGCTCAGAAAGCAGATATTGCGATTGTAAATATTGATAACAGGTTAGATCCGAATTTTTTAAGAAAAATGAATTTAACAGACATCCCCTTTATTAGCGTAAACAACGAAGACGGTGCTTATAAGTCCGCTAAATATATCGCTGACCAAATTAATAAACCAACCAAAGTCGCAATACTGGAAGGAATTCGCGGCGCTGATAATTCTGAACAACGTAAGAAAGGGGCCTTGAAAGCCTTTTCAGAAAATCCTAACATTCAAATCGTGGCCATGGAAAGCGCAAATTGGAAAATTGATGAAGCATTCTTTATTACTTCATCAATCTTTGCTAAATATCCAGATCTAGGGGGCATCTTTTGTGCCAATGATATGATGGCCTTAGGAGCAATACAATACTTAGATAAATCAAACCGCAGCAATGTACTTGTTTCAGGATTTGATGATTTAAGAGAAGCAGAAAAAGCAATTAGTAAAGGAAGTATGCAAGTTACAATTAATCAACAAGCAGATATTCAGGGGTATAGAGGCGTGCATTATGCTTATGAAATGATAAATGGTAAGAAACAACCCTTAGAAACCTTTATCGATGTTAAGTTGGTAACAAGATCAACAATTGATTGAGGCTTTAACATCTTACCTTGCTACTGGAGAATTACAATAATATCATCCCGAAAGGATAATTTTATGTTTCATAAATCTCTAAGATTGAACATAACCGAAAAGCTTATAATTTATCTATTATTAGCCTGTATAGTTCCTATAGCCTTTTTAGGATTGATGTCCTATAGTAAGTCAAAATCTATTCTTAAAGACGAGATTGACAAGACATCAATAAATTTATTAGAAGAGAAGAAACGTTATCTAGAGCTCATCATGGAAGAGGTCGAAGGCTTGATTGCTAATCTTTCCAGTATTGAGGATATCAAAGATGTATTGGCGAAGAATGGCGAGGGAATAACTGATTTCGAAAGACTGGCTACACAAGCCAGAATAGGAGATCTACTGAGTGGTTTTGCAAATCTTAAAGGACTTGTTTCAATTGACATTTATTCAGTGAGTGGAGAGCATTATCATGTCGGCGATACCTTAGATGTTCAAGATATTAATGCAGAATCTAAGAATAAACTTTTTACTAAAGCATTGAACTCAGAAAGTACGATTCTATGGCAAGGAATTGAGGACAATCTGAACTTAAAATCAAGTGATAAAAAGGTTATTGTGATTGGAAAGGTTCTAAAAAAGATTGACCCAACTAGTTTCACTGAGAAGCCAATTGGCTTGCTTTTAATAAATTATGATATTGACGTTTTTTATAATCATTTTATTAGTACATATAAAGACACGGAATATATGATTATTGACAGGGAAAAACGACTTATTTATCATCAGGAGAAGGCATCAATTGGAAGTAAACTCGACAGCGAGTTTATAACAAATATTTATAAGAATTCTGGCAGTTTCATTACGGAAATTAACGGAGATAACAAACAAGTCATTTATGACAAGACTAAAAATGGCTGGCTGCTTCTGGCTTTAATATCAGAAAAGAGCATTTCTGAGAAAGTTAAAGATATTCTCAGATACAATATATTGTTCTTAGGGGTTTCATTCATTTTCATCTTCTTATTTGCCTTTGCCATTTCTAAATCATTTGTTCAGCCGATTAAAAAAATAACTAAAACCTTTAAAGAGTTAAAAAAGGGAACAATAAATCCCGAAACCCGAATTCAGTCATTGTCTAACGATGAGATTGGAGAATTATGTCGCTGGTTCAATGAATTTATGATTAGCCTAGAACAAGAAAGAAAAACGGAATTAGAATTAATGCAGGCCAAGGAAGCTGCTGAAGCAGCAAATATCGCCAAGAGTCAATTTCTGGCAAACATGTCTCATGAAATCAGGACACCAATGAATGGAATTATCGGTTACATAGAACTGCTCTCAACGATGCCGCTAGAAAGGCAACAAGCAAGCTACTTAGCAGAAGTTAAAGCTTCAACCGATGCGCTTCTATTGTTAATTAATGACATCTTAGATTATTCGAAGATTGATGCGAACAAGTTGTTGATTGATAGTATTCCTTTTAATCTTCACAGTCTTGTGGAAGAGAGCGTATCCCTATTTTCGCCAAAGGCAAATGGTAAGGGTATCGATTTAGCATTATTTATCACTGCCGGAGTACCGAGCGGTGTTCAAGGGGATCCCAGCAGATTGAGGCAAGTATTAAATAATATCATCGGCAATGCTGTCAAATTCACAGATCAGGGTGAGGTGACAGTGACGGTAAAGCAGATTAAAGATAATAACGAAAAAATTCAATTGCAGATTGAGGTTCACGATACAGGCATTGGCATGTCCGAAAAGACTAAGCAGAACCTATTCGAGGTTTTTACTCAAGCAGATGCTTCTACAACCAGAAAATACGAAGGAACAGGACTGGGACTGGCGATTTCGAAAAAAATCATTGAACTAATTGGTGGCAGAATTGATGTGGTTAGCGCTTTAGGTAAGGGAAGTACCTTTGTAATTGCCCTAGAGTTAGAAAAAGCACGGCTCGAAAACGAAGAAGAAAAGCCTAGGTTAGAAGATCTGAAGGATCTTTCCGTCATGATTATTGATGATAATGATACTAACAGGATGATCTTTCGAGAATACCTGGGTGAAGCAGGATGTGTTGTAAATAGTGCCAAGGATGGCTTTGAGGGAATAGAAATTCTAAGAGAATTATCGTTGGGAAATTTACCCCGAATTATTTTAGTCGATTATATGATGCCTGGGATGAGCGGCTATGAATTTGGAAAACAAGTGTTAAAGGACGAAAGGTATAGAGACATTAAGCTCATCCTAATTACTTCCGCCGCCCAGAAGGGAGATACTAAATTAGCTAAAACCATTGGATTTGCCGGATGCCTTTTAAAACCTGTTAGAAAGAAGGAGTTAATTGAACTTATTTCTCAGATTGCATTACTAAAAACCTCTGCTTTATCAGAAGAGGTTGAAATAAAACATTCAGTTATCCAAGAGTTCCATGGCGATGACAAACCTTCAATCTTGCTGGTTGAAGACATGCTGGCCAATCAAAGACTGGAGATGACAATGCTGAAAAAGCTTGGTTACACTGTCGAACTGGCAACTAACGGGCAACAGGCTGTTGAGATCTGTAACACTAAAGAGTATGATCTGATCCTGATGGACTGCCAAATGCCAATAATGGATGGCTATGAAGCTACATTTGAAATAAGAAAAAAGAGTGTCTTTAATAAAAACACAACCATTGTCGCTATGACGGCCTATACTATGGAAGGCGACAAAGAAAAATGTATTAACGCCGGGATGGATGACTATATCAGTAAACCAGTCTCAATGGGAGTTCTTAAGGAGAAGTGTGATGAATATCTGCACAAATAAATGTTGTTCGATCTTTAGAGAGGAGGGATATCATGTACAGAAAAAATAGTATTTTAATTGTGGATGATAGTATCTCAGGACAGAAAGTATTGAATGCATTTCTAAAGGGAGAAGATTACTATATAGAATTTGCAGCCAACGGCAAGGACGCTCTGAAAAAGGCCTTCGAGATAAAGCCGGATTTAGTGCTCCTTGATGTCATATTGCCAGATATGGATGGATTTGAAGTTTGTAAGAGAATCAGAAACAATCCCTATACATCCTTAATGCCTGTTATTATGGTTACTGCTTTAGAAGATCGAGAATCAAAAATAAAAGGTTTTCAATCAGGCGCAGACGAATTTCTATGTAAACCCCTAGATGCTTTGGAAGTAAAGGCAAGGGTAAGGACTGTTTTAAAACTTGATCGGTTTAGAAGACTGTTATATGACCATAGCACGGGATTGCCCAATGACATGCTTTTCATTGACTATATTGATAATATTATGATAAGCCAAGAACAAAGCATGGCCTCCCAATTTGCCATAGTTGCAGTAAAATTAAGCAATTCAATGTTCTTAAACAATTACCTCTCAAAAATCAATGATCAACAAATGCTTAAAGGACTAGTCGAAAAATTCCAAAATGGGCGAGAAGACGTAAAGATAATATCCTATAATAAAGAAGGCAATTTCACAATCTTGCTTGATAGTGCAGGGCCTGAGCAGGCGGCTAGATTTGCAGATAATCTTGTAAAGGCATTTGCCAATCCAATTGAATATTTGAATGGCGAGTTACTGGTTTCTTGCAAAATAGGAATTTCACTATACCCTCAAAATGGTTCTACAGGAGATGAACTTGTTAATAATGCCCGACTAGCTAACGAAGAAAAGAACAAGGAAAAATTTTATATTCGATTTTATGACGAGCAACTTGAAAGAAATTACAAGAATCATGTTGAGATTGCTACAAATTTATTCAAGGCAATTGATAATCGTGAATTTGTTCTGCACTTTCAGCCTCAAATAAGGGCTGATAATCATGAAATAATTGGCATGGAAGCGCTTATCAGGTGGGACAGCAGAGATTATGGCTTTATGTATCCGGATTTTTTTATTCACCGTGCTGAAGAAAATGGAACCATAATTAATTTAGGCAACTGGGTAATTAAAGATTCTATGAGGTATTTAGCTGAGCTAACTCATAATAAAAAGATATCAACAAGTGTTTCCGTCAATGTATCAGCACTGCAGTTTAACGATCCAAGTTTAGAAACTAGGATTCTAAACTTTGCTGGTTTATATGATCTAGTTCCTGAAACTATTAAAATAGAAATAACGGAAAGTGCCATTATGGCTAATCCTGATGAAGCCCAAAAGAAAATGTATTCCCTAAAAGAAAAAGGGTTCAAACTCTCGATTGATGATTTTGGCACGGGACAAGCCACCTTAGCCTATTTAAAGGATTATCCAATTGACGAAATAAAGATCGACAAAGTATTCGTTCAAAACTTTCTAACCCAGAAAGTTGATTACGAGATTGTCAAACATATCATTGAACTAGCTCATACTTTAGACCTTAGAACAGTGGCTGAAGGTGTAGAGGATGAAAAACATGTGGTGTTACTTGAAAATATGGGTTGTGATATCATGCAGGGGTATTACTTCAGCAAGCCCGTTGGAGAAAACGAGATGACCAAACTCCTCTTAACTCAACCGTTTCTAAAAAAATAGCACAATTATACTAAATGATTCTTTATTGCAAATACGGCAAGTTGGGTTCTATCTTTAAGCTGAAGTTTTGAGATAATGGTGGTTATGGTATTTTTCACGGTTCCTTCCGCAATAAAAAGGGAAGCACCTATTTCTTTGTTGTCTTTCCCTTCAACAATCATGCGAATAATTTCTACTTCTCTTTCCGATATAAGAACTTGAATACCATTAATAATTACTTTATTGTTTGGCGTTCGTAGGGGTTCTTTAGGGTTTTTATTAAATGTTGCCGGCTTAAAAACATCTTTATGCATTATCTGTAAACCATGGTAAGTGCTTTTAATAGCCAGCATCAATTCTTCCGTACCAACATTTTTGAGAATGTAGCCATTTGCTCCATTACGGATTGCTTCAGACACATCTTCCTCGTCATCAGAAGCAGTAACGATCAGAACCTTGACATGTGGGTAATCAGATTTAATTAACTTTGTTGCTTCCGTTCCGTTGCAAACTGGCATAGAAATATCCATTAACACCACATCAGGGTTGCACTTGCCGCATAATTCATAGGCCTCTCTCCCATTAGCTGCACAGGCAACAACATTCATTTCCCCGTGGTTTTCAATTATAGTTTTAAAACTTTCCCGTAAGAGTTTCTGATCATCGGCGATTAAAACCTTTACCATAAAATAACCTTCTTTTATATTTTTGAATATCGCGTACATTATATCATAGAATTATGGAACTTGAGGGATCTAACCTTTAGCTTAAGATAAAATGTTTTATCTACATACATGACTTAGGATAACTAAACGAAAAAGGTGATAAAAGAATTAAAGGGCTGTCACTGACAGCCCTTTAATTAATACCATTTGATACTGGTGATATTTAAGCTTAGTTGTTTCCACAAATAGCTGAAACTTTCAATAGATATTATTTCATTTTGCGGAAACTGCTGAGTGAGATACTTTCTTTTTACTAGGATGGTTTGAAGTTGCGAAACGACTGTTGCGAAAATAGATTAAAAGATCCGTAAAGACCATTAAAAAATTAAGCAGATATAAATATACGACTGCATCATACTGATTAAACACCTTATGCATGATCCCTGCAACATAGCCGATAAGTATTACAATTAAAAAAGATACACTTTTACCTGCCGTTGATCGAGAGGTATAGGATTTGTAAATGGAAAGGGGCCAAGCTGCACCAAAGCATATTAACATTATAATTTCAAAAATACTCAATTTAGCTTTACCTCGCTTCAATTGTATCTACTTTACTCATCGAGCTAATTATATAACTTTTTAGGTCTGAATAGTTCGATATAATAAAGTTCCAAAATTCGAAGAAATAATAATTTACTTAAGATAACAAAATATTTAAACAAAAAAAATTTTTACACTAAATAGCCTTATATCCTGATAAATCCTTTAAAAGCATTAAAAAAATCCTTATAATAAAAAAGAACTAAAGAAGAAGATGAATTAACTTAAAGGTCTACTAAATGGTATCCATGCTTCCACTAGGATCTGTACTCTATAAGGAAGGAGAGGTTAAATGAAGAGTGAAGTAGACATTGTTGTAGATAAGAGAAAACTTTCGCTTATAAGAAATATTCTCTTAAGGATTTTTCTCCTGTCAATCGGAATAGTCTTTATCATAGCTATCATTACTTATTTAAACGTTTATTCAAATGAGACAGAGAAGAAGTTAGAGCAACTAAAAACTTATGTTTTTGATAGAGTCAGATATGATAGCGAGATTTTTACATTAGCAGAGGATAATCTAAAAGTATTCGAAAATGAGTTTTTGAAGCTTTACCTATCAGATATTGAAGTTACTAAAGATGAGTTCTGGACTTACTATTTTGTCGATGAACAAGGTGCTACAAGGATGAAACCAGAGTATTATGAAGGAGTTTATACTGACGATGGAAATTACCTATACGGACTGAGTAGCTTTATCGGCAACAATCAAAAGCTTGATAACCCAGATCTTCAGAGAAGGATTGTTCTTTCCAATCGAGTCTTGTCTAAATTGGGGGCGGCATGGGTCAATAGATTTGCCAATGTTCATGTAGCCTTCCCAGAAAATGTCCTGTCTATATATTACCCGGAAGAGCCGTGGGGTTTAAATGCTCGGGCAGATTTGCCCATGAATGAGTTAGGGGTTATTAAGGCTGTCAACAAAGGGGAAAATCCCGAGCGGAAGTCGATTTGGTCGGGGTTGTATTATGACGAAACTGCTGAGAAATGGATGATAACCTATATGGATCCCGTAGATTATGGTGAACGGCATCTTATAACCCCAGGCCATGATCTTTATCTTACAGACTTAATAGAACAATTACTTGAATATAACAGCGATGGTTCCTATAGTTTTATTATTCGAAAAGATGGATATCTCGTGGCACATCCCAGCGACCCCAGCGATGAACAAAAATGGGTCGGTCAATTATCCCTTGATAAGATACAGATTCCATTAGTTAAGGATGCCTATAAATTAATCAGTGAAGAATTCGGAGAGAATACCTCGCAAGTAAAAGTAATTAAGACTAAAATTCATGATAGCTATCTTGTAGTGGGAGAGATCGAAGGGCCTGAGTGGCTATATGTTAGGGTATTGCCTGTCGGAACTATTAGAGAGGCTGCGCACGGAGCAGCTAAAAGAGTTCTCATTGAAGGAATGATTGTTCTTTTTGCAATTCTTACAATAGTATATTATGTTATCAAATACCAGGCAGAAAAACCATTAAGTCAGTTAAGCTATGCAGCAGAAAAAATAGGCAGAGGAGAATACAAAGAAATTGCAGAGGCACGAATGAATCTGCCAATAGGCCTACAAAACGAAATTGGAATGCTTGCCAGAAGGTTTGTGGAAATGGCCACTAATATAAAAGATTCTAAAGAAAACCTTGAAAGGATCGTAGAAGAAAGGACTAATGCCTTGGAAAAGGCAAATGCAGACCTTATGGAAATGAGTTTGCTTGACGGACTTACAAGTATTCACAACCGAAGATCTTTGGATCGAAGTATGGCTAGAATTTTTATGGATGCTGAAGAGGGCTTAGGAACATTTACTGTAATGATGATAGATATAGATTTCTTTAAAAACTATAATGATAGTTATGGTCATGCAGAAGGAGATCGGGCTTTAAAAGATATTGCCAAAGCAATTAAAGAAACAATTCGTGAAGAGGATCGTGTGTTTAGATATGGTGGAGAAGAATTTGCAGTCATTTTCAACCACACCGATGCCAATCTCTCAAAAGAGATAGGTCAACGGATTTTAGAAAAGATACAAAACCTTAGTATTATCCACGAGAAAAGTACCTATGGCATTTTAACAATCAGTGGGGGAATGCAAGAGTATACAAAGTCTTTTCTTAGCCCTGATGAGGTCATAAAAGCGGCAGATCAAAAGCTATATGCCGCTAAGAATAAAGGTCGAAATTGTTTAGTCGTCTAGAATTGTCTGAGAATTACATAGCTAGGGCAGTTGGAACAAATAATGGTTCCGGCTGCCCCTTGTTTTTTTAGTTATAAGGTTTTTAAGGTATTTAGAAGAGGAAACAAAAGTAATATATAAACATACCCTCCCTTGGAACATCTTTCAGAGAGAAGGTGAAAGATTTATAATGAATCCGCAAATGAAGGATGCCAGAGATTTTCTTAGTCTTATATCAATAGCCTCGGGAGTCTCCGGGTATGAGTTTTCGATAGCCTCTTTGGTCAGAGAAAGATTTGAAGAATTTAGTAATGAGGTAGAGCGTGATAAATTCGGCAATGTTTATGCTTTGAGAAGAGGTAATAAAAATTCTAATAAAAAAATTATGTTAGCTGCTCATATGGACGAGATTGGTCTGATTGTGAAAAAGATTGATTCCCGTGGTTTTATTAAATTCACATCCATTGGCGGGACCGACCAGCGCACTCTCTTGTCTCAAGAGGTACTGGTTCATGGGAATCAAGCTATTCCTGGTATTATAGCTTCTTTGTCACCCCATCAATTCGATAAAATGGAATCAAGTCAGGCTGTCAAAATGGATGAAATGGTTATTGATGTTGGGATGCCTCTGGCCAAAATCCAGGAGGTTATCCAAGTGGGAGATATCATTACTATAAAACGCCAAACCTATCCGCTTCTGAATAACCTAATAGCTGGAAAATCCTTAGATGATAGAGCCGGAGTAGTGGCAATGAAGGTTTGTCTGGAAGAATTGTCTAGGCTTAAGCATTCTCATGATGTAGTTGCAGTAGCAACCACACAAGAAGAAGTCGGGGCGAGGGGAGCAATTACCGGTGCTTATACCCTTAATCCGGATCTGGCAGTAACTATAGATGTTACTCATGCCTGTACTCCTGATCTAAAGGGGCAAGTAACAATTGATCTGGGAAAAGGGCCGACTGTTGCCCTCGGGCCTAATATCCATCCAGCTATCTATCGGCATCTTGTGGAGTCAGCCCATTTTCATCGATTACCTATTCAAATTGAACCGATTCCGGGGCATTCAGGAACGGACGCTTGGCCTATTCAAGTGGCTCAGGCAGGGATTCCTACCGGGTTGATCTCTATCCCCTTGCGGTATATGCACACTTCTGTAGAAACTCTTGATATTCAAGATGTCCTAAACTCGGGAAAACTGCTGGCCTATTTCATCGCCTCCTTACCGGATGATTTGGAGGGCATGTTATGTTACTAAAAACTTTAAGCGAATTAAATGGTACTTCAGGGGCGGAAAGTCTTGTCCGTACTTTCTTGCAACAAACCATAGAACCCTTTGTAGACATTATTAATACTGACAAAATAGGAAATCTGATTGGAATAAAGAATGACTCTCTTTCCGGGCCAAAAGTAATGCTTGCTGCTCATATGGATGAAGTTGCCTTGATGATCATTGATATAACCGGAGATGGATTTCTTAAATTTCGTCCGGTCGGCGGAATAGATGCCCGAATTCTTGTCTCTAAACCTGTACAAATTAATAATTCCCAAGTCGGAGTCATTGGAGCAAAGGCCATCCATCTCCAAAAACAGGCAGAACGGCAAAAGGCATTATCCTTTGACCAACTATATATTGATATCGGAGCAAAATCCAAAGAAGATGCCTTAAGCAAAGTGAAACTCGGAGATTACGCCTATTTCATAACAAAATTTGAGCCCTTCGGTGACGGGCTTTATAAGGGAAAGGCCTTAGACCATCGGGTGGGATGCGCCCTATTGGCAGAGCTGCTTAAAAACGATTATGATTTTCCCATCGTCGCAGCGTTTACAGTTCAAGAGGAGGTAGGCCAGCGAGGAGCTAAGGTCGCCGCACATCACCTGGCTCCAAATTTTGCAATCGTACTGGAAGCAACTGTAGCTAACGATATATCCGAGGGTTCCGACGAGGGGTGGATCACCGAGCTCGGTAATGGTCCGGCTTGTTCATTAATGGATAGCTCGACCCTCTATAATGCCAAGCTCATCCACTGGGTAAGGGATGTAGCTCGACAGAATGATATTCCGTTACAGTTTCCCCGCGGAATTGGCAGCGGAAACGATGCTGGTTCTATTCATATCAGCAAAGTTGGAATACCTACCATTAGTTTGAGTGTGCCGTGTCGCTATATCCATTCTTTTGCCTCAGTAATTTCAGAAAAGGATTATCGAGCTTGTTATGACCTTGCTAATGCTCTCCTAAAAGAATTGCCAAATATCTTTGAAGGCAGCTCAATTAATTTTGCTAAGGAGGACCAATTCTAATGGATATGGATTTGAGAATTCTGGAACAGTTAACCCAGATATTTGGCCCTTCCGGTTCAGAAGAGCAGGTCGCTGATTTCATATCTGCTCAGATACGTCCTTATTGTGACGAAGTTATTAATGACACTTTAGGAAATCTCATAGCTGTACGTCATGGTACTGGTAAAAAAATCATGGTTGCTGCTCATATGGATGAAATCGGCTTGATGATTACACATATTGATAAAGAGGGGTTCTTACGTTTTACCCCTCTCGGTGGAGTGCGTACCTCTAACCTAGTTGGACAAAGGGTTAAGTTTAATAGGGGGAGAATGGGAACTATCGGAGTAGAAAAAATAGCTAAACCAAGTGACTTCAAACTAGATAAACTCTTTATTGATATTGGTGCAGTTTCCCAGAATGAGGCCGAACAGATTGTCCACCTAGGAGAAACGGCAGTGTTTGTAGGAGATTTCGTGGAAGTAGGATCAAGAATCATGGCCAAAGCTCTGGATGACCGAATTGGTTGTTTTGTGGTTATCGAAGCCCTTAAACGCTCCAAGTCCACTAATGAATTAGTGTTTGCTTTTACTGCGCAAGAAGAACTCGGAACCAGAGGTGCCAAAACGGCAGCCTATGTTCTTGAACCTGACCTGGCAATAGCTGTCGATGTGACAGCTACTGGAGATACTCCTAAGGCCCACCCCATGTCAGTGAAATTAGGAAGTGGTGTGGGGATTAAAGTCCTCGATCGTTCGTTGATTACCCCTCCTCAAATAAAACGCTGGATGGCTGCGGTGGCTGCGGAAGGGAATATTCCCTTTCAGTGGGAGGTGTTAGAGTACGGAGGGACGGATTCCGGGGCTATTCATTTGTCAAGAGGAGGAGTTCCCTCCGGTGTAATTTCAATCCCCACGAGATATGTTCACAGTCCCGCAGAAATGGTTGATTCCAGGGATGTTCAAGCTGCCGTGGATTTACTCGTGAGTTTACTTGAACATCCTCTAGAATGAGGTTGAAAGTGTCAATTGATTGATTGTTTCCTTTCAATTCTTATAAATGAACACCTCCATAAATTGGTTGCTCAGCTTAGCCTGAGTACTTTTTTTCTTAATAAATGATCCTTAATTTAATAAATAAGGCGAATTCGTTTTTTGCTAAAGGCAAATATAATTAATAAGTGATTTTTGGGGATTTAAAGTAGAGAATTGCGTAAAAATAAGGTATAGTTTATTAATATTGCTTATTATTGCATTTTAGTAGGAGGTTTAATTTATGAAGAGTTTTTTAACTTCGATCCAAGAAAGGGTTTTACTATATGATGGGTCTAAAGGTGTCATGCTTCAGAAGAGAGGGTTAAAAGGCAATGAAGCGTCAGAATCATGGAATCTATCAAAACCTGATGAGATCAAAAACCTATATAATCTTTATAAACAAGCAGGATCCGACGTAATCCAAACCAATACGTTTCCTGGTAATAGAGTTACCCTTGATAAGCACGGCATAGGGGATAAGACTTATCAAGTGAATTTTGAAGGGGTTAAATTGGCTAAAGAGGTGGCTGGAGATAACACTTACGTTGCTGCTTCAGTTGGACCTACGGGAATGATTATGGAACCAGCGGGGGATTTAAGTTTCGACAAAGCTTATGATATTTTTAAAGAGCAATTAAAGGCACTCGAGGATGCGGGTGCAGATGTTGTTAATTTTGAAACATTTACAGATTTAAATGAGTTAAGAGCAGCTATATTGGCTGCTAAAGAAACTACAAGTCTTCCAATTATTGCTTCGGTAACCTTTAATGATAATAGTAGAACTCTATCGGGCAATTCAGCTGAGGTATGTGCAATAGTCTGCGAAGCTTTAAAGGTGGAAGTAGTTGGAGCTAACTGTTCCGGCGGACCTGACAGTTTACTTGAACCTATCAAGAAAATGCATGGGGTTGTTTCCATTCCTCTTTCAGTTAAAGCCAATGCTGGTATGCCAGAATTAGTAGCAGGAGAGGCGGTCTATAAACAAAAACCAGAACAATTTAGTGCTTATACAAAAGAATATGTTGAGCATGGAGTAAGACTTATTGGTGGGTGTTGTGGAACCACCCCGGAATTTATCAGTGCCTTGAGGAAAGAGCTCAATGAGATTAAGGTTCAGGATTTAAAATTGCGTTCGAATTCGATGATTGCCTCAGCTTTTAGTTACTTAGAACTTTCTAACAAGGAATTATCTATTGAAAAGCTTTTCATTAATGATGAAATGAGAGACATGTTAAGAAAAGGCGATTTTTATAGTTTGCTGCAAGCTTATAAAGCGGCAAAGATGGATTGCCTATTCATAGATTTTGGCGATATGAGTGAAACCTTTGACGTATGGGAATTTATTAGCACTATAAGCTATCTCGTTAAGAAGCCCCTCATTATCAAATGTGATTCTATTGAAATAGTTGACAAAATCCTAAGATATTATCCTGGAAGGGTCGGCGTAGTTCTATCGAATACTTCGAATCTATCTCGTGATCAATTTAAACACTATGGTGCTTTAATTCTTAATGACAAATTTGAACCGACTGTCTAGGAATAACTCCAGGCCTATATTAGCCATGCCCTTCCATGCTGTTAAAACGGCTTCGGGAGGGCTCTTTATTGCTGGTATTCACATTTATTACACAAAACTACACTTTAACTTCAGAAATCTAGACTTTTCGATAAAAAAGCAAGCCTTAATTAGGTAATTAAAGAAGGTATTTTAAAGTTATTTGCGAATTAATCTTAAATATCTATATAAGACTAATAAGTAACGAAGCACAAACGAAAGAGGTGAATTTGAGTGCGTTCACTCAAACATCAAATGCTCATATTGCTGCTGGGTTCATTGTTTTTACTGGCAGTTTGCTTTCTCACGGTTCTGGGGTGGTATATGAAAGATCGGGTTGTGGCAGCCACAATTATCAAAACCCAGACAGATTTGGCAACATGTGGAGAGATTATTGATAAGACCTATCCTGGTTCGTGGTCAGTGCAAGATGGAAACCTATATAAAGGGGCTACTAAGATCAACCTAAATAACGAATTAGTTGATCATTTGTCTCGTCTAACCGGGGATACAGTGACCTTTTTCTTGGGCGATACAAGGGTAGCAACTACAGTTCTTGGGTCAAACGATGAACGAGTAATAGGAACCAAGGTCTCAGCTAACGTAGCCCGGACGGTATTGGAGGATGGTCAAACTTTTATAGGAGAGGCCAATGTTGTCGGACAGTGGCACCAATCAGGATATGCTCCTTTACGAGCGGAAAATGGCAATATTATTGGGATCTTTTATGTGGGAATTTCCCATGCTTATGAGAAGGAAATAATCACCCGATCTCTAATCACAATGGCGATCCTAGGTTTAGGTTTAACGATCTTAATAGCACTTATAACCTGGTTTTTTATTCAGAAAGTTATCATTAACCCTTTACACAATATCACGCTGGGAACTCGAGATGTGGCAACTGGGCACATTACTGAGAAGGTTAAAGTTTCTAGAGTCAAAGAAATTGAAGAGTTGGAGGATGCCTTTAACCAAATGGTAGAACAGTTTCAAACGTCCATCGAGGAGATTAATAGCAGAGCTGATAGTAATGCGGAAAGGCCGCTAGCCGAAATTGATAATCCAATAATTGATTCCTCTGAGGACATTGAGACAACCGATCTTTCGCTCTTAACGTCTAACACTAGTGAGCCAGAAGAAGTATCTAAATCTGACACAGCATGGTCTATCAAAGCGGAGGAGTTACCAAAAGGATTAAACGAAACAACTCTTGAGCAGATCATAGAATTTCTACAAGCTAACCGCCGCCCCCTTTCTTCAGAAGAGGTTGCTGAAGGAGTGAAGCTAACCAGGGTAACAGTACGTCGCTATCTCGAGTTCTTAGAAGACCGTGGCCTGTTAATATCCAAGCTTAAATATGGGATTGGCCGACCTGTCAAGTTATTTACACCTATATAAACATTCCATAAAGACTCTTTAATCTCCATTTAATAAAGGCTAAGCAGCATGATTTTGGTTTTAAACCGTGTCATGCTGCTTTTTTCTTCAATTAACAAAAATTTCGAAATATATTAATTATCCACAAAACATTTTATTAATGTTCAAATGGGTGACAGGTTGGGCTAAGAACGATAAAGTTTAACTACGGCATCATAACTTGTTGATCTCCAGTTTAATTGGTGGAGTAAGAAAGAGTAATTTAAATAATAAGGAGTGAGTATCTAGCTGGCTTTAAAGAAATAAGATTTCTTAAGCAAAAACGATAACAAGTAGTCAGAAATTATAAGTAGGAGTGATAACTGTGGAGACAAAAAATTATTTGCCACCATCTGAAATAACTAATACTGCTATACAAATAGGAATCAAAAAGGTGGGTATGAAATATTCCAATCAATTCATATTGGCAATTTTAGCGGGTGCTTTCATTGCCTTTGCAGCCGAAGGCTCAAATATGGCGGCTTTTAATTTATTTGCCAAGCCGGAAACCTATGGCTTGGGAAAAGTTCTGGCAGGAGCAATATTTGGAACAGGGCTTATGATGGTTGTTTTGGCAGGCGGAGAATTGTTTACCGGGAACACCTTGATTTTAGGCGGAGTATTAGATGGAAAAGTAAAATTCAAGGATATGCTAAAAAATTGGTTTTTCGTTTACTGCGGCAATTTCATTGGAGCAATACTTCTTGCTTATATGATGGTTCATTCTGGATTGTATAACAGTGGTGCTAATGTTTTAGGAGGAGTAACCATCAAAATTGCCTCCTATAAAGTAGGATTACCGTTTATGTCGGCATTCTATTTGGGGGTTATGTGTAATATGTTAGTTTGTCTGGCAGTCTGGATGGCCTATGGGGCGAAGGATATGGTCGGTAAAATACTGGCGATTTTCTTCCCGATATGGCTTTTTATCACATCCGGCTTTGAACATAGTATAGCGAACATGTATTATATTCCCGCTGGAATTTTAGCAAAAGCAAATCCGAGCTGGGTGACTGAGTCTCATTTGGGATCCCAAGCGCTAGCGAATTTAAACTGGGGAACCTTTGTAATAAATAACTTGGTTCCGGTTACACTGGGAAACATTGTAGGAGGATCCTTTTTTGTCGCTGGAGTTTATTGGTTCGTATATATAAAAAATGATGTTAAAGCAGAGCGTGCCTTAATAAATCAGCCTAGATCTAATGCTGCTAAGTAAACTGGCAATTAACCTGTTTAAAAACCGGGCGGTTTTGATGTGACTCATCTAGATTAGTTCACATCAAAACCGCCCGGTTTTTAAACATAAGTGCCTTTAGGTCAATGTCGACATCATTGTTTCTTGTTCAATATAAGAAATGTAAAGAGTATTTACAGAAAACGATAGATCCAGAAGGATTCGCGAGTGAGCATATGGTTGTATGAGTTCTTCGAGGACGGGTTCTTAAACTGTCCATTAGAGAGACGGGGAAGAATTACTTGTGATTGGGATCGGTGAGCTCGGATTGCAGCCAGCTTTATCTCAGCTACATCTGTAATGTCGTTTATTATATCTGGTTTTCCGAGCTGATCTTGACAGTCGCGAGCAAAAGCGTGGGCATACACCGTAGGACGTTCTTGAGGGGAAAGGCGGGATACAGCTCGGATGGTCACGTCGCCCAGAGCATTATGATCCGGGTGAACAGCATGACCGGGATAGTGGGTAAGAACCAAGGATGGCTTGACTTCCAAAATGATTTGCTCAAGCTTGTCCGTCAATAATTCAGGGTCTTCAAACTCTATCGTTTTATCTCGCAATCCAAGTTGAATCAGGCGTTGAATACCAAGGGCCTGGCATGCTATCTCCAACTCCACTTCCCGAATAATTGGCAAAGATTCGCGGTTGGCGAAAAGTGGCTTGCCCATGTTGCGTCCCATTTGTCCTAAAGTACCGCAGACATAAGTGACAGGTACTCCGGATTTTGTAAATTGAGCTATGGTTCCGCCACAGCCAAACGTTTCGTCGTCTGGGTGCGGGAAAACTACTAGAACATGTTCTTTCAAGAAATATTCCCTCCACACTATAAGTTACAATTCAAAAGGAGACAGGCTGAGTTCTAATGCCACTGCTAAGCGACCCTCTTGATCATGGCCGGCTAGTAAGAGCCGACCTTCCGGATCTATCTCGTAATCCGTTAAGCCTTCGGCGTAGACCCAGCCGATTTCCATTTTCAGACCTACGCGGTATGGGCCTGCCCCTGTGATAATTCCCCGCCCAAAGCGGATAAGACCATTACGTATATACGCCCCCACGGTCATATTGCTCTCTTGTCTATGAACGGCATAAGCGCCATTGGTTGTCTCAAGGTGAAGGTAAACTTCACGGTTTAGAAAACGATCTAGTTCGGTTTGTACGATAGATTTATTAAGCGGATTCATGGACAATCCCTACCTTAAAAACAATAATTTGTAATTATTATATACTATTTTAAGGTTATTTTCACGGAAGCAGGCGCAAAAGGAGCTTAGCAACATTTCCTTGACTTTTTATTTTTAAGTATTGACCTTAATAGAAAAAGCTGGTAAAATACCAACCATATAACCTATATTTTTATTTGTGATGACGGGGTAAAGTAAACGGAACGATCTTTTCAGGGAGGCGGCGTCATAGACTGAAAGCGCTGCTATGGTATCAACCGTTGAAGGTTCACCTCTGAGCTACCAAACTGAAACCTTAGGGAAAGTAGGCTTGGTCGGAGACTTCCACCGTTAAAAGGAAGAGGGTATAAGGAATAGATATTTTATGAATATTATTATTCCCGTACTTAAATGAGGAGGGGTCTTTTTATAGACTCAATCTGGGTGGTACCGCGAAATGCACTTTTCGTCCCTTTAGGGATGAGAAGTGTTTATTTTTTTTATTATTTTATTTTTTGGAGGTGAAAATCTCAGCGGTTATATATGAGGCTTAATAACAAAATCGTAAGGAGTGATTTGCATGAAAAACATGTCAAAGGGATTAAAGAGAAGACTAGGACTTGCGCTTCTATTGGTAATCAGCTTACTAATCAGTGCCTGCAGCCCAACTAAGGAAGCAGACGTAAAGAGTACTACGGCATCGGCAAATGAACCCTATAAGATTGGGGCAGTATTGGATATCAGCGGTAATTCCTCATCCCTAGGAGTACCGGAACGTGACACCCTGCTAATGATGGTTGAGAAGCTCAACTCGGAGGGGGGGATTAACGGACATCCGGTGGATCTGACTATCATGGATAACAAAAGTGACGAAACCGAAAGCGTTCTAGCCGCTAAAACTCTGATTGAAAAAGGATCACTGGCAATACTGGGGGCTAGTTCCAGCGGAACGTCCATGGCCATGATCAAGACTGTGGAAAGTGAAAAAGTTCCTATGATTTCCCTAGCCGCTGCCAGCAGTATCGTTGAGCCAACCAGTGATAGGAAATGGGTGTTTAAAACAGCCCAAAGCGATATTGTCATGATTAGTAAGATAATTAGTTATCTTAAGAAAAATGACTTGAACAAAATTGCCTTCTTGTATATGAACAATTCCTATGGGGATAACGGTAAGAAAGCGATCACTGCTGCAGTAAAAGATAGTGGAATTAGTATTGTTGCTGAAGAAAAATTTGATGCCAATGACAAAGACATGACTCCGCAGTTAAGCAAAGTAAAAGCAAGTGAGGCGCAAGTGGTAATCGTTTGGGCTATTCCGCCTTCGGCTTCAATTCTGACTAAAAATTTCAAAGATGTAGGTCTCACTATTCCCTTGATTCACAGTCATGGAGTAGGTAATCAAAAATTCATTGAACTTGCGCAAGGTGCTGCTGATGGAACTCTCCTTCCCATTGGCAAACTATCTGTGGCTCAACAAATCACAGACGCTGATCCTCAGAAAAAAGTTTTAGAAAGTTACATCGCAGATTATGTCAAGAAGTATAATAGCGAGCCGAATTCCTTTGGAGGCTATGCTTGGGACGCCTTTAATTTGCTGGTAAGCGCTCTGGAAAAAGCCGGGCCGGATCGTGAGGCCATTAGAGGAGAATTGGAAAAGACTCAGGGATTTGTCGGTATTTCAGGAGTATTTAATATGTCACCTGAGGATCATAATGGCCTGAAGGAAGATTCTGCAGTATTAGTGAAGGTCGATCAAGGAAAATGGAAGCTTATAGAATAACGGGGTGATTTATTGATGGGAGAACAACTATTACAACTTTTACTCACCGGACTGACCTTAGGCAGCATATACTCCATCATTGCTTTAACCCTGGTTACGACTTTTAATGTTACTGGCATATTAAACTTGGCCCAAGGGGAATTTGTTGTCATAGGGGCCCTGATAGCAGTCAGCCTGCAAGGAACCGGGATGCCAATGGCTGTAGTATTTCTGGTCTCGGTAATCTTAGTAGGTATCCTCGGTGGTTTGCTGGAGCGCCTGACAATTAACAGGGCGAGAGGCGCTAGCAGCCTGGGGATGTTAATAATAACCATTGGCCTCTCAATATCGTTACGCGGTCTGGCGCTGCTTATCTGGGGAACCGATACCTATTCTCTCCCCGCCTTCTCCCAAGGGGGGTCAATAATGATAGGTGGAGCTGCCCTAAATCCTCAGAGTATTTGGATTTTTGCTCTTGTTGCAGTTACCTTAGCTGGATTATATGGCTTCTTTGAGCATACGTTCTGGGGAAAGGCTGTAAAAGCTTCCGTATATAACCAAACTGGCGCGAGACTTCAGGGCATAAACTTAAATACCATCTCCTTGTTAGCTTTCGTATCCGCAGGAGGGTTGGGGGCAGCAGCTGGGGTGAGTATTGGGCCTATCACTATGGTCACTTATGATATGGGGTTTATGCTGGGAGTTAAAGGCTTTGTGGCTGCCGCAATTGGAGGTCTGAGCAATGTCGGTGGTGCAGTTATCGGAGGGATTCTCTTAGGGATTCTGGAGTCCTTCAGCTCCGGACTCATTTCCTCGGGTTTAAAAGATGCCATATCTATCATCATCCTGCTGGGGGTTCTTCTCATTCGACCTGAGGGAATTATCGGAGCAATTAGAGAACGGAAAATATAATTTTTAGCAATAGAAGGATTAGAGGTGAAACAATGCATTTGAAGAATCATAAAGGCTTAATTCTGTTGCTTTTCCTTCTTGTCATACCTCTTAAGATAGATAGCAATTACCTTTACAGCACATTAGTTATTATTGCTATCTATTCAATCGTCGTGCAGGGTTTGGGGATTTTGATGGGATATGCAGGCCAGGTATCCTTTGGGCATGCGGCATTTTTTGGATTAGGTGGATATACAGCAGCCATTTTAACAACTCGCTTTCAGTGGCCCACCCTCTTAGCCCTCCTTGCAGCAGCGATCTTACCGGGAATTATAGCAGCTATAATTGGTCGGCAGACCCTGAAGCTACGGGAACTATATTTGGCGTTAGCCACACTTGGTTTTGGAATATTAGTTCATATTATCTTCAACGAGGGGGGAGAACTCACCGGTGGCCCTTCAGGAATGAGTGGGATTCCAAACCTTACAATAGGGATTATATCTTTCGACAATGATCAGAAATTCTATTTACTGGTCTGGTTCATGCTATTACTAATATTAGTAGGAATCTATAATTTAGTTCATTCACGCACAGGAAGAGCCCTTTGCTCAATTCGAGAAAGTGAATATGCAGCCGAAAATGCTGGAGTTGACTGTGCCAGGCTCAAGCTTCAGGCGTTTATCTTCAGCGCACTATTAGCCGGACTTGCCGGAGGATTATACGCATTCTATGTTAGCTTTATCAGTCCTTCCCCCTTCAGCTTTCATACGTCAGTGCAATTTGTGCTCATGGCGGTAATCGGAGGTCTGGGCACCTTTTGGGGACCCTTATTAGGTGCAGTTGTGGTGGTTTCCTTGAATGAACTATTGAGAGAGATTGTACCTTTACTAATACCGGGAGCGGGCGGTGAATATCAAATCATCATATACGGAATCATTCTCGTTGGTCTCATGATTTTCCAACCCAAAGGTTTAAGCAGTATTGGGAGATACTTCAGACTACCACTGAAAAAGGAACTAAAGCCTGAAGGGTAAGAAGCGGAAAAGGAGGGCTAGCAAATGCTACTTGAACTAAGCGGGATATCAAAGCATTTTGGTGGGATTGTGGCAGTCAAGGATATAGGGTTTGGAGTAAAAGAAGGAAGTATCCTGGCTCTGATCGGTCCCAACGGGGCAGGAAAAACTACACTCTTCAATATTATTACTGGGGCTCTTCCACCGGAGGCAGGTTCAGTAACCATCAATGGCCGGGAAATTGTCGGACTAAAACCCTTCGAGATTGCCTCGGCAGGCATCACCAGAACCTTTCAAAACCTGCAACTTTTCGGCAGCATGACGGTTTTGGAAAATGTTATGGCCGGGGCATATCTAAGAAGTAAAAAAGGATTTGTCCGCTCATTTTTATCCTTTCCCGGAACTTGTCGTGAAGAAAAAAAGATCAGGGAAGAATCTCTGATCTTACTTGAAGAAATTGGGTTGGCGGAAACCGCCGGACTGCCGGCTACTCAGTTACCCTTTGGTAAGCAAAGACTTTTAGAAATAGCCAGAGCTCTGGCCTCTAGACCAGCCCTGGTACTCCTTGATGAACCTGCGGCAGGCTTGAATCCCTCGGAAACAGAGGCCCTGACAGACTATTTAAAAAAACTCAAAACAAAAGGTACAGCCATGATCCTGATAGAACATGATATGCAAACCGTGATGGAAGCTGCAGATAGGATTGTCGTTTTAAATTTTGGTCAAATGATTGCGGAAGGAACACCAGCAGAAATTCAGGCTCACCCTGAAGTGATTAAAGCATATCTCGGAGAGGATGAAAAGATTGCTTAGCATTACAAACTTGGGTGTCTATCACGGCTATGTGCAGGCCATCAACAATCTCTCTTTAGAAGCCAAGGAGGGGGAACTGCTGGTTATCTTAGGAGCGAATGGGGCAGGCAAAAGTACCCTTCTTGGAACGATAGCAGGACTGTACCGACCCTCAGCGGGAGAGATTATCTTTAAGAATAACTCCATTACCGGACAAAAACCTGATCAGGTAGTCAAACAAGGGATTAGTCTTGTGCCCGAAAAAAGAGAAATTTTCAGCTCCTTGAGTGTCCTAGATAATCTCATGTTGGGTGCTTTTCATCGTTATAGGAAAGATAAGAGCGAATTGATGAATGATGTGAAAGAAATAATGGAGCTTTTACCAGCTTTAAAAGGGAGAGAGAGGGATCAGGCAGGCAGTTTAAGCGGTGGTTTACAGCAAATGTTAGCTATTGGCAGGGGGTTAATGTCACGCCCGACCCTCTTAATGCTTGATGAACCCTCCATCGGACTAGCCCCATTAGTCGTTCGAGAGATAATGTCCATTCTGGTTCTTTTAAAAAATAAAGGGGTTACGATTATCCTGGTAGAACAGAATACTAAATCGGCCCTAAAAGTAGCGGACAGTGTCTTAGTAATGGAAAGAGGAGGGATAACCCATAGCGGTAATTCTTCAGATATCATTGCTGACTCATTGATCCAAGAGGCATACTTGGGGAAAGCGCATACTAATTAGCCTTGATTTTGTCATTAAAAGCAATAGACTGAGATCAAAGGGGATTTAGGAATAAAAACGAACTAACTCATAATGATATTTTCATGACCTGGAACAACTACACATCCACGTATAATGCACTAAACCGAGCACAGATGGGTCAGTATATGTTAACACCTGGGAAACATCATCTCAGTGTAACTTATAGAGATGGTAGTAAAGTTGTCTATCAAGCTTCAATTGATTTCACAGTTGTAGCAAAATAAATTTTTATTTTAGGTCTTCTTTAAAGGTGATTGATATGGTACAATAAATGTCGAACAGTTTTGCGGGTGTAGCTCAATGGTAGAGCACTAGCCTTCCAAGCTAGCTACGTGAGTTCGATTCTCATCACCCGCTCCATTATGTTAATAACTTTATAAGAACTCTAATAACGCCGTGTTGGGAGGTTTTACCTCACTACACGGCGTTTCTTTTGTTAATTGAGTTCGGCCCAATTTGTATTTTTTTGAAAAAATATGTATGAGAGTTGACCATTGACAAATACTAATTTAAGCCTATGATCAAAAAAGCATTTTGAGGAGGTTCTTTGTGTGGCTAAGAAAATGAAGACAATGGATGGAAATCAGGCTGCAGCAGAGGCATCGTATGCCCTGACTGAAGTCGCAACCATCTTCCCGATCACTCCATCTTCACCAATGGCTGAAGGAGTTGACGAATGGGCGGCTCATGGTAAAAAAAATATCTTTGACCAACCGGTAAGAGTAGTTGAGATGCAATCTGAGTCTGGAGCCTCAGCCGCCTTGCACGGTTCCCTTCAAGCCGGGGCTTTGACAACAACTTATACCGCTTCTCAAGGCTTGCTGCTTATGATTCCAGAAATGTATAAAATGGCAGGAAACCTCGTTCCGGCAGTCTTTCACGTCAGTGCCAGGGCTTTAGCTGCTCATGCTTTATCAATTTTTGGAGATCATCAAGATATTAATGCTGCTCGCCAAACGGGGTTTACAATGATTTGTGCTAATAATGTTCAAGAAGCAATGGATTTAGGGTTTGTTTCTCATCTTGTAGCTATTAAATCACGGGTTCCCGTTTTACACTTTTTTGACGGTTTCAGAACTTCCCATGAAGTACAAAAAATTGAGACCACAAGTTATGACGAAATTGCTAAACTTGTTGATTTCCAAAAGATCCAAGAATTTAGAGACCGGGCTTTGAATCCCAACCATCCAGTGCTTAGAGGTACCGCCCAAAATCCGGATATTTATTTTCAAGGACGCGAAGTATCTAACCCTTTCTTTGAAGCCGTTCCGGATATTGTCGAAGACTATTTTAAAGAGATCAAGAAAATAACCGGACGGGAATATCATCCCTTCCAATACTATGGTGACCCGGAAGCAGAGAATATTCTCGTCGCAATGGGTTCGGTTTGTAATACAATTGAAGAAACCATTGATTTCTTGGCTCAAAGAGGGGAGAAGGTAGGGTTAATTAAGGTACACTTATATCGCCCATTCTCCAAAAAATACTTTTTTGATGTTCTGCCCAAATCAGTTAAGAAGATAGCGGTTTTAGATCGGACTAAGGAACCGGGTTCTACAGGGGAGCCTCTTTACCTGGATTTGCTACAGATTTTTAACCATGAAACCACAAAACCGTTAATTATCGGAGGTCGCTACGGCTTAGGATCTAGGGATACAACTCCTTCACAGATTCTCGCAGCCTACCAAAATCTGAAGAAGGCTCAGCCCAAGGATCGCTTTACTATCGGCATAGTCGATGATGTGAGTCATACCTCCTTACCAATCGAGGAGACCATTGATGCATCGCCAGAAGGAACAATTCGTTGTAAATTCTGGGGACTGGGCTCTGATGGTACTGTTGGTGCAAATAAAAGCGCCATAAAAATTATCGGGGATAATACTGAGCTAAATGTTCAAGGATACTTCGAATATGATAGTAAAAAGTCCGGTGGGACAACAATTTCTCACCTCCGTTTTGGCAAGGAGTTGATCAAATCATCATATCTGGTGTTTGATGCAGATTATATAGCTTGCCATAATAAGTCGTTTATCTATCACTATGATATTTTAAAAGGATTAAAAAAAGGTGGAACCTTTGTCTTGAACTGTCCTTGGCAAGCTAAAGAATTAGAAGATCACCTGCCGGCTTATTTGAAGCGCTATATTGCCAAAAATAATATTAGTTTTTACACCATCGATGCCATATCTATTGCTCGGGATATTGGACTTGGCGGACGTATCAACATGGTTATGCAGGCTGCTTTCTTTAAATTGGCAAAAGTAATTCCAGTTGAGGAAGCAATTCAATATCTTAAAGACTCAATCGAGAAGGTCTATGGCAAAAAAGGCTCCAATATTGTTGAAATGAATTATAAGGCTGTGGATCGTGGAATTGAAGCCTTACATAAGGTAGAAGTTCCTGCTTCTTGGGCAGAGGTTCCTGATGAAGATATGCCCATTAAGGATGAACCGGATTTTGTTAAAAACATTCAAAGGCCAATGGCTCGCCATGAAGGTGAAGACTTGCCAACCAGTGCCTTTGTCGGAATAGAAGACGGTACTTTCCCCTTAAGCACAACCCGTTACGAAAAACGTGGCATTGCCGTCTATATTCCGGAATGGCAAATTGACAAGTGTATTCAATGCAACCAGTGTGCCTATGTCTGTCCCCATGCCACCATCCGCCCCTTCCTATTGGATGATAGCGAACTTGAAAAAGCACCGGATACCTTTAAGACTAAAAAGCCGATTGGTAAAGGGCTCGATGGCTACCACTATCGAATTCAGGTTGCGCCGCTCGACTGTACCGGTTGTGGAAACTGTGCCGATGTGTGCCCGGCTCCAGGTAAGGCAATCGTTATGGAAGCTGCTGACCATGAGATCGAAATGGAATCGGAAAACTGGGAATATGCCATTAACAAAGTAACCGAAAAACGTCAGCTCATGGATGTTAAAACTCTAAAAGGAAGTCAATTCGCCCGGCCGCTGCTTGAGTTCCATGGAGCTTGCCCAGGCTGCGGAGAGACACCTTATGCAAGGCTTATAACCCAGTTATATGGTGATAGAATGTTAATCGCCAATGCTACAGGCTGCTCTTCAATCTGGGGGGGGAGTGCACCATCTGTTCCTTATACGACTAACGCGGAAGGAAAAGGACCTGCCTGGATGAATCCGCTCTTTGAAGATAATGCAGAGTTTGGCTATGGCATGTATTTAGGATCTAAGCAAATCAGAGCTAAGCTTGCTCAGCTAATGCAACAAGGGCTGGAAAGTTCAATTAGCGAAAACCTTAAAGAAGCCTTCAAGGAATGGCTTGATAACATGGAGGATGGAGAGGGATCGAAGAGAGCCTCTGCTCATATACTAGAGGTTATGAAAAATGAGGATGTCGCCGGTAATCCAATTCTCTCTGAAATCAAAGAAAAGAAAGATTATCTGATCAAACCCTCTGTCTGGATTTTCGGAGGAGATGGTTTTGCCTACGACATTGGCTATAATGGACTTGATCATGTCATCGCTAGCGGGGATGATGTCAATATCTTCATTATGGATACTGAGGTATACTCCAATACAGGTGGACAATCCTCAAAAGCAACCCAAACTGCAGCCATTGCCAAATTTGCCGCAGCAGGTAAAAAAGTTCGTAAAAAGGATCTGGGTCTTATGGCGACGACCTATGGCTATGTCTATGTTGCCCAAATTGCTATGGGAGCTAATATGAATCAGACGATTAAAGCAATCGCTGAAGCGGAAAGCTATCCGGGACCGTCTATCATCATTGCTTATGCATCTTGTGTGAACCACGGAATTAAATCTGGAATGGGTACAAGCATCTTTGAGCAGAAGAAAGCAGTTGAATCAGGTTACTGGCATCTCTGGCGCTTTGACCCACGTCTTAAAGGTCAAGGGAAGAACCCGTTTATGCTGGATTCCAAAGAACCTTCCGCTTCTTTCCAAGATTTCATAAAAGGAGAGATTCGTTATTCCTCGCTCATGAATGTGTTCCCAGATGTCGCTCAAGAGATGTTCGATGTGGCAGAAGGGCATGCTAAAGAAAAATATCAGACCTTAAAGCGTTTCGCAGAAATGCAGTATTGATAAACTTTAAAAAGGATAATCTAGCTGCAAGGCATGTCATGGATTTGACATGCCTTCCTGCAATTCTCGTTACATCAAACCGAAAATAAAGCGTGTAAGAGGAAAATAAAGCGTGTAAGAGGAAAATAAAGCGTGTAAGAGGGACGGTCCTTTTAACACAAAAGTAATGTGTTAAAAGGACCGTCCCTCTTACACGTCTAACTTCTCGTTCTCTTTTGTCCTTGACCTCAACAAAAATGACTCCCGATTAAGTCAGGAGTCATTTTTGTTAGATTCTTCTTTCAGCTTTTAGGACAAGGAATTTGAGTCAACCCATTCTTTAGCATTATGGACAGATTCTTCGCTGGGGATAGGGACATTGGATTCAGGTTTGGTTTTTTCGATATGCCCGCGCCAAGCAGCTGTGTCGTGTCTTTCAATAGGGTTTGCCAAGAACTTTTCCTTTGATTTATTTTCAGCCATTACAATACCTCCTTTAAGATTCGGTCTTATTATTCCCAATTTTTTATTCTCTAATTGTGATTAATCATTCTTTTAAGATTTTTATAGATTCTCTTCAGCAATGGGGAATACTATAGAAATCTTAGTACCGATATCTTGTCTGCTCAGAACCTCCATGTGCCCGCCATGACGCTCTGTTATCCACTTGGCAATGGATAAGCCCAGTCCGGTTCCGCCGGTAGCTCTGGCCCGGGATTCGTCAGCCCGGAAGAACCTGTCAAAGATTTTCGGAACGGCATCTGAAGCAATACCAATGCCTTCATCATGAACAGTTAGTCGAGCAAAGCCACCTGCTCCGGAAACTGAAACAGTAATCCGGTTTCCGGGAGGAGTATACTTAATAGCATTGTCAATCAAGATTCGCATCGCTTGTTTGATGAGACCTTTATCTGCCTTAATAAAAACTGATGTAACACTGGAATTATATTCGTGTCCGCTGTCGATCATCTGGGTTTCGCGCAGTACTTCTAAAGCAAGAAGGGACAGCTCAAAATGATCTATTTGCAAAGCCATGGTGTTGTTGTCCCCTCGTGCCAGAAACAAGAGCTGTTCCACTAATCCCTTCATATTCGCAGTTTCTGCTTTAATGGCATCAATAGATTCCTGCAGAGCCTTTTCATCATTCTTTCCCCAGCGATCTAGCAGATTGGCATACCCCTGAATAACAGAAATGGGCGTTCTAAGCTCGTGAGAGGCATCAGATACAAAGCGAACTTGGGAACGATAGGATGCGTTGATTCTATCCAGCATGTCGTTAATAGCTCCGGCGAGAGTCTTTAATTCACTCTGGGTATCGTTTACTGAGATTCTCGTATCCAGCCGGCTAACATTAATATCATCTAGTTTGCCTGCCAGAACTGCTAACTGTTGAGGAGTAAAAGTACCGTCAGTATTGAGGTTTTGTGCAGTTTCAGCTAATTCTTCTATAGGTCTGAGAGCCCTGCGTATGGTTCCTGCCCCTGAAGAAATGCTGCCCAGCAACATCAAAATCTCCAGAATCAGTAGTAAAACAAATATCCCTAAAAATATTATTAGGGTTTCTTTAAGGCTGATGGAAATAAGATAAGTGCGTCCGTCAGCATCGATTGTCACATTATAAAGGATACCCTCTGAGTGCCGCCAAGAGTCCATGCTTTCTGATTCTGGGATGTGCACACTTCTTGAGCCGGTGATAACTTTGTTGGGGAGAATTTTTTGAATGAAATTAGGAATTCTAAACCCTTCCTGTTCTTCTGTCAGGAGTGACACGCTGTAGCCCTGGAGTTTAAGCCAGCTATCCGCATCTTCTGAGGGCAGTCCGCTTTGATTGAGCAATTGGGCGGCATTGGTGACAGTCATCTCGGTGCGCACAATTACTGCTGCCACCGACGCAAAGCATAGAAATACATTAATTGTTAGGAATATAACAACTAAACGTAGAAAAAGTCTTATATTAAGCTTCCATACTAAGGAAAATCGTATTTTATTACCAATACCGTTAGTAGAAGTGCTCGACGGTTCATTTTTCATCTTTAATCACATATCCCACTCCTCTTACAGTATGAATTAACTTCGTATCAAACACCTCGTCAATTTTTCCACGCAGAAAACGAACGTAAACATCAACAGCATTGGTTTCTCCGGAAAAATCAAAGCCCCATACATTTTCAAGCAATGTTTCACGAGAAATGACTAACCCTTTATTTTTCAAGAGATAGTGCAGGAGGTCAAATTCACGTTTAGTTAAATCAATAGGTATGCCCATCATGGTAACTGTGCGGCGGCCAGTGTCTAATTGTAGACCGGAGGCAGACAACACCAATTCCTCAGGTATGCTTTTTCTAAGAGCTGTACGGATGCGGGCAAGAAGCTCCTCAATAGCAAAAGGTTTGGTGATATAATCACTTGCCCCGCTGTCTAGACCGGATACTTTATCCATGACACTGTCTCTGGCAGTTAGCATGATAATAGGAACTGAGGAAGTGCGGCGAATTCTACGCAGCACTTCCATGCCGCTTAGCTGAGGCAGCATAACATCAAGTAAAATGAGGTCGAACTCGCCGGTTTCAGCGAGTTCAAGCCCTGTTCGGCCATCGAAGGCCTTTTTTGTAGTATATCCCTCATAACCAAGCTCAAGCTCGACAAATCGGGCAATCTTTTCTTCATCTTCGATAATTAATATTTTCGAACTCATCAAAGCCCCGCCATTTCTCGTAGATTCTTTGACTATTTATTCATTGACTTTTTAAGATTCTCGGCAGCGTCTGCAGCACTATTCATCACCTGGTTGACTGTTCTTCCCTTAAAGTCCGGTCCGTGGAAGCGATAGCGAAAACCAAAGAAAAACCCAAGTATCATAAGTGGAATAGTAATCCAGAAAGCGAATATCAGCAGTAAAGCAAGGACTGTGACGGGTAAAACTGCTTTGCTTTCCTCGCCCTTTAGCACTTCTAAGGAATTAGCATTACCTCTCTGAATTAAGTTCAAACAAAATTTCCAAATCCCTTTCACAGTAGCCATAAAAGTCTTTCCGCTTTGATTAGTTTTATGCTTATCCCAGTAAGCGTCTTTGCAGGCTACAGCGCTAATATCTATTGTTTTATGGCTGCTATAGTAACCTCCTCCAGTAGGTGGAGTTAGTTTTCCCAGTTTCTCTAAATGGATTATGGCCTCAAGCAAATCTCCGTTTGAAGCATCCAGAGCAGATTTAGCCTCATCGTAACTTATATTTCCCATTGAGCGTAGTTTTTCCACTTGTTCTAGGGTAGTCATTAATTTGTTCCTCCTAATGTTTTTTGTTTATTGAGTCAGATGACTATGGATTTATAATAACCCAAAAAACTTCAAGAAGAATTTGCTTATTATTAAAATTGCATTAAAAAAATTCTATCCCATAATCCTTTTCGTTTCAATAGAAAAGAGCACTCCTTGGGACGCTGATTTATGCTATAATTATACGAATTTAATCGGAAGAGGTAGAGATAAATCCCATCTGTGACTAACTTCAGTGATCCTTCAAAGTGATTCCTCTGGTGCTTTAGAGGTTCATTAAATTTGGGATGAGAACGTAATAGAACAGTAATATATTTTGACAATAAGGATAGAATCTCTACTGATGCCGGTAGAATTAAGAAGAATAATTTAGGTTAGCATGGAGGGGAATCTAATGAATCAGTCAGCACTGGTCGTATTCAGTGGCGGACAAGATAGTACTACTTGCCTTTTTTGGGCAATGAAAACCTTTGAAAGAGTGGAAGCAGTCACCTTCAACTATAATCAAAGACATAAGAGTGAGATTGATTGTGCGAGGAAAATAGCTGAAGAGTTTAACATAGCGCATATGGTAATTGATATGAGTTTACTTAACCAGTTGGCTCCGAATGCACTAACCAGAACTGAGCTGGAAATTAAGACCGGCGAAGACGGGCAACCACCTACCACATTTGTGGACGGACGCAACTTATTGTTCCTTTCATTCGCAGCGGTTGTGGCAAAGCAAAAAGGTATTAAACATATTGTTACAGGCGTTTGTGAGACAGACTTTAGTGGTTACCCTGATTGTCGTGATATCTTTATTAAATCCTTGAATGTTACATTAAACTTAGCAATGGATTATTCCTTTGTCATAGATACGCCGTTGATGTGGATTGATAAGGCTGAGACTTGGGAATTGGCTGATCAATTAGGACACCTAGAATACGTACAGAAGAATACATTAACTTGTTATAACGGTATTATGGGAGAAGGGTGTGGCGATTGTCCTGCTTGTAAGTTGCGAAATGCCGGACTGAAGAAATATTTGGATAAAAAAGAGCAGTCAAGTTGAGGAAGTATCTTTATTCTTAATGGTTTTTGCTTATTTAAGGTGCTAATGTTCTCGGAGGGTATTTTTGGTTATTGATTCTCTTCAAAGATAAAAAGGTGAACTATCCACTAGACTTCTCCACCCAAATGTAGATGATTTCCTATTACTACATAAAGTAGCTGTTCTTTGGGCTTTACAATTTGACGATTCGCCCCTTATAATTAATGTTTAAGAAGTTATTTAGGAATTCTTTGCTGAGTTCAATTTTCTCACGGATCTACTAAATGCTATAATAAAAGTATCTAAAGAATATCCATGGATTCGCCTGCGCTCTTGAACAACTGTTTTTATTTTGGGCATATATTGAAGTAGGAGGAGAACATTAGTGGCAGAAAAAAGCTTACCTTTTAACACTCAACGGTTAGAAACAATCATTGAAGAATACGGTTCCCCGTTTCATATCTATGATGAAGGGGCCATTCGAAAAAATGCCCGTAAATTGATAGATGCCTTCAGCTGGGCTCCAGAGTTCAAAGAGTACTTTGCAGTTAAAGCAACACCTAACCCTTATATCCTTAAAGTTTTAAGGGAGGAAGGGTTTGGAGCGGATTGCAGTTCCTTGGCAGAGCTTATTTTAGCAGAAAAGGCTAGAATTTTTGATGAAAATATTATGTTTACATCCAATAATACTCCTTTGAACGAGTATAATAAGGCCCTAGAACTAGGTGCAATCATAAATCTCGATGATTTCTCTCATATTGATTACTTAGACAAAAATGTGGGCCTGCCAAAGATCTTATCATTTCGCTATAATCCCGGTCGACTTCGGGACGGTGGAAATGCGATTATAGGGAAGCCTGCTGATGCTAAATATGGCTTAACCAAGGATCAAATTTTTGAAGCATATCGTGTTGCCCAAGAAAAAGGAGTAGAACGCTTTGGGATCCACACGATGATTATATCTAACGAACTGGATGCTAAGTATTTTATTGAGACTGCCACAATGATGTTTAAGCTTATTGGAGAAATATACGAGAAGTTAGGGATTAGAATAGAATTTGTAAATTTAGGCGGGGGTATTGGAATCCCTTATCGTCCAGAGCAAGAACCCGTAAACCTGGATGTTGTAAGTCAAGGGATTAAAAAGGCTTATGACAAATTTATTGTTGAAAAAGGATTAGATCCTTTAAAGATCGCTATGGAAAGCGGACGGATGATCTTGGGCCCTTATGGTTATTTAGTAACAAAGGTATTGCATAAGAAGGAAATCTACAAAAACTACGTAGGCGTAGATGCCTGTATGGCAAACTTAATGCGACCTGCTCTCTATGGCGCTTATCATCATATAACCGTTATGGGAAAAGAGGATTGGCCCTGTGACTATATTTACGATGTAACAGGGGGACTTTGTGAGAACAACGACAAATTTGCCATAGATAGAGCCTTGCCCAGAATGGATGTTGATGATATCGTGGTTATTCATGATGCAGGTGCACATGGTCATGCCATGGGATTTAACTATAATGGTAAACTTCGCTCGGCTGAGTTGCTTCTCAAGGAAGATGGCAGTGTTGAACTGATTCGACGGGCGGAGACCCTTGAGGATCTTTTTGCAACATTGGATTTTGCAGGACTTGAAGATTAAGAAGGTGGTCTCTCCCTTAACACGATGGAGACTAAGTTAATCAGAAGCTAAAAACAAGATGGTTAAGCGCATATGCTTAACCATCTTGTTTGTTAAATAAAAGAGTTTTTCGGAGCTAGAAGTATTATGTTTAAATCTAGACCTAAGTAAGCTAGATACATTTTATGAAAAAACACTGGTGCCGCCTAATGTTTCATCTACATTTTTTTTAATAAATTTGCATGTAATGCTTCGTCACGAATAATATCTCCAATACTTGGGAAGTCAGCGACAAGTTGGGAATACCCCTCTACGGCCTTGAGTTCTCCTTTTTCTAGCAATTTAAGCGTAAATCGAGACCCTAGAATTTTGTACAGGTTAGTAACTACTATGGCCTTAAAATTACTGGCCTGCAAAGTTTCATTGGTATATTTCTTTAGGATACTTGCATGTTTTCCTTCATCTGCGGCAATTCTCAGAAAGGTTTTTTTACTGTTTTTGTCGTCTACGGCTTCAGCCAATCTGCGATATACCATTACGGCATCCAGCTCCCCTTGCTGAGCTTTTATGAGCTGCACTTTCTTGTTTGTCGGAATTTCAGTGGACGGTGGGGTTTGCATTTTCATAACTCTCCCTTTTAAATCATATAGAAAAAGCTCAGTTTGATATTAGTGCAAGCAAATTTATATTAGTAATTATAATACAAATTTTATCAAGAACGAATATGCTTGTCAATTAATATTGATAATAATAAACTAAGTTTTTAAACACTAAATTAAGACTAAGACTAAGACTAAGACTAAGACGGTCTTGACATTAGTACAGTTATCCTAGATGAGATTAGGTTCTGAAAATTAGCAGGAATAGATGCTTAATTGTCGAAAAGATAAGGAAACTTAAGGGAAGAAAAGAGATGTCAGTTTTTGAAAAGGAATTTTGTCAATAAATCGTTTAAACACAAATTAAGAGCTACCTATACAATGCTAATGTTTATTGTTCTAGTTTTAATATGTACTTTTTTATATTATCAAGTAGACAACATCATTAAACCCTTGATAAGTCATATCGGGTTACAGGTTGTTGATGGGGAAGCCCGATATCTTGGCGAACGGTTTAATAACCAGGCAAATATGTTAGAGCAGCTTGCTAGTACAGAAACCTTCAAAAAAGGTCAATACCCAAGTGTTAAAAAAGAAATTGATAAGCAAATGAATCGAAATGATTTATGGTCAGCTATGAAATACAGGTGGGTAACTGGTGAAGAGTATGCCCATAACCCTGGTAATCTTAAGGATGCTGATTTTGCAAAGCAATTGTTAGCGGGAGATAAATTGACCTTGATCTCTAAACCCGTTTTTGATGAAAATGACGCAGAATATGTTACTTACATAGGTACAAAGGTAATAGATGACGTTGGTAATCTAAAGGGATCAATCATTATTAATATTCCCATCGAAAAATTAATGGGATCATTTGTTGAAGAGAAAATGAGCAAATTCACTGAAATGTGGATACTTGACTCAAACGGCAAAGCTATTATAAATCCTAATTTAGAAAAACCTTCGCCATCTATTGAAAACTTTAAAGATCTAGTAACTTTACACTCTTCAGGAGAATTAAAAATTACCCAAGAAGATAGAGTCAATTATCTTATTTACGCTAAAATACCTAATTCTGAGGGTTTATATTTAGCAATTGGAATAGAACACAGTGAATCATTAGAGGCAATGAGATTTTTATTATTCTTAATTATTGTCGGTGCAGTGGTGGCATGTCTCTTTATTTTCATTGCGGCTAATAAAATGACAACTGTAATGACAAAACCCTTGACTCGTATGGTCGAAATTATCCAGCACTCTGATGGTACGAATCTTATTGAAATCCCCTTAGACCTAAAAGCCAGCAAAGATGAAATCGGGATACTTGCCAATACCATTGACGAAATGGCTAGCAATATTCGAAACAATGTCCAGGCCCTTAACAACGAAATTAAAGAACGACAGCGTGCTGAAGCTGAGTTAATACGTTTGAATGTGGAACTGGAGTGTCGGGTAAAAGACCGCACTCTAGCTTTAACAGAGGTCACGAATAATTTAGCTATTTCGGAAGATAGATTTAGAATTGCCATGGAAGCCTCGCATATAGGGCTCTATGATTCTAATTGCAACAATAATGTTTTGGTGGTTAATGGGATTTTCCTGAACTTAATTAATGCACCTGGGTATCAGCAAGGCCTCATCAAGGAGAGCGATTGGGTTCAGTTTCAAGGACAATTAGAGGATTATGTTTACGATAAAGATCTTTCCAATTTTACCCCGTTTCGGGAAGAGAACTTACCAATGATAGGCGAAGACTTTTATACTGAGGTGCGATTAAAGGCAGACCCGAATAGTTGGTTTTCCTTTATAGGACAAGTAATTGAAAGAGATGAGCTGGGAAACGTACAAAGGTTCATAGGAGTGCTTCAAAATATCACGGAACGAAAAAGGATAGAAGTTGAACTAAAGGCTGCTATGGAAGAAGCGGAAGAAGCTAGTCAGGCAAAAAGTCAGTTCCTTGCCAATATGAGTCATGAAATTAGAACACCCATGAATGCTATTATGGGGCTGACCCATTTATTAAGACAATCGGATTTAAAGGACACTCAGAAGAGTTATGTTTTAAAGACTGAAGAAGCATCAAAAGCATTGCTACGAATCATCAATGATATTTTAGATTTCTCAAAAATTGAGGCCGGGAAACTAGAAATAGAAATGATTCAGTTTAATTTAGATAAAGTTCTGGAGAATATATCAAATTTATATACAATTTCTGCAACTAATAAAGGAATTGACATAAATCTTGACAGAGGAGAAGCAGTACCGGATGAGTTGATTGGTGACCCATTTCGCTTAGAACAAATTTTATCGAATTTAATCACTAACGCTATAAAATTTACAGATCAGGGAGAGGTCAATGTTTCCGTAAGAGTTTTCGAAGAAACCGAAGACAAAGTTAAGTTGCATTTTAGGGTAACGGATACAGGGATTGGAATTAAAGAGGAGCATATAGGCAGACTATTCACGGCATTTACCCAGGCAGATGGCTCAACAACCAGAAAATATGGCGGGACTGGGCTTGGTTTAACCATTTCAAAACAATTAGTCGAACTAATGGATGGGGAGATTTGGGTCGAAAGTGTCTATGGAGAAGGTGCCAGCTTTGAAGTTCTTCTCCAATTTAAGAAGGACTCGGCTCTAATAAAACCTAACTTTGCAGACTATCCTGATTTACGAGGGAAAAAAGTACTAGTTGTCGATCATAATAAAACGTCCCTAGTAATTCTTGAAAGAATGCTTTGCTCTTTCTCCTTAGAGGTAACAGCCCTAAATAATCCGTTTGAAGCCATTGAACTGATGCATCAGATAGATTTTGATTTGCTCGTATTAGATTATAATCTGCCTGATTTGTCAGGAATAGAGATGTATAAGAGGTTAGTAGCAAATACCGAAATTACTTTGCCAAAAACAATTTTTGTAAGTGCCGCCGGAAGAGAAAGTTATTATACTCAAGCAAATCAATTGGGGATCAAATATTTCTTGGTAAAGCCTATTAACCAATCCCTTATGTTTGATGCAGTCATGAATGCTCTAAAAGGGAGAGAGTGGAGTCAGGCCAATAGGATACACAATGAAGAAGTTCAATCAAAGTATCGAGGGGAGCTGACAGGCAAACGCCTATTGCTTGTTGAAGATAACGAAATTAATCAACTAGTTGCGAAGGATATTCTAGAGCAAGCCGGTATCCATGTCAGCATTGCCGATAATGGTCAGGAAGCTCTTAAATATGTTCATGGGAATAGATATGATGCTGTTTTAATGGATGTGCAAATGCCTATTATGGATGGATATAGAGCCACAGAGATTCTAAGGGAAAGCTATTCAAGCGAGGAATTGCCTATTATAGCTATGACGGCCAATGCCCTTAGAGGGGATCGGGAAAAAAGCATTGAAGCAGGAATGAATGATTACATTTCCAAGCCTATCGATCCAATACTATTGTTTGAGACCCTTGAAAAATGGCTGGTAGGTAAGAATACGAAAAGCCTTGGAACGCATGCTCCTCAAAGGATGGAAATATTAGATTATGAAAGAACCCTTAGTCGATTGGGTAATAAACAAGAATTCTATTCTGGCTTATTAAAGAAATACTCGGATAGCTACAGCTACCTAGCCGAAGATCTTACGGCAATGAGGATGAATCATCAACATGAAGATGCTAAGCGATTGATTCACAGTCTTAAAAGTGTTAGCGGAAATATAGGGGCAATTAAGCTCAGCACTTTTATCATTCAGCTAGAAGAAGACTATGAGTCCTACAAGGAACAGGATTTGGCGCAAAAGCTTGATGAACTTTCCAGATTAAACTTAGAACTAATTGAGACTATTAACGGGATCATTTCGGTCAAGGATCCCAAGAAAAATCTGCTAAGTTCCCATTTTGATCTTGATGATGCCTTATCTAAACTAGCCGAGGCTTTGGAAAAAGCTCGTGCTAAAGAAATAAAAGATATCATGAGTGAGCTTGGTTCTAATTCTCAAGAATTGCCCTTTAGTACACAAATAAACGAGATAAAAAAACTGGTCAATCGCTACCGCTATAAAGAGGCTAAGGTTATGGTTCAAGAATTACTGAACCTGATAAAGGAGCAGAGCCATGAGTAGACAAAGGACTATCATGATAGTTGATGATACGGAAATGAATATTGATATTCTGGTTGAAGCACTCCAAGATGATTATGAATTGATTATTGCCATTAATGGGGTAGAGGCCATGGAACTTCTTGAAGGGCAAAAACCAGATTTAATTCTCCTCGATATTATGATGCCTGAGATGGATGGGTATGAAGTTTTACGGACACTTAAGAAGTCCCCTGACTTGGAGAATATACCTGTCATTTTACTCTCAGCAATTACCGATAGTGATTCAAAGACCAAAGGATTTACCTTAGGAGCAGTAGATTATGTTACTAAGCCCTTTGAGATTGTCGAAGTAAAAGCCCGAGTTAGAACGCAACTGAAGATTGAAGAAGCCCGACTGCTCTTGGAAAATCAGAATCAGTATTTAGAAGAAAAGGTTAAGGAGAGAACGAAACTCCTCGAAAGAACAAACTCTGCCGCTATATACTGTCTTGCTGCAGTAGCAGAGACTAGGGATCCGGAAACTGGGGAACATATCAAAAGAACTCAAGGATACATCAAAGAATTGGCCTTAGAACTGCAGGGTATCGACAAATATAAAGGAATTCTAACCAACGACTATATTGAACTCTTATATCAATCAGCCCCCTTACATGACATTGGTAAAGTGGGGGTTCGGGACAGCATTCTTTTGAAACCAGGACGCTTAACCGAGGAAGAATTCGAAGAGATGAAGAAACACACAATTTATGGTGGAGAATCCCTCATGGTTGGAATCAAAGAATTAGGCGAGGATTCCTTCCTAACCCTAGCCAAGGAAATTGCTCTAACACACCATGAAAAATGGGATGGATCAGGATATCCTAGGGGCTTAGCCAAAACAGAAATTCCAATCTCAGGTAGACTAATGGCAGTCAGTGATGTGTATGATGCCTTGATAAGTAAGAGAATCTATAAAAATGCCTTTACCCATGATGAAGCGAAAGAGATTATCCTGGAGGGCAGAGGAACACATTTTGACCCGGATATTGTGGATGCTTTTATAAGAAAAGAGGCAAGATTTATTGAGATCATGGAGAAATTTTTGTCCTGACGAATAACATAAGGTGGATGAGTTAAATTATGGGATACAACGTAGCAGACATCATTGAAAAAGCAGTCAATATTGCAGTTCGCCGTAGAGCTGTGTACGAAAAGATAGGTCAGGATAAGGCGGAAATCTTATCAATTAAAATATTGACTAAGGTTTTAAGCAAAGAGGTTAACAAGACAATAGAGTATTACGAGGCTTTATTAAACTTAGTTAATGATAGGGATTTCGAAGAAATAGATTTTTCAATTTATGATAAGATTTCTTTCCTGATTAATGACTTTAATAATCGTATTAATACTGAAAATGTAACGAATGCACGAGAGTTATTGAACTTTTCTCTGGAAATGGAGAAAGCAGTTTATTCCTTATTTCTAGATATTCAAGGGAGATTTGTAAAGACCGGTGATGATGTTCGCACAAATACCTATCGAATACTAACAGATATGATTGAAAATAAAGCTAAGCATATTGAAATGTTGGAGCAACTTCGAGAGTGATCAATTACTAATTTTTAAGAGAGCTGCAGCTTGTATGGCATTAGTAAGCATTTCTCTCCAGGATTTAAATTGAGTAGTCTTGGCTATATGGGCATCAATTTCCTTATCAGGAATAGAATCATAATCTTCTTCAGAATTTATCACAAATCCGCCTGAGGCTAATAATTCTTCGATTGATTTAAATTCTGTATACTGTCTCATAAATTCTGCTGGAAATAGATCATTGAATGCTGTACCTGCTAAAACATCTGCGGCTTTCTTTTGTAGATGGGATTCACTTTCTAAATCATTATAGTATTCCATAATAGCACCTCTCTTTTGGGTAGTAGTTAAGTTATGTTTCATCAATAAGTCAAAAATTTAAGCAAATGTAGCATTCACCAATTTGACATTCATTAACAGGGAATATAGCAAGAAGAGCCAGTCTGTGATAGGACCTTAATACAATGAACATGGTCAGGATTGTTGAAAAAAATCCTGACCATGTTCATGTAGGGGATATATTCTTAATTTAAGGGCTGATTCCTAATTCTGTGGGTTCAACATAAGTTCAGGGATGCAGAGTCTAGACTATTCCAAATTAAGTCGTTTACTTAAAATGAAATTGGTTATAGCAAAGTAGGCTGAGCAGAGAAGAGCGTTGAAAATGATTCCACCAAACATTGCCAGATGAGCGATTCGCTTCATGCCAATGATATCATTGGCTGAGATATGAAGATTGGGTAAATAAGTGGCTCCCGGGATCATGCCGAGGAATGTGAAAAAGATCTGGGTAAGGGTACTTAAGACAATGAAAGCTCCAAAGCTAGCTAACATTTTATGTCGATTGAAGAGGTGTCCGAGAGCGATTGAGGCATAGATAATTAAAATGCCTGAAGCTAAGCTAATGAGAAGCCATATTATAATCTCGAAAGACAAAATATAGACTGATGAGCCCAATTCTTGAATAGCACGGTGATAAAGTGCACTAAACTCTGCAAAACCTTTTGTGAGATCTCCTTTTTTAAGAGCTATAACCAAACTCGAAATAAAGGTCGTAATTATACTGGCTGCTATCCACAGCATTGAAACCAAAAGTTTACTGACAATGTGCTGCCAGGGCTTTACAGGTAGAGTAAGCATTAAATAGCCTTCGTCAGAAAGCAAATTCTTGTAAAAACGCTGAATCATCATGATGAAGGTCATTACAAACATTCCTACCATGATAATGCCATAGATGACCATGCTTATCACTGCAGGGGTATCCCATGCCTCCGGACCAATTGAGGATAAGAACCTGGTGATAGTTGCAAAAATTAACAAAGCAAGAAATAGGGGTAAGAATATTCTTCCGGTAGCCTTAACTTCATACTTCATAAGCCTGCCTAACATTTGAACACCTCCCTGAATAAACTGTCCACAGATTTTCCTTTTTCATCTCGAATATCATCTACAGAAGAGGTCAAAACTACTTGCCCTTGATTTATAAATATCACATAATCCAAGATATTCTCTATATCTGAAATCAGGTGGGTTGAGATAACCACTGTTGCTTTTTCATTGTAATTGCGAAGTATTGTTTGAAGAATATAATCTCTGGCTGCCGGGTCAACTCCGCCTATAGGTTCATCCAATAGATAAAGTTCTGCTTCGCGGCTCATAACCAGAATTAACTGTACTTTTTCCTTCGTACCTTTGGACATGGTTTTTAGCCTGTCATCAGGATTGATCTTGAGACTTTTTAACATATCGTAAGCCTTCTCAGGGTTGAAATTTTCATAGAAATCTGAGAACATCTCAATGAGTTGGTTTACACGCATCCAATCATTCAAATAAGTCCTTTCCGGAAGGTAGGATACGATTTTCTTAGTAGCTACCCCCGGTTTCTTGCCTCCAATGAGAATTGTACCACTAGTAGGGGTTAAGAGTTTATTGGCAAGTTTGATGAGGGTGCTTTTTCCGCTGCCGTTTGGTCCCAGAAGCCCAACTATCTGCCCTCGTTCGACCTTTAAATTAACCCCAGATAATGCTTCTTTCTTGCCAAATTGTTTAGTTAGGCCGCTGCATTCGAAAATCGAACTCATTTCTTCATCTCCTTTACCATGTTATCGATAATAGTTAAGATCTCCTTTTGTTCGAAACCCATCAACTGCATTTTTTCTAAGAAGTCCGAGATTTGCTCTTGAGCCAATTTAGTTTTCGCCTTTTCAATCATCCGTGCATCCTCCGTAATCGATCGACCGCTTGTGCGGTGAGTAATGATGAGGCCATCGTCCTCCATTTTCGCTAAAGCCCTTTGCATGGTATTGGGATTTACCGCGGCTTCTTGAGCCATATCCCGTACTGAAGGGAGTTTAGACCCCGGGGGGTATACACCGGAAAATATCATTAGCTCAATTTGTTCAATTAGCTGGGTGTAAATAGGTCTGTCATTTTTTAATTCCCAGGGCATTAATATCACCTCTGTATTATTGTATTAACCTCTTAATACAATAATACATCTTCAAATTATTGTCAAGGCTTTTTGCCATTCTTTTCAATCAGAATTCTCAGTATTAGGATAAGGACTAAGCTGAAGCTTTAACAAAGACAAAGCCTATGCCTATGTATTGGCAATTTAGAATAAGATAAAGGGCAGTCTCAAAATAGAATATCATTCTATTTATGACTGCCCTTTGGAAAACATATAGGTAGACTTGTGGACTTCTTGAGGATTTAGTCAACTAAATCTTCGTGCCGACTCTTTCACCAAGCAACACATAACTTTCATACCCGAGCTTTGTTTGTTCAACTATGTCCTCGTCAATTTTTACTTTATTGGACTGGAAGAATAGAATCACAGTCGATCCGCCAAATTTGAAATAGCCCTTTTCATCTCCGCGCTTTAGGGGCTTCTGAGGGGTATAAGTTTGAATAATTGATCCGACACAGGTCGCCCCTACCTCAACATATAAGACATCGCCAAAGTGATCCGAATGGAAAGTACTCCATTCCCTTTTGTTTTCACAAAACAGTTTTTTAACCTTTCGAAGAGCAACCGGATTTACTGAGTAGTAAGCTCCTTTTATTTTCTCTGTATCCTCACAGGTTCCACTGTCGATAAAATGATAACGGTGATAATCTGTCGGGCAGAGCCTTAAAATCAAGCAGGTGCCCTTCTGATATTTTTCAGCAACTTGAGGGTTTTTAATGAGCTCCTTAAGGCTGTAGGTGAGACCTTTGACCTGAACAAGTCTTTCTAAATCTATATTCTCATAGGCAAAAAGCTTCCCATCTCCAAAAGAAACCAGTGAATTCCGATCAGAATCTACTACACGTGCGGTAGGCTTCAATTTCCGATAGAAAAAATCGTTAAAGGACAAATAATCCTGAGAGTTTTTTTCGGCAATAGACATATCTATATTAAACTTTTCAATAAAAGGATTTATTTTATTCTTGCTTATTCTTCTGTCCAGATACCAACCATAGAGGCTTGAACACATTTTTTTCTTGATGACAGCTTCTAAGAGATTCATACCCAGTGGGGAAGAGTAGGTCCAGTTTAAAACCTTTTCTCCTGCCACCTGCTCGATTTCGTAGGATTTATTTTTCCGGTTGTAAAACTTGATCAACTATATCAACTCCTATAAAGGACATTGTAAGTTATAATTTACGGTTTATGCAAGTACCAAGGAGCAGACTTTGATTGGCAACCGTCGCATTTGCAGTAATATCCATAAAAGAAAAGGATGCAGACGACTTTTAGCGCCAGCATCCTTTGAGTTCATGACTGGGGATTTCTTAAATTTCGATAGACTTCTTAAGGGTTTCTGCTGCATCAGCTGCACTGTTCATTGCGTCATTGACCGGGTTATGCTTAAGATCAGGCCCGTTAAACCGATAACGCAGACCAAAGAATAATCCGATTACGATCAGTGGAATAGTGACCCAGAAGGCAAAGACCAGAAGCAGTGCAAGTACAATCACCGGAAAAGAGGCTTTGATTTCCTCTCCCTTAAGTACTTCAAAAGAATTTGTATTACCCTTACGGATCATTTTCATGCAAAAGCTGCCGATTTTCTTTAGCCCGGAAGCAAAGTGTTTTCCATCGTGACAGTGATGATGAGCATTATGAGCATGATGGGCATCATAATCATGATATTGTTTCTTTTCACTACTGTAAAAACCTTCTCCTGTTGGCGCTGTTATCTTTCCTTGTTTCTCCAGATAGATAATAGCTTCCAGTAAATCGCCGTTTGTTGCATCTAAGGCTGCTTTAGCCTCTTCGTAGCTGATTTTAGCCATTGCACATAGTTTTTCCACTTGTTCTAAGGTTGTCATGATAAAGTCCCCCTTGTTTTTAGATTAGAATACGGCTTTGCGAAAAGCCTGTAGGCTTATCGTTACGCTTCATTGAGTATGTCTAAATTCTAACCTATAAAACTTCAAGGGAAATTTGCTTAAAATTAAAATTTGATTAAAAGCCACTCTATAAACATGAAGAACTTTTTAGGCACAAAGCTCTTCATTCCATGTAACAACAGTATTTTTCGAGTCTTTAGCTTTGTATAAAGCCTTGTCAGCCAAGTTAACGAAGAGGTCTAAGGGATTTAGCTCATTAGTCTTCGTTAGCAATACATTGGATACATTTAAGTAGGAGACTACACCGGAGCTAAAGGTAATTTGTCTGGAGTTTATCTCAGAGCCAAAGTTATGTGCTTCAATAATTGTCCTTATTCTCTCCAATAATGCGTAAGCCCCTTTCATATTAGTAGCCGGCATTATGATTGCAAACTCCTCACCACCCCATCTAACGACGGTATCTGATTTGCGGATATTTTGTTCTAATAATTTAGCCAGTTTCTTAAGTACAATATCTCCGGCAATGTGACCATAGGTATCGTTTATTTGCTTGAAATTATCCAGATCCAGCATCGCCAGGCATAAGTCTTTACCTTTTATCCGATTCACTTCATTTTTAAGGCTATGATAAAACATACCCCTGTTTCCTAATCCGGTAAGAGTGTCTCGGTAGGCATTAAAAAATAGCTTTTTAAGTATTAAACCTAGGAACAGTCCTGTTATAATAAGGATGACAGTGAGCAATACAAACAAATTCAAACGTAATGAAGTTGGTAGAAATAGATCACTTAAACAAATAAAGATGCCAAAACATCCGCCAAGGACAGCTAAAATAGTATGTGGGAACTTTTGCAAAAAAACTGATGTTTTAGCCATATGTGAGTACACCTTCCTTAAAGAAGAGATGATGAAGCAAAGTTGAGGTAGCAAAACTAATCATAAGAAAGAGACGTTCTTAGGTCATAATTTTGGTGTCAAGTAGTTATAGCCTTGTTCCTTTTATAATAAGGAATACGAAAACTGTTAAATATTTAGGGGGGACACAACTATAATAATTCCTTATTGTTATTCAGAAAGGGAGGGTTTTTTCCGATGACCAATTTACTATATTCTTCAACTTCTTTCGCAGGTGTGCCACTGCGTAACAGGATTGTCTATCCCCCAATTACTACCGGGTTTGCTGACCAGGAAGGTAAGGTCAGCGACCGTATGGTGGAGTATTATCGTCAGCGTGCTTCAGGAGGAGTTGGTTTGCTGACAACAGAAATGTTGTGCGCTGTATCGGGTGTAACAACTGTCTTAATTCACTGGCTAAAGGGGCTCTAGATTGCCGTGTTAACAGAGCGTTATAGTATCAAGAATAAAGAATCAAGAATCAAGAATCAAGAATAAAGAAACATCTATAATCATTAGACATCATTGGTATTTAGAGGAGAAAAGTTTAGATGCGACTTAGAAAAAGAGCCTGGGCTAAGCCTGAATTGGAAAACGATCAGAATGTCATTTTTAGCCCTTGGGAGTATAAAGGAAAGTGGAAGGGCTTATTTGGTAATGATTACCCAATCCATTTGGAATTGGGATGTGGTCGCGGTCGGTTTATTAACGAACTGGCAAGTGCGAATCCAACTACTAACTATATTGCTATTGATGTCTACTACGAACTGTTGGTTCATGTCTTGAGAAAAGCTAATGAAAATCAGCTCAAGAATCTTAAACTGATTCCAATAAATGTTGAGAATATCGAGGGGATTTTTGCTCAGGGAGAAATTGAGAAACTTTACATTAACTTCTGCAATCCCTGGCCTAACAGAAGGCATCACAAGAGAAGGTTAACTCATACTAATCTGCTTAGACAGTATCAAACCATTTTAAAAAAAGAATCAGAAATTTGGTTTAAGACGGATGATGAAAAACTCTTTATAGATAGCTTAGAGTATTTAAAAGGGGAAGGCTTCACTGGACTATATATCACGGATGATTTACATCAGAGTGATTTTCAAGGAAATATTATGACAGAATATGAAGAGAAATTTTGCAATCAAGGGATAAAAATTAAGTTTGGCCGGTTTAAGGTGAAAAGCTAACTTAATGTGCAGACAGTTCGTTATAGTCTTTAATATCATTGTCTTGATATTGGATAGGAAAGAAGATAAAAAGCCTAAAGCTTGCGGAGAATTTCCGGCAAACTTTAGGCTTTTTTAGTGGGTGGTTCTTATTTTGCTGAACGTTGCTTTTACTCGCAGACTTTACCTGGATTGAGAATGTTTTTAGGGTCAAAGGCCAACTTAATGTTTCTCATAAGTTCGACATAGTCTGGTTCATATTGATCAAACATATAGCCTTTTTTGGCATAGCCGATACCATGTTCTCCTGATACCAGTCCATGGAGATCACGAGACTTTCGATACATTGCTTCAAAAACTTCAGCCAGTTTAATTTTCCAGGCCTCGTCCGATAACTCATCCTTTAACACATAGACGTGGAGATTGCCGTCACCGGCATGGCCGAAACTTCGGATTCTAACATTAAACTGTTCCTGAAGAAGATCGGTGTACTTTATGAATTCAGCGACCCGGTTGCGGGGCACAACCACATCACATTCGTCCATGTCCGTGGTAGAGGCTTTTACTGCCTCTAAGAAAGCGCCACGGGCAGACCAAACAGCTTCTTTGCGTTCATCGGTGTCGATGATGAAGGCATCCAAAGCCCCTTCTACAAGGCAGATATTCGCCACCTTCTCATAATCTTTTTCCAGTTCTTCTGTGCTATTGCCATCGAAGGTCAACAAGAGATAGGCGTCGGAGGAGTTGTCGGGGAATTTTTTGCCGAGAAATTCTTCAGCAGCAAGAATGACTTCTCTCTGCATAAATTCAATGGCTGTAGGAATGGATTTTGATTTGATAATTTTAGGAACCGTACTAATGGCGCTGTCCAGATCGGGAAAGGGGATTAGGAGGGAAATAGCTTTCTTCGGTAGAGGAATAAGTTTTAAGATCACTTTAGTGACAATACCCAGAGTTCCTTCAGAACCACAGATTAAATCTTTCACACTGTAACCGGAAGAGTTCTTAACGACCTTTCCTCCGACATTAATGACTTTGCCAGTGGGAAGCACTACTTCAAGCCCGCGGATATAATCTCTGGTTACTCCATACTTTACTGCTCTCATGCCACCGGCATTGGTATTAATATTACCGGCGATGGTGGCGGATTTTTCACCAGGGTCTGGGGGATAGAACAAATCATGTTCCTCTACATATTTACTGATTTCCATTAATAGCACTCCCGGTTCTAGGGTGAGGGTTAGGTTCTCTTCATCGAGTTCCAGGATCTTATTCATGCCGCACATATTCAGCATGATCCCGCCAAAGATTGGAACTGATGCTCCAACAAGTCCGGTTCCTGATCCTCTGGCTACCACTGGAATATTATTTTCATTGGCATAGCTCATAATTTTTGAAACTTCATCGGTGGACAGAACATCCACTAAAACGTCGGGTAATCTACTTATTCCGCCTAATTCATCATGGCTAAAATCATCGCTAATAGCTTCTCCGGTATAAACTCGCTCTTCACCTAAAAGCGAAACTAAAAACTCTCTATCTTTAGCATCCAGCGTTTTATAGTTATTCATGCAATCCCCTCCACGATTTTCTATCTGATTCACGACTCCACTCCCATAAATTAACGGGCGCAAGCCAGAGGCTTAGAGCTTTTGATATCTTCGATTAGTTGAGGAACGACTTCATAAATGTCTCCAATAATTCCATAATGAGCGATATTAAAAATTGATGCATGAGGGTCTTTATTAATCGCAAAGATTTGTTCTGAGCTGTTCATTCCCGCAGCGAATTGAACAGCGCCCGAAATTCCCAGCGTTATGATCAGTTTAGGCTTAACGGTTCTGCCGGATAAACCTATTTGCTGCTTTGCATTAATCCAACCGGCTTCCACTAAGGGTCGAGTACCTGCTATTTGAGCGCCTAACAATTGCGCTAATTCCTGGATCATAGCCATGTCTTTCTCGGACTTTAAAGCTCTGCCTACAGCAATAATTACTTCTGCATCAGAGATATTTGCTTCGATCTCTTTGCGGGTTACTTTTAAAACTTTAATAGCAGATACAAGTTTGGCTGGATCTAATTCACAGAGTGTTATCTTACCCTTTGGCTCACACTGTTTTTCAGGAGCATCCATAACCTTATATCTTACGGTTGCCATTTGAGGCCTGGTATTAGGACAAATAATTTGAGCCATAATGTTGCCGCCAAAAGCAGGTCTGATTTGAACCAGGTCAGTATTCTCCTTCATTTCGAGGGTTGTGCAATCAGCAGTTAAGCCAGTTTGGAATCTTGCCGCTACCCTGGGCGCTAAAGAGCGGCCAATGGTTGTAGCTCCGACGAGTAAGGAAGAGGGTTTCATTTTCTGAATAAAATCTTCAAAGGCAGCGGTATAGGGCTCGATACGAAAATGATTTAATTCTTCATAATCGTAGACAAAGACCTCGTCAACGCCATAATGAAGCAACTCTTGAGCTTTATCTTTAATGTCATTGCCAATAAATACACAATATACCGGGAAATTGACCACTGCCGCAAGTTCCTTGGCTTTACCGATCAGCTCAAAGGTTACAGGATGTATTTCCCCTTCAACATGGTCAACGTAGACTCCAATACCTTTCCATAAACTTTTATCAACGGTGGTGGCCACTTCTTCGACAAATTCCATGACCCCTAGGGGACCCTTTTTAACACAGATTTTGCACATTTTACAGGCTGCTGTGATTTCCAGGGTTCCATTCTTTGCTTCAAGAGCATTAAATGGACAAACCTCCACTAAGGCTTGAATAATGGATTCGTTTAATTTTTCTTGGTGACAAATTAACTTACTCATGAATTCTCCCCCTTAAATGAACTTTAATTGTTTGAGTTTATCGGCTATTTGAGAACTAAGCTCTGCTCCGGTACCTGTCCAAGTTTCTCGATCCGTATTAACAGAAGGGGGAAAGATTCGTTCAACTTGAGTTGGCGAACCACTAAGTCCATATCTTTTTTCATTTTTATCTTCAAGATCGTTGAAGGTAATCGTCTTGATTTCACGATCCTTCGTACTAAGCTTTTTCTTGTAGGAAGGAAGTCGGGGTTGAAAAATGTCTTTTTCCACAGTTAAGAGACAAGGGAATTTAATTTCGGCCATTTCTATAGTGTTGGCCATATCCATTTCCACAAGGATGGAGGACTCTTTAACTTCAATGATCCTTAAGACATTGGCAATATGAGGAATACCTAGGTATTCAGCCATTTCGGGCCCTACTTGGGCAGTATCTCCATCGGTTGTTTGCTTACCGCAAAGGATTAGGTCCAGGTTGCCCAGTTGGCGAACCCCTTGAGAAATAGCGTAAGAGGTTGCCAGTACATCTGCCCCGGCAAACTTACGATCCGAAACCAATACACCTTCGTCGACACCCATCATGAAGGCTTCTTTAATGACTTCCTTAGCTTGAGGTGGTCCCATACTTATGACCTTAATGGTTCCACCTTTTTGTTCTTTGAGCCTCAGGGCTGTTTCTATTGCAAATAAATCGTAGGGATTCATCTTGGAATCCACTCCGTCTCGTTTTAAGACACCTGTAACTGGATCCACGTCTATCTTTGAGGTTCCCGGAACTTGTTTAATACATACTAGGATTTGCATGACTCAACCTCCTATAAATGCAATATCATTTATTTAAAGTATGACTAATGGTCAGACCACCTGACCGCAGTTTCATGATAGCATAAGATTCAGAGCCTTTCAAAAATTAATATTCACAAGCGGACTATCGTCAGCATTAGTCTAGAATATGGCAAATATAATATGAGAAATAGAATTTGAATATAGTCTAACCAGACAAATCTTAGTCAAAAATAGATATAGAAACATGGAATAATTATAGTATTAATAAATAATTATCTTAAAACAAACCTTTAAAATAAGGAGAGCTATGGCACATAGAAGTATTAAATCAGGATTCCAGCAATTGAGTGAACGACTTAATCAATTTCCTCAAGGAGCTCCGCCTTCCGATTATTTATTTAAGATCCTTAGTGTCTTAATGAATGAAAAAGAAGCCAGGGTTATGTCGGCTTTACCCATAAAACCTTTCTCAATTCAAACTGCCAGCGCAGCTTTAAGAATGAGTAGAGAAGACACTGAAAAGATACTTACCGAACTGGCTTCCCGCGCCTTATTGATAGATATTGAAGGCACAGATGGGGACAGAACTTTCGTTTTGCCGCCACCAATGGCAGGCTTCTTTGAGTTTTCCTTGATGCGCATCAGAGCAGACCTGGACCAGAAGCTGCTTTCCGAGCTTTTTTACCAATACTTAAATGTTGAAGAGGATTTCGTCCGGGATTTATTTGTCACTGAAACAAAGCTGGGAAGAATCTTCGTTAATGAACAGGCTTTAAGCACAGTAAACAATTTACATATCCTAGATTACGAAAGAACCAGCAATGTTATAAAACAAGCCTCTAGTATAGGAATCGGCATGTGTTATTGCAGGCATAAAATGAGGCATCTCGGCAAAGCTTGTAATGCTCCTATGGATATCTGCATGACCTTTGGAACTACGGCTTCAAGCCTTATTAAGTATGGTCATGCCCGGGAGGTCAGTGTTTCCGAATGTATGAGCTTGCTTGAAAAGGCTTACGATCACAATCTGGTTCAAATTGGAGAAAATGAACAAGAGGGTTTACCCTTTATTTGTAATTGTTGTGGATGTTGCTGCGAAGCCCTTCTGGCTATTAAGAGATTTGGAACTTTAAATTCAATCAATACTACTAATTTCTTGCCTGAAATTAGCAACGACAAATGCAATGGCTGTGGCAAGTGTGTCTTGGCTTGCCCAGTTGGAGCCATAAAGCTGGTTACTCAGGAGACGGGGAACCATAAAGTTATAAAGAGAGCAGTTATAGACGAAGAAGTATGCCTGGGCTGCGGTGTTTGTGTCAGAGCCTGTAATCGTGGGTCAATTACCCTTAAGCATCGGAACAAACGAGTTATTACTCCTATAAATTCCGTTCACCGAATTGTGTTGATGAGTATTGAACAAGGGAAACTTCAAAACCTGATTTTCGATAACCAGGCTCATTACAGTCACAGAGCTATGGCCGCAATCCTGGGAGCTATCTTAAAAATGCCTCCTACCAAGCAGATTATGGCTAGTGAACAAATGAAGTCGAAGTATTTGCTGGCTCTAGTTAAGAATTATAAGTAGCAGTGTACACGAATTTTATCTGTGTTCTTTTGGTCAGAGAATGCCCTCACCCAAATCCCTGAACTTAAGCTAAAGTGACAACTCAAAAAAATAATAAACACAAAAAGAGCCTGTTCATGAGAATGAACGGGCCCTTAACCTTTTACTAGGCAAGTTCTGATAATTGGCAATGCCAGGAATTGGTTTTTTATAATACCCTTAAGAATTTGCAGAAGCAATATCAGGGTGTTTTTTATTGGATTGATTTCAAGTATCTACAATAATTTCAAGATAAGCATTACAGACATTCCAAGTCCCAAGGTTGCAATGATATTACGGCTCTTATAGGCTACAAAAGCAGCAGTTATGCCGGCAATTAGGTAGTGGTTGTTTAAGCTGATATCCAAATATCCCTGAGGTAAAAGTAATGACGGTATGATTAAGGCCGTCAAGATAGCAACTGGGACATACTTTAACCATCTATTTAACCAGGTCGGTATCCCAGTAAAGCGGAATAAAGCTAGAGCTCCAAATCTGGTAAAGTAAGTAACTAAAGTCATCCCAATAATAATGACCAGAACTTCACTTCGCATGATTGCTATCTCCTTCCAATAAACCGCCGATTAGACTGGCTGTAAGGCAGGCGACGATAATGTACCACTTGCCGGGTAGATACAGGGCCCCGAATACCGAGACTACTGCAGCAATTCCGAATACAATAAGACTGATACGGCTTGCCAACATCGGGATCAGTAATACCAGAAAGGTTGCCGGCATGGCGAAATCCAGCCCCCAAGTTAAGGGGTCGGATATGTAGCTGCCTAAGAATACCCCGGTTACAGTAGCTAGAACCCAAACCAGATAAAGAGTTGTGCTTACGGTTACTTGATAGAGCACGCTGTATCCGGTTTTGGGAATTCTGCTAATGGTCAGGGCATAGGCTTCATCGGTCAAAAAAAAGGCCATAAATGCTTGAAGGGGAAGGGGCAGTTTAATCATATAGGGTGCCAAGGACGATCCCATTATTAAGTGGCGTAAGTTTACCAGTAAGGTAGTCAGTACTATAATTCCCCAACCGGTTATACCTGCGCCTAACATGGTAATGCCAATAAATTGTGACGCACCGGCGAAAACTAAGACCGACATTAGAATAGTTTCGAATCCTGACAGTTGGGCTGTAAGGCCCATTATTCCGCAGGTAATCCCAAAGGGAACTACCCCGAGCACAACAGGTGTACACTCTCGAAGTGCGACCCCCACTTCTTCTGCAAATGAATTCTTGCCTGAGATGAGGCTTGTTTGCTGCATGATCACTCCACCTACCTTAAACATTTACTCAATCTTAACGATTGTCTAAAATATTGTAAATATCCAATTATGAGGATATAATCAAAATTGGATACATAATAAGGTGGAGTGATAAATGGACATATCCAAATACCTAAATAGTGCAGAGTTGGATCCCTCGGATAAACAACCTCTTTATCTGCAAATTGCCTTACTGATTGCTGACAAAATCCACAAGGAAATCCTGCCTGCCGGAACAAAGCTGCCCCCTGAGCGGGAATTGGCTGACCTCTTTTCAGTCAGTCGTACAACCGCAATAAATGCTTATCGGAAGTTGGAGCAGATGGGATTGGTCTGGACAAAAGTCGGCAGTGGAACTTATGTAGCCCAAACACTTAATGTTGAGTCTTCATCTGAAGTTCCCTGGCCCCAACTGTTTACTGCCTATCCTCAAAACCCCTTAGCATCAATTCTGAGAGATTTAGTCTCTACTCCTGCCACAGGAACTATATCTCTGGCGGCAGGTATGGCTGATCCTGCTCTTTATCCTTTGGACATCTTTACCGAGTTATTTAACCGGAATATTGGAACTGCTAACCTTGCTGATTTTGGACATATCCCTACAGAAGGATATACCCCCTTGAGAAAAGCAATTGCGGCAATGTTGAGTGAAAAGGGCATCTCGACTTCCACAGAGAACATCCTAACTCTCTCCGGGTCACAACAGGGATTATACTTACTTAGCAAAGTGTTGTTAGAACCAGGTGACTACGTTGTCATGGAAGGTCCAACCTTCATCGGGGCTATGCAGGTGTTTCAGGCCGCAGGGGCCAGAGTTTTAAGTCTACCTTGTTCGGGGAAATTATCATTAGAGCTGTTGGAGGACTTTATAATTCGCTATCGGCCAAAATTGTTTTATAGTATACCGACCTATCAAAATCCCACCGGAAGGGTTATGCCGGCGCATGAGCGCCAAGATCTGATAAACTTAGCCAAACGTCATCGGCTTGTTATCGTGGAAGATGATCCCTATAGTGATCTGTATTATGACCAAAAGCCCCCTCAGTCTCTTAAAGCTATAGATACTTACGGAGGAGTTGTTTATTTAGGGACGTTCTCTAAAATTCTCTTCCCCGGCTTACGCACCGGCTATCTGGCAGGCCCGCCTGTTTTGATTAACCGCCTTGCCTTGGAAAAACAGTATATAGACCTCCATTCCAACAACATTGCCCAATGGTTGGTGACGATGTTTTTAAACGAAGGAAAGTTGGTTCCGCATCTGGAAACTGTGCGCAGGGAATATAAAAAACGCCGAAATGCAATGGCTAAAGCCCTCCAGCGTTTGTGTGCCAACGATCTTGAATTCACTGTACCCGAGGGTGGGTGTTATTTTTGGTGTAAGTTAAAACAAGCGGGCACTTCCCAGCGACTCCTCCATGAAGCAGCCAAGAACCGAATTTCTTTTGTGCCAGGAGAAGCATTCTATACAATGCCTACCCAGGATAAGGAGCTTCGCCTTTGTTTTACCGCTCATAATGAAGCGGTTTTACTGGAAAGCGTCCAGCGCTTGGCCAAATCCTTAACCCAAATAACAAAAAAGAATCAAGAGAATGATTTATCACCTAGTTCGGTATGGCCGATTATTTAACCTATAGAGATCTAATGGTGCATAATTACAGATGTTATGCTGTATCCATCAAGCAAAAAGAAGGGTTAAATACAGAGTGATTTTTATAACGTTTATTGACAAACTAATCGAATTATTCTATCATAAGTCTAATAGAATACATTATTGAATAGGTGCCCGCAAGGGATAATAGGGAACCAGGTTAATAATCCTGGACGGACCCACCACTGTAAGTAGATGTTGAAAATGTACATTTGCCACTGGGTAACTGGGAAGGCGTACATTCTAGTCTATAAGTCAGGAAACCTGCCTATGAAATATTGCAAAAGGACAAAGGTAAAGTTCTAGCTTATTAAGCTGGGGCTTTTTTTAATTCAAACTTTAGGAGATGTCATGGAAACGATTGCTAAGATTAAAATTGAAAAACTAGTCTTTCCGCATGAAGAAAAACCAGCACTAAAAAACATCGATTTTGAGATTGTTAGGGGAGATTTCATCGTCATTACCGGAGGAGTAGCTTCTGGAAAATCCATTTTACTACATACCATAACAGGCGCAATCCCTCACTATCATGACGCGGACTTAACGGGAAAAGTCACAATCATGGGGCAAGATATTAAGAATATGCCTCTTAATAGAATGTCGAATTATGCGGGATACATGATGCAGGAGCCCCAAAATCAAATTATTAGTTTGGATGTCTACGAGGATATTGCATTTGGCCTCGGCAATCTGGAAATCCCCTTAGAGCAAATGGATCAGAGGGTTAAAACCGCCTTGCAACTTGTCGGTTTAAAGGGCTATGAAAGCCGACAAACGGCAGCTCTTTCAGGTGGTCAAGCCCAACGAGTCGTTCTGGCTGGTGTTTTAGCCCTCAATGCCCCTATTTTAATTCTAGACCAGCCGACGGCTGAACTTGATCCACAAGGCCGCAATGAGCTTTATGAGCGGTTAGGTCAATTGAATAAAACTAAGAATTTAACCATTGTTTTAGTTATGGATCGAATTGAAGAAGTCCTCAACTATGCCAACAGAGTCCTCTATATTCGAGCAGGTGAAATTGTTAAAGAGTATTTACCAAAAGCATACTACATGGAGCAAATGATGCATCGAAGAGGAAGGATAAAACACCTCTCCTCCTCCAACAAGGATCAAAGTAGGCCCAATGAAATTATTGCTAAAATTTCGAATGTCACCTACCTGTACAAAAACAATTTACTAGGTTGTGAAGATATTAATTTGGAAATCTATAAGGGGGATTTTTTATCAGTTATAGGTTTAAACGGTTCCGGAAAATCGACCTTAGCTAAGCTGCTTATCGGTCTATTGAAGCCCTCAAAAGGCGAGATTAAAGTGTTTAACCAGCCTCTGAATAAAGGGAAACTGGCAGAGATCCGTTCCCAGGTAGGATTTCTGTTTCAAAACCCTGACTATCAGATCTTTGCAAGCACCGTAGAAGAAGAAGTCGGATTTTCTCTGAAGTTAAGGGGGGAACAAAATGAAGTAATAGTACAAAAGATTGAGGAGTCCCTCAAGTTCGTGGGACTACTGGATTATAAAACAATACACCCTCATCGCTTAAGCCGTGGTCAGCGCCAGCTTTTAGCCTTGGCCTCCATCCTCGTCAGTGATCCGGAGTTCATTATTGCCGACGAACCAACTTCAGGTCTTGACGAAAACCAAGGGTATATGATCATGGACAAACTCCTTCACTTATCAAAAAATGGCCACACAATCCTACTTATATCTCACGACTTGACCATGGCAAAAGACTATTCCAACAGGCTGGTCGCCCTGCATAATCATCGTATTCAACTTGATATATCGAGAAGAGATCTCGATCAACATCTTGATACACTTAAAGCCATTGGTTTGAATTTTCATAACCCTATTTCTTTCAGGGAGGTTGAAGATGGGTCTCTCCAAGCTTGATCCCCGGACAAAGCTGGCCTGGTATGTTCTGATGATCAATTTCTCACTGATTAGTGGGACTGCTGTTCAGTTAAGTATTGTTTTATTAGTGGAGGTTATGGCCTCGCTAATCTTGATGGGTTCCTTAAAGCGGTATAAAGCCATGATTGTGATTTTATTGCTTTTGGGACTTCAGATACTGGTCGTACAGCTGATTTTTTGTCGGGAAGGCGTTCTAATCTACCAATGGGGAATTCTGAAAATATACAGTCAAGCCCTGCCACTAGCGATCACCGGTATACTCAAGGCTGGCATTATTGTTTTGGCAAGTATGCATTTTTTCACATCTTCCTCACCTCAAGAGTTTACCTTGATGCTGATAAAATTCAAGATTCCTTACCGATTTGCTATGTTGGTAGGACTAAGTGTCCGCTTCCTCCCACTCATGAAAGCTGAATATATATCCATAATTGATAGCCAACGTGCTCGGGGTCTCAGAATGGAAAGTGCTTGGGACAATCTCAAAGGTATTTTTCCAACCTTTCTGCCATTTTTATATCGCTCAGTTCGACGCGCCACTGAAACTGCCTTGGCCATGGAGTTAAGAGGCTACGGACGAACTAAAACCCGCACGTTTACCTCGAGTCTGGAGCTTAGGACGTACGATGTTGTTTTAATTTCTGGGATGTTAATGGTAATAATCATCAGCCTGACAAGCAAGATATTGCCATTAATATAATTAGAATAATTTTAGGGGGAGAAAAGATGAATAAAAAATTATTCAGAACTGACACAAAGGCACTTGTAGGCTCAGTCATCATAGGAATCGTCATGTTGATCATGATGCAGGTTACAGGACGTATTGACGCAATATTGGATCCAACCCTCTTACTACTTAATGGCACATGCTGGGCATTCTTTACCGGTCTGATTGTCTTAATGTACAGACAACCGGCGGGTATTATCGCCGGAGTAGTGGAAGCCGTAGTAGCCATGGCTACAGGCTATTCGCCCCTGGGCTTTTTCTTCCTATTCGCCAATGTTATCGGATCCGTTGTCTACTCATTAATTTCCGGAAGATTATCCATGGATAAATTAGGCCACCACATATTGGCAATGCTCGGGACTGCTGTTTCCGGCAACCTTTGCGTTATGGTTGGATTAATCTATGTCTTTCATCTTGACTGGAAGATCGCACTTTTATCCTCCTGCCTAACCGCCTTCGTAGGAACTATTGCTGCAGGCATCCTGACAAAGAGGGTCTATGGCTCCTTACAAAAATCTGCATTACTTTGAAAATGTGGTTTCCTATATATGGAGATTAATGCTCCCTATGTTACAGTTGTATTTTTTTAGGGTGTATAGTAAAATGAAAAAATCAATTAGAGATTGGAGATGGAAAGATGCGTAATTTTTCTTGCTAATTACAAAGCATAATATGGACAGTCGCAGAAACGGCTTGTTTTGTTGTGCTTAGGCAAGAAAGTTACTAACTCTTTTCACTCAAAGGATACATTTTTACCATATCCCTGATAGGGGTCTGGCTTAGCTGTGTATTTAAGAGCTGTAAGAAGTGCTTTCTTGCGGTTCTTATTTTTTTGCACAGGAGGACAAAATTATGTCACTAATAAATGTAACAAATCTGACCTTTGCTTACGACGGGAGCTACGATAACATTTTTGAAAACGTGAGCTTTCAAATAGACACAGATTGGAAATTAGGGTTTACCGGAAGAAATGGTAGAGGTAAGACGACATTTCTTAAGTTATTGCTGGGTAACTATGAATATAGCGGTAAGATTTCGGCCAGTGTCAGCTTTGAATATTTTCCTTTTAAGGTTAAAAACAAGGAAATAAATACCCTTGATGTAATCAACGACATTTTTCCAGACTACCTGCACTGGAAATTAATGCGGGAATTTTCGTTGCTGGAAGTTTCCGAGGAGGTTTTATATCGTCCTTTTGCTTCCTTATCCTTGGGTGAACAAACGAAAGTGTTACTTGCTGCTTTATTTCTCAAGGAGAATAGTTTTCTATTGATTGATGAGCCCACTAATCACCTGGATATGACGGCCCGAAAACTTGTCAGTGAGTATCTCAAGACAAAAAGTGGCTTCATACTGGTATCCCACGACAGAGCATTCCTGGATAACTGTGTTGACCATATTCTTTCCATTAATAAGGCTGATATCGAAATTCAAAAAGGTAACTTTTCAAGTTGGTGGAACAATAAAAAGAGGCAGGATAGTTTTGAACTTGCCGAAAATGAAAAGCTTAAAAAAGATATTAATCGCTTATCGAATTCGGCCAAACGAACGAACAACTGGTCACAGGAAGTGGAAAAGACTAAAAATGGTACAACAAATTCCGGGTCAAAGCTGGATAAGGGTTACGTTGGTCATAAGGCTGCTAAGATGATGAAACGCTCCAAGTCAATCGAAAGCAGACAGCAGTCAGCCATTGCTGAAAAGTCTAAACTCCTTAAAAATATTGAAGAAGCCGACAGCCTGAAGATTTCTCAACTTGCTTATCATAAGAATCAACTTGTCGAACTTGAAGCAGTTTCAGTTTCTTATGGCAAAACAATGATTTGTAACGATATAAGCTTCACGATCGAGCAAGGTGACCGAATAGCCCTGATCGGTAAAAATGGCTCAGGAAAATCAAGTATTCTTAAACTTATTTGTGGCGAGGCTATAAACTATACTGGCACCTTTAGGAAAGGGAGTCAGCTTAAAATATCCTTTGTTTCACAGGATACTTCGCAGCTACAGGGTAATTTGACAGACTATGCCAAAGACAACGCCATTGATGAAAGCCTTTTTAAGTCCATTTTAAGAAAGCTGGCCTTTTCCAGAATTCAATTTGAAAAGGATATGTCAACGTTTAGCGGCGGTCAAAAGAAAAAAGTGTTGATTGCCAAAAGCCTCTGTGAACAAGCCCATCTATATATATGGGATGAACCCCTCAACTTTATAGATGTAATTTCTCGTATACAGATCGAAGAACTGTTGCTTGAATACCAACCGACTATTTTGTTTGTGGAGCACGATAAGACATTCAGCGGGAATATCTCGACAAAGATTGTAAATATCTGATTCCCTACTATATCTATATCACTTTAGAGAGTTTTTCTTAAATAGACACCCTTGGTAAGTTTCTGACTTACCAAGGGTGTTTTAAATATCAACGACACTATTAAGGATAGGTCTTAGAATCTTCTAAACAAGCCCTAATCGTTGTCAATGCTATATGAAAAAGGTATAGTTATCATGTAAATATTACAGCAAATATATCGATTTTAAAAATAATTATCGGCATGAAAGAAGACGGCAATTCGAATGGATTTGGCACGCTAATATTATTGAGGTCATTAAAAATGATAGAAAGGTAAAGGTATTATGGCGATAAAGAAAGTATGTATTATTGGCTTAGGGGCATTAGGGATTTTATATGGACATCATTTGACCAAAAGAATGCCCAAAGGAGCTTTGAGAATTATTGCTGACCAAGAAAGAACCCGACGGTATCAAAGTGATTCTGTTTTTTGCAATGGTGAGCGCTGCGAGTTCAATTATCTAGCACCCGAGGACGTAGAAGAACCAGCGGATCTTATTATTTTTGCAGTTAAATACAGTGGACTTAATGATGCTATTAAAGCAGTCAAGAATCAGGTAGGGGAACATACCATCATTTTATCCGCACTGAATGGAATCACAAGTGAAAGGATTATTGGACAGACTTATGGAATGGACAAAATCCTCTATTGTGTAGCACAAGGGATGGATGCTGCTAAAGTTGGGAATCGAGCAACTTATGATCATATGGGGATGCTGGTCTTTGGTGAGGGAGAATCAGGGGTTATCTCAGAGCGGGTTCGGGAAGTCGCGCGCTTTTTTGAAAGCGTGGCTGTCCCTTTTGAAGCAGTTACGGACATGAATAAGCGAATCTGGGGTAAATTCATGCTCAATGTAGGTGTGAACCAAACAGTTGCCGTCTATGAGAGCAATTATGGGGAAATTCAAAAAGAGGGTGCGGCTAGAGATACAATGATTGCAGCAATGAGGGAGGTCATGGTTCTGTCAGAAAAGGAGGGTACTAATCTGACGGAGCTGGACTTAAAATATTGGCTGAATGTTTTAGATCCACTGTGCCCAGAAGGCAAACCCTCAATGCGTCAAGATATGGAGGCGAAACGTTTCAGTGAGGTGGATTTATTCTCCGGGGCAGTAATAGAATTGGGAAAAAATATGGTGTCTCTACACCTGTCAATGAAGAACTTTATCGGCGGATTAAAGATAAAGAAGCTCAATATTCCATCTCTTGACATAGTTATTCGTGAATTTGGCTTTCCCTCTGTAACTTTTTTAGGTTGAGATAATAGGAAGTTGTGACTTTAAGACAGAAGAAAGCTATTAAGAAGCTAATAGGCGCTAAATAGGCATTGAAGAAGAAACCGTAATCTGGGCCTGTTAGAAGAAGGCCATAGCACAGATTGTAAAATCCAATAACAAGATTAATAATACCAACAATACCAATAAACCAAATAATTCTTTGATAATGTTTAATTTGGGAGGAATAATCTGTGAATAAGTGAAAGGGACCATCTGCGGATTTTCTGCGAAACCAAGCCCAGCGAAAATGGCTTGATACCAGCTCGCCTCCGGTATCTTCCAGAAATTCGATATAGTCTTTACTCTCTGGGGAGTTTGGCAGATGCTTCAGTAATTCTATTCGATAGATGTATTCCCCAGGGTTACCTGTTTCGAATAAATAACGGCCAGGAAGACTGAAATCTATAAAGTTGTAACCTTTGGCAGCCATTTGATTTAACCATTTCTCTTCTTTTTCAAAGTCTACAAAGAATTTAAAAGTCCGATATTTCATCAGGCATCCCTCCTAGCAATTTTATTACCATGGGCTAGTAGTTCCTCTAAACGTTCTATTTCCAAGAGCAGTGTTTTTCGGCCCTTTAGAGTAATTTCGTATTCCTTTTTTCTGCTATTTTCAGGAGTAGACAAGGCTTTAATCCACCCCTTTTCGATTAGTGTATTGATAGCTCCATAGAGAGTTCCCGGTCCAAGATTTACGCGATCGTTGCTAAGTTCTTTGACGTACTGCATAATCCCATAACCATGCATGGGAGAATGTAGTGCTAAGAGGATATAGTAAACGGCTTCCGTAAGAGCACCGCGTTCTGTACTTTCAGGCATATTGTTTGATCTCCTAAACTAAACTTAATAACTTTGTTATATCGGCTGCCGATATTATATTGAATTATATCGTCTGCCGATATAGGTGTCAATCTTCAGTTCGGGTTCTCAAATAAGGTGTTGACAACATAAGTTGAAGATGCTATTATGTGTTTCCGGCCAAGAATCAGGCCGAACACTTAAACAACAAGTTCGAAATTAGTTATTGACAACGAGAGTTGAAAATGCTAACGTAAAATTCCGTCATAAACCGGCAAAGAGAATCATAGAAACGAAAGGTACATAGAGTTTATACTCAGTGTTACTCGACTGAAAAAAGTATTGACAACGCAAGTTGAAAATGCTAAGATATGATTCCGGCCTAAACGGGTCAAAACAAAAATCCTGATCTTTGAAAACTAAACAACAAGGACAGCCAATGAGAGAAACTCGCAAGAGTTTCAAAATAAATCATGAGTCAATCATCTTCTTCTAATGAGAAGTTTGAAATAACTTTTTTTGGAGAGTTTGATCCTGGCTCAGGACGAACGCTGGCGG
>NZ_FNCP01000038.1 GCF_900100785.1 Desulfosporosinus hippei DSM 8344 | reverse complement strand
ACTTCTCATTAGAAGAAGATGATTGACTCATGATTTATTTTGAAACTCTTGCGAGTTTCTCTCATTGGCTGTCCTTGTTGTTTAGTTTTCAAAGACCATGGTTTTGTTTTGACCCGTTTGGGCCGGAATGTTATCTTAGCATTTCCAACTTATGTTGTCAACACCTTAATTTCATCGACCGTGGAATTAACTGTAATATCGTCTTTAAATTAGCAGTTATTTTTGCGGCACTTCGATATACTACCATCTAATTATTACATTGTCAACCGTTTTTCGAGTAAATTTTCAAGGATTATAATAATCCTCAATTGCAGTTGTCAAAGGTGACATAACCCTATTTGACCATGAGGTGATAAATTAATGGTTTAAGTACCGAACCGCATAGTATTATCAGCAGTTCGGTACTTTTATAATACGGTTACATTATTTATTCTTCAAACTTAATGAGATAGTAGTTTTTCTTACCTCGACGAATAACCAGATACTTCTGATCTAATCTCTCTAGCTGTGAAACTGCTGAATCAACAATGCTATGGCGAATATCGTTAATATAGATAGCCCCACTCTCAATAGACTCTCGAGCCTGGCGTTTTGAAGAAACCGCTCCTACTTGGACTAATGCATCAACTAAACTGGTCTCTGGGGATTGGATCGTTGCGGAGGGCACATCACTAAAGCCTTCCTCAATTTCTAGGGCAGTCAGATTTCCTAACCCTCCTCCAAAAAGCGCAGCCGTGATCTTTTCAGCTCGCTCGAGGGCCTCCTGTCCGTGAACTAACTTTGTTACATCCTTTGCCAAAGCCCGTTGAGCATTTCTCTTTTCAGGTTCCTTTTCCACACCTTGGGCAAGTTCATTGATCTCTTCTATAGAAATAAAGGTGAAATAGTTCAAGAACTTAACCACATCTTTATCATCTGTATTCAACCAGAACTGATAGAATTTGTAGGGAGACATTTTTTCTGGATCTAGCCAAACTGCTCCTCCCTCGGTCTTCCCGAATTTGGTTCCGTCACTCTTGGTGACAAGAGGCAGAGTCAGTCCGTGCATTTCCTTTTCTTGAACAGCAGTCCGACGAATTAATTCGATTCCGGCGGTAATGTTACCCCATTGGTCACTTCCGCCGATCTGCATCTCACATCCGTACATTTCGTTAAGCTTTAAGTAATCATAGGATTGCAGAATCATATAGCTAAACTCCGTGAAGGATATCCCTTTGCTCAGACGGGATTCAACTGAATCTTTGGCCAGCATAGCCCCCAGAGGGAAGTATTTGCCGATATCTCTGAGAAATTCAATCACTTGAAGTGAGCCCAGCCAATCATAATTGTTGGCCAATATCGCAGGATTGTCCCCGGTTTCAAAATCTAAGAACCGGCCAAATTGATTCTTAATCTTTTGTGCCCATTGCTCAACAATCTCTTTGGGGTTCAATGTTCGTTCGGAGGCTTTGCCGCTTGGATCGCCAATCAGCCCTGTTCCTCCTCCTACTAAGGCAATTGACTTATGCCCGGCAAGTTGAAATCTTCTTAAGACCAAAAGTGGAAGCAAGTGCCCAATATGCAAACTATCCGCAGTGGGATCGAATCCACAATACAACGCCATCGGCCCACTTGATAATCGGTTACGCAATGCATTCTCGTCTGTGTGTTGATAGATTAATCCTCGATCCTTTAATTCTTGAAAAATGTCCATACTTAGTCTCCCTTCTATAGTAGTTAATATGGCACGATTAGTATCTTATATCCTTATTACTAAGTCCAAAGATAATTAGGCTTAGAAATAAGGAAATCCCTCAACACAAGGTTGAGGGACGAAAACACTTCCGCGGTACCACCCACATTGAATCCGCTCTGCGCGGAATCCAGCTCTATCAGCGCTAACGGGCTGAACCCGAGAGTTTTTTAAGCTCTAGTCCTGAGGCGTATCTCTTAGTTTCCAGGTCGGTTTGCACCTAACACCGACTCTCTGTTACCTTCCACCAAGTTTGTTCTCAATCATACCATTAATAATGTATACATAGACTAATTTGATATATTATACAATTTCTTCACCTTCCCCGCAACTAACAACTCTAAAGAACCTTATTTAGGTTTCCAAGGCTTAAGTTTTTTGGCAGCTTCACTACAGTATCACCGAAGTTTTGGTAAGCTTATTTTGCCGCGTCGGTGTCCTTATTTACGCTAGGAAATCTAGGAATTAGGATTACATATATTCCATTATTCTCCTATTAATTATTTGAGTTTCCTTGCAACTGTAAAAGTATGATATAATTCAAGGAAATTTAATAGTGTCCACTCCTCATTTTTTAATTTTTGGGAGGTTGACTTAATGCCATCAGCTAATAATCCAAGGAGGCCTCAGCGTAAGAAGCGCTATTCAAAACGCAGAATTATTTTTTTGTCAATCACGTCCTTTATTTCACTTATTATAGCAGGCTTAGCAATTTTCGTGGTAGTTGCAGCGGCCGGAACCCCAAAATGGAATCCCTCGTTACTAAATGACACCAAGCAATCCTCGCATGTCTATGATAAGGATGGTGTTGAATTTGCAGTATTACACGGCTATGAAAATCGCCAAACTGTTGAGTATGCACAAATTCCCGACCTTGTTAAAAAGACATTCATAGCGGTTGAAGACCGGCGCTTTGAGCAACATTTCGGTGTGGATCCTATTCGTATTGTTGGCTCAGCATTGAATGATATTCGAACCAGGAGTACTAAAGAAGGTGCCAGCACTATCACAATTCAGCTTGCTAGAAACGCCTTTATAGCAAACCCTACGGAGAAACGATTTACGCGTAAAATTCAGGAGGCCATTCTAGCTATCCAACTGGAGCGAGAATATACCAAAGAAGAAATTCTAACCTTTTACTTAAACAGAATCTTCCTGGGCGAATCTTCCTTCGGTATCCAAGCCGCGGCCAAAACTTATTTTGGTAAGGATCTTGACAAATTAACCCCTGCAGAAGTTGCTTTATTGGCGGGCTTACCACAGGCCCCAAGTCAGTACAATCCCTATATTCATCCCGATAGTGCCAAGGCTCGACGGACTACCGTCCTCGGGGTAATGCGGGATGCCGGGATTATCACCTCTCAGGAGTATGATCAAGAAAAAGATGCTCCTTTCACCTATGTGGAGGCGATGAAAGAAAGCCGCGGAGGCGCTCAAAAAACAGAAGTAGCTTCTGTTAGTTATAAGTTCCCCTACTTTGTGGATTATGTTATTGAGGAACTGGAAACGAACTATAATTTAACTCCGGATCAAATTTTTAGTGGCGGTTTGCGTATTTATACAACCGTAAATCCTAAGATCCAAACTGCTGCCGAGGATGCCTTTGCTGACTCAGCCAATTTCCCACAAGGTATTAATAACACGAAGGTCGAAGGTGCCTTAACAGTCGTTGAACCTTCAACCGGAGAAATTCAAGCAATGGTCGGCGGACGGAATTATACCCCCCGGGGATTAAACAGAGCCTGGCAATCAAAGCGCCAGCCAGGATCTACGATAAAACCATTAGTTGTTTACGGTCCGGCTATTGAAAAGGGTGGCTATTTCCCCGGTACAGTTCTTGATGACATGCCCGTAAGTTATAACGGAGGAAACGGAAAAGCCTGGACTCCAACTAACTTCGATACAGCAACTAAAGGCTGGAAGGGCCTTATTACCATGCGACATGCGGTGGAACAATCCGTTAATATCTATGCTGTAAAACTACTGGATCTTATTGGAGTGGACTATGGTTGGGCATTTGGTAAGAACAATCTGGGACTGCCACTTGAACCTGAAGATCGTGTTTTAAGCCTCGCTTTAGGAACTACCCATGTAAGTACTAAGGACATGGCAGCAGCTTACGGGGTTTATGCCAACAACGGTGTTAGCGTTTCTGATCATGCTATTGTGAAAGTCGAAGACGCCAAAGGTAACACTGTAATCACCCCTAAAATAACCAAAAACCGTGTTATGAAGGAAACCACTGCCTATATTGTTAACAGCATGCTACGCAGTGTTGTAACCAGCGGTACCGGAGTCAGCGCTCAGATTGGAAATTGGGCAGTAGCGGGTAAGACAGGAACTTCCTCCTTACCGGATAATCTCAAAAATAGAACCGGAAATACAGATGCTTGGTTTGCTGGATATACTCCGAACTATGCAGGAGTTGTCTGGATGGGATATGACTCTAACCCGGACCTGGATAAAAACGGAACTCCCGGCCCCTATTATTTACGCAGTGTCTATGGCGGCAGCTTTCCCGCTCAAATCTGGAAGAAAGTTATGACGGCCGCTCTTAAGGACCTGCCAGTCCAAACACAATTTGAGCAGCCATCCGGAATCGTGAGCGGCTCCTTCGATACTAAGTCCGGACTTCTTCCCAGCAGTTTGACTCCTTCAGAATTCGTCGCAACGGAAATAGCCGCCCAAGGAGATTTGCCTACCAAGGTCAGTGAAGTCTGGATTCAAAAAGAAGTAAACGCAGATAATCCTAATATGTTGGCATCTCCAGGTTCCCATAATACTATTACTAAAACCTTTTTGAATTTACCCAATCGTGATCCTTCATGGACCTGGCCATCAAACGAGGTCCCCTATAAGCCACCGACTGAAACTGCCCCAAATAATACAGTGATTGATCCCATACTCGATTCAGCCCTTGTCCCTCCAGAGAATGAGCTCCCTCCAGACACTTCCCTTCCGACCCCGGTACTTGGAGAGGTTAATTATGATGCCAAAACTTCTCGTGTCACAATCCCTATCTCTGACCCTCCGGGAAACGAAAAGTATTCCGTAATTATTCACATCCAACGCCCCGGCCAGCCTATCGGAAGTATACCGATTTCAAATCCTAAGGGGGCTCTCTCCTTTTCACTCGCCATAAATGATAAAGCTCCTACTCCTGGTTCCTATTACTTCCGCGCTTCTTATAAAGATCCTAAGAAGTCCGATGTGGGACCATCCTCTAATACCGTTAAATTAATTTTAACAGACTAACAATAAGTCCTTTGAATAATTAAAAGGAGAGCAATGCTCTCCTTTTAATTTTGAACTAAATGATTAACTCAAGTACTTTGCTTTTTGTCGTTTTATTTTTCTTAAGTGGGAAAGGATATTCGTGTCAACTGCGTGACCTCCGGGGGTTTACTTTAATTGGAGTAGAATAATAGAAAATACATCGCCAGAATTTATTCAATAATCCAGGTTATAATGAGCCATCGTTCCAAATTGATTTCCTGGGTAATATTCACTAATTTTTTTTAAAAATTTGTAACCTTTAACCCCCTTTTTTCACTCTACATTTTAGAATAATAGAGAAAGGAGAAATATCTAATGAAAAAACTTATACCCATACTTTTAACCGTAATCATGTTATTAAGTACCCAAGTAGCGTTAGGAGCTATAGCGTCCAGACCCAGCTCAAGCGGGGTTATACGTCCCGCCGCCTTCCAAACTATCTCAGACGGCCAATGCAGTATTGTAGACAACGGGGATGGTACAATAAAGATTACTGGGTCAACTTCAACCTACTACGCAGTCGATGAAATTGGACTAAAATTGAGTCTACAGTGTTATTCTGGAGGAAAATGGACCACGTTAAGTAATTATAGTTACAATAAATACAGCACAGATTACGTTTATGGGGGAAAGGTAATTGGCGTATCGAGAGGATACAATTATAGAGTAGTTGCCCAACACTCATCATTGGATGGTGGTATGAACGAGGGCGGTCAGTCTTACTCGGATTCTATATATATTCAATAACTAAAAGAATAAGCCTTGCACTCAATCATTGACGCCAAGGCTTATTCTTTTTCATTTTATCTAATAGAGTTAGCAATATTACAAATTTCTTCTTCGTTTATCTTTCCCTTAATTTGAAGCAGCAGGCCCCTTGTTTGCCAATTGAGAGTATTAATACCGTTCTTACTCATAAATAAGGTAGCAGGACTACCGTTAACTGACATATCCTTTGTTACAGTATCGTCCGTATCATACAATGTTCCATGTGAAATTCCATTAGCACTGATTTGTTGGCTAAAAACAATTACGTTTTCTTTTAGATTGTATTCAATAGTAATCTGACAAACATCTTTCCCTTGGGAGGCAAGGATAACTCTCCTTATATTAGTTTCATTGGGGAGGTAACTCGGAGTGGCTAACTTAAAAGGAACAGACGCTCGGGCTTCTTCTAAAGTAGCTTCCTTTTCGGTAATATCCCCTATATCCTGTACTTTCGGAGTACCAGGCTGATTATCTTGTTTATAGGTCATGATTTTATTATGTGTGGTTTTACCGACTATATAGTTAAAAAACTCACTTATCTTCCCCCCCAAAGCATTTGCATTATGAGGATATAGGAAATTTATTGAACCGATTGAAATGAGGATTGTTGCGGCTACAACGATTCTTTTTTGCTTTGAGAAAGGTTTTTCTGTTGTTGGGATACTTTCTGAATCTAATATCTGCTGCTTTATCTTCTGCCACTGATCATCTATATTTGGAACCTCAATAGCCTCATCTAACTCCTTTGATAAATGACCTTTAATTATTCGCTCAAGTTCTTTTTCTGATAAGGCCATTGAACCTCCACCTCCTGATTTTGATTAATTTCTTGATTCATTAGTTTTCTAAATGCTTCCTTTGCCCTATGTAATCTTACTTTGGTATTTGATAGGCTAATGTCTAATAAATCAGATATTTGCTGCAAGGTTAAGTCAGCATAATACCTTAATACTAAAATTTCGTTATCTTTATGCTTTAATTTATTTAAAGCATTATCTATATCGCCTTTGAGATCAATATTATCTTCTTCACTATATGAAAGCGTTTCTATGTGAAAATCGTTTATAATAGTAATCTTTTTATTAATTTTATTCTTTAAAATATGTTTTGCCTCATTTAGGGCAATGGATGTAACCCATGATTCAAATTTATCCTTAGACTTTAGTTGATTTAATTTTTTATAGGCTATGATGAACGCCTGTTGAACCGCATCTTCCGTTAAATATTTATCCTTAGTATAGAAATATATGGTTTTAAATACTTTTTCATAGTTTTGCTTGACAAGAATTTCAAAAACATCTAAATCTCTTTCAGATAACAACAACTTATTCCCCCCTTATAATGGGAATTCAAGGAATAAATAAAAAAACCTTTTTTGAAAAAAAAACAATACTATGTAACCTTTTACAATATTTTAGCTCTCTATAGGTTAGTTACCACATTTTGTTTAGCGGGGAGGACCGAAACAGGGTTTAGGAAAAATGGGGCTTAACAAAATTTAGGAAGGTGGGGCTTTTATGAAAATAATATTTAAAATTCTAAGCTTGTTCCTGACGCTATGTATGATGTTTGTGTTTACAGTTCCTTGTTTTGCATCAAATTCTAAAAACAATATTGATGTAAGAATTATTGATGGGAATACTATTACGACTGAGGTTTTAGCTGATAATGATTCTCTTAAAACAGTAAAGGTTACCGAGGATAAAGAAAAAACATATGTTGTAACTTATGACAAAAAGGCAAATGAATTAACGACAGTAGAAACAGATATGCATACTGGCAAAAGCAAAAATACCGTTGCAAAATTGAAACTAAACTCTAAGGCAAATGAAATCAATACTGCTGCGGCTTCTAGTTCATATTCCAATTTTGGTATGTTTTTTGATGGTAGCTATTATGTTACTAATACCACATGGCTTATCGAAAATAGTGACGAAGAATCAAAGTATCGTACCTCAGACAGTACTGTCTTATATAACTTTAAAGCAGCGGTAGACAATATGGTTAGGTCTGAAAATGCTGCAATTACAGCAGGGGGAGTTGCTATTTGTGGAGCTGTGGTAGGAACCCTTACCGCCCCTACAGGAATAGGTGCTGTTATAGGTGCTGTAACAGCTCTTGGGGGTTCCATTACGTGTGCGAATAAATTATGGGATGCTTGGAGCTACCAAGATGATGTTGATTTTTACTGGGATAGAGCTTAAAAAACATGATTAAAATCTTACCTAAAATGACTATGATAATTGCGCCTATATTTGTAATGATACTGACTTGTATAAGTTTGTATAGATACTATCTGTATCATCCAGATCAGAAAAGAACAGCTCTATCTTTAGCTATTATGGTCAGCTTAGGATGCTTAAGTTGGTTTAGTGTTGCGATATACACTTTAGTAATTAAATAGCCGATTATAGCCATAATCAATAACCACACCTTTTACAAAAAGTGTGGTTATTGTGTCCCTCCTAGATATAAAGCAATGGTTTAGGGCGTTGAGCACCTTTTACGGAACCATCAAAATAACCATTAATTATTGAATCGCCCCTTATAGCTACTTCAACTCAACAACCGTTACTCCGGAATCCCCTTCGCCATACTCTCCTAATCTGAAACTCCGTACATGAGGGTGTCCCTTTAGAAAATCTTGGATCCCCGTTCGCATAGCTCCCGTTCCTTTGCCATGAATAACGTAGATCAAACCGATTCCGCCGAGTACAGCATCATCCATATATTTGTCTAAGGCTTCTCTTCCCTCTTCCACCAGCATACCTCTTAAATCAATCTCACTTCGGATTTCCTCGGCCTTTCGAACCCCAATACCCATTTGACGAGAATATCTGGGCGTTGCTTTCTTTTCCTCTTGGGCTAATTTTAGTTCAGTGAGGGGTACCATAACTTTCATGATACCTGCCTGAATAAGAACTTCGCCATTAGAATTGGGAAGCTTAATAACTTGTCCCTTCTGTCTAAGCTTGGTCATATAAACCGTTTGCCCCAGCATAATCTGATCTGCTGACAATTCGCTGCCCGACCGCTTAACCTGCCTGCCTTGATCCAGCTTGGACGATATTTTACGAAATCCCTGGCGGGCCTTTTCAATATCTTGCTGTTGTTTATTTTCTTTTCTCAAAGCAGCTTTTAATTCCTCAATTATAGCTTCAGCCTCACGTTTAGCCTCACGAATGATTTCACTAGCTTCGTCTTTAGCCAAGGCTACTAGAATTTCAAGCTCCTCATCTAAACGAATTGATTTTTCTTCCAAGGCTTTAGTTTGCTTTTCAACCGCTTGACGCCCTGTTTCTGCTTTCTGCTTCTCTATTTCTATCTCACGATGAGTTTCTCCTAAATTTTCAATGAGGTCGGCAACTTGCATTTCTCGTTCGGTTACGAAGGTATTAGCTTTTTCAAGCACCTCCTCGCTTAAACCTAACCGGCCTGCAATTGTAAAGGCATTACTTTTACCGGGGATTCCAATCAGCAGCCGATAGGTAGGACGCAAAGTCTCCGTGTCAAACTCTACCGAAGCATTCTTAACTCTGGGAGTCTCATAGGCGAAAGTCTTTAAGGCTCCGTAGTGAGTGGTGGATACAGTTCGGCAGCCCCGTTCATGGAGCTCCGCTAAAATACCCATTGCCAAAGCTGCCCCCTCCGTCGGATCTGTTCCGGCTCCAACCTCGTCGAGTAAGACCAGTGATCGTCCATCTGAGCGCTCAATAATCTCTACGATATTTTTCATGTGTCCGGAGAAGGTACTCAAGGATTGTTCAACACTTTGTTCGTCTCCAATATCGGCAAATATCTGGGTGAAGACACCCAGGCGGGAATCACTTTCTGCCGGAATTTGCAGACCGGACTGATTCATAGCTGCCATAAGCCCGACAACCTTTAAAGCAACGGTTTTTCCTCCGGTATTGGGTCCGGTAATGACTAATGTGTCAAATTCAATCCCCAGCTCCAAGGAAAGGGGAACAACCCTTCCGCTTATTAGAGGGTGCCTAGCTTGAACAAGCTTGATTTGCTGGCCGGCGACCAACTCAGGGGCGCCTGCGTTCATGGAAACACTTAGGTGAGCTTTTGCGATAACAAGATCTAATTGAGCTAAAGCCTCATGCAGGTCTGCTATCTCATCCCCTCGCCCTTCGATTTGAGCTGAGAGCATCTGCAGAATTCTTTGCACTTCCCGTTGTTCCTTTAAGATTACTTCACGTAATTCGTTACCTAGGTGCACTACCGGCATTGGTTCAATAAATAAGGTGGCACCACTTGCCGATTGATCATGAACAATACCGGGAAATGAGGCCCGATATTCCTGTTTAACCGGTATCACATATCTATCTGAGCGTTGAGTAATAATGGGGTCTTGCAGGATTTTCTGATAACTTGGATTTCGTAAAGTTGCTTCTAAACTTTCTCGAATCCGGTTCTGCAATCTATTGATAGCTCTTCTGAAGTCAGCTAATTCAGGAGTGGCGTTGTCCGCCACCTTTCCATCTTCAGAAATGCAACGAGTTATTTCATCCTCTAGAGGCTTTTGAGGCTCAATCGGCAAAGTAATATCCCTTAGCCCCGGAAATTCATCTCGCAAATCCTGCAAGAGTTGCTTGATTTTGCGCCCCACTCGTAAGGTGTCTCGAATTTCCAGGAGTTCCTCGCCGTGAATTACCCCTCCCCGCAAGCATCGCTCTATATAGGGACGAATTTCTTTCGCCCCGCGAACTGAAAACAGAGGATTTCCGCGCAGAAGATTCTTGCCTTCTTCTGTTTGCTGCAAAGCCAAGCGAACGGATTCTAAATCAACATAAGGTTTCAAACCAATACCTAATTCTTTGGCTCGCGGTAGGATGCAGTACTCTGCTAAACTTGCTAATACTTTTGGAAAGTCCAACTTATGAAGGACTTTATCATCAATTCCCATTCGTTCCTCCTTTGTCTAATCAAAACACGTATCTGACTAAACTATAAAACACCCCGGAAGAAATGACCTTTGGTAAAACCCTCTGGGAAAATTGAGCTCAACTCAGCCATTCCATCATTCGAAGTCCATTTACCCTTTTTAGCCACCTGTAACATATCCCAAGCTTCATTAAATAAACTTACACTTTGCTGAACTTGGGCCGGTGTTTGTCTGGTCAATTGTAAGCGAACCGTTGAAACTCCCATTCGTCGAATTTGAGCAAGTTCCTCATAGAGGTTAAGGATCTTAACATTAAAAAGGTGCATCCGGCACTCCTGGTCTGTCTCCACAGGAAAATCATACTTCATGCGATCACGCAGGAAATGAGATTCTTTCGTGCAATTTCTGGCACAGCGTTCCCCTTTTTTCCCTCCAAGGGTTGCCCCTACCGGGCAATACTCACTCACCATCATCTCTAAATCCCCGAAGACTATCACCTCTGTACCTGGCCATTTCGCGAGATAGGCAAGTTGTTCGTGGTGCAATTCGGGAGAGAGGGTTATTCTCTGAGCTCCTAGCTTCCTGAAGTAAGCAAGACTCCCTTCATTAAACACATTTAAAGAATAATCCACTTCGAAGGGCCATTCCCGATCAATGCTCTTTAACATTTCCAACTCTCCGAGGTTAGATACCATGATTTTAGGCTTTACTTCCCACTCTGCTGCTTTTTTAAGATCTATGAGAAGGCTTTCACTCTGAGCTTCGTTTAAGACCCGGGGAAGTCGCCAAACACAATCTACTTTTTGTTTTCGGCAATCTAAGAAGCTGCCTCGAATTTCTTCAAGGGAAAAACTGCGCCGGGAACGCCAGTGCTCTCCGCCAATTAATACCCGTTTTCCTCCGGCTTTCAGGGCAGCCTGCAGGGTCAACGGGTCACTAACAGCCACGGAGACTTGAGGCAGAATGTCTTTCTTTAGGCCAATTGAGCTATTTCTCTCAAAAGCTTGGCCCTCTTTCCAGCGCTCAACTCTCTGTCTGTAGGTTTGCCGATCCACTATTTGCCGCGTTTGTTTTAATAACTCTTCAATTGCCAGACGACGCATTTCATTCAGGTCACTTACCGGCAGCATAATCCCCTCATCAGTTTCCATTTCTAACTTGTCCAGCCAAAAAGGGGTTGTCCCTAACCTGCTTAGCTGCTGGAAGGCATAATCAAAGGTCAGCGGCCTTTTCATGGCCATTTGAGCCGGGCTTGCAGAATGAACAGTTACTTTCCGCTGCGAGCCCATAACTTCTAAGCATAATTTTTCACCTGCATGCCCTGATAGCCGCATGGTCAGTGGATTTTTGCGCTGTTCTCGTCCCTCTTGGAAGCTATGTCGTGCTCTCTCCATTAGAAGAGCATCATTTGTCTTAAAAACTCTATCTCCTTGCTGGGCGATGCCGGAAAACTCAATCTCAACAGTTTCTCCAGGCAATCCTTCAGTCGTCTCTATTCCATTCCCCCAAATAAGCCCAACAGTAACCCCTTCTCGCCCACGCCCGGTCCAAAATTCTATTCCATCTCCGGGGTGGAGTGAGCCTTCTAATTTAATGGATAGGCGACCACGTTCTGAGCGGGCTACTCGGCCCAGCCGGGTCCCCCGATTATTGGGGCGAGAATAGCTCATTAGTTCTGCGCCCAGGTTCTCCCGGAAATATCCATTGGTAAAATCTCTATTGAAAACCTGCAATAATTCCTGATGCTCTGCAGGGGTTAGTAAGGGGGCGACAGCATTGCTCTCCTGTTGATCCTCGATCCTATCGATGGCTTGCCTGTAGAGTCGAATAACAGTAGCTACATATTCCGGCCGCTTCATTCTTCCTTCTACTTTAAGAGAATGAATGCCAACTCGTTTTAGCTCCGCTAACTCCTCGGCTAAATTCAGATCCCGTGGACTTAATAAGTGATCCCCTATATTCTGCTCTGCTAATAGGTTCTGCTTCTTGTCATTGATAAGCTGATAGGTCATCCGGCAAGGTTGGGCACAGGTACCGCGATTTCCGCTCCGTCCGCCGATGAAGCTGGACATCAGGCATTGACCTGAATAACTAATACACAGGGCACCGTGGACAAATACCTCTAAATCCAGGGCGGTCCCTTCAGCGATAGTCTTCATCTCAGCCGCCGAGGTTTCTCGAGCCAATACAACTCTGCTAAAGCCCAAAGACTCCAGGTGACGAACACCCCAACTCGTATTTACCGTCATTTGTGTACTGGCATGGGTCTCTAGTTCAGGAATAATTCTATGAATTAATTCCGCAACTCCAATATCTTGCAGAATCACTGCATCAACACCAATTTCATGTAAGTCATAAAGATAGTTCAGCAGTTCCGAAAACTCTTGATCACTAATCAGAATATTGACTGTTACATACACTTTAACCTGCCGTTCGTGAGCATAGCGAACAGCCTTCTGTAACTCTTCCAAGTCAAAATTTGCTGCACTTGCTCTGGCACTGAAGCTTTTACCTCCCAGATAAACTGCATCTGTACCGTTTTCTACTGCCGCTTTAAATGCCTCATAGCTGCCTGCCGGCGCTAAAAGTTCTAGTGGTAGGGCTTTCTTTCTCTTGAGTTTATCCATGTGATTATTTCACCTATTTCTACAAAGTACATCGCTTATACTGCCCATTCTCTTCCAGGCCATAGGGCAACAACTTTATTATAATTGTTTAGTTTTCATTTGTACAATTAGGGCTTTACTCAGAGAACCTCAACGCAATTGCGAGGGTCTGATAAGGGGTTAATTATTCTTTGTTCTGCCTGAAGTCACTCATTCAAGCCATAAATGTAGAAATAATTTCTTATTGACACCCTAGGGCATATCCTTTAAGATTGAGTTAATTAAATATTGGTAGAATTGTAGTACGGTAGGAGTTGGGCGAAAGGCACTTCCTGCGGAGGTGTATTTTTTTATGCCCAGAATTAAAGAGGAGGTACTTTAAAGATGAAAAAGTTACTTGCGTTCGGTTTGAGCTTAATGTTGTTACTCAGTTTAGTTGGATGTGGTGCCGCGAAATCAGGAACAAGCACCCCTGCCAAAGATGAGCAAAAGCCATTGAAGATCGGAATCGTTCAAATCGTTGAACACCCTGCTTTAGATAGCGCTCGTCAAGGTTTTCTGGAGACTCTTAAAGCTAACGGCTATGAAGAAGGAAAAAATTTAACCGTTGACTATCAAAATGCCCAAGGGGATCAGTCCATACTCCAATCCATTACCCAAAAATTCTCTTCCGCCGGACTGGATCTTGTCTTAGCTATCGCAACCCCTTCAGCTCAAGCAATGGCCAGTGCAAGTACAAGTATTCCCATCTTAATTACAGCCGTCACTGACCCGGTTGAAGCAAAATTAGTTAACAGCATGGATAAACCCGGAAAAAATGTCACCGGGACAACTGATATGAACCCCATTAAGGAACAGTTTGAACTAATGAAAACTTTAATCCCTAGCGTTAAAAAAGTCGGGGTCATCTATAATGCCGGAGAAGTAAATTCACAAGTACAAGTTGCCATTGCCAAGAAAGTTGCTGCTGAACTCGGCCTTGAGATCGTGGAAGCAACGGTCACTACCAGTGCAGATGTACTTCAAGCCAGCCAATCATTGATTGGAAAAGTTAATGCTATCTATGTCCCTACGGATAATATGGTGGTTTCAGCTGCCCAGTCTGTTGTACAGATTTCCCACAAAAATAAAATCCCCATTATTTCCGGAGAGAGCAGCGTGGTAGATAAAGGTGCTTTAGCTACTATTGGAATTAACTACAAAAACCTTGGCAAACAAACCGGGGAAATGGCTCTTCGAGTTATCAAAGGAGAGAAACCACAAGATATGCCTATTGAAGCCCAAAAGGACTTTGATACCGTGCTCAACCAATCAGCTATTGATCTCTTTGGGATAACTGTCCCTGAGGATATGGCGAAAAAAGCAGTTATTGTAAAATAGACATTAGAATATTTTTAAGTCCGGATAATTGACAAAACCTCTTGTTAAATATGTCCCGCCGCTCCCACTTCTTGTAAGTGGGAGCATCATTCTTTGCTTGGTACGGATGTGTCTTTCTATTACTCCTTATTGAAATATCCAGGTTCAGTAGACGCTGAACAAGTTCACATATTCGCAGCAAATATAATTGGGGTGTTGAAGAAATATGTTCTCACAAATAGCTCTCGGTACAATGGAACAGGGTTTAATGTATGCGATCATGGTATTAGGTGTTTATCTGACCTATCGAATTCTTGATTATGCGGATTTGTCTGTAGACGGGAGTTTTACCCTTGGTGCCGCTACAGCGACATCAATGATCGTCGGAGGGACTGACCCATGGTTAGCCACTGGAATGGCGTTTATTGCCGGAACCCTTGCCGGGTTATTTACGGGAATACTTCATACCAAGTTTAAAATTACACCACTACTTTCAGGAATTTTAACCATGACTGCCCTCTATTCAATCAATCTTCGCGTCATGGGCAGAGCAAATATCTCACTCCTGGGATCGCGAACGGTCTTCACTGATTTTGCCAAGTTGCCCTTTATGGAAGAGTACGGTGTCTTCGTCCTCTGCTTAATATCCGTTGTCTGCTTAGGATCTGTCATCTACTTTTTCCTGCAAACTGAATTAGGTCTGGCCTTACGAGCCACAGGGGACAACGAACTGATGATTCGCAGCCTGGGTGTAAACACAGACCTTATGAAAATCCTTGGCTTATCCTTATCCAATGGTTTAGTAGCCTTTGCTGGAAGCTATGTAGCTCAGAAGGTTCAGTTTGCTGATGCCAGTATGGGAATTGGGATGATTATTGCCGGTTTGGCTTCAGTTATTATTGGAGAAGTATTAATTGGAACTTCCTCTATCGGCCGAGCCATTCTCGCCGTTATCTGCGGAGGAGTTATCTATCGGGTGATTATTGCCGTTGTTTTACAATTAGGTTTAGAGGCCACGGACTTAAAATTAATTACAGCTTTCATCGTAATCATCGCTTTGGTTTCACCAAATATTCGCCGAAGTCTCTCCTCATTGCTCAAAGGTGTACAGGGAAAGGAGGCTCAGTAATATGTTAAATGTTCGAGAGATATTGAAAACCTTCAACCTGGGAACCATTAATCAAAAAATTGCTTTGAATAAGCTCAGTCTGGAACTCTTCCCCAACGATTTTGTTACGGTAATCGGCAGCAATGGAGCCGGAAAATCCACACTCTTAAATGCCATTGCCGGGAATTTCTTTGTTGATTCCGGTAAAATAGCCATTGAAAATGCTGATATTACGCGCCTTCCTGCCCATAAACGGGCTGACATGATCAGTCGGGTTTTCCAAGATCCTTTATCCGGTACTGCAGCTTCAATGACCATCGAAGAAAATCTCATTATGGCCTATCGGCGAGGAAAGACTCGCCGCTTACGTCCGGCCATCGGTGCCAAAGAAAGAGACATATTTCGCGCCAAACTTGAGAAACTGGGCTTAGGACTCGAAAATCGATTGACCCATCGAGTAAGCCTCTTGTCGGGAGGGCAGCGCCAAGCCTTAACCCTCTTAATGGCAACTTTACAAAAACCCAAATTATTGCTTCTCGACGAGCACACCGCAGCCCTGGATCCTAAGACTGCGGAAAAGGTTTTAGAGTTGACCTGTAATGTCACAGAACAAGAGCATCTTACTACCTTAATGATTACCCACAATCTTGACCATGCCCTTACCTTTGGGAATCGAACCATTATGATGCATGAAGGCCGCGTAATCCTTGATATAAAAGGGACAGAACGAAATAATATGACCATAAGCAACTTGCTTCAAATGTTCGAGAAAGCCAGTGGGGCGCACATGAATACAGATCGTATGATTCTGGCCTAGGCTTTTTCCTTCCACTCTGTAAATAAAACCACGACCGATTAATGGTCGTGGTTTTATTGCTTCTACTCTGAAAGAACCTCCCTGGTAAACAGGGGAACGGTTCTTCTGTCGGGCTCTGAGGGCGGAGAGCTTTTCCGCAGTGTTAACCCGTGCGAAGACGGTGTCTTCGATCTGCACGCGTCTGCGAGTTCCGCCGCTGGCTCGCTGGACGGTTCGCGAGCGCGTCCAAACCTCTGGGTATTTCTGCATGTGAACCTGCGGCGCGCTACGGGGACGCGAACCGTCGGCACTCGCCTTAGCGCGGCTCCACTGACGCATCCGCTTAGCAGACAAGCTCTCCTTCAGCCAGTTTGTTGGGAGTGGAAGCAAAACTTTTGGGGGGCTACGGTGAGCTTCGTGGATTCTTCTTCATCATCTTGGTGCACCAGCAGCGGGAATGGAGGTCTACCCCGAAAAAGCCCAGTCAGACCCAAAAGGGCAGCTTCTCCCACAGGAGTGAACTCATCGCATGGAGAGGCGGTAAGGCCCACAAAGCTTGCGCGGGAAAGCGTAGCCACTGGTTCACTTCAGGTATTACCCTGAGGTTTGGCGAAGCTCCCGCGCAAGCGCGTGGGCGAGCCTCGGAATGCTGAGTGACGAAGACACTGTCTTCGCACGAATTAGCTGGTCTTGCAGGATGTTGGAGATGCTGCCCGACCCCAGCGACCCGTTTTCAACCCCATATGGTGCCCGCCTCAGCCGCCAGAGCTACTCTGTCTTCTCCCCAAGCAGCTGCATTAAAGTTTCTTGCTCTTCTTTAAGCTTGGCAAGTTCATCAGCAAAATTCAGCGCAGTTAAGACCGCAGTCTGGTGAACACTCAAGCGAGGCAACCGTTGAGCGATCAGACGCATCTTCTTATCTACTTCATGCGCTAAGCCTTGGATATAGGATGCTGTTCCCTCACCGCGGACTACATGTTTTTCTCCAAAAATCTCAACAGTTATCTTAACCGGTTCCTGTGCCACGATTTCCCCTCGCTCTCTTGTACGCGTCCCTTCTTGCTAACCTACTGCAGAGACACTTTGCCGTCTATGAGCTGTTTAAGCTGTTTATTTTCTATTTTCGCCGTTCCGCTCCAAAATCCTGCTGAATTCCCTCTAAAATACGCGAATTCAGTAGACTTACTTCCTCATCAGTTAAGGTACGTTCTAAGGACTGATAGCGCAGGGTAAAGGCTAAACTCTTATGACCCTCTGCTATAGGTTTACCAGTATAGACATCAAATATTTCTACATGCTGCAGCAAATTTCCACCGAGTTTGCGGATTTTTGACATGACCGCTTCGGCTGACGTCTCAACCCCCACAACAACCGCTAAATCTCTCTGTATCGCAGGAAAACGAGGAATGGAATGAGCACGCACGGTTTGTCTGGTTTTCTTGAACAAGGGCTCCATTTCTAATTCGAATAGCACAGCTCGTTCAAGTCCCCACTCTTTTTCTAGGGAAGGATGGATTTCCCCTAAGAAGCCTACACACTCATTCTGTAAGTAGATATCTGCTGAACGTCCGGGGTGCAATAAGGATTGATTCTCAGCCAGGCGATATTCCAGTTTAAGCCCGAATTCATGGGCCACTGCTTCCATGATGCCTTTAAGATAATAGAAATCATAACTACTTGACTGGTTGAACCAATGTCGGTCGCTCTTCCCCACGGCAACAGCGGCTACGCGCAATTCTTCCTTGGGGAGCTTCTTCAGTGGCTGTTCATCCCCCCAGTAGGTATTTCCTATCTCGAAAATACTTACATCCGTGTTACGACGTGCCACGTTCCGAGCGGCCACATCCAGCAGGCCTGGGATTAGGGAAGTACGCATCACCCCGAGTTCTTCTCTTAAGGGATTGAGTAAGGGAATAGAATGCTTTGCACTGCCCCATTGAGCATCTGCTTCTGCACGAGTGAAGGTATAAGTTAGTACTTCATCCAACCCGGACTGGGCCAATACTTTTCGCATCCGCCGACGGAACTCTTGCTCAGGAGTTCTCCTGCCCTGAGTTTGATCCCCTTGAGGCAAAGTCGTTGGAATCCGGTCGTAACCAATCAGACGAGCTACTTCTTCCATAAGATCTTCTTCAATCTCTATATCTGAACGATAGGTCGGAATTTCAACCCGAAATAAGCCATCATTTTCTTGATACTCAAAGTTTAAATCCTCAAGTACTTGGTGAATTTCAGAAACCGCAAGCTCAATTCCCAGGACTGTAGAGGTACGTTCCGTGGATAAAGCAACTTGCCGACGAGGTGGGATGTGCTTGACTTCATCCACAAAGGCCACCGGTCGCCCCGCCCCTAAGTCTTGGAGCAAATCACATACTCGTCCCAGAGCGGCAACGCTTCCAGAGACATCGATGCCCTTTTCAAAACGGTTCGAAGCCTCAGATCTAAGGCCTAAGCGACGGCTTGTGCGACGGACACTAACGGGGGAGAAGTGGGCAGATTCAATCATTAAGCTTTTTGTCGTCTCCGTCACTTCACTGTCTAAACCGCCCATTACTCCAGCCACAGCTAAGGGTTGAGTGTCATCGGCAATAATTAATGTATGGGGGTTTAAGGTACGCTCCACATTATCCAGGGTAACAATTTTTTCTTCGGGTTGTGCGACTCTTACATGAACATTTCCCTTAATTTTCTCGCGATCAAAGGCGTGTAATGGTTGCCCCATCTCCATCATTACATAATTAGTAATATCTACTATATTGTTAATGGGTCGAACACCGGCAGCCTTGAGTCTGCGCTGCATCCATTCGGGTGAAGGCCCAATATGGACATCCTCAACCATTAAGCCGGCATAACGCCAGCATAAATCTTGATCTTCGATGATAATTCGCAGATCTGTTGCTACAGGTAAGGAAAGGACTTGGCTTTGATCTGCCCACTTTGGTAAATGAGGTTTTTTCTGAGTAAGAGAGGCTACTTCACGAGCTACGTTGACCATAGCTAAGCAATCCGGGCGATTTGGATAAAGCTCTAAATCTAAGACGCTGTTATCCAGTCCTAAATAGTGACCGAAGCTCTCCCCAATGGGAGCAGTGGACGGCAAAATAAGGATTCCATCTGAACTGCGATCCAGTCCTACAGTGTCATCAAGGAGCAGCTCTTCCCGGGAACATAGCATGCCCAGGGAGACAACCCCTCTGAGTTTGGATTTTTTAATCGAAAGTCCATTCGGTAAGTTTGCTCCTATTAAGGCAACAGGAATCCTGTCGCCAGTCAACAAATTCTGGGCACCGGTCACGATTGTTACTTCCTCATGACCCACACTCACTGCACAAACTAACAAGCGATCTGCATCGGGATGCTTTGTTAAACTAAGAATCTCACCAATGACTACTTTTTCGAAGCCTTTATTCAGGTCCTCGACATCTTCAACTTCTATCCCGCCGCGGGTTAGGGTCTCCGCCAACTCTACTGCACTCTGGTCTATATCCACAAGTTCGCGCAACCATTCTAAACTGACTTTCATGAACCTTTCCCCCTTAAAACTGCTGCAAGAATCGTAAATCGTTATCAAATAAGAGTCTCATATCTTCAATTCCATACTTTAGAATTGCAATTCGCTCTACACCCATACCAAAAGCAAATCCGGTAACAACCTGGGGATTATATCCACCCATCTCTAAAACCTTTGGATGAACCATCCCCGAGCCTAAAATCTCTATCCATCCCGTTCCTTTGCAAAGCCGGCATCCTGCCCCTCCACAGAGCATACAGGACACATCTACCTCTGCACTTGGCTCAGTGAACGGGAAAAAACTTGGCCTTAAACGAATTTCTCTGGACTCGCCGAACATCTCCCGGGAAAAGTTTAAGAGAATCCCCTTAAGATCAGACATCCGGATGCCCTGGTCAACTACCAGCCCTTCAACCTGGTGAAACATGGGGGAATGGGTAGCATCATCATCGTTACGATAGACTTTTCCTGGAGCAATAATTTTCACAGGAAGCTGAGGATGGAGTTTCTCCATAGTTCGAACCTGAACAGGAGAGGTCTGAGTTCGCAGCAAAATCTCTTCGGTTATATAGAAGGAGTCTTGCATCTCACGGGCGGGATGTTCCTTAGGAAGATTAAGGGCTTCAAAATTATAGTAGTCTGACTCAATTTCCGGTCCTTCGGCAATCTGAAAACCCATACCTAAAAAGATATCTTCAATCTCTTCGATAACCTGGGTGAGAGGGTGGATATGTCCTCTGGAGATACGAGTCCCCGGCAAGGTAATATCAATCCGCTCCGTTGCCAGTCTCATTTGCAAGGCCATTGCCTCTAGTTCCGCACTTCGTTCTTCCCAGGCCTGTTCCAGACGAGTACGAACCTCATTGACTACTTGCCCCATAATAGGCCTTTCCTCAGGGCTTAAGCCTCCCATCTGACGAAGCATAGCGGTTAAGGAGCCTTTTTTACCTAAGATTTTGACTTTCAGCTCCTGTAGAGCCTCAGGGCTTTCCAACTCCCTAAGGTTTTTTAAGGCCTCTTCTTTAATGCGCAGTATTTCACTCTTCAAGTAAATCACCCTTTCCAAAATCCATATCGCTATAAGCTGCCAACATAAAAAAAACACCCGCCCCTCAAAAAGGGACGAGAGTCTACTCTCGCGGTACCACCCTAGTTTGGTATATCAACCACACTTAAGTTCCAATTAACGGTGGATACCGGGTCTACCTACAAATCAATAGACCGCTCACAGGGGAAATTAAACCTCTACAGACCTGAGGAGGATATCTTCCCAGCCGGCTCTCAATCTTGACCCTGCTTCCCTGTAAAGAAAATATCCTTTTAACCTGATCATCGTTTTATACTACTGCCTATAAAATTTTAGGACTCATTATAAGTCTCCACTATGCCAGAATCAACCCAATGAAGACCTTCCCAAGCACTTATCAATGTTTAGAGAAATTATAGCATATTACTTCGTCGTTTTACAAGAATCCCCTTTGGCGAACAATTTCATAAAGCAAAATCCCCGTCGCCATAGCGACATTCAGGGACTCTACTTCTTGGGCCATAGGAATAGTAATCCGCTGAATATCTGCCTCGCGAAAGGACTGAGACGGACCTTTACCCTCGTTTCCGACAATTAGAGCTAAGGGGCCTTCTGCTAGCTTTGCCTGATAAATGGGAGTCCCTTGCACATCACCCATCAAAACATTAAGCTTCTGATTCCTGCAAAAGCTAAGAATATCTTCCGGCGGTTGACCAGGCAGAAGAACTAACGAAAAAATTGCCCCCATGGTACTTCGTAAGACCTTCGGATTATATAAATCAACAGTTCCGGGAGTCAGGCAAACATTGCTGACTCCTGCAGCCAACGCTGTGCGTAAAATGGTTCCCAAATTTCCGGGATCTTGAATGCCATCCACAACCAGAACCACTGTCTTTGAATTAATATGTAAATCTGACCACGAATAAGTTGTTTGGCGTACTAGGGCTAAAATCCCTTGAGGTTCCTCTGTAGCGCTCATCTTCCGCAGGACACGAGCATCTACTTCCTCATAAGGAATCCCTCGCTCAACTAGCTTTGTCCGAATATACCGCCATTCTAACCCTTCACAGTCTAAGCAAACAAAGACCTTAATAAGCGGCGCGTTTCTGCGCACTCCCTCTTCGACAAATCGCCATCCTTCAATAACATAGGCCTTGGACTCCTCACGCGCTTTACGCCTTTGTAAAGAGGCAACATATTTAACCTGCTCATTTTGTAATGACTCAATCACTCTTTGCCCACCTCCGTACAAATTTGTTCAGCTTTAGCTTGATTTGCTAAATTAAAGTACGGCTTTAACCGCGGCCGCCACTTTTAAACAAGAGAGAATGACCTGAATACATACCGGATATATCAGTATTTGGCTAATCTGCAGGTTAAACCAAGACTTTCAGCAGTTATCCGTGTATAAAGAAAACTTGGCTGGCACCCGAAGACACTGTCTTCGCACGTGTTAACTTGGCGTAAAAGCCGCAGGCGAAGGCGGCAGCCTTAGTTGCACTTATGCTTAGACGAAGACACTGTCTTCGCACGGGTTAAACCTTCTTGCAGTATATAACGTAAGTTTATACTTTCTGATAGTATGAAGAAAAAGAGGATGCTTTGCATCCTCCTAAACTTACGCTTTAATTTGTGCTTTCGCAACATTGACAATTTCGGTAAACGCTGCAGCATCACTGATTGCGAGTTCTGCTAACATTTTGCGATTAACGGAAACTCCAGCCATTTTCAATCCGTTCATCATACGACTGTAGGATAAACCATTGATACGGGCAGCTGCGTTAATTCTGGCAATCCAAAGCTTTCGGAAGTTGCCTTTATTATCTTTTCTGTGAGCATAAGAATATGCTAACGACTTTAAGACTTGTTCATTCGCCGGACGATAGAGTTTGCTCTTTCCTCCACGATATCCTTTTGCTAGCTTTAATATCTTTTTGTGGCGTTTATGCTTAGTTATGCCTTTTTTTACACGAGCCATTTCGAAGACCTCCTTTTACCTCAAGTTTTTATAGATAGACAATTAAATTAGCAATCCGTTTTGCATCGGTCTTATGCATTACGGTTGATTTACGTAAATTCCGCTTTCTCTTGGGTGATTTTTTCTCTAAAATATGACTGGTAAATGCATGCATGCGGACAATTTTACCGGTTCCCGTTTTCTTAAAGCGCTTTGCTGCGCCGCGATGTGTTTTCATTTTAGGCATTATGTGTTATCCCCCTTTTGCATTAATCGTGTTTAATAGTAGCTAGAATCATGATCATATTTCGACCTTCAAGTTTTGGTTCGCGTTCTACGGTAGACTCGGCTTTGCAAAACTCGGCCAGTCTTATACATAGGGCTCTACCAAGCTCAGGATGAGTGACTTCACGTCCTCGGAACATTATTGTCACTTTAACTTTATCCCCGTCTTGAAGAAAACGTTGGGCGTTACGGGCTTTGGTCTCAAAGTCATGGTCCTCAATATTCGGACGCAGTTTGACTTCTTTAATTTCCATGCTCTTTTGCTTCTTACGAGCTTCTTTATCTCGCTTAGCCTGTTCATACTTATACTTGCCGTAGTCCATTAATTTGCATACCGGGGGCTTAGCCGTCGGTGCAATCTCTACGAGATCTAACGATTTCTCGACCGCCAGGCTTAGGGCATCTCTAGAGGTCATAATCCCGAGTTGCTCTCCTTCTTCACCGACGAGACGAACATCCCTTACCCGGATTTCGTCATTAATTCTTAAGTCCTTGCTAATAAGAGACCACCTCCTAAAAATTTTAATTCAAAAAAACAAAAAGACGGATGGCTAACCACCCGTCTTCTAAACAATCACAAAGCAAACGTTAAGCTCAGGACCAGAAGAACCCTATCGACAAACGCCGTAAGGTGAGAAGCGGATGGCTTCTGCTTGATATCGTATATCTTACATCAAAACAATTACATTGTCAATTGCCTCATCAAACAAACGTATATTCTACTTTTCTTTACTAGTTGCCTTCAAAGCTTTTTTGCTGGCAATTTCTTCTTGTACAAGCGCAATGAAAGCATCTACTGACATTTTTTCCCCTGCGTCTCCCTGACCATACCTACGAACCGCCGCCATGTTAGACTCGGCTTCTTGATCTCCCACAACTAGCGTAAATGGAACTTTTTCCGTTTGGGCCTCTCGAATTTTATAACTGATTTTTTCCTTGCGCTCATCTGTTTCAACTCTGATGTCGAGATCGTTAAGACGAGATGCGAGAGATTTAGCATACTCATGATGCCGTTCGCTGATCGGCAGGATACGTACTTGAACCGGTGCCAGCCAAACGGGAAAAGCCCCTGCATAATGCTCGGTCAGAAGGGCAATAAAGCGTTCGATACTTCCGTATACGACCCGATGAATCATTACCGGGCGGTGCTTTTGTCCATCTTCACCAATATAGGATAAATCAAATTTCTCAGGCATTTGGAAGTCAAGTTGAATCGTACCACATTGCCAAGTTCGATCCAGGCAATCCTCTACATGAAAATCGATTTTAGGGCCATAAAAGGCTCCGTCACCAGGATTAACTTTATACTCTATCCCTTTCTCTTCTAAGGCCTCCTGAAGAGATCTGGTGGCAGTTTCCCAATCCTCATCTGAACCCATGGAATCTTCCGGGCGTGTGGATAATTCAACATGATAATCAAAGCCAAAAACTTTATAGAAATAATCAACCAGTTCAATAACTCCGATTAGTTCTTCCTTAATCTGGGACGGCAGCATAAAGATGTGGGCATCATCTTGCGTGAAATTGCGAACCCTTAATAATCCGTGCAGGGCACCTGAAAGCTCATGCCGATGCACGAGACCCAACTCACCGACTCGAAGAGGCAGGTCACGATAACTGTGCATCTTTGTTTTATACATGATCATACCACCGGGGCAGTTCATTGGCTTTACTGCGAAATCCTGATCATCGATTTCTGTGAAATACATATTCTCTTTGTAGTGATCCCAGTGACCGGATTGTTCCCACATTGATCGATTCAAGATAATCGGAGTTTTAATTTCTTGATATCCCCGTCTGCGGTGTTCTTTTCTCCAAAAATCTTCCAGCTCATTGCGCAAGATCATACCTTTAGGATGAAAAAACGGGAATCCTGGGCCCTCTTCGTGTAAGCTAAAGAGATCCAGCTCTAAACCTAGTTTGCGATGATCACGCCGTTTTGCTTCTTCTAATTTGAATAAGTGCTCTTCTAGATCTGCAGGTTTTGCAAATGCTGTTCCGTAAATACGTTGGAGCATCTTATTCTTTTCGCTCCCGCGCCAATATGCACCGGCTAGGCTCATAAGTTTAAAGGCTTTAATATTGGCCGTTGACGGTAGATGGGGTCCCGCGCAAAGGTCAGTAAAATTTCCTTGAGTGTACATGGAAATAGTAGCATCCTCAGGAAGTCCTTCAATTAGCTCAACCTTGTATTTTTCCCCTAACTCTCCAAAATGACTTAGAGCCTCTTCTCGAGTGACCTCTCGGCGCTTATATTCGTTCTTTTCCTTGACCAGACGGCTCATTTCTTTCTCAATGCTTGCTAAGTCTTCCGGAGTAAAGACATGCTCCGAATCGAAGTCATAGTAGTAACCCTTAGCAATTGAGGGCCCTATTCCGAACTTTGTTCCCGGAAATAAATTAGCTACAGCTTCGGCCATCAAGTGCGCCGTGGAGTGTCTTAATACGTCTAGTCCTTCATCGCTGTCTATCGTTACGATCTCAACAGCGGCATCTTCAGTAAGCTGGCAAGAAAGATCCTTCATTTCGTCGTTAACTTTGCCCGCTACAGCTACCTTGGCTAATCCACGAGATATGGAAGCTGCAAGCCCTGCTATGGTCGTTCCTTGTTCAACCTCTCGTACTGAGCCATCTTTTAAAGTAATCTTAATCATCGAAATCACTCCTTACCTTAGTTTAAAATTCTGGCTATCTTTTTACTAGTAGATTCTTTAAATCTCTAGCAAGTAAAGAACACTTGTTCACACAAACTCCTGCCGAAGGTCTCAACCTAGGTGCACTTTTAAAATACAAGTTTGGGCTTCTGCTTGGTAAAACAAAAACTCTCGTCCCTACTAGTAGGGACGAGAGTTTACTCCCGTGGTTCCACCCAATTGAAAAGGCTTATTAAACCCTTTCGCTCGATCCCTTAACGCGGGAAACGGCTAAGCTTACTTATTTCAGCCCAACACTCAAGGGTGGTCTTCTCCTATACGATCGCGAGAAATGCTTTCAGCCTTTGGCATTCCCTCTCTTGCACGATAGGGTTCTAGGATACTCTCCCCATCAATGATTTAAAGTGTATTTTAATATGAGGTTTCACTTAACTGACATTCCTAACTCCAAGAATTAAGGAATATTACTTATTATAACAAAGATCTTTCTTATCTGTCAAAACTTTTCACACAAGCCGCATCCTTGACAGTCGTGAACACGATCCCCAAAGACATTACGAATTGTCTCTAAAGTGTCTTTATATCCCTCATACCGAATATGTAAGGTGATTTCCCGCGGTGCCACAGCAATTAAAGCACTTACCAATAAATCTTCGTACCCTAACTCGTGAATATTGTCTAGTTGGTAATCTTCAAGGAATTGATGAGTTACTTTGACCCCCTCATCATTATAGAGATGAAATTTCCCCTGGGGTGTCATGCCAACATGTAAACACTCAAGCCGTGGCTTTTGACTATCTACAAAATGCTTTAGAAGTTCAATAAACTCAATGTATTCTCTTTCGACAATATACTCCTCTATGGCAAACTCCACTGCTTTATTTACTTCACTCTTATAGTCGCTCGCTCGAAAACGCAGAAAGCCTTCAATATCGAATACTGAACTATCATCTAAACAATTTAAAATCTGGGTGACCAGGCTTGTTTTGCGGTTAACCCGATTCCCTCGAACTTGACCCAGTCCCTTATTCAAATAGTCTAGAGCCTTATTCAAAAGCATTTTCCAATTATCTTGTTTTAAGTCAGGCCGTTTCTTAAGTATCTTTACAACATGGTCTTTTTCCCAATGCAGTAAGATAGTCTCGGCCAAAGCATTCGCTAAATAATAGCGGTGGATTTTCTGAACCACCTCTTCATTTTCCATGGTGTCTAATGATGAGTCTTGGAACTGACACTCAATCACCCAGCGTTTCCCTTGTTGATGCTCTATAATTTGAAAAGGGAGTTCTTCTTGGTCTTGCAACTCTTGTAAACGAGCACAGATACTCTCCCGATAATATTGAGTTCCTAATTGTACGGAATGTTCCACTGGCACCCCTCCATAGTAGAGTATATGACCTTACTTAAGCCATATTTCGGTTGGGCCAATCTATTAGTACTTTTAATTTTTAAAAATACATTGGACATTCCTTAATATTTCCATAAATTCAAGTTTTGATTCTACTTCAAGACAAATATTATAAACGGGGACGATCCCTTTAAAACAATTATGTTTCAAAGGGATCGTCCCCGTTACGCGCTATAGAAAATAGACTATTTATGTTAATACGTCTCACTGACAGGTATCATCTCTAAAAATAACAAGTTTTACTTTTTTCACTCACCGGCGTTAGCGAGTAATTCTAGTACATAGTTTGGCAGGGCAAAACAACCTTTGTGAATTTCAGTGTTGTAATACTTTGTCTTAAGTCCGAGGCTGTTCCATGCTTGCTGATCTATATCAATTAAGGGATCATAGGTTTTAGAAGCAAACCCAAACAGCCAGTGCCCCGAGGGGTAACTTGGAATATGGGCTTGATAAACTCTGCAAACCGGGAAAAGCTCGCTAATACGTTTATGGGCTCTCTGCATGGATTTGGCATACTCCTGATAATAGGGACTTTCATGTTGGTTAACCAGAATACCATCTTCCTTTAAGGCCTTATAGCAGTTCCCATAGAATTCTTTAGTGAACAACCCTTCCCCCGGACCAAAAGGATCCGTTGAATCAACAATAATTAGGTCATAAGAGTTTTCCTTAGACCGCACAAATTTCAGTCCGTCCTCAAAATAAAGCTGTACTCGGGGATCATCCAGCTTACAGGCCGTCTGGGGAAAATATTTTCTGCAGACATCTACCACCATTTTATCGATTTCTACCATATCAATTTTTTCAATGGTATTGTAGCGAGTAAGTTCTCTGACTGTTCCGCCGTCTCCTGCCCCAATCACTAAAACATTCTTTATCTTACGGTTGGTTGCCATCGGAACATGGACGATCATATCATGATAAATAAACTCATCTTTTTCCGTAACCATCATCAATCCGTCAAGGGTAAAGAAATTGCCAAACTCCATGGAGTGGAAGACATCGATTCTCTGAAACTCACTTTGGTCAGTATAGAGACACTTATCTACCTTTATCGAAAAGCGGACATTGTCCGTGTGTTGTTCGGTATACCATAATTCCATTGCTATTCCTCCAGTACTCTAATGTTTTCAATGGACATGTCTTCCGTGCCTGTCAGGGAACTGCCTTTAGACTTTGCATAAGCGATATAATCGATGATTTCGTCAGTTATCCGTTCCCCAGGTGCTAAAATCGGAATACCTGGGGGGTAACACATGACAAACTCACCGCTGATATAGCCTGTACTGTCTTCAATAGCTACAGAACGTTGGTTGGAGTAGAAGGCTTTCTGCGGTGCCATCACAACCTCCGGATTAATATACTCATGATCAAGCATTCCCGATTTATCTTTTGTATATAATCTTTTTATTTCGGATAATGATGAAACTAGACGTTCCAAGGCCAGGGCACGGTCGCCAACAGAAATTATGGCAAGAATGTTTCCGATATCACCCAGCTCGATTTGAATTCCATAATCGTCGCGCAAAATGTCGTAAACTTCGATTCCGGCCAGACCTATCTCGCGGGTATGGACAGAAAGCTTGGTATGGTCAAAGTCGTATACCGAATCCCCATTAATAAGTTCCGTAGAGAAAGCGTAGTAGCCGCCAATTTTATTAATTTCCTCCCGGGCATAATGAGCAAGAGCTGAGGCTTTTTCGAAGATACTCTTACCGCCTAGGGCTAAATTCCTTCTGGAAATATCTAATGAAGAAAGCAGCAGATATGAACCGCTGGTGGTTTGAGTTAAATTAATCGTTTGTCGGACATGACCCGTGTTCAGACGCTCTCCTTTTAACAAAAAAGAACTTTGGGTCAGAGATCCGCCTGTTTTGTGCATACTAACTGCTGCCATATCAGCTCCGGCTGCCATAGCACTGATTGGCAAGTTATCTCCGAAGTAGAAGTGTGAACCATGGGCCTCATCGACTAAAACGTACATATTGTGGCGATGAGCAAGTTCTGTTATGGTCTTCAGATCAGAGCAAATTCCGTAGTAGGTTGGGTTATTTATAAAGATTGCTTTCGCATCCGGATGCTCTGCAATGGCTTTTTGAACATCGTTAATTGACATACCCAAGGGGATCCCCAGCTTTTTATTAACGCCGGGGTTTACATAAACGGGAATAGCTCCACTAATGATTAGGGCGTTGATAGCACTTCGGTGGACATTCCGCGGCATAATTACTTTATCGCCCTGTTTGCAGACACTCATAATCATTGCTTGAACCGCCGATGTGGTACCATTAACCATGAAGAAGGCATGATGAGCACCGAAAGCATCCGCCGCAAGCTCCTCAGCTTCTTTAATAACTGAGACTGGATGGACAAGGTTATCCAGCGGTTTCATGGAATTAACATCTACCGAAAGACATTTCTCTCCCAAAAACTCTGTAAGCTCCGGGTTTCCTTTGCCTTGCTTATGTCCCGGTACGTCAAATGGTACTACACGCATTGATTTGTACTTTAGCAAAGCCTCATAAATCGGTGCCTTGCTTTGTTGATGTGAATGCATAAAACCACCTTCTTTCCTTGACCATGTTGATGAGCTAATATTCTAGAGTTGCAAAATAAAATTACCCATTGACCTAAATCAATGAGTAATGTAATGCTCTTTTTCTTGACAGATAGGTCTATGTAACTATAAACCTTAGTTTCATATGGTGGGTTTGAGAGGACTCGAACCTCCGACCCCCGCGATGTCAACGCGGTACTCTAACCAGCTGAGCTACAAACCCATATGGTGCCGATGACCGGAATCGAACCGGTACGGATGTTAAGTCCGCGGGATTTTAAGTCCCGTGCGTCTGCCAGTTACGCCACATCGGCAAATGAATTGGAGGCGGCACTCAGATTTGAACTGAGGAATAGAGGTTTTGCAGACCTCTGCCTTACCACTTGGCTATGCCGCCATTTGATATTGGAGCGGGTGACGAGATTCGAACTCGCGACTTTCACCTTGGCAAGGTGACACTCTACCACTGAGTTACACCCGCATGGTGCCTCAGGACGGAATCGAACCGCCGACACGAGGATTTTCAGTCCTCTGCTCTACCGACTGAGCTACCGAGGCAAATCGAGGATGTTGATAGATTTTACTATCCTGTTATAAAATATGGCGACCCCGATCGGACTTGAACCGACGATCTCCTGCGTGACAGGCAGGCATGTTGACCACTACACCACGGGGCCATCTTACAACCAATATCAATACTGGTGGGCGATGACGGGCTCGAACCGCCGACATCCTGCTTGTAAGGCAGGCGCTCTACCAACTGAGCTAATCACCCGAGAACTGACGATTATCAGTATACACAAAAAACGGCATTGTGTCAAAGGCTTTTTTAAAAATATTTATATTAAATTTTTCTTTTCAATTCGAATAACTTTTGACCAAATTCCACTGAGACTTGGCTCTACTTGCCAAATTAAAAAAGGGAATATTTCCATGAGGCTGTATTAGGTTGTGATTAGTGATTAATGATTAATCATTAATCATTCACCATTAGTCATTAGTCATTAGTCATTAGTCATTAGTCATTAGTCATTCATCCATATAACATTAGAAGGAGGTCTGTCCAGACCTCCTTCTATATACTAAGCAATAGTTTAACAATACTAAACAATGTTGCAAACGCAAAATCATTAAATAAAGCATACTTGAGGTTAATTCGAGGAAACTTTTTTCTGTTTAACCACAACTTCTTCAATACTAAGTGAGCGTGTATGCTTCGTATGTGACCACTGCTTATCTTTACGATTTATAAACCCTAAAAACACAATAGGAATCCAACTATAGATAAAGATTGGATATAGAATAAGCCCAACATAGGCTCGCCAAGGTAGACGATCAAGAGCTAATGCCGCAACCGGATATAGGTATTGGAAAGCGGACAAAATTTGCCACCCTGTCCAAGGCATTACCAAGGTGAACACATGAGTGTATTGGGGCTGAAAGGCGTCAATCAGATTGGTTAACATGAAGAAAGTGGCAATCATTACAAGTGCTGGTTGAAAGAGGTGAATTGCCGCATCCAAATACATTATTTTTTTCTCTCTTATTCCCTTGATTATTAGAGGAAAAAAGTAACGTCCAGCTACATCAACCTGCCCCTGGGCCCAACGTTTCCGCTGATGCCAAGCTTGAACAAATGTTAATGGCTTTTCATCATATACAACTGCATCATGGGCCCAAGTTGTCTTAATCCCATGAGAAAGAGCCTTCATACTGAATTCGAGGTCTTCCGTTAAGGAGGTGGCCCCCCATCCAAATTCTTTCAGAACGTCTGTAGAAATGCACATACCTGTTCCACCCAACACATTTGAAAGGCGACCTGTGTTAAATCTGGCCAGCTGCAGCATTCGATTAGTTACCCAAAATGCAATGGAAAATGTGTTTGTAACCCATGTATCAAATGGATTCTTAGAATCGAGATAGCATTGAACAATTTTATGCCCTTGGCAAAGCTTGCTATTCATTTCGAATAGGAAGTTTTCCTTAACTAGATTATCTGCATCAAAAATAACTATTGCGTCATACTGACGTTCCATCTTAAATAAGCGATAAAACATCCACTCTAAGGCGTACCCTTTACCGCGCTTCTCAGTATTAAAGCGACGATGTACAATAGCTCCGGCGTTCTTTGCTATCAAAGAGGTCTTATCAGTACAATTGTCTGCAACCACAAAAATATCATACAATTCTCGGGGATAGTTAAGCTGAAGTAAATTCTCAACTAGTGGGCCAATAACAGCTTCCTCATTATGTGCCGCTACCACTATCGCAAAACTCTTCTCTGGCGTATGTATCTTAATCTCTTTTTTCCTGTAAAGTCCAAACATTGAAAGAACAAAATAATAGAAGGTTAAAAATATAATGATAACTTGAACTGGCACCATAATGACATTAAAAATCTGTGTGCCCGTGATTCCAGATAAATCCACAGATTCAACCCCTTTCTTAACCCATAAAATTTTAACATAGGAATGGCCCCTATGCAAGATAATAGATACGACAATTCTAGACAGTTTGTCCACTTAGTGTATGTAATTAAGTATTATTTAAGTATATCTATACTTAGAACCATGATAGGGCTAATTATCTAAAAAAGCAAAGCATTTCTAAAGAATCAGATGGATGCGCGTAAAGTAGCATACTTTTTCTTCATCCAAATTAGCAAAGGTTTCGAAATGCTTAGCTAATTAGTGAGAGCTTTTATCTAATTTTGTTGGACAATTTTTAGCACTTATGTATTTTCGACTCCAAGAATTTATAAGATTAGCGTCGCTCATTAATTTTAAGTAAAAAGAACATTACCAGTGAACCAATAAACAATAATAACAAAAAGCTTACTTTTATTCCAAGCCCTAATGAATACCAATAAACATCTCCTACACGTGCACCAGAGACCCATGGAACAAACAAACGAAAAATATAAGCAAATCCGCCGCCGATAACAATAAAAAGCAAAATAAACGAAACCAGCAATAGTATACCCATTACACCTATAGGAGTATCCAAGCGCCAACGACGTATTATGTCCCTTTTCATCCATTCCATTTCCAAGCTAACCATTCTGGCCCATTTGCGCCACATCATTCATCACCTCATATTATTTTATGAAGAGATTCGTAAGGTTCCACAATTTTTTAGGAAAAGTATAAACACATTTAAAATTGGGCAAAATCGCGGGCAAGGAGGTGGGGCAGTATGCCAGTACCGTCACAAGATGGTAAATTTGTTCATTGTTCCTATTGTGGCCAAAAGTTTCGTTTTGGCTATGACGCAAGTTTACATGAAAAGGAAAAACACTCCGATCAACCATCATCAAATTTGTAAATGCTCATCATGACGTAATCAAAAAAACATCTAAATTTAGGCAAGAATATGTCTTCTATGGAGACGTTTTCTTGCCTAATACATTGAGGCCATTATAATAATTTTTTATACCATTATTATATCAGGGACAGTTATGTCCAAAACAATGGCTGAACCAGATAGATATTTATCTGTTCCAAACCTTGTAAGTCCTTGTTGCATATATCCCACATTCTACTTCTATAAGATTAAGGCAAAACGGCTCTTCTACTCTAGACTGAATATACCAGAGCGCTTTTTTAATGAATTGCCCCTGCGGTTTTTTTACCCAAGTCCCAACATGGTTCCTTAATATTCAAGTATGATTAATAAGTCCTGTTAAATCCACTTAATTATATGTCGTTAAATTAACGACTACCTGATTCTTGTTAAGAGAACATCTTAGGGTTTCGCCCCCGACTTGTAAGCGTTTTGTCTCACAAGGCTCTCAACGCATACTAGGCGCTGAAGATGAGTATTATCAGGCAGTACCTACCACCCCACCTCAGATACCTCGTAGCTATGGTGCCTTTCGCCACACTGCCACTCATAACGCATACTCCTGCAGTGTGGATCCCGAACACGATAAGCGGACGAGCTTATCGCCACACTGCGTCCCGAAACGAATTCTCCTGCAGTGTGGATCGTGAAACCCCGACTCCCCAAATTCGCCCACGTCGGCGAATTTAAGACACCCCAGATGAGGTGGAAGGATGAACACAAAGAAAGACCACCTCATTTAGAGATGGCCTTTCACTTGTTACCTGGCGATACGAAAGGCGGATGAGCCTTTCGCCACTGCGTCTTATAACGCATACTCCTGCAGTGTGGATCCTACTTTCCCAGGGGCTATGCCCCAAGTATCATCGGCCCTGGAACGAAAGGCACGATAGTGTCCAGTGACGAAAGTCTCCGGTGGAGAGTTTCGCCGAAGCCGCAGATCCCCCAAAGAATGCTTAGCGGCGAAGGATGAGTGCCACCCACCCCAAAGGAACGCTTCGTGGCGAAGGGGAGCCTTTCGCCACATTGCGACTCGTAACACACACTCCTGCAATGTGGATTCTTAACTTCCGTGTTCGGTATACGAAAAGCACGATAGTGTCCGGTGGACAGTATCGCCGAGCCGCCCTACCCCAAAG
>NZ_FNCP01000055.1 GCF_900100785.1 Desulfosporosinus hippei DSM 8344 | reverse complement strand
AAACCTGAAATAATAGGACATTTTTAAAATAGCCGAATCGCTTGTGCTCCAAGCGATTCAGCTATTTTTCACCCCTCTAACTTCTAAAGTCAGGATACAATATTAATAGAAAAGACATAATGGAGGCAAAGTCAAAAGTCATTGCCTACTTATTAAGAAGTTGCAATGACTTTTTGGTATTTTTAATGCAGGTTACATACTATAGATATCTTTTATAATCAGCTTCTTTATACTCTACGGATATTATTACTCTACTCGCCGGTCCTCTTATTATCCCAAATTTCTTGATCTTTATATTCATAACTCTATGTGCTACAAAGAGGATTTTGCTTCCCGCCTTAATTTACTTGCCAGATACATCCCCAACCCAATTGCACTCTCAATATGCAGTAGATGTTCAATAGAAGGCTCGAATAGGATGGTAGCATTTGCCTGAACTTCTTCGTCCCCTTCCCAAACTATTACACATAGAGGAATTTCGGGAAAGGCTTGAAAAACAACTGACGCATCTCCAAAGGATGCCGGTACTCCACCTAAGGCAGCAGCGCACTCTAATAATCCTTTAGGCTGTTGCCCGAAGGATTTAACTAGTCCTAATATCGAATCTTTATGAAAGGCAGGATAGAACAACATTCCACCCTTCGGAAGCTCTTTGAGACTAACCCATTTTTTCGGCATTTCTTGAGGCGTTTTGGCATAGGCCAGGTAATTAAGCATGATTATTGCAGCGTTTATCTCAGGTACATGCCCGTCTACTTTCCTATAGATCCTTTCGGTATTGTAGTCAACTATATACTCTGAATTGAAGAAGCTTACCATGAATTGTTGGGTATCGCTAGAATAGGTCACCGCCAAGTGTGTGGCAATTTCTTCCGGATCCATCTTTTTTAAATCCTGCCAGTATTTATTGTAGGCAATTCGGTAATTTGTTTCCATAATTTACGCCCCTATTCAATCCTCGATAAGGCTTCTCTAATCTCTCTCTTGGCAAATTCGGATGTTTCCCTGCCGTTACCTTCCATAAGAATTCCTTTGGCTAATTGGCCGCCAATTTTCCCTAAAGCCCAAGCTACATAACCACGCACCAACTCTTCTGGATCATGCATGGCAACTGACAGATCAGGGATAAATGCCGGATCACCAAGGTTCCCAAGGGCAATGGCTGCATTTCGCTGAAAATATTTCTTCTCTTTTATATAATTGTACATTAATGGTTGTATTCTCGATAAATAGAGATTGTCTGTCATATTAAGAATTTTTGCGAGACTAAAATCCTGAGCCACTTTAACCAAAAACTCATCTTCGAGAAGTTTTTCCTTTAACCTTGCCTGATTCCGGGGACAGACCTCTTGACAGATGTCGCACCCATGAATCTTTGTGCCCATTTTATCACGAATCTCTGGTTCAATGTAACTTCCTACCATACGATCTTGAGTTATGAAGGTATTAAAGGCGATACAACGGCGGGGGTTCAATTTCAAAGGCTCATAAATGGCTTGCGTCGGACAAGCTTTCATGCAGGCTGAACAGCCTTCCGGGCAACCCACCACAAAACTAGGGCTATCATAGTCCAGCTCCTTATCAACTACGAAGGAAGTAAGATAGATAAAGGAGCCTATACCTTCGGCATAAGCAAAATTATTCCTTCCGTAATTCACAATGCCTGCTTTGGCAGCGACTAATCTTTCCGGCAAACTGATTTTTTCTCCAACTTCGCATCCTAGTTGACGCAGAAAATTCTTCATCAATTGTGGCCTGGCTCCATTGATCCGCTCAGGAGGAGCATTATAACACCTGGCTTGATAAACTCTGCCAATTTTATCCGTCAATTCCTTTGGGAATTTCTTTTGCGAATAATCATAGACTGTTGTAATGATCGACTTTGCCTTGGGCATCAGTGAACGTGGTTCCGCTCCAAGCAAGGGACGATAGGCTCCCTTGATATAGAATGAATACATCTCCTGTCGATTAGTTAAATCAGCTATGTATTCCGGAAAGCTTTCAGCAGGTATAATCCCAACTTTGCTATACCCTATATCCAAGGCAAACTCCTTTATTTGGGTTGTTAAAGACATTCCCAATCTCTCCTCTCTAAACCACTAAGGTGTATTCGATTTATAACCCTTCACTAAAAACCCGTCATATTTTCAACATGCTCACCCTTCTATTGTTTGATATAAACGTGTATATACACTAATTTAGGTTTAAATTCACTAAGTTAAAATTCACTAATTAGTATATTTAATACATCCTTGGTGAATTTAAACTAAAGCCTCAAGTTTCGAAAGTAATTTCTTAAGATTATCTAATTCTTCAATTCCCAAATATTCTTCTATAGATTCTTGGGCTTCCCTCCACAACACCCCGGCATTAGCTAAGGTAACCTTCCCTGCCTCGGTGAGCATCACATTTCTTGAACGTGAGTCTTCTCCAGAAGCATTAACTTCTATTAAACCTGCTTTCACCAGGGGCTTTATATTACGATTCAAGGTAGTCCGATCAATCCGCATAATTCTGGCCAGCTCAGTCATACTAACTAACTTAGCCCATTCAAGATTTCGCAATAATGAATACTGAGTAACCTTTAACCCACTCGGTTCTAGCACCCTTTCATAAAATTGAGTTACCGACCTAGACGCCCTCCTTATATTTAAGCAGTGACAAGGGCTGGGAGATTTCGAATTGTAATTAAGCTGCTGCGTCATGGCACTATCGCCTTCCTTAGCTAGATAATTCTAGTAGCACTAACATGTGTATATACACATATTGTGTTTGTTCTAATATATATTTTTCTAGCCCTTAATGTCAATACTGATAAGAAATTTGATACAATAACCTTATGGTAAAATATATTTAATAAGAAGGGTATAAGAAATATTTCATTCCTCATACTATCTTTGAACCGGCAGTGACAACTACCGTTATGCTCAGACCATATTCAAATCCCCATAATAAATTCTTAAATTTGTGGAAATGAGGTTATTAAAATGGAATTACTAGAAGCAATGAAAGCTAGGCGTAGTATTCGTAAATTCAAATCAGATCCAATCCCAGATTCTCAGATTACTGAACTTATTGAATCTGCAAGACTAGCTCCATCTGGCAGTAATCTACAACCTACCCGCTTCGTCGTGATTAAAAGTGAAGCCGCTCGTGCACAATTAAGTGAAGCTACTCCCTTACCCTTTGTAAGCCAGGCGCCAGTCGTCATCGCCTGCTGTATAGACACAGAGTCCCTTAGTGGCATAGGAACCCGCGCACGCGAACTCATGGAGGCCGGAGCTTTTAAAGATACTCCCCTGGAAAAAATGGACACAGAAAGCTATGCTAAACGCCGACCAATGGATCAAGCCACTGCCGAAGCCTACTTACGCTTAAATGCAGCCATTGCAATCGATCATATTACATTGCGTGCTGTCGACCTGGGCCTTGGCACGTGCTGGGTTATGATGTTCGATCAAGAGAAAGTAAAACAGATTCTAGGACTAGGTGAGAACTACAATGTGGTAGCCTTATTGCCCGTAGGTTACCCTGATCAAAACCCAAATACTCGTCCTCGAATCGAGCTGGAGCAGATCTTGCTTAAAGAGGTTTAAGAGCTTATCTTGATTATAATTCCACAAAAGTGGGTTCATGTCCGGTATAAGCTAAAAACTTGGTTAAAAGGTCTGTAGTCTTGATTTTTAAGCTAGATGTGTTGACACAAGGATGGCATCCAAGGAATTCATCCCGTAATACATCTTTATCAATTAACAGCGTAACACATTTGTTTACATCGTTCATAAGACCTAATACGCTGACTGATCCAGGAACTATGTTTAAATACTTCTCCATATCATCGGCCTCGGCAAAGGATAATCTGGAAGAATTTATTTGTCTGGATAAATCCTTCGTTCTAAACTTCTTGCGGCCCGGCATCATTAGCAGATAAAATCTTGTTTTTTGGGTGTTACAAAGAAATAGATTTTTGCAGATTTCAATTCCTAATAGCTTCTCTATTTCATCACAAGCCTCAATAGATGGTGTTTCTTCATGGTCTAACCTGAAATAGGAAATACCTAACTTATCTAATCGGTCGTAAGTATCCATTTCTTTTCGGGTACGGTCTGCCTCGTCAGGTTTTGTGTTATAAAGAGTACGATCTATTTGTATACTTTGCATGGGTTATCCTTTCCTCCCTATGATTTCTTTGTAAACATTATAGTACTTTTGACAAATTCACAAAAGCAAAAGTTCCATGAAAAACTGATAGGCTTGATACTCCATAGTAATGCTATAAAGTACAAGCCTATCAGTTTTTCCATTTATCACAACCGGTTCAAAAAATGGCAAACGACCACATTCCCCCTAGAACTTAATCAAGCCAAAAAATACACTTACATAAAAGCAAATGATCAATAAATATTTATAAACTGCCAGAACAAAAGCAGTTCTGGCAGTAAAGTTCAAGAATTCTTCAAACGGAATAATAATCCTCATTATTGACTTACTGGTTCAACACTAATCCATATTTTCATTACCTCTGTAAGAATTAGTTTGTTAACCTTTAGTTTATATTCCTTATCTTCAATTTTCAAAATTCTTTTATCAACAACCTCGATAATTAAATCAGAATCAATTTTATTAACTTCTTTGCCTAATAGCGCGCTATACCTATCCTTTACGCTCTTTTCGATGTTTATCTGATCAATTTCATCTCCATCGAAAACTAAGGCTACTTCAATACGCTTAATTCGAAGACTTCTTGTATTAATATTCTTTTCAAATTTTTCTAGTACAGCGTTCTTATCATCAATAATCTGTTCAAGGTAGGCAATTTGACAGCTCCTATTCCGCCAAAAATACTAGCTCCAACCACTACCCCAAAGGAAATTAAAAAATTATTAACAATACTGCTAAAAAGACTAGACAAGATTATTACCATACCTTAAGCACCTCTATGATAAGATATGATCCTTGCATAGCCTTTATGAGGTTTCTCCTAAGTTGTGAATTCTAAGACGTCATAAGAAAGACGCCTAGCTCCTCACATGTCTCCGGTGACCTCTCTCCCAGTGTGCAAGAGTTTCCCTTTAGCCATTAATTAATTGATTCGTTATTTTTTAAAGAAAGAAAGGAAGACCCTGTCTCCTTGAATGCACCGCCAGTGAAAAGAGGCCTTCCTTGGTTAATCTTTACTGATTGTGTTGCAATTTCCTGATTAGCATCAGAAACTGTAACGGGAAGCTGTCCCTCCTCTTCAGCCTCAAGGGTAATTTGATTACTGACCTCAGTTATATCTGGGTAAAGTGTAAACCGTGTGACCCCGTAGCGTCTTAACTGTTCAGAAATTAAGGAAATGCTTTCAGCAGCGATACAAATTTCTGCAAGATAATTTGAAGCGTCTGAAAAGAGATTTAAAGATTTAATCTCCTTATCATGAGGAAATACAGTAAAAACTCCACGTTGAGCAATAATGTGGGTGTTGTTTAGAGGGCCGATTACTGCAGCCGGTTTCTTATCGGAAGGGATTTCAGCATTTGGACCAAAGTATAGATTAACAATTCTTTCGTTGACATTAGGAATATATCCCGGTTTCACAAAACTATGAAAAGAGAAGGCTTCATTGAGGCGGACAGGATTAAGAATCCAAACCGCAGCATCTTTGCCAGCATCATTAGGCCCTCGTCCATCTAAGGCAAAGAATAGAGCAGTTAGCGCATCGCGGCTCCAATCTAATAACCGGGTTGGTACCCCGTAGTGCTGCATCATAAAGAGCCAGTGCCAATAGGCATCCGAGCCATTTGGCATAGGAAAAGAGGGTAATTCCTGAACAAAAGGAATTGCATAGGATTTAAACTTCGATAGATAGATAATCTCCATCAGCGGATTGCGGCCAGATCGAGCAATACTTGGTGTTAGATTAAATCCAGTTGGATTAGCAGATTGGTTTTGACCACGATACCATAATTCAGATCTCCCAACAGGACAAATTCTCTGGAATACTTCATTGACAGCATTTAAATACCCTTCAACACTGTTAATTCGAGACACACATTGAGTCACAGGGCCCGCTAGTTGTCCTCCATTAGGCATTTCTTCACCTCCTCTATAAGATATGAAAAATAAGGTTTCATGTGAAGAGCGGACGATCCTTTCGCCACACTTCAACATAAAAGACATACTCCTGCAGTGTGGGATCGTGGAACCCCGACTCCCCAAATTCGCCCACGTCGGCGAATTTAAGACACCCCAGATGAGGTGGAAGGATGACACATAAAAAAGGACCACCTCATTCAGAGATGGTCTTTCGCTTGTTTACCTGGCGATAACCTACTTTCCCAGGGGCTATGCCCCAAGTATCATCGGCCCTGGAACGAAAGGCGGACGAGCCTTTCGCCACATTGCGACTTGTGACGCAAACTCCTGCAATGTGGATCCGAACACGATATGCGGACGAGCTTATCGCCACACTGCGTCCCGAAACGAATTCTCCTGCAGTGTGGATCGTGGAACCCCGACTCCCCAGATTCCCTCATACGTTTCTACAGTATTATATACACAGAAAGACCATCTCGTTAGAGATGGTTTTTCGCTTGTTACCTGGCGATGACCTACTTTCCCAGGGGCTATGCCCCAAGTATCATCGGCCCTGGAGGTCTTAACTTCCGTGTTCGGTATACGAAAAGCGGATGAGCTTTTCGCCACACTGCGTCCCATAACGCATTCTCCTGCAGTGTGGATCGTGGAACCCCGACTCCCCAGATTCCCTCATACGTTTCTACAGTATTATATACACAGAAAGACCATCTCGTAAAGATAGTCTTTCGCTTGTTACCTGGCGATGACCTACTTTCCCAGGGGCTATGCCCCAAGTATCATCGGCCCTGGAGGTCTTAACTTCCGTGTTCGGTATGGGAACGGGTGGAACCCCTCCGGCAT
>NZ_FNCP01000037.1 GCF_900100785.1 Desulfosporosinus hippei DSM 8344 | reverse complement strand
GGATTTTTCAGTGGCTTAGTTTGCAATACCCATTGTTCGGAATCGAAAAACAAAAGAAATTATCAATTAACCCCTTGACTTTTATTAGCTGGTCTATTTTTCCCACTATCAACGAGCGACATTATAAAACAACTCCTCTCAAATTGAGAATACTTGGTGTTAAAAACAGCATATGTATAACTGGGACGCTATTTTACAGAATATTATGCAAATAAATTGGGTATAGACTTTTATTGTCGTTAGTTTGTTTCAGTGACATCAAACTTCCAAGTGATTTATCCCATATCCATAAATGTAAATGATAATAAATATCATTTACATTTTGCGTAAAGTATTGTAGAATTAAGTTATTGGAGTAGTGATTTTGATAAAGTATTAAGCTAATCGAGATTTTAAAGCGTAGTAATTGACGCGAAAAAATGGCTCAATCATGGAGATACACTAGACCAAGCATTCGGTTATCTAGATGCCCATTAGTAACTCAAGAAAGTCGCATTAGTAATTCTAATAAGAAAGAAATTCAATACAGCAGAATAGTAAGGGATTGAAACTGAATACAATTGATAACCAAATTCATTATGAGGCTGCTATATTCTAAAAAGAGAGGATTGTTGTTAATGAAAGTAATTTCAACTACTAACAAAACTTTTGTGTCGATTAGCTCAAATGACTTCTGGAGAGAGGGGCAGTGGTTAAGATACTGGGAGGATAGAGTAAAGGAATATGATGTTGCTGTGCAACAGGATGGACTTACCAAAAGAACTGGCGATACAGATGAGCGTTAGTGTCAAAGGATCACAGAAAGAGGTGGTCTGTTCATGAACTTTATGAGCCTACGGCGAAGTATTTTAGACGACAAGGACTATCTATACACTTCCATAGCTTACTGGACGGCACCAACCATTGCCAAGCAGAAACCATCTTCACTAATAGCATTCTCACATGATAGTCGCGATCTTTACAGTCTTTGGGAGTCCCATAAACAAGAAATTACGGAAAAACTACATCTAGAGTACTTTGAGATTCGTAAATGCCCTCGAAGAGTCCTAGTGATTTTTTTCGATAGGACACTATTAATAAAAACTCTATCAGTATATAAAAATAAGAAGTATCTTATGGCTATTGGATATCCTAGAAAATTGATCTTGGATGAATATCTAGTATTACTAAAAAGACATTTTGAAATATCTTGCCCACACGAAGTGGGTATCTTTCTGGGCATACCCTTAGAAGATGTTCTTGGATTTATAAAATTCAAAGGTAAAGAATGCCTTCTTAACAGCTATTGGAAGGTATATCATAATCTTGAAGAGGCTAGAACAATTTTTGCTGCTTATGATAAGGCCAGAGTTGAGGTGATTTCATCACTTTCATTTTCAGAGTACTCAAGTTGTGTCAATGAAAACCTGATTAGTACGGCTTAATAGTATTGGGTACTATATAAATCTAAGGACACATGAATTTGGGAGGTTGAAGAGGCTAATGGAAGGGGTTAAAAAATGATTATAGCTGTTTCAAATACTGGTAGAGATATATCACCTCATTTCGGTCATAGTGATGGTTGTACTATCTATCATATTAATAATAGTCAAATCACTGAAGTGAACTACATAGCAAATCCAGCAAAAAAGCAACAGGTAGATTTGTTCCACGTGCATGAAGGAAACCATAAGAGTGGTAGTTGCTCTTGTCGCTTTTTTGCAGAGTTTATTCTTAATAAAATACAAATCGATGTTATAGTAACAGTTCATATGGGGGGGAAAGCATATCAGCTTTTTAATCAGTGTGGCACTAATGTGATATCTGGCATTAAGGGGAAAATTGATGACTACTTGCAAGACTATCTGGGAAAAGCCGGATAATATCCTGAAATAAGGGACTTAACATTCGAGTAGCGATTTGGATATTCCACACAATATTGGGGCGATGTTTATCTTAAAGCTGGTGATTTTTAGATCATCAGCTAATTTGTTTACAACCTAACACTCATCAAGCAGTGAAGAGGGAAATATCTTACGCCGATATAAAAAATTATTATTTATATCTAGTTTTTACCATAGTAATATGGTAGTATAAATATCGTAGTGTTCATTAATTGCAGTGTTTATCCTGTAGTTGTCAATTAATGGAAGAGTTTTCGTAAAAGCAACATTAAAAATTCTGGCAGTAGCAGCGTAGACTTGTAGTATAGTAGAGTGAGTAGTTAAGTTGTTTTTTGATAGGTAGGATTGTAGGACGGTAGGAAATAAGGATGTGGTTTATACTCTATCCCTGTCTATTTATGGACGGGCAAGGGTGTTTTCGCAATTTTTAACTCCTATTTTTAGGAGTTTTTTATTTTTTAATCATTATTAAAAAGGAGAGATTGTTTGTGAAAAAAGGGCTATGGAAATCACTTAAACAAAAGTCATTAGGAAGAGGACTTTTACTCGGGGCGATGGTGCTAAACTTACTTTTTGTTTCTGGATGTGGACAGAGTGCATCTGCTCCGACTGATACGAAAGCTCAATCGGTGGAGTTAAAATTGGCACATTTCTTCCCTGCTACTCACCCGGCTGAGAAAGAATTAATTCAGCCTTGGGCAAAGGCGATTGAGAGTGCGACTGAGGGCAGAGTAAAAATCACCAGTTATCCAGGACAGACGCTTTCCCAGGCCGATGCCACTTATGACGGGGTTATTAATGGAATTTCAGATATGGGCCTTTCCTGTTTTTCATACACGCGAGGTAATTTTCCGGTGTTGGAGGTATTTGAACTGCCCGGTATTAAGTATGTAAATTCTAAGGCTGCCAGTAAAGTTGCCTGGGAAGGAATCAAACAAATTAATCCTAAGGAGGTTCAGGATACCAAACTAATGATGGTATTTACAACAGGCCCTGGGGATCTATATACAAAAGAACCTGTACGTGGTCTCAAGGATTTAAAAGGGTTAGAGATCAGGGCTACTGGCCTTAGTGCCAAAAGCCTGGCAGCTCTTGGAGCGTCTCCGGTTGCAATGGCTCAATCTGAAGCCTACGAATCATTGTCAAAAGGTGTAGTTAAGGGGAATCTAGGTCCAATCGAGGTTCTACAGGGTTGGAAACAGGCAGAAGTCACAAAGTATCTGACGTTGACACCGTTTTTATACAATAATTTATTCTATATTACCATGAACCTCGACAAATGGAATTCTCTTAAACCGGAAGATCAGAAAGCAATTGAAGCAGTCAATGAGAAGTTCTTTAACGAAGTTGCCATGGGTTTATGGGACAAACAAAATGAAGCAGCTTTGAAGTATGCGGTTGATGAAAAAGGAATGGAAGTTATTAATCTGCCTCAAGAAGAGCAGGAACAATGGATGAGCTTGGTTAAGCCAATTCAGGACGAGTTTATAGCTCAAATGAAACAAAAGGGGCAGAATGGTCAAGAAATTTTGGATAAAGTGAAAGGTCTTGCAGATCAATACAACAAGGAGTTTCAGTAATCCTGAGGAGGAATTAAGCGTTGAAATTTACTGACCTGGTAAAAGGAGTAAGCAGCATCTTAGACAAATTAGCAGCGTTGTGCATTTTTTTCGTAATGCTGTTAATTGTAGCTAATATATTTTTAAGGACAGTTTTGAACCGTCCAATTTTGGGAACTTATGAGTTAGTTGGTTTTTTAACCGCTGTGGGTGTGGCCTTGGCCTTAGCGCACTGCGCTTTCAAAGATGGACAGATTGCAGTTAGTTTGATCATGGAACGTTTCTCAAATAAATGCCAAACTATGGTTTCTTTTTTCGTTAACCTCGTTTCTTTAGGGTTGTGGGCTGCCGTTGTCTGGTCATTAGGCGAATTCGCTCAGACTATGAAAATTAAAGGGCTCGTTTCCCCCTCAGCTGAAATACCTGTTTACCCATTTATCTATTTAATAGCGATAGGCTTACTGGGGCTTTGTCTAGTGCTATTGAATAAGTCAGTGGTATCCTTCCGACAAATTCTGGGGAATGGCCCAGCAAAGAAGGTGGCACCATGAGCATATTCTTAGTTGGGTTAATTGGAATCGCTGTTTTCTTTGGTCTGGTAATGGCACGTATGCCTATTGCCTATGCCATGGCGCTGGTGGGTTTTGTAGGATTTAGTTACCTTACTTCGGTGCCTGCAGCTATGGATATGTTGGCTAAAGAACTATATAATACCTTTACCTCTTATTCACTGAGTGTTATTGTCATGTTTGTCTGGATGGGGTTTCTGGCTTTTTATTCAGGAATTGGCACAAGTCTCTATGTTTTTGCCTATAAAATGATCGGACATTTGCCCGGCGGGCTGGCAATTGCTACACAAGCAGCGTGTGCTGTTTTCGGAGCTATTTGCGGCTCTAATACCGCAACCGCGGCAACAATGGCTGCCATCGCTTTGCCTGAGATGGATAAATATCATTACGATAAGTCATTATCTACAGCTAGTATTGCTGCAGGGGGGGTCTTAGGGATACTGATCCCTCCAAGCGTTATATTTATTTTATATGGGACAGCCACGGAACAGTCTGTGGGTACGCTTTTTATGGCTGGGATTATTCCAGGAATCCTTCTGACGGTCTTAAACATGGGTATGATTTATATTCTCACCTGGCGTAACCCAAGTTTGGGACCAGCTGGCTCCAAAGCAACTTGGTCAGAACGTATTCATTCTTTGCGGGGAGGTCTGGGTGAAGCCCTTGCGGTGTTTGTACTTTCCATTGGAGGCTTATTCGCAGGCTGGTTTACACCTACTGAGGCTGGTGCAGTAGGTGCGGGAGGAATCCTCATTATCAGCCTTTTGGAAAAACGTCTTAGTTGGGAAAATCTAAAAAAATCCTTATATGATACAACACGAACTAGTGCCATGATCATGCTTATGCTTGCTGGGGCAGTTATGTTTGGTCGCTTTATGGCAATTAGCAGGGTACCCTTTGAACTAGCCAATTGGGTAGGATCGCTGCCCCTGCCCTCATTCGCCATTATGGGTATGATTCTCTTGATTTACCTTATTCTGGGATGTTTTATTGATGCCCTAGCGTTAATTTTGCTCACTATCCCCATATTTTTTCCTGTAGTAGTTAATACCTTGGGGTATGATCCTATTTGGTTTGGGGTAGTTGTAGTACTGGTTGTAGGGATGGGGGTTATTACTCCTCCCGTTGGAATGAATGTTTATATTATTAAAGGGATTGCGCCAGAAATTCCGTTAGAAACAATTTTTAAAGGGGTATGGCCGTTCCTATTTACAATTGTTATATGCTTAATCCTACTGATGGTTTTTCCGGGAATTGCTACCTTCTTGCCTGAACTCATTAAAGGGTAAGAAAAAATCAATATCTAGTATTTTGGGTTGACCGCTTTATTTAAGGTCAACCTTTTTTTATACTTATCAAAAAGTTTAACTTTTCGTTGCATATTCTTCAACGTCTAAAGACTGTTCTGCATGAAGGTCTAACACGTGCGAAGACAGTCTCTTCGTCTTCGTCTGAAGCATAAGTGCAACTAAGGCGGTCGCCAGCCAAGTTTTCCTTATCTTTAAGTTGATTGGAGGTTCTAAAAAAAACAATAAGCATAATCTTATTCTTAAAAATAATGGTTAAAGGTATAAATATTGGTAAAAATCCAATCTTAGGATATAAGTGAAGGTTTTTGTTCGGATGTTGTGGTAAAATAATCATATCGCCAGAGTTATTAATAGTTTAGTTGTGAATTTTTTGAACGATTCTTATCAGATATTTAGTTGTAGTTATCAAAAGGGAGGGGTTTGAGTGTCTATCAAATTAGAACATGTATTAAAGCGCGTACATACACTTCCCCCCTTACCCTCATCAGCTATCCAGGTGCTAGAGCTTACGAAAAATCCTGCTACCTCTGCTAAAGAGCTTGAAACTGTAATTGGTATGGATCCGGCACTTACGGCAGGGATTCTTCGTCAGGCTAATTCTGCGTATTATGGTTATCCCAGAAGAATCTCTTCTCTTCGGGAAGCTATTGTTTTGCTTGGTTTTCAGGTGACTCAAGAGTTAGCTATGTCTGCAGCAATTTCTCCCATACTTAAGACCAATCTATTGGGTTATGAAATAGACCAAGAGGGACTATGGAAGCATTCCTTACTTACAGCGATGGCTGCAAGAAAGGTGTGTCAACATTGTAAACTTCCTTACGGAGAGGTTGCCTTTACAGCAGGCTTACTTCATGATATCGGGAAACTAGTTATTTCCGTCTATGTTCAGGAAGTTGGCGATTTTCTTGTGCAGAAAGCAAAAGACACACCGCTTACTTTTGTAGAACTTGAAGAAAGAGTTATAGGATTCGATCATGCAAGGGCTGGCGGCTTTTTAGCTCGATCATGGAATTTGCCTGAAGAATTAGTAGCTGCAATTTCTTTTCACCATTCCTTAAGTAACGCTCAAAATCATGAAGAACTGTCTAGTGTAATCCATGTAGCGAATGGTCTTTCTACTTTGTTAGGAGTAGACGGAGGGGTGGATAGCCCATTGAATCCTATCCGCCAAAAGGCTCTTGACCTTCTAGACTTCCAAGCGCCGGATCTTGAACTTCTCAAGGACGACCTTAGCAAAATCCTTGTAGATCCTACCATTTTTGGTTAATGAATCAATTTGCTTAAGATAATACTGACATAGCCATAATGAGGCTGTTATAAAATATGTAAGTCTGGGTATCACATTCCTGCATTTTAACGTCTATACATAAGTAAAAGCGCAAAATCGGTCTCTTCCACTTCAACTGTGGAAGTAGACCGATTTTTAATAGAAACAAGCATTTTCTTAGGGTGCCTAGTTTTCACTCGGCCCCTAAGAAAATGCTTGTTTGGCAGAATTCGCTTTGACAAGAACATATGTTTTGTATATAGTTAGAGTAATGATTGTCAGGGGGTAGATTAACATTGATATTTTTGATAAGCTGACTATCTTATCGGATTCAGCGAAATATGATGTAGCTTGCACCTCTAGTGGCGTAGATAGAAAAGGAAAATCAGGCAGCTTGGGTAATGCAGCAAAAGCAGGAATATGTCATAGTTTTTCAGCCGATGGCCGCTGCATCTCGTTACTAAAAGTGCTAATGACAAATGTCTGTGTCTTTGATTGTAAATATTGTATCAATCGTGAATCCAATGATACTCCAAGAGCAGCATTTACTCCCCATGAACTAGCGGAATTGACCATTAACTTTTACCGGCGTAACTATATCGAGGGTTTGTTTCTAAGTTCTGGTGTTATCAAAAACCCTAATTATACAGCTGAACAAATGATTAAGGCTTTGGAACTGCTTCGAAATGTCTATCACTTCAATGGTTATATTCATGTCAAGGCCATACCAGGAGCTGATAGTGAACTAATCACACGCTTAGGGCTCTTAGCAGATCGGATGAGTATAAATATTGAGCTACCATCTCAAGAAAGCTTAAGGCTCCTGGCCCCGAGTAAGTCTAAAGAGTCCATCTTGCGTCCTATGGGGCTTATTAGTACTAAGATCCAGGAAAACAGAACAGATCTTGTGAAATATCGTCATGCTTCCAGATTTGTGCCTGCTGGGCAGAGTACTCAGCTGATTGTGGGGGCTACTCCCGATACGGATCACAAGATTTTGACACTAACTGAGGGGCTCTATAAAAAATACGGTCTCAAACGAGTTTTTTTCTCTGCTTATATGCCCGTCGCCGAGAATTCACTCTTGCCGGCCATTGACACAAAACCACCACTGATTAGAGAACATCGTCTTTATCAAGCAGACTGGTTATTGCGTTTTTATGGCTTTGAAGCAAAGGAATTACTTGATGAGCAAAATCCTAATTTCAATTTACAAGTTGATCCTAAATGCAACTGGGCCTTAAATAACATGGATAAATTTCCGGTTGAGATTAACAGAGCATCTCATGAAATGCTTTTAAGAGTCCCGGGAATTGGTGTGATTAGTGCCCAACGAATAATGACAGCCAGAAGAAATGGAAGTCTTGATTTTACCAGCCTTAAAAAGCTGGGGGTTGTTCTCAAACGTGCCCAGTATTTCATCACTTGCCAAGGGAAGATTATGGAGGGCCTTAAAATTACTTCAGATAGCACTATTAGAACATTAATGTCAGATCGATATAAACTCCCGTCATATCAAGAGCAGTTAAGGCTTTTCGAAGAACCTTTTATTTCGAGGGAGGAAGTGCAGGAATGCTTGACGGGACAGATTTAGTGTACGCCTATGACGGCACTTTTGAGGGCCTAATGTGTTGTGTCTTTGAGAGCTATGAATGTAAAGAAATCCCCTGCCTCATCCGTCCTCCAAGTGACCAGCAAACTATTTTTGATACTTCAAAATGGATTGAAACAGATTCCCAAAAAGCCGACAGGGTTTATAACTCTATTCCCGTAAGAATTTCTTCTGAAGCTCAAGAGCTGGTGAAGCTGGGGTTTTTAACCTGCGAGGAAAATAAAGAACTATTAATTTTTCGTTTTTTACGGTCAGGATTTAAGATTGGCGGCAAAGTCATGACGATGCTTACAGATGAGGTAGTTTGTTCACTGCAAAAAGCCGTTCGCCATTTGACGTCTGAAAGCCATAAGTTCAAGGGCTTTATCCGCTTTTCTGTGTTTGGGGAGGCATTGGTTGCAGTTATTGAACCCAAAAACTACGTTCTTCCTCTTTTGTCTGCGCATTTTTGTGATCGTTATAACGGCGAAAAGTTTATGATTTATGATAAGACCCACAGCGTGGCCTTAATCTATCAGTCTAATCGTGCGGAATTGATTGATATCGAAGGGTTAACTCTTCCCAATGTCGATTCTACGGAGGCGAAGTATCGCCAATTGTGGAAGCAGTTTTACAACACAATTGCCATTGAAGGAAGAACTAACCCCCGCTGTCGAATGACACTAATGCCTAAACGATATTGGAATCAAATGACTGAATTTGACAATAAGAGTGATTTGTTTCAAATTCAAGTTCAGGTTGCCGAAACAAAGCAAGCCATCGCAAATGATATAGACAAAACAACTGACAAAACAACAAGATACCAAATTCAAGGTGATTAAGTTCCTTAGTATCCCGTCGCCGGGGTTGGCGATGCTGATTCTACGAGGAAATCATAGGGGTTTTAATAGTTGGCAAGATACGCAGAAGCCCAGGGCTGACCTAACGGTCACCCCTGGGCTTCTGCTCTTACCCAATATACGGAAATACAAATATTTAACGGATTATACAAGGAAAATTAGACTTTATGGCGAATTATTTATAGAATCATATGAAGTAACAAGGAGCAAGAATTAATGAAAAAAGGGATAAGCATACTGCGTAAGACAAGTCTTGTGGGTCTTATCGGAGTTTTACTTTTTGCGACCTCATCGGTGCCTGTTCGGGCTGACAATTTACAACAACAGCTCACTCAATCTCAAAAGCAAGCCAGTCAAATGAATGCAGCTCTCAATGCTCAAAAGGAAAAAGTAGCCGGCGCGACGACCCAGGTGTTGGCCTTAAAACAATCTGTTGAGGCATTAAATAATAGCATTGCTCGAGAACAAGAAAAGCTCACCAACGAACAAAAAAACCTTAAGAATTTAGAGGCTGAACAGCAAAAGCTGGAGATTAAACGTCAGGAATACATTAAAGCCTTAGGAAATGTCCTGCGCAGCAACTATGAAGATGGAATTACTACATACCTTGCGGTTTTATTTGAATCCACCAGTTTATCGGATTTTATCGATCGGGCCGATAAGATCCAGATGATCATTAATAATCATAGTAAACTGCAAGACGACATTCAAAAATTGAAGGAGTCTATGGATACGCAAAAGGACCTTATTGAACAAAAGAAGGAAGCCATTCAGGTTGCCATCCAGGGTAAGACAGAGACACAACAAGAAGTTCAGAAAGTATTGGTTAAACAGCAGACTGTGTTAGATCAACTAAGCAAAGAAGAAAAGGCAGCCTTAAATGCTTCCTTATCAGCTCAAGCAAAGGTTAACCGTATCCAACAATTGATTGAACAAGAAAAACTTGAAGCTGCTTACGCTGCCAAGGAGAAATCTTCTGGATCATCATCAGGCGGAGGGGGAGTTTCCGGTACAGTCGCTGTTTCAGGTGGAGCTAAGCAAGTTCTTAATTATGGAGCTCAATTCTTAGGAATAAAATATGTCTGGGGTGGTACGACCCCTTCCCCGGGATTCGATTGTTCAGGATACGTACAATATGTTTTCCGAAACAGTGGCATAACCCTGAGCAGAACCTCAGAGCAGCAGTTTAAAAATGGAGTTTCCGTTTCTCGTTCGGACTTAAAACCCGGGGATTTAGTGTTTTTTGCCACATATTCATCAGGTGCGTCTCATGTGGGAATCTATGTCGGAAACAATACAATGATTCATTCCTCTTCTGGAGGGGTTTCTTATGATGATATGACTAGTTCATACTGGGCTAAGCGATACCTGGGAGCTCGCCGAGTTATCGCCCAGTAAATGACAAGGGCGAGCTTTTCCAGAATTGATTTTGGAACAGAAATTCATTCACATACCACATAATGTTGATTTGGATGGGCAGGTTAAATTCACTTTTAAGTTCCAAATTCTTTTGGTTTTCAATCTAAATTGCTGATCGGAATCCTAGACATACTTATAATGGCTAGGGTTTTATTTTTTTGTTAGTAGAAAATCTCTCTCGCAACAAGTATTTAAACCATCTTAATATGTTCACTTTTGTGAAATATCCAGGCGGATATTAAGCACCAAGAAAGATAAACAAAAGGTTGGATATATTTGTAGATTCCGATTGTTTCATATAGTCCTGATTGGGACATTACCATACCTACAGAATAATTTAGGGCTACAAAAGCGAGGAGATAGGGAACCAAAAAAGCTTTCCTCACTGGAAGAAAATAAAAGAATATCATAAAGTAAAAGGTCCAGGCAATGGGAGTCCAAAATGAAAAAAGCCCGAAGATACTTGTCTTACCCATGTTTTTGTAGTTTAAGTACCCCATAAGATGAAATAAAGCCACAAGTAGTGTATCTCCAATACCTCCAAAGATTAACCCATAAAGAAAAAATTTTTTATACAAGTTTCTAGGAATTAAGATAATCGTCGCCAGCCCAATAGTAGCTGCAAAAATGAAAAAAAAGGACAAATCAAACATTAAATACAACTCTTTCTTTATAGATTTTATAGTAGAATTTCCATATCTGAAGATATTAATTCTCCAACCATAAACGAGGTGAAATAGAACTATAACATTCTGTAGGGTAAGGCATTTGGCATTTTGCGTTTTAGTTGTGATATGTTGTGATATAATAAAAGGCTGGAAGGGTTGGTTCAGCTAAGTGATCATTAACTAATAAAAATTGCTTTTATATAAAACTAGGGGGATAGATTCTTGAAAATACTCGTTATTAATCCTGGATCAACTTCAACAAAAATTGCTGTTTATGAGAATTGCAATTGTTTATGGAAGTATGGAATAAATCATCCTGCACAGGAGATTAACACTTTTTCACGGGTAAGTGATCAATCTGAATATCGCATCAAATATATATTAGAGCTCTTGGAGGAAAAAGGATCTTCCCTGGACTCTTTTGCTGGAATAGTGGGACGGGGCGGAATGCTCAATCCACTTGTTGGCGGAACTTACTTGGTGGACGAAAATCTGGTTAAAATCTTGCAAAACCCGCCTGGTGGGGAACATGCTTCAAATTTAGGTGGTATCATTGCCTATTACTTGGGACAGAAAACAAAAGTTCCTGTCTATATTGTAGATCCCGTTTCGGTTGACGAAATGGAGCCGGTAGCCAGGCTTTCGGGACTCCCTGAACTGCCCCGACTCAGCCAATCCCATGCCTTAAACATGAAGGCTGTAGCCCGAAAGGTGGCAAATAGGTTAGGGAAGGCTTATGATGAGGTTAACCTTATTGTTGCTCATTTAGGTGGAGGAATTTCAGTAACCCCTCATCGGGGAGGGAAAATGATTGATGTCAATAATGCTAATAATGAGGGGCCTTATTCGGTTGAACGCTGCGGTACCCTGCCCAGCGCTCAACTTGTAAAATTATGCTATTCGGGGAAGTATACTGAGCAGGAGATGCGAGCTAAAATCCTTAAGGAAGGTGGTTTGTTCGCTTATCTGGGAACTAAAGATGCTCAGGAAGTTGAGAAACGGATGAAAAACGGAGACTCCTACGCAAGTCTTATCCTCGAAGGACTATGTTATCAAGTAGCGAAGGAAATTGGGGCAATGGCAACGGTTTTGCTAGGTGAGGTTGACCAGATAGTCTTGACCGGGGGACTTGCGCATTCAGAGTTTATTACACAGGAAATCACGCGGCGGGTATCATTTGTTGCTCAGGTAATTGTGATTCCAGGCGAAGAAGAGATGGAAGCATTAGCTCTTGGTGCCTTGAGAGTTCTTAATGGAGAAGAGGAAGCTTTAACCTATACCTACTAATTGAGTTAGGAATACTAGCCAGAAAGGATAACTTTTCGTTACCTACTGCAAGAAGCTAATACGTGCGAAGACAGTGCTGCAAGTGGGTTTAATTCGTGCGAAGACAGTGTCTTCGTCGTCGTCGTCGTGTCGTTTGAAGCATAAAGTTTTCTATAAATGGGGTGTAACAATGCGCTTTAGCGGGTTCGATGCTTTATTCGATAGAGCTAAGAGTTTAGGCCGGGCAAAAGTAGCTGTGGCAGCTGCTGCCGATAAAGAAGTAATGGAAGCTATCAAATTAGCCGAACAAGAAGGACTGATTACACCGCTGCTTATTGGTGATGTCAATCAGATCGAGGAACTAGCCTTGGAAATAGGGTGGAACTTGGAAAGAGCCAAGTTGATTCATGAAGCAAATCCTCAAGAAGCAGCTCATAAGGCCGTAGATGCAATTGTCAATGGGGAAGCGGATTTTTTGATGAAAGGGCTGATTAACAGTTCGGACTTTTTACGCGCTGTACTTCGTCCTGAAGGAGGACTTAGAACTGGACGCTTACTGAGTCACTTAGCAGCATTTCAAGTACCTGGGTACTCTCATTTGTTCTTTGTAACAGATGGAGGAATGAATATTGCACCGGACTTGACTCAGAAAAAGCAAATATTAGAAAACAGTTTGTTCTATTTGCAAAGAATCGGAATGGATTTAGTAAATGTCATAATATTAGCAGCTAATGAAATGATTGATCCTAAAATGCCTGCGACAATGGATGCTAAGGAATTAGTCGCAATGGGAAAAGCAGGAGAATTCTCCGGGGCGATTGTAGAAGGCCCGCTAGCTCTTGACGGAGCAGTAAGTGCTGTTGCACTAAAACATAAGGGAATTAGCAGTAAGATTAATGGCGAGGTCGATTTGATTTTAACTCCGACCATCGAGGTAGGGAACGTCTTAGGAAAATCAATGGTCTATTTTGCAGGAGCTACAATGGCAGGAATTGTCCTTGGGGCTAAGGTGCCTATAGTACTGACCTCACGCAGCGACACCCCTAGGAACAAGTTTATGGCCATAACCATGGCTGCTTTAAGCCGAACACAAGCATAAGACTCTTTACATTTTTCTATTTTTTGAGTTAAAATGCTTATATGAGTTCATTTTAGAAAAAATTTGATCATTTCTACTAAGGGGGGAGACTAGAGAAAGCATGAAAAAATTAATGACAGGCAATGAGGCAATTGCTCGGGGTGTCTATGAATATGGAGTCGGCGTAGCTGCTGCCTATCCTGGCACACCAAGTACTGAAATCCTCGAAAATATTGTGAAATACCCTGAAGTTTATTGTCAGTGGTCGCCTAATGAAAAAGTAGCGATGGAAGTCGGAATCGGGGCAGCTATTGCCGGCGCTCGCTCTATTGTTGCTATGAAAATGGTAGGTGTTAATGTAGCTGCAGATCCGCTTTTTACAGTAGCTTACACTGGAACTCGTGCTGGCTTAGTCTTAGTGTCAGCGGATGATCCGGGAATGCACTCCTCGCAGAATGAGCAGGATAATAGACTATATGCAGCCTTTGCTAAGATACCCTTGTTAGAACCCTCCAACTCTCAGGAAGCTAAAGACATGGTTGGCTTGGCAATGGAGATTTCCGAAGCTTTTGATACACCCGTAATGATTCGGATAACCACACGGATAGCCCACTCCCAGAGCTTTGTAGAGTTAAATGATCCTCAAGAACGAATAATCAAGACTTATGAGCGAAACCAAAGTAAATATGTTATGCTTCCGGCCAATGGACGCGCTCGGCGCTTAGTAGTGGAAGAAAGGATGCATAAACTCGCAGACTATACAGAGACAGTGGCAGTTAATTATATGGAGATGGATGACCCAACCGTTGGAATTATAACCTCTGGGATTTCCTATCAATATGTTAAAGAAGCTCTTCCTAAGGCTTCTGTTCTAAAATTAGGATTGACCAATCCTTTACCGTCAGGCTTGATTAAAGAGTTTGCGGCTAAAGTCGATAAACTCTATGTTGTCGAGGAATTGGAGCCCTATATGGAAAACGAAGTTCGTAGACTGGGCATCAATGTGGTAGGTAAAGAACTCTTCCCACCCTATGGGGAACTCTCCGTTCGGATGGTAGGGGAAAAGATCAGCGGTCAACCGGGAATAACGGTAGCTCCGGCTTTTGACTCGCCGGTTCGTCCGCCGGTGATGTGCCCCGGTTGCCCACACCGTGGAGTTTTTTACACCCTTAAACAACTTAAACTGATCGTTTCAGGTGATATTGGCTGTTATACTTTGGGGGCAATGGCTCCTCTCCAAGCAATGGATACAACAATTTGCATGGGGGCCTCAATCTCAGCGGGTTTAGGTATGATCAAAGCTCATCCGGAAATGGCCGAAAATATGGTGGCAGTAATTGGTGACTCAACTTTCCTCCATTCCGGGATTACCGGACTTATGGACGTGGTATATAACGGTGGAAACCTAATGACAATTATTCTCGACAACTCCATCACAGCCATGACAGGGCACCAGCATAACCCATCTACCGGCCAGTCACTTATGGGTCAGCCGGCTCCTCAAGTCGACTTTGTTGCTTTATGTAAGGCTTTGGGTATAAAGCGTGTTACCGAGGTTGATCCTTTTGATTTGACAAGGGTTAAAGAAGTCATTAAATCAGAAGTTGCCGCTCCTGAACCTTCAGTGATTATTGCTAAACGTCCTTGTGCTCTTATTATCAAAAACACAGAAAAGCCTCTCCAAGTTCAAGACTGCAGTGGCTGCAAAATGTGCCTAAAACTAGGATGTCCAGCACTTTCTTTTGATGAAGAAAATAAAACTGCTCAAGTTGACCAAGCCCTATGTACAGGGTGCGGAGTGTGCATAAATATATGTAAGTTTAATGCCTTGCGAAAGGCCGGTGACGGTAATGTCTAAAATAACTAATGTTTTACTCGTAGGAGTTGGCGGACAAGGAACAATTTTAGCCTCGAAAATTTTAACTCATGTCGCCATGGCCCAAGGGTATGAGGTAAAGATGTCGGAAATCCACGGTATGGCTCAGCGAGGGGGATCTGTTGTAACCCAAGTTCGGATGGGAGAAAACGTTTACTCTCCTGTTATTGAGCCCGGAGAGGCAGATTTTATTGTAGCCTTTGAACAACTGGAAGCTTATCGGTGGGCTCACTTCTTAAAAAAGGACGGCGTCTTAATCGTCAATACGCAAAAAATTGTACCTTTAACAGTTCTTATCGGAGCCCAAACCTACCCGAAAACAATTTTAAGTGACCTCAAAGAACGTGTGGAGCGTTATATTGAATTGGACGGGTTAAAGTTGGCTTCCGAAGCCGGTAATGCTAAAGCAACAAATGTGGTTCTAATGGGAGTTCTCTCTAAGTACATGAATTTCCCGGAGGATACCTGGAAAAATGCCCTTGAAGCAAGAATACCAGCCAAGCTGCTGGAATTAAATAAGATAGCCTTTGCCTTGGGAGTCGCTGAAGCCAAATGATTCGGGCTTAGAGAACTCGTTCAACAATAGTTGAACATCGGGTTTTCGTAGGGGAGTCTACCTCCACCGAAGAATAAGATGAAAAGAAGCTGGAACACGTAGGTGCACCAGCTTCTTTTGTTATATCTAACCTTAGTTTTTTGAATCCTCTGAGGTAGGATGCTCTTGTAATCGTCCTGCCCGACGCACTGCGTCCCGAAGTAAAAACTCAATATGAGCATTAGTGCTTCTGAATTCATCAGCGGCCCAACGTTCCAGAGCGGCATAAAGCTTTGGATCAAGTCGCAAAGGGAATTGCTTCTTTGTTGCCATTTTAAACACATCCAATGTAAGCTGTTCGAGATAATTGATTTATTCAGAGAAGAGATTGTAAATAAGGAGTTAACTAATACATTGTTCCGGCATTAATAACAGGTTGAGCCGATCGTTCGGAAACGATAGAGACTAAGAGGTTATTAATCATTGCGGCTTTACGCTCATCATCAAGTTCTACAACCCCATTTTTCTCGATTCGTTCAATAGCCATCTGAACCATACCCACTGCGCCCTCGACGATAATTTGGCGAGCGGAGAGTATAGCAGAAGCTTGTTGACGCTGAAGCATGGCACCGGCAATTTCTGTAGCATAGGCCAGGTGGGTGAGCCGGGCTTCACTTACTTCTACACCAGCCAGATTAAGCCTTTGTTGAAGCTCGTTCATTAATTCATGGGATACTTCTTCAGGATTTCCTCTAAGGGAAAAGCCTTGACCTTCAAAGTTGTCGTAGGCATAACGGGTTGCGATGTGGCGTAATGCTGTTTCACTCTGAATCTCTACAAATTCTTCGTATTTTTCAACGTCAAACATGGCTTTAGCGGTATCAACGACGCGAAACACAACGACTGCTGCAATTTCCACCGGATTACCTTCAATATCGTTTACTTTTAAAGTTTTGCTGTTAAAGTTCCGCACTCGTAAAGATACCCCCTTGCGAATAGCAAGTGGAACACTGAGCCATAAACCGGGTTGGCGGACCGTCCCCAGATAGCTCCCGAAAAACACGAGGGCATAGGATTTATTGGGTTGAACCACCAGAATACCGGAAGCTAGGATAATAGCCAAGATAATAATCGGGATACCCACTAAGTTTTTCTGAATGACTAAAGCAATACCTCCAATAAACAGTGCGAGAATAATAATTAGAGCAAGATAACCATTCACGGCCCAAGCTTTTTTCTCGATCATTTTAATTCCTCCTTGAGTTCATAATGATATATATATGATATCACTTCTGAGGAATATGTAAAGTAGTATCTTTTAACAAGCTATAAGTTAAGTGCTTACAATCCTACTGAAGAACATTAAAATTTACGACTATAAATCTGAAAAATGGCCATTTTAATACTGAACTAGTGATTTAGGAGGAACTACAATGACGAACATGCCTCAACCTACTTTTCCTGCTCAGCATCAAGAACAGCAACCGGGCCTGGAATCCTCGATGAATCCTTTGCCGATTGCCGAAGATGCCAATTATGTGGGGAACAACAAGCTTAAGGGAAAAGTTGCTCTAATTACCGGGGGGGACAGTGGAATTGGACGAGCGGTATCCATTGCTTTTGCCAAGGAAGGTGCAGATATTGCAATTATCTACTTGAATGAACATGAAGATGCCAATCAGACAAAGGCTCGCATTGAACAATTAGGCAAGCGCTGCCTTGTTTATGCCGGAGATATTGGGGATGAAGGGTTTTGTCAGCAAGTCGTGAATCAAACTGTACAAAGCTTCGGAAAACTGGATATCTTAGTCAATAATGCCGGAGAACAACACCCACAGAATAGTTTGTTAGATATCACAAGTGAACAGTTGGAAAGAACCTTTCGGACAAATATTTTTAGCTATTTCTTTATGGCTAAAGCGGCATTGCCCTTTTTAAAGGCCGGGAGTGTGATTATAAATACTGCCTCAATTACAGCCTATGAGGGACATGATCAACTAATTGATTATTCCGCCACTAAGGGAGCAGTGGTTTCCTTTAACCGTTCTTTGTCAGAATCCCTGTGCAAGTTGGGGATTAGAGTAAATGGCATCGCTCCTGGTCCGATTTGGACACCGTTAATTCCTGCTTCTTTTCAAGCTGACAGCGTGGCGACTTTTGGGAGCACCACCCCAATGCAACGTGCCGGACAACCTAAAGAGTTAGCACCGGCCTATGTTTTTCTAGCCGCTGATGACTCAAGTTATATGTCGGGACAGATGCTTCACATCAATGGCGGGAAAATTATTAACAGCTGAAAAAGTGGTAATCAGTGATACTAAGGAGACTTTCTTCTTAAATCGGAATATAAAAAGGCAACAATACTGATGAGTACAATGGTATTGTTGTCTTTTTATATTCTATGTGATCAATATCACTATTTGGGCGTGTTTTTTTAGTATAATAGGGATTATACCCCTTTCCAGAGTAGCCTGCCATGCCGCTGTCGCAGCACCTGCAGATTATGAAAAGATTCCACGAAGCCTTTTCATAGCACCCCCAAAGTTCTGCTTCCACTCCCAACAAACTGGCTGGAGGAGCGATTTTCTGCTAAGCGGATGCGTCAGTGAAGCCGCGCTAAGGCAAGCGCCGACGGTTCGCGTCCCCGTAGCGCGCCGCAGGTTCACATTCAGAAATACCCAGAGGTTCGGACGCGCTCGCGAACCGTCCAGCGAGCCAGCGGCGGAACTCGCGGACGCGTGCAGACAAGCGCTCCGCCCCAGAGCCTGACAGAAGAACCGACCCCATGTCTACCCAGGAGGGATTCTTCAGAGTAGAGTATGAACCTTATAAGTTAATAGCAAATCTAGATTGGGGGTCAATATGAAATTCAACATCCACAGAAATATTTCGGTTAGAAATGTTGTACAATTTCTCTTTGCTGCTATAGTACTGTATATAGGAGTAGTCTTTGTCATTTTTACTGAACAACTGGCCAATAACTCAGCTTTAACGGTTTCTAGGCCGGCGGGAGTAGATGGGTTTTTGCCAATCAGTGCTCTAGTTGGTCTGAAGGCATGGGTTGCGACTGGGAGATTCGATCCTATTCATCCGGCAGGGTTAGTGATATTCCTGGCAGCGATCACTTTATCAGTGTTAGTCAAACGATCCTTCTGTGCTTGGATTTGTCCCATTGGAACACTTTCAGAGGGACTAGCCAAAATTGGCAAACAGATTTTCGGGAGAAATTTTCAGATTCCTAACTGGTTAGACCTTTGTTTGCGATCGCTCAAATACATCCTCTTGTCCATCTTCATTGCGGGTATTTTATTTATGATGAGCGGTTCAGAAGCCATATCTTTTATGTACACTCCATATAATATTTTGGCCGATGTGAAGATGCTGTCTTTCTTTCGTAATCTGGGCATCGTAGGGATGAGTGTAATCGGACTTATTGTTTTATTATCGATTTTCTTTGAAAACTTTTGGTGTCGCTATTTATGTCCTTACGGAGGACTTTTGGGACTATTCAGCCTACTCAGTCCCTTCAAAATCACGCGTAATAGAGAATCCTGCGTTCACTGCGGAAAATGTAACGCAAGTTGTCCGAACCGGGTGCTTGTTGAGAAGGCAGAGAGGGTATGGTCTCCGGAATGTACGGGGTGCTTGAATTGTGTGCAAAAATGCCCTGTAAATGACACACTCAAGTTTCAAGCTGTTAAAGGTCGAAGTTTTCTGTCCCCGCAAAATTTGGCTGTAGGAGTTTTGGCTCTGTGGTTTTTGATTATCGCTTTGGCAATTGTGACTGGACACTGGGAGTCAAAAATATCGATAACCGTTTATCAGGAACTGTTTACCACTATGAATTAAATTAATTAGGTTTGACACCTTTCAGAGAATTAGGATCTAGGTGATTCGGCCTTGAGGTTTAATCACATTTACTCAGAGAAAGAACTTGTAGTGTAGCGAAAACAATAATAAGACTCATTAGAAAACTTGGCTAGCGCCCGAAGACACTGGCTTCGCACGTATTAGCCGTCTTGCAGCCTCCGGCGCAGGCGGTAGCTTAGTTGCACTTATGCTTGGACGAAGACACTGTCTTCGCACGTATTAAAACTTCTTGCAGTATATAACGCAAGTTTATACTTTCTGACTGTATAAATAAGTCATGAATGACTGAGAAAAGTCCTTCGTGACTTGAATTATTGTATTAGTGTAAGATAAAATAGAATTTAGTTGAAGGTTGCTTCTTAGGGTTTGAGACAAACTGTGATGCTTTAGGCTGAAATCCAAAGGAAATGCTGAAAAGTGTACTCTAAACAAGGCTAAGATTGTAAATAAAGGGTTTACTGAAATTTATATTTATCTAACCACAGAATTGGCATGGAATTTGCAACGATAAAAGAATGTATTTCAGGCGAGTTCTTGAAGTCATTTTTAAATGGGGGGTAGATCGGATTGATCGCGTGGACTCTAAATCCGCGTAGGCGGGTGAAACTCCCGTACTCCTCGCCAATATTATCAGGGGGGAAACTGAGAGTGAGCATTACATGGACACCCATCCAAAAACAACGATTACAAGAACTTAATGCTAGTGAAGTACTGCAAGAAATGTGTTTTGAGTCTCATCAAGAACGGGATCGTGCTTATCAGGAACAGGAACATCTCCTGGTTATTAGAGGAAAACAAAAGTTACAAGAATTGTTAGAAACTAATCGGCGTCCGTCTTTAAGTGTACTTGAACAACAGCTTGTAGAAGCTTTGACACAGGAGGGATTTGTCCAAGTAGTCACTCCCACGATCATTTCCAAAACCGCCCTAGCCAAAATGTCCGTCTCGGATGAACATCCGCTTTTCTCGCAAGTATTTTGGCTTGATTCAAAGCGATGTTTACGTCCTATGCTGGCGCCAAATCTTTATACCCTCTGGAGAGATCTTTTGCGTTTATGGGAAAAACCAATCAGGATCTTTGAAATAGGGACTTGCTATAGGAAAGAATCGAAAGGTTCCTTGCATCTGAATGAGTTTACAATGCTTAACTTAACGGAATTAGGATTGCCGCTTGATCAGAGGCATCAAAGATTAAAAGAACTTGCTGACTTAGTTATGAACACAGTGGGAATTGATGATTACCAACTAGAGTCGGAATCTTCTGTTGTTTATGGAGATACCTTAGATGTTGTTAAGGGTATTGAATTAGGCTCAAGTGCTATGGGTCCTCATGTCCTGGATGATCAATGGGGAATTTTTGATCCATGGGTTGGTATAGGGTTTGGATTAGAGCGATTACTAATGATTAAAGAGGGATCCCAAAATGTCCAAAGCATGGGTAGGAGCCTTACGTATCTTAATGGTGTACGGTTAAATATCTAATTCTAATGCCAGAGTTCGGAATTTGAGTTGTGTGTTTGAGAAAATTCTAATTTGAACGGGAGGATCTATAATTATGCACGAACAAGTTATGATCGAACCCTCCATATCCAAGGAACATATCGGACGCATCTACAAAATGATCAGCGAGATTCCCTTTTTTAACGAATCCCGAATTAGTGAAATTGAAATTTTGCCCGGTGGATTAACCAATAGCAATTATAAAGTAACAATTGGTGGAGTTACATATGCTGTGAGGCTCGCGGGAGCAGGTACGATGGAATACTTAAATCGTCCGGCAGAAAAGCATAATGCGCAATTAATGGCTGATATTCAAATTAGTGCTCCGATTATTTATTACGATGAAACTACGGGAAACCAGGTGTGTAAGTATATTGATGATTGTAAAACCTTACATATACCGGATTTTAAAGAACAACAACAATATCTGAGTATGGCGGCTCAAGTGTTCAAAAAGTATCACGATTGTCAAAAGGAATTCATCTCCGTTTTTAACCCATTAAAAGAAATTGATGCTTACATTAAATTATTAGCAGATAAAAATTCAGAATTTTATGAAGGTGCTGAAACTATGGAGAATAAAATCGAGGAAATTAAAGAACTCTTTAGAAAAAATCCTCCGCCCCAAGCACCTTGCCATAATGACCCACTTTGTGAAAACTGGTTAGACGATAAAAAGAATTTCTATCTTATTGACTGGGAGTATGGCGGAATGAACGATCCGCTATTTGATCTGGGAGCATTGGCTATAGAAGCCGAATTAACTGGTGAGCAAGAACGTTTCTTCTTGAAAGAGTACTATGGTGGGGATTTGACAGACAAGCAAATCGGATCCCTGATAATTAATAAATTTTTGTGTGATGCTTTATGGTCATATTGGGCAGTACTACAAATTGCCATGGGCAAGTCAAGAGAAGAATATTGGCCATATGGATTAAATAGATTTAATAGGGCTTATGCATTAATTCACGATGGAAGCCTGGATAGCGCTATTAAAGCTAACCAATAATAAGTAGCTTTTCTAGATTATACAATTTTACTCACATCTAAATCTCTGAATTCTTTTAAAGGTCCGGTGTAAAAACCGGGCCAATTTTTTATCCGACCCTATAGCTCTTTTAAGTAGCGGGGAAGCTTTCGCACGTCTTGGAAGATAGCAAGTTAATAATGACTTATATGAAGTACTGACCGACTTGAATACTAATATCTTTAACCTCCTCAAAATATAACAATTGCTTTTCTAAAGAGAAATAGATCTAACGAGAACAGATAAATCCCTTATCCCAGAAGGATTCTCAGAAATCTTTAGATAATCAAAATATTTTGGTGTGATTATTTTTGGTGTGGCATAAAACTTGCATCTAATATTTGTAATTGTAAGAATCTAATTTAATTAGCCAAAGAGAACACGAAATTGCCAACTCAAGTTAATCTATAGCTCAATATAAATTATGTAGTATACTTAAACAAAAAAAGAAGGTGACTAAATGGCAGTAGATTTGCCAACTTCAATATTAGATGAAATATTACAAAAAGCCGCTAAAGAGATCCCTCTAAAGCGCAATGAACTTCTCTTTTTGTTAAAAGTAACGGATCAAAAAGACGTAGCCAAAATCTTTAAAACAGCTAGATTTCTTAGGGAACGTTACTTTATGAATAAGGTATTCACCTATGGCTTCGTCTATTTCTCGACTTATTGTCGTAATGAATGTGCTTTTTGTTTATATCGAAAGTCAAATAAGGAACTCCAACGTTATCGTAAAACAGATATGGAAATCATGAAAACTGCATTTAGTTTGATAGATTCAGGTGTAAACTTAATAGATTTAACAATGGGTGAAGATCCTTTCTTTTTTGAGAATCAAGGTGCGGGATTTGCCCATATGATTAGAACCGTTGAGATGATAAAGAAGAGTACAAATATCCCTGTTATGCTTTCAGCGGGGGTTGTTCCGGAAGATATTCTCATGGAGTTTAAAGAGGCTGGCGTTGACTGGTATGCTACTTATCAGGAAACTCATAACTCCGAATTATACAGCAAGTTAAGACTTGGACAAAATTTTGAAGAACGTATGCAGAGAAAGAGAGTAGCTCAACAAATGGGCCTTCTCCTAGAAGAAGGTTTACTTACCGGAGTCGGGGATACTGACGAAGATTTGGTTGATTCACTGGAGGAAATGGGCAGGCTGGGTTCAGATCAAGTAAGAATAATGAGCTTCATACCGCAAAAAGGCACACCTATGCAAAACTTTTCTCCGGTTCCACGCGCAAAGGAGTTACTTGTCATCGCCGTCATGCGCTTAGTGTTCCCGGATCTCTTAATTCCTGCTTCATTGGATGTTGACGGGCTAAACGGCCTAGCAGAACGCCTTAACGCAGGGGCTAATGTTGTTACGTCAATTATCCCTCCTGAATCAGGCTTAGCCGGAGTATCTAATCAATCGTTAGATATTGAAGATGGAAATAGAACAATTAGTAAGATTGCTCCAGTCTTAGAGAAATGCGGGCTTGGTTTGGCAAGCCGTGATGATTACGCAGAATGGATTCAACGGAGAAAAAAACTTTCACATAATTTCTAGAAAGGGGCCCTAAGGTGCGAGTAGTAATTGTAGGGGGTAAGCTCCAAGGATTAGAGGCAGCCTACTTAGCGAAAAAAGCAGACTGGGAAGTAGTTCTGGTTGATAAGAATGAGTGGGTGCCGGCAGCAGAATTGTGTGACCACTTCTGTACTGTAGATGTAACAAAAACTGTTGAATGGATTCCATTTCTAAAAGATATAGATCTTATTATTCCTGCTTTAGAAAATCAAGAGGTTTTAGACAGTTTAGTCCAAAGCGCTCATTATACTCATGTTCCCTTACTTTTTGATAGTAAGGCCTATGGAATTTCTTCTTCGAAAATTAGTTCGAATGAAATGTTCGCCCGTACAGGGGTTCCGGAGCCAATCCCTTGGCCGGAATGTGGATTTCCAATAATCGTTAAGCCATCTGGTGAAAGTGGAAGTAAAGGAGTCCATAAGGTAAAAAGTGCTGTAGAATTTAAGAGTTTATTTAATAATGGGTTAACAGACTGGGTCATAGAAGAGTATTTAGAAGGGCCATCCTATTCATTAGAAGTCATTGGATACTCAGGAGTCTATAAAGTGCTGCAGATTACCGAACTTCATATGGATGAAGACTATGATTGTAAGCGAGTTATTGGTTCCGCCATATTATCGGATGAACTGAGAAATGAATTTGAACAAATTGGCATAAACCTAGCGCGAACTCTTAAGTTAAACGGGATTATGGATATAGAGACAATCTTGCATAAAGGTAAATTGAAGGTTCTGGAAATAGATGCCAGGATTCCAAGTCAAACTCCGATTACTGTTTTTCATTCAACAGGAGTTAATATGTTAAAAGTTATTGGGGAGGCTTTTGTCAGCAAGGTACCTTGGACTGAGTTTAAAATAAAAGAACAATCTGGCGTTATCTTTGAACACATCCATGTCTGGAACGATGGTCTTGAAATATGCGGAGAGCATATCATGGCCGACTCAGGGCCCCTGCACCTCTATCCGGATTTCTTTGGAGCTGATGAAGCCATTTCTAACTATATTCCCGGTAAGACTGAATGGGTAGCTACTTTAATCATAAAAGGAAAAAACCTACAAGCGGCCTGGAGACAGCGTGAGGTTGTTATCCAATCAATAAAAAATGAATGGGGAATCCATCATTACTACGACAGAGATCCGAACCATCCAGACCTAACTGAAAGAATATATGCCTCAGGGAGTTGATCATCTTGACAAGACTAAAGCACGAAGACGTTGTAGAAATTCCTACAACACTAGAAGACTATGACCAACAATTGATTGATAAAACAGGTTGTTCGCTGAAAGAGCTTTCTAAGAGAGCAGCAGGATTTCAAGCTAACATCGAAGTTAACCATCTTCAACTAAAAGTAGCTGTAATTCCAATGTCTTGTGGTCAAGGAATAATTGAGGGATTTGCGGAATCTGTAACCGGAATAATCAGCTATCTGGGCTTTAAGGCGTTAACGACTAAGAGTTGGGATGCCGGTGGGGTTGCGGAGGCAATTCAAGAGGGCGCAGAAGTGTTATTTATGGCAGATGATGAACGTTTTGTTGCTGTAAATGTGCGTACCGGTAAGGTCTCTGACAATGGCGATGCTACTGGTAGAGGATATGCTGTTGGACTTGAGCGAATGAATGATGGATTAGTAGGTAAAAAGGTATTAGTGCTTGGAGCGGGCCCGGTTGGCGTTGGGGCGGCTATCGCCCTTGCTCATTTTAGAGCTGAAGTTGGAGTTTATGACATTGTGAGTGCATCAAGCGAAAGACTCCAAGAGACTTTAATAAGGCACGGGTATAGGGTAACTATCGAGACTGATTTAAATACTGCCTTAAACCGTTATCAAAACATAGTTGATGCTTGTCCCGCAGAAAATATCATTTTATTAGAACATATCACTGAAAATACGAGGATTGCGGCTCCCGGTATACCTCTTGGCGTCCAGGCTGACGGTCTGAAAAAGGTCTTTACAAGATTAATACATGACCCCCTGCATATAGGCGTAGGAACCATGATGTTTGATGTACTATAGATAGTATTTGAGAAGGAGTACTCTGGCTAGAGTTTTATGACTAGAGTGTAGGATCCCGATAGGAGTGATGTCATGACAGCAGACTCAACCAAAAAAAAACGTTATTATCGCAAGAATGTTGATTTTTTTAAATTCGTAGAAAAATTAAAGCTTTGGCCCTCTAGAAGTGGTACTCTACATGGCGTGAAAAGTATGACAATAAGAGGAAATACGGCAGAGATCGTGACCCATTGCAATGAGAAATTTCAAATTTACAATTCTAAACACAGTCGTGCAGCTCGTTGTCTTCGGAATAAATTATTTTTTCGTGCTTGTACTACCTGTAAAATTCCTGGGTGGAAGTTGGAAAAGTATTCTTCGACCCACGTTAATCAAAATTATGGTTCGCGCTTATAAAAGGGAAGTTTTTTAACGACTAATGATCATTCACCAAAGAGAAATAATGCTTGTTCATGATTCGAAAACTGCAAGAGCAAGCTTTATTATAAAAAACCTTGCCAATATAGCGGAAGGTTTTTCTCAAGGGCTAACTCTTAGTGTGTCTATGTCTTTATAACTTGAAAAAGAGGAGGAATTTAAGGAATGTCTAACTATGCCGATCTTGCAAAAAGTGTTATCGAGGGTCAAAAGGATAAGGTAAAAGAGCATGTTCAAAATCTCATCGCCGCTGGGAATAGTCCTCTTGAGATTGTCAATGAGGGCCTAATTGCCGGAATGAATGTTGTAGGAATTCGTTTTAAAGCTGGGGATATGTACGTTCCGGAAGTTCTCATGGCAGCGAAAAGCATGAGTGGTGGACTGGAAATTGTTAAACCCCTAATCGCCAAAGCCGATCAAAAAAGCCAAGGAAAAATTCTACTGGGAACTGTAAAAGGAGACTTACACGATATTGGTAAAAATCTTGTCGGCATGCTGATTGAGAGCGGCGGTCTGGAAGTAATCAATATGGGAGTAGACATTTCTGCGGAAGATTTTATTGATGCCGTCATTGAACATGAACCTGATATTGTTGCCTTATCAGCTCTGCTTACTACGACAATGCCTGCCATGCAAGATATTATTGAATTGTTGGAAGAAGAAGAGCTAAGAGACAAAGTTAAAGTCATAATCGGGGGAGCGCCTGTTTCTCAGGAATATGCTGACACCATTGGTGCCGACGGCTATGCTCCGGATGCGGGGTCCGCTGTTGAGCTCTGCAAGAGACTTTTGGCTTCCGAATAATTAGATTATTTTTAATCTATAGTTATTTAAGGGGGTGGTTTATTCATATAATTCTGGCTAATTTATCGTGACTTTCTGGTTCTATATAAATATGGAGGTGATTTTTTTGACATACAGAGGTATACATGCTGGTTCTACTAGAATGGATGGGATCGGGCTAAATATGTTTACCTACGATGAGCTGTACGATGTACATTTAGCCACATTAGATCTGCTTTGGGACATCGGAGTAAGAGTTGAAAGTGAAGAAGCACGGGAAATTTTCTATAGTGCTGGATGTACTCTTGATCGAAAAACAAATATTGTCAAAATACCAGCGCACTTAGTTGAAGACGCTATTCGCTCAATTCCTAAAACATTTAGAGCTTGTGGAAGAAAACGTGAAAATGATTGGCTGAATGAAGGAAATCGCACCGGATTTGTTAACTTTGGGGAAGCTATCAGACTGATTGACCCTTATACACGCCAATTAAGGAAGCCGTTTAAAAAAGACGTAGATGACGTAACTCGTTTTTGTGAAACAATGGATCAGATTATTGTTTTTGAAAGAGCTTTAGGGCCCTCGGAAGTTGATCCAGATGTTGCACAAGTTCATATAGCGGAATCATTCTTCAATTATTCGACAAAGCATGCTTATATTGGGATGAATCGCCCGGAAAATATGCGTGCGGCTGCCAAAATGGGCTATCTTGTTTCCGGTGGCGAAGATAAATTCCGGGAAAGACCCCTTTTCTCACAAAGTACAGACCCTGTTGCTCCCTTAGTTCATGCAAAAGGCGCGACAGACACTCTTCTCCAAGCGATTCGCTTAGGTGTTCCGGCAAAAATCAATTCCATGGGTCTTGCCGGAGGAACTACCTGCGTTAACTTGGCCAGTACTCTAGTGACTCACAATGCCGAAATCTTAAGTATGTTTGTCTTAGGTCAACTCGTAAAAAGAGGGTATCCAATGGTTTATGGTACTTCCACAACCATGATGGATCTGAGAACGACTGTTGCATGTGTCGGAACTCCTGAACTGGCTCTCTTTAGTGCAGCTTGTGCCAAACTTTCTCAATTCTATAATATTCCAGTCTGGGTTGCCGGTGGATAGACAGATAGCAAAGTACCGGATGCCCAAGCAGCTCATGAGTTTACCCTAACCGCTTTATTACCAGCGTTAGCAGGCGCTAACATGATATATGGTTTAGGGATGCTCGAAGGTGGCTTGACTTGGGACTATGCTCAAATGGTCATGCAAAACGAGATGGCTCGTATGATTATGCATACCATTAAAGGGATACCCATAAGTGATGAGAAAATGGCCTTGGAAGTTGTCCGTTCGGTAGGTATCGGCGGAGAGTTCATTAGCCATGAACACACTTATGCGCATTTTAAAGAGCTGTCCAAAACAGAATTGTTAGATCGTAGGAATAGAGAAAACTGGGAAGCGGCTGGCAGTAAGGATATTGTCGAAACCTCCTATGCCAAATCTATTGATATTCTTGAGAACTACCAAAATCAAAATCCTCTGCCTGAAGATATCCAACGCCAGCTGAAAGAAATAGTCTTAGAAGCTGAAGCTGAAACGACGGAGATTAAGGCTAAGGAAAAAGAAGCTAGAAGAAGACCAAGAAAACCGAAATTCTAATATTAATGAAGTAGACGAAGGAGTCGATATAATTATCGGCTCTTTCTCTATTCTGACTTAGACGAGTTAAAACTGACTCGCTATAGTGCTTGGTTATAGGGTATATAAGCCAAAGCATCAGGTTTGTCGGCTAAATTAAAGGATGTCACATTTGGCATAATTTTTGCAATAGTGAAAGATAAGCTATATTTTCGCACTATTTCAATAATTTTTATAGCGTTATTGAGTAGATTGATTTGCAAAAAAAGGATGTGATACATGATCAGAAAATAACAAGTTGGTTTCGGGATTTTGTGAATTCATATGAAGGAGTGAATAGAATGGGTAATGCTGATGTAAGTCCATTGTGGTACTGGTTAGTGTTTTTTGCTTATATCGTATTCCTTATCGTAGTAGGCTTGAATGCCTATAGAACGCAAAAAGCTACAGCCAGTGCTGAAGAAGAGCATAATGATTATTGGATCACAGGCCGTAGTCAACCGGCATATATGGTAGGTATGTCTGTAGCGTCCGGGTGGATGTTAATTGGTATGATCACTTGGATGACTTGGGCGACCTATGACCTGGGGTTATCAGGCTTGTGGGTCGTAGCTATCCCGTGGTTTTTTTCGAACATCTGGCAATTTCTAATGGCCCGTCCTTTAAGAAGAATTAAGGCTATCTCTCAATGCCAAATGCTAGAAAAACGCTTTGGACTGCCGGCTAGGATACTATCCGCTCCAATAAATATCTTTTCCTATACAATTTGGTCAGCGGCTGAATTATACGCGGCTTCACTGATCATGGCACCTGCTCTCGGAATTTCCATTGAGGCAATGATCATTATCTATGCGATTCCAATTGCAATATACATGTGGATGGGTGGATTCCGATCAGTAATTAATGCCAATGTTGTTCAATTCTTTATGGGAGCAATCATTCTGATTGTTACAGCTGTTGCAATGTATTTAACCGCCAAAGGTATTGCTACAGCTCAAGGAACAACGATTTTGGGCATGTTGGAGGCCCAGCCGATTGTCAACAGTATGGCTTATCCAGTTGACTCAACTCAGAACTCGGCTAGCTTCTTCGCTTATGTCTCACTATCCTTCCCATTGATTGTTATGCTTGGTTTGGTACCTGGATGGGCTGCAGCCGAAGATTTTTGGTTAAAAGCTCAAGCAGCTAGAAGTACAAGTGAGGCACGTCGTGGAGGGTTATATAGCCTTACCTTCAATACCTTCATCATTGTTGCTCCCGCCGCGATTATTGGACTTTTTGGACTTATCGTTTTCCCACCTGAAGCAACGGATGGTGTGTACGCTGCTGCTTCAAGTTTAGGAGATAAAGGAGCTTACAACATAATATCAGCCTATATCAACACTTATATGCCGCCCATGCTTAAAGGACTGTTGATATTCTTATTGTCTGCTCATACAATGTCAACGGTTGCTAACTATAGTAACATAACAGCAATGAACCTATCCTATGATGTATTACAACCATTAATTTATAAGAAGAGAAATTGGTCTGATGCCAAAATCGTTAAATGGTCGCGCATGGTTACAGTTTTCATGATTGTGATAAACATACTTTTAGCTTTGCTCTATAATAGCCCAGTCATTGGAGCAACTCTCAATGATGCATACTTCTTGTCCTCAGGATTACTTACCGCTGGTATATCTGTAATGCTCTATGTATTGTGGTGGAAGCGTGCAACTTTGTTAGGCGTAATGCTTGGCGGATTGTTTGGAACTTTAGGAACCTTCATCTTCTTTATTCTTGAATATAAGGTGTGGGCATTCTCCTATAATACTCCAATTTGGGACTGGATTTTTGGCCCGGGAGCAATGGCAAACTCTTACTATGGTTATTGTGTTGTTGGACTGGTTTGTGGTATTGCAGGGGTCATCATTGGTACCTATGCTTCTCCACCTCCTACAGCACAACAATTATCAGCCATTGCTGATGAACCTATTGATAATAATGAAGAGTTTTTTGCAGGAATGCACTCTTAATCAAAAAACGAATTTAGAGTTGAAGCTGATTTATTAAATAAATGGCTAAGGAATTATTCCTTAGCCATTTTTAACAAGATTCCCGAAGGACCTCATCATTTGTAGAATTTTTATACTATAATGAATTTAATTATTTCAATACGGAGGAGGAGTTTAACAAATGCTGACACCTGATTTTTCAAGATTTGTACTTATTCCTTTATTTGTTCTGAATATGGGGGCAATGATTATCACCTTATTCATAAAGAAAAAAATAAAGCCGGAATTCTCCAGAAATCTCGATGTCTTGTTTTTTGTAGAGAATGTTATTGGTTTAATCTGCTGTATAGCTTTGGGGTATATTGCTTTTTTTGTAGATTAATTTGTTAATCATCTGTATGAACATATTTTCGGATTAATCGACTAGCTTTACTCTGGCTGATATCGAGGAATTTGGCAACTTCGTAAGAGCTTCCTAATGTTTTATAGGTTTCCAGGATCAGGTTTTTCTCCACGTCACACAAAGCTTCTTCAAGGGAAAGGGGTTTGTTAGGGGGGGTTGGTGTAGAAGGGGTCGGATGCTCTATTGAAGTTAGAAATGATTGAGGCAAATCAAAGTCGTCAATAACTTTTGCCTGAGTTACTACTGTTAAACGTTCAATAATATTTTCTAGTTCTCGAACATTGCCCGGCCAAGGGTATTTTAGAAATAAATCATAGCATCGATCACTTAACTCATGGTCTAATTTGTATTTTTGATTGAATTTGGACAGAATCTCTTGGGCAAGGGGAATGATTTCCTCTTTTCGTTCCCTCAGTGGAGGTAGTACTATTTCAAAGATATTTAAACGATAGTATAAATCTTCTCGAAAATCTCCTTTACTAATCATTGCTTGTAGGTTGCGATTTGTAGCGGCTATAACTCGGCAATTAACTTGCTGAATCTCGCGGCCTCCGACTTTAAAATATTGATTCTCATGCAGAACTTGTAATAGCTTGGCCTGCATGCGGGGGGACAACTCGGCAATCTCATCCAAGAAAAGGGTACCGTCATTTGCCAATTCAATTAAACCTATGTTACCTTTTACATTTGCTCCGGTAAAAGCACCTTTAGAATACCCAAACATTTCGGCTTCCATCAGTTCGGAAGGGATTGAAGCACAGTTAACAGTAATAAAAGGGCCGTTTTTGTTGGGACTATTATTATGGATATATTTAGCCATGTGACTTTTTCCGGATCCGGATTCGCCAAGCAAAAGAACTGTTGAATTGACAGCAGCGATTCGTCGAACAAGTGTTAAAAGAGATTCCATTTTTGAACTTTTACAAACATAGTCGGGTATTTTAGTTTCTTTTTCACGAAGGACAGCGACTTCTTTTTCATATCTCATTAATAGCTTAGTGCTTTTCTCTAATTCGTGTTTGATACCTTCCGATTCAGTAACGTCTCTAGAATTTTCAATAATCAATTCAATGTTGCCATTAGAGTCGAAGATAGGAGTTGCCGTAGTAAGCAATGTTTTGCCGGTACATGTTTTTTGTTCAAGTGTGATGCTCATTTTTTTATCAATGGCGATGGGGCTGACTCGAGGTCCCCAATATTTCTTCTCAGATATTTCCCTCGACTTTTTGCCAATAATCTCTGAGGCCTTTACACCGTAATGTTTTTCACAGGCATTATTTACGTAAATGACGATTCCTTTAGCGTTTGTTACATAGATTTCATCATGGGAATTGTCAAGGATTTTTTTAAGTGTGTTAAAATCTAACGCTTCAGGTTCCGTATTCATCCTGCTTATACCTCCCTAGAATAGGATTTATGTCTAAAAGCAAAAGTGAAGATGGGTACAGGTAACTAAATCATTTATGACTTATTATTGATTTTCGACCTGTCTTATAAAAAACCTTTTTTCCTACTGATTTTCGGGTGAGAAATATTTTACTATTTTTAAACTTTTCAAATTAGAGTTTTTGCTAAAGCACTTTGTTATAGCCTTGAAATGAGAATTTTGACTTAATGAAGTCAATGTTGACTTATTTTTTCGTTTAGTTAGGAACTTTAATAATAGAAAGTTTAGGTTTTACTATGATAAGCAACAGTTTTTAAAATGGCATAATATTTGCATATTAGATTCAAAGACAATTTTATGAAAGGAGTTGAAGATAACCTTAACTAATACTTTGGTGATTACTAATCAAACTAACTAAATGAGTCCCGAAGGTTTTGTGATCGCCTTGTTCTTTTTATCAGACTACCAGTTGTCGAGGACTAAATCAATGTACTGATTGTAATTAATATTATTTGATTCCATTGTAGCGGTTGAGGTTATTAGTAATATGGAAGTCCTGCTTTATATAAGTAGAGTCATAAAACCTATTAATAAAACGATAACGAGAGGAGCAAACCCAAATGGCTATAAGAGAAGATTTAGTAGCACTAGGAATGGTAGAAACTCGTGGAGTCGTAGGAGCCATTGAAGCGGCAGATGCCATGGTCAAAGCAGCCAATGTCACCTTAATCGGGAAAGTAAAAGTTGGAGGTGCCTTAGTGACGGTCATGGTTCGAGGAGATGTGGGAGCGGTAAAAGCCTCCGTTGATGCGGGAGCAGCCGCTGCTGAGCGAGTCGGAGAGCTTATCAGTTGTCATGTTATACCCCGCCCACACCCTGAATTAGAAGCTATCCTGCCTAAATTACCCGTCTTTGAAGAAAAGCCAAAATCCAAAAATGTTGAGAACAAATAAATCGTCGGATCTTAAGAAAAGCGTCCGGCAGGAATAGGGAGGATAACTATGATAGAGCCTCTAAAACCCAAAGTATTAGCCGTCCGATTAATCCCGAATGTAGCCCCGGATCTGGCCCAGCAGCTGGGACTGACGGACTATCAGCGTTCCATCAGTATGATCACCGCCGACATTGATGATTCTACCTATGTGGCCTTAGATGAAGCCACTAAAAAAGCGGAAGTCGAAGTTGTCTATGCCAAGAGCTTCTATTGCGGAGCAGCCCGAGCCTCCGGCCCGCTATCCGGAGAAATCATTGGCATCTTAGCAGGCCCTAATCCGGCGGAAGTCCGGGCGGGAGTGGATGCCTGCATCGAACACCTAGAAAATGAATGCTGGTTCTACACCTGTGACGGAGGAAAAACCGCGTTCTTTCCTCACACTATCTCACGAACCGGAAGTTACCTGTCTAAAGTTGCCGGTATCGAAGAAGGTCAGGCTCTGTCCTACCTGATCGCCCCTCCGATTGAAGCTATGTTTGGCTTAGACGCCGCCTTAAAAGCCGCCGAAGTCAGCATGAAAGCCTTTTACGGCCCCCCGACGGAAACCAACTTTGGCGGCGGACTCTTAACCGGCTCGCAAAGTGCCTGCAAATCCGCCTGCGAAGCCTTCCAAAGAGCCGTCATCGACGTCTGTGAAAACGGATTAAAATTCTAATATAGAAGACTAGGCTAGCACACCCCCCCCCACACACACGCACACGAAGACACTGTCTTCGCACGTATTAGTCCTTCTTGCAGACACTGTCTTCGCACAAATTACCCCTTCTTGCAGTATGCAAGGAAAAGTTATGCTTTCTATATTTAGTACAAACAGGGAGGAGGCAGCTTCGTGATGGAACTTGACCGAGATTTATGTTCCTTACAGGAAACCCGAAATTTAGTGCGAGCTGCGCGCAAAGCCCAAGAAGCCCTGAAGGACTTCTCGCAAGAGCAAGTGGATCATATTATTGATATGATGCGGGAAGCCGGGGAAGCCAATGCAGCCAGATTAGCCATGATGGCCGTCTCCGAAACGGGGATGGGCAACTATAACGATAAATGCTTTAAGAACTATTTTGCCTCGCGCACCCTTTACGAGTTCATCAAACCCATGAAAACCGTGGGAATCATTCGGGAAGATCAGGAGCAAAAACTTTGGGAAATCGCCGAACCCGTGGGCGTCATCGCCGGGATCATCCCGACGACAAACCCCACCTCAACAGTGATCTACAAAGCCATGATCGCCCTGAAAACCCGGAACGCCATCGTTTTCTCCCCCCACCCAAGTGCCGTACGCTGCACCCATGAAGCGGCGAAAATCATGGAACAAGCCGCCGTGGCCGCAGGAGCACCGGAAGGGGTCATCGGATGTATCCTGAATGTCTCCATGGGAGCCACCAACGAACTGATGAAACACCCTGATGTAGCCATGATCCTAGCTACCGGCGGAAGCGCCCTGGTTAAAGCCGCC
>NZ_FNCP01000072.1 GCF_900100785.1 Desulfosporosinus hippei DSM 8344 | reverse complement strand
ATATAAACATTCATGAACCTTCCGTTCACAGGGAGGCATGAAAATTTTCGGACATCTTTTCATGGCAAGAATTAACTGAGATAATCTTAATAAGGCGGGTTTCTGTTGCCGTTCTTTTTATGGTGGATTTTACCCCGAAATATAAACTGGTTCCAACAACCTACGAGTACAGGTAAATGTGCCGAGAGCACGTGTAAGAAATTTCTCAAATTTCTCCTGTTGTTGGGTTCACCCGCCTTATTAGGAGGTGTCATTTAATGGATGCTGTTTTGGAATGTTGTGTTGGTTTGGATGTGCATCAAGAGACTGTGGTGGCCTGTGTTCTGTTTGGTCCGCTTGAACACAAACCAAAGAAGGAGACCCGAACGTTTGGTACGACAACGCCCGAACTGTTGACACTAACCGACTGGCTAGAGGAACAAAAGTGTTCCCATGTGGCTATGGAAAGTACGGGAGTCTATTGGAAGCCAGTTTGGAACATACTGGAGACTGGGTCGTTCCAGCTAATCCTAGCGAATGCCCAAAGAATTAAGAATGTTCCAGGACGAAAGACGGATGTCAAAGATGCCGAATGGATAGCCCAACTTCTTCGAAGTGGTTTAATTGAAGGTAGTTTTGTTCCTCCTGTGGAGATCCGTGATCTAAGAGATCTGACGAGGTATAGGAAGAAACTCCTTCAGGATACTACTCAGGAGAAAAATCGGATTCATAAGATTCTTCAGGATGCCAATATCAAAATCACGACCTATATTTCCGATATCTTTGGTGTCTCAGGACGCAATATTATGGAGTCCCTCCTTGCGGGAGAGGTCATAACGGTTGAATCAATCAAGATGATGGTGCGAGGTAAGGTAAGAAGTAAGGTTCCTGGACTGGTGGATGCATTAAATAACCGACTCCGTAAACATCACCGAGAAATGATTCGATTTTCCTGGGAACACCTGAATTATTTAGAACGAACAATTCTTGAGATTGAAGACAGAATAGAGCAAAGCTTAAGACCCTATCGTGAAGAAGTTGAACTATTAGATTCGATACCAGGTGTAAACGAAACAGGTGCTGCAATGATGATTGCTGAACTTGGAACAGATATGTCTGTTTTTCCAACGGATAATCACGTTTCGGCTTGGGCAGGAGTGTCTCCAGGAAACAACGAGAGTGCTGGTAAAAAAAAAGAACTGGAACCACCTCAGGGAACAAGGCGTTAAAGGCTGTTTTATGTGAGTGTGCTTGGGCTGCATCAAGAACAAAAAACACTCGTCTATCTGCGACATATTGGCGATGGGTAAAACGCATGGGAAAGAAGAAAGCACTGATTGCATTAGGACATCTCATTCTTCGAATAGCTTACAAGATATTGCTTACAAAAGAGCCCTACAAAGAATTAGGAACAGAATATTTGGCCAAACGTGAACAAGACAAGGAACAACGCATTATTAAGCAGCTTCAATTGAAAGGATATCAAGTTCTGAAAGTGTGCTAGGCAGCTATAAATTAGGTGATATCAAGAGATCCGAAATGGCTCTCGGGCATCCT
>NZ_FNCP01000073.1 GCF_900100785.1 Desulfosporosinus hippei DSM 8344 | reverse complement strand
CCAGTTGCACCCGTTGCGCCAACATCGCCTGTGGCTCCAGTTGCACCTGTTGATCCAACATCCCCAGTAGCTCCCGTTGTTCCAGTAGCGCCAACCTCGCCAGTAGCTCCCGTTGCACCTGTCGACCCGACATCCCCAGTAGCTCCAGTTGCACCTGTCGACCCGACATCCCCAGTAGCTCCAGTTGCACCTGTCGACCCGACATCCCCAGTAGCTCCAGTTGTTCCTGTTGATCCAACATCGCCGGTGGCCCCAGTTGCACCTGTTGATCCAACCTCACCAGTAACTCCGGTTGCACCGGTTGCGCCAATCTCACCAGTAACTCCGGTTGCACCCGTTGCGCCAACATCACCAGTGGCCCCAGTTGTACCTGTTGATCCAACATCCCCTGTGACTCCAGTTGCACCGGTTGCGCCAACCTCACCAGTAGCTCCAGTTGCACCGGTTGCGCCAACATCGCCGGTAGCCCCAGTTGCACCTGTTGATCCAACATCGCCGGTAGCCCCTGTTGATCCGGTTGCACCAACCTCACCAGTGGCCCCAGTTGCACCTGTTGATCCAACCTCACCAGTAGCTCCAGTTGCACCTGTCGACCCGACATCACCTGTTGCTCCGGTTGATCCGGTTGATCCAACATCGCCAGTAGCTCCAGTTGTACCTGTTGATCCAACCTCGCCAGTGGCTCCAGTTGCACCTGTTGATCCAACATCGCCTGTAACCCCAGTTGCACCGGTTGATCCAACATCCCCTGTGACTCCAGTTTCACCCGTTGCGCCAACCTCGCCTGTGGCTCCCGTTGCACCTGTTGATCCAACCTCACCAGTAACTCCGGTTGCACCTGTCGACCCAACATCTCCAGTAGCTCCAGTTGCACCTGTTGATCCAACATCGCCGGTAGCCCCTGTTGATCCGGTTGCACCAACCTCACCAGTGGCCCCAGTTGCACCAGTCGCCCCCACATCGCCAGTAGCTCCGGTTGCACCAGTAGCCCCAACATCGCCCGTGGCCCCAGTTGCACCCGTTGCGCC
>NZ_FNCP01000013.1 GCF_900100785.1 Desulfosporosinus hippei DSM 8344 | reverse complement strand
TTATTAAGATTATCTCAGTTAATTCTTGCCATGAAAAGATGTCCGAAAATTTTCATGCCTCCCTGTGAACGGAAGGTTCATGAATGTTTATATATCATTCCATTAAAATATTTCTTTGACCAGCCCATAAAACATTTAATAGTAATTATGTCTTCATCCTGGATATATACAATGTTCATGTTTGCCTTCTCTTTTAGGGTTGGGTACTTATTTCCATTAGAATTTTTATGGTTATCAGTTCTAATTATCCAAACGCTTGCTTTTGCATTGACACTTCCTTACTATATTAAGTTTGTAAATAAAGTATTTGTTTATATTCTTAGGAATATAGAAAATAAGATGATAAACTCTCTCTTAGTTATAAGCTTGTCATGGTTTTTTATTATTTTTTTAATAAACTATATTTTTGTTGAAGGCAGCTCCGTCCTAACGGAATTTATAATGCTCTTTGTCATAATAGGTAATGCCATGTTGTCCTATAAAATGGTTTACAGTTTGGTATCTGTTAATAACAAAGCAAGAGAATTAGAGGAAATAACCCGAATTGATGCGCTTACTCAATTGAAAAATCGCGAAAGTTTATATGAGGATGCACTTCAAAAAATAAACAACAGCAAATGTTTTACGATTATCTTTGTGGATTTAGATAATTTCAAGTCGGTTAATGATAGCTTCGGTCATGCTGTTGGTGATACTTATCTCATTGAGTTTGCTAAAACAGTCAAAGAAATCCTAAATATTAATGACGGCTTTTACCGATTGCACGGAGATGAATTTGCTTTACTTGTTGATAGGCTTGATATTGAGACCTTTTGCAGAGAGTTTGAGAAATTGGAATTTCAAAATATTCCTGATGGTGTGTCTTTTAGAGGAGCAAGTTTAGGGTGCTCTTCCTTTCCTGTAGACGGTAACGACATAAGCAAATTGTTGCATTTGGCAGATTTTAGAATGTATCAAATAAAGAAAGAAAAGCACAGGATAGGAACATAATGTAACTAATATGTCCAATTGTTTATCCGCCATATTAAGCCCTCTATTTAATACTCTCTTGTTTTTTCTGATTTTACCACTTGAGCAAACCCTAGTTTTAGAGCCCTCATATTCCTCTTAAAAGTCATAATGTTAAAAATATTACTGATCTCAATGGCATTAATCGGTCTATTGGCACCAAATATTGATCCATAATAACCGCATACATTCAGCCATATAGCTTGACCAAAGATGACATATCTCAGTTGCAGTCGGCATGATATTTTCTAAATAATGATCAACTTCCGTAAAATGGACTTTTTCGGAATTAGTTTGAAGAGATGTTTGTGTTGCCCATATGACTATTATGAATAAACCCAATAGATTATCCAAGGAAAAATCACCTTATTTACTTCAACATGCAAATAATCCTGTTGATTGATTTCCTTGGGGAAAAGAAGCGTTTGATAAAGCGAAAGCTGAGAACAAACCTTATTTTCCTTTCTATTGGGTATTCCTGTTTGGTAATAATTTTCACTTGCCACTGGTGGCAAACTGCTTACTATAACCAGTTCGGGGAAAAACGGGTTCAGCGATTATTAGGCTGAACCCGTTCGTTATCCATTCTATATTTTTACATTTTCACTTTACCCCAGGATGCAATGCAACGAAGCATTAGAAGATGATTAATATAGATTTGTCACATTATATCACTTATGCTTATTTGTTCTTGGGAAGGTTAGGGCTTAACCAGAAATCTCTAAGCTGTTCTTCAATGTCTTTAGTGATGACAGCCTCTCCTCCGAATAGGGTTGCTCCGGTCATTTTCAGGGTCTTCAAATAATTGATTTGATTATCTGACAGGCTTCCATCGACTAAAAGAATAGGTGCCTTGAAATTAGCAGCATAAACGCTTCCTGCCAGAGCATCCGGGAAGTTGCTACCCGTTGCTATACAGACACTTTGTCCACCTAAATTGAAGTATTGTGCTACAGCCAGTGATGTTTCATATCGATCAGCACCGCCGATTCTAATGATATTCGCTGGATCTAGAGACGTAATCTGAGCAACATCGCTTTCTACTGCTGCGCTAACAACTCCTTCAAGACCGATGATGTATACTTTTTCGGGCCGAATTGTGGCTATCTTTTGCTTGACTTCCTCACTGATTCGATCTTTTTGAACTAACAGAATTGGAGCCTGCATAATACCTGCTGTGCTGCTTATAGACAAGGCATCCGGGTAGTTTTCTCCACTGACCAACACAAGGGGGGTTCCTGTCTTAACTTCTAAACTATCAGTAATTTTTACTGATGTTTCATATTGGTCTGTTCCTCCTAATCTGGTTATATTTTTACAACCAATATTCGCTACTTTTGCTTCCATTGCACTGCTGACGACTGCTGTGCCTCCAAGAATATAGACTGTCCCTGCCGAATCCAGGTTTTTCTTAAGATAGTCCAATACTTTTTCCTGGTCTGTTTCTGTGCTGCCAACCAGCAGAATCGGAGCCTTCAGTTTATAGGCTAGTACACTTCCGGCTAAAGCATCGGGATAGTTTTCCGCTGTTGCCAATACGACGTTGGAAACCTTTCCTTCATAACTTGCTTTGGCAATTTCCAGGGCCGTATCGACTCTATTGACTCCTGCGAGTCTTTTTACGCCTGATTTTTCAACGAAAACAGCACTTATTGTGTGGTTTTTGCTGTCTGTAAAGGTATATGTCGCAATTGCGCCAACGCTCTTGCCGTCCACCAGTACATCGAAAATTATATAGCCTTCGTCGGGGGTAATGGTAGCGGCCTTTTGATCGCTGCTGACGGTAACCTTTCCGCCTGGATTGCTGTCGCTTGTAATGGTCGGTGCAGTGCTTGTGCCGCCACCATTATCCCCGCCACCTTTGCTTGGTGTTGAAGCCACTGTGTAGCCTATGGCATAGGTGGAGAATTTTTTGGTGTGGAGCTTTATTGACTTACCGTCAGCGCTTAACTCAATATACTCACCATCGGTGTTTGTTTGAGTAATGGTTTGAACCTCTGTACCATGATAACGATAAACTACATAATTGCTCTTGCCTTGCAGCTCTGCAGGGAGGGGTATGTCAATGATTAATGCATCATCTAGCTCCCTTATCGGAATCGGCTGTTCTGCTGTACCACCGAGAATCGGTGTTACAATTTTGCTTAAGCTTAAATTCAGGAAAATCCCGATTTCTTTTCCGCTTCCTGCTGCAGTTATAATGCTCTGCGCATTTTCAGCGGCATTGTCGCCACTTTCAACCCTTTGCTCAATAATTAGCCTAATCTCAACCGTTCCGCCGGCATCGATAACATTGCTATCATCCTGAGTAAATTGATTGCTAGCAAAGAAGTCATTGAGTTTATCCACGATAATATCTGGAGTACCGGACTTAACCTCTACGACACTATTTTTATTACCCTTTGGCAATGTAACCGATCCGGTTGTAGTATTACCTGAAACCGTGATGGTTAAGGTTATAATTTGGTCAGTGCCTTTGCTGATCACCAAATTATAGATGCCTCTTGGAATTCCGCTGATGGTGAAAACTCCGTTAGCGTCGGTGGTTGCTTGGACAACTTCTCGACTACCTGCCATAAGCTTCACTGTGGCACCGTTTACATTGGCGTCATCTTCATCCTTGACATTACCGGTGACTTCGTAGGTGATTTGCTCCCACTTGGCGTGAAGGGTTATATTTTCCGCACCCATTTTATTTGAAAGATACGAGGTTGCAAAGCCGCTGTCCCTATACCAGCCGGCAAAGTTAAAGTCTGGTTTTGTAGGGGTTGGGAGAATTATAGCAGTGCCGTAAGTTCCGCTAATGGCCGCCACAATACTTCCATCGTTTGAGTTAAATCTTATGGTGTAGGTTTGCGTTGGTATTAAAACACCTACCGCTGTGATTGATAACTCCCCTGTCACATTGTAAACCGTTAAAGTTCCTGTTGTTGCTGATGTCTTTGTATAGATGTAATCAACACCGGGCACAAGGGTCACTCCGCCCATTGTAATGGTTATGCTGCTGGGCAAGGTGTAACCACTGGCTGCGCTTAGGGTTGTGGTGTAGTTTTGGTATTGTGTTGCGCTTGTGTTGTTTAGGGTAATGTTACTTAATGAACTGCCACTTGCTGAAACATCGTAGGTAGGTGCTGGTGCCGCAAGCACAATCACCGTTTTAATACTGCTGGTGTTGGTTGAGGTTTTTGTTTCGCCGCCAACGGTCGCTGTATTGGTAACCACTACATAGTAATAGGTTGTGCCAACGATGTCGGTCGGTGGTGTGTAGCTTGAGCTTGTTTGACCGCTTATGGGAGTACCGACGGTTGTTGAATTTGTTGTGCTTTGGTACCACTGGTAGGTAAGGGCACCGCTATCGGTTACTGCTGCTGTTACTGTAAGCGGTGTTAGAGCAGCATTTATAGTAACTGCTTCAATACCTCTTACATTGCTTGCACTAAATACTGGTGTTTGCGCGGTCGTTATGGTTGGCGGGTTTACGGTTATATTCCCGCTGCCACCCGTTACATCACCATCGTTTACTGTTACATTGCCACTGCCGCTACCCAGGGTTTCGCTTCCTTTGGTTACGGTAATTGTATAGGTCCCATCGGGTACACCGGGGATACTGTAATTACCGTTGGCATCGGTTGTACCTGTGTAAGTTTTGCTGTTGTCGGTGGTATCCGTCAAGGTTACGGTTGCACCCGATACTGGTTTGCCGTCAGTGTCCGTGATTGTGCCGCTTACGGTGTGGGTATTTGGTGCATCCTCTGCCTCTATAGTTATCAGCTCAAAAAGCACGACCTTATTATCGCTGTCTACTTCGTAGAAGCCAATGTAACGGTTTACTTCTGCATCTACTCCTGGTATGTCTGCTCCTAGTGTATACGGATCGATGACTCCCGTACCTTCACCTGCTATTGGGGCTAGGTCGCCTACGTTTGGTGTTACTATGCTGCTTGATGATACTTTCACTATAAACCGGTTGCCTGCTCCTGGCGTTAAGTCACCGCCGTCTTCGTCAACGATTTTTATGGTGCCCGGGTTTTCTCCTGGCTTTGGTGTTGGTTTTCCGCCTAGGCCATCTGGATCAAAACCGGGTACAGGGTCTGGCTCTGGTACTGGTTTTATATCCCCTGCTCCTAAAGTTATCAGCTCAAAACGCACGACCTTATTATCGCTGTCTACTTCGTAGAAACCAATGTATTTGTTCTTGACAGCGTCTACTCCTGGAATGTCTGCTCCTAGTGTATACGGATCAATGACTCCCGTGCCTTCACCTGCTACTGGTGCTAAATCGCCTACGTTTGGTGGTGCTATGTGTTGGTTCGATACTTTCACTACAAAACGGTTGTTTGCTCCTGGTGTTAAGTCACTGCCGTCTTCGTCAACGATTTCTGTGGTTCCCGGGTCTGTTCCTGGCTTCGGTGTTGGTTTTCCACCTGGACCGTCTGGGTCAAAACCAGGTACAGGATCAGTATCTGGCTCTGGTACTGGTTTTATATCCCCTGCTCCTAAAGTTATCAGCTCAAAACGCACGACCTTATTATCGCTGTCTACTTCGTAGAAGCCAATGTAACGGTTTACTTCTGCATCTACTCCGCTTATTGGGTTACCCGGAGTGTATGGATCTGTTACTCCTTCACCTGTTGGTGCTTGGTCGCCTACTTTTGGTGTTGCTATAATACTTGATGATACTTTTACTACAAAACGGTTGCCTTCTGCTGGCGTTATGTCACTGCCGTCTTCGTCAACGATTTCTGTTTCGCCTGGGTTTTCTCCTGGCTTCGGTGTTGGTTTTCCGCCTGGGCCGTCTGGATCAAAACCGGGTACAGGGTCTGGCTCTGGTACTGGTTTTATATCCCCTGCTCCTAAAGTTATCAGCTCAAATCGCACGACCTTATTATCGCTGTCTACTTCGTAGAAACCAATGTATTTGTTCTTGACAGCGTCTACTCCTGGAATGTCTGCTCCTAGTGTATACGGATCAATGACTCCCGTGCCTTCACCTGCTACTGGTGCTAAATCGCCTACGTTTGGTGGTGCTATGTGTTGGTTCGATACTTTCACTACAAAACGGTTGTTTGCTCCTGGTGTTAAGTCACTGCCGTCTTCGTCAACGATTTCTGTGGTTCCCGGGTCTGTTCCTGGCTTCGGTGTTGGTTTTCCACCTGGACCGTCTGGGTCAAAACCAGGTACAGGATCAGTATCTGGCTCTGGTATTGGTTTTATATCCCCTGCTCCTAAAGTTATCAGCTCAAAACGCACGACCTTATTATCGCTATCTACTTCGTAGAAGCCAATGTAACGGTTTACTTCTGCATCTACTCCGCTTATTGGGCTACCTGGAGTATATGGATCTGTTACTCCTTCACCTGTTGGTGCTTGGTCGCCTACTTTTGGTGTTGCTATAACACTTGATGATATTTTTACTACAAAACGGTTGCCTTCTGCTGGCGTTATGTCACTGCCGTCTTCGTCAACGATTTCTGTTTCGCCCGGGTTTTCTCCTGGCTTTGGTGTTGGTTTTCCGCCTGGGCCATCTGGGTCAAAGCCGGGTACAGGATCGACATCGGGGTCTGGTGCGTTTTCTGTCCACTGCGCTGTAATGGTTACCTCATTTGCGGGCATCATAAAGATTGTGCTTGTAAGGGTAGCGTTTGCAAATGTACCGCCATTTGAAGTTATCCAGCCGCTAAAGGTGTAACCCGCTTTCGTGCCGGCGTTGATAGCAAATTGTGCACCTGCGGTGTAATTTCCTCCTGTTGTGCCGCCATTACCACCGTTCAGGTTTACGGTTACAGTGTAGGTGCTTGCTGTGTCGGCTGTCCACTGCGCTGTAAAGGTTACATCGTTTGCTGACATGGTATATGTTGTACCCGCATCATAAGTCATCGTGCCATCATTCCAACCGGCAAAAGTATAGCCGGTTCTGGTAAATGGGTTGGCTGGCAATTGGAATGTACCACTTGCTGCGGTTGCTGCTTGGGTCGGTGCTGCGCCTGTTGCCCCTGTACTACTACCGCCTGTGAAAGTTACGCTGTAGGTTTGGGGTTCAGGTGGTGAGCTGATGTCGTCCTTTAGGTTGCTAAAGGCATTAAGCCCTGCCGCGCTTGCCTCAAATGTTTTATTTGCAGGGTCGCTGTGGGTTTGCTGGGTTGCTCCCTTGTACACCGTGTAGCTGCCTGTTGGCACCGTATAAGCGATGGATTTATATGCCGAAGTTGGTACAAATGTAGCAACTTCGGTTGTGCCATTCTTCACTGTAGTTGCAGTGTTAGCGTCAACTTCGCTGGCGTAGTTTGCCATCAAGATGTTAGCAACTGTTTTTCCGCTTCCACTCGCCCCAATTATTCCGTCAGCATCGATTGCATCTTGTAGATTTTTGGCTACTGCAATTACCGTTGCGCCCTCGTCAATCTTAATTGTGCTCCCAGTACCGCCGATGCCAGCACTTAATTGGCCGCCTGTGGCCGTTACAGTTCCACCACTAATCGTGATTACCCCGCCTGCACCGAAAGTGCCGGCGCCTATGCCTGCGCCGCCAGCGGAATCGATACCCAAATAACCTGTGGCCCTGACAGTTCCATCACTAATGGTGATTATCCCGCCTGCACCACTTTGACCACCGCCTAGGCCTGCACCGCCAAGGTTACCACCTTTGGCTTTCACATCTGCTGTACCGCTGATGCTGATTGTGCCGCCTGCACTATTTCTGCCGCCGCCAATGCCTGCACCGCCAAAGTAACCACCTTCTGCCGTTACAATTCCGCCACTAATAGAGATTGTGCCACCGGTACTGCCATCGCCTCCGCCAATGCCTGCACCGCCACTATTAAAAGCACAGGTGCCCGTTACATTTCCACCAATAATGTTGATATTCCCGCCTGCACCGTTTTTACCGCCGCCAATTCCTGCACCACCGCCAGTGAATGTGCTATCACCACTCTCACCGGATCTGGCATTAAGTGTGCCTGTGCCATTTATAGTTACGGTTGCTGTTTGACCGTTCTTTTTCTGAACCTGCAAGCCTGCTTGATCCACCCCGCTTTGGAGTGTGTTGCTGCCTGTCAGGACCAGATTGACCACAGAACTATCCTGAATATCAAAGGCACAGTTATTACTTGTTGCAGATACGTCAATGTTCACGCCGCTTAGGGTAATATTGACGGTTCTGTCACTTGGCGTATTCACTGCAATGGTGTTTGCAGTTGCTATACTTGCGTTGGTTTGGATAATTGACAACATATCTCCTGAGTCAATGTTATCTTCTATTTGACCCGTTCCGTAGGTCACTTTGAGCTTACCCGCTGTAGCGCCGTTTGCAACTTTAATAGTGCCATCGCTAATGTTGAAGGCGCGAACGGAGGGTATGATCGTCCATGTTGCCGTAATGGTTGTTGCCGCTGCGGGCATAGTAAAGGTTGTGCTTGTAAGGGTAGCGTTTGCAAATGTACCGCCATTTGAAGTTATCCAGCCGCTAAAGGTGTAACCCGCTTTCGTTCCGGCGTTGATAGCAACCTCTGAACCGGCGATGTAATTTCCTCCTGTTATGCTATTACCACCGTCCAGGTTTACTGTTAAGGTGTAGGTACTTGGTACTGTGAAGTTGAAGGTGGTTGCTGGTCCGGCAGTATGGGTTGCTGTTTCTGCCACTCTAACCTGCAAGGCCAGTGTTCCTGTCAGATCTGGGAGGTTCGCTGCTTCTGCATTATATGCTGTCCAGGTTGTCCCATCCGTTGAGAATTCCATGGCTGCAGTCATACCTGTCATTGTGTTTGCGGCATCATCGCTTGTAACACCGGTTAAGGCTGGTCCGTCTGCCTGGGTTATATACCAGCCATACCAGAGACTGTCGGTTGTATCGCCGTCACTAACTGCCTTATAGTTATTCTGGGCAGTGGTTAACGCCGCACCTGTTAACTCAATACCATTGGTATCAACAAAACTAAGGGTTCTGGATAGTGGATAGCCCTTAAAAACATTAGCATCGGCAACTGTTGGTGACAGTGCGGGAAGTTTTAAGATCGCCAATTCTGAGCAATTATAAAATGCTTGTGTTCCAATGCTGGTCAACATCGGGAAATTTGCAGTGGTGAGGCCGGTGCATCCATAAAATGCACCGGTTCCAATACTGGTCGCCACCGGGAAATTTGCTGTGATGAGACTGGTGCATTCACCAAACGCACTATTCTCAATACTGGTCGCCACAGGAAAATTTACTGTAGTGAGACTAGTGCATCCATAAAATGCAGCACCCTCAATACTGGTCGTCACCGGGAAATTTACTGTGGTGAGACTGGTGCATCTAGCAAACGCACTATTCTCAATTTTGGTCGCCGCGGGAAAATTTGCAGTCTTGAGTGTTGTTATTGGGGAAAAAGCAGACGCGCCAATACTGGTGGCCGCCGGGAAATCTGCAGTTTCAAGACTGTTATTAGAAAACGCATTCGAACCTATCGTTTCCGCCTTAGGAAAATTTGCAGTTGTAAGACCCGTGCAACCAAAAAATGTTTGGTTCCCAATGCTCGTCACATCCGGGAAATTTACAGTGGTGAGTGCTGTGTACGAATCATACTCCATACTATTAAACACGCCGGCGGTAATTGAGGTCAACTTGGCAATATCTACCGTTCGAATTGTAGGAAAAAAAACTCTATACTGAAAAGTCGATCCCCCCGGGATGTCGGCAACTGAGGTAACCGTATCTGCCACCCTAAAGCTTGTGAGATGTAAATTGATAACTTGACTCTTCATATAATCCCAGTCGGCGCTTGTAACACTGCCCTTGATAATATCAATCGAGGTGATTGCGGGTAATTCTACACTAGATTTTGCAATCACATCCTCAAGGCTATTGCCGCCAACAGCGCTGCCATTGTTGATTTTTGCGGTAATAGGAAAAGTCGTGACTAAGCTGGTTGGTGTACTGGTTACCGTACCGGAATAGCTACCTGTTCCGGTTGCCGTTACGGTAATGGTTTTGCCGATATCCTCTGCTTGGACTGTGTAGGTCGCAGCATTTGTGCCGACAGCTATGCCGCCTGCTTGCCATTGATAGGTAACATTTGCAGTTGCACCGCTAGGCGCGACGGTTGCCGTTAGGATTTGTCCTTCCTTGGCTGTGCCAGAGATTGACACTGAGGTTAGTGGTGTCTTATAGGTCGGCACGGTTACCGTTACTGCTGCTCCTGTATTGAAACCCGTTTTAGCTGCATATCTCACTTCGTAGGTTCCTGCTGCTAAGCCGGTGATCTCTGGTTCTGTTGCCGGTTTGTAAGAATCTGCACCTTGTAACTGATATTCCATTAAGGTTGTTGTACCCGTGATCTTCCCATCACTTCCGCCATAAGATGTTGGGGCTACGCCCGCCAAGCCTGTTGGGGCTGCTTGTGCTTCATTCGGGCCAGCTGCTACTACCACCTCGGCATCAGTTCCAGCATTGAATCCTTCTTTAGCTGCATATCTTACGTTATAGGTTCCCGCCGTTAAGCCGGTGATCTCTGTTTCTGTTGCTGCTGTGTAAGAACCTGCGCCTTGTAACTGATATTCCATTAAGGTTGTTGTACCCGTAATCTTTCCATCACTTCCGCCATAGGTTGTTGGGGCTACGCCCCCCAAGCCTGTTGGGGCTGCTTGTGCTACATTCATTGTGATCGTATATACTTCGGAAGCCAACACCATTCCGGAACCTTTGGTGCGGATAGAATAGGTTGTGCCGCCGGAGATATCAGTAATCGTACTACCTCCTGCCGTCCATATGCTGCCGTTATCCAGGCTATATTCCATGGTAGATAGAACCCCTTCTATGCTACCCGTGCCACCGATAGTACTTGGCTGGGTTACGGTGAAATCAGTGCTTGCAGGTGTTGCTGCCTGGGTCACAGTGATGGTTTGGACATCAGAATCGAGGGTCGTTGTGCCATTTCCGGCCATATATACCTTGATGCCGTTCACAGTTGTAACGTCTGAGATAAAAACGCTTGTTGTCGTAATGTCTAGCCAGTTCGTTCCGCCGTCAACGCTGTACTTCATCCCAGTCGCTACATTTGACAGTGTCATGGTGGAAGCCTCGAAGCTCGCTACGGGCTCCGTTTCCTTTGTTGGAATAAAAGCATTTATTGTGATCGTATATGGTTCGGAAGCCAACACCGTTCCAGAGCCATTGGTGCGGATAGAACAGGTTGCGCCGCCGGAGATACCAATAATAATACTACCTCCTGCCGTCCATGTGCTCCCGCTATCTAGGCTATATTCCATTGAAGCTGTAATCCCCGCTATGCTACCCGTGCCACCGATGGTACTTGGCTGGGTTACGGTGAAAGTTGAAATTACAGGTGTTGCTGCCTGGGTCACAGTGATGGACTGGACATCAGAATTGAGGGTCGTTGTCCCGTTTCCAGGCATATATACCTTGATGCCATCCGCTGTTGTAACGTCTGAGATAACAACGCTTGTTGTCGGAATGTCTAGCCAGTTCGTTCCGCCGTCAACGCTGTACTTCATACCAGTTGCTACATTTGACAGTGTCATGGTGGAAGCCTCGAAAATCGCTACGGGCTTAGTTTCCTGCATCGGACTGAAGGCATTTATTGTGATCGTATATGCTTCGGAAGCCAGCACAGCTCCGGAACCTTTGGTGCGGATAGAATAGGTTGTGCCGCCGGAGATACCAGTAATCGTACTACCTCCTGCCGTCCATGTGCTGCCGTTATCCACGCTATATTCCATGGAAGATTGAACTCCTGCTATGCTACCCGTGCCATTGATTGTACTTGGCTGGGTTACGGTGAAAGTTGAAATTACAGGTGTTGCTGCCTGGGTCACAGTGATAGTCTGGACATCAGAATCTCTAGTCGTTGTACCGTTTCCAGGCATATATACCTTGATGCCATTGGCAGTTGTAACGTCTGCGATAACAACGCTTGTTGTGGTAATGTCTATCCAGTTCGTTCCGCCGTTAACGCTGTACTTCATCCCATTCTCTACATTTGACAGTGTCATGGTGGAAGCCTCGAAAATTGCCGTGGGCATGGATGCCGGTGGCGGGGCTGAGCTAAGCTTTAAGCCTCCGCTGCCATTTGAGCTAAGTTCCAGCGAAGGATCATCTGAGAAGAACGGCGCAGGCAGAGTATTAGTGCCCTTTTTGCTGTCGTATCCAGGGACAACCGTCATACCATTGCCGCCTGATCCTGTGATGCCAATGGTGTCCTTTGCCTCGGTGAGTATCTCGTTTATAATCAGGACACTTGGTGAGAAGATATTATCCGTCAAGAAAACATTGCTAGGTGTTGATGTACCCTTTATATTGCCGTTTATTGTTGGATTTCCGTTTAGCTTTATTGTCGCATTAGTGCTTACGTAGACTCCTGCACCTTTGCCGGCTTCGCTTACCTTATTGCCGGTAATCGTTCCCCCATTCATAGTAAGTGTGCCGGAGCCGTATAGAGTTACACCAGCACCAGAGAGAGCTATATTACCCGAAATGGTCCCACCATTCATGGTGAATGTACCAAGACTCGCTACTGCGCCACCAAAATCATCGGAGCTACATCCGGTAATTCTCGCCGTATCCCACATGGTAAAAGCTGCCGAATTATTTGCAACATGAACGGCTCCTCCGGTACCACTCCTACTCATATTTTTTATTTCACCACCATACATGTTGAAAGTAGTACGGTTACCCAGTTTAACAGCTGAGCTAACGGTGGTGTCACGACCTTGATTGTTTTGCAGGGTAACCCCTTCATACATTTTGAAGGTGCTGTTGTAGTCATTAAGACTAACAATGCTTGCTCCTTGAACACCACTGTTGGTCGTACCACGGTTAAGGGTGCTGTCCACATCTCCCGTCCAAACCGCACCTCCGTCAATGGTAAGGGTATTGCCCTGACCCATTCCACCTTCTCTGCCAAGTGTTAAAGTATAGGTATTATCTATACGGAACAAGATACTGCCCGTGGCATCAGGTCCACGCTGAATTTTACGCGCACCATTACCACTGATGATGGTAATATTCTTTCTAATCTCCTCATCACCATAAGTTTTTGGATTCCAGGTTACGTCAGTAAGCAGCTTGATGGTACCGCCATTGGTACTGGTATTCAAAGCGGCAAAAGCGTCTTTGAAGGTACTATTCGTCCAACTACTCCCTCCATCCGTGCTGTATTGTGCCTCCGAACTTGCCCACGCAGTGGACGGCATCATAAAAAATAATGCTAACGTACAAACTACCAATAATACCTTCATACTTACATTTAGTTTACGCAATCGTCAACTCTCCTCTATTAAATTTCTCTAATTCAAGACTTCTTTTTTGCTGTTTCTCTTCCTTATTAAATTAATGCCTTGCTACCAAGCACCCCACGTTTCATATTCGTTAATCCCGTCTATTTTCAATTCCTTGCAACTTTTTTAAATCTTCACTCTTCCAAAACTCTCAGCAATAAACGCTTAATATTGTCTTTGTTAACGGACAACAATAAAAACCCATCCGCCTCCCATTCAAAAGCTTCCACCGCATATTCCTCATGGCTGCTCACGAGAATAATACTGTTTTGCTTCTTCGCGTCGGCAATGATATATTTCATGAATTGTTTCCCCTTCTATCTGAGGTCATTCCCCTATTATTCGTTACGTATAAGAAAAGAGAGCCAATGACTGCAAAAAGGATTGCTAAAACAAAATATATCGTTGCCATCGAAATAGAAATGGTATAGTCATATGTTGTTATAGGTTCTGGAACCGCGTTCCTAATGACCAACGTTTTAAAATATCCCATCCCATAAAATAATAAGGTAAAAAAATAACAAATAGCAGTTACATTTTGCATATTATCCCTCCCATATGCAAAGACGATATTTAATACTTTCCGAGAATTTTAGAGGTCATGGCCACTTGTTGTTCCATCTGCTTCATTCGCCTAAATTTTTTCACCAATTCTCGGCAATATAATATATTTATGAGTTATTTTCCCTTCAATAGGATTTCATTTTCCATCATAAAACACGAACCCTGAATAAACCCTAAATGAAAAGTGCCCTATAAGACAAAGCGTCCTATAGGGCATTCCATGCAAAACCTTATGCATCAAGGGGTTGCGCACTTTTTAATAAAATTATAACTATGTAAAATGTCATCGCAAAAATACTATTATTTGCTTTCCATAACATCATCCATCACTCTTCTACACATTTCGTCAAGTTGAGCCGCTTTGGGATAGGCCCAAGAATACCCGTCCTCTTCCAAATATCCACTTTGCTTCAACCGTTCCAGTAAATGAATATCTTCCTTTCTTTTAAACCGATTGTTCTTGACCATTTCCTCCAATTGATAGAGATCACAGTTGACTTCGTCTGTTACAACGCTATATTTCCCACGGCCGTTTTGCAAGATCTGCGAAAGGCCTGCTTCCGCCAATCTTTTGCGCAGCAAATAAGTGGTGGCATGAAAATTTGTCTGAGCTTTTTCGGAGTCATAGTCCGGCCAAACTGCATCCGCTACCTTTTCCCAGTTTACCGGTACACCTCTTTTATGGACTAGAAAGGCCAATACTTCCTTAGCTTTGGAATTTTTCCAGGTCAGTGCTTCTCCATTTAAGAACACTTCGAAGCTGCCGAAGCATTGAATAAACGGTTTATTAGATTGCCTAACCGTTCTTTTGGTTTGTAATAATCGCCTGACTGTTTTCCCTAGTCTTTCTTCCGTTAAGGGCTTCAGAATATAATCCATAGCTTGTAGCTCAAAAGCCTCCACCGCATATTGATTAAAGGCGGTGACAAATACAATATCAATAGTTTCGTTCAGGTCTAAGATCTGCTCAGATAACTGAAGCCCATTAACCCCTGGCATTTCAATATCCAGAAATACAGCATCCAGAGACTCTTTTGCTAAATAATCCAGAAGCTGTTCTCCTGTTTCAAACAAACCACATAACTCCAATTCCTTACTTTCCACAATCATTCTCTGGAATCTTTCCAGCACATGCATCTCATCATCGACCGCCGCTATCCTGATCATTGTTCTTCTCTCCTTTCGGTATTAATAGTCTCACGCAGGTGCCAAGTCCCTCTTCACTGCTGATCGTCAGACCTCTGCCATACAATCGAAGCAACCGATGATGGATATTAAGGAGACCTACGCCTTGGCCTTTACCCTCTTCTGTTAAAAGGTTGACCAATTTTTCACTAGGGATACCCACACCATCATCTTCAATCTCAATATGGATCCCTTCGTCGATCCGATTCATTTTTACCCTTACTGTGCCGCCCCCTGTTTTTTTGGAAATACCATGCCGAACTGCATTTTCCACTAAGGGTTGAAGGATCAGAACAAGGATTTGATGGTTGAGCGGGATTTCAATCTCTTTTTGCAGGCGTATTTTATGCCCAAAGCGTGCTTGCTCAATGTTGAAATACGTATCTATAAATTCTAGTTCTTTTTCGATCGAGTCCATTTTATCCAGGTGATTAAATACCAAACTTTTTCTTAAATACAGGGCTAAATCGATAATGAGTTTGCCCGCCTTTTTTCCATCCATTTCGGAGACATTGGCAATGGCACTCAAGGCATTGTAGAGAAAATGCGGCTTAATCTGCGCTTGTAAAAAGGACATTTCTGTCGCCATTATTTTGTCCTTGAGTCGGTCTGCCTCTATTAAATTCTGGTTATACAAAATAAGTTTTTGTTGGGTACTGGCCTGTTGTCTGGCTTGAATAAAAGACATCGCCATAATTACGGCGAAATTTCCATATACAAACATATAGGAAAGGTTAATGTTGCCCATCCCCATATCGCGTAATAGATCTGCTAGGATTGTAAAATTAAAAACACTGATAACTATAAACAGCAATAGAGCATTGTCTCTTCTCCTGTGCACTGCTTGTATGAGTACACATAAAATATAAATCATTTGGAGCTGGATGAATATGTAAAAGTAAGTGTTGAAAGAAGCCCTAAATCCAGCCGGTGCCAGCAATAGTGCCTCAAAAAACAGAGTTGGTAGCAAGATCAAAGTAAGACTCTTTTTATGATAATCCATAGGATATAAGCTGATAACAAATAAGATTATTAGCGGCAACAAACTATATTTTGTAATATATTCAATAAGTATCCCATCTTGGATGCGCAACTTGGGAAATAAGATCATTAGCGGTGTTTCGCCCCACACAAGCGCGCGCAAAGCTGTGGTTAAACAAAGAAGGCTGAAAAGGAGAGCCGTCTTATTCTTTCTATGCAAAAGAAAGAGCAGAAAATAATAAATACCAAACCCAAAGACACTGCCGATAACGATTAACTGGGTTGCAAAGAGAACAAACTTTTGCTGGTCTAAAACCTGCTTTGAACCAAATACCAAACTATCGCGAAGTCCGCCCCTAGAATAATTCAGATTTGCCACCTGAATGATCAACTCGAGTTCACTCGTGTTATTCGGCAAACCTACAATGAGCTGTCTATAATCTCCTTCGTAGTCAGAAAGTTTCTCTGCTACCTTTCCCACTTCTACTATAAGCTGTCCATTGGCATAGAGCTTGTAGGCCGCGGAAACTGTTTTTATGCTGAGGGCAGGATCCCTAAGAGAATCCGGGTAGGTTAGAATTAAGCGATAGGTGGCAACCCCATGATTAGGATATGGCCTAATACCGGCTTCGCTGTCATTCCAACTGCCTGGAACTTTGATAAAAGAATCTATCTCTGGAACATCCTCCGTCATAAAATCTTCCGATGTCAACAGGCGATCCCAATAAAATTCCCACTGTCCATTCAAATCAATAGTTTTATTTTGTGTAAAATCAACCCTCGATAAATCAACCTTACCGTTAGCAACGAGTCCCGAAACTGGAGAATACATCTTACTTAGGGCAAAAAGCATCAAAGAAATAATAAAGAAGATGATTATTATTCTCCAATTTGAAATGATTTTTCTCCATATTCTTCTTTGATCCACTGCTATCATTCTCTTTCGCGTTAACTTTGTGATTAAAAAGATCTACCTTATTACTTCGGCTAAACAAGAGAAAAACTATAGGTTAGATTTCATTCTCATCACAAACATCCTCCAAAGCGTTGTTGGGATATACTCCTTTCCTCATACTCAGTTTGCAGTCAACAGTAGCTTCTTTAAGATTTACATATATAATTGAATCATACAAATACTAACAATTAGTTAAATTTAATAAGGAGGTGTTGCCCATGACTACAATTCAACAAGTACCCAATAGATTAGCTAATGAAAAGTCTCCATATCTACTCCAACATGCCAATAACCCTGTAGACTGGCATCCTTGGAGCGAAGAGGCTTTTCAGATAGCGAAAACAGAGAATAAGCCTGTTTTCTTATCTATTGGGTATTCGTAGTGGTGTAGTTTACCGACATGTCACTGATGGCACGTATTATAAAATAAACTAATATGCATCATCTTATCCTTTTCTATACGCCACGGACTAAAAGCACAAAAGAGCCTGTCAGTAACAGACTCTTTTGTGCTTATTATAACTATTTGCTTTGTTTATCATAAAACTTTTCAATTCCAATTAAAATATTTTTTAAACATTGTTGTGAAGGTTTATTTGCTGAGACTGTAACTACCAATTCACTACTGCTAGTTTTTCTATCTTTTTTGTTTTCTTGGACTGTCAAAAATGAGACTCCTTTCACTTGACAGCCATATAAATAATTCCTGTTGCCAGAGTGATTAAAATTTCTGGTCTTTATTGTAAATGTATTCTCATCTTTGATATAGATGCGAACCCCTGTTTAACGTATATTAATACAGCTTTATGATACAGAAGAGCTTAGATATTTTGAAAGCCTCCTTAAATTATTTGCTCTCCTATTTATTAATTGGATTATATGAGCTTAGCTATTTCATATCTATAGTGTAGTTGTCTAACTACGTCTTACCACAAATACCCATTTTGAGATTAATTATTAAGGAGGCTCATTTTAAACAAGACACCTTAATTACTTGGAATATTAGTTTTGTACCACTAGCCACATTTCATTTTTCACCTCGGCTTGCTTAAACAAACACAACATCTACAATTATGGTTTATCTCAGAAAAATCGAGTGCCCTCCGGGCACTCGATTACGTTTGTATGTATAAATTTAAGTATAATCCAAGTTATTAAACGACTTGCTCATTACGAGAAAGTGGAAACCCGTATCGTCTGGTATCAATGTATATCGAAATACGCTAAACATGCGGGTTTGGGGAATTTCATATTCCAAGTGGTATTGATAATTCCAATATTTTTCGTCTCTTTTTGGGAACGCATTTGGGAATGGACTTTACTTTTAAACGCTTCTAGTGCGAATGTCTATGGTCTCCGTTTAATTTTCCATAGTCTCACTCAATTATCAAGGGGGCATAGAGGTAATATCATAAACAACCCGATTAACTCCCTGCACCTAATTTATAATCCGCGAGGATATGCTTGTAAGAGGTCATACGGGAGTCTGGCCCGATCTGCTGTCATGGCATCTTCGCTGGTAACAGCTCTCAAAATAATTGGGTACTCATACGTACGTCCATCCTCCATTACACCAACGCTCTTGATACATAGCAAAGCTTTGCCATAGTCCTCGATACATTCCTGAACGACGAATTTCTTCAAAATGTTTAATTAGATATAAATATTTAGTTATTTTTTTGATCTAAATTAATCGTGCTTGTCGTAGCAAATAGGCTATTTAGCAAACTTGCTTAGGTCTATTGCCTTGAGATTATCTAAATACGTTTCTTTAATTTGCACCCTAAAATTATTGGCTAATAGGTTCACATAAGGTGTTTCATAAACTTGAGTGAGTACGTTAAAATCTATATCAAAAGCTCCAATTGGATTACTAACTATATATCCTTCAATCTTTTTATGCTCATCATTGACATATACTATAAAAATTTTATAACTATCTCGATTAATATTGGAGATTTTAAGTTCATTGTATGAAATAAAAAACTTTAAAAAACGATTTCTCGTAGTCTTCACTTCATAATATAAAGTTTCACCTAGTATATTAGTTTGAATATCATATCCTGCAGAACTATTAACTTTTGACATATGAATTAAATTGCTTCCAAGGGAAGATAAGTATCTTAAGACGACCTCTTCACCAAATGCCCCAAGTTTATTATTATTATTTACCCACTCAGGGCAATCTGAGTTTTCATCAGTATTCATATCATTGATAATAGTATCCTTCATGGATTCCGATATTTGAGAGTGAAGATTTGAACTTCCTATTGCAATTTGGTTTAAGAAACCGTTTCTTACAATAGCCTTATCATTTTCATCATATACGGGAAGGTAATCATGCAATGAAAACACTGAAACGTTACTCATTCTTTACCCCCTTGAATGCACACTCTTTGCAAACAATCCATAATGTATCATCTGCTCCTGAGTGCCTTACCAATGCCCAATTGTCAGGTGTATTTTCATACTTCGATAAACACAAAGAACACGTAAAGAAAAATTTATCTCGTGTTTCAATTATATCCCTCCAAACTAGATTACGAGAAACTTTCTGACCTATTTCTGAAATAATTTCCTGCAAATGGGAATAGGTTTTCTTATTCAACACTTTGTTGGATTGCTGGATTATGTCATTTATTCGTTTAGAAAAATTTAATGTTTTTGATTTTGATAACTTCATTGTTCCCGTTGAAGTATCAAATTTTTCTGGTGAAATAAGTTCTAACTCATCCAATTTAAGACCATGCTGATATACTACTTCAAATATAAACAGTCTCTTCAGGTCATTTTTTAAGATGTTTCTTATTTTAATTATTTCTTCCACATTTAAGGGTACAGTTTTTCTAGACTCTACACTCTTTCGTGCAATCCTTAAATCATTTAATTTGTCTAAATCCAGACTAATCGTTATATGATTTCTTATATACTCAAAAAAGTTGTTAATTACCGTTATGCTCCAATTAATACGATTATCCGATATCTTTGAGCTTTCTAAGAACATAGATATATACTCGAATGTCATGGTATCAACAACAACATCTTTATCAAATTCAATTAATTTAATTAAGAGCATTGAATATTGATAAATAGTACCTTCCCCAAGGTCAGTTCCTTGTAAATAATTTATATATCGGTCAAACCATAGTCTATTTTTCTCAGACATTAATTTTAACCTCGAAGGTCTAGATATATCACTTTTTTTACCCATATAACAACACCCCCAGTTAGTTATCTATCCTTAAGGCATTCCACCAAAATCGTGGGATACCTTCCATTAATAAACCAACATTTCCAATTATCCTATAGTTTCTGATTGTTTAGTCGTTATTTCATTTCTATCCCTGTGCTGGTCGGACAACCTATGGAGTATGCGTTTTGTGGTCAATTAGAATCATTGTAAAGTTACCCCTCCCATCCAACTTGACTGGCACAAAAAGAAGGGGCTTATTATCCCTTCTTTGCTACATATTCTTTAACCTCCTGTAGAATGTTGTATAGCTTAATCCACTCATTTCCATTGATTTTATTGCAGGTCACTCGTCAAGAATATTCTATCTAATTCTTTTTGATATTCCTGATAATCCAGAATTTCCACATAACTATTTTTACTATGATAGCTGTATTCAATCATAACAAAGATACGGACATTCCATTTTTCTTCATCCTCGCCTAATATACTTTTTAGCATTATAGCAGTATCATTTATCGTCAGTTCCAAAGCCTCACTTATGCTCTTAATGGATACTTTTTTGTTAATATTTTTAACTGCGACTTTAAGAAAAATTTCTTTTAACTTTTCTGTTCTTTCAATATCCATATTGGAGTAATCGAATATTGTGGACTCGTTGTATCCATTCTTTAGTGTATCAAACTTAAAAATAAATTCACTTTTCTTACGTTCAAAAAGACGATATTCACATTCTTCTAAAACCTCTAAGGTAAAATTTTCTTCTCCATAAATATCCCACTCTATTTGTAGAGACTTCGAATGGTGTTTACCATTCCTCAATGAATTTTTGTGTTTCTCCCATCTATCCAAGATATTTTTACTTTGACCAATATAAGCCTTTTCATTTTTTATGTTCCTAATTCTGTATATTCCACTTAATACTTTAAGCATTTAACAATTACTCCTTCTTAAATATTTTGAATCACTATTCTAATTATAAACTATGAAATTCCAAAAGGTTGAATTCCTGTGAATAATTGTGAAGAAATTGATTAATAAGGATTTATGTTATTAGTATTTATTACTGTGCGAAAAGGAACTCGCTGAAGAAGCGTTCCTAGCCTTCTAAAACAAATCTCAAAATACTATTGATGGATACGCGAGCAACAAAAGACTATTTAACTTGGTTACCAGACCTACAACAAGGAACCGCTCAAGTTGATATAGCAAAATATTGGTGAGTACCGCCTTGTTTACAGAACCGTCAATCTGCGGGATTCCAAAAACTTCAACCACAAACTAAGTGCCTTGAAAAAGTACAATGAATTTCTTGTGGACAGAGGCATTCAAGCCGATATTGTTATTACCAAAAACATGCTGTTATAAGTTCAACGGGACTACGCTTCTCCAGCAACCATTAGTGAAAAAGTAGTTAACCAACTTCGGCAAATAATTCTTGAGAACGGTTCTAAACGCGACTTAAATTTAGTCAATTTACTTTCTTATACAGGCGTTAGAATAAATGAGGCTCTTTCCATTAGACTTGCTGATTGCCATGTAATCAGCAAAACCCAAGGACGATGATTCCTTGGGTTTTGTTTTTCTAAATTCCTTCTATTTTTTATCGGGCTTGCCAAAACGTTCTATATTACTCACGCGTTTTCTTCTTATCAGGAGTCATTTTCTTTAACACTGCTGATCTTAGCATCATTGGATACCCTGTGTAACTTTTCTTCCTCCACCAACGCAACTATTATCGACTATAGTCTTATCAACGTGAAAATTCTCATATTGTCAAATACTCCCAAATCAATATTTAATGGTATAATGATTTAGAATATAAAAGGAGGAAATACGCATGTCTTTGTACTGGGAAGTTACCGAGGATTATTTACTTCAAATTGAGAAGCTTGATAAGAGCGATCCAGAATACACGTTCAAAGTGATGATGCTTCACCAAGAGATGGAGGAATATGTAAAAGAGAATATGCACTGTAGAGGGAGTTATCACCGATATGAATAAAATAAAAAGTCTAAAAAAGACATCAATACCGTTTCAAGATAGGGTCTAGCTGATCTCAAACGACTCCTTAGGCTCCAGCATGATTGCCTGCCCTGCCATCATGACACATACTTAATATTTGAAATATTCCCCCCTCCTTTTGCAGGTATAAGAACAATAGGAGGAATTCCAAGGTGAAAATTAAATAATGATAGAAGGACACTAAACTCGGGCTGGGAGAAAAAAATTCTCAATACTTAAAAGAAGCAGATGCGAATATATGAAGAGTGAAAAAAAGACTAGGACACTGGAAGAAATTCGAAAACAAAATAAACGCCCCAATATGTTCTTCGACGGTATGGAAGAAAAAACTGTAGAGCTTTCAGAAAAAGCATTTCAAGCGGGCAGGGACTTCTTCGAGAATTGTGTACAGCTGACCTCACGACACCTTATTAAAAAACTCCAGGAAGAAATGATGATTAAATTTAGGTGATTCTACTCTATAATCTCGACCCATCGGCTGAGACTTACAAATATCAAAAAGTGGTCGCAAAAGATGAGTATAGAAAGGAAAATATTTAGAGGAGTATAATGGAAATGGAACCTGAATTCAAAAAGGAAATCGATGACCTTCATGATTTCATGACAGAACAAGGAAATTTTAGCGAAGACGTTATTGAAAGGCTCAATCGAATTGAGGCAAAAATTGAAGTATTGCTATTAGAAACTTCTCATATTCGAAGAGAAAAAAAGCTATGAGTGAGCGAAAGAAATGTCACTGAGGTAAACAAAAATAGCTCAATAAAGCAAACTCATACAATTGCTTAAAGACTGAAATCGCAAAACAATCGAAGATGTTGGTTAAGAGATTGAAATGCATCACTACTAAAAAGACTACTATACCATTTCAAAACCGACAACTAACAAACAATTAATCAGATAGTGAATCTATGATGAGGTGAACATGTTATTAGATGTAATCGAAGTCGAACCTCTAAGAGACTATCATATTTTGGTAACATTTGATAATAACGAAAAAAGGGTATTTGACGTAAAACCATTATTGAATAAACCACGTTGGCAAGAATTAAAAAATGTCTCATTATTCAAAACGGTTAAAGTGTGGGAAGGTACAGTGCAGTGGCTACATGGACAAGACATATGTCCTCAATGGCTATACGATGAAGGAGAAAAATGTGACTGAGAAAAGAATGGCACACACAAGAGACTCTTGACGATGTCTATCTGAATCTATAGGAGAGTGAAATAATGGAGGATTTCACTGCATGTACAGATACAGAATGCAAAATGAAAGAAAACTGTTATCGCTTTACGACCTGCCCAGGGCTTGGTCAACCATATTTTTCAAATAGTCCACGTACTGCTGGTGAGTGTCCATTTTTCTGGGAAAAAGAAGATGAATTTTTAGATCCGTCCAAAAGAAAAATAATTGAAAATGCGATTACAAATGCATTTAGAGATTATCATGAAGTCTTCCAAAGGTTAGCCCAAAATGAAAAAGAGGATGTAAAGAAGACATGAATGAGCTTGACCCCCAAAACCATACTTGGGGGTCAAGCTCATTTTTACCTCTAGCCCCCTAAAACTACGAGATTTAGGGACATGAGACACTATTCTCGCAATCGAATCAATAGTAGTTCTAGCTCTTTTTGAATTGTGTTCAACTTTCCCAATTTTTTGGGGTCACAAGTCGTTATCTTTCTAAGTCCATTTCTCTCGCGTTCAGTTTGTGTTGTATTTATCGGTTCATAGTTTTTCATCTTTCGAACGATATGCTTTGCTCGCTCTATTCTCGCTTTTTTAATCGCTTCATCTATATCTATATCTGAATTGCATTCGGGAGTAAGAGATCCAAGGACTTCCATCAGTGATTTTTTGGCCTTAGTTCGATTTTCCAAAGTGATCGCCCCTTTCGCTAATCGTATGGTTCCTCATCTAATTCTTTTCTAAATTCTTTCCAAGTATGTTTTTTAATTTTGTTCTGCCTCATTGCCTTTAACTCTGATAAGGATTGCTCCAAAGATGCGCTGGGGTCATGAATATTAAACAGCCTTTTTACAAATCTGAACATTTGCCATGCGAACCTCATATCACCTATTTTTGACACCCTCTTCTTTAAGCTTACTGATAAGTTAGCTCACTAATTTAAAACTACCCCCTGAGCAAATACTTCATAACTTGCTTCATGGTAAAAGATCAATGCTGTTATTTAGTCATCAAGAAACAGATGCAATGGTCTTACGGTTTTCCCATAAACTCACGACCCTCTACCGCAATCTCAATGTTATCGAGGAAGAGACGGGTCAATACAGTTTGTCGCGTAGGATATCCTATAATTAAGGGAAGCTTTATCGACGGGACGTTTATTCAAGCCCCTGTTTTTTTGTTTCCTGTTAGACTGGATAAACACTCGAAAAATGGCTGGAGTCTGTTAATGGAATCTCAAGAGGACATTACCCTAAACCAAACCCTAATGCTTACTTTCCAGAAATTTAATGAGTATCGATGAATCTCTTTATGAGGAGGTTAAAGAATTACCCAAAGAAAACTTTGAGGATTGGGTCTGTGAACACCTTAAAGAAATGGGTATTCGGTGTGAACTCCTTACAAAGGAACTAATACCTTTAACCCAATACAACCAAAAAGATATTCCCGATACTAAAGTATGCCAATTTCAAATCACACCAAAACTCATTCTGGGACATTTTGTTTTAAGTAATTCAGCCATCACCAAAGATTACGATGAACTGATTGAGATGTCAGGACGATCTAGGACTCATTAGTGAGCTTTTGCTCGATGACGTTGAACCCGAATTAATGTTGGGGATTTACCCGAAGCAATCGTTGAATTGGACAAGATCCCTGAGATTCAGCAGTATTTCATTACTGATTTAGATGTATCGCAAGAAGAAGTAATACTTTCTGCACAATATGAAAAAGGGGTTGTAGTACACGGTCCCCCTGGAACAGGAAAATCCCAAGTAATCGCCAATTTGGTCAGTCAAGCATTAGCGAATAACAAGAAGGTTCTGATCGTCTGCCAAAAGCGAGTTGCTCTTGATGTTGTCTATCAACGTCTTGAAGCCGTAGGAATCGCTTTTGTGAGAAACTTGATGAGCAAACAGCTTATTTTAACTCCATTGCTCTTAATAGCTTCATCTATATCTGAATTGCATTCGGGAGTGAGAGATCCAAGGACTTCGATAAGTGTTTATTTGCTGTAGTTCGATTTTCCATAGTGATCGCCCCTTCCTCCTCAAAATATTGTGATCCATATTTATGTGAAGGTGTTTGATTTAAATCATTTTCTAGGGATTATTCCTTTGATTCATTACTAAAAATAACCCCTTTCACGCTTTTTATGATTTTCCATCGCCTCAAGATACTTCCTCAATGCCTAAGCTTAATCGGAGCTAAATCTTCGAACGGTATAATCGTATTCTTAATTGGTTTAATAATCTTCATTGTAACCTCGAGTAGATTGACTATAAGGGCTAATATCCCGAATCATTTCATTCAGTTCGTCTTCTATCATCATTAGTTTCCACCCATAATCAGGGTCATTAGGGTCTAATGAATTTACCTTGCTCACGTAAAAGTTCTCTGCCTCTTGCCACCACAACATTTAATATCCTCCTCTTAAATCACCTTATTCTGTTAGAAATATGCAACCACTCCATACTGTACCAAATGTACCAAATATCACAATCTTACACGTAATATTTAACGGCTTCCCTTTTACACTTTTTACATTTGCAACCATTCCTGACTTGTACCTTAACTTTTGCTTTGTATTCAGTTAGGCAATCAGGATATGGACAATTAAATAGAGCAACATATGATGATCCAACTCCAATTTCATCGACAGTAAGCTCATTCTTCGTACTATAGAATCTAGCTACTGCCGAATCCTTTCGGGCCAAACTTCGGTCTAAAGGAACTTTTCGATACCATCTCGTAATGGGACTATTTACCTCCGAAATATCTCTGATAAGCATTAAGCATTTTTTACATTTTCCTTTAGATTTAATTAATGCTTTAGGACTACGAGCAAACTTATCTTTACATATTGGATTAATGCATTGACAATTAAGTTTCGCTGAAGAATTTTGGTTTATTGAATTTGCCTTTTTTCGGTCGTCCCTTGCTACTAGCTGTAGTAGACCTGGATAATTATTAGCGAATGAGGTTTCTCTTTTCAACCTTACCATTGATTTTTCGGCATTAATAATTAGCTTTGCAAGTTCTATTTTATTATTGAATGTTATTTCGAGTCGAAATCTTTCCAGTAAAATTTGGTAGACTTGACCAATAACTTTATTCATATAGTTGTAACTTGGATGATAGGTACAGCTAACAAGCGGAAAATTGTAATTATTTATTCCGATAGTTCTGCTTTCTCTCACTCTTATTAAGTTTATATTATTTTCAACACAATAGAGATTTTTAGTTTCATCTCTTACTTTACTTTCCTCATTATTGTGCCACCCCCCGTCATATTCTATTGCTAAATTATGGTTACTGGAATAGATATCAAAGTGAAATTTTCTCCTTTTATTTTTCCCCACAATTTGAATTGATTTCTTTGTTATAACATCAGGTATCACTTCTTTAACTGCCAAATACAAAATTTGTTCGGGTAATGAGGTTTGGTAGATTGCATTGTATTTATCACATCCATATTTTTGAGAAACTCTTTCTGCAAAAGATTTCTCATGGTAACCATTACAAATATCACATTTAAATAACGCTATCATGCTTGAGTTTAAATGGATTTTGGAGGGAACGAAATCCCCATACTTTTCTATAAATTCTGGATGTCTAGTTTTGAAATCATCTATATCTACTATAATATCAGGCCGTGATGCTATAGAGTTTTCAAAGGTTGGAATTTTCCCACTACAATATCTGCAAAATTCATGACCACTTGTAAAATCAGCCACTTTTTGTTTTGTTTCATAATTGTGTATTTTGCATATAACATATACTTCCCTATTAGATTTAATAGGTAGTACGCAAACTCTGATCCCCTCTTGAAAATTTTCTTCAAAGTTATACCGTTCTTCTAGTGAATATAGCTTTATGAATGCTAATAAGCTATTTTGATATTTTGCCTTTCTGCCCGAGCAAAATTGACAGGGTTCTGCTCCATTTCTTAAATTTGCACTTAGATCGTTAGGACTTTTAAAAAATATTTTTTTACACCTTTGACATAACCAAGCAAATCTTTTACCACTCCCAATAGTTGTTTGTTCTGCTTTTGCGTTCAAATTTTTTTCGTTATATTCTCCATACCACATTTTAGACATAAGATTATTTTCACTAATGTATATTAATAACCTCTCCTTTGTCCAAAAAGGCAATTTATAACACTAAAATAACATATAGTCTATTAGAGAGTTATATTCAGCCACTCAACCTTTGCATTAAGAGTATATTATGTCGTTAAATTTGTCAATAGATGTAAACATTCCTAATATATGTATGATTATTGTCAAACTTTTAAGTTTTTTGCCTAAAGTCAATTATGAAATATTATAGTAAACGTTAATAACTGGATGTTCTGTTTTACTAGAGCTATACAGTGGGGTAATTAACAAACGTTAAAGCCAAAAAAGTTAAAAGACCCTCCTGATGATTTAAAATCACTAAAAGAGGGTCTTCTACTGGTTATCCCAATTTAAACAATAACTACCCAGGCACCAAAGACGGTTTCTTAGAGGTTTACCCAGACGGCTTATATCGATCCATCCTAAATATAGTCTTTAAGCTAATTCAATATCTTTATACAATACTTAACTTGATCTATCCTAACCCTTAACTAAAATTCTCTAATAAGTCTTCCTTTCCCCGACCTCAGCCTCGCCAGCATATCTCTCTAAAATTGCAATACTTACATAGGGAACTTCCCTTAGTTTGGAAAAACTTCTCTTTAGGAAGTGGTTGATTGATTTCAGGGTCTAGAAGAAAGCTTTGTATCTGTTTAAGATCTTTATCTATCCGTCGATCGATTAGACTAAGATCACTATTACTAAACTGATACTTCTCCATTTTCTCCAATTGCACAAACTCTAATCTCGCCTCAAGGTCTTCTAGTCTTATTCCCAGAACATTATTGGCATACCAAGAATATAAAATCAGTTGGTCTACGTCCGTCAAAGAATCATCTCTTGCCGATGTCTTCCAGTCCACTAGAACATACTTTTCGCCAACTCGATATAATGCATCTATTTTCAGATATGCTGTTAATCCATTGATTTCGAACGACTTCAGCTCATCTAGCTCAATAATTTCCACATCATTTTCTGTCAGTTCCTTAAAGCTCTTACTGAGGAATATGTTTTCACTAGTAATGTTTATCTTCTTTATAATAGAGTCCTTTTTTTCTTGGGTGATATCCCCCTCGTAGTAGACCTCGGAAATCATGGCATACCATTTCGGGTGAATCCGCCAATCTTCTAATAAGGTTTTAGATTCATGATACGCTTCTTTGATCATCCTATTAATTGACCTGCGGAATTTATCGGGTTCCAACAATTCCTTTTTGCGTTCTTTTACTATCCCTGTGACTGCTTCATGAAATTTCTGACCGAAGAATGCATCTATAGGCTGGAGGTTTTTTAACCTATAAATATGTTTAGATTCCTCACCCGCCTCTCTAAGCCATCCATTGTGATACCCGTAATAGTTATAATAATACTTGCGAGGACACTCTTGTAGCATCTTCATTCGTGAAAACGACCAAGACAATTGAGGGAACTCTTTTATTTCATATGCCATACGATACTCCTTCATCTATCTAAACATGTAAATTCCCAGAATGATTCTATCCAAGATTGAAATGCTGTAAAACTATAACTTACTTTATCATAGCGCGACTTAACAGGTAAACTAGAGGCAACTACTCAATATACGGGCGGTTGCCTCTAATAAATCAACTTAATAGCGCAGTCACATTTATCACAAACTATAAACTCTCTGTAGACAAATGCAACAGTCCCACACATCTGTGATTAGTACCACATGAGCATGCTTGCTTCTTAAGACTACCAAATTAGCCCTTTATTTAAAAATCTTCATATCCCCTTCTCAGCAAATCGGTTTTATACAATTGAAAGGCACTAATACTCATACCTAACTCTCCCGCTCCAATTCATTAATAAATCGTTTATCTGACTTAATCCTTTTCAAATGCTTTTTCAAGTATTTGCTTTAGCCTGTCGATTTCTGAATTGAAAGCATACTCGCTTTTACTCGCTAACTCCACAACTTGTTTTATTAACTCAGTCGTTTCAATTTCACTAGGAATTACTTTTAGTACTAGGGGGGTATTGCGGTTGAAACTCTCGGCAAAATGAAAAACCCCTTCCGTCCCAGAAAATATAAAAGGCATTACCATCAATATTGTTTAACAAGTCTTTTGCCCAAACTAACGGCGTTAAGCGCATTGCATAATTTATTGGAGGACTATTCTCTATCAATGTCTTACCCTTAAATATCCATTGGATCTCTTCTAATCCAGTTTCTAAAGCTTCGACTAGCTCAGGATTCATAAAATCGGATTTACTTACTTCGTTTATTAGATATTGTCTAAACTCTTTGATTGCAAACGTTCTTTGGCTTTTATAAAGAATAAATGCACCATTATCAAGACTTTTCCTTGGATTACCAGGAGTGAGAATAAGATTAAGTACGTCAGACACATGAAGAGGCAAATATGAACGATATACAATCTGATGTTTCTCGTCTGGTTCTTCACAAAATAGATACGTTTCTCCGTCTTTAAGTATTGAGTATTCTTTGAGTTCCCCACTAAATACCTTATTGAGTAATTTTATCGACCAATTATTAACTTCTCTTTGATTTAACATTTCACTTTTCCTCCTACGACTTTACTTTTTGTATTTTAATTACTTACTGCAGACTCTTGAAGTTTAATAACTTCAGAATTAGTCGAGTATTTATTCTTACCGATCTCTTCTAATATCTGTCTTATCAACTTAAACTGAGCAATTTTACCATTAGATGTTATTTCTAAAATGAGTGGAAGCTGAAGTTGCTTCTTCAGGCAATAGGCAAAGCGTGTTCCCGTCCAGTAAACATAGAACGATTTACTTTCGGTAGTATTAAACAACTCCTTAAACCAAAGATTTGGAGGTAATTCCCTAATAGGCTTAATTAACGTGGTCTGTTCCTTTAATACGTTACCCTTAAATCTCGTGTAAACTTCTTTAAACCCAATCTCTATAGCTTTAATAAGCTCTGGACTTGCTATATCCGACTCTCTTATTTCTTGAATAAGATAACGTCTGAAACATCCAATGACAAAGTTCTTTTCACTGAGATTGGAAATCACTTCTCCATTACCTAATGAAGCTTTTATACATTCAGGACGGGTTACTGTGGCTTGTAGATTTATAACATCTGATACATGAAGCGTAATATATGAACGGTAAACAACCTTTCTTCTAAAATCAGGTTTTTCACAAAATAAGAAGCTTTCTCTGTCTTTGAGGATTGAAAACTCTTTTGCTTCCCCACTTAATACCTTTCGGATTAAATCATCTAACCAATCGTTGACCTGTTGTTGATTTATCAAATTGTTTCTCCTCCCCATTCGGTTGCATTTCTATTAATCTTTTGAATTTAGTGGGTGATAGTTATTACTATATCCCATACCCTATCACCCTTCTGCATTTCATGTGTACTTTAGGGACTTTCTATCTCTAAAACCTCAACTGTATTGAAGGCTCCAGCTAGTTCTCAAGCCTTTAAGCAGTTCGAGATGATAAGGAGCTTCGAAATAAACCAATTGCCTTCCCTTTTCATTTTAGCGTTTCCTCCATATCTTTACTTTTTTTGTCTACTCTTTGAACCTCTTCCCATACCGTTTTTATACTTGTTGTTTTGAAGTATTTCAAAATCGTACGTTTGGAAGGTAAATTCAGATTATTCATCAACTCATTGGTGGAGAGTGGTTTATTTCCTTTTAAGTACTCTACTTTTAATAAATCCAGTATTTCTTGTTTAGTATATTTGTTTCTCGACGGTAGATTGGGAACGAAACCTGCTTTTTCCTTAAGTTCTGCCATGCTTTCAAACCGAAGATAATAAACCCCTGCTCCATGAACTTGCTTAGACCCATTTAATTCATTTACACTAGCCTGTTTTCCCAATCTCAATGAAAACTCACGATATTGATCAATAAGTTGATCTCTAGATTCTTCTACGCAAACTGGTGAATGAGCATTAAAGCCCGCCTCTTTCAAAGCTTGTACAAATCCTCCAAAAATCCTATAAATTGGAGCGGTAGACATACCCGTATGGATGCAAAATTCATTTTGACAAGGTGGATGCCCAAGTTCTTCTGTCAATTCCTTTAATAAGTCCAGATACTCCTTTCGGGTCTTCCTCGAATACTTGTTACCTTCTTCTTTACCTATTAGTCTTTTCAACCCCCACCAGCTCGTCTTAAATTTCTTTTTCAGGTACACATGACTTGGAATTCCTTTAGCCTTCGAAAAAAACTCTGCTTCGGTTTTAGGCTGAATCCTTTCATACTCCGTTTTAACATCATTAAGTATTTCCTCATCACTTTTCTTCACGATTTTCATTTTTCTAATCCTCTCTTTCGGTTATTTAATTGAAATATTGAGCATTCCTATAGAGTTATGAAAGAACAAAAAAGACATCCTACTTAGAGCATCCAAAAGGGGCATAAATGTCCTCAATAAAAAGGAGCATAAATGTCCTAATTTGGATTTTCCTAAGTAAAATGTCTTTCGGCGATAAAATGCTTCGCAACTCAGAAATAAATAAATAAATAAAATATTAAATTTAGGGGATAAGAACGGCTTAGGGCCTTAACCCATCTTCTAATTCTTAATTTCTTGCTTCTAACCTAGGTTCTTGTCCTTTAAATAATACTATGCCACTTTTGTTTCATATTGTCAATAGTTTTTTTATATTATTTTGTTTTTATATAAATTTTGTTTTTATAATTTTAGTTAAAACACACTTATATAATTATAAATATAAATTCAAACTATCTAATATCATGGTATTTTCAACTATTCTATTTTGCTTCTCGTCTTGTCTAAGCAAATAATGTTAAACAGTATGTGCAATTATATATTACATAACTTGTCGATACATTATCTGTATCTTATCAACAACTCACCTATAACTTATCTATATCTTATACATATATTACATTTCCCGTTTCTCGTTGACTTAGAAAAGCATATGCATAACTTCAATATCTTGTATATAATCTATCGATACAATCTGAATAGGTTTATGCATAGAACATTTATATACTTATATATATGGGACTATTTCTTATATAAATTTAGTCTTAACAAGTTATCGGGCTATTACTACTTAAGGATATAAACTTTCTACGAAATTATTTCCTATCTAGCGCCCAGTTTTGTTTATTCTCCTTACTCATTTTTCCCTTTTTCTTTTCCTCCATTTCCCTTTTTGCCTTTGCCATGATCCCACTTTTCTTGGAATCAACAAATTTCTTTATTTCTCTTACTTGTGTCTTAGAATAAAGTCGTTGTCCATTGTCTCTGACGGGCTTTGGTGTAAACCTTACGCCATGTTCCTGTTCCCAAAAATCGCTCAAAGCATCCCACGCCAGGATAGTTTGACGACTACGATTTATAAGTAAGGCCACGTCTCCAGCCGTGTACATAACTTGAGAATCAAATTCTCGCATTATCTCACCCCCGTTTCTAGCTTTTGAATTTTTCCCTTCAGTCTTTCATTCTCATCCTTAAGCTTTTCATACGTTGTCTTCTTATGGTTGAACTCCTGGAACGTCCCGCGCTTGAAACATCTGACTTTTTCTTTGATATGCCTGACCTCAGTATCTGAGTAATAATGACCCTTACCAATTACAGTCGCTATCGGCAGTAGCCCCTCTTTTCCCTCTTTCCTTTGTTGCTGACTAATCTTGAACCAACGAAGTATGGTCTGGTAATCCTTATTGACAATAAGGGCGATTTCCCGCAAAGAGTAATAAAGAATTCCCTCAATTCTTTTCATACTACATTTTCCTCCTTTCGTTTTGTTTATTCATATCTTTTCGAATATGGTTTACATACTAAAATTATCTATAAAAGCGATAATTTCTATATTATAGATTTTTATTAAAAATTTATAACAAATAGCATATAGCATTTTTTCTTATATGGTTTAAGCTATAAATTTCTAGTCAATAACACTATCAGTTCACAAATAGCTGAGCGATGCAGACCTTCAATCCTCAATCCCCATTCTTTCTTTTCTCTATATGTTGATTATTCTCAAGTCTCTTTGCTTCTAAGTGCTGAAATCGTCTTAGGCCCTTCACTATTACATCTGCTTTCACAAAGTTTCTTCATTTCCTCAACATCCTGGCTAACATCCATACCGATCTTTTCTTTAATCATTATTCTCACATTCAGAATACTCTCCGTTATTCTAAACCACATCTCACCCACTTCTTGTAGTATTAAATTTTCTTCAGTTATATCTAAAATCTGTACTCTCATTCGAATCAGCATGGCATACAGTTTTCCTAAATCCTTGATGTTCAAATTATGCTCCAGAGATTCCTTGAAGATAGCTTCCTCAATACTTTCCAGGTCTCTTCTATCCAACTTTTTGCTTCGCCTCCCCACTGTTTATCCTATTATAGAGTTTTGGCAAGGGGCTGTATGCAGGAAAACTGTTCGAGTTGGTCGGACAATGGTGAGTACATATTATCGTTCAAGGTCTTATAGCTAACAGGGACTTATATCTACATCTTCTAACTAGAAATCAAAAAAGACCCTATTATAGGTCTTCATCTTTGGACTCTTTTGTTTGTGTAATATGCGAGTACGAACGGAATCAAAGGTATGAATGCGAGCAATCTATACCAATTTTCAGCACCGCCGAAATAGAGCATTGGTAGTATAAACGCTATCCCACTAATAATTAGTGCCTTAGAAGACTTTTTACAAAGTCCGTAAACAGATAGCAATAGTGCAAATCCTATCAGTGTCCAAAAGATGAATCCTACCCAATAAAAGCCCATTGGCTCGCCTCCAGAGTTTTGTTAGTGAATTTTCATAGTCCATTACAAGTCCCTCTTGATATTTTCAACGGACGATACGCCTTGTTTACGGCCAGAAATGATAGTATTGTTATGGGTTTATTTAGTTAAGCTGACGCAGATATTTTATGGTGCTGTCAATTAGGTAATGAGCTAGACAAAAATGAGATTCCATTTCTTCTTCACCCTCACAATATGCAGGTGCCTTAGGCGTCCAAACCCTTTTATTATACTTCTTCACAAAAAACTCCTTAAACACTCTCCAAATAATCCTGGGATCTTGCTCAGTATTCTTAAAACCTACTTTCACTAACAATTCCTTCAGTTGCTTTTAAGGATTATTGAGCCAAATAATATGACCCCTCAATTTCTCATAAGTAAACCGTTAAAGTAACTTAATCCTCTCGTCTTTCTGCTAAGTACATCCCATTTGTACTTAGATGCTCAACTAATCCATAAACATCAAGACCATTAATTTCTATTGTTTCACACTCTCCAGGAGTTTCAGGAGTAAACGTTTCCCAAACGGTTTTAAGTTTTTCTACTTTACTAAAACCTAATTTGATAAGCTTATTCTCATATTTTACAGGGTCATTAGTGTATATATTAAATATTTTGTATTTCGTAACGAAAACTTCATCAATTCCTTTATGTGAACCAAATCCAAAAGAACTCCCTCCATCATTAATTAGCAGTTCTCCATACGCATCAAACAATTCCATTAGGTATTTGTATGTAAGTCCATCCATATAATGTACATCTTTATGAAACGGGTCTGTATCAATTTTTCTAAGCTCATCTTCTACAAATCGATTCGTACCATGTTCCAGCAATAAAAAAGCTGGTTCTACAACTTCCTTCGTCAGCTCTCTAAAGACCCGATCTATGTTTTCTGCACTGACATTAATTTCAAAGTATTGAAATCCTTTTCCTGTGCTAATCGAATATGCTTCATGTATTCCTGTTAAATCTGGCGCTTTACATCCTCTGACCAATTGAAAATTACTCATTAGAACCTCCTTGAAAGATAAATATCGGGGCAAGGGTTTAAAATCAACCCGACGCGCTTATAGTTTGTCCTGGGAGTTCCCGTAATCACGATACCTTTATATTAGAAAAGTTACTGGAATACTTGTTAAGAGATGGGGTCATGCTCCCTACAGAACAAACCATCACCTTACTTCCTGTCTATTAAGCGAGGTCGGGGTATTAGGGCATATTATGCAGTTAAGACCTTCACCTAAGTTTAGTCGGCCCCAAAGACTTACTATAAGTAATCAAAATCTAATCCTCGTAGCTGGTTCAACTTTTGTAACTGATCATGTTCAGCTAATGCAATTATGCAGTCTTGACCTAACACCATGATAATAAACCTTTGAGTTTTAGATTTAGTATTTAATAATTCTGCGAATTTACTAAATATGCCAGGATCAACCCAGTCATTCTCTATTTTCAGATCCCATTTATACTCCTGCCCGTCAAGACTAAACGAAATCCAAGCTTGCCTATTATCTATATCAACAAAATCCTTAAGGTTTGTAATTTGTAATAAACCTTGAGATAAGTCACATAGACGATTTGCAATTCTGACATAATCTCCACGATCTTCAATACATTCAGTATCAAAATGCCATACCTTATTCGATAGAGGAACCGAACTCTGGTCTTCTAATTCGACCTCTCCTCCCATTACTGCTAGTAGCAGTTTGTAAGGGTCTTTTTCAAATTCCTTACGATCAAACTCCTTAAGAAGATGCTCAATTGTAAATCCTGGAGATAATTCAAGCCCGATGTTTTTAAGGTTCTTTATTTGGTCTTCCAGTTTAACCTCACTTTTTTCTTTACCAAACAATCTGCTTAACATATCCTAGCTCCTTTTTCGACTCATAGATTGGACCTAAATATTGGGCAAGATTCCCCGAAACAGTACTAGCACTCCCCTCAATAAAATCTTGAACTGCGGATTTCAAAGATGAACGTTCGTCAATCTTCATATATTGAGAGTACCCGCTATTCGTTTGGAGAATACTTCATGTCTCTATTAAATACATTGCTTGATAAAGGTTCTGTAGACTGTTTAGCCATAATTAGCTATTCAAACCTTTACGTTTAGCAATTAGGCAACCGTATTTCTGGGGACCACAAGCAAAGGTTGAGCCTCGAACTCAACCTTTGCTTGTGGTCCCCAGACTCAGATTCGTTAGGAACTGTAATAAATCTGTATTAAATAGGTGACTTAAACTGTTAGTATTTGCTCCTTAGAATAAGAGGTTCCCTGTTCATCAGTCCAAGTAGTAGTAAGTTTAAATTTCTCAGGAGTACCAAAATGAACCAAAACGTGCTCCTCAAAGTTTTTGCCTGATTCAAGAAACTCATAGGGTACTTTGTCTCTCCATATCATACCTTTGCATTCTTGGGGAATCGTAAAGTCAACATTGTAGGCAGTAGCTTTACCAGAGTTCCATACTTTCATTTTGTAATTGCCTTTAGATATCTTAATAATGCGAGCTTCGACACACGCCTTGGTTGCCTCTTCACGTTCCTTTTCTTTTTCTTCTAACTCGTACTTCTTTATTTTTTCTTCTAACTCACTGAGCCTATCTCTAACCTTATTTGCTTTTCTTGAATCTTTAAATGAGACTATAGATAATCCCAGAGCTACAAAGGGAATGCCGTATTTAACAAAGTCATTGATGAACTCATTAAAATGCAACCAAAGTCGGGCTAAATCCATAAAAATCTCCTATCTAAACATTTTCTTTAACTCTTTCTCTATTTGCTTCATAATCTCTTCTTTGAAATCTTCAATGTTAGCGTTGATTATGTAGCCGTTATCTTCAATTAGTTGCTCTTTAGTAGTAACGAAACCACAATCAGAACACTTCACTTTAGTCTCATCAGGAGCGTCCAATAGATCTCCAATACTCTCATCTACAATTGAGAATTGGTCATTCCCACAGACACTACATTTCATACCAATATTCATTTCCAAATCTTTCATCGAGTCTATTCCCCCACTCAAAGTCTTCTTTGTAAATCGTTATAATTTAGATTTTACAATGAGTTAAGTGCTTAAAAAACCTTTTTAGTGAACCCATAAGGACAGCTTGATCTTCGCGAACAATTTCATTTAGCATCCAGCATGATTCAGTAGTACCATACAAAATTTTCTACAGATGAGGCTCTCTATCTGTTTATACTTAAAAACTTTTCTAATTTCTCGATAGTATTGAAGAGATTTGATGGATAAAGGTCTAATGTCTTAGCTATTATAAATTCCGTTAATCTAATAAACAAATCGGCATCATCATGAACTAAACTCCTTTCTGGGAAACGTCCAAAATGAACTAACTTGTTTCTTATCTGAGATAACGACCTAATTCTGTCCTTTGTAGTATTACTGATTTCCACTACAAGAGAATATTTTCCAAATAGAAACGAGATCTTCTCAATAGAACTCTTTCGCCTGATTTCTTCATCCGAAAGCAGGTTCCTGTTATGTACAGCAAATAGATGTTCCCAAATTGTCCAGCACTGAATAAATGTTGCCTCTAATATTTGACGTTTTAAAGCTTGCTTTGCAAGTATTAAGTAATAACCTTTCTCAAAATTCTCTTGCCATTCATCAGTTCTTACTAGTTGATAAATCCTATTCAATTGTTTTTCAAATCCGATATCATAGGAAAGCAGAGCATCTTCTGAATAGGAACCGCTCTCATAAGGTATAGAAGTTCGCAATATTCCTCCATAATGATTTAATCTTGGGTCCGCAATAATTGAGATATTACTGTCTTCTGTAAATCCCTCATCGACATCAAAAACTTCTCTTCCTGTAAAAAGTGATAGAAGTAACAAAACATCCTGAAGCGCAGTACTATTTTCATTCTCCCATTGAAAGATAGCATTCTTTTCTTGTTCAGGAAGTTCAACGTATGCAGTAAAAGAGTGTCCACCTGTGTTTTGCTTGATTTCATATTCAGATATGCGAGAGACTAAATGCTGTAACCTTTTAACTTTTTCCTCATAATCTTTAACTCGATAGAATTTATATCCAAAGATTGTTATTTCTGTGCACCTGCATGGAAACTCAAGATTATATATTTTTCTCTTCATAGAACCCCCTATAGTGTTTAAACATAATCCCTTTGAATCTCAGTAAAGAAAATACCTGGTAGGCTCAAGGACCCCAGATCGATTTAGTTAAGAAAGCAGATTAAAGCACTCAAAGTTTTCATCTTTCTTTTCTTTGCGTAAACCTTTTGAATAACAATCTACCTAAATCGCCCAACATGATTGCTATTGTTACTGCAACTGCATTCCGTAAGAGCGAATCGCCTTCAAACCAATTCCACAACTGATCAGATAAAAAAATTAACGCCAAAAATATTAAGAAGAATTTAACATATCCTAATATCGAAGTTATAAACCTGTTCATATTAACAGGCTCCTTTCATTTACAGTCTCAGAAGTTTGTGTTTGAAATGATATTAATACTTTTAGACTCCAAAACTTCACCTGTGCTAGATAAACTTACTATGTCAAATTCGGGTCCATCCGTCTTATTAAGAAACATAAACCAAACCCTATTGATATTAGTGCCAACAACTTTGGCAACCTTGGTCACTTTATGTTCCTTATCATTTAATCTAACTTGATCAATTCCTTGACTTTTGATTTCTCCAAAAATCATGGGAAAGGGCGTTCCAGATATACTTTGAAAGTATTGCCCAGAATATCCTGAAAAGCCCCCGCCCGAGACCCATTTCCATCCAAATAATCCTTCTTTCACATAACCCGAGTTAACAGTATATCCATCACCGACATTATGTTTATAAAAAACGACTATACCACCCTTAATTCTTTCTTGATGAATCATTTCACTTACATGTCGACCGCTCTGTTCGATTGCCTGTTCCACAGTTTCTGCACCCTTGTTCACACTAAAATAATACCCTCCACCTACTAGACCCAAAAACACAACAATAGCTGTAAACACCAAAAGCCTCTTACTCACACATTTTCGCTCCTTACACAACGAACCTGGGGTTACAGTCTGTAACCCTCGTCTATCAATTTGAACCAATGCTAGGTTATTTAATGTCTTCAGCATTCTGCTTCTTATATATACACTTAAGAAATCATAATGAATCCTCTTGCCAAAACAAAAAGAACTAAACCTACTATCAATTCCAACTCCACTAATCCACTCCCCTATGTTACATGCATAATCCTTCTAAAGGTCCTAACTATAGGATCGGTTCAACATCATCATCTTGTAGGTTTATCTATGGAGATATCAGATGGTGATAAGTTTAACAGTGTTTCTTAAGATACTTGAGCACCTTCTTTTCAATTTCACGAACCTGTTCTTTTTTTACTCCAAGCTTGATCTCAATCTCATTTAAACGGACTGTTAGGCCGTCTTCTATTCCGAATCTTGTCTTAATTATTTTGCTTTCACTTTCATCTAAACAGTTTTCAATGGCGTTCATAATTTGCTTGCGTGTATACACTTAAATTCTCCTAATACCCTTATACATTTAGGTAGGAATCAATTACCTTCCATGAGATAGCTCCTTCATTTGTGTCGTATCTTAATAACAAGAATCCCGAAATATGTCCATCTTCAAAATATGCCAATACCCACTTATTGGTAAGGACATATATGTCATTGTCATTATAAAATCCCATCGTTCCACCCTTAAGCCCCTTGTAAGGAATCAACTCGCTATGATTCTTAAGGTCTGCAACTATGTCTTTCAGTTGTCCAGTTAATCCTTCACGCTGTAATTCCCGCATCGCAATTTTATCAGAGTCGAATAGTTTTTCGATCTCACCCTTCAATTCTGCCACTTGGGTGGCGTAATCTCTGTTTACTTGCTTTAGTTTGATATTATCGCTAGATAAACTAATCTGATTTTGCTCAGCGTTACGATTCGCTCTTTATTTTTCACATCAATATCCCTTCTTAGGTATCTTCACGACAACAATTTCCCACCCAACGAAGACCTAATTGTATGCTTCCACATATTTCCTAGATATCCTTTTAAATCTTGGAAGTTACCGAATAAAAAAATAAAAATGCCAGACCGTCAGATATCAATCAAGCATTTCATACAGGAAGGGGCTATGAAGTTTGAACTCTACTAAGTCAGTTAAGTTAAATAGGATCAATAATTGACCCAATAGCAATATAACTTTTTAACTTTGTCCCTCCCTAAGAGCCAGGATATCCTACGATTAGTAAGAATGATCGACATTATATTTAAGAATTACACTAGTCAACATCTTTTTCAATAACAATGTATGCCTGTCCTGTGTTTATGCTTTCGCCTAAAGCACATGCAGTTATATGCTTAACTTTCCATCCTTCTTCTAAATGCCTGTTTACGATAGCCAAACCATCATCTTCTTTTGCACCTATCATTTTTCCATTACTTCTAACCCATATAACCTTTTCCATTATCAGACTCTCCTCTTATATAATTTATTAAGACTGGTAAATATCACATAATCCTACGAAAGCGTCACAGTATAAGAATGTTACGCCAATGCTGTAATTCCCAGTATATCATTACAATGTTTTAGTTGATATTTATTCCTTTTTATCAGAAATGACCAGGAAAAATGTAGCTAATGGCCCTAAAATTAATGTTAGCAAGAACCAATTGAAGCCTGATCTATTTTTACCCTGTGCTATTCCAGCATTTATTAAAGTTAGCGTACCCCATCCCACAGCGTATTGACTTACATCCAACACTTTCACCGCCCATCTTTCTCTTCTCGTATTTAGCCCACAAGATATTCCTTTTAAGTAAAAGGGCTACAAACTAATCTACATAATCCTACCAATGCCTTACAGTCTAAGAATAATGACTACTGACATGAAACTGTTTACGCTTATTTGAGATACTTAAACTTTCTGATTCCGCCATCCGTAACCACCATGTGAAAAGTCAATTTATCAGAGGAAGTTAGTCTAATGTAATTACCAGTATACTGACCAAATTCAAAGAATACTTTATACTTGTCAGGGTAACCGTCTATATAACATACTACTTTACCTTCCTTGAGAAAAACGATCTGGTTCATTCCTTCGCTAACTGTTGTATCAATCTTATCCCATTGATAACCTACAACCTTATATACGTCCTCCTTTGGAGTATATGGTGCAAAACTGAATAAGGTATCCCATTCAAAGGTAGTGAAACGAGATAAATCTTCAATGGTTGCGTTGCCACTTATTACATTAAAAGAACTACTAAACTGTTTAGCATTTATCTCCGAGATGGGAGTTAGGTTTAGAGCTTTAAACATTATAAGTGCAATGATAATCACCAATACCGATGCAACAACTATAAATGTTTGTTTTTTCATTTCGGCCTCCTTCACGGTTTAAGAATTCATGCTTCAAAGTATACCCACGAAAGCGTTACAGGATCGGATAGCTATGTTAAACAATATCGCCTGGATTCGAGTATGCGCTATTGCTACTTTTAAAACACAAATTCATCATTAAGGCCAATAGCCTTCGGGGAACAGTTGCCACGTAGCCTGAAAACACTCTCTTCATGAGACGGACTAGAATCATTATGCCTAGCTAGTCTCTAGTTCTTATTTAACTTGTTCTCTTCAATGAAAATATCAAGTGCTTTAATACCCTTCGTCAACAAACGGAATAGTTGAATTAAACAGGCAAAGCCAACCATCCACAAAACAATTTTAAAGATATAAACTAAACTAAATAAGCTAAAGCCAACATTTATCGAATTCATTCCCTTACCCCTTCTCTTTGATGACTAACGTCTACTTAATTTCCTTGACAGACGTTGCTCTATATGGCTAATCATCTCATAACTTTTCTGCGAAATAGGGGGAACCTTGTCTCTTCAATATAAAAAGGTCCTTAACTAACATAATAGTAAAGACCTTGCTGTTTGTTCAGACACAATCAATTGCATATTCATGTGGCTCTATTTCTTCAGACTCGCACCTAATCTTGTACATCTTTATTACGAAGTCAAATTCATTAGGAAGTAACGTTATACTTATTAGTCGCCTCTTTCCTAATCTACGGTCAATCATTGTAAGACCCTTAATAATCATATTCCTTGATTGAAGAGCATCGTCAAATGGTGTAGATAAATAATCTCTAAGAGACTTTTCAACATCGTCCAGATAGTAAAATCCTCTGTTCTTGAGTATTTCTTCTGCTTGGTCGTATACGTCTAAATTCGCATTCACATCACGATCAGCGAGTAATTCTTTTCTGACCTCTTGCCATTCCCTTAGCCATTTTAACTTAGAAATTGAGAAAATATCCTTTTTGTCAAGGCTGATCCAAAATCGACTTTCTGGTTCACGCTTATTATTGGAGCGATAGTTTGTCAGATTTAGACTAATTCGACCTTGTAGCGTAGCGCAGATATTGCTTTCTAGTAATTGCTTTATTTTAGACCAATCAATGGTTAATCCCCACCCTCGCTTTACGTACTGATCCAAATAACGTTTAAATCCTTTATAGGAAGTGGCCTAGGCAAATGGTTCTACCTTGGTCATCACAAATTTCCACTTCACAATAACCTTTACCGTAGATTTCAAGAATTGTACCCCGTTGTTCTTTTAGCAATTCCTAATCTGGAAAGTCTGTTACCAATTCCACTACATCAAATACTTTCATTGGGTCCCGCCCCATTCAGTGATGGTTTTGAGAAAATGGGAACTTAAATCCTAGAAGGGAGTAATCACATCATTACTCTCTTTTCCATATCCTTTCACTCTAAAACCCTGAGCAATATCATGGGTATTTAAAGCCGTTAGTAAATCTTTTCGAAAAATCGATACTGCATTATAGATTTCCCTCTGTCCATCCTTCCTGTAAGAAAACTCCTTGTAAATTATAAAGTTAAGTCTATCCAATTTCTTAATGACAAAAATGTTACCTTCATACTCTCCTGACCTGATATTTTGGTCAGCTGTAAAATCATAAATAGAGTCATAGAACTCCTGACATGATATTTCTTCGGCAAGAAACTCGGCTATCGCATCATTCATTTAACTATTCCTCCTTTTTAATTAGCGGTTTTGAACTTATGGGTTTAAGAATAACTGGAAGGTCAAATGAAGATGGTCAAATATGTCCTTCTTTCAGAACATAAAGGATGCTCTGGAAAGAAGGACATACTTTTATGGCATTTATGGCAGGTATTTCAAGAAAGTTGTTGAAATCTTGTTAAGAGTAACTAAACTCATTTCTTATGACGTGACGCATTAGTAGGAAACTGTGAAACAAAAGATTATTTACATCCTGGGGGGATGGAGACGTTGAAAAAGAAAAGAAAACAAATAATATTTATATTAATTATCCTATTTACACCTTTTAATATTCAGGCATATAAGGATGGAGGCACAGCAACCTATACAGCTTTTTCCTACAAACTTATAGTTTGGAATCAATTAGACGATAGTCCTGATGGATATAAGACAGGAACAGAAATTTATTTTCTTCCAAACAATTTTCATAATTTAGATTACTACACCAAATAAGAATAATGCATCTAATATAAACCCCAATCATTGTATGTAAAATTACTATCGGATATAGGCTCATATTCTATGCAAAAATCAAGAAGTTGTCGTTTTCTCTCACCAAACACGATGTTTTGTGTATATGAGAAGATATCACATACGTCCATTTTATTGTTATAGGTCATTCCTTTTAGGCAAAAAATCTCGTTATCCTCATTTCCGTATGGGCAAAAGTTTCCATGACGGCAAGATTGACAGCAAGCAATCGATATGTTTGACGGAAGCACTTTCTGTAAATTGGTGACCGCAAATTCAGTAGCATCCGATGGAATAGACATATAGAGATGATTTCCCAATTTTATTTCTAAATGAATGTTCTTGATTTCCTCTTTATTGGATTGTTCGTAAACTATCGTTATCGGAACTACTGTCGTTTTACCATCAATTAGTAAGTTCACGCATAAAATATCTTCCTTCAAGAGCATCACCCCCAAAAAACTAATCTTGCATCCATTTTTCTGCTAATGTCGACTGAAGCAGGACAGCATTTATTCTAAAGGGTATAAGAACAATGCGAACAATTGGTACTCTTTTAGGCCATGTGTAGAAGTGGTATATCTATATTGTTAGGCTCTTATAGGGAATCTTCGAATAAGCATTCAAAAATCCGTTTACATATTGAGAATACCTTAATAGGTTTCGGAAATACTCACTATCTTTAACCCGTTTATTCCCATAATCCTACGAATGCCGTTCAAACAAGGTGGGACAGCAATTTACTGAGGGGTTTAAGAATATGCGAAGACGATTAATTCCGTCTTTATAAATTCACCCTTTTACCTTCTTCTTTCCCCAAGTAATTCTTTCATGCTCATCCTTAACCCATTTTATAAAGTTATCGCGTTCTTCTTGGCTGTTAATCAATAACTGTACATTTTCTTTTTTGTTTAGGTATCTATTAATCTTCCAAGTATGATTTATAACGTGTTCATACCTATAATCTTTGTAGAGCTGGTTAAACCATTCTTGCTTATTTAGCTCCTCAATATTTTTATTCAAATCCGTTTTTTGGGTAGAAGTGAAAAAGATATCACCGATAAGTTCAAGAAATTCTAAAAACCCCGCAAAAATACCTCCTAAAAAATCCAGCATCTTGACCTCCTGGTATAAATAAAAACTCTTTCAATTATCCTATTTGAGTTCCGAATAAGAATTATGGGAAGTAGTTATTACAATCACTATGATTCTGACCAGGTATACCTACGGGATGATTCCTCATCTAAAAAAAACCCTTTAAAGAATCATCTTAAAAAAATATCCTCTTCTGAAACTCCAAATTGTTTACATATCGTTTCTCGTTCTGCATAAAACTTTGGATTTCGCAAATCTTTATTTGTAGTATAGTTATTCTGCTCCCAGTAGGGTTGATTATTATGCAGTTCTATACATTTACTCAAAATCGGCAGTTTTACATTTATTCCAAAACCAATTCCGTTGTTTTTAAACTCTGAATAAAAAGCTTTATTTCTATTTAGTTCAAAATATTTTTTCCCCGACTGAAGCAATACTTTATTACTATCTCTTATATCAATACTTTTCCCATACATAACAGGAAAGTCTAGCTCATTATCAGCTAGTGGCATATTCCCAATAATTTCATACTCACCATAGAAAAACGTATTATCCATAATAAATTGAGAGGGAATCGCTTTAAGGTTTCTTAAATCCTCACAACTAATATTTTTGTCGGTTGTTGCGATATGATACACCTTCACTACCAACGGTTTACCCATTAAAATATCCCAAAATTTAATTTTTTCTTTTCGCATCTTATCGTAATTAAGCAGTATTCTTCCATAACCATATAATCTTCTATTTAGCTTCAATCTAAAATAATCTCCAACGTTATATTTGTAATGTTTTTTAGGTAATGATGCAAATTCCTCAAGCTCGTATAAGTCTGATATGGTGGTTTCTGATATCCACTGTTTAATCCAACAAGAAAGGTCTTCAAAAGTATTTAATTTAATATCTTCAATGTAGGAATTATAAAATGTTCTATTCGCTTCCCATTTACCAATAGTTACATTGCCATTATAAGAAAAATACATTCCTTTTGGAGTTCTTTTTTCAAGAGTTGAAGCGGTTAATTTCACAATTTTACCTCTTCCTGTCTTTGGGAGAAGCTCTGTTCTGCTATTGGTTGTTTCCTCATTTAAATCATGTTCCAAATAAGTATTTTCGCTTATTATTATTCGCTTGCAGATAGTATTTCCATCATAATATACAAATGTATCTTGCTTAACATGTGGACTCGGAATGAGTTTGACTAAATCCCAAGTAGAAGAAACAAGTGTTAATCCTAGATATTTGCGTTGTTCATTTGTTAATTCAAACATTGGAATAATCTCCTTCGAATAAACATTCATTCTACTGCGTCCCGAATAAGAATTTGACGAAGTTCCTTCTTACCTAAAATAGCGTCCATTTTCCCGTCCCGCCATACTACATACATTCCAATTCAACATTTTTATCTTTCTGTTAAATCACTTAAAATATCAAGTTTTAAGAATTCCTGGTATTCGTCATCTTCTAAATTCATATATGCATAACGTTCATGAGAACAAATCGCTAACAATAACCTTTCTTCTTTATAAAAGGTTAAATCTTCAAATTCTCCACCTTCAATTTGATAAGGGTATTCAAATAACTTATTCATATTTAGCAATAATTTGCGATAGGTTTCACCTACCATGAAAAAGCACATTTCAAAGACTGGTCCCCTGGTTACAGGTGTCCTTCTTGTATATTTCACATATAAAAAATCGGTACTCGTTCTTTTATACGGCTCATATTTCCCTTTTTCAAATCTCTCATAGTTTAAATTACAACTCATAATATCTTGTTCCAGAAGGTGATTAAAATATTTCTCAGCATATTCTTCGACGTTCATATCAGTTCTACAGAAATTATTAATTCTATCTCTATATCCATTCACGTTTTCCTTATAATGTAGTCTGTTTTTTTTGTCTTCTTCAAGAATTGATTCTTTATATTCCATTTGCAATTGATTAAATTCTTCTTCAGTAAGTTTACCTTCATAATATCTTGCAAAGGACATTTTATTACTGTATTTTCCAACAAACAGTAATAATTGCTTAAGATTGTTTCCTTCGATATTTTGATATACATCAAACTTTTTCATATGTTCCCTCTCTTCTTTATATAAAACTAACTTATTTATACTAACCTCATATCCTTTCAGAGTTAAAGAATAATAAAATATTCTTGACCGATGGGATTATTACCTTTATTTACTAATACATTTATTGCCATAACGGAATTAATTTTAACTTCCACTAATCCTACTAATGCACTTCAGTAGAGCTATGAATTGACAATCCGCATTAAGCCAACGAGAAATGCAAAAGGGGCAATCACATAGCGCAAAACTGCTAGAGTTCGCTTATTACTAGCAAATCTCCTGAAAATACATTAAAACTCCAACTTCCAATTGCTTTTACGTTTTGATTGCCCTTAATTCAGAGTAACCGACCAGATATAATTTGGGCTACACCAACTGAAAAACGAAATAAAAAAATAATCTATATTATTTAAAAACCAATTACACTTTCTTTAGGAACAAAGAGGAAAATGCATCTACGAGCATTTTCCTCTTAAATTAACCTAGAATTGACAGGTTACCCTACTCGGAAATTGAATAACTTTGCCTTTCTTAATATGCCCTATATCTGTCAATCTAGGATTATATGCTTCATTCAGTTGCTTATAGTCAATTTGCTCAAAGGACTCCCCTTCGTTGAAGTCCTCCTCAAAATCATCTTCGTAAATTATCTCATAGTCTTTAAGAGCTAACTCTCTAGCGACTGGAATTGTATACCCTCTATAATAATTCATTAAAAACCTTTCAAATTCATCACGGCTATACAAGCCTCTGCAGTATTGTTTCATTATGTTATCTAATTCTTTATCCTTAAAATCCGTCATTAAATATAACATGCCAATATACTTTACTTTCTCTTGAAAATTTGTAGCCAATTGTTTTACTTCTACTCCTGTCAAAAAGCCTTTGTCTTCTAATTTGTAGAACATTGTGTCTTTTTCTTCTTTTATCTTTCTTTGTTCTCCCTTTGTAAGGCAAATCAAGTTTTCAGTCTGATGTTTAGATGCCAAATCCTCCAAATACTCATGTACAGAATGCGAAAAGTATTGGGAACTACTCTTCTCAAATTCTAACGTCCTTATGCCTGTTAGCTTTTTTATTAATACGAACAGCCTGTAGAACAGAAATTCCATGCTCTTATCAAATAAAATGGTGTTTGGGTCTGTCAAGGGATTCCAAATGTCCTGCATCTGAGCTTTGCTTTTTTCAACAAAGCGAATACATCCGACATCAGAAAATTCTTGAACAAGGCTCTCTTTTATCATACCTGCTTTCAAAAATCCAACCTCTTTAATACTCTGGAAATCTATTTTCTTGCTTTCTAATTTTCTCGCCCACGGAAATTGTTGAAACCGAGAATAGCGAGAAATCAATAATCTATTACTCCTAATTTCAAGAGAACCACCTAAGCCAATCGCAAAGCTGGGGTTCTCGTCCTGTGGTATATATCTCGAAAATACAATTGCATTAGCAACGAGACAAATCCTTTTTTGTTGCTCATACTTAAAAGGCACCTGAATAGATTTCCTCTTTCCATCCTTTTTATAGCTAAATTTAAACAGGCCATCTTCTGCACCAGCGTAAGAAAACTTCTCTAGTTTTACATCGTGCTTTATTATCGAAAGTTCATTTGAATCGTATTGGAGTGGACCTAATTTTGGGGCCACTTTTAAGATTTGGTCATTTATCTCGATTTCACAATCAAATTTATCTTTGGCTATATATTTCAATTAATACACCTTCCCCTATTGTACTGTTGACTCGCTTAACTAGTTTCAAAACGCCCTTTTACCACCCTGATGGCAAGGTCGTAGGCGATTTGCGCTTATTAAATTTCCAAAGAACTGAAACAAAAAACCGATTGATTAAAATTGTTTGATATATTTAGGCACACCTGTACCCAAATATATCAAACAACGCTAACCATCGGTTTCGTTGACTTTCCCTTCCAAGCTTCAAGCTTAAAGGGTATTTAATTTATGTATTTAATACTACCACGGAACAGAATTTCTTCAATAGTACTTTAGTCCTATTTTACGACAGATAGATTATGATTTACCCATTCCCACAATGAAAATCAAGGTATGTGTTGACTGATTTTCAAGTTGGTAGAACTAAACTATGTAAAATAGGGAAATAAAGCCATGGGGGATTTCCCATTAGCCTATATTCCCTCATCTATTTATGACACCTCTTGAAAGAAATTTACTTTCGCGTAGTATTTAAAATTCCCTGCACCATAAGCTAACCCATCACGCTGTTTTATAATAACAACCTCAATCTCTCTTGGGTCCTGAATCTTCAACTTGTTCACTAAATCTCTTTTATCAGTGTCTGTCTTCGCCCTGCTTACATCCACAATTCCGCTTAATTGGATCCCCAGAACAACATCCGCCGAATATTCAAGATTTCCACTCTCTTTCAGAGATTCATAACCAATCGCCGAATAATAGTTTGTACGGTTAAATGAGGATATGGCAATAATCGGAATATCATAATCTCGACTGATTCGTTTCAATTCAGAGACGTTATAATCAACAGCTTGTTTCTCAATCATACGAGAATTTATTGGTTTAAGGAGTTGAAAGTAGTCAACGATGACAAGAGGTTTTTTACCTCTGACCCTCATATTTCTTTCAACCCTTTCCCGAATTTCTTTTACACCTATGTCAAAGTTCCCCTCAACGAAAGCCAAGTTACGTCCTAACTCCTTGTAACTTTCCAAACCAATGTCTAACAATTCCATCGGGCATTTTCCTTGACGGATTTCCCTGGCACTAAATCGGTTTTTAGAATCAGTCGTAAATAGGTTACGAGAAAGGCTACGACTAATAAGGTCTTTTCGAGACATCTCAAGAGAAAAATACAAAACATCATCACCGTTCAATGCTACTGTATCTGCAATCTGAAGCACGAAAGTCGTTTTTCCTAAAGAACTGATCGCTCCAATCAGGTATAGCCCTGGATAAAGCCCTCCTCCTAACTTTTTATCTAGCCCTTTAAATCCAGTTCTCATGACCATTTTATCCTGTTCTAAAACAATCCCTTTCCTAAAGTCATCTAAATAGTCGTTGGCAAAGTCATTATGCTGAAGAATATTTAGGCTTCTTTGAATGAAGTTCTTGGCTCCTTCTCGACTAGCAACAAGTAATTCATTGAAATCCTTATATTCGTTTGGAAGTGTGAATACCTCAAATCTATACCCAAGATTCTTTAACACCTCTTGAAGGCGAAGACGTAACTCTTGTCCATCCTTGTCATTATGTGGAATAAGAACGAAGGTTTTAGACTTAAGAGATTCAGGAGCATTGCTTAATATCTTTACAAGGAGTCTATCATTATTAGCACTATTTAATGCAATTGAAGAGAAATCGAACTCTTCTAGACTTAATGCATCAAAAATGCCCTCTGTTATGAAGATAAAGTCCCCCTTAATCTTGAAACCACGAAGATACCTTTCATTAAATAATCTGACATTCAATCCTTTGGGATTGTGCGTTTTCCCATGACTCTTTGCCCAACTTGGTACAGCTTCTTCATCTACACGAGTAATAAAATACCGACAGACTCCATCTGTATCCCAGACGGGAAGAAAATATTTGTAAGCTCTCATTAAATCATTTTCTTTTTCTTCGACCATCTCCGATTCTTTAATAGCAAAGTTAAAACCATCTTGATGATACCCTAACTTGTACTGCTCGACAGTTTTTACTGTTAATCCACGATTGAAGTAATAGTCTGTTTCCGAGACAAGCGAATGGGTTTTCAAGATTAACGTGGTAAAGTCAGGGGAGTTTAATGGGGGAACAACTGGTGCGGGTTCATGGTTGTCGACATCAAGAGCTATTATGTCTTTTGCGTGATTTTCCTTGGAACATTTACCTCTAACTTCTCTAATAGTTTCTCCATATCCCGCCAATTCCAACGTTTTTCTAATTGCATCCTTTTGGGAAAGATGTTCTACTTCTATCATGAAGTCAACGACACTTCCACCTTTACAGCAACTTGCAAATGAATTGTAAAAGTTTTTGTCCGTATAAATAGAAAAGTGATTATGACCCTTGCAGACAGGGCAATCCTCTATGAAAGTCGATTTACCCACTCTTTTAAATTGATGGGACGGAAGAACTGATTTTGCATATTCTACTAAATTAATTTGCTCCTTGGCTTTGTCTAACAACTCGTTTTGCTCAGTATTCATAATGAAATGTGTCCTCTCTTTCATCTAATTATTTTGTTTTAAGCGATTAAAGCAGAATTCTTTGGATAGCTGTCCTTCCTGACACTTTTTATTTTGAAGGATAATTAAAGGAACGGTTTTTAACAATTAAGGAATAAACCTATCTTTAAGTGCCAGGGAAGTATGATACACACTAATAACTGCTTTCTTAACCGAGACGGTTCTCTTCAGATAGGGGGGAGAGCTTAAAGCTCTCTCCCCCTGTTAAATTTGTTAAATTTATTAGGGATTTCTTAAACCCGTGAACCAGCATTATGACTGGATTTGGTGGTTTGTATTTCCTATACCAGTGTATAAAAACGCCTAGTCTAATGTATACTTCGTCCTAGTTCAGTGTATAGTTTTCCATTCTAAAATTTATTTCTTATCTGTGTGGGCTCTAATCTTGCGAATGGAGTAGTGAGATTCCAATCCATCATTTCGATAAAGAACTATATTTTCTAGGAATCCCTTTGAAACACAAGCTCCATTGTTTTCAAAAGCAATAGCGTAACCTTCACCCTCAAGTAACTTAAAACAATTTTCTAGGAGTGCTTGATAGTATTGCCCACCTTGTTTAGCCACATCTTTTTCCGTTACTCCCAAAGTCCCCAAAAGACTCTTAACTGACACTTTCTTGTTACGCCCCTTACCACTATTAACTCTGCACAATTGATTAAATTTAAGTGACAGCAGAATTGCGGGACTTTGATTAGGGGCGGTATATTCGAAAAATACTTTAGGGATTAAGATAAACTGCTTAAGCTTAAGCTTTTGTATCCATTCTCCCAGTTCCACAATAACTGTGGCAACTTTTCTCCCTTTTACCGAAAAACCGATTTCCTCGCCCCCTGCCGACAACGCTCGCTTCACAGTCAATAATTTTTCAACTATTCTCTCACTGACCCCACTGTTTTTCCCCACCAAGTCGAAAGAGATGCTCGAAAGAATAAACAAGTCTTGATAGAATCTATCGACATTTTCTTTTCGTCGAGTAATACCCCTCAACTCAAAGTAATTTCGAATGTCTAACGTTATCTTTTTCTGTTTATGCTGGTTAAATTGATACAAAAGATACTGAAAGAGTTGAACTTGGGACAAGCGAATATTTCGTTGAGCCGATTCTATGTCCATTACCCCTCTATCCTCAAAAACATCTTCATTCTCATCCAATACCATTTCTATCTTTCCTTTCCCACTAATGTCTACCGAGCAATTATCCCTGTCAACGTCTATGGGTGCATGTCTAAGTCGGGGAATCCCTTCCGAAATGGTCTGGGTGATGTCACTACCAAGGACGGGAAAATGAGTAGTATGCAACTCGATAAAGTATTCTTGTTGGACGAATGGTTTAAGACTATTATCCTGTTCCTGGGTCCTTGTCTCTGATTTGCTGTCCTGAGCCTTCTGTCTATATAAACCCTTACGGGTTGCCACCTGTTTGATTTGGGCTACCTTATTGTCCTCTTCGCTAATCTACATCCCCCCTTACTTTTCGAATAAACAAATAATAACCTCTTTAGCAAGAGCCTTAAAGGGCTTTTATGCTTGACCATGTTCTATGATTTCAACCGTAATGCACTTATAAAAGGGCATAAAAAAACTGCCCTTTAAGAGCAGAAGTTTATGTATTGAATATCTGGTCAGTGATTGCACGAGGCAATTTTTTAATGAACTTGTGGTCTGCGCGTAGCATAAAAAATCCCCGGCGGGGATTTTTTTTTGTAGGATGGCCGCTGGCAATATGGCAAGTTTAACATGATTTATACTTCCTGTCTTTATCAGATACGAGATACTTATAGGTCGTTGCGTTTTTCAAAATTTAAGGTTGCATAAGCTGACAAGATATAGCTTGATATTACTTTAAATAAAGGAGAGATAGTTTGAAAAAATTGCAATCGTTCTCGCTATGCTCGTCTTTGCTTTGGTCTAGTTGTCTCAAATTCTGGAATAACTCAACAAGTCACGCCACAAGAACCTAATATAGTGCAAGGTAATATGCTTATCAGCTACAATAATGAATATTGTCATCCGATAGATCCAGTAGTTTGCTGTTTTAGTTCCACTGTTTGCACTAAATAATCCACGGTGTACATCGACAGTGCCACTCGACTTGACCTCAGAGCAAGACTTGACCATGGAAGACGTCGAATGCCACCCTAGAGCGAAGGGATGGGGCTTACCCCAAGGCAGACATCATATGAGCCTTATCCCTCGACCCATTGAAGCATCCGACGTGGGGTCCCATGTCAAGTCGACCCCAGAGTGGCTCATTACCTTGAAGGTATTTTTCAAGAGATGGATCTCACCATGATCAAGGTGGATATATTTGATGTAGATGGTGGTTCTATTTGGGTACACCAGTTGTAAGCCTAAAGATAAAGAACCGACTATGGTGTCGGCTCAAAACAAATATCAATTATACAAAGCAATTATATGAGGGAATAGGCTAGAGTGAAGAAAACCTTAATCAACTTATCTTATCGAATTTTCAAACCTTAATGATATTAAACATACTCTCTAATATCGACTGATCACCTTCAGGTAATGATGGTGTATTAATAAACAATCGCTCTTTTGCCCTGCTTACTGCAACATAATAAATTCTATGTTCTTCATTGTCATCTAAATTCGGATTCAAAAGGAATTGAAAACAATTCTCATCTTCTAAAACAACTAACACATTAGGATATTCATCTCCTTTAGCTTTGTGAATAGTCTTGTGTTTGCTAACATCTTCAGCTATCTTTACACATAAAGCCAAATGCTGATAACTATGTCCTTCATAAAAAATTTTAGCAGTACCACTTACTAATCTAGAAATATCGGATCTAATTTCATTTTTTATGATAGTATAAAAATCAAACATTGAACTATCCTTAAAATCATTGTACCTTTTTAGAAGTAGACAGATATGCTTTAAAGCCACTTTTTTTCTTTCTTGTTCGTCATTTATATCTTTAAATATGCTCTCTAATTCTTTAATAGAATCATTGAATCTTTTCTCACGTGCAAATTCGGTAGCTTTTAAACAAGCAATAACAACTTTACTTCTATAATTATTACTACTACTCGATTTATCTTTAACAGAAAGCTCTTCTATTAATTTTTTATCAAACCCAGTTCCCTCAATTTCTTTCTTCAATGTATTTGATGTAATATTATCCCTTGATAAAGAATATACTGGTTCGTCATTGCTAATCTCCTTTGCTTTTCTAAGTGAAGCAATCCTTTCACCAACGAAAATAATTGGTTTTGCTCCTTCGATATTTCTAAATTTATTCTGTCTGATATTTACACGAATTTTATTTAATACATCAATAATTTGATTTGTACTTCTCCTATTGTCAGCCATTTCATAATCCACAATATTTGGAAGCACGAAACTATGAAATTGCTTAGACTCTGCTCCTTGAAACCCATAAATTGATTGAGATTCATCACCAATTACACCAATAATGGTTTCTTTTTCACCAATCATCTTCAATGTTGAAACTTGAATGGGGTTAGTGTCCTGAAACTCATCAACAAAAAAGTAAGGAAACTTTGCCTGCAAAACTGTTAAAATAAAAGGATACTTTGATATTAGCTGATAGCTAAAAAAGAGGACATCCTCATGATCTATTATTCCATCTTGCCAATAAATCTTCTTGTATCCTATTAAGTCTAATTCAAGAACATCTAAACATTTCTTATTTAAATACATGCGAGTAGGATTTCCGACATCAAAACTATATGCTTCTCCTCTATCACATACAACTTTTAGGTTATTTTGTTGATCAAATTTATAGGTTAAAGAGAAGAGCCATCTTGTAAGTGCTGATTTTTTGATTTCTAACTTTGTTAATTGGTTAACAGAATAAGGATGTTTAAGTTTGTCAGCATGGGGATGATTCTCTATCCATTGAACAACTTTTTTAAAATATACAACTGGCTCATTATGACCATTCAATTTGTTCATATTTAAGCCATAATCATCAACAAGAAATGATGCATAAGGTTTCACAATATGCTTGTATAAAAAACTATGAATCGTTGAAACTTCTACTTGGTCGGCAGTTGTACCTAAACGGACTAAGATTGTTTCGACCGCAATGTTTGTATAAGTAATGCAAGCAATTTTTCGTGTTTTCTCTAATCTTTTTGAGTTATGCAAAACATTTTTTATGTGTTTTACTAACCAATATGTCTTTCCTGCACCTGGTCCAGCTGATACCCGAAAATGTTGCTCAATTGGAATTAGTGAATCTGAAGTTATTGAATTCATTGGCATATCCACTCGATGGCTTGTTTGATGTAATCAGGAACGATAAATTCTTGATAATCTGATTCTTCATCCTTTTTATTTAGATTTTCTTCTAATACACATGCTAATTCCAACGCATTTTCACCTTTCCCGACTGAGTTAAGATAGCGAGAGGCTATGATTGCTCTAAATTTATCATCTTCAGTAAACGAAGTGTTTGCGTTTATGCTATCGATGATTCTTTTGTTCTCATCACTATCTCTCAACTTTATCGCATAATCTGACATAGGTTTATTATTTTTGTAAAAGAACATTAGTTCTTTAATCTCTTCCTTATTACTCATTGAGTCAGTTATCAATAATTCAAGTGATGGATTATGCAAAATTAAATCATATTCAAAGGTTTTGCCCTTATCTATACTTTGGCTAAAAAAAACAATATTCGGATGAGTTGTAACTGGATATTTATCTGCACTGGCATTGTTCTTATATTCATAAGTTGTGCTATCTTGATTATATTCAAAAGGGTAGCATTTTGTATAACTACCACCAGCGATTCTTTTTTTTCTTTCTGGGTCTCTATCCGTTAAGCAAACAATTTTCTTGTTCAAAGTATCTGGCTTTTGGCTGTCAAACAAATGTAAAAAGTGATCAAAGAATCTCCCCCCTACATTTATTACTGCAATATGCTTTCCGTCTAAGGAAACACTTAAATATCTTGCCAGAATTGATATTAGTAATTGCTCAGCAAGACCTTCAACTAAAATCACCTTTTGAGCAAAAAGCATATCAGATTTGGTTGCATCTAAAAACCGTTGAACGTATTTTTTACTTTTCCCATCAGAAGGAAATACTTTCCCTGGATATCCAACGGTCGTTTCTTCAGCCTCATTGTGTAAGCAGATCATCTCATCTAGAGACACAGATGACGTAATATGTGTTGAGTGAGTAGAAACAAAAATTTGTCTTACCTTTTTTTCTAATTTATTCTTCTTTAAAAACCTCAAAAACTGGTATTGCATTGCAGGGTGAAGATGTGCTTCAGGTTCTTCAATAGCCAAGATAGGGAAAACCTTCGCATTACTTCCTAAATATTTACCATCTGAATTCACTTGCATCTTTGATAAAAGTAAAGATATGAAAATCAAGTTATTATATCCTAGTCCATTACGTGTAGCAGGTATTTTTAGCCCACTTTCATATTCGACAATCAATTTGAGTGCAGAGAACATTTCAACTTCCGAAATGCTTCCTTCAAAATTAGGAATAGCATTGTTAAAGGATGCACCCGTATCTTTAGCGTAAGATAGAATTTGTTCCTTCCCCTCCTTCATTCTTCTCTGAAGGTCAAGAATCAAAGAGTCAGCATTATTAGAGAATTCCTGCCTTTTTGTTTTTATTTCAACTTTTTTATCTTCCTCTGACTTACCAGTATTACATTTAATTTCGTAATCCATAAAAAAATCTAATACACTTCTTAAAAGTGTATTTTTCCCAGTGAGCATATCTCTTTCGACATCACGGATTGCATCTAAAAATTGAAAATCAAATTTCTGTAAGGATTCACTATCAGCAACGGTTCGAGTTGTAGTTGATCCTCCCCATATTTTATATACGTATAGCCTTATAAAGTCGTGCATTATTATTTTCCAAGCTATATTTAAATCGGTAGCAGTATTAATTGCTTCTAAATAATCGGCTTTCTCTTTTTCAGGAAGGAAAAACTCATAGGTTATTGATGCTTCATAAGGTTCTTCTAGCTTGGTAAGCCAATTTCCTACCGTAACTAAGTCATCAGAATTTAGGTCTTCTCCAACACTCTGATTTATTGAGATACATATACTTACTTTTGGGGGATTAGCTTTTAGATCCTCAAGTGAAATATATTTATTGAAATCATCCACATCTAACCTCTTTGTTCCTTGGAAATCTAGTACCAACGCTAATGCCTTAATGAGATTTGATTTTCCTGCATTATTATGACCGATAATAACATTTACACCATCATTAAATTCTATTTCCTTCATTTTGAAATTCCTGAAATTTTCTATTCTAATTTTAGATATGTACACAATTTTCATCTCCAATTACTGATTACATTCAACACTAGGAGATAGCTAAATACTATTTCCTAATAATCTATGAATATAAATTCATTTCGCATATGGTTAAGGGATTAACAATGTGATAAATTCACTATCGTTTAGAATTCAACATTTTACCTAAAGATTCCTTTATAATACATACAAATATTTGAAATTTTTCTATATTTCAATAATTTTCTTCTAATAATACATATAAAGCCATTAATTCCGCCAACAGTTCCTTTTATTGCATGATTGTTCATTAAATCGATGTAATCGTAGCCATCGGGTAACTTCTTAATGAATTCAGAAGTATGCAGATTCTCACCTTTTACAAGAGTGTGAGTCATGTTAAATCCCCCCACTCCCCTATGCCAAAGAATAGGAAGGGATTCTTCCCCTCCTATTAACTTTATGAACCACAATATTCACAATAAAAGCAAGGCTAACCGCCTTGCCTAAAATATTAGATTGCTACAGATAATGATGCTTTTCTTTTTCTCATTTCTCTTGTCAGTGTCGCCTTGCTTATCTTGGTCATTTCAGCAACTTGGGTGTAAGAGTGTTTTCTCAATAAGTCTAGTGCCATATCAATTTGTGTTTGGGTAAATAATTTAGGTCTTCCTTCTTTATAACCTGCCTTTGTCTTTGCTATAGCCCTACCTTCCTGAGTACGCTCAACGATCATGTCACGCTCATACTCACTAAATGCAAAGAAGATATTCCTCATGAGTTTAGATGATGGAGTATTGTCTAAGATCCCTATGTTTAATATGTTGACCCTAATTCCCTTATCAATTAACTGCTGTACTATTGTAGCCCCATGTATAGTGGATCGGGCAAACCTATCTAGCTTTGTTACTACTAAGGTATCTCCTTCAGTTAGCTTATCAAGTAGCTTATCAAACTCTGGTCTGGTTGCTTTAGTTCCAGTGTAGCTATCCTTGTATATGACAGTGCACCCAGATTCATGGAGTGCTTTCTCTTGTGCTTCTAAACTATTACCATCCTTTTCCTGACTCTTAGTTGACACCCTGGCATATCCAATATTCATATCTTAAGCCTCATTTCTACACATCGTTTTGACTATTAGTTTTGATTACGCTCAATGCCTTGATTCTACACTCATGAAAAATCATAGTCAATACTGTTAAGTTATGACTATGATCTTTATTTTCTTCTGGTGTTTGTATGCCAATAACTTGGTCAAAGAAGAGAACAAGAAGGTTAATGAGGTTATAGAAGAATACTTTCAAGAAAGAACCTTAAAAAATAATCAGAAGCCCATTCGTCCGTTAAGAACGAATGGGCTTCTGCGTTATTACTATAATCCTTATACCTATAAAAATTATTGATTTTATATAGCTAACTCAAACAATCGGCGGGCAAATAACTTGTCATCATTAAGTAAACAATTAATGCAATTTGTATTACAAATTGCATTAATTGTGTTGACTTCACCGTCTTGTTGTGTTATTATTTTCCTCGGGAGGGAAATATATGGCAAGTGTGAATGAACAATATCCATTAAGATCTGTACATAGTGTAAGACTTAACGATCACTTAGTTGAATGTGCTAAAGAAACTGGTATCCCCATAAGCAATATAATCGAATCATGTTTAACTAATTTTGTAACTCTCAGTGATGAGGACAGGATACAGTTGTTAGTAAATAACGACCCTGACAAGGTAGAAGCTGAGCAAGTAATAAAGCCTAAATACAACTATGCAGATCGTGCTATCGAGAAGGCCAAGGAAAGTCTAGGGAACAAATATTCTAATAGAACAAGTACGAAGCTACTAATTGCACTTGGCTTAATGTTACTAGTCGCATTTTTCTCTAAAAATGATAGTTAGCGGTTATAGGGGTGGGGAAGAAATGAATTGGAGGTGAAAGATATAAAAAATATTGGTATAGCCCTTGGTGGAGGAAAAGCTTTCGGTGTTCCATCTATTGCTGTAATAATTGCGTTTTTTTTGGTATTTTGCTCTGGCATTGTTTTCTCAAAGAGAACACAAACTTTATAAAAAAACACCAGGCAAGAACCTGGTGGTTGGGAAGTATCCCATATGATTAACAATTATATTCTATACGCAACCGAAGGTACTTACAACAATTAACTAGTTCCGCTCTACCCCTATTGTATATAGATAATAAATGGGAACGTCCAGATGTATTTTCTTTGGCGTTCCTTATTTCATTCACTATGAGCAAAGAAGTAGGGACTATCCAGATCTTTTTCGTTCTATATCTGTAGATCAGCTATTATTCTGACAGACAATTACGGCCTCACCGAAGGGGATTAATTTTAGGAATATTCTCATTAGTTGATATTTCGTTCTAAGATCCACTGTGTCAGCGAAGTAAAGCCAGGCTCACGAGATAAGTGAGCCACCCCGTTTTCAAGCCCTCGTTATAGACCCGATATTTAAACATGACATAGGTAGGGATGTGCTACCCAATGGGAGTGAGGCTTACACAAAAGGCTGTCTTCAATTTGAGCCACCCCCCTCGACCCATTGAAGCACATTAGAGGAGTCCAATGTCAGGTTTAACCCACTTCAACTCGTTTTAGCACTTCAAATCAACACAGAGTTCTTCTAAAATATCTACTGTTAATTTTGCAAGTGGTCGTCTTGCAAAGTCCTTTTCTTGTATGTAGTTTCCGAATACTATTCTTAATATTTCTTCTTTAGATGAGAATAACCCTGGATACTCTCTGAGATACTCCTGAATTTGAACCTTATTGTAAACTTTTGATTTTTTTATTAGTTCTTGAACATAGTCTGAATGTAATTCATATGCCTTATCAATTCTCATAATATCTATGTTTTTCTTAATAGTGTTCTGCTTTATATTTATATCTACTTTTAGTTGTTTATGGTCATTCAAATAGTCAGCGGAAAGTGGCGTATATGAAAATTTAAGAGCACTATTAAAATCAAAATTTTTATTATACGGTGATATAGAAATGGCATTCGAATGTTTTATATGATTACATGCATAACAAGATGGTATTAAATTAAATAGACTTACTGAAAATAACGGATATTTACTTCTAGGGAAAAAATGGTCTAACTGTGCCGATGTAGACTTGCCACGATTATTAATAAATTCTCGATTACAATAGGGACAAACCGTTATACCTAATTCTTTAATCAACCAATTATTATCTAGCTTACCATAAGCTTTATACAGGTTATTAAAGATAGAATTCCTAACATAACTTTTTCCACTATCTTTACCTTCGTAAGCGTCAAATACGTATTTATTTGTATCGAGAGTCGTCTTTATTTTTAATAAAACTTCAAAGTCTGCTAAAATTATATCGTCAAACCTTTCTTTTATTTTAAGCTTATCTAATTCATTATTAATAATGATGCTTTCTTTATTTGAATCCTTTCCGATTTTAACCATATTTTTGAAATCTCTTTTGATTTGTTTTAACTTTACGTCATTTATAATTATAGGAATCATAAGTTTTCACCATTTAAAAGTTTTTTCCTTTCTTCTAATCTTTTAATCTGTTCATCAATATCATTTATTCTCGTTTTAATATCTTTAAGGTCATCAAGTTTTTCCTCTAATAATTCCAATTTGTAGTTTAATATTTGATTAAGTTTATTTTTCAAAACATCATCTCCGATATTTTGTATTATTTTTCTCAATTCCCTTAACTCGGTAACGTTTGATAAGAATACAAATTCAGAATCCTCTAATTCAATATCCGTATCGATATTATTGATCCGTTTTATTACATAATTAATTTTCTCTTTGGCGAACTGACCTATACTTCCTTTTTTCATAAAAAATGAATCATAAAAAAGTGTAGTAACATTGGAACCGAATGTTTCGGAATGCCTGATGTTATCATCATCTTCTTCATTAACTTGTTTATTTTTGGCTTTAAGAAAAATAACGTTATTTTTAGGTATATCGGATAGAATGATCGGAGAATGAGTTGTAATAATAATCTGAGTCTCACATTCTTGATAAATATCTTCTATAAAATCAACAAAAGATTTTATATACTTTTGTTGCCATTCTGGATGAAGGGTTAAGTCGGCTTCATCAATTAATATTATTGCTTTTTTATAGAATTTATTTTGAAATTGAGTATTTCCATTCCCTATTAAATAATTTCCCCCCTGGGGTAATCTTTGGGTAATAGAAAATAGTCTTGAAAACAAACTGAGTAGCGTATTTTCACCAGTGCTTAATCCCCAAGAGAAATTCAAGTAATCAATAATTCCAGCTGTTTTTTGATAATGAGAAAAGAATTCCTGTATACCAATGCTATCTTTGCTATCTTCTACAAAAGTTGGTATTTCAAAATAATTTCCCTCGTAGATGTTCTTAAAGTCACCTATCTCATCAATATGTTTATCAATCCAAACCATAAATTCTAAATATCTATCAACGAAGTTATTCTTTACTAGGTTTTTTTGAATTCTCTTAAATAGTTCACCCGTAAACTCCCAAATATCTTTTTTAAAATTTGTGTATTTTAATGCACTTTCTACTTCAATGTCTAATATATTAGTTTTTCTATACCCGTTAGGTTCATTAAGGAAATCATTCAAAAGCATTGTTAACAATCTTCTTGCAATGTTATATTTAAAATTATCTTTGTGGCTTAAATTATTAAACTTATTAAATAGAGATTCTAGTTTTTCATTTATTTTTGTATTGTCAATTCTTTTAAGAATTTCATTTTGAAGAATATCCAAACTTTTAAAGTAAACAATAACCCGTCTCGGTAATTCAAACGGAATATACTGGTAGTACTGATCCTTATATTTTGTAATAAAATTAATTTGTTTATTGAACTCAGCATAAAAGTATGCTTTATTTATATCATATCTGCTTTCATTAATTCCCATTTCCATATTAAAATTAGAATTGCTTTTTAGTAAGCCAATTGTAGACAAATCGCTTATATTGCCCATTTTTACGTAGTCATAATATCTATTATCAAATGTATTGGATAAATAAATAAAGCAAGTATCTTCTAATTCTTTTATAAATCGATTAACATCTTGTTCACTCAATTCATTTCTTATTTCATTAGACGAATATAAATCAAATAATTCTAAATAATCCCCATCTGATTCTAGATATATTTTTTGTGGTCTTTCATTTGCTAATTTGTAGTAATAGACTTTCATTCGATTATTATTATTGAAAACGAATATTGATTCAGTCTTTATTCCCCCCTCACCGTAAACGAGATTACTAAAAATAATTTCTAGGAGTGTAGTTTTACCTGATCCATTACCTCCAACAATTGCATTAATGTTTAGTATCTTACCTTTTCTAGTGTTTTTATTTTCCTCATTACTGAAGAAATCATCAGTAGTATTTTTATTTTGGTAATATTTCAAGATCAGTGTTTCATTTTTAAATACGAACCTATGTTTTGGGTTAAAATTAAATCCTGCATTATCAAAACATCCGTATTTTTTTACCCATATGTACAATAATTCCATAGAATCACATTCTTTCTTCCCGAAATACCAAGATAATTCTTATCTAAAGTGTTTCTACACACAGTATAAATGCATTATAAAACATCATGTACCACCCTCCAACCAACTTCTAACAAGGTATCAGCATAATAATGTCCTCCATTCTCCCCCCATGCAGAATATTTACAAGCTGACCTTGGTAGTTTATCTCCAATGATCCGTTTCATTTGTTCATAGGTAAGAGTCGCCGTTGCCCTTCGCATTTTTCGAGGTACTGCTGAAAGGTCGATACTAATCCTAATGAACGCCCACTTTATTCAAATTATCCATTAATCCTTAAAGACAACTATATTCCAGATTGACGGCGAAATATGGCGAAAACACAAACAAAGAACAAAAAAAGCTCTACAAAGAGCGTGTTCTGTTTGAAATAAATTGTGAAGTAGAAACTAGCAATTGTACTGACCTTATAGTAAGTCATTTTTTTACAATAAGCTAGACATCATTGGATATTCCTCATCATCCATTGTCCCGCCACTACTAAAACGAACTCCGCTATTCAAAAAGGATGATCTAAATACTGAACCATTACCAAACCTCTTACGTATCGAATCTACCGTTCGATCAACTGTTCTCTGCTTCTCATAGTTCTTCTCAAAAAGTGCTATCTGTTGAAAATCATTCTCGCATAGTTCGGAAACCCTTACTCCAAGATGTCTAACAGGTTGACCTTTCCATAGTTCGTCAAACAATTCGCAAGCAATTTCATGTATTGCGTTTGTACAATCAATCGCGGAGTATATTTTCCTTTGGTGAGAGCAGTTGTAAAATTCGTTTGTTCTTAAGGAAACAGATACCAACCTCGCACAATAACCTGATTGCCGTAATCTAGTGGCGACGGTCTCCGTCAACGACAACAAAACCAAATGCGCTGTCCTTCTATCCTCAACATCAAAAGATATGGTTGTGGAATTGCCAATGCCTTTAATCATAGGTCGACGATTCTCACGGACTGGACTTGCCTCATAACCATTGGCATAATTCCAAACCAACGTACCATGACTCTTTAGAAAAAGCTTAATAAGCTTAGGGTCATAATTAGCCAGATCACCTATAGTATTAATTGATCTGCTCCTTAACTTCTTCGCAGTTGCCCGTCCAACCATGAATAGTTCCTCGATAGGCAGAACCCACATTTTATCTGGAATCTCGTCTGGAAAAATTGTGTGAACCATATCTGGTTTCTTCAATTCTGATGCCATCTTAGCCAAGATTTTGTTCGTGCTAACACCTACATTTACAGTAAATCCCAACTCATTTTTAATTCGATCTTTAATTATGTAAGCAACTTCAACGGGGTCTTTATAGAGACGCCCCATGTTCGAGAAATCCACAAAATACTCATCGATTGAATACTGCTCGATTAAAGGTGAATACTCACAAAGAATATCACCAAAAGCTTTAGAGCATTGCATATATAAAGAATAATTTGGTCGAACTATAATCAATTCAGGGCATTTGGCACTGGCACTTAGAATACTCTCACCTGTTTCGATGTTATACTTTTTTGCAGGAATCGATTTAGTCAATACGATCCCATGCCTAGTCACTGGATCGCCACCGATCACAGAGGGTACAGTTCTTAAGTCTAATGGGTCACCATGTTGAAGCCTGTGGACAGCCTCCCAGGATAAGTACGCAGAGTTTGCATCTATATGAAATATAATTCGTTTGCTCATAGCTTTACCCCTTAATAGAACGTTTGTTCTATTATACAAAAACTAACGTTCCACGTAAAGCCGACCGACTGTCCAAATATAGGAAACAGAAATACAATCTCAAATTACTTAAGTTTGTTTACCCAACAGTTTCCACCTGACTGTAAGCTTTTCCCATGTTAGACTTGTACTACGAGGTGAGATTATGTTTATTAGCCCTATGCTTCTACACAAGGTAGATACCCCTTTCGATGATAAAGACTGGTATAGCGAATTAAAGTTAGATGGGATACGATTTCTCTACTCCACCATGAGTGGGTTTAACTTTTATACCCGACATAAAAATGAAGTAACAGCGCGTTTTCCTGAACTAGTTACCCGTCAAATTCCTAAAGGCACGATCCTCGATGGTGAGATTATTATTTCTGATAAAGATGGTAAGCCTGATTTTGAGGAATTGATGAGTCGGTTTCAAGTTGGCAGTCCAAGGCGAATACCTACCATATCTAGGGTCAAGCCAGTCACGTTCTGTGCGTTTGATGTGATCTATGATAAGGGCAAGAAGGTAAGCCACCTACCTCTGTCAGATCGAAAGGAAATTCTTGAGGCGATACTGCCCAAGGATTTACCACAGATCACTAAAGTCCTACCTATCGAGGGTAATGGTAAGGCACTATTTGATTTGGTCAGGCAACAACAACTTGAAGGAATTGTCCTGAAAAAGAAAGATTCAACCTATGAAGTCGGAAAACGGTCGAAAAATTGGCTGAAAGTTGTAAACTACCAATTTACAACGGTTGAAATTGCTGGGTTTAGGAAGTCTGAGTTCGGTTTGCTACTACGGTTTCCTAACGGTAATTTAGCAGGTGTCATGGAACTTGGTGTTCCAGTTAAAGCTCGGAGGGTGGTCAATAATTATGCTAAAATAGTAGGTTTTCAAGAAGTCAATGATTATGTCCACTTCCCGATAGTTAATGAGGCTTTGAAGTGTAAGGTTAAGTTTAGATCCATTACAAAGGCAGGATATTTGAGGTTACCTTCGTTCGTTGAGTTTGCTAGTTAAATTACGGATATTTTTGCTAAGGCTATAAACTATACTTTTATCACGACCCTCGTATATGTGAAACGGAAAAAACCACTTCTATACTTTAAGTAACGGGTTCTGTTTTAGTTGTCACATTGATTGACAGACAAACCAATGTGACAATAAGGTTTGTGGAGAAACGACATCGTTTTTCGCAATAAACACAATGTTTATGTAACGTATACATAAACATTGCTATACTATTTAGCTGAATAACACTTGGGGAACTTGACTTGTGACGATATATAGGAATATTGCAACATTAATATAAAGGCTTACGATTATGTTAATTTCGCTGGGAACGGTATATCATTTCACAGGCCAGGTAAAATCCCTTCATCGGGACTCGTATAAAATACAGCTTATATAATTCCAATAGCTCATCCTCGCCCCTATCTTTAAATTACTTCAATACTTACTATTATTTTGACTCTTTTTACATTACACTCCTAATGCGTCAAAGTTTAAGAACAATACGAACCTGACGAAGTACATAATATATACTTTGGACATTCACGACAATATCTCGACCGTTCATCAGAGGTCTAATGTTGGTCAATTTTACATAATGTTGCCTAACTAGAAAAAATATATGAACAAAAATGTGTTTATGCACAAATATGCTGGATTCTCATTCTATCACTTGTCAAAGAGTTTTAGATGTCTCCTACTCTATTTAAAGGCACTAGTTATCGTTGTGCCTAAATCAAAGTATCCTTTGGCACCCATAAACTGAAAAATGGTTATCAGAATATTTGATACCAATGCGATTATTTGATATTTATTGATTGTACTCCAATCGTCCTCATATCTTACCCAATTGTCTAGTAATTTCTTAATCATGTTTGGTATTATCATTAAAGTCGTTGTTATTATTCCAGTAAATTTTCCAATAATGAATATTTTAAGTGCTGGATTTGCACGTTTACCAGCTTCCTCAAAAAGTTTTAAGTTGTTTAATTCTTTATCAAACGATTCATTAATTTTCTTTGTTAAATCGGAATTTTGACTAAAAGACTTTAAATCTTCTTGTTGTAGATTATCTTCAACATTTTCACTTTTCTCTATTCTATCTAATTCAACGTTTTATTGGTAACTTGTTATATTAGCATAAACCATAACTCCTAAATTAAATGATAGTAGTATTACTAGATAAGCAATTGCAATACATTCTAAACACTTACCTTTCACGATGTTATTCACTCCTCTTTAAACTTCCCATAATACTGAAATTGCAACAAAATTACAGCTCAATGAAATTTATCCTCAGTCATTGTTTTTATCATGGCATCTATAAAAATCTATTCGCGATTGGAGCAATTGCACATTGCGAGTTTCTTAACTGGATAATTTGCCCAATATAATTCCCGTCATAATGTCAATGCTAAATCAGACAAACTTTCTCGATTAAGGGTCGATCTTTCTTGAACACCCTTACCAATAAAAATTTTTGCAGAAATCAATACCAAACTCATCCATATTGATATGTTCATAAAAGCCAGTGCGCCAGATATTACGTCTGGCAGGGTTGATCTCGAAGCTAAACGTCCGTACCAAGTACGACCCTATCTAACTCCTCAAATCCTTGTTCATTAAAGATATACTCAATGATTGTTCCATTTTCTTTATACGTTGCACTGCAATAGCCAAATAGACAACCAGCATCCTTTTCAAACCAAAGTTCAACCTCTCCATACATATGGGAGCCATAATGGCTGTCAAAGAATTCTGCCGAAGTATTAATGAAAATGAGGATATTCAATTCGGTTTCTTCTTCTGGCGATGTTTCTTGACTCTTCATTTGATATTTCTTTATAAGCTTAAATTTGGCCGTGAAAAACTTCACTATTTATATCAACCTCCACGGGTGCTAAAGCTCTGGAAGAGAACCCCAATTTGGGAGCTTAGCTAGATCTTTCGATTTTTGCCTTCCTCAAATAAAGGTGAGGCTCAAAGGAAAATTTTCTCTGAGGTAAGCTTGAGGGTAGCACATCCCGTAACCATGTCAAGTTTTATCTGGGTCAGAAGACGAATGGATGCACGGCCACTCAAAATAAGTGCACAAATCCAGTATGTTAATCAGATTTCCTTCACCAAGGCATCCGATGAACTCTTTATGGTGATCAGTTGTATCGAGATAAGCGCTCAATTTGACAGAGGTAGGAATGGTAGTTACCACTTGCTTTTTGGTAATTTCAAAATCATTCTACAATCAATCCTGATCTTCTAATATATGAGTTCAGGTTTTTTTCATCGTTAACTAATAAGGCAATCTTGTATTTTTTACGTGGAATAATGTTTGTTCCTATCTTAGGCACGGGTAACAATGCTCTATATCCATCGACGTAAACAAGTGAAAATTCTTCAATTCTTGTATCATTATGTAAAATGTAATAATTGACTTTATATGCGTGTTTGTCAGGATGGTTGATTGCCCAATCCTCGTTAAATTCCATATTCCTATCAACATCATCCCAAATAATTTTAATGCTCACATCGTTTTTATTTATTAGTTTCCTCTCTGATTCACGTATAAACCAATCATCTTTTTCGCTATTGTAAACTACATTTGATACCATTGAAACTTCCGTAGCTTTGTATTGACGGGCCACATACTGTTTTTTGTTTGGATACACTAACGCTTCGGTTAACTTAAATAACTGGTTAATATATTTTTGGGCGTCTTTAGAGTTGCCAGTAAGTGAAAAAGCTCTTATCATATTAAATAATCCTGATCTTCCGCCCTGTTCAATAATAAACTGAATCGCATAATCTCGTAAATTATTGTCAGAAAGTAAAACTGCCGTTATAACCGAAAAATAGTCGCACGGACCGCCCCTATGAGATTCTGGAAAGCGATACTCTTTGAGTATTTCAAATAAAGAGGATAGATCACGCTCAAAAGACATACCAAGACTAATAAGTTGCCTCCAGAAGTTAAAATTCGTATAGTTTAAATCTGCAATGTTGCACTTATAATAATCTTTAATATTATCTTTATTTATTTGACTAAAATCTACTACGATATAGTTTGCAGAGTCATTCGAAAATCCATTATACGAACTTATGCCATATAAACTATTTAATATTGGTGAATCTGGTAAACATGATTCTAGTACATACTTAAAGTATGATTGTTCGTCTCCTCTGTCTGTTGTATCGTTCATAATTTTAAGCATATCAAATATTTTGTACGCCAAGATTTCCATTTCAATTTTGTTAAACCAATGATTTTGATCTGCCATTAATAGACATAATGGCAAAACATATGAAACAAGATTCTCTTTTCTAAATGCGGGTCTGTAAATGCTGTTATTTAATCCATTTATGAGCAATTTATTACTTGCTGATAAATTGTATTTTGATACCATTGCTGAAAACATAAAGTCTGTTTCTGAATTATAATCATAGTATGATAGTCTTTGTGAAGATTCAGCATGTAATTCAGATAATATGTCCTCATTGTTTAATACAAAAAACAAGTTGGGATTTTCGATAAACACTGTATAAAGAACAATGGATAATGATATCACGCTTTGATACTGAAAGAGTTTATTTATGAATGATTTTAGAGATTCGTCATCGAAATTTAAAGTTGCAATTGCGAATCCAATTAGTTTAGAATTATCTCGAAAGAACCAATTATCGTGTATGAAATTATACTGTTTGATCGAATTAATAATTAAATCTAATATTTGTCCTTTGTTTTCTGAGTAATTATTAATAATTATTTCTCTGATTTCTGTACCTAACTTACAATCAATTGAATATAGCTTATTTTGATTTGATAATACATTTGTCAGATAGCTATTTAGCTCTATATTCCTTTCCCACGTAATGTGATGCCTAATATTAACTTTATTAAACCGTTCTTCTAAGAAATCTTTATTTGTAATTTTTTTAGTCAAAATACCATATAAAACCAATGTGTTAATTTGGTATTTATCATCTAGACTTTTTTCAATTCTTAAAACAATTTGCTCTCTTAATCTGACAATTGCCGTTTCATTGGTAACTAAGCAATATATTTTATCATTTCGCAGTAATTCATAACAAATTACCTCCAGATGGTCAACACTAATTGTATCAACTAATTCAATAACAATATCAGGTTGGACTTCTAATGCCATTTTGAAAAAGCCTACTACCAAAAATTGTTCTTCGTTTCTATGGGATTCAATATAATCGAAATCGGTGTTCTTCTCTAATTCAATACTTCCAATGCATTGTTGGTAAATGTCTTTCGGGTTAACCCCATCTATCATACAAATAGAGTGCCAATAAGCACACGGGTCATTGTTGATAGCGTCTTTAATAAAATCTTCATTTAACGAATAATATTTTATAAGCATCTCTCTTATATCGTAATTGTTAAAGCGATAATGGTCTTTTATAAATAACCAAAAGTTCTCTGAAGTTAAGAAATTTTTTAGAGATAATGCTTCATTATCTAACAGCAAGAATAATTCTTCATTATTCTTTATCGTAAGAGAATCTAATAGATATTTTGAACCCAAATATGATTCACTACCTACACCGTAATCATATCTTAAACCGATTAAAGAATCTTGATAATCTGACCAATATTCCTTGCCTAAATAGGCTTCATAAAATCTCAGTGTTAACGTTTTCAAGGCATCTCTATTTTTTTTCAGGCTTTCTGTCAAGCATTTTTTCATGAAAATATTTAAAATAAAATCTTTATTAGTTAAAAGATGTAATTCTCTCAAAATAAATGGATCATCAAAAAAAATCTCAACTATTTTTTTATATAAAAAATACTCTTGATATCGTTTGTGCTTGAATGAATAAATATATTGATTTTTCTCTTTTAAAACAACATCAAAAAACATCTCGGCTATGCATGATATTACTTCATCAATACCCAAGTATGATAATTTTTCATATTCTTTTGAAATAATTTCTTGTAATTCATGAAGGCTTATATTTAATTTGTTATTATTATGTAAAAAATAGGAGATTTCCGCACCAAGGTTCTCTATATTTTCATGTTTTATCTCAGGAATAGGTAAGGTATTTATTTTACTATAGCTTGTTGTCAAATAACTAATTGACTTCTCTATCAATTCGATTTTTGCAGTATTTGCATTTATAACCTCAATTGTTTGCCATAACAACTTAATGGAAAAAATATCGTCTATCTCTCTAAGAAGTGTTTCAATGTTTGATTTTATCGATTTATAAGTCGTTAATTTGTAAACATCTTGGCTCTTTTCAAAATACAAATCGATCAATTCCACATTTGTTTTATTTATGATATAGCGGTTCAGGGGGGAAATGCTTCTGTATAAAAAAGAAAGGTTGATAGAATTTTTTCTTGACGAGATAATTATTGATTTTGTATTTACTCGTTGATTTACAATAGAAATATACGATATTATCTTATCGATATACTTGTTTGCAATTTCATCCAAACCATCTAGAAAATATACAAAATTGTATTTCGAATCTGTAATATTTATATTGTAATCACTCAATCTTTGCCTGATCAATCCTTCTAAATCACCAGTTATACATTCTCGAAATCTAATGTAAACTGGAATATTTCCTGTTGAACTTGTGCTGTTTTTATAATTGTCCAAAAATTCTTCTTGACAAATTATATACATTATTTTTAAAATTTCTGTTTTTCCTGTACCAGCACTTCCAAGAATAATGCTTACCTTATTTTCATATATCTCGCACCATTTATCACTTAATTTTTCATTATTTAATAATAGGTTCAAAAATGAGTTTGAATTTAAAAAAGTTCTGTCTTCAACTGAAATCGAACTATCCATGAAGGCTAGTTCTTGTTCTGAAGAAAAATACAGCTTATATATATCAAGATTAGCTGTTTCATTTAATATTGATATAAAGTTTTCTTTTATAATCCAATGTAATTGGACATTATGATTTTTTGCATCTCTACTTATATTTATACGGTCACTTGATTTTTCCTTGTCCGCAAGTTCTTCATCAGTGCAGATAGGTTTGATATCTGCATTAGTATAGATATAGATATGGTTAAGTGTATTGGGGAAGAGCGTGTACACTTTTTTTAGTGAATCATATATCTCTTTATACAACGCATTATTATTATTGCTTGTTGAAAACTTACATTGGAATCCATACCATTCATCTTTATTTTTTACTGGCTGGGTTTCTAATCCAGTTTGATTATAATTAGATTGAAAATTATATCCACAAATGGAGAATTTCCTCATAAACAAATGTCTACACATTGTTTCAAAAGCAGTTGTTTTATCTTTGTTTTTAATATTAAACATGTCCCAGTTAACGTCGTACATGCCACAGCCTCCAAAAATATTCAATTAAACTTTCGTAACCAGGGAGTACCAACTTGTTAATAAAAGTCCTTAATAACCAACTAAACTTGTTTCACTCTATGTATCTGCTCTGACCAGTTATGATTCTTTTCTGGAGGAACTTTCCTTTTCCTTCTCTCTTCTTTGTACAAATTCAAATTCCAATTGGTGCTATCTACAAGGGTTTAAACTGTTTTCCCCTGCTTTTTAGCACACACCTTTTAGATAACTTTATATAGATCAGGTTCTTCTTTAATGAAGCCTAGGACTTACCCCAGTAATCCAATAAACATGAAATACCATAACAATAGAATAAACCATCAAAACAAGCCCCATTGAACAAGCAACAAACTTACGAGATCTATTTCTTATTTTCCATAAAACAAAAGCAAGCATAACTGGTATAGACAACTTGAATACCATAAACACAATTGAGTTTTTATAAATTAACCACTTCATCAAGGGATTCACTTCTTCAATTACTCCTAGTCTCAGCCCCCATAGTGTTAGTGCGCCATCAAGCACACTGAACAAAAAGAACAAGAGCGAGCCGAGAATGATCTCTTTTTCTATTGTCATGCCAAGAAGGCCGAAATACCTCTCTTTAATCATTTGATCCATTCCTTTAAACCAATTCTCAAACCCTAAACCTTTTGTTATCCCCTGACTCTTGTAACAAGAATGGTAGTGGCAAAAGAGCCTAAGATAATCCTTATACACATCCCCAAAACCAACCCTATGGATTATTCTAAAGCTATTGAGTTAAGTACATCCCTTAGCTTCTTTAGTTCGTCTATGGTGATTGTAACACCTTTTCCCATCTTTGTATGATCAGGTGACCATTCTCGTAGATCATACTTTGGGGCTTTATCATTCCAACTAACTAGGTTAAGCTCCTTTGTCCATCCTTTGGCTGATTCAGATAGGACACCGATTGTTTCTTTAACTTCAAATTTGATATCTGCCACTTTAATGCCTCCGTATTCTTACGCTACACTCTCATTTTGACACATTAGCTTGGTCTGTTCCATGATAATCTCTACTGCCCTGGGCGTTTTATCAGGGGGATAACCATACTTCTTAAGAAGTCTCTTGATTATCATCTTCATTTTTGCTTGAACACTCTCGCGAATTGACCAATCTACACTAATATTCTTCTTAATTGCTTGTGTTAAATCTCTTGCTATTTGTTTAAGAACCTCATCACCCATTATCTCACAAGCCGACTCATTATCCGCTAAAGCATCATAGAAGGCTAATTCATCGGATGTTAGTCCTGTGCTTTCACCGCGTTTTTCGGCTTCTGTGATTTCTTTTGCAAGCTCAATTAACTCCATAATTACCTGAGTTGTTTCTATTGTTCGGTTTTGGTATTTTCGAATGGATGCTTCTAACAATTCAGAGAACTTCTTGGATTGTATCAGATTACGTTTTGAAAAAGACCTAATATTTCCCTTAAGCAATTTATTTAAGAGTTCTACTGCCAAGTTCCTCTGTTTCATACCTTTAATTTCCTCAAGGAACTCATCTGAGAGTATAGCAATATTCGGTTTGTTAAGACCTACGGAAGCGAGTATATCGACAACTTCATTTGATGATATGGACTTAGAAATTAACTGGTTTAACTCACTATCTAGTTGGGACGTTGTTTTCTTTTTGTCGTCATCCGCGATGATCTTCACAATACTTGCCTTAACTGCTTTGTGAAAGCCCACTTCCATATTTAATCGTTCGGCAATATCTGTTGTGGCACATAGCGAATACGCTCTAGCAAGTTCGGTAACTAGATTGATATAGTCATTCTTCCGATCTTCACGAAGCTCTATAATAAAGTCCATCGTTCCAACGATTGCTTGCATCTTCTCACTAGGCTTACCATTAAAGAATTTACTGTAATCATGTCCATGAAGCATTTCCTTGATCAGATCGTACTTTTCAAGCAAGACCTGTGAAGCTATCTCAGTATCAACCCCTGTAGTTTTCTTATCGCTCTCTGTATATTGGGATAGTGCTTCTTTTAGCTTTTCAGCTATGCCGATATAGTCTACAATAAGCCCACCTTGTTTCTCCCTGAATACCCGATTCACACGCGCAATAGCTTGCATTAGGTTATGACTCTGCATGGGCTTATCAATATACATTGTGTGCATACTTGGAACATCAAACCCTGTAAGCCACATATCACGAACAATAACTAGTTTAAGTTCATCATTTTTATCCTTCATCCGTTTTGCTAGTGTTTCCCGATTTGCCTTTGTGCCGATGAATTGTTGCCAATCTGCAGGGTCAGAAGAGCTTCCTGTCATAACTATTTTGATTTTTCCACTCATCAAGTCATCACTATGCCAATCAGGACGTATTGCCACAATTTCTTTATAAAGATCAATGGCAATCCTTCTACTCATAGCAACGATCATGGCCTTACCGCCTTCAGTTACCTGAGCATGTTCTCTTAGTTCAAAATGCTCTACAATATCATTGGCGATTAGCTTAACTCGCTCACTTGCACCAACGATGGCCTCTAGTCTTGCCCATTTGCTCTTTAGCTTTTCTTTTTGACTATACTCTTGATATTCTGTGATCTCATCATATTCAGTATCAATCTTTGGTTTCATATCATCAGGAAGTTCTAGTTTGGCTATTCTGCTTTCATAGAATATCTTAACAGTCGTCCCATCTTCTACTGCCCTCGTCATATCGTATACGTCTATGTAATCCCCAAACACTGCACGAGTGTTCTTGTCTGTTAGTTCTACTGGCGTACCAGTAAACCCAATATAAGAAGCATTAGGCAAGCTGTCACGCATGTATTTTGCATAGCCATATTTTACACTGGCTTCATCATCACTTTTGACAATGTCAGCACCAAACCCATATTGACTGCGGTGTGCTTCATCTGCCATGACTATTACATTCTTACGGTCTGTGAGCATTGGTACGCTGTCGCCTTTTTCTTCGGGTGCAAACTTATGTATTGTGGTAAAGATAATGCCCCCACTGGTACGATTATTAAGTAGATCACGTAGATTTGATCGATCAGTTGCTTGGACAGGGGTTGAGCGAAGTATATCTTTACATTTAAAGAATGTCCCAAATAACTGATCATCTAGGTCATTTCTGTCTGTTATGACTACAATGGTAGGATTGCCAAGTTCCTCGCTAATAACAAGCTTTCCTGCATAAAAGACCATTGAAAGTGACTTCCCACTACCTTGTGTATGCCATATGACCCCTATTCGTCTGTCTCCTGTTTCCCTAGTAGCTCGCTCAGTGCTTTCTACAGCCTTGTTGACTGCATGGTATTGATGATAACCTGCAAGGATTTTGAAAGTATCCTTCCCATCGCTTTGAAACAAGACGAACTGCTTAATAATATCTAGGAACCGCTCTCGTTGAAACATCCCTTTAATCAGCACCTCAAGTTGAGGAATAGCGAGTGGTGCTAAATCTTCTCCATCAATAGTTCGCCAAGCCATAAATCGATCCTCATCAGAAGTTAGTGTACCTGCTCGTGCATTAATGCCATCACTGATTACCATGAAGGAGTTATAGGTAAATAGGGAAGGAATTTTGGACTTATAAGTTTGAAGTTGATTGTAAGCATCAGTGATGTTGACATTTTCATTAACAGCATTTTTTAGTTCAACAACCACTAAGGGAATTCCATTAACGAATACAATCACATCTGGGCGTTTTTCAACGCCATGCTCAATAACGGTGAATTGATTAACGACTATAAATTCGTTCTTGAGAGGTTTTATATAATCAAACACATAGGCTTTCTCGGTCTTGTAACTGGCATCAGCTTGCTTAACTTGAACATCAATTCCGTCGGTGATCATCTTTTGAAAAGCCTGGTTGTTCATGAGTAAGCTAGGGTTTTGAGGTACACTGATTTGTCTGTAAGCATCTTCTATGGCATCACTTGGGAGCTTGGGATTGATTCTTGTAAGAGCTTCTTTGAGACGTTCAGAGAGAATAACATCACTATAATCCCTACGCTCAGAATATTCACCATCAGGAGCAATGTCAGGAGCAAATATAATTTGATATCCCAGCTCTTCAAACCACTCAAGAGTTGCTTCTTCTAAGTGGGATTCATAGAAGTTATTGGCCATCTATAACACCTCCTCGTTAGTTACTCTTATTTCACCGCTCATAAGTTTTGGAAGAAGAGCATCACGAATAGTTATTAAGATTTCGTTTTCACTTATACATTGTCTCTTCATTTCAAAAATTGGAGTTGCTAAACCGTAATATTCCCTAAGTGCTTTTTCACTTGGAATAATCATAGGCAAATTACCAATAATCCCCAAGCTTAGGTTAGCTTGTACTGCATGTACAACTTTTGATTCTAAGAAATCTTTATGGCAATTGCACATAAAAGAATTGAGAACATACAGAGGGTTGATTACTTTTTCTTCTACTCTAATAATACCTATGGCTTGATTAGTGTTCGCAGGTAATATGTTGTCAGTTACCATTGCAAATCTACCTATAGTGCCTGCAATGGTCAACAATATATCATTTTCTTGTATCTTAGAGCGTTTAAGTATGTAATCTGTATCTTCATCAATATACGCAAACTTTTTGGTATCAAACGAATGATTATCTGTTATACTTTCAGCCTTAACAAAATTAATTCCAGTATCGACAAATCTCTTTTTGAGTGTGGTAGGAGTGGTGCCTTTTGTTATAGTTTTACATATTGACTTTAATGTCTCAACTCTCCACCCCTTCGGTATCCTTCCTAACTCACTATCCTCAAACTCACCATCTTTAAAAGGCTCAAAATCAACAAACCAGTTTTTAAAAATAGCCTGTGCAATTTCTTCAAGGGTTTGGTTGATGCGGTTGTTGAGTTCTACTTTGTCATCAAGGCAGGAGAGTGTGTTGGCAATGGCTTTTTGTTCACGCATTGGGGGGTAATTAATGGTCACTTCACTGAGTATTTTAGTATTTATCGATGGCATAGTAGCGCCAACTGCAATGCTTCGAATATACTCTTTCATACTTTCCAAGCAAAAATAGTAGTACAAATATTTAGGATATATACTATTATCACTTGCTCTGACCCTCAGACAGCGACCAGAAAACAACCATCCATTTTCATCTTCACTTACATAGGAACTTCTGTCTACTGAGCCAACTCGACTAAAAACTAAGTCTCCAGTCTTTAGACTATATTTATTAAGTCTTATTCTGTCAGCTTCACAGACAAATGGCACGGAGCTTCTCGCAATTTTCCTATTTCCAAGATGCTCAACTGTTATGATTGGAGTTCCTGATTTAACATAATCTGAATTGTGTAACTGGCTCCCAAATGGACCAGTTTGAACATGAGCTATATTTCCTAACTTTTCAGTTTTCCACTGACTAGAACTCATAACCAATCCTCCCCAATCGCTGTTTAATCTCTTCCTCCAGCTTATGGGATTTTACAAACATTTCTGCAAGCTTACTTGTTAGCCTTGTCATCTTCTCATCAAATGGCTCTCCATCATCCTCTACCTCTTCAATTCCTACATATCTTCCTGGAGTAAGGATATACTCATGTCCTCTAACATCTTCAATATCTGCAGACTTACAGAATCCTTGAACGTCCTTATAACCCTTCTCATCTTGCCAATTGTGATAGGTATCATATATCTGCTTGATTTCCTTATCAGATAGTTCTCTATGCTTACGTGTAACCATAGTACCCATCTTACGTGCATCAATGAACAATATCTTATCCGAACGGTTATCTCTCTTCTTGGAGATAAACCAAAGACATACTGGGATTGTCACATTATAAAAAAGGTTTGGTGGCATGGTAATAATGCAATCAACAAGCCCTGCTTCAATGATGCTCTTTCTGATTTCTGCTTCTTGCTTAGTTGATGTACTCATTGAGCCATTTGCAAGAACAAAGCCCGCAATACCATTGGGAGACAATTTACTAATCATGTGTTCAATCCAAGCATAGTTAGCATTGTTTTTTGGGGGTATACCATATTTCCAGCGAACATCATCTTGTACTAGAGCATAATCACTCACATTAAATGGTGGGTTAGCTAAGATATAATCAGCTCTTAAGTTTTTGTGTAAGTCATTAGCAAACGTATCAGCATCTCTTTCTCCTAAATTCCCATCAATGCCACGTATAGCGAGGTTCATCTTGCACAGTCGCCACGTTGTAGCGGTGTATTCCTGTCCATAGATATGAATATCATCTTTTCTTCCTTGATGCTCTTCAACAAACTTTGCTGATTGTACAAACATACCACCAGAACCACAGCAAGGGTCATAGACTCTTCCTTTAAAAGGCTCTATCATACCAACTAAAAGTTTAACTATCGTTGGGGGGGTGTAGAACTCACCCTCGCTTGAACCGAATTTGCCTAAGAAATACTCGTATACTCTACCTAAAAGATCTTGAGCTTTTGCATCTTTATTACCCAAGTTAAATGAGAATAGATCTATAAGCTCACCAAGTTTCGCTTTATCAATTTCAGGACGAGCATAGTTTTTGGGAAGGACCCCTTTAAGAGTCGCATTATTTTTCTCAATCAATATCATCGCATCATCAATGGTTTGACCAATGGTAGGTTTCTTAGCCTCTTTCTTGATATTCTCCCATCTTGCTTCAACTGGCACGAAAAAGACATTATCCTCAGCGTAAGCATCTATATCTTCTTCGAAGCCATCTCCCTCGGCAACCAACTCTGCGTACTTTTCCTCAAAAGCATCCGATATGTATTTAAGGAAGATCAAGCCTAATACGACATGCTTGTATTCGCTACTTTCAATATTACCTCTAAGTTTATCAGCCATTTCCCACAATTTGTTTTCAAATTCCAGATTTACGCTAGCCATTAATATCCCCCAACTTTTCTCTGTTTTTAGATACATATATTCTACCATATCTTATAGACAATTTAGTCTCATTCATTTCCTATAGAATAAACCTGTTAAGACCTGTAAGTATAGTTCGTTTATTCATTATACTTAGTTTTTGCATAATTACCCATAAAATGAGAAAGCCCTTCTATGAAGCGCTTTCTCATTTTACATGCTTTTAAAGCATTTATTGCAAAGACTAGAATAAACAATCGAGAATGCTCTATTCTAGTATCTTATAAATCACTTTGTCGGCAACATAGGTACCGCTAGAATACTTTCTTCCTATCGTTGGTAATCCATTCTTGTTATAAAATTTAACCAAATCATCTTTGGATATATTACCTCCTGGTACAACCTCACCATTTATAGCTTTTATCGGTTTCATCCAGTAGTATTTTTCTCTATACTTAACGCCTAGGGAAAGAATTCGATTATTAACTGTACTTACAATGTTTTCTAGATGCTTTAATATAAAACTTCCATGACCTCTTCTTCTATTGTAAGATTGGAAATCACATATGTGTGCTTGGGGAACCAAATCTTTTATTCCATCAGCGTCTTTCATAACTTCTGTTCCACTTAGTACAAGACCGCCATATTTCTCATAAGCAAGGTGTAAAACTGTTTGTTTATGAAATGGATATTCTCCCTCCCCTGAAAAGACAAAGATTGTTTCCACGGGTGATTGGCTATCCTGTTTAATGAAACTATCAACATTAAAATATAAAGCAATTAATGCATTATACTTGTCTCTCTGAAATTTAAGATAAATCCTATCGTTCTTAAAAATCCTATAATCTTCATTTTCATAATTATCACAGTAATTCTGGACTTTCTTTATAATCGCTAAATCATCGTTGTATAGCTTTATTTTTGAATCAATTTCTTCATGTAACTTTTCGATAGCACTTTCCTTGCTGTCCAATGAGATTTTGCATATATTCATATCTAACTTACACCGTTTTAGTGAATTAATTTGAGTATCTTTGCTATTACTGGTTAATCTTTTTAACTCTTTCTCTTCAACCTCATCCCAATATGACCAATCTACATAATCCTCTCTAAATCTCAATACCTCTTCGATTTTATTACTCTCAACACATTTCTTTAGCTTTGCTTGCATTAAGAATAGACTACTAAGACACAGTTTTGCTATCCTTATATCTTCACTTTTTCTTTCGATACGATATAAAGGACATTGTCCCATTTTGCTTCTTCCCCAGCATACCACTGACTTTATCATTTTCATCTTCCCCTCAAATATGTACTACCTACTTTTATGTGGACGGTGAAGTTAGCAGTACATATTTGAGAGGGATTCTCACGTCTAGGAAAAAAATCTGATCAAGTTCTTGGAATTAATTTAGCTCGTCAAGCGTCAGTGAAAAACTTGGAATAAATTTATCCAAGAAATATCTGACTTCGGAAAGTCCAATACTTTGCAATTCTTGTTCTATTTTATTCTTAGCTTTCAAGAACTCCTCATTTCCAGATTTCAGTTCTTCAACACATTTCAGATAAGCCGAAATTTTATCTGAAGCTTTTACAATTTCCCAACAATCCTCATCATTCTCATGAGGGAAAAAGTAGCCCTTGTATTCAGCTCTAATTTCTTCAGGTATCATTTTGAAAAGACGCATTCTTGCTATTTCTTCGATTTTACCGAAAGCATTTTTGATTTCTGGATTAAAGTATTTTATTGGAGTTGCTAAATCTCCCGTAATGACTTCGGAAACCTCATGGTACATAGCTAATGCCATAACCCTTTCTGGATTAAGATTACCATCAAACATCATATTTCTGATAATTGCCAAGTTGTGGGCAATCATAGCCACTTGAAGACTATGTTCTTGGATATTTTCTGTTCGAGTATTCCGCATCAGACCCCATCTTTGAATCAATTTCATTCTTGACAGGTAAGCAAAGAAATGGCTCATAAGTATCCCCCATTACAGATTTGTTAACTCGTTAAAAACTTTGATTGCAAAACTATCCGTCATCCCTGATATATAGTCAATCACTGCTAGGGCGTAATCCTCTCTCTTTTCAATTTCATATATTACTTGATTATTATACCTATTTCTTTTGGACGATCTATCGTTATTATTAGAATACTTCAAGAGCCAATCCAAAAAACTGTTTAAAAGTAACGGATAAGTTAAGATATTTTTCCGAATTTTATATATAGTCTCTTCCTCACTATATAAATTTGATAAAGTACCATAGATCGATTCCAAGATCAGTTTGGAGTAACCTTTAAAAACATTTAACCTTTCATGCTTATATATGTTTTCATAATTAAACGCTTTTATTGAGTTAATTAAACCGATATATTCATCTGAAAATCTAATACCATTTTCAGGACTACTTGACTTACATAAATCAATAATCAATCTATGCGTTATTACCGTATTATTAATTTCTGACAATTCAATTTTGATAAAACTCTTTAGAATTTTTACCAATTGCTTAAGCTGATAACTGGATAAAATATTTAATGTATAGGCATCCTCGATATCTCTACCTAAATAAGCAATTTTATCTGAGATTTTAACTACGCATCCTTCCCATGTAAAAGGTGCATATTGACTGGATTTTTCGATGCAATTGAGGTCAACTTTTTCTTCTCTAGGATATATGGAATTTTCGTCAACTTCTCCACAGTGCAAAATAATCCCATCCCTCACTGCATAAGTCAAGTTTAAATTCTGTTCAAAACCTGAAGGATCAGGCAAAGTCTCAATTTTATCTATAAATCTTAAACTATTTCGCTCATGCCAAAAATTTTGTTTAGTTTCAGCCGATGCGATCTCTTTGAGAACTGTTTCGCCAGCATGTCCAAAAGGGGCGTGACCCAAATCGTGACCAAGCGCGATAGCATTAGTTAATTCAGTGTTTAAACCCAGATACTTCGCAATGGTATAGCTTACTGAAGCGACGTGGTTTACATGTTCAATCCTAGTGCAAATATGGTCATTTCTCGTTGCAAAGAACACTTGGGTTTTGTGTTTCAATCGTCTATAAGCATTTGAGTGCAATATCCTATTATAATCCCGTGCAAATTCGCTACGAATATCATCGCTCCGAGAGTATATACCAACTTCACGACTAATGCATTCGTGCCACTTTGGATTATCTATTTTGATACTTACATCTGAAAAAATCCCCTTAGTCATCTTTCTCCCTCCACTTACTCTATCTAAACATTACATATGACTTCTTCTTCAACTCAGTTGTTTTATTAATTGAAATTATTTCTATGTATTTCACCTGTCACCAGTATGGCGTTAGTTAAAATATTCTATATATTCCTACAAAATCCTGCGTGAATAGTGTCTTTATGAGATTAAATAGATTATTCGTAACTATGCCTACTAAAACGCAAAAAGAGAAGTCAGTAGCGATAACCAACTTCTCAAAACAAGCATTAGTAGCAATAGTTTTCTAGCTTACCTATTCAAATTGACCCTCCTCTCTTCACCGTCCTGTTGAAAATACTCTGTAAAAAACTCTACAAATCTCTTGAAAATTTCTACCACTTCATCCAACACTTCTCTTCTAATTCGCCCAAGGCTCTTTACTGGAACGTCAAGGATATAGCTTGACCGTTCTTCTCTGAAATAAATCCCAATCCCAATCCGATTTTCAATCATCATCTTGTCCGTCTTCAGTTGAACCCAGGTACTTATGTTTTTCTTTGATATTCTTAATTTTACATGCGAGTGGGTATCTCTGACACTAATTTCGTAAGTATTTCCATCTCCCGCACCAAAAGTAATAGCATTTGTATCTAATCTGGACTTAGATCTGTAAGCCCCAGGAAAGAACCATAGTACTTGGCGTATTTTTCCTAAAACATATAAATTAGCACCAAGACGGCTAGACAGATTTAAAGGTTCATGGATAACTGGTCTAGTCGATACATTGACAGCCTCTAGATCGCCTTCCAGCTCTCCTCCATGCAACTTTCTCCCCCTATATTCATCAACTATCTCAAAAGGCCCTCTGACTACCGCTAAACGGCTCAGATTCGTAATAACATCCAAAGAATAAAGCGTTGTTAATGTTTCAAGGACTGGTATTACAGCAGGGTTCACCTCTACAAATAAAACATCTAAAGGCTTTTCAAGCAAGCGTGCAAACTCTACAACCTCTTTAACAAGATGCTCCCTTCCTTGAAAGGACAGAGCCTCCCAAATAACTATTCCTTGCTTAACATCGGTAAGGATTTTCTTCACTTTTTCCATATGCCTAACGTCCGCTGGTATGAGCTGTACCTCTACATAGATATTAAGATTTATCTTATCAGCACAGGCATAAATATCTATTTTATTACCGTTAAGTGGCACTTCTTGCTCTAGCCGATATACTCTTGATCCGACTAAAGTACCGAGTACGTCAGAAAATACAACTTGGTACAGACTAAACAGATTTTCTTTTTCCCCACTAAGAATGAATCGTGGCATTCTATCAATACTCCTTTTAACTAAATTGCAAAAGGAACCCAATACTTAGATTTGGATTCCTTTTTGAAATTATTCAATGACAAATTCCATGGGCCCTGAAGCTTAACCTGCTCTATGCCTTTAACAAACCTTCCAGTTCATCAATCGTCTGGAGTATTTCGCCACCTTCAATAAACCTATTTCCTTTCCACTCCGCTGATATAATTTTGTCAAAAATTTTTACAACTAATTCCTTTATATGGGTAGTTGCAAAAGTGTCGTTCACTCGAAAATCATTTTTGACTAGCATATTTCGGATCTCACACACATCTTCCTCGAGTTCCGATGGTGTCGCCAGATTGAGAAGTTCAGCGACATCGAAATCTAGTGCCTTGGCTATAGCTTGCATTACGGGAAGTGAGGGAGCGCGCCTCTCCCCCTTTTCAAGACGGTTAATGTAACTACCTGATACCGCAGTCATAATCGCCAATTCATTTAAAGAATAGCCTTTTTCTTGCCTTCGGTGTTTTATACAAAGACTAAATTTGGGGTCGACGGCTCTTTCTTCTTTATCCTTGCTCATTTGCTATATTTTAGCCCCTTTCAAATAGAAACTTCCTTGTATTATAGATTTTAGAGGCAAAATTATAACAAGAGAAAAGAGCACTTCATTTCTTCCGTAGTTTCTCTGGAAAGTTCATACTATTTCCATCCGTATCAGTAGAAATCTAAGGAAATCTTATGCTATATATGTTTATCAATTCGTAATCTGTTATAATTTATCCATAACATTTCACAGTGGAGGCTACACGTTATGGATGATGAGAAAATCTTAATTAATGATGTTGCTATTTATTTAAGAAAAAGTCATGGAGATTATGAGGAAGACTTAGAAAATCATAGGCATGCACTTGTAGAGTTATGTGAGAAAATCGGATGTAAATATACTGAATTTGCTGAAATTGGCAATAGTGATAGCATACAGGATAGACCCGAATTCATTAAAATGCTAGGGGAGGTAAAACAAGGGCTTTACGATGCAGTAGCTGTTATTGATATTGATCGATTGGGGCGGGGCGATGATGGTGATTGGTCAAAAATCGAAACTATTTTCAGGGATGCTGAAGTCCTAATACTCACACCCGATAAAGTATACGATTTGGAAAATGAAAATGATGAATTTCAATTTGAATTAAAGAAATTCTTTGCACGGTTAGAATACAAGCAGATAAGTAAAAGATTTAGAAGAGGTAAGATTACTGGTGCAAAGAGAGGGAGATGGACTAACGGAAAACCTCCCTATCCATATGAATATAATGCAGAGTTAAAAAAGTTGGAGGTAAATGAAGAAAAGAGAAAAGTTTATCGTTTAATCATTAATATGAGCTTACAGGGACAAACTGCTGAACAAATTGCCTGGAAGTTAAACGAAATTGGTTATAAAAGTCCAGGCGGTAAGTTTTGGAGTTCAACTGCTATCTATCGGTTATTAAGAGATCAAACCCATTTGGGTAAAATAATTATTCACAAATCCAAAGGTAGTGGGCACAAAAACAAAAAAACTAAACCTCTTAAGGTGTTCGAAAAGGAAGAGTGGATTATTATAGATGGAGAACACGAAAAACTTAAATTAATTGAAGAACATCAAAAAATTTGTGAACTATTTGCCAAACGAAAAATAATTCCCAGAGCATCAAGACGAGGAGCTTTTTTGTTTAGTGGTCTTGTATACTGCGGAAAATGTGGATATTCCATGCAATTTACATATAACGGAGTAAGTAAAATTGAATATGTTAAAAAGTGCCAGAAAACTGATCCCTATGGAAACCGATGCGGTAATCAGGGATTAAACACACAAATCTTTGAAAAAGCTATATTTGATGAGTTAAAAAAGTATGAAGAGGAAATTATAAATAAAAAATACGAAGTTAACTCTAATGAATTGGAAGTACTAATTCAGGCAATCAACCAAAAAGAAATGGATGTTCTAAAAGAAAATAAAGCTTTAGATACATTGCAAGAGCAGAGAGAAAATCAAGAAATATCAAAAGAAAGGTTCCTGGAACGAAAGGCGATACGTGAAGATAATCTAAAAAAGTTAAACAGGGAAATTGGAGAATATAAAGAGAGGCTTGAAAAAAGAGAACAGACAAGTAATGAAAAAAGGCTTACCTCAATTAGAGACTTTTACAATCAGTGGAGCATTTCAAAAGATACGCAAGAAAGAAATAATTATTTGAAGACTATCATTGATAAAATTTCTTACACGAGAGATGGAAACAGGATAAATGTCAAAATAAATTTTCTTTAGGCGTATAGAGATGCAAAGGTAGTCTCTTATTGAGAGATTATGAGATAAAATGAGGTGCTCGGTTTGAATGATAAAATGCCCAACAGACTAATCAACGAAAAAAGCCCTTACCTTCTCCAACATGCTTACAACCCTGTTAATTGGTATCCCTGGGGACAAGAAGCTTTTGACGAGGCTAGTCGGATGAACAAGCCGATATTTCTTAGTTTAGGTTACAGTACTTGTCACTGGTGCCACGTAATGGAACGGGAATCCTTCGAAGACGACGAAGTCGCCGCCTTACTTAATCGCTACTTTATCTCCATCAAAGTAGACCGCGAAGAACGTCCGGACGTTGACCATCTTTACATGGCCTTCTGTCAGGCTCTAACAGAATCAGGGGGCTGGCCGCTGACAATTATGATGACCCCTGAGAAAAAGCCATTTTTTGCGGGTACATATTTTCCAAAAACAGAGCGCTATGGCTATAAGGGAATGCTGGAGCTTCTAGAACAAGTAGGGACTCTCTGGGCAACAAATGAACTAAAATTACGTGAGTCTGCGGATCAGATTGTGGCTGCTGTCCATACCGGACGCTCCGTACCCAATAAAACATCTCCAGTCTCAAGTAATCTCAAGGAAACCTCGGAGTCCATCCGATCCTGGGGAAACGAAGTTATCTCCCAGGCATATTCCGTCCTTGACCAGAGCTTTGACTCACGTTACGGAGGTTTTGGAAGTGCCCCTAAATTTCCGACTCCACATACACTAACCTTTCTCCTGCGCTATGGGAAGGATCATCCTCAGGACAGAGCCCGGGAAATTGTCCGTAAGACTCTCGATGGTATGGCTCTCGGCGGGATCTATGACCATGTGGGATTTGGATTTGCACGATATAGTACTGACGATAAATGGTTAGTACCTCACTTTGAAAAGATGCTTTATGATAACGCCTTACTAGCCTTAGCGTATTTAGAAAGCTATCAAGCAACCAACTTTTCAAAAGATGCTCAAATCGCCCAAGAAATTTTCACCTATGTACTGCGAGATATGACCTCGCCCGAGGGAGGTTTCTATTCAGCAGAAGATGCCGACGCTGAGGGGGAAGAGGGAAAATTCCATGTCTGGACTCCCCAGGAGGTTGAAGCCGTTCTAGATAAGGAGCTAGCGGCTAAGTATTGTGCTGTATATGACATTACTCCTAAAGGAAACTTTGAAGGAAAAAATATACCGAACCTTTTATTAGGGAAAATCAAGCAGATTGCCCAAGAGAACTCTTTATCTGAAGAGGAAATATTGCAATCTCTAGAATCCGCAAGGCAAGCACTCTTTAATACACGGGAAAAACGTGTCCACCCTCATAAAGATGATAAGATTTTAACCGCCTGGAACGGTTTGATGATCGCTGCCTTAGCAAAAGGGGCTCAAGTTCTGGGAGACACTTCCTATTTGAAAGCAGCTGAAAGAGCAACAGACTTTGTACTTACTCAGCTTCGGCGAAGTGACGGTCGTCTGATGGCCCGTTACCGTGAGGGTGATACTGCCTACTTGGGATACTTAGATGATTATGCCTTTTTAATTTGGGGTCTTCTGGAACTTTACTCTGCAAACGGCAAACCTGAAGTCCTCCAAACCATCCTGGAACTTCAAAAACAACAGGATTCTCTGTTTTTTGACGAACAAGTTGGCGGATATTACCTGACGGGCTCAGATGCGGAAGAACTTCTCTTTCGTCCAAAAGAGAGTTATGACGGCGCCCTTCCTTCGGGTAATTCCATTACTGCCCTCAATTTGCTTCGTCTCGCCCGCCTAACCGGAGATGAACATTGGGAACAAAAGGCCCAGCAGCAATTGCTGGATTTCCGAACAGTTCTTGAAGAGCATCCTTCAGGGTACACAGCTTTTATCCAAGCTATCCAATATGCGCTTCATCCTTCTCAGGAATTGATACTGGCAGGCTCCCTTAACTCCACTGAACTTCCGGAAATGCGTAAACTTTTCTTCTCTGAGTTTCGTCCCTATTCATCAGTTTTGTACCAAGAAGGAAGTATTAGTGATATTGTCCCTTGGCTTCATGATTACCCTGTTGAGCCGGATCAAACGACAGCGTATTTATGCGAAAATTTTACCTGTCAAAGACCTGTTCACCAGCTGGATGATTTCCAAGCACTTCTGAACAATTCATAACAAATGATCGAAAACCAGGGCTGGCGCTAAGCTATTGGCTAAAGCGACTAACCCTGGTTTTCGATGTATGAGATCTGCATTATCATGATAAATCTACACTATTACACACAAAAAAGAGCCTTCTAACTCATTTTGATATGCTTCTTTTCAGGGTAAAACTCCATGCCGCTGCCGCAGCACCAGCAGTAGTAGTATTATTCGTTCTACCTAAAGCAAGCGTATCAGTCCGGAAAGAAAGGCTCTGCTTTTTTTACTAATATTTAACGGTTGTCCACGGCAATAATCATCAGAGAGGGGCATTCTGCCAGATTATAATCCATCGGTGAAGCAAGTTCCTCTTCATTCTCATAGAACATCCTGACAAAGGGCCGGTTAGGGAAGGCGGGGTTTTGTTTTACCACATTTCCTCTTTGTCCATTACTCAATAGAATCCCAGAACCTGAAGGGTATACAGCAATGTGTTTCTTAAATACTTCTAAAGTTCGAGGACAAAAATGGGTATTAGATTGAGAAACAATGTATTCATAAGCCTCATTAGGCTCAATTGCTTTGCGATAAATCCGTTTACTGGTCAAAGCTTCATAAACATCAGCTACTGCAGCCAATCTGCCATATTCATGAATTTCGCTTCCTTTAAGCCCTCTGGGGTAACCCGACCCATCCCACTTTTCCTGATGTTGAAAGGCCACATGCGCCGAAAGTAAACTGAAGTCCTTATTTTTCCGTAAAATATTAAACCCATCTCCTGCGTGCTTCTTGATCTCCTCAAACTCTGCCTCAGTCAAAGGTGCTTTTTTATTGAGGATATGTTCGGGGATTAATATTTTCCCAATATCATGCATGAGAATACCCATGCCAAACTCAATTAATTTTTGTTCTGAATATCCTGAAGCAATCCCTAAGACAAGTCCTACAATCGTTGAATTAATAGAGTGGTGAAAAGTATAATCATCATACCCTTGCATGTCGGTCAAATTTCCTAAAATATCTGCACTAAAGAGCAGGTCGTTAATCATCTGCTGAATAGTTGATCGAACGTCGGCCACCACTAACGTCCCTTCTTGACCACTCTCTATATAATTGCTGACATGCTTAATCGTTTTATAGGCAACTTCCCGGGTTTGACCGGTAATCGACATATGAAATTCAACGTCTTCTAATCGATTATCCTGAATAAAAAGAACATCATAACCCATGGCTACTAAACGTTCAATATACGAAGCAGTCAGGCGAATACCAGTCTGCAATAAAATTCTACCTGAAGAATTAATTACAGGACGTGCTAAAATCGATCCTTCCTTGACATAACGAGTACTTACCAACCGCATGAAAATTCACCCTATCCAAGATTTGTGTCTGTCTTTGTCTTATATATTTTGGCCTAATAGACTAAGTTCGTCAAATATCACTAAAAACCTTTATGTATTTATGTTTTTTTAAAATTTTTCCCTTTAGTCCTAGAAAGTTTTACTCTACCCTTGACAATTTAGAATATTATAGTTTCTCTCCAACCATTATAATCTACGAAAAGGATCACTGACAACTTTTCCTTCTTCAAGCAAAGGCAATGGCTACTATTATTTTTTTCAGATCCAGATATTGATCCCCTTGTTCCTAAATATAAAATGAACTGCTCCCCCTTTGAGTAACAGATTTTTATTATTTAATCTGTCTACCAATTAGGGGAGCATCCCAATTCTAAAGATGGCTTAAATACAGATCTAAAAGTTAAAACTAACTTTCTAATACCACTTTAGTTAACCGAAAGTGTTCTACGTCAACTAAGCCTAAATCTGTAAGTTTTAATTCCGGGATGACAGGTAAAGAAAGAAATGCCAGGGTCATAAAAGGATCAACCATTTGATTAATTCCAAGACCGACTGCTAACCTATGTAACTCAGCTAAATTCTGAGCTACAGTTTCGGCATCAAGGTCTGTCATTAATCCGGCAATTGGCAAAGGGAGTTTTCCGATTATCTGATGGTTATCGACTAGACAAAGACCGCCACCCATCTCGACACAGGTTCTAATGGCTAAGTTCATTTCCTCGTCACTCATTCCGACGACAACTAAATTATGCGAATCATGAGCGACTGTTGAAGCAATAGCTCCTTTGGTCAGGCCTAAGCCCTCGACAAACCCTAGCCCGATATTGCCAGTTCCATGATGACGTTCCAGCACCGCTAATTTGGCAATCTTTTGAGTTAAATCAGTCATAATCACTCCATCTTTGACAGGCAGTTCCCGTATTAGGGCCCTTGTAACTAGGGAATGATCTTGGACTCCAATGACCTGAACTTGAGCATGGTTCAAGGATTTGGATTCGCTATTGGCAAATACTCTAAGCTTTTCTGGTGTCCAATCAGTTAAATGTACACTTTCAGTAAGTCCAGAGGCATCAGAGCGTGGAAATTTTGGCCGCTCGCCCTTTGGGCTTACCTTTGTTCCTTGCCAGTATACTTCCTCTATTGCAAAACTCTTTAAATCATTCAATACAAGGAAATCCGCTTGATAACCAGGCGCTACCGCACCTAGGCGAGAGAGCCCAATTGCTCGGGCAGCATTGATCGTGGCCATCTGGATTACTTGAATTGGATCTACTCCTGCCTTAATCGCCAGGCGAACAAGATGATCGATGCTGCCTTCATTTAGAAGATCCATCGGATGTCGGTCATCTGTGACAAGAAGACATTGTCCGGAATTTTGGCTCGTGACTGCAGGCAAAAGATCTAAAAGGTTCTTGGCTGCACTCCCCTCTCGCAGCATAACATGAAAACCCCGTCGCAGACGTTCTTTAGCCTCTTCTACCGTGGAGCATTCATGTTCAGTATGTATTCCGGCTAGAAAATAAGCATTAAGATCCTGGGGAGATATCCCCGGAGCATGTCCATCAAAGAAGGATACAGGAAGACTTAGCTTTTCCACCATATCCTGCTTAGCTTCGATAACTCCCAGGTAATCCATAACTTCTCCTAAACCTATAACTTTAGGGTGTCCGACGAATTGTAAGAGATCCTTAGCTTTGAGGTGGGCCCCGGAAGTTTCCAAATCTGTTGCTGGTACACATGAGGGAAGTGCGACAAAGGTATTAAAGGGTAACCCATTAACACTATCCAGGATATATTGAATCCCTCGACTTCCCAAAACATTGGCAATTTCATGAGGATCTACAACCGCTGTAGTTACACCATGGGAAAGTAGAACTGAGCAGAACTCCTCCGGACAGAGATGCGAGCTTTCAATATGGACATGTCCGTCTATCAGGCCCGGAACAACATACTTACCGCACAAATCCAGCTCTTTTTCTGCTTCTGCAAAGGTGCCAATGCCGACAAAAGCTCCTTGATGGACTCCAATGTCTGTTTCGTGGATTTCTCCCGAAAAGACATTAACTAACCTTGCTCGTCTCAGAACCATGTCAATCTTCACCAGGCCCCGGGCTTCATCCATTCTTTGTTTAAAGCTCGACATATGCTCATGCTCCATTCACGTATGATAAGGCTTCATTTCTTTAATACGTACAAATCAATTAAGGCTTCCTACTTACATGCTTGATCTGCTTTCTTAATAGGAAGTGTCCCCTCTGGCCATCCAGGGCTATGGGGACACTTTTCGATCATTGACATAGCAATAAGCGGTAGTTTAAACAAGTCCGACCCGTTGCATGACTCGATTCAGACTGCGGGTTGAGCTCAACTTAAGCTTCGGAACATCAATTGTTAATAATTGGCGATCTTTCATAACAATTCTGCCGTCTACCATTGTCAGGCGAACATCAGAGGAAACCGCCTGATAAACCAACTGAGAATAAACATCAACATGTTCATTCGGCCAGGTGTGTAATCCCTGCAAGCTTACGACTGCCAAATCAGCTTTTTTGCCGACTTCCAGACTTCCTAAATCATGTTCGTGGCCGATAGCTCTTGCTCCACCCAAGGTAGCCAGTTCAAAAACTTCTCGCGCGGGCATAACTGTCGGTCCATGTAAGGGTTTCTGAATCAAAGCAGCATGTCTCATTTCCCGGAATCCGTCTAAATTGTTGTTGCAGGGTGCCCCATCGGCGCTTAAGGAAACCTCTGCCCCACGTCTCATAAGTTCCGGAATCGGCGCAATTCCGGAGGCCAGCTTAAGATTTGAAGACGGGCAATGTGAAATTCTTGTTTTGGTGCGGACAAGAATCTCCTTTTCTGCCTCATCAAGCCAGATACAATGAGCTAAGATTAGCTTTGGCCCCGTTAATCCCACCTTGTCCAGATAAATAATGTTCCTCATGCCTCGAGTACTTTCCACAAGTTCAATTTCCGAACGGTTTTCCGAGGCGTGTGTATGGACAAAAGCATTCTTTTGGCGGGCAAGTTGCGAAACCTCTTTTAATAATGAATCGGTGCAGGAAATAACAAAGCGAGGAGTAAAGGCAACTTCTAGGCGCCCATTTCCTTTACCGTGATATTTTTCAAATAAATCTACGCTTTCCTGCAGCGAATCCTCAGTCTTTTCTTGCAAAGAAAGTGGTATATCTCCATTGCAATCATCCATCATTACCTTCCCGCTCAAAGCTCTTAAGCCACTGGTCAGGATGGCTTCGAAGGCATGTTCAGTATGATGCACAGTTTCCATGTCGACAATCGTCGTTGTCCCACCCAGGAACAATTCTCCAATCCCTAATAAGGCAGAGTCATATAAGGATTCCGGATCATGGCCGCCTTCCAGGGGCCAAATTCTCAATTTAAGCCAATCTAAAAGTTCTAAATCGTCAGCCTGTCCTCGAAAGAGAGTCTGACACAAATGAATATGAGTCTGAATTAACCCTGGTATTAATAAATCTCCATTGAGGTCAATTACTTGATCTGCAGGTTGTTCGATAACATCCCCAACTGCTGCAATCTGAGATCCATCAACAAGCAGATCCCCATGGAGAATCTCGCGCTTAGCATTCATTGTAACAATATTCGCATTTTTAAAGAGAATACGCATCCCATTCCCATCCTTTCCTGTATCGTGAAAGGCGCTGTGCTGAACATAAAACGCCAACCACTCAGGTTACTAGCTTATAGATTAAGATTTTTCTCTAATCTATGAAAAGCAGTAATCATATTGTTCATAATTTTGGAGAGATGATGGTGCATCTCTCCAAAATCGAGTTTTGATTAATGTCCGCCAATAATAAAGTGAATGATGAATAACAGAGTCAAAATATATGTGACCGGATTATTATCCTTGTGTTTTCCGGTAATCAGTTTAATAATCGTATAGGACATAAATCCAAAGGCCAGACCTTGAGCGATGGAGAAGGTCAAGGGCATCATGACAATTGTCATAAAGGCCGGCAAAGCTTCCGTAAAGTCATCAAATTTAATTTGAGTGACTTCACTCATCATTAAAACACCCACTAGAATAAGAACCGGAGCAGTTGCTTGTCCAGGAATCAACCCGACAAGAGGAGCAAAAATTAACGAGACCGCAAAGAGACAGGCCACTACAACCGCTGTTAAACCACTTTTTCCACCTTCGGCAACCCCGGAGGCACTTTCAATATAAGAGGTTACTGTAGGAGTTCCCATGGTTGCACCGAACATTGTTCCCACAGAATCAGCCATCAGGGCTTTACCGGCACGAGGCAGGTTTCCGTTCTCATCTAAAAGACCGGCTTTACGGGAAACTCCAAGTAGAGTTCCGATATTATCAAACAAGTCAACAAAGGTAAAAGCAAAGAGGATTGAGATAAAGCCATAGCTTATGGCTCCCCTGATATCCAATTGGAAGGCAACAGGTGCGATAGCGGCTACAGGATTAGAGGTAGCAATAAAGCTGGATATTCCCGTCGGAAATGGTGAAACACCCATGATCATACTAAATGCGGTGGTTGCTGCGATTCCGATTAACAAGCCGCCTTTAACATTTTTAGCCATCATCCAGCCGGTAACAATTAGTCCGAAGACAGTAACCAGAACACCAGGGGACTTCATATCACCCAAGGCAACAAAGGTTGCTGGATCCGCAATAATTAGTCCGCCATTTTTTAGTCCAATAAAAGCAATGAATAAACCTATACCTACCCCAATAGAGAGTCTCAAGACCTCAGGTACACCTTCGATAATCCATTCTCGTACTTTTGTAACAGTCATCAAGAAAAAGACAAAACCGGAGATGAAAACCGCACCAAGTGCTGTTTGCCAACTAAGTCCCATTCCCAAAACTACTGCGTAGGTGAAAAAGGCGTTAAGCCCCATTCCTGGTGCTAAAGCAATCGGATAATTTGCATACAAACCCATGATCAAAGTACCGACTGCGGCAGCAATGGCTGTTGCAGCAAAAGTGGCAGCCACTGGCATTCCGGCATCCTTCAAAATATTCGGATTAACGAATAGAATGTAGGCCATGGTAACAAAGGTGGTTATACCTGCGATGACTTCTGTACGAACATTTGTCCCTAACTCGTTGAGATGAAAAAACTTTTCTAAAAAGCCTTCCGGTTTACCTGAAGGTGGATTTTTCTTATTTGTAACGGTTGACATGGACAGCCCTCCCATTAAAATAAACTTTCCCATTGTAATTTTTTCATTTGTTTTTCTAGTTTAAGCTAAATTCATTGATTTTATTAAACTTCGTTTTGAATACTTCCTTACTGACATCACATAGGATAAGTGCGACTTAAGCTTAAGACCTAATAATGACTACTGGGTTAAAGTTAACGATTCACCTCCCCGTTTTTTTCAGCTAGCGCTTTTAAAATCTTTTCAGGTGTCGCTGGTATAGACGTAATCCTTACTCCCACAGCATCATCAATAGCATTAATGATGGCCGCAACTGTCGGAAGCATTGCAGGTTCACCAAGTCCCTTAGCGCCAAAAGGACCAGTGGACTCTGCATCTTCTACAAAAAATGCTTCTATATTAGGCACATCTAAGGCCGTGGGAATCAAATAACTGGAAAAGGCCGGATTCTTAATTTTTCCCTCGTCTAATTCTAATTCCTCAAGCAAAGCATACCCAATCCCTTGGGTAACTCCACCTGCAATTTGACCCTCTACTTGAGTAGGATTGAGAGCCTTTCCTACATCATGAACTGCGACGACTTTAAGGACTTGAACCACCCCGGTTTCGGTATCAACTTCAACTTCGGCAGACTGACAGCCAAAGGAATAGGGCCAGTAAGGAGCACCCTGCCCAGTCTCCGGGTCTACAGGGGTTGAACGAGCAGTGGAACTTTCGGCACTAATAAACCGTTCCCCCCGTAAACGAGCTTGAAAAACCAGGTCTGCCAAAGGCACCCTGCGTGAAGGATCCCCTTTAACCCCGATATATCCCTCTTTAAGTTCAATTCCTTCCGGAGTTGGGCAAGAAAACTCTCGTGCAGCATAGACCAGCAACGAGGATTTTGCTTGGCGAACGGCCTTTAAAACAGCATTTCCCGTATTATAAGTTTGCCTTGTCGCTGCCGTTGTCCCTGAATCCGGAGTAGCATCCGTATCCCCGGAATAGACACAGATATCCTGAGCCTCCAGCCCAAGTTCTTCCGCCACGATTTGCGCAAAGATAGAATTACTTCCTTGACCTACATCAACGGCCCCTGTCAATACTGTGGCCGAACCGTCATCATGAATTTCCACAAAGGCACTGGAAACATCCGGGAACCCATTCCCATAACCTGTGCCATACCAGGAACACCCTAAACCGATTCCTCTCTTTTTCACTCGGACTCCCCCCCTCTTTGGAGATAAGGTGTGATTTTTGCCAGGCACTGATCCAGCGGAACACTGCTGGTCAACACTTGTCCGGTTGCTGTTGTACTTCCGACTTTGAAGATATTACGCAAGCGAATCTCTAAAGGAGAAATTCCGATCTCCTTAGCAAGGAGATCCATTTGGCTTTCATAGGCCAAGACAGTTTGGGCTGCCCCAAAACCTCTCATAGCTCCTGAAAATGGATTATTGGTAAACACAGCATAACTATCAATCGAGACATTAGGAATGACATAAGGACCGGTTGCGTGGACTGCAGCTTTACGCAAGACGTTGATACTCCAGGAAGCATAGGCACCTGAATCCCCAACGATCTTGGCTTCCATGGCCACTAATTTGCCATCTTTTGTTGCGCCTGTCTTATATTGCATCCGCATGGGGTGACGTTTGGAATGGGAATAAAATGACTCTTCCCGAGTATTTTCCATTTTCACTGGTCGAAGGGTTTTCCAAGCCATTAAGGCAGCAATGACCTGGAGTGAAATATCTTCACGTCCTCCGAAAGCTCCTCCCACCGCCAGGGTTTTCACTTGAACCTGACTAAAGCGCAGCCCTAAAGCATGAGCAATCTCGCCGCGATCATAATGAGCGTATTGAGTAGCTGTTTGAACTACCAGGTGTCCACGTTCATCTAAATAAGCCAATACCGCTTCTGGCTGTAAAAAAGCATGATCCACATGTTGGGTATTGTATTCCTTTTCTATCACAACATCTGCTTTAGCCCAACCTTCTTCCATTGATCCCCGTCTTATGGGCATGTGATAAAGAACATTCGTTGGACGCAGGGATGGATGAAGAGGCAGGACATCAGGCTTCATGGCCTCCTCCGGGTCAAAGACAGTAGGCAGAACTTCGTACTCTACTTGTACACGCTTAGCGGCTTCTCGGGCAATTTCCTCTGTCTCAGCTCCCACAACAGCTACCGGGTCTCCTACCATTCGGACATACTCAGCCAAGACTGGTTGGTCGCGGAAGAGTACTCCGTGAGCATTGTGCGGAACATCTTTTGCGGATAGAACAGCCACCACTCCGGCCATTTCCAATGCATAGTCGCTGTTAATACTTAAAACTCTGGCATGGGGATGGGGACTGCGGATAACCACAGCATAGAGTTGACCCGGCAGATTTACGTCGGCAGGGAATTTTGTTTGCCCAAATACTTTTCCCCAAGCATCTTCTCTGGTAACTCGTGATCCAACCACTGAAGTTTTCATTGTTTTCCCTCCTCAGCGGCAATCTTCACAGCACGTAGAATTTTATCGTAACCAGTACAGCGACAAAGATTCCCAGACATGGCAATCCCTATCTCAGTTTCACTGGGGTGTGAGTTCTTATCCAATAAATTCTTAGCGGATAAAACCATTCCCGGAGTACAAAAGCCACATTGAACCGCTCCAACTTCTACAAAAGCCTTTTGTACCGGATGGGGAGAACGACGATTCCCTACTCCTTCAATGGTTGTAAGCACACTCCCATTGGCTTGAGCAGCCAAGACAAGACAGGAGTTGACAGTTTTTCCGTCCATGATAATGGTGCAGGCCCCACATTCTCCTTCGCCACACCCTTCCTTAGTTCCCAGGAGCCCTAAACGGTTGCGCAAAGCATCAATGAGACGTTCACTTGGTTCTACGTTCAAGGTATATGGCTTTTCATTGACGACAAGTTTAATCTCTATCATACTATTGTCCCCCCTCAGGAATGATGGATGTCAAAGCCTCACGAAAGACTCCGGCTACTGCTACTCGTTTATAGGGCGCGGAGGCTCGAGTTCCTAAAGCCTCTCGCACAATCCGCTGAACTTCTATAACACCTTTTTCCAGCAATTCATTATTCAATTCTTGTCCACTTAATTCTTGACCCAGCGCTTCACTTAAGAAAGCGCGTCTGCCAACTGCCCCCAAAGCAACACGAACATTATCTGTTCGACTTCCATTCAATTGTACTGAGACAGCAACACTGAGACGTGCAATAGCCAGAGCTTTCCGTCTGCCTAACTTAGCGAACCCGCTTTTCTGTCCATTCATGGGAATGTGAAATCCTCTGATAAGAGCTCCCTGCTCCAGCAGAGGTGTCCGGCTCAGAAGAGACTCTAAGGGTAAAATCTCATTTCCTGCCTTTGTACTTAGACAAACCTCCGCTCCTAAGGCCAAGAGGGCCGGCAAACCATCCGCTGCCGGGGAACAATTACCCAGGTTTCCGCCTATAGTTGCTTGATTGCGTATTTGCGGAGAACCCATTGTTTGACATGCCTGCCAAAGGGCATGGGCCTTCCGAAAAACAAGCTCACTTTTCCCCAATTCAGCAAAGGTTGCCATACTTCCGATCTCCAAAGATCCCTCAATTTCCTTTATTTCTCGCAGTACTGAAATCTTGCCCAGGTCTATCAAACCTAAGGGCTGGACTTTTCCCGTACGCATATGAAGTACAAGATCTGTTCCTCCGGCTAAGAAAGTTGCCTCCGATGTGTGAGCAATTTCTAAAGCCTCGTCTACGCTCTGCGGTTGGAAATACTTCATTTTCTCACCCCTATTATCATTCTAAGAGTCCCGTTCTTTGGATATTTCAATTTTCTGTTTATTTTTGGGCGCACAAAAAAACAACCTCTATTGCTGGATTCTATGAACCATCTCTGGCTCATAGAGAAGCAATTACGGTTGCCTCGTAGAAACCCCCGATCCAATTATCAGGGATATATGAGTAAAAGAAACAGTATTCAATTATACTAGGACTCTTAAATCAGTTAAGACTCAGCGGGTAACAAAAACCATTGGATTTGAATCAAAATAAAGTGAATTCATTCTATAATATACAAATTCGATATCAATATGAAATATCCTTCTTTTCTTACCCAAAAAATTATTTTACATAATATCCATAGTTCACCAAGGGGGCCTGTATTAAATAAGTCTCAATAGTTGCAGTTGTTGAGCCATCATAATGACAAGCCACCCAGGGAACCTTCTATTCATCAATGGTTAATCTAATTAAACCGGATTCCATGATGCTTACTAAAACTGCTGCACCAATGGCCCGTGCTTTTTCTGAAATCGTCCAACAAAACTCTTCCCGCCCACGAGGATCGATATCCCCAACTTTAATGTTTGCTGAGATTTGCGTATTTGTCCTTAATAAGCCTCTTAAAACCCCATCAATCAAGGTAAAGACCTTGGCAGTCTGTATGCCGTCCTCAATTTCACCTAAACAATCTCCTGCCAAAACCTGTTCTCCAATTTCGCGCTTCGCTCTGAAAATCCCGGTAATAGTTGAATAAACCACACGGTCTTTTGAAATACCCTTAACTTCTCCAGGAATACCTGTATTGGGCTGGGCCGGTCCAGCATAAATAATCCTGCCCAGATTATGTCCCCGATTAGTTTCTATGACAAGGTCTACGTCTTCACCGGCAGTAAAACCTGGTCCCAAACCGATGGTCATTGGGGCCATATTCCGCTTTGTCCCTAAGTTTTGCTTGGCCATGATAGCGTCAACCAATATCTGTGGTTTAAGCACCGGTAACATCTCTAAATCAGGATCGACTAAAATTGGAATCTCTCCTGCTTTCCAAGCAGTTTCACAATCTGTAGCGGGCAAATCTACGCGGCAAGCCGTAATCCCTTCAACCTGCCATCGACCTTCTTCCACAGCAGTCCCAAAACAGACTGGCCAGCGAACCATTAGGGGCTTAGCAACTTCTGTCATTACCACTCGAAACCCCGCTTTGGCCAAAGCCCAACCTACTCCGGAAGCTTGTTCTCCTGCTCCACGAATTAAAACTACCGGTCCATTCATCACCAGTTTACTGTTCATGACATATTTCTCCTTATCCTAAAAAACCATTATGTTTGGCTAAATAAAGCTTGGTATTGCTCAGGTGTATCAACATCATAAAAAAAGCTTTCTTCAACTGGAAACTTCCGCCATCGATCTCCATAACGATTTAAAACCACTCTGCCCCCTTGCTCCCCTTGAAGTGCCAACAGCTCTGGAACATACCGCTTATGGAAAAAGACGGGGGATCCAGCTGTTTCCCCAGTCATTGGTACAAGAAAGTCGGGAGGATGCTTAATAACCTCTGCTAAGCAGGCAGACAACATCTGAGCAGTAACGCCCACCTGATCACCGGGTAAGAAGGCGTAACTGTGAACCTCACTGTTCAGATCTTGTAACCCTATCTTAATGGTGTCGGCCAGAGGTCTGGGGTTGGGAGCAAAATGCCAAACCCCACTGTGCTTATAAAACTCATTCATGCTATCTTCTGAAACATATTTCTCAATAGGCTGCCGCGCGACTACCTGAATCTCCAGCGTGGACGCCAAAGCACTTGCTTGATTATTGACAGCCGCCAGGACTGTATCCAATACATGCCCCAGTACTGTGGTATTCTTCCAGGGGAGGGCCAGCTTGTCTTTCCCCATTCGGCTGGCTAAACCGGCAGCCATTACCACAAATCGAACCATCGTAAATCCCCCTCTTTGGCATCCCCTGCGGCTAAACGCAAATTACGCGGCCGCATTTCTACACATTCAAGATTCTGTTGCATTTCTGCCCATCGATATTTGAGGGCAAGTAATAGATCCAAGGGATCCATTGGATCTATTACTTGCTTATTTTTAATATTCTTCCCTGGTCCATTAAAAAGTATAACCCAAGGCATTAGCCTATATTGAGGAGCAAACACAGGAGACATAAGAAAATAGCTCCAAGCACTCTCTGCGTTCCAGACCCGTCCCAGAAGATCCTGACAGAGATGAGGTCTATGAACTTGGTCGGCCTGCAGAACCTTTCCCCATAACCCACGATCTAACACTAAAACTGCACAATCCGTGTGCTTAGGAATTTGCGGTTCGTAGGTCTCCCAACACTTTAAATTGCGTTCTCGAGCCCCGTCTCCCTCTATCACCCAATAAGGTTTAATTAAACCTTCACTCCCACACTGCACCTCTGCCTGGTTGCTTTGGTGCTCCGATGTCAGAAGACCCTCAGCGATAGCCTCGTCAACGGCTTTGAGTGAAGGTCCAACCCACTTTCCGCTCTCCTCTTCAGCTCTATCATACCAGAACCAAGTGCCCTTTCCTTTAGGAGGAGGGTCGGGACTCTTCCAGGCACTCATTTGATTCTCAGGATAAACTTTTGTTGTTGTCGTCGCTACAACTTGTAAACCCATGGATAGGATTTCGTGAGTCATGGATCGGACACAGGTTGTTTTTCCGCCAGCCCCGATGAATGTAGTCACAGGGGATTTACCGGTCATATTCCATAGGCTGCCGCTCCCCATGGCGGAACCGGCGGTTAAACTCGAACTACTCATGTTTTCTCCTTAACCATTATTTCTTATTATAAGGAGTTTCTCGTAAAGGCAAAGCGCAACGCAGCTTGCCATCAAATTTGTAGTAAGCCGACGCTACAGCCGGTGCCGTCGGAATTGAAGCGATTTCTCCTACTCCTTTAGCCCCATAAGCTAAGGGGGATGAGTTCTTTTCAATAATCACGGACTCCACATCAGGCATTTCCGTTGAGCGCAACAATCCTAACTTGGCATACTTAGCAGTGGGGACTCCATTTAGCAGAGGGAAATCTTCACGCAGTGCGTATCCTAAACCCATGCATACTCCGCCTTCAATCTGACCTTCTATTGCTTTAGGGTTGATAGCCCTTCCAACATCATGAGCAGCTATAACTTTTTCCACCATTCCCTGTTCATTCAGTAAAACTACCTGAGTTGCATAACTATAGGCCACGTGACTGATCGGGTTGGGCTTATCCGAATCCATGGGATCGGTTTTTCCAAAGTATTCGCCATAGAACTCTTGACCTTCTAATTTCTCAAGAGTGGAGGCATGCATTGCTTGCTGCATTTTTAAAGACGCTTGACGTACGGCTTCGCCGCTGAACATAGTCTGACGTGATGCTGTTGTCGTACCGGAGTTAGGGGTTAAGCCTGTATCAGGAGCTCCAACTTCAATTTTTTCTAAAGGCAGTCCCGTTGCTTCATGGACGATCTGAGTTGCAATAGTAGCAAAGCCCTGCCCGATGCAGGCAGCACTTGTCAGGACGACAACTTTGCCATTAATAATTTTCAGTTTTACCCGGCCGGTATCCGGCAGTCCTACTCCAATACCGGTATTTTTCATAGAGCAGGCAATACCTGCCGCGTGAGGATGTGCTTCGTAGACTTCACGAACCGCACGAAGTGTTTCCTTAATAGCGGTTCCTTCATCTGTGATCTGACCCGTGGAATTAACCATCCCCGGTTCCAATGCATTAAGATAGCGAATTTCCCAAGGAGAAATCCCGACTTTTTCAGCTAAAAGATCCATATGTGTTTCAGAAGCAAAGGCAGACTGCGGAACACCGAATCCTCTAAAGGCACCGGCGGGGGGATTATTGGTATAGACGCATAAGCCGGTAATATCGACATTATCTATTTGATAAGGGCCGCTGGCATGAGTACAAGCACGCTGGAGAACCGCTGTTCCTAATGAAGCATAAGCTCCGGTATCCGCAACAATCTTAGCTACCATAGCCGTCAGTTTTCCATTCTCATCACAGCCTGTGGTAACCTCTAATTCCATGGCATGCCGTTTGGGATGAACTAAGATGCTTTCTTGGCGAGTAAAGGTAAGCTTTACAGGTTTTTGGGTTTTCACTGCCAGCAATGCCGCATGGTGCTGGACACTTAGATCCTCTTTCCCACCGAAACCGCCGCCAACCAGTTTGCTGATTATCCGTACTTTTTCCGCGGGCAGACCCAGCATCGCCATAATTCCATGTTGATCATCATAAACACTTTGATCTCCCACATAAACTGTAATTCCCCCATCCTCTTGAGGGATAGCTAAGGCACTTTCAGGTTCCATAAAAGCATGTTCAGTAGGAGGAGTTGAGAAATGATTGGTAACCACAAAGGCTGATTTGGCTAGGGCTTCTTCGGTATTCCCTCGCTTAATCTTGGTTGTGCTTAACAGATTTCCTTTCTCGTGAATACGAGGAGCTCCCTCGGCGAGGGCTTCATCAGGACTTAGGATTGGTTTCAACTCTTCATAATCCACTTTAATTAAAGCCACAGCTTCTCTGGCTTGTTTTTTGGTTTGAGCAGCGACTAAAGCAATGGCATCGCCGATATACCTGGTTTCTTGGCCGATGGAAACCAGAGTCGGCCAATCATGGAAAATGTGACCATGGTTGCGATCCGCCGGAATGTCTTCTGCTGTTAAGACGGCTTCAACCCCAGGATAGGCAAGGGCTGCAGAAATATCAATGGCTTTGACAATTGCTCTAGGGTATTTGGTTCTTAAAACTGCTGCCTGGAGCATATTTTCTACATGCATATCATCCACATATTGTCCGGTTCCCATTGCTTTTTCACGAGCATCAACTCTTTGAATACTCGTTCCAATTCCTGCACTGGCCTGAAGTGACTTCGGATGTATTTCCCCTCTGAGGACTTGCGCTGCTAATGATATCCCCAATTCTATCTTGATATACCCTGTGCAGCGACATATATTCCCACGAATACTCTGCTTTATCTCTTGAGCAGTGGGATTAGGATTCTTATCAATTAAAGCTTTAGCACTAATAATCATTCCGGGGATACAAAAGCCGCATTGTACTGCGCCGGCTTCGGCAAAGGCCCAAGTATAGGCCTCCTTTTCTCGCTCTGACAGCCCTTCGACGGTTAAAAGTTTTTTCCCGGATGCTTTGGCAACAGTGAGAATACAAGCTCTCATTGCCTTTCCGTCGACTAAGAGCATACAAGCACCACAAGCACCTTCTCCACAACCGTTTTTAAGAGAAGTTACTTGAACCTCGTCACGCAAGAAATCCAGGAGATTCTTATCCTCTTGCACATTATGAACTGCGCCGTTAATATCAATCGTATACATTGTTACCCGACCTTTCTCTTGAGGAATGGCTTTCGGGATAAGTATATCCCCGCAGGTTTATCCTCCTTTAGCTGACCATCCTGGACAACCTGCTTACCCCGTAAGAATACGTGAATCGCTTGACCAGACCGCTTGAAACCTTCGTAAGGAGTATAGTCTACCTGCTGATGTAACTCTTCAGCTTTTATGACCGTTGATTGGCGCGGATCCCAAACCACTATATCAGCATCACTTCCGGGAGCAATGGTTCCTTTACGGGGGAACAATCCGAACAGCTTAGCTGCATTTGTAGAGGTTAAAGCCACGAAATCATTTATTGTTAATTTTCCCGACAAAACGCCGTGAGTATAGATTAATCCCAGGCGGGTTTCTACCCCAGCAGCCCCATTGGGAATTTTGCTGAAGTCATTAATACCTTTATCTTTTTGTCCTTTATAATTAAACGCGCAATGATCCGTAGCAACAACATCTAAGACTCCGGTGTTTAAGCCGGACCACAATATTTCCTGATGCTGAATTGGGCGCAAAGGCGGTGATATCACATATTTAGCTCCGTTAAATCCTTCAGCATTATAATAGCTGTCATTTAACAAGAGATATTGGGGACAGGTTTCTGCGTAAATCTCCAGTCCCTTTAGTTTTGCATTGGTCACTGCTTGAAGAGCTCCGCTGCAGGATAAATGGACAACATAGAGAGGTGCCCCTGCTATCTGAGCGAGGGTAATGGCTCTTTGAGTTGCCTCCTCTTCTACTTCCGGAGGACGGGATAAGGGATGATATTTCGGGGTGGTTTTTCCCTGTTTTAGATGTTCATGAACTAAGTCATACACTATATCACCATTCTCACAGTGTACACAAACCAGCCCGCCGGATTCCCCTGCTTGACGCAAAGCTTGTAAAAGTGCCTGATCGTCCACTTGCAAACTGTTCTTATAAGCCATGTAAAGCTTGAAGGAAGATACTCCGTCTTCTTCAATCAAGACTTTCATTTCGTTAGCAATGGCTTCATTCCAATCCGTGATTGCCATATGAAAACCATAGTCTACATAACTCTTACCGTTCGCTTTTATGTGCCAGTTCGCCAGTCCCTCTTTTAGAGTTTCACCTTTGAACTGAGTTGCAAAGTCAAGAATGGTTGTTGTTCCACCTAAAATTGCTGCTTTAGTACCCGAAAAGAAATCATCTGAGGTTGAAAAATCTCCCATGGGGAGGTCGAAGTGAGTATGGGGGTCAATTCCACCCGGAAATAAAAAGCAGCCATCCACATCTATTGCCTGGTCACCAGGTTGCTTGATATCGCAGCCAATAGCCACAATTCTCTCGCCTTCAATGCGGACGTCTGCTTGATACTGGTCTGCAGCCGTAACAATAGTTCCACCGTTTAATACTATACCCATGTTCATTTCTCCTTAAGGGAAATCTCCTCATCTCGGGGGCACAAACATTATGGAAACTTCCTCAGTTGATAATCTGAAGAATCTATCTGTCGTATTACAAGTCAGATTCTTTTGGATGAACCTTTCAGCCCTCAGGCCTCTGACCACTTATATATATCTACACATAATTGAAGGTCTCATGCTTCTTCTTGATAAGGGTTCAAATGAAGATTATACAAACTCAAGTAATTCTGATCTCCAATTTAAATCTAACTTTTTCATACTACTCTTAAATCACACTTGGGATGGAGATGAAGCTAACTCCTCTCCATCCCAAGCTCACAGTAACTATTACAATGGGAATACTCGATTCATACCTAATCAATTAGGGATAAATATGGGTTCCGGTTTTGCCGGCAATAGCTTCTTCTAAGGATTCAGGATTAGTAATAATCGCTTCTTTCCCGCCGTTTTCTAAAAAGCTAATGACAGCTTGGATTTTGGGCAGCATGCTTCCCGGTGCAAAATGATTCTCAGTCACATACTGCTTAAGTTCCGCTAAGGTCACCTTGTCTAAGGCTTTTTCGTCAGGCTTGCCATAGTTTAAATAAACTGTCGGTACACCTGTGGAAATTATTAAAACGTCAGCTTTAATATCTGCAGCCAAAAGACTGGTAGCAAAATCTTTATCAATAACGGCATCCACCCCTTGAAGCAAACCGTCTGCACGTTTAACTACGGGGATTCCGCCACCGCCAACGCTGATGACACAATAGCCATCTCGTACCAGTTTATTGATAACATTTTTCTCTACGATTTCTTGAGGACGAGGAGAGGCAACCATACGGCGATAACCTCTGCCGGCATCTTCAATCATAACCCACGATGGATTATTTTTCTGAATCTCTTCAGTTTGTTCTTTTGTATAGAAAGATCCAATGGGTTTAGTGGGTTTCTGAAAAGCAGGGTCATTCTCTGAGACAACAACTTGAGTCACAACTGTGACAGCCGTCTTGTCCATACCCCTCTTTTTGAACTCATTATCCAATGCTTGTTGGATTTGATAACCAATAGCTCCTTGGGTGTCTGCCCCACAGCTGACCAGTGGTACCTGATGCATTGCTGCAACATCCTTAGCAATTTCAGATCTTCTTAGAATAAACCCGACTTGTGGACCATTGCCATGAGTAACAATCACTTCATAGCCCTGCTCGATCATACCGACAATATGTTTGGCAGTTTCTACCACTGCCTCATATTGATCTTCAACGGTCGCATGTGCGTTATCACGAATCAGAGAATTCCCACCAATTGCTACAACAGCTAATGTACTCACAATTATTTTCCACCTACCAATAATGTCATAACAGCTTTAGCTGTATGCAAACGGTTTTCTGCAGCATCATAAGCGATAGAATGTGGTCCATCAATAACTGAGTCTTCAACTTCATTGTTACGGTCAGCAGGTAAGGCATGCATATACATAACATCTTTGCTGGCAGTAGCCATTTTAGCTTCAGTGCACTTCCAGCTCTTATTGGAAATGAGAGCATCATCAATAACAGCAGTGGCACCGGTAACAGTAGCACCTGTTTGGTCAGTAACCCAGTTGCCCCAGCTCTTAGGAATAACGATATCAGCATCCTTATAAGCTTCAGCCTCATCATGAGTAATTGTTAAAGTACCGCCATGCTTTTCAGCATTTGCTCTGGCTTGCTCAATAACCCACTCAGGAAGTTCCCAACCTTTTGGATACGCGAGCCATACATCCATACCATAACGAGGGAAGAGCAGAACTTGAGTTACAGGCACGGAAATCGGTTTCTTATGACTCTCAGCATATGCCCAGATGATAGAAATCTTTTTGCGACGTAAGTCTTGATGTTTCTCTTTAATGGTTAGCAAATCTGCTAAACCTTGGAATGGGTGATAAAGATCGTCTTGTAAGTTCATAACCGGAACTGAGGACCATTTAGCCATCTCAGTTAAGTATTGATTTCCTCTGCCCCAGTTGCAATAACGGCAAGCAATCATGTGACCAAAGCGGGAAAGAATAATAGCTGTATCCTTAGCTGTCTCACCATGAGCGATTTGCATGCTGCTGGAATCCAAGAATCCTGCATGACCACCCAATTGAGCCATACCGGCTTCCATGGAGTTTCTGGTACGAGTAGATTGTTCGAAGAACATTAAGAATCCTGTTTTGTTATGAAGGTAATCTGTATCTTCGCCCATAGCAAATTTTCTCTTAAGATCTAAAGAAACATCCAGCATTGTATCTAATTCTTCTTTAGTAAAGTCCTCTAAGTTAATAAAATGTCTTCCTCTGAAAACTGTATTCATTTATTATTCCTCCTAAATGTTTGTTTGCTATATTTTCAGTAGTCCTAAGACTACAAAATCGTTAAAACCTTTTAGCTACACATTCTTGTCGACCAAAGGTCGACACAATTGGAGCGCAGCAGCGTTTACCGAAGGTCAACGCCGAACCGCGACAAAGCCTTCGTCGTTCCCAGCCCACCCGAGCTTGCAGCAAAGGCGACTTTACAGAATGAGCACTTTAGTGTAGTCGCGTAAGCGGAGGTTAGTGCTGAAGCGTGTAGAAACGTCGTGGGACTAGTCCATGGATGGACTGATGCCGCGGTGCCATGACGATAAGCGGATGAGCTTATCGCCACACTGCAACTCATTACGCATACTCCTGCAGTGTGGATTGGCAAGGAGCGGCGCACATGCAGAAAGCACAAGGGTTTAGATGTTTTAGCTTCAGCGCTGACCGAAGTAGCGACGAAACGTGTGCGAATGGAGTAATGTCGCCTTTGCCCCACACTAAAAAATCTACTTCTTAATCCCCACAAGGTTCTCAGTATCCTTAGGCATCTTGTCAGCATATTCCTTAATATAAATGCTCGGAATAGCTGCATACATAGCTGCACAATCAACAAGTTCCTTTTTCCAGGTTCGCTCGTTTGGAGCATGGGCTTGGTCTTCGTGTCCCGGTCCAAAACCAATGCAAGGAATTCCATAACGTCCCATGATCGAAACACCATTTGTAGAGAAGGTCCATTTATCGACAACTGGATCCTTACCGAATAATCCTTTGTAAGCATCTGTAAGAGTACTGGTAACAGGATGTCCTTCTTCAATAAGCCAGGTTGGGAAATAGCATTCTGTTGGGTAAACCAGGTTGGTATAAGAAGGTCTGTCATACTGATACATGGTTACTTCTGCATTGGCAGCTTTGACTGAAGGAAGGTTCTTAATTTGTTGAACTGCATATTCCCAAGTCTCTCCGGCTGTTAAGCGACGGTCAACGGAAATCCAGCAGCTATCGGCAACTGCACAACGTGAAGGAGAAGTATGGAAGATCTCCGAAACAGTTAAGCTGCCTTTACCAAGGAAGGGGTGATCCATGAGGTTTTCATGTAAGCTGCGTAATTCTTGGAGAATCGGAGCCATTTTATAAATTGCATTGTCGCCACGCTCTGGAGCTGAACCATGACAACTAACACCTTTAGTCATTACTTTAATTTCCATACGTCCGCGATGTCCGCGATAGATCTTGCCATCAGTTGGTTCGGTAATTACAACAAATTCAGGTACAACCTTGTCTTCATTGATAATGTACTGCCAGCACAAACCATCACAGTCTTCTTCCTGTACGGAACCAACAACAACCATGGTATAATCATCTTCTAAACCAAGATCTTTAATAATCTTACCGGCATAAACCATTGAAGCCATACCACCGATTTGGTCTGATGCGCCTCGTCCGATAATGATCTCATCATCTTCAAACCCTTGATAAGGATCATACTTCCAGTTTTCCAGGTTCCCTACACCAACAGTGTCAATATGTGCATCCATAGCAATTAAATGTTTGCCATGACCAATATAACCGAGAACGTTTCCCTGAGGATCAATCTCAACTTTATCAAAGCCGACCTTTTCCATTTCTTCTTTGATGCGAAGTACTGTTCCCTTCTCATCACAGCTTTCTCCTGGGATAGCGATAAGATCTCTTAAAAACCGGCTCATTTCTGGCTCATATTTTTTGGCCAATTCAAGAACTTTTGCAAATTCCATTTTTTACATAATCCCCTTTCAATACTCTTGAAGTCAAGTAAATTGATCACTTTTTTAAAGCTGGACTTTTAAACTTACACAGTTAAATATAGCAAGAACCATGCCAACTTAGTTTGAAAAGGCTTTTCTTGATAATTTTAATCTGAAGTTCAGTTAGGGCTCAACCTCCTTCGTAAGATTGTTCCTATCAGCCCAAAAGCTCGGAAAGAAATTGTTGAATCTTTTATTCAAGGACTATCTTTCCCCAGCTTAAGAAGTTTTATCACGCTTTCCAATCTCAATTTGAGACGGTAATTTGTAAAGTAAAAATGTAAAAACCTCTAAGAAGCCCTGAATTCGACAATCTTCGGATTATGTCTCATTTTGAGACGGAAATCTAGCTTTGAAACATAGATTTGTTGCCTTTTTAGGTAAAAGTCTTGTTCTCTTCAATCTCATATTCCTTAATCTTACGGTAAAGGGAGGCTCTACTAATTCCCAACAACTTTGCTGCGTCTTCCTTATGCCCATCAATATTAACGAGGGTTAAGGCTCGCATAATTGTTTCCCTCTCCAGAGCTTTAAGGTTGAGAGATAAATCTTTGATTTCCGCTTTGTTTTCGGTCCTTATCCTCTTAGGCATCGTATCTGCGGTAATCATACCCCCTGCAACCATTGTGACACAGTACTCGATCACGTTACCCAGCTCGCGAACATTTCCCGGCCAAGTATAGTGAGACAAAATCTCGATAGCTTCAGGAGTAATTCCACTTACTGACCTATCCGTTACTACTGAATAATAATCTAAATAGAATTGGGTCAGAATCGGAACATCTTCTAACCGTTCACGTAAGGGGGGAATCGTCAAGGGAATAACATTTAGTCGATAATAAAGGTCTTCTCTGAATTCACCGGTTTTAACCATGTTATCTAAATCTCTGTGAGTCGCAGCAATGACACGTACATCTACGGGTATCGAGCGAGAACTGCCGATTCGTTCTACCCTTCTCTCTTGGAGAACTCTTAGGATCTTTACCTGTAGGTGAAGGGGCATGTCCCCAATCTCATCTAAAAAAAGAGTACCATTATGGGCCAGCTCAAATTTACCGATTTTTCCACCCCGTTTAGCCCCGGTAAAGGATCCTTCCTCATATCCAAACAACTCGCTTTCCAGGAGGTTTTCCGGAATGGCACCACAATTGATGGCGATAAAGGCATGTCCTTTACGTTTACTACTTTGATGGATGGCACGTGCCAGCAGCTCTTTCCCGGTTCCGCTTTCCCCCTGAATTAGGAGGGTAGCCTTACTTGGTGCCACATGTAAAGCCATGGCCTTTAATTCTTTCATTTTTCTCGAGTTCCCTACGATCTGGGAGAAATGAGTTTCTATTTCATTAACCGTAGCCGCTTTGACCAGCTTCTTAATCTGCTGAATATCCCTGAGAGTTATAACCGCACCTTCAATAACCCCATCTTTTTTGATGGGTACGACGTCGCAGTATAACTGGGTTGCGACCCTTTTTCCCTGGATATTTCCCGAAAAGGTTTCACCCCGTTCAACTGCCTGCCAGAGTTTTTTATTTTCCAACAAGTGATATAACGCCTGCTCTTCTTGCTCATCTATGTCTAATAGTTTGGCAGCTAAGGTATTATAATGGGTTATTTGTTGCTGGTCATTTACTAACAAAATCCCATCATGCAACAAATTGAGGACTGTGACTAGTTGGCTGGTTAAAATATCCCGATCATGGTTTTGTTGGATTTCACTTGCTTTTCCCACTAAAAGATCTGCCATCTTCTCCAAGAACAGCAATAACGATTGCTTGTTGTCCATAAGCCGCTTAGTTTGCTCTTCGTCAAAGCTTACTAAGCCGATGACCCCGATAATCTCATCATCACTGCGTATGGGGATAGCTACTTCAGCGTACTCCATACAATTCCCTTTACATGGACAAGGGTGACATAGCTCATTAAAGCCCGGGTTGTCAATGATCACGGGCTCCCCAGTTTTTAAAACATGCCGATAAACAAAACCATCATCCATCGGGCAGCCGCATTGACTTTTATATTTACCCGTACCGGCGACCCTTACTAAGTCAGCGTCAGCAATTTCAACTTCAATCTTTAGCGCTGCAGCAATGGCGTCTGCCGTTTGCTGAACTGTGCTCTTAATATTGCGTAAGTAATACAACATGCTTTATTACACCTCATATAATTAGCTTTAGCATACTTCATATACTGTATTCTCCGTATATTCCTTTACTTCCTACTCAATCCGGCCTAAAAAGTATAAAGAAGAGCAACAATCTATATCCGCACTCGAAAATGCCTGATTTTCAAAGTTGATACTAATAAAAACGGAAAGGAAGCACCTTATCTTGAAAGATTTGTGCTTCCTTCTTATCATATCATGTACAGAACATATTAACGTCCTGCTGATGGCAATTCACCATCCCAAACAATACTGCGATATTTAAAGGGATCCGTATTACCCTCCGTGTTAAATACTAAAATCTGAGATGATTCGTTAAGTTGAAGGGCTTCACGTGCTTCTTTGAAGGCATCATCAATCATAATTGTACTTATTAATCCTGTCGTTACGGCACCGGATTCACCTGAGATAACTTTCGGATCCCCGAGCAAGGGATTAGCTAACACACGCATTCCTTTGGCAGCTACCCAATCCGGGCAAGAAACAAAAACATCACTGTAATCCCTTAAAATATTCCAACCGATTAAATTCGGTTCTCCGCAGGCAAGTCCTGCCATAACCGTAGCCATCTCACCGCCAACTACCCGTGGTTTGCCATCGGCAGCAAGAGCCGATTTATATAAACAATCCGCCTGATCAGCTTCAACTATCCCGGTTATCGGGCGATCTTCTTTAAATAGCGAAGCAAAATATCCTTGTACAGACCCGGCAAGAGCACCTACTCCTGCCTGAATAAAAATATGGGTTGGCTTATCGATACCACAGTCATTAAGCTGTTCCAGGGCCTCCGCGGACATTGTCCCATACCCTTGCATAATCCAACTTGGGATTTCCTCATAGCCTTCCCAGGAGGTATCCTGAACGACTACCCAACCATGCTTCTCTGCTTCAGCTGCCGTCATCCGTACAGCATCATCATAATTCATATCTGTAATCTCTGCTTCCGCGCCTTCGGATCGAATTCTTTCTAATCGGTATTGAGAAGATCCTTTCGGCATATAGACGACGGATTTTTGGCGAAGTTGCCGAGCGGTCCAAGCAATTCCCCGGCCATGATTTCCGTCAGTTGTTGTGGCGAAGGTAATATCCCCTAACTTCTCTTTAACTTCTTTAGATGTTAGCACTTCAAAAGGCAGCTCACTAATGTCTTTGTTAAGCCTCTGGGCCAGGTATCTGCCAATAGCATACGAACCGCCTAAGGCTTTAAAAGCATTTAGTCCAAAGCGATAGGACTCATCTTTGACATAGATTCCACCAACACCTAAATTTTTAGCTAACTTATCCAGTTGGCGAAGTGGGGTAGGTTGATAATCGGGAAACGTTCTGTGAAAATTGATGGCCTTTTCAATAGCGTCTTTATTAAAGAGCTCAGTCGAAGAACCCGTTCCGTTTTTCTTAAGCATAGTATTCTTAGTCCATTTAATTTTGTCTGACATTAGTGTACCTCTCCTCTTTTTTAAGTATTGTGCAATAAAACTAGGATTTTAATACGGTATTAAAAACAATTTCTTGTTTTATTGTTGAACTTTTTATCTCCCCCTAAAAAATTCCTTTGGCCTTACTAACACCAATTTATTATGCAATTTCCGTGCCAGATAACGTGTTAGGGGGACGGTCCTTTTAACACGTATAGACATTTGGTTATAACCAGACAAACCTAATCTAACACCGATAGGTATTAAAGAAAATATTTGCAACTAACTAGAAGATGCAGAATTATATTTGAATAACTCTTTAAGCTTTTTTGAGTTTGTCATCTTATTAGCAAAAAACTCCCCATACAGACAATAGATCTTGTAATCTCTTGGGACACATCAATCCAGAAAAAAAATAGTTAATATTACACCGAGGATTATTACTACAATCAAAAGTATTATTTTTTCTTTAATGGAATGCGATATCATCGATTAACTGCGTTTCACTTTACACTAACCAATGTCCAAATTATAATTTTCCAAACAAAAAACAGCACTCAAATATTTTAGAGTACTGATTTACCATAGGGATTTTCTCTATATTAAACAGCTAATAATATTCTGGCCTTACTCTCTCAACAACCCCTCGATTGACTGCCAGCAGCTTTGCTATGCCCACAATAGGCAACTCCGTGTTTTTGCGCAGGACTGCTATTATCTCATTCCTCAAACTCCTATTAGTTCGAATTTCCTTCCTGCTGAATTCCGGCCAATTTTTCTGAAGATAGTTATTCAAATATAATTCCGCATCTTCTAGAGTACGGATACCGCCTTCATCCATGTCCAGGAATTTGTCATCGTTATTTTCCATAACAAATCGATTAAACTCTCGAACAGCAGATTTGGGATTAACAGCTATCGTATTAAGAATGTACTGAGTATCAACAAGGTTTGCAGCGGGCTCATCAGGATTCATGTAGCACCAATAACTACTCCACTTATATCCTTCCGGAGACTCCACCAGTTTTGCTTTTAGCGGATTACGGTGCACGTATCGAATTACTGCCATTAAATAACGTTCATCTTCAACGGTTTCACTTTTAAAACGATCTTGAAACACATGGCCAACACGACAGTATTTTTTGTTAAAATACATCGCATAGCTTGTGGCAATCCCCTTCATGATCAGGGATAACTCGTTCGTTCTGTCTTTTAAAACTAAATGAACATGATTACTCATCAGACAATAAGCATATAACGACAGTTCCGCTTGAGAATTTTTCTTATCCATGACATTAATGAACTTTTGTCGATCTTCATCATCAAGAAATATATTCTTTTTTTCGTTACCCCGAAGCATTATATGGTAGCATCCTGTATTACTGTACTTTCTCTGTAATCTTGTCAAATAACCCCCTCCACTCAGAACTCTTTTTAGCGCAAAAAACATTATATATTGTTTATCCTAAGAGACTTGCCCCTAATCCATTTTGCTAAAACTCGCCTTACATCTTCTTATCATTACAATATATTACCATATTTAAGCTGATAATTATAGAAAAAATCACAGAATTTTACTAATAATTCTGTGATTTTCTTCTGAACATAAGGGGTATATGGCTTATTCCCATACCCTAAGAATTAGAGAGCATTGTGAAAAGACTATAAAAGAATGCAGCATAAAACTTAGGGATGAAAACTCATATTTTCATAGCAAGAAAGGACTAGCCTAAGGATGGGAAATTAGTATTTCGTTTGTTAACTGCCAGTAGCCCTCCCAGTTATGAGAGGGCTAGAATTTATTCTTCCGACAAATGCAATAGTGTATAATAGCCAGCCATGAGTATTAAACAAATCGCCCTCGAAGTAAGTTAAAGCAACAGATCAAATCCTTACAGGCTTAACTAATGCTGGCCCGCTAAAAACTCTTCAAGCTGCGCTCCTTTTGGACGATTTCGCAGGCTACTTGATGAGCCTTTTTTCGAATTTCTTCTGCGTCCTGTGTTAGAAGTTGTCCCTTGCGAACAACAACTTTTCCGTTGACGATTGTTGTATCAACAAAGCTATGATTCCCGCAGCAAACTATGGAAACCAAAGGGTCGTGGGAACCCGCATAGGCTACATCTTTTAGATCAATGAGAATGATATCTGCTGCCTTCCCTGCTTCCAGTCGCCCTGTATCAGGCCTGCCTAAGACATCTGCCCCCCCACGGGTAGCACATTTCAGAGTTTCATAAGCCGACAACCCTTCATCCTTATAACGGAGATGGTTCAGAAGATAAGCTCTGCGCACCTCCTCCCACATATTTGAACCGTCATTACTGGCACTTCCGTCAACAGCTATCCCTAGTTTTGCCCCCGCTCTAACCAAATCTGAAGTTGGGCAAATCCCGCTGCCAAGCTTCATGTTTGAACTTGGACAGTGGGCAACCCCTGACCCACTCTGAGCCAGCAGGTTTATTTCCCGTTCACTAAGATGAATTGCATGGGCAAACCAGACATCAGGTCCTATCCAGCCCACGTCTTCCATTAACTCTACCGGCCGGCGTCCATAACGTTCGAGACAAAATTTTTCTTCATCTAGGGTCTCGGCTAAATGGGTATGCAGCATAACCCCTTTTTCTCTGGCTAATAATTGTGACTGCCGCATCAAGTCAAGGCTTACAGAAAAGGGGGAACAAGGGGCCAGCGCTAAGCGTGTCATCGAGTAATCAGCAGGATCGTGATACCTCTCAATCAAACGCTGGGAATCTTTAAGGATTGTCTCCGCGTCCTGAACCACCTCATCCGGCGGCAACCCCCCTTCACTTTTTCCTAAGGACATAGACCCCCGGGTAGCATGGAAGCGAATTCCAATCTCTTGGGCGGCATTAATTTGTGTATCGATGAAATTGCTGGCTTTCCCCCTTGGAAAAACATAATGATGATCTGTTGTTAAGGTGCAACCTGTGCGCAGCAGCTCGCTGAAACCTACCATCGCCCCATAATAGACAGCATCGGGGATGATATGCCGCCAAAACTCATAGAGATTAACCAGCCAGTAAAAGAGAGGCATCCCCTGTACTTCAGGAAGTCCGCGAAATAAGGTCTGATAGAGATGGTGATGAGTGTTCACCAATCCAGGAAGGACTGCCATTCCCTGAGCGTCAATAATCTGAGGATTATCCATGGGGTTCAAGCTCAAATCCCGTCCTACGGCAGTTATTCTATTTCCTTCTATAAGAAGATCGGCATTCTCCAATATCTCGTCCCGATCATTAAAACTTATAATATAGGAAGCATTTTTTATTAAAATTGACATTTGCAACAGCATCCTTTCTTTTCAAAATACTTTGGCCGACGACGACGACGAAGACACTGTCTTCCACGAGTTATTCCTTCTTGCAGCGTTGTTTTCGCACGGATTACTCTTATTGCAGACACTAACTTAGCATGAGTTAACTTAGCGAAGAAGCCTCGGAGCGAAAGCACCACAGTTGCACGCACTTATGCTTCAAACGACTAAAACGACGACGACACTTTCTTCCCACGCGTTATACTTTCCCGCAGCACTGTCTTCGCACGAGTTAAACCTTCTTGCCGCACTGTCTTCCCACCTCAGCCTCCTTGCAGCATGCAAAAGCTGATACTTCCTAATTAGTATAAAAAGAAGCAGTAGTTCCTATGCAAGAACCCCTGCCTCTTTCGAGTTGTTAACTATGAACTTACGAAAAAACGTGTTAAAAGGACCGTCCGTACGACACGCCCTACTACGACACGCCGGTCATGGCGTTGAACTGTTCGATTAATTTATCCAGTTCGGGGGCCATCTTGTGGAGTCGTCCCCAGTAATTGTCATAATCGTACCATTGGGCATTCAGTTCGCTCAAGTCATACTCTTGCTGTTCAATCCAAGTGTAATACTTGAGGTTATGGATGCGTTTTCTGGTTAGATAGGTCAGTTCTTCCATTGAGTCGGTTCTGACACCCAGGACATTTCGATTATGGTCGACGGCGGCATTGACTGCATTATAGACTTTGCCGCGTTCTTCTTCCATTTCTTTCAATCTGGACTGGTACATTTCTGCGGAGTCTGTGAGGACAGTAATGACAATATCATCCTCGGTTAACTCATAGTACTTGGCAAATTTGATGCAAGATAAAATATTTGCCGCACCGGAAATTCCTACCCAAGAAAGCTTAGTAATGACCTCTTCCGAGATTCCTTGCTCTCTCAAATAGTCTTGTCCTGCCGGTTCATTAAAGAGACGGAACAGCCCCAAGCTATCATTATCATCAATAGCAATGACCATATCCGTATTTTTAACATTGTGAACCCAAGGGATATGTTTATCCCCAATACCTTCGATTCTGTGTTCTCCGAAACCATTATCCAGTAAGGTTGGGCATTGTAAAGCTTCACCGACGGCGATCTTGGCATGAGGATACTGATCTTTTAAGTAGTCTCCGCTGCCCAGGGTACCGGCAGAACCGGAAGTTAAGCAAACCCCTGCCAATTTCCCCTTCGCGCCCATTTCAGCTTTGATAATTTCATGCATAGCATTTCCTGTGACTTCATAATGCCACAAATGATTGCCCAGTTCACCAAACTGATTAAATATCACAACATTATCCCGGGTTCGGCGCAGTTCCCAGGTTTTATCATAGATTTCCTTAACATTGCTTTCACTGCCCGGAGTGGCGATGATTTCCCCGGCAACGGTCTTCAGCCATTCGAAACGCTCTCTGCTCATATTTTCAGGCAAAATAGCGATGGATTTGCAGCCTAATAAAGCGGAATTGTAGGCTCCGCCACGGCAGTAGTTACCGGTTGAAGGCCAAACAGCTTCATGATATTTCGGATCAAATTGTCCCGTAACTAAACGAGGGACTAAGCAAGCAAAACTTGCTCCCACCTTATGAGCACCCGTCGGAAAATATTTACCTGCCATAGCAATAATTCTGGCTTTAACCCCTGAAATTTCAGAAGGGATTTCCACATAATTCGGCAGCAGATTGAATAAACCGCCTTCTTTGACCGGTTGGTTCTTCCAAGAAATTCTGAATAAGTTAATCGGGTCAACATCCCATAAGCCGGTTTTCTTCAGCTTCTCTTTAATGGATTCAGGTATCTTATTAGGATCCTTCATTTGCGCCAAGGTAGGGATAACAATATTTTTTTCTTTAACACTCTGTACGGATTTCTTAAGCTGCTCTTCATTAATTTCTAAATTGATCAAGCTTCTCATATTAGTCCTCCTTCAATTCGTGTTATGATTCCGGCTTCAGACTTTTCCTTCGAGCTTAACCAGCAGTTCCTTTAAGGATGGCTCAACCTTAATCGGCTCACCAACTGCCTTAATGGCGTTTTGAACGTCCTTTAAGCCATTACCGGTTACAATTGATACTACTTTTTCGTCGGCACCAATCACGCCTTTTTCCACCAAAACCTTAAGTCCGGCAGTTCCAGTTACTCCAGCCGGCTCGCCAAAAATACCGCTGGTTCTACCCAGTTCTCGCATGGCTGCCAGGATTTCCTCATCTGACACACCAACCATTGTTCCACCGGATTCGCGAACTGCATTTAAGGCCTTATCCGGATTTCGAGGCACACCGACAGCGATACTGTCAGCGATGGTATTCTCTTCTTTGGGACGCCAAGGACGATTTTCCACAAAAGCATCCACCAGAGGACAACAGCCCGTTGACTGCACTCCCGCAATTTTTGGTAAACGATCGATCCAGCCGGCATTATACAGATCCTTAAAGCCCTTCCAAACCCCTGCTATTGTACAGCCATCCCCCACGGAAAGGATAACCCAATCCGGCACCTCCCAGTTTAATTGTTCGGCAATTTCCAAGGCAACTGTCTTTTTACCTTCAACCAGGTAGGGATTGATGGCCGCATTGCGATTATACCAGCCAAATCGTTCAATCGCCTCAGCCGATAGCCTGAATGTATCTTCATAAGATCCTTGAACACTGATGACCGTAGCTCCAAAAATCAGTAATTGAGCTACCTTCCCTTGGGGGGCACGGCTTGGCACAAATATTACTGACTTAATACCCATAGCCGCCGCACTGCCGGCCAAAGAGGAAGCTGCATTACCTGTAGAAGATGCGGCAACTGTGGGTGCCTTTTCCTCTACAGCTTTAATAACAGCAATGATCGAAGCTCGATCTTTAAGAGATGCCGTCGGGTTTTGACCATCATCTTTGACATAAAGATTACTCATACCTAAGCTTTTTCCCAAGCCCTGAGGTTTATAAAGTGGACTCCAGCCAACTCTCAAATGAGGGCGGGCAGAATTCGGTTCGATGGGTAGAAAAGGCATGTAGCGAAAAATCGAATAGTCTTTGGACTGAGCCAGCTGCTCACGGGAGGTCAATTGATTAATCACTTTGTAATCATATTCCACATCCATGATGCCGCCGGTTTTGCCACAGGAGGGGCAGGTATAGGTCCCTGCTACTGCCGGGACTTGCTTTCCACAATCAATACAGCGCAGTCCTAACACATTTTTCATCAAAGATCACCTCAAATTCTATTCCAAAGTGCCTGTGCCAACTCTCTTGAACGAGCACCAATAGCCTCTTCATCAATATCAATGAGCTTTCGATCGAGCATCCGCACACGACCATTGATTATGGTAGTTTCAACAGACCTCCCTGAAACACCAAAAAGGAGATGCCCGCTCCAATTGTTTGAACCCAGAGGAGTCGGTGGTACATAGTCAACAACAATAATATCTGCCCAAGCTCCTGCGGTCAACTCCCCAAACTTTCCGCCGAATAAATCCGAAGCAATCTCAGGATTATTGCCATAAAGCATTTGCGGCACTTCACCCCAAGCAACGCTGGGATCAGCAGCAGCATGTTTGTGCAGGATATTTGCTACTTTTCCGCTCTCGAACATATCACAGGTGTAACCATCTGTCCCCAGTCCTACTTTAACACCTGCACTTAACATTTTCAGAACCGGTGTCACACCCACGGCATTTCCCATGTTGGATTCAGGATTATGCACAACTTGGGTTTGAGTAGTCTTTAAAAGGTCGATTTCGTGATCGTCGATATGTACACAGTGTACAGCAATACTTTTTGGTCCTAAGATCCCAAATTTGTTAAGTCGTTCAACCACTCTCATTCCATATTTAGAGAGACTGTCGTCTAAATCTTCTTTTCCTTCGGCAACATGAACGTGAAATCCTGCTCCTAAACGTTTAGCTTCCTCGCTGCACTTCGTCAAGGTTTCATCGGATAAAGTCAGTGAAGCATGGAGTCCAAACATCCCTGCCACCATGGAGTCCGGCTTAGCCTGACACTCGGCAATAAAGTCCACATTCTCTTTAATTCCCTCTTGAGCAATCTCATCCCCATCTCGATCTGAGACTTCATAACAAAAGGCAGCCCGGACTCCCATTTCTTTGGCTGCTTTTGCCAAAGTTGATAAACTTCCCGTAATAGCCATTGGGCTGGCATGATGATCGATAATTGTGGTTGTCCCCGTCTTAATACACTCAATCAAAGGAGTTAGGCCGCTATAATAGACGTCATCAATTGTTAACAGTTTATCAAGCTTCCACCAAAGCCCCTCTAAAATATCTCCAAAGCTCTTTGGCGGCTTACTCTTGGAATCCATTCCTCTGGCGAAGGTACTATAGAGATGCATATGAGTATTAATCATACCCGGCATAATTACTTTTCCACGAGCATCAATGAATTCCGCCTCGGGAAAACGTTTTTGTAAGTCTGAGGTTGAACCGACCTCTACAATTTTACTGTCCTGGATCAGAACCCCGCCGTTTGGAATTACTTGATTACTTTTCCCCAAGGTTAAGACTGTACCGTTTGCGACTAGAATCATACGATCTTCATCCTCTCTATTAAAGTTGGTTAGTTAGTGATCATAAATGTTAATAGCTACTTATTTAAATAATCCGACATCCTGGTACTCTAAAACCCACTGCTTGGTTTACCATTAGGCCGGATTAAAGATATCGCCTTCATAAAACACATAGAGTGGCAAAGTCCACACCCTATGCAAGTATTCACATCCACCCGAGGTTGCCCATCAAAAAAGCTTATTGCTCCATGCCCACCGGAATGGCAAGCTGTGTAGCAAGCCCCACAGGCATTACAGGCCTCTTCATTGATTTGGGAAACGACTTGTATCCCTCTCGGAAGTCGAGAGTGCTCAACCAGATAGGGCAATGATTTACCAATTACATCGGTTAGATTTTGAAAACCCTTTTCCATCATCCAACCTTCTAAGCCCTGTTTTAGTTCTTCGATGATTCCTATGCCAAAACGTAAAACAGCAGTGCACAACTGCAAAGTACTGGCTCCCAGAAGAAGAAATTCAGCACAATCCTGCCAAGTTGTAATTCCGCCGCTGGACGCAATATCTAAATTAACCTTTTGGGCAATCTCAGCTGTACAACGTAAGGCAATTGGTTTTAAGGCCGGACCGGAAAGTCCGCCGTAGGTTGAAACCCCTGCTATATTGGGATAAGGGATTAAGGTGTCTAAATTGACTCCGGTAATACTTTTAATAGTATTAATTGCACTGACTCCATTAGCACCACTGCGCTCTACCGCTGCAGCCGTAGCAATGATATCGGAATCTGAGGCAGATAATTTGATCACGATGGGAACATCTCCGGCTACTTCTTTAACCCAACCGGCGATTTGCTCAGTTCCTACCGGTTCATCAACTTTAGTACATAAGGTCCATTCTGTACCATGGGGATGCCAGATACTACATTCAATAATATCAGCTCCCGCCTTAACAAAACGCTGGGTTAAGGATTGCCAATCCTCCTTGCTAAAGGCCATGATACTTGGAACGACAACTTTATGGGGGAATTTCTCTTTTAGAATTTTTACATTCTGTTCAACAATTTCAACAGAGTGTTCGGAGACAAGATCAATGTTTTGCAGACCGATGAAGGCTTTCTCTCGTTCCACGCTGGTAACCATGGGAAAAACACGACTTACAATTCGCGAATCAACAGCAACAGTCTTTAAGACGGCCCCAGCCCATCCGGCTTCAAAAGCCTGAATCAAACGATCCACATGATCCGTTGTGGGTGAAGGGGCTAAGATAAAGGGGCTATCGTGTTTTATGCCGCAGTACATAACGGATAAATCAACTGTCATTTTCTAAAACCCCTTCAATGTACGAATTTATCAAAAATCAGGAAAGGGTGAGAGAGGAAACTCTCTCACCCCCCATTACTATTACTCGCGAATTCCAGCGTTAGCTTTAAGTTCGTCTAAATCTCCGGCACCTTTGCTGCCATTAAAGAAAGCATTGAGAATGATAGCTGTGATAGAACCTAAGGTAATTCCACTGTGCATAATAGTTTGGCTCCAAGAAGGGAAGTTTTGGAAGAAAGTAGGAACCATGACTGGGATGACCCCAATTCCGATACTAATAGCAACAATGAAAATATTCGTATGATTCTTTTCGAAGTCTACTTTGGCCAGGGTCTTAATCCCGCTGGCAGCCACGATTCCAAACATTGCAATTCCTGCGCCGCCAAGTACAGCGTTAGGCAAGGAGGCAATAATTGTTGCCATTTTAGGGAATAAGCCCAACACCACTAAGATTATCCCGGATGTTGCAACGACGAAACGACTCTTGACACCGGTTAAGCCGACCAAGCCCACGTTTTGAGCAAAGGCGGTATAAGGGAAAGCATTAAGCACACCACCCAGGGCAGTTGCCAAGCCATCTGCTCTTAATCCTGCTGTCAGCTCATCTTGACCGATCTTTTTACCGACCATTTCACCGATAGCCAGGAAGTCCCCGGTGGACTCAACCATAACTACCAGCATAACCAGAATCATCGAGATAATGGCACCGGCATCAAAGATTGGGAAACCGAAGTAAAAGGGTGTTGTGATGCCAAACCAAGGAGCATCAGCCACATTTGCAAAGCTCACGAGTCCAAAGGGCACGGCTACTATAAGACCGATGATCAAGCCCAGCAATACTGCGATATGGGAGACAAAGCCTGTAAACAATTTATTGATTAAGAGAATGCTGATCAGAACTACAAAGGCAATGAAAATAAAGGATAAGGAGCCAAAATTCTTATTTCCGGTTCCGCCCCCGGCCCAGTTGATACCGACAGGGAGGAGAGAAATACCAATAATCGTGATAATTGTACCAGTAACAATCGGTGGAAAGAAGCGTATAAGTTTACTAAAGAAGGGCGCTGCCAAAAATGTAAACAGACCGGCTACTATAACAGAACCAAAGATCATGGTCATGCCGCCGGTTTGAGCCATGATAACCATGGGAGTTACAGCTGCAAAGGTTACACCTTGAATAACAGGGATTTTGATTCCGATTTTCCAAATCCCTAAGGTTTGGAGTAAGGTAGCAAGTCCACAAGTGAATAAGTCGGCATTAATTAAAAAGGCAGTTTGGGCCGGGGTTAACTTTGCTGCTCCGGCGATAATCAAAGGTACAGCAACTGCTCCGGCATACATAGCAAGTACGTGTTGTAATCCATACAAAAAGAGTTTCCCGGCAGGTAACATTTCGTCAACCGGTGCGACACCGTTGTTTGTATTAGCCATTAGTAACTTTCCTCCTTATTTTCAATGCGGTCAAATAAGTAAAACAATAGTCACCTCCTTATGCATGTCGTCCTTGAGATAAGTCCCGCAACTAATTCAAGGGGTTTACTTCGCTCGAACTACCTTGTAAGCCTAACAGCACTTACTAGGTCTACAGCAAAAGCATAAAATTTTGGGTCAAGGATCCTGGTTAGGACTATTTGCTCCCATGCTTTGTTTCAGTAGCAATATTCGTGCCAACTCGACAGATTGAACTAAAGGTGCCTAAGACACGACCTTTTTCTACTGAATTCTCAATAAAACTTATCGTTTTGATAACGCCCTATTGATAAACTCAGAATTATTTCCTGCCTCACTGGCCTCCAGGTCACTCTATTCAGGCACTTATGTAACCCTATCATTTTGATAGGAATGCTACCGTATTGATAATGACAATTCGGCCTAGCAATACGATCATAAGAAAATTAAATTTTGCTACTGAAACGAAGTTGCGATTCTCTAGGGTTCTTGGAGTCTAGAGAGGCCTCATTTTTTTGAAAATGCGACCTCTCTCAATATGTGCATTAGTTCAAAACTTTATACAGGTGTTCATAGTCTTTATAAATGGTCCAAATAAAAGCTGCAATCTTATCGTCAATTTTCACATCTGTATTGCCTGCTTGATCGAACTTCACCTTAGTTATCTGCTCCTCAAAACGCAGCATAAACTCACCATTCGAGCCGTTATCCAAGAAGTAGAAGCCCACATTAGGACTATCCATAAAATCTTTTTCCGTCCAGAATAAAGTCAATTTAACCTTGTAAGGCTCACTGGAATAGGGACAGAAGGTTCCGCAGTTACCGCAAACGTTACACATGCCATCTACGTGTAAAATCTGATTCAGATTGGTCAAACCCTTGCCATTGACCGGAATCATAAGGTTGGCACGGTTCGGGCAAACCTCCGCGCAGATATTACATACCTTGTTGCACTCTAAACAGCGTTCTGACTCTAGTTCGTGATCGGCAACAGGTTTCATAACGCCTTTCTTTTCAGCAATCTCCAGCAACTGTTTTTCATTATCAAAGGAAATCCGATTCACATACTCCTGCTTGAAGACACGCTGCTCTTTTTCCAGAATTGCTTTGGCCGCAACAGTACCATGCTTGGCAGCACCGACTACCGTCCAAGGCCCGGCGAGAGCATCCCCACCGATGTAGACATTTTCCACGTTGGTTTCAAGGGTGTCTTCATTAACGGAGATCTGACCCTTTTCCCCAATCGTAATACCGTTTTGTTTCAGTAGATCATAATCGATCAGTTCACCAATGGCTGATAACACAGTATCTACCGCCAATTCTTCATAAGCACCTGCTATGGCTACCGGCTTTCTACGCCCGGATGTATCCGCTTGACCCAGCTCCATCTTCTGACATTTGAAGACTCCACCGCTTAGGGAAACAGGGGCCAGGAGTTCTTTGAAGATTACGCCATCTTCCTCGGCATAAATTAATTCTTCATGATCAGCCGGCATGTAATCTTTGGTTCTGCGATAAACGATATAGACATTCTCCACGCCCTTGACTCTGAGAGCAGCTCTGGCCGCGTCCATAGCAGAGTTCCCACCGCCGACAACAGCAACGTTCTTCCCTAAATTCAGAGCATCTTTATCGGCATTAAAAGCTTCTAAGAAAGGAATTGCACCCATTATCCGCTCTTGATCTCCGTCGATTTCCAGATTGTTGGTTTTTCCCGCCCCAATAGCCAGATAAACATACTGAAAACCTTTAGCTTTGTAATCCGCAACAGAAAAGTTAGGATCAATGCCGAACTCGAACTTTACACCTATTTTTTCAATGAGCTTAATATCCTTATCAATAGCTTCTCTGGAAATTCTAAAATCCGGGATTACATATTCAACAGTACCGCCAGCCTTCGCCCGCTTGTCAAAGACCGTAACCTCCAGGCCACCTTTAGCCAGGAAGTAAGCAGCAGCTAGTCCGGATGGGCCCGCTCCTATTACCGCCACTTTAGCCGTTGACTCAGGTTTAAGAGTCGGAAGCTTTTGCATATAAGCATCATAGCCTTTTTCCGCTGCAACTAATTTCTGGCCGCGGATATGAACAGATTCGTCATAATCCAACCGGGTACACTTAGTCATACAGTTATGAGTACAAATTGTACCTGTGATGAAGGGGAATGGATTCTTGGCAACAATTACATCAAAGGCTTCCTCAAAGCGGCCTTCTCCCACCAAACGGAGATATTCCGGCACATCCTGTTCAATCGGACATCCCACGGTACAAGGTGCGATAAAGCAATCCAGAACAGGCAGCTTAAGCTCAGTCTTACGATTGATTAGATCTCCCTTTTCCTTAATATGATTAGCATCAGCAAAAGCACTTTCCGCCAAGGCTTTTAGTTTCTCAATATCAAGTTTGCCGGAAGCCTTTTTGCCCATGAGTGGATCTAAGATATCCGCCATTTGCTTAAAGCGCAGATAGGCCCCGGGCTTCAGCAAGGTAGTGGCAACAGTAATGGGCTGGATTCCGGTTTCAAAAATCCGGTCAATATTAAAGGCATCCGCTCCGCCGGAATAAGAGATATTCAGATCCCCGTCAAATTCCGAGGCTAATTTATAGGCCAGATTAATGGTTAAGGGATAAAGGGCTCGACCGGACATGTACATTTCTTCGCCGGGGAGCTCAGATCTGCCAATCTTCACAGGCAAGGTGTTAGACATTTTGACACCAAAGTCTTTTTGATTTTCTTTAGCGAAGACTTTAAGACGCTTCAGCATCTCCACACCATCATTGAACTGAAGGTCATGAGTGAAAGACTCTTCTTTAAGCTGAATATACTTATAGCCCATTTTGTCGAAGGTATTTCTGACATATTCATAGCCTAATAGTGTTGGATTCATCTTGACAAAGGTGTGCAGTTTCTTTTCACTGATCAGGTATTTGATAATAGCCTCAATCTCTGCCGGGGGACAACCGTGCATGGTTGACAAGGTGATAGAGGTACAAATAGTCGGAGAGATTCCCTCAACAAAAGCTTGATCAACAGATTTAAATTGATTAACATTTTCAAGCAGAGAAGCCTGGCACGCCTTAAAAATCTCAGTATTTGAAGCATCCTTAAGCCCTTCAATGAATTCATCAACTTTGGGAGATTGAATACCTTTCAGGTCATAGCCCACGCTCATATTAAACATAAAACGTCGGTCACTTTGCCCAAACAACTCTTTTTGGAGAATATGGAGGGCAAACCAAGCTTTTACGTACTCATCAAAAGCACCCATGATCGGGAGTTCTGTTGACCACTCAGTGTTATAGCACTCATCTTCCGCCAAAATACAAGGCTTAGGAATCTCTAATTCGTCCATGATTTGAACTGATTTTAATTCAAAGAAACGACTTCCACTCAGATAGGAAGCAATAATATTTTGAGCCAGCTGGGTATGGGGACCGGCTGCCGGGCCCACGGGAGTGTCCATGGTCTCTCCAAAAAGCCCAATTTGGTTATCGTTTTTCTTTTGGAAAAACTTAACGTCAGAAACCCCAAAGATAGTATGAGATCGCTTGTACTCCTCCAGCATCCAATTCACGAGCTTCGGGAAGGGAATCGGGATCATTTTATCACTCATCATTATTTACCAAGCCTCAATTCTCTTTAATATAATTTAAACCTGCCAAGGAAGCCAAGACTTCCTCGGCAGAAATCTGTTATTCCCCTTTATAATGAGGGCTGTCAACGCAAGTGCAAACATGCCCCTCTAAAGACTTTTCAGCTGCTTTTAAAATGTTCTGATACCCAGTACAGCGGCACAAATGCCCTGAAAGCTCTCGCTTTAACTCTTCCCGGGTGTAATCTTTTCCGCTCTCTTTTAAGGCAGTGGTGGTTAATACCAGTCCGGGAGTACAGAACCCGCATTGTACAGCACCTTCGTCAACGAAGGCTTTTTGCACCTCGGAAAGCTCGCCATTCTTTTCCGCCACACCCTCGATGGTTCGAATCTCCTTGCCATCAGCCCAAACTGCTAGGTAAATGCAAGTATCCGTAGGAACACCATCGATAAGGACACTGCAGGCACCACATTCTCCTACCCCGCACCCTTGCTTGGCACCGGTGAAACCTAAATGGCTTCTTAAGACATCCAGCAAGGACTCTCGCACATCAACTTCAAAATCATATGCTTTTCCATTCACGGTAAAGGCAATTCGTTTATACAACTTCCGCACCTCCTGCACTGACAACTGCCGTCTTCAAAGCTCTTTGAGTGAGCTCTTCCACTAAATGTTCCCGATATTCTTTGGAAGCCCGCCATGAAGTTCGCGCCTTTGCGGATTTGACCGCCAGCTTCCCGATCTCCGCCAGGGTAGCCGAGGAAATTTTCTTACCCTTGGCATACTCTTCCGCTTCAAGACATCTCAAAGGTGTGGGGCCGGCGACGCCCAGGCCAATTCTGACCTCTTCGAAATTTCCGCCTTGCACTTTACAAACAACAGCTACTCCCAGGGTGGCGATGTCCATGGCTTCACGCATGGCAAACTTGATATAATGCCCGGCAAAGCCCTTGTAGTCTTCGGGATCTATGCGCACCTCTGTCAGAATTTCCCCGGGATTAATGGCAACCTTACCAGGTCCCAGATAAAACTCCCGGATTGGAACAACCCGTTCCCCATTTTTACTTTCCAATTTCAGCTGAGCGTTGAGAGCGAACAAGGAGGAGGCGCTGTCAGCAGATGTGGCACCATTACACACATTTCCGCCGATGGTCGCAATGTTTCTGATTTGCGGCCCTCCCATAGAGATGGCTGCTTCTGTCAAAATCGGAATTAAATCCTTCAGGATGGGGTTATGAAAAACCATCGAAAAGGTTGCCATAGCACCGATAACAATCGTCCCATCATCTGCTAAATCAATTTTTTCCAAGGATTTAATCTTACGCAAACTCAGGAGCTCAGCTTCTTCCAGTTGCCCTCCGTGCATTTTGATGAGCACGTCAGTACCGCCGGCAATTATTTTTAGATTAGGGTTTTCCGCAAGCAAGGCAGTTGCTTCGCTCACAGTTTCAGCATCGTAGTATCCTTTAATATCGTACATCTCATCACCGCCTTACTAGATTAATCCCTTTTCTTTAAACTTTTCAAAGACACGTTGTGGATTCATGGGTATCCGATTGAAAGCAACCTCAGTGGCATCCAGTACCGCATTACGGATGGCCGGAGCCGGAGAAACGATGGGAGGTTCTCCTAAGGATTTGACCCCAAAGGGTCCGGTAGGATCCTCTTTCTCAACAAAGGCCGCGCCAATATCTGGAGTATCCATGATGGTGGGAAGTTTATAATCCAACAAATTATTATTAAGAGGTTTACCCGTCTTCTCATCAAAGAGCAATTGCTCTGACAATGCATAACCGATGGCCATGCTGACTCCGCCATGGACTTGCCCCTCTGCCAAAAGAGGATTGACAATCTTACCTGAGTCATGGACATTGTAGATTTCTAAAATCTTAATTTTTCCGGTCTTCATATCCACTTCTACTTCGGCAAAAGTAACCCCAAAAGGGATAGCGTTAATGCGAGCATTATTGGAGACATCACTGGTTATGGGCTGAGCATTAACTCTGTCATAATAGGATTGCATCGCAACCACTTCCAGCCCAAGGACCTTTTCTCCCGAATCTTTAAAGACAACGGCTTGCTCCTTAAGGTCTAACAGATGAGCAGGTACATCTGTCATGCTGCTGGCGAAAGCAAGAACTTTCGTTTTCACCTCTAAGGCTGCTTTTTCCACAGCCATCCCTGAGACATAAGTTTGTCGAGAGGCATAGGACCCAGTATCAAAGGGGGTAATATCCGTATCTTGGGTACTTATCACATGTACCATATACATAGGAATTCCCAGGACCTCAGCCACCATTTGAGCAAAGACCGTGTCGCTTCCTTGACCAATTTCAGTAGCACCCAGCTGAAGCTGAACTGAACCATCTTGATTCATTACAATTCGAGCACCTGCCAGTTCTAAGGCTACAGGATAGGTTCCTGAAGCATAGCTAAAGCAAGCCATACCCAACCCTCGACGGATATCTCCGGTTTGATCCTTATACAAGGCTTTCTTAGCATCCCACTTGATTAACTCTCTGCCTTTATCAATACACTCACGGATACTGCAGCTTCGGATTGTGTTTTTACTTAGCGGGTCGACATGACCTTCCTTGACGACATTTTTCTTCCGAATCTCGATGGGATCCAGGTTAAGCTGTTTGGCAATATCCTCGATGTGGGATTCAAAGGCAAAGAAGATCTGAGGAGTACCATACCCACGCATTGCCCCAGCCACCGGCAGGTTAGTGTACACGGTTATCGGATCATATTTTAAGGCCTTGGTCGGGTAGAGATAACGGAACTTTCCTCCCCCGCTGCTGGCAATGGAATGTCCGTGGGATGCATAGGCCCCAGTGTTAGAGACGGCGGATATATGAATACCATTGATTTTTCCGTCATTGTTAATCCCTGTCCGGATTTTAAATTTAAAAGCATGACGAGTACGAGTATCAATCATCGACTCTTCACGGGATAGTTCGAGCCTTACCGGTCGACCACCAACCGCCAAGCTCATGGCAGCATTTAGCGGCTCAATACAGACATCCTGCTTATTACCGAACCCGCCTCCTATATAAGGCTTGATCACCCGCACCCGACCCCAGGAGATCCCCAGGGATTGAGCGACAATCCGGCGCACAATATGGGGAATCTGGGTCGAGGTCATGATGACAATTCTTCGATCCGAATCAACATAAGCATGAGATACTTGATTTTCTAAATGGCAATGCTGAACAATGCTCGTCTCATATTCACCTTCAATGACATGATCCGATTCCTGTAAAGCTTCTTCAAGATTTCCTATTTCATAGCCCTTGGCTGAGAGAATGTTACCCTCACAATCGTCATGAATGAGGGGCGCTCCTTCTTTAAGGGCCGCATCAGTACTTGTTAAAACTTCCAGCAGCTCGTATTCCACTTCAATTAACTTCAAAGCCTTTGAGGCAGTCAATTCGTCAGTGGCAACCACCGCTGCAATATTGTCTCCTACAAATCTAGCCTTTTGAGTTAAAATATTGCGATCTTCTTTATCCCGATGACTTTCCTCAAGGGAATAAGGATGCCCCGCCGTGCCATATTTAAGCTCTGCAACAGTCACGTCATCCGTGGCGATAGCCTCGATTATACCTGGGATTGCTGTAGCATAGCGAATATCCGGCAAATCTTTGTACGTAAGCACAGCCTCAACTCCCGGTAAGGCTTTGGCCTTGCTGACATCGATTGATTTAACAAGGGCATGCGCATAGGGACTGTGCAGAATTTTACCAACTAACATATTTCGTTCAGCAAAATCATCCGTATATTTGGCCTTGCCTGTCACCTTGGCTACAGCATCGACTCTTCTAACGCTTTTTCCTACAACTGTATAAGCCATTTTGTTTCCTCCCGTCCCTAACAATTATTGAACCCAATTAATTGAACCCATTAACGTTTAGCATATGTAAAGGTGCAAAATTCATGCCAACTAATCAATATGTCGAATAATGGGCAAATAGCCCGCTTTCCCATTTTTGCAGCTAAAACTAAGTTATCACATTGATAGGCCACACTTATCTCAAAACTCATTCCAGCCTATAGAGGCCTTTGTTATCAAAATGATAAGAAATTATCAATTCGGTAGGCCTCAATCATTTTGATAAGGCCTACCGCTGATTTCTTATTCTATGTTATAACGGGCAAGCTTGCGATAGAGTGTGGCTATCCCAATCCCCAAAGCTTTGGCCGCTTTCTCCTTACCTTGAACCCCACCGCCAAACATCTGATAACAACGCAGGATAGTCTCCCGCTCAACCTTTTCCAGATTGAATTCATCTTCCAGATTCAAGGCCTGATTATTCTTAAGCCTTGGCGACAAGTGTTCCTCAGTTAAGGTGGAATCATTGGCCAAATTCATTGCGTATTCAATGATGTTCTGTAATTCACGAACATTCCCCGGCCAACTGTATTCTACCAACCTTTGTCGGAATCTATCCGATAAAAATCGAACGTTTTTATTAAGCCGTTGGTTAAATCCATTAATAAAGTGCTCGCATAAAATCTGTATATCCTCTTTACGTTCTCGCAAAGGTTTAATGTCTATAGGAATTACGTTAATCCGATAGTAGAGATCTTCTCGAAACTCGCCTTTAGCCATCATTTCCTCAAGGTTGCGGTGGGTTGCTGCGATAACTCGAACATCGACAGGGATGGGCACTATGCCACCGATCCGCTCTATCTGACGCTCCTGCAGCACTCGAAGAATCTTAGCCTGCAAAAACAACGGCATATCCCCGATTTCATCGAGAAAAAGCGTACCTTTATTGGCTAATTCAAACTTTCCAATCTTCCCTCCTTTACGGGCACCGGTAAAGGCACCTTCCTCATACCCGAAAAGTTCGCTTTCCAGAAGGGCTTCCGGGATTGCCGTACAGTTAATTGCCATGAACATACCTTGTTGTCTGGCACTTAGATTATGAATGGAGCGTGCCAGCATTTCCTTGCCGGTTCCGCTTTCCCCCCGAATTAAAACTGTCGATTGACTGACTGCCACGACCTTAGCTCGTTCCCGAATTTGCTGCACCGTATCACTAACACCTAAGATATCCTCAATAGTGTAGCCCGCATCTTGAAGGGAGAGGCGATGAACAATTCGTCCGATTTCATCAAAGGGCCGCAGGGTTACGCCAATGCTCTTAACTCCACCTGCACTATCAATGGGCAAAGCCCTCAATATCATTTGCGCCTTATTCTTTTTGGTTTCTAATTGAACTTCTCGTTCGATAACTTCATCCACGTTAGTCCCCACTCTCAGAATGTCAGAGACTATCTGTGGGGAAAATAAGCTCTTTAAGTGCGTCCTGGGCGTGAGCAGGTTAGCACTGAACAAGCGCTTGGCAGATTGGTTATAGTGGAGAACATTCCCCTCAAGATCGACGGTTATCAGCCCTTCTTCCAAACAGTCGATAATCGAATTCAGGTAGTGATTCGCTGAAACCAGCCCGGCTAAAAACTCTTGTTCTTTCAACTTTAGCGCGATGGTTTCCGCCATCTTGGTTAAGAAAATCAGATAGGACTGCTGGTTCTCCTGAATGAGTTTAGCTTGAGCCTCTGTGAAGCAGATCAGCCCAATCGCCCCGACAGCTTTATCATCAACATTGATGGGAGAAACAACTTCGTACTTCTCAGAGCAATTCCCCCGCGCCTTGCACGGGGCACACAAAGGATGTATCCCCGGGGTTTCAATAACAAATTGATGTCCGGTTCTTAGGACTTCCTGATAGATATACCCTTGCCGATCCATGGATTGACCAACAAGCTTCTGATATCTGCCCGTCCCGGCAATCCGCATTAATTTATGATCCGCTATCTCGATATCGATTTTCACGACAGTAGCAATAGCTTCCGCAATCTGTTGTGCATAATCTTTAACGGCCATAAGTTCAACCATTAAGCTACCCCCATTAAAAGTATTATTTCTCAGAATGTCAGTTAATATGACTATTACAATTAACTATTATCTTTTAAACCGGCACGATTATTAAGGATTTAAGAACTCACTTTTTGTCGTCTTACCTAACTATTCGTTTCAAAATGATAATATCCTTTGTCATATTTATCATTCTGATAAATATGGGCTAGATAATCCTATACCACCCTAGATAGTAAAACAAAGCAAGGATGAGGAGATTGAATAAGATCAGGAGCGGCGAGCCCATTCTGAACTTAGCATGTTTTGTTTTATGATGAAAATACTTCATTCCGGCATAAAGCCCCACTCCCCCAAGGGCTGCCCCCATTAAGAGTAAACTTGATTCAGAAATCCTCCAGCGGTTCAGCTTAGCCCGCCGTTTATCTCTCCCCATGGCAATAAATACGTAACTGTTCCAGAGAAGGTAGGCCCCTAATAAGACTTCCATACTCATCTAATTTTCCTCCTATCTATTGATCCTCGTGAAAACGGTAACACAACCTAAGGAAACGGTGCCAATATGAAAAACTCCTAGCATGTAGGAGTTTTTCAGTCTTTCATATAAGTGTATATTCTAGCACAGATCCTTGGGGGAATTAAAATGCGATTTCCCTATACCGGGTAGACTAATGTTTTAGAAAAATTAAATTGACAAACAGCTTATCTTCTCATATAATAATCAATGTCACGCGGTCATGGCGGAACTGGCAGACGCGCTAGATTCAGGTTCTAGTGCTCGCAAGGGCATGGAGGTTCAAGTCCTCTTGACCGCACCATAATGAAAATGCAAAAACCCTTGATATTCAAGGGTTTTTTCTTTTATCTCTCGTATTCTACTAAGGAGAACAATTAAGTCCTCTCTCAAAAAAAGCAGAAGCCCGGCGCGCTCCCCTACACACCGGGTTTCTGCCCTAAGGAAAAACTTCCAACTGATCTACTACACTATATGACCATGTCCATAAAAGTGTGACAAAGCGCCGGTTAATTGCGGGCGTCATTTTTATGCCCTAAAATGTCCTCTATGTTGCAGTTAAGTAAATAATAAAATCGATTAATCACAGATAAACCCACAACCGGCTTCGAGTTGGCTTTTGCAAAGTAGGCCTTAATATATACTTGATCTTTGGCAAATAAAAAAGCCCCCATCAAAGTGATAGGGAAGCTTGTAACCTTATTGGACGATCTGGCATAGTATGTATTGCGGTGTAGGCATGGCATCGCTTCCTTTCTGATAAAGGGGGAGAGCTTGGTGAACTCTCCCCTGTTTACATCTTCACACACAGATACCACTTACATGTATTCAGTTCATATTTAAGCTCGAAGGGCCGCAACTCCCCGTTAATTTCAGACTGACAGCGGAAAAGGATCATCCGGTTGCCAGAAAGTTTTTCTTCTGTCATCGTGACTACTTTTATTAATTTTAAGTTCTTTGCCATCGAGCTTGAATCTTAAGGGGTGGGGTTTGCCGTTCTCAAACCAAGCCAAGGCTTCGATGGGGGCTGCTAGGATTTTCATTGAACCACCCCGACTTTATAATTGCTAATGAGTAACTCCCCGGCCTTACTACTTTTGTCCTGCAGACTGAATATCTTACTTCTACCTGGTTAATGTTAAACTCGGAATATAACTCTCTAATCTCCGGATGATCATTAATACTCAGCAAGAACTTCCCCTGAATTTTTGAGAGGCATTCTTTTAGCCTGACGTAGTCTTCCTTAGAAAATGGCTTACTCCCTTGGCTCTTGTAGTCAGCTAGGCCGTAATAAGGCGGATCGCAATAGAAAAACGTTGAGCTTCGGTCATAACTGGATATGTTTTTTTCGACATCCCTGTTTTCGATGATTGTATTAACCAGCCTATCCCTTACGGATCTTATGTTTATTATCCCTTACCCGCTCAAGAACCATTGGCGGCTTCTTTAAAGGGGTAATCAGAAAGTCTTTCATCAAGGCTCCAATGCTAAAGTGCAATAGGTAATAGAATCTAACTGCTCGGTTAACATCGGATGTGCCAGCGAGACTTAATTTCTTGTATTTCTGGAGATCTCTCTTGAGATAAGCAAATAATCAAAGACCTGAATGAATTGTTCGGGCTTTTCTTTTACGACTCGGAAGAAGTTGACCAGTTCGGAATTTATGTCGTTGTAGACCTCAACTTGAGAAGGCGGTTTTTCGAAGAGGACCCATCCTGCGCCGCTAAAGGGCTAACAATAACATATATGCACCGGGATCATCTTCACGATGGTCTTTCTTAATCTGTATTTTCCACCCATCCATTTGATTGGACTAATCACAGGTAATTCACCACCTAACTCTTGTATTAATCAAGAACATATGTTCTATTGTAACGCCAATAGATCTATGATGCTAACAAAAAAATAGCCTCACCAAAGTGAAGCTATTTACAAATTATATGGATTTTGTGAAGTTGAGTAATTAAAAATTAATGTAACAATTACGAAATAATTAGAATCATTTATTTACAATAGGTGGCCAATCATTAAAAAATAAATTAACAAGTTCCTAGATATTTCTGGTAAAAACCATGATTAGTCCAATATTCAATTTTAGCTACTATTTCTTTAGTATCTCTACTTTCGAAAACCTCTAACGGCTTTTCCCACTTATAATCTTTTACTAAACATAGTTCATATGCACCATTTCTATCTCCATCGGGGTACCATCCTAAATCGAGAATAAGATTAAATTTTATATTAGTGAGTCGCAATAAATCTTCAACAAAAATTTCTCCAAAATTTCTGCAATTATCAGGTTCACATTCACAGAAGTTATTGAATTCTACAGTCCATCCGCCAAGTAATCTTAATGGTTGAATTTCATAGGGTTCTGATATTTCTTCCTCAAGAAACTCGGCTATCACATCATTCATTTAACCATCCTCTTTTTTAAGCTACGGTATTAAACTTAGGAGTTCTAAGAATAACGAAGCAGTATGGTGTTGGTTTTAAAATAGTGTTTCAAGAGTCATAATCTAGGAACAAATAAGTTTGATATGATCAAATAAGGGGCAAATCTTCCTATGCAAATCTTATTAGATTTCTTCTCTGAGGGCATCTTTAATATCAACTATTTTTTCAACACTTCCAAGATTAATTTGGCCTTTCGTATTTTGAATTATCTCCACACCCACTGATTCAATAATTCTTCTAATTATTTTATTTGTAATGATAATTTGCCCTTTAACCTTTTTAAAACTGCGTTTGTGGTCATTTTCATACTCATCATGATAGAAAAAGGTACCCGTTAATCTCACATCATCTTTATTGGCAGGCCAAATAGCAACACTTATCCATCCGTCATTCCCTGTTGCCCTCCACCGATACTCTGTATCGCAGACTATAATTTTTCTACTTCCTTTTTTATTAGTAGCCATCGTAATCTCCAAAGCTTACATTTTAGTCACATAACTTCTATAATAACAACTACCCATTCGCCATTACTTCGCGTTATCCACCTTTCGTGCTATGTCCCAATTGGTGATAAATTCCATTTACTAGCTTGACCTGTATATGAAGTTTGCGAAGTTTCGCGAAATCTTCAGTTATACGAAGGGCTTGCCCCCAGATGCAGGCTAAACCAAGGAATTTTATCGATAATAATATGGTTGAATACTCCAGCCGCTTTTCTTTAGAACTAAACAAGCTCCAAACTTCGCTCTTTGCAGATGTTTTTGCAGATTGTTATACATATCATCCATGTTAAGCATTTTCCCAATACTGAATATCGGAATTTCTAGTGACCTGCCACGAATAACATGGTCAAAATCTAGTAACAAGCCATCTTGAGCATATTCAATCAATTGGTTAGAAATCTCTAAAGGTATTTCAGGAACAACTTTACGCCTATTGACCTTAAGACGAATTACTTTACCTATAATGTGTTCAAACTCACGCAAATTCCTGGAATAAAAAGTATTAAACCAACCATCATCATGGGCTAAGTAAGAAAAACGATTGTTAAGCTTATCAAAGAATGGTGATGCAACTGGCTTCATCATGTGCCCAAGATATAATAGTTCTGCTACTTCCCGGGGCTCAAGGGTTCCAAGTGATTCTATATCCGTAAAATCGACCCAACAAAAATCTCCAAATTTATATACATCAGTATTTATAATATTGGGGATAATCTCTTCTCTAATAAAGTTACATCGGGTAGTATAATCAAATTCTCCTTCATCGAAATATCCTGCTAATACCAAAATATTATCAAGGGGATTCTCCAACGCTGTCATGAATTCCTTGAATTCTATACCGCATGAGACAATACGGTCCTCATTCGGATAGGCGTTTAAATAGATTAAATCCCGTGATTTTGACAAATTATTCTCTCCTTAAATATGGATAATGGGAAATTGAATTATTGTTTTCCAAATGTCCAGTATGCTCATAATCCGTAAGTACACTTTCTCAACACTCGATGATAGACTGGCATATCTTCGGCAACCGCAGACACAGCTTCAAGTTTTCCGGCATGGATCATTTCTTCTATACGGAGTGCGACCCAGGAATCACCAATTCCAAGTTGATATTTACCAAGCACCCGCCCGATAATCATTGCTTCCTGAAATTCCTCACCTTCTGCTGCAATTTCACGAAGGATAAAGCCATCATAGAGGGTTTCCTGTGCACTGATCAACTGTCCATTCAGCGTGGCCCGCAAAGGTGCGTTCTCCCTTTGAAGCTCCTGCCAATGAGATGCGCAGCTTTGTTCAAATACCGGTAGTACAGGCTTTTGCAAGGCAAGATACCGATGCCATTCTCCGGGAGCAACTTCCCCCCAGCCGCTTTTCTGCACGATATTTCCCTTTTCGTCAGCTTCCCATTCTGGGAGCTTGACAATATAAACCTGTCTGCTATGCACTTTCCACTGATTCAACTGCCCCATGAACCAATAGAGTCCACACATTTCATCAGGCTGATTGCTGTACCATACTCGAAGGGATTCTCCCAATGTTACGCGTTTCCGAACTTTTTTCAGATCTTCATTTACCCGTTTAAGTATTTCCTGAGCCGCCTGACACCCCTCGTCATTCGGATAAACGCTGTATAAGTGTTCCAATGTCTGTTTCCGCTTGATACCAGGCTGATTCTCCGAAATATCTCCAACGCTCAGAACCAAATTGAATCCATAGATGTCTGATGTATTTCCACTCAAAGGGGTAGCGCTCTCCCACGCCAAGCGTGCCTTTTCTTCTGCTTCTTGTTGAGCAACTTCAACTTCCTCTTTGGTTGGCTTGCTTCCATCCGCGTGACTAACGAATACTCCAATACACCCACCTTGGTATTTCCCCTCTCCATAGTGCTGTGCCACTTTAAGACTTCCACAAGCACTATCGCTGAATACTATGTCAAGCATATTATCCTCTTCTCAAATCCAGAGGCCGACAGAACGTTAACCCCTTAGATATTTTAACTTCCTATGATGTTTTTCAACATGTCTGCTAACTCACCTGTAATATTGTTATTCATATTTCCATAGTAAAGCTTATTATTGACAACAAAAATGCACCCCATATAAACTATCGGATTATCAAAAACCTCTAGGATTTCTTTTCCATCATCTGAATCCGTATATCCGCTGGGCGAGTCAACATATATGTAATATAACTTATCATAGTTTTTGAAATCTTCCGTTCTATAATTAATATTTCCAAACTTATTTTCCAGCTCAACTAATAATTCTTTATCTATTAGAATTCTAATGCCTTTTACATTATCATCATTACAAAGTACAAACCGAGAATAATCTTGCAGGGCTTGTTTTACGAGGCCGGGATTTTCTAAAAATTCTGCTTTGGTATATCGTGTAGAGTCATGTCCTCCACCAGTTGTGAATGGTAAAATAAACTGATCGGTTTTCGGACAGGAAAACGGATCGGAATTTGGCCACAAACTGATCGCTTTCATCTTGAAATAATACAA
>NZ_FNCP01000014.1 GCF_900100785.1 Desulfosporosinus hippei DSM 8344 | reverse complement strand
TGATAAATTTTATATGCCCACCTGTATGTATAAGAAAAACACAACCATCTTAATCTGGATGGTTGTGTTTTTCAGGCCTTAACTTAATGACATTGCCCTTATACTCAGGATAAAGGGAATCAAAAGTTTGTTCGATTCTTCGCGCATGGGACATTGAAGAGCAGAAAAATATAGTTTTACCAGGAAGAACACCATTGGAATCTTTTATTGATTCTTCCATGAACTCTTTGACGATGAGCGCATTGGTCCCCTTATTGATAACAGTCTTCTCCAGCTCGGTGCCCTCAAAATTGATCTCTTCTACCTCTTTACCTTCAAGAATTAATCGCTTTTGGTCTTCCAGGGAGATAGTTCGCTTGCTAATACCCTCTTCCTGAAACTTAGTGTGTATCTTCATAACTTGAAAGTTACACAAATAGGGCGGTATGTGATTAACAGCTTCCTCATAAGTGTAGGCAAACGTTGGAAGACCATTATCACAATCAAAAAGCTTAAAAGTGTTGTGATCAATAATATCTGTCGGAGTTGCAGTTAGTCCGAGTGTAATCGCTTTGAAATAATCGAGAACTTCTCCGTAGGTATTATATATGGAGCGATGGCTTTCATCAATCACAATCAGATCGAAGAAGTGAGGTGAAAGGGTGTTATCTTCTTCCCTTATTATATTGAGCATTGTGGGATAGGTTGAAATATAGATACGGCGATCTTTAGCAATGAGCTTTTCACCAACCTTGGGCCAGCGGGGTTCATTTGGTAAATGTTCCTTGAAAGCTGTTAGTCCCTGTTCCCGTAAAGCAATTCTATCCACAAGTTAAATAGCACACGTTCGACATGTCCTGCACGCATAAGTGCATCAACTAGGGCGATACAGGTTCTTGTTTTTCCAGTTCCAGTGGCCATCACCAGCAGGAAATTTCGTTGTTTCTTTTCTATTCCTTCCATTACAGAACGAATTGCCCGGATCTGATAGTCTCTTCCCGCAATTGCCGTATTAATCAGCTCATCAGCAAGACGTTTTCGATGTTCTCGTATATATAGAAATCGCTCTAAATCATCACGTGTTGGATAGCCTACTACTTTTCGGGGAGGGTAGTTTTCTAAATCCCAGAAGAAAATCTCAAGACCGTTAGAGTAAAAACAGAAAGGGAGTTTTCCACCATTTTGTTTTTGAATGTTGTAACAATACTGTTTTGCCTGTTCCCGACCAATTGAAGCATCTTTGGAACTCTTTTTAGCTTCAACAACAGCTAGTGGCTTCCCATCTCTCCCCAATAGAACATAGTCACTATATTGATGACCTTCATAAGGAGTCCGCGCCTCTGCCACTCCATCAGGTAAGGGCACAGAAATATCGAACTCTTTTGAGACTTGGGTGAGATTATTTACATCCCAACCCGCTTTATGTAGTTTTGCATCAATAAGTTCTTTTCTTGTTTCGGCTTCTGTTTTCATCGTTTCTCCTATCTTAGGACTTGCTAGGTGCGGCCACTTTTATCCTAACACACTTTTAATGTTTAGTGTCCGTAAATTCATAGTTATATACAGTAGGGGCTGATTTCGGGACTCTATTTAGCTTTTGTCTGATTTAATTGGTGAAATTTAGTTAAATACTTTGTATTGCTAGTACCTATGATTTTCACAAACTCACTTTTCCTTTTATTTCTAGTAGCGATATACTAACTCGATATCATAAGCATGAATCCATACAAAATTAAAACTACTAAAAATAGGAATATTGCGTGCTTAATTTCCCACCAACTTGGAAAGATGCAAAAAGGTGTAAAAAGATTCCATATCGAGAATATATGATTGCCAAAGTCGTATACAGCAAAAGTTATTACATTATAGACCAAAACACTGATTTTTCGGTCTCCTTCCTTACTTTCTAGCTTTTTTATATGTACTTGCAGCCTCTTTTTCTCTCGCATCTACATAGACTATTTCTGAAATTGTTATGTTATCCTTCTCCATTCTTTCAATAAATTTGTTCAGAGCCTTTTTGTTTTTCTCTGCTCCATTCCAATCGCCGTCAATAACTAAATAAATTGACCGTTTTGTTTTCTCCGATTTTTCATATTCTCCAACTTGAATCTCAATTCCATGAACTAAGTCATTATTACTTGTTTTCTTTACTTCAACAAGAATACGAAAATCATATCCCTTACTAAATTTAAAGTCTACAGGCCCTCGCCCAGCATTTGCCTCTCTACTTAAGTCAATATCGTTTGTCTTACAATAGGCGTCAGCAATGCCATAAAAAATCAATTGTGCCGCACTTTCGTGTTTTGCAGAGCCATTATCATTGTAAAGTAAAGAATAAAGTTTATTATTTTCTACTAAATCCTTAAAATGAAGACATATAGTTTTAACGGTGTTGTAGATGTCTTCACTAGATATATTTTGACTCCAATGTAACTTAAGTGGATAATCATCAGCAATCTTCTTTGCACTTTCATACCAAATAATTTGACCAGATCTATCTTTAGTAAAGTCATATTCTAAAGGGGTTTTAGTTTCATATTTACTGAGTAAATCAATTAAAAACCCTGGGTAATTCAAAATATAGTAACGCAAATCTGATTTTCTGACTCTACTTGAAGTAGCTTTTTTCCACGTGTAACCAATAGTCTCATTAAAGCTTCTCTTTATTTCTTCATTTTCATGTTGTACACGGTCTATATCCTCCCAACTCCAGGCCAATGGAATGTCCTGAAGAATTGACTTAGGTACAAAAATAATAGGAAATTTATTATAAGGATTAATAGGTAATTGAGTCTTTGGATCGAAGTCTGAGGTAAATAAAAATTTACTAAAAATATTTTTAGAGTATGCGACGAGTTCTTCATAAATAATTGAAACTACCATATCACTTAATCTATCGGGCCCAATATTTTCTTCAAAGAGTGGCATTAATTCGAAAATACGAGTATCTTTAATTCCTGCAGAAATAATTATTTTCGCATCAGATAGCAATTGATTTTCTAGTTTCTCTCCAAATCCACGGCCTCTTGTTCCATACTTCGATAAACCAAGACATACCCCAGGTTGTTCGTTAAAATGCAATTGTTGCTTTGCCGCCCTCCAAAATTTATCATCTTGCCTTGTAGAGTGCTCTAATAGAAGAAGTATATTTTCAAATCTTTGAGTAACTTTTTTATAGGCATCCTTGAATTCAGAAATACTACATTGTTTTAATAATGCAATATCAATATACATTTTGGTATCAAAATCAAGAATACTATCAAGAGCTCCCGTAGAATTAAACTTGCTTTTATCAATTCCCAAATAATCTGTTACAGAAATAGCCAAAGTAACCCCCCCTTGTTTCAATCCGCCACACGATTCTTTGTCCATACGCTGATATTAATATGAATATGGTTTGCTAGTCCTAAAGCATTGTTATTTTGTTCCCGTTCTGATATTACGAACACGTCGTTGGTGACCGTCTCCACATTATTTCAAGAACAAAATGCAACTTTTAAGTTTACCTTCTAGTTAATTTTCTGATCCACGAATCCCAAGTTTCAAGCTTAATTGTTGGCTTAGAGTAAAATTCAAACGCTTGTCTTTTTCTGCTTTCCATTAAGTCATTATTTGTTCTACCGGCTATTACTACGGGATGTATATTCACGTCTTTATCAGGATCTACTAAAAGATCTCCATAAGGTCCTATAAAAGAATTATATATTTTCGTGCCTGACTCAACGGTCTTACGAATTTTATGAAATTCAACTCGGTACTTTTCATAGTTATTATAAATTATCTGTAGTCGCTCTCTAATTTGGCCTGTCGCTTCTTCAACTTTACTCGATAACTTCTCATAATTTCCACTATTCACTAAATTGAAGTTAGAACCTTTTACCTCAATTAGGTAAACATCCATTCTAGATCGCCCCGTAAAAACAACAAAATCGACAACTCCATTATTTATTGGAAACTCAGAAAAACAAATATATTCTTCTTTTGGATGAGCATATACTTCTCCGAACAATGATAAATCTTGTTTTAATAGTCTTGAGATATCCTGTTCTTTAACATTACTCTCTATTAAAGAAATAATTTTCTCTTTACTTATATTGTTATATTCAATTTCAAATCTTCTCTTTATAATTTCTGGGTTTTCTTGATCTGGAAAATCAATCTTTGGATCCATCTGATATCTAAGTCTATCAATCTCATTCATTAATCTTGGATTACTAAATGTAGTATCTAGAAATTCCATTTTATCACATTCTAATATATTAATAATTTTTTGAAAACCAATACTTGTCCAATGTGGCAATCCCTTTCCATCAAAAGTAACAATGTCGAATGAATGCATTCTCTGATAATAATCCTGTGGTTCATAATGCTCAATAAAACACGTTTCTTTTGGAACAACGCCAGCAGAAATTAGTGTACTGCAAATATATTCAATAGCATTTGTTACTGAAGTAGACGGATTATAATCTCCAATATCTGTTATTACAGAATATACCTCTTGCTTCGATGTAATAAATATCCTAATCCTATAAAGCCCGCTAAATCGAGAAAGCGAGTTAACTTTGCAATTAAAAATCATATCAGAAATTTTCAATGCAATTCACTCCTTGTAGATTAAGGTAAATATAGCTGTTAAATCTTACCCTGCTCCAGTTATAAGCCATTTTCAACACTTAAAATCATAACTACACGTTGACCAAACCCAGATTAATGCTTAGTTAGTAATTGTAAACCTACACTTCGGATAATTTTTACACCCTTTAAAATCCCCATATTTACCCCTTCTCGTGATTAACTCCCCACCACATTTAGGGCATCTATTAGCGCTTACTTGGCTCGCCACTTCAGCTTTCTTTTTATTTATTCCTTCAACATGCTGGTTTCTGGCTTCCTTATCTCTTACATTTAGAGCTAGCAATTTCGAATATATCTCTTCCTTTTGCTGCTCAGTAATGGTTTCCTCTGTAAACTCTCTAATCGTTTTAAGTAATTTTACTGAATATATAACCTTGGTATTTGTTTTAACCTTTAAATCAGCGTCAATGGAAAAAACAATGATCGGCACATAATTTAACTCTGGGTATTCTTGCAAATTCTGCTTTAGAGCCTGAATATGTCCATAGTTTTGTCTTATCGGATTAAAGAATCTTTCCTTCCGCTTGTAAATTACTTGTGTCCAATTCTCCCCGTGCTCATCTCCCAAAATCCAGCCCTTATAGTTCTTTGTCTCTATTACAAAAATCCCGTAGTTTGACACGACTACATGATCTATCTGAGAGGTCTTCCCATCAACGCTCAACATTAGATCGTTTATAACCTTATATTTTGTTGGTTCTAACCTCGTCAGAAACGCCGATATTGTTTTCTCGCCAATAATTCCTTTGATTTTGGCCTTATACAATCGATAAATAAAAACTACTAAAACCAAAAGCCATAAATACCATAACTCCACAAAAGCCTTTATCATTTGAGCGTCTCCCCCCTCATTCCCCCTATCGGCGTATTCAAAAAGCCAATAGTAGTTTTTTAACCCCTAAGCTTTTTCTAAGCACAGCGAAAAGAACTCTCATCCAAGCATCTAAACCCGCTTCCTATAATACTCCTCCAACTTCTCATCACACCGCCCAACAATCCAGTCCTTCTCCTCCTGCGTCAGCCTCTTCCAAACATGCCGATTAAACTCCACATACTCAATATCCCGGCACCGGCTCATAAACCGCATGTCCTCAAACCGCTTAAAGGGATTACTAAAGATATTTCTCTCAACGTCCTTTCTCATATATCCGTCTTTGCAATACAGACTGGATTTCTTCTCAACCACCAGCCCGCTCTCTTTCCTAGCCCTATAGAAATCCATGAAGTAATTAACTATGTCCTCCACCCGAACTCTTCCCTTTTCGTCAACATGCTCAAGCATGGCCTTGAGCAATACCGGCTTATAGGAAAAGCTCATATCCATGGTCCTGACCATGTTCATAAACTTATCTTTCATATTGGCAGGATTGATCAGCTCCCAGCCATACTGTTTAGCATAGCTCTCCACGCTTGCTTCCCTAAAATACTTAAAGCTCCTTTTATCCCCGAAGGGTACCTCTAAATCAGGGGTTATCTTTCCTTCCCGCAGGTACCGTTCAATGGTTTCTGTTTGCACATCCACCATCCTTACAAACTCCAGCTGTGAGATCATTCCTTTCACTTCATCCTGCCAGTTAAAGAGATCAATCAGCTCGTAATCCGCGGCATTCACCGGGAAATCCAGAAAAACAGACGGTTTTTCTCCTCTGGCGATTAAGTCCTTGTCCAGCTCATACTGTTTCTGGGAGGCAACAACGTACTCTCCCGCCCTGTATTCCTTCAGGTTAAACATCCTGTGCAGGGAGTATGGCATGTTGAACAATCCGGCATTATCAATAAAATCAAAAACCATCAGGTAGTCCTTACCCGCAAACTTGCGCATCCCCCGGCCCAGCTGCTGAACATAAAGTGTCTTGGAAAGCGTCGGCCTGGCCATGAACAAAACTTCTGTTTTCGGACTGTCCCAACCCTCGTTTAAGAGATCACAGGCACATAAGACTTGGATATCCCCATTCTCATAAAGATCTAAAATCCTCGCCCTTTCTCCTGACTTCATTGAACCGGAAACAGCCTCGCAATGAATTGCCTTTTCCTTAAATAAAGCAGATATCTCCTGAGCGTGGTGTACGGAGGCACAGAATACCACGGTTTTCTTATCCCTAACATAGTTCAGATAGGTTTCTACAATCAGCTTATTTCTTTCCGGCACAAAAAGCTTGCTTTCTAAGTCCTGGGCGTAATATTTAATGCCGTTAATTCTCACCGTGGAAAGATCCACATTGGTCTTGACCCGGATACACCTGATGGGAACAAGTTCCCCTAATTCCACAGCTTGCTGCAAATCCAGCTTATGGGCCACATTTTTAAAGTCTTCCAGGAGGCTCTCGCCATCGGCTCTGTCTGGGGTAGCCGTGAGCCCCAGAGTGAATTCAGGTTTGAAATAGCTCAAAACCTTCCTATAAGTATCTGCTGTTCCATGATGACATTCATCGACGATGATATAGCCAAAGTCATCGGGTTTAAACCCTTCCAGATTCCTGGCCACACTCTGAATACTGCTGCAGACAACATAAGCGTCTGCAGCCTTTTCTTCAGCCACATAGAGACCTATCTCCGCCTGATCCCAAAGTTCTTCAAAGGTGCCTTTAGCCTGGGTAATCAGTTCTTTGGTATGAGCCAAAAACAGAGTTCGTTTCCCCAGACGTTTGGCATCACTGACTGCGGTCACAGTTTTTCCGGTGCCGGTAGCATGATAAAGCAGAGCGATACTCTCCCCTTGCTCGCGCATGGCCTGCAGGCTGTCTAAAGCTGCTTGCTGATGCTCCCGCAGTTCGATGACCTGGCCCTTCTGCTTAGGCAGATAATCCTCCAGCATTCTAAAGGCGGGTATTTCCCCCACAAAAATCCGCAGTTCGTCCTTAACCCTTTCCGGTTGGTGTTTCAGTTGGTTGTAAACCCAGCGATAGACTTTCCAGTTCTGATAGATCAGGCTGTTTTGCTTGGTAAGGTCATCATAATATTTATTAGAAGAAACCTTGTTAGGATTATGATAGGTTTCACCGTCAATCTCGATGGCAATTCTTAAATCTTCACTTTCCAGAGCAAAATCAAGGGAGCGTCTATGTCCATAAATATCTGTGACCGGATACTGCAGAAAGAGATACTCAGCTTGATCCGGACCAAAGGTATCACAGAACAGCTCGACAAAGAGGTCTTCGGCGATACTGCCCAGGCTTCCCTTCTGCTTGATCTTCTCTGTCAATTTGCTTCAACCCCTCAACTGTCGCTAACTTCTTTAAGCAGGAGTTTATCCCGGAAAGCACCTTTCTCTTCGACCTTTTGCTTTCTGATCCACTCAAATTCCCGCCGGGATACCCCTTTATAATCCAGGATAGCGTAGACTACTTCCACTATATCCGCCAGTTCTTCAAGTCTTTGGCTGTCCAGATACTCCCGAAGCTCTTCTCCTAACTTGGCGTTTAATAGGTTCAGATACTCAGTACCCGAAACCTTTTCGATAATGGCTTTCTTACCGCCATCCTCGATAATTTGGGGGATCTTATCACGAATCAGCTTGTTGTAAACTTTAATTCGTTCTGACCTGTTGTTGTCACGGACTTCCTGCTCATCTATCACCGGAATCAAAATAAAACCATCCCGATCGTCGCCGAAAACCTTCCCATTATGATTGGCGAGCCAATAGGTGGCATAAGCACATAAAAAAGCATCCAACTTGTCCTCAAAGTTCTTAAACTCCTTCTTAGACATAGCTTGAATGCCCGATGAATAATGGAAACAATCATCTATATTATGGACGGGGGGATCAAAGTCGCCCAGCCTTTGCAAAAGGCTGACCATCCGCCCCATTTCTGCCTTGGTTGTTTCAAAGGCAACCTTATGTTTGACTTTGTATTTAACTGGAAAAGCGTCGGGAAAAAGGCCTAAGGTTATTCCCGTGGGAAAGGTTTCTATAATAACATGCTTTTCACTGCTTAAGTCTCCTGTGAGGGCAAAAGCCGGCATCCGCTTCCGAATGGCTTTGACGACTTCTTCTCCTCGAACTACTCCGAAGTGGTTGAGCATAAAGCTTTTACTGCAGGTGAAAACGGACAGATTCTTACCATGAATTTTCTCTCTCATAATAGCTCCGTCACAGTATCTGGAACCTGTTTCGTTATTCACGATTAAGGGAGCATCAATCCCCACGATTGCTCCTTCTTGAGCATGCTCTGCAACGATGTCCGCAATCATTTCGTCGCTGAAAACCTTGGACTCGCAATAGATGATTTCTCCATTATCAGCAATCACACAGATTCCCGATTCATTGGTATAGGTCCAGGCTAGATCGATGCCGATATAATGCATTTTATTTACCTCCAAAAACCCTTGGCTTTAATTTAATCCTCAGGTGATTCCAGCTTTTTGGACAACGTTTGTCATATAGTTTCTTTTTCGCCGAACTTCCCGCTTTTCCTCCCATTAATCACGGAATATTTCAAAAACAACGGGCGCCAATCAGTCATGAAATCTGATTGGCGCCCTATCTCAAAACAACACCCCTGTCTCAAAATGCGTAATTTTCACCAATAATTAGTTCGACGCATACAATTACGTTCCTCCATTTATTAACATTTTCATTGTGATACAGATCTATCTTATGCACCTTTAGTTTCGCACTGCCTTCAGAGCAACATCCAGCTGACTTCTAATCTTACCTTCTTCCCCGCTGCCATTAGTGGGCAACCTCAAAAAGGAAAACTCATATTTCCGCAAAATCTCATCTTTCATGGCATCCTTCTCTAGTTGCGAGGGATTGTTTTCATGAAAAGCAAACCCATCCACCTCGATAATCAGAACAGGCTGCTTATCCTGCTTATGGAATATGACGACGTCAACGGATGCTCTATTGTTAACATAACGTTGTTCCTGTGGGGTAAGCTTTTCCGGACTCTTGAGGAGATTTTTCACCATGACCTCCGTAGTAAAGCTCAAATTATCATACTGCTTTTCCTTAAGAATGTCGTTTAAAAGCGTATAGATAATGTTTTGAGATTTGTATTTTGAGCGCCGGTTCAGCCTTTGGCTGAAAGAATGCAGTTTCGCGGAATATTCTTTGTACAAGAGATCAAATACGGAGACAATTCGGCTTTCAATAATATTCTGGTCCAACGTATTGTACTCCATGTAGCGGATCAAATCGCCGATTTCTTTTCCCCGCCGCTGGAATAAAGAGTGATCTGTCACCAGCACAAACTGCTTGATTGCTCTGGATACGGCAACATTGATTTTACAGGGATCATCCACAAAGCGGAGGCCGGTTTTTCCGTCCCTGGTGTCATCCAAGACGGTTGACATAATCATGATCTTCTTTTCCCGCCCCTGATATTTATGAATAGTGTCACACTGGATTTCTTTCGGAAGCAGTCCGGCAGCTGCGCTAACCTGCTTGACATAAGGTGTTGTAAAGCCGATTTCCTCACTATTCTGAGCTATACTGGGATTCTGCAATACCTCCCGGACTACTACATCTATTTCTCTCTGATTGTATTTTCCCGGTTTCACACCTGTAGTAACATTGCGCATATGATTGCCCTCTGGGGTACGATAGAGAATTAAAGGATTGGCCTCCATATCCTCTTGAGTGAAAGGAACCAAGCCGCCTTCATAATATTTCTGATTGCAAAATTCAATAATTTTGGGATGGCAGCGATAGTGCTCTTTCAGCATCACCTGAGGAATATCCTTCTCCCCATACAGAGCAAGAATTGACGACAAAATATTATGTTCAAAATAATTAAAAACAGGATCAGAAACCTGTTTAGACAGTTTACCTATTTTCTTCCCATCAACGATCTGCGGCAGCTGCTTGGTATCCCCGACAATAATGGCATTTTTGCAGCAGGAAAGCGCCAATACGCCCGTCAATAAATTCACCTGGGAGGATTCATCAATGATGACATAGTCTAAAAGGTAATTATTCGGAAGCGAATTGCGCAACGAGTAAGTTGTGCTCAGGACAATAGGAAAGTGTTGGATGAATTCAGCAAACATCGGTTTATAATTTTTGATTGTAAACTGGGGAAGCTTTTGGTTACGGTATTTTTTAACCAACGCTTCCCTGAACAGCAACTCGGAAGTCTGCTGATGCTTTTCCAATAATTGATCAAATGAATCGTCCGCCAATTCTTTGGCCAATTTTGCTTTTTGCTCTGTCAAAGCTTCTATCTTTAATTGATAAAATTTCCGCTGCAGATTGATGACCAGGTCCATGTCATTTCTTAAAAGAGATTTGAAATCTTTAAAACCGTAAGAAAACAACAGCTTGATCTTATAAAGAAAACTATCCGCCGTTCCTCTTTGGTTAGCCAGATAACTATCAGCTAAGAAGGCAATAATTTTTTCAGGGCTGGTACTATAAAAAGAAAGCTTTTGAATCTCCGGAATTTCTTGTTTCTCGTAATAGGCCTCAAAATGCTCCTGTTCTGTCAGGAAAGAGGCAAGTTGCTGCTGAATTCGTGCCTTCTCAACATTAACTTCAAGCAGACGGTTGATTTTAGTATTTAGATTGGTGATCTTTGCTGTCAGATCCTCTTTCTGAACTCCCCGGTCCCAGTCCTGCACATTGCCTTGGGGCAAACAGCTGAAAAACTCTCCTTTGTTCTTATTGCTTCCCAAGGCAGCTATTAGAAATCCATAGCCGTCTTTCTCCAGCTTGTCTTTCACATTTTTAACTGCCGTATTATTATCGGATACGACGGCAACCGTTTTGTTCCGGGTAATTAAATTAACGAGAATATTCAGAATGGATTGGGTTTTACCCGTTCCCGGAGGCCCTTCAATAATCGAAATATTATATGACAGCGCGTTCTCCAGGGCCTTCTTTTGATTCAGATTAAAACGGAACGGAAAAATAAGGTTCTGGAGATCGGGGGCAAGTTTTTGCAGAGGTCTTTTATTGATATAACTGCCGAGAACACTTTCCGGACTGACAAACGTAAGTTTATCGAACACCTTTTCCAGAAAAGATTCAGCTTCACCTTCTATGGGACTGAAGTGCGCAATTTCTTTCCAATATTCCAGGATGTCTTTTCCCGTTTCATTGATGCCGTTGCTTTTTATCCTTAATTCCGTCTTGTTGAACACCTGGCTTTTGCTCTTCTGCCTGAATCTAACTCTTACCATCAGCCCAAAATCCAAGATATATTCAACATCATACAGCGGCATGTCCCCCCAATAGGCTGCTTTATCTTCCATATTAATCGTCGTCGGATTTTCACGAATAAAGGTGTTGCTGGGATGATAAGAATACTGACGAGAATTATTATTGAAGATTACATGCACCATATAACCTGCATTATTATACGTTTCAACCTCTTCTGTCTTATCTTCGCCATTTAACCAGATTAAGTATTGATTAGGATTCATCGATTCATGTCCTTTTTCCTTTTGAAGTATTTTCAGCCATCGGCTTCTAATAACTTACTGTTATTAAACGATCTGACCGGTTTTTTCAAAGTCCAACGCAAATTTTACTTCATGCAAATCCAGATGATCATGTCTGAATGCTTTCCTCAGTAAAGACGGAGGAATAAACTCATCATATTTTTCCAATTGTGGTGCCTCATCTTCTTGCATAAGCTGCTCTGTGTCAGAAGCGCCAGCTATAATCCTCTTAAGCAGGGAATTATGGTCAATCTTAGACCCGCTCTTCGTACTGAAGGTAATAAAATAAGGTGAAAGACCGCCCACATTCCTTATTTCAAACATCTCGGCTCCCCCATAACGCAGGCACCTTTCCAGAGTCCGATAAGCTACTGTTCCCAGCCAAGGAACCAGGCAGTAGCTATTACCTCCTAATGGGAGAATATTAGTTTTCAAGATCCCGGTCTCCCGGGCTAAATCCCGTGCTTCACATAACCGCTTAACCGCACCGGGCTGAAGGTATGAATAAGTAATATCTTCCTCCAAGACCCGCTTCATGCGCTGCAGGATCTTGGAATGAATAGAGCCTCCACCGCCGTTCCAGACAGTACGGACCTTGCCCTTGACCTGTTTGGCATAAACGGTCTTGCGTTTCAGATCAATCTCCATGACCTCCCAGGTCCGGCCGGCTAGAGCAAAACGCTCCCCTTGAGGCGGCGGCGACAGAATACTGCCGACTTCCTTGGATTCATCGCGTACTGCAAATTCTTCATTGTCCGGAAATACCGAATAGAAGCGAAAATTACGCACTACTTGCTCCCCGGTTAAACCCACCAACAGTCCCCGTTCTTCCGTTTGCTCAATATGATCAATTTCAATCAAGTAAAGTAAGAGCTGCCTGAAATCCTCACTGGAAATGTTCTTAAAAGGGCTCAAGGTTAACACCCTTTGGGCCAGTGCCGACGGTATCAATTCTCCCATAGCGGCCAGGGTACTCATGGTTTGATGATAAAGGAGACTAAAAGGATAATCCTTAGAACTGACCGGCTCGATCCATCGTTCTTCCAAATACAGCTGAATAATAGCAATGGCTTGAAGCAGTGACCAAGGAATCCGGTTAGGGAGCAGGTCATTTGCCCCTTGATCTTCCTTACAAACAAACCACATTTCCGAAGGAGTACCTCTGCGGCCTGAACGCCCTAAGCGCTGGACGAAGCTGGAAACGGAAAAGGGGGTCTCCAACTGAATAATTCGTTCCAGATATCCCAGATCAATCCCTAATTCTAAAGTAATGGTGGCAGCCGTAACACAAGGTTCCGGCGATTCCTTCATTGCCTTTTCTGCCGCTTCTCGCAAAGGCGCCGAGATGCTGCCATGGTGAACGTGGTAGACATCCGGCATCCTTTTACTTTCAGCCAACTGACGCAAGGTGGCCACCGTGTACTCTGCCTGCTCCCGGTTATTGGTAAAAATCAAACATTTCTTATTTTTGCTCTGCTCAAAAATATATTGGTCAAAGGGTGGAATCCCTTGCTTGGAAACTTTATCGGATTGTTGTTCCGGCTGATGTTCCCGCTGCCCTTCCGGCTCGTACAGATTTGCGGCTTCCTTTTCTTCCTGAACCTCATCCTGATAAAAGTGTTCCACAGCCAGACGAATTTTCTGCTGCCCCCCTTGAACTATCGGAGTGATTACCGCCCTCTCCGTCCCGGATGACAGCCACTTTTCAGCTTTGGCATAATCACCCAAGGTCGCGGAAAGACCGATTCTTCTGGGCTGATGACCGATCATCCGCGTCAGCCGCTCCAGCTGGCAGAGAATCTGGCCGCCCCTGTCCGTCCCCATAAAGGCATGGACTTCATCAATAACAATAAAGCGGAGATCGGCAAAGAGCCGCAAAATACCCGTACTGCGGTTGATGAGCATACTCTCCAGGGATTCCGGGGTAATCTGCAGTATCCCCCGGGGATTCTTCAGCATCTTGTTTTTGTGGCTTTGAGATACATCCCCGTGCCAATGCCAGGCTGGAAGATGCGCCTCTGCCAGCAGATCGCTGAGCCGCATAAATTGATCGTTAATCAAAGCCTTTAAAGGGCCGATATAGAGAGCGCCAATACTTGAAGGCGGATTTTCATGGAGTAAGGTAATCACCGGTAAAAAGGCTGCTTCGGTTTTTCCCGAAGCAGTGCCGGCAGCTAAAAGCAAGTGGGCGTCCGACTCAAAGACAACCTGGCAGGCTTCCACCTGCACGGCCCGCAGTTCTGTCCATTGATGATTATAGATATATTCCTGGATAAAGGGGGCCAGCCGGTAAAACGGATTGCCGCTCATAAGCTGAATTCCGCATATTCATTATCTGCACCTATTTGTTCCGGATCTTGATCGGCCGCTCTCAGTTTAAAATCAGGCCCATACAAAACTTCACTGCAAGATATCCGGGGGTTCTGCAGCAGGATATTTAATATCCCGATAAAGTCCCGGACCACCTCTCTTGGTGTTAAAAGTTCGTCGGCACCCATCCTCCCTGCCACTTCCTGCATGAAAGCCATCATATCCTGCTCCGTGATGCGGGGTTCATAGCCATAATGCTGTCCATGGACTTCAACCAAACGCTTAAGCAGTACAAATATTTCTTCATGAGTCAGGGTCTGTAAGCGGATAATCGGGCCAAAGAGATCTCGCAACCCTCCCTGACTGAACCTGCTCTCCGCCAATCGGGAGCGCAAGGCCTCATAACTGTATAATCCCCTGCGCTGATCCTCCACAAATTGAGGAGTACCGCCCAAAAGGATGCCCAGATGCTGGGCCTTGCCCTGCATGGTATCGTTGAACATAGTCAGTAGCTTTTCATAATTGCTTTGCCTAGCTATACTATTGCTGATTTTGTAAAGGTTAACTCCTTCATCAAGAAACGTAATCAAACCTTTATAGCCTATCCGGACCACGAAAGACGCCATCAATTTAATGTAGTCATACCAGCTTTCGTCATCGATAATCATCTGGACATTCAGAAAAGCTTTAGCCTCGGTCTTCGTGGCAAATTCCCCCCGCAGCCAGCGCAAAGCAGCTGCTTTTTTACTCTCATCGGCCTGACGGTAACCATTCCAATAAGCTGTCACCGCATTGGCGAAGTCAAAGCCATGGACCAGGCCAGACATCTGGTTTACAGTCTCAAAGATCTTGAGCTCTACCGCCTCGCCAAAACCGTTACCCTGAGGACGCAGCCCTGTATCTTTCATAACCTCCATCTGGATTCCCCCAATCCATTTTTCCAGGATTGAGGCTAAAGCGCCGCCGTCGGGTCTGGTCTTAGTCGATAAATTAGTCATCAATTCCCGGTAAGTAGCCAGCCCCTGTCCTTTGGTCCCCGTGAAACGGCGCTCCGGTGACAAATCCCCATCGGCAACGACATAATTCCTTTCCATGGCATAGTTACGGAGTGTTTGCATGAGAAAACTCTTGCCGCTGCCATACCTTCCGACAATAAACCGGAAGGAGGCTCCCCCCTCCCCCACATTTTCCAGGTCACCCAGAAGAGATTCGATTTCTTCTTTTCTGCCCACCGCTATATACTCCAGTCCGATCCTGGGAACCACTCCCGCCGACAGTGACTGGATTAATGCAGTGCTGATTCTTTTCGGTATTTTCATTTGACTCATTCCATTCCCGCCTATCTTATGCTGTAATTTTCTTAAGCATATCCCGGTATTCTTCATTGATTACCGGTGGAAAAGATTCCACATTAATAATTATATCGCCAAGATTCTCCAAGGCCAATTCATTAATGGAATCAATCAGGATTTCGGGCATCATCAGGGACTCTCCAGCAATTTTATCGATCCTGGCGATTAAGTCCTCTTCCTGGCTGAAGGCCTTCAAAACCCGGTATTGAAAAGCGGAGATATTCAGCCGGAAGCGTTTCCACTCCTCAGAAAGATCCTGCGCCGGATTGGAATGTTCCGGCTTCTGCGGCTTTGCCTCTTCCAGGCGGGGTAATATATATTCCAGTTCATCCCGGAAGTCATCGGCAACAATTTTCTGACTGCCCTCAACGGCAATGAGCAGGTCGCCGAGATGTTGGAGAGACAGCTCATTGATATTGTCAACTACCGAGTCTATCAACAGATCAGGGAACAACCCGGATAATATTGAATCTTCTAATACCCACAGATTTTCTGCGAATGCTCTGAGCAATCCTAATTGCTGGTCATCAAGCTCCTCCAGCAATTGATGAACAGGCTCCAAATCCGTCAGTAATTGAACCGGCGTTCCCAGAGGCCTCTCTATATTGCCAGCGACAGTCTTCTCTCTTCCGGGCCGGGGCACCTCCTTGTCTTCTGGTTGAACCTCAATTTCAGCGATGATCAGCATATCCCGTACTTTATTGGAGTCTTTGATCAGCTGGTCTATTTTAGACGGATCCAGCTCTATTTTAAGAGAGGACTTGGTTGCCGGTTCCAGACCTTCTATTTCGGATGCCAGATAATCATCGATCCAGATCCTGATTTCAGACTCCAGCCCGTAACCTCGCAGTCTTCCCTTGTATCCCTTCGCTTCTCTGAGCTTGTTTTCAGTGTGTTTGATCACGGCGGTAAGAAATTCCCGTAAAGGTTTGTGCCTGGTGTAAGGAATCGTCTCGAGGGTAATCTGCCGGCCTGCATCATAGCAGTGCACCGCACTGCGGAAAGGTGCATGCTGTATTTTCTCCCTTTGACTGGGTTGAAACATATCCAGCATTCCTAAATGGTGCTGTTGTAACAGAAACTCATTGACTTTTTCGATAGTTTTCGGGATATATTCCGCCACAAGGTCTTGACCGCTTTCATTGTAGAATTTACTGCGAAAAAGATTATAGTCCGAAAGCCGGTTAATTAACTCCAGGGGAAAACGATAGATTCCGGACTTGTTATAGCGAGTCAGGATGATATCCAGGTAAACAGAATCCGCGTTCCGGGTGTCGAGTTGCTCATAGATTTGCAGAGGGTCGCTGTCGCACCCGAACATAGCCGCATAATCCATAAGCCAGTCCACCAAATAATGATCCAGCTTCGGATAGCGCTCCCGGTAGCTGATCCATAGATCAAACAACTGCCGGTATCCATCCTGAGGCTTTAAGCCACCTACATTATTAATCAGTTCATAGACATGAACAAAGATGTAAGAAAGATCCGTGTCGGGATAAAGTCCTTTTCTGACCTGCCCTCGCCAGTAAAAATACCACTTCTGCTGTTCGGCGCTCATGGAACTGTACGTCGGCCAATAGGACATAAAGGGAACAAACCTGGCTTTAGATTCCACATGTCCAACGAGCTTCTTCGCTTCTTGGAGAAAACTTTCTCCGTTATAATAGCCGGTAGAGGAATTAGACGTACTGACTTCAATGGAGAAGCTGAATTCCAGGTCGCCTTCAGCAGTGGCTACTTGTACCTTTTGTTCAGTCCTAGGAGGAATGGGCTGGGCCGTACCCGGCAAATCATTCCGAAGGGTAAATTCAGCCGGCCCTCCCGGTGTTTTTACGCCGCTTACAGGCTTTTGCCGCAATTGATAGGCGGGAGGCAAGGCTATTCTGTCTTCATAAGGATTGCGAACCCCATACTTCCAAACTGTTTCTCTATCCTGAATGCCAAACAGAGTTGAAAGGGCCTCCAAGGATTGCTGATGCCTGAAAAACCCGGTACCGCTAAACAGGCCCAGAACCAGGCGGGCTTTACAGGCGATGAGATTGTTGTATAGCTTTGAGATGCTGGACTTAAGCAAAGCATCGGCTTCCAGAATCATGAGCAGATCCCATTTAGCCCGGCTCAGCCCCGGGTAATTTTCCAAGGCATTGGGAGTCGCCATATACAATCCGGCAGCATTGCATTTTAATTCCGGGTCTTTCTTATTTCCTTCATATTTTGCGGAGAGAATAGCTTGCCATTGCTCCGTCATTTGGCTGAAAAGAATCTTTTTTCCCACCAGCAGCACCCGGATTTTTGGGGATTCCCGGAGCAGATCAGTCAAAGTTTCCAGCAGGGTAATCTCATAATCGGCAAAAGCTCCGGTAAGACCTCCGGGAATCCCCCATTGGATCATGAACTTCAGATGTTCAGCTGCAATCTTCCCCGGTGCAGCATTGGCTGGCAAATTCAGCTCCGGAAACTCAAGCCGCTGCCAAGGGCCATCAAAGCGCTCCGAACCTCTCAGCAGAATTTCCGGGGCGGACAACCTAAGGTAATTGCTTAATGCTGTTCCGTCAATTAAACGCCCCATAGGCCCTAACCCAAGCTGTTTCAAACTTTCCACCGGATACCAGCCACTCTCCAAGCGGATATATTTTTTATCTGCTTGGATTTTCCTGGAGAGATCTTCCGCTTTAATTCTTTCATTTCCCTCCACAAAATAAGGAATCGCTTCCGCATAGCCTATACCATTCATTTCTCCTCTGGCGATGGAAAGAATAAGCTCTCCTCTGTTTTCCGTCACCCGGTGTCTGTCAGACAATTCCTCCAGGTTGCCTTTGATCCACTTTTTGATTTTAGGTAGGATTTCCCGCTGAAAGACAGCAATTTCTTCACCCCTGAGGGTAAACTCCCCGCTCTGAAGCGGAATTTGCAAGGAAAGCCCGGCGGGATTAAATCCCTCGCCAAGTGAAGAGCCTGCAATTATATAGCCTGCCAATGAAGGGATTTCAGCGATGCTCCCGGGATTTACCCGCCAGAGAGCTTCACAGGTGACGGAATCTATACGGACCCGGTTGATTTTAATAGTGCAGGCAGGTTCTACTTCCAGGACGATTTCAGATTGTACCGGGAGACTGCGCCTTTGCCATTGGGGAAGGATCGCGCGGAGAAATTCAAGGATTTCTTGGCCCTGGATTTTATTTTTCCTCAGCCAAGGGTCATCGTTTTCAGTAAAGCCAGGCATGTTCCAATAGCTGTTTTCTGATACATATGTGCCTTCTCCCCAATATTCTCCCCTCAGTTGGGGTTGGATAGCTTTTTCCAAGTTGTTCCAACTATACCGGATTTCAAATCCTGCCGGCATTTTCCCGGGCTTGAGCAGCTGAATTTCCTGGGGTATCACAATCTCAGGCTTATTTTTTTGCTCCTCCGAAATTAAGCGGGACAATTCCTTTTTTACATAGGCTAAGTTTCCCAGAGGGATTACTGGGCGTCCTTTCTCATAGTTCAACCAGACAGATAGATCACCTAACTGCGGATATTTATTCAGCAGCTGAGCAAAGGGTATCGCTCCGGCTCCTTTATACGCATTTAGATAGAATTTCTTGTCTTCTGTAGAGAGAATAATTCGGTATGGGGAGCCGGAAAAGATACCGGAGATTCCGGATAAAATATTTTTAAAAAGGCTCATCTTATTTTCACCAACCTTTGCATTAGCCTATGAACTTATTTAAGGACAATGAAGCCTTTTGGTATATTTCTTTTAAAAATTGTAATTTCCTGTATTGATCTTGACAAAATGGAAAATTTCAGATCTTTTCGCCATTTCTTTCTTTGAAACCGGATATAAGCAATTTTCAATTTTCTTCAGAAAAAAACGCCGACAGAATTCACTGCGGCGCAACTAAGTCTATTTAACTTTGTCATATGAATAGTTAAGAGCCTTTACATCATAAACGGTCGTGCTTGTACACTTTAATAAGCTATTATCAAAAACTGCCAGATTAACTCCATCAGGGGACATAGTGCTAATATATTCAATACCTGAGCGTGTTTGGCCTAATTTTCTCTGTTCAACATTACGAAACACGAAAACTCCCCCTAGAATGTAATCAGACCTTACGGACAACCTTTGACGCATTGTATCTTTTTCACCGAACTTTTATCTTTTCCTTTCACCCTTCACCAAATATTTCAAAAACTATAGCAAAAGGGCACCAAAAACTGATTGGCACCCAGCATTAAAGGGAAAGTCCTCCATCATGTTATGGGGTCTTTTTTGTTCTGCGTTATTAAAAATCATTACTCAGCGATTCCAAGAACTTCTGCAGATAATCGACTTGTTCCAGTGAAAGTTTTTTCACGGTACTCAGTAGTCGTTGAACCTCAGGCTCCAAGACCTGTTCTTCTTCTGTAAAGAATTCGGCAAGACTAATGCCCAGAGCAGCACAAATGCTTTCGAGGGAACCCAGTGAGGGTTTTGAATCGTTGGCTTCAATTTTATAAATTGTAGTCGGATCCAGTCCGATTTTTTTCGCTAAAGCATTGGCGGAAATTCCGACTGTAGTACGAAAGTACTTGATTCGCTGTCCGTAATTCATCTCATCACATCCTGAATATAATTCATGTTCAATTATATCTGAATCACACAAATGTAAATATCATGATTTTAATTCACTTTATATATTGACATTATGAATATAATTCTATAATCTTTTAATCAGGGGTGGTCTTATTGTGAATACAACGGCAAAACAAATTAAAAAGCTAAGAGTATCACTCAGACTAACTCAAAAACAACTAGCTGATTTAATTCATATGGACGAGAGCATGATTAATAAAATTGAAAATGGTCATTCAGCAGGTTCAATCCGAACCTTGACCAAGCTCGCTGCCGCCCTCGGTGTTAGTATTTCCGAACTGATCGGAGAACAATCCCCTGAACAGCAGGAGGAAAAGCATGTCCAGACGAGACCTCAGTGATTTTGAGATCGGCTATGAATATGTCCGCAAACGATATTCCGTTTTAGCTAAGCGTAGCCGCCAGGATTTATGGGAGCTGGGAATCGCTTATCTGCAAACAAAAGGCGCTGACGCCGAACTTTCCCGAGGCATGGCCTTCTATTTTCTGGAGTTGGCATTAAAACCCGCCTTGCCGAGATTACATCAGAGCATTAGAAAATAAGCATGGCCCAGAAACGACAACACTGTCATTCTGGGCCATGCTTAACTTCTCCCTATTTCCGTCATATGGAACAATACTCTTCTTAACATTCCAAACTCGGCCAATGGATTTGAGACCTCCCTTTCATAACGGGGAATAACATGAATATGCTCGTGAAAAACGCTTCGCTATCCATATCGAGGATGAATTTCCCCGTTCTTCCTTTGGGATACCGAAATGAAGCACCGCAAGGCGGCAGTTCAAATTCGGATTCGAATCCGAATTTGAGGAGATAAGCCGTCCGGCTCCGTACTCTCTCTACCAGCCACTTACCCCATTCTCCATTTCAAGCAGGACCTTGGCCTCCGCCAGTCGCCTCCGATCTCGATGACGGCGGCAATCCAGATTACTGCATAAATCTAGCTGTCTCTATCATTGTGATTTTTTTCTATTACTTGGTCGATCATCTTCGAAAGATAATCTGTAAAATCATCTGTATCATTATCAATTGATGCGAGTCGCCTTTTCTACCAACCTCTCTTCTGCATCAAGACAGAATCAGCTCTTTTAGATACAATATCCCTTAATCGACTATGAGGGAGCGAACTGTTATGCAAGAATTGAAACTATTGACTGAAAATTATTTAAGCTATTGTCTGTATCGAAAAAATTTAAATCCCAAGACCATAAAGGCCTATTCTATTGATTTAAATCAATTTATAAATTTCATGGAATATTCCAGATATGAAATCAATAAAGGCGGAGTTAGTAACTATCTGACTCATATTCATAAGATATTCAAACCAAAAACAATTAAAAGAAAAATCGCTTGTTTAAAAGCTTTCTTTAATTATTTAGAATAAGAAATTCTAGCTAAAAACCCATTTTCAAGACTTAATGTGAAATTTAAAGAGCCTTCACTATTACCTCGAACAATACCAATTAATAACCTAGAAAAAATACTATCCGTTGTTTATTCGGAAATTTCCAGACACGATAACACAGAGTTTCAAATTAAAACATTTTATCGGGATATCGCTGTACTTGAGTTGTTATTTGCAACCGGAGCAAGAGTTTCCGAACTTTGTTCTCTATCTAATCATAATGTGGATTTAATAAATAAAGCTATTCTAATAACAGGTAAAGGCTCAAAAGAGAGGATAATTCAACTAGGTAATGAAGATGTAATTGCTGCTCTTAAAAGTTATAGCGAAAAATTTCACAATGATATTAAATCTAGTGGATTCTTTTTTGTCAATCGATTAAAAAACCGTTTATCTGAACAATCGGTTAGATACATGATTAATAAATATGTCGATAAAGCCGGCATCACAAACCATATAACTCCCCATATGTTTAGGCATTCCTTCGCGACTCTTTTGCTTGAGGAAGATGTCGATATTCGCTATATCCAAAAGTTGTTGGGACACAGTTCTATCACTACGACTCAAATTTACACCCACGTTACATCTACAAAACAAAAATATATCCTTACAGCCAAACATCCTCGAAACAAAATCATCATCAATAAAGGATAACTATAAATTATCGTTGAGAGGACAGATCCGCATGGTAGAATTGGATATTATACTCAGTGTGATCATTCCCGTATATAATACAGGAAAATATCTACCACAATGCATAGATTCGCTGATATCTCAAACGCTGAAAAACTTAGAAATCATCATCATAGACGATTGTTCAGATGAAGATGTAGAAAGAATCATTTATCCTTACCAAATTAACAACGAAATAGTAATTATCTTTCAGCGCCAAAAAGTTCACTTAGGACCTGGAGGCGCGAGGAACATAGGAATGAATTTGGCAAAAGGGCGCTATATAGCATTCTGTGATAGTGATGATTGGGTTGATGTGGATTATTATGAGGAATGTGTCAAGCATATGGAGATTCATGGAGCTGATATTGGCATGTGTTCTCTGGTCCGAAGCTACGATGCGCCAATTCCAGAACCGTTATTTAAGTGCAAATATGACAAATTGATCACCTTTACTGGGGATGTGGCTTTGAAAGTGCTAACCAAACAATATGACTTAGGTATAAATATTATTCCTTCCAGTGTAAATAAGATCTATCGCAAAGAATTTTTAGAATATCAGGTGCTCCGTTTTTTAGAAAACACTTTATTTGAAGACTTATTGTTTTCCTTTGTGGCAACCCTTAACGCTAAAAAGGTCATTTGTATTCCCTTAGTCTGTTATCATCACTATAAACGTTCTAATTCTATAGTCCAATCCATCTCTCAAAAACATATTGATGATTTTTGCAAAGTATTTAGCCATTTGCGAACTTATTTAAAGGATTATGAAAAATATGAGCGTTACCGATTTAATTATTATAAGTTTTGTGAGCAGTTTTATAACCTTATTATTCGCGAAATTTTTGAATTTACATTTGAAGAGCAGACCCGCAAGGATCTCATGGCATATTCTTTCCAAGGTATAAAGAAAATTGTTGATTTTGAGGAATACATGGAATATACAACGGCGGAACAATTACGCCAGCATATTCAGCCTCATATTAAAGACACTAAAATCTATTAAATAGGCTATTGCTGGGGCTACCATATACAACGAGGGTCGAGACTATATATTCCCGGTTCAAGTATACCATTGCGGCAAAAACGTATATTACATCTTGAAAACTGTCCACTTTCAAGCAACCTTTGATTATGCTGAATAATTCCCAAATAAGTTGGAAGCTCCGCAAAAAGTTTAGCTGCTTCCTGCAATGCTGATAATGCTGCTATCCCATTATTATTTAGGGCTTCATATAAAGCTAGTGTTTCATAGTAAAACGCTTTCTGACGCGGGCGTAGATCCCGTGCCACCACGATATCAGAGAAGAAATAGCGATTGCCTTCCTCTATTAGCCCATAGCTATAAAAATAACTGGCTAAAACAAAGACTCTTTTGCGGTAGTCATTATAGCAATCTCTTTTTAGTTCCTGATGGTCCTTGATCACTTCTTGAATTAGCTCAGTCTGATCATGAAGTATCATATCCAGAAAATGATAATCCATTTTTGCCCACAAATAAAACTTTTCCTCCTGACCGCGCAATTCTTTCAAACCGACCATACACGCCTGTACCATGCCAAAAGCAGCATCGGTATCACGAAAATAAAGAGTTTCCGCATATCTCAACTTAAAGAAAAGTGCTTCATAGTTATAGCAGTAAGCATAAGCAACAGTCTCTAAGCTCCGAAATTCCTCTTCAGCAACCGGCTGATTTTGATCAGAGAGCATCAGCATCTTAATAGAGCGGGAAAGAATATATTTTTCGCATCGATTGATATCTTTATCTACATACCCAAACATTTGCAGCTTTGCAACAAGTGTAAGCAGATCCTTGATGTGCTTTTCCGCTTGCTTATGATCCAGCCACTCATAGCTGCTGTTTATTAATTCAAAAGTAGCATCCATACAAGTTAGCTGAACTTCCATATTGCCATTGCCACAGGTTTCTAAACAAATTTGGGCAAAAACATCTTTTCCGGATTTTGTGCGGCTCTGGTTGGCAATACCGAAGCCGTAGGCGAGATAAAGTTTATAGAACAAAACGTCTCCTAGCTTTCCCCGCAAAAGATTTTTATCGTCACCTTCAAACACATTTTCCAGAATATAAAGAAGTGAATAATATCTTCCTAGTTCCTTTAATGCCAAGACATCCTTTGCCGCATCTCGAAGGCGTTCAATGTCGACACTGAAAAAGAGCACATTATGGAGATCCTCATAAGGATTACCAGTGGATAAAGGGGTATCGCCAGAAGTTTTTAGAATACGTCTCCGATAAATCTGTTGATAATGGTCATGATAAGGAACTAATCTTCCACCATTTTCACTATATTTGACCAAACTGTTTTTTAGTAATTTTCGAGCAGCGTCCGCCCTGTCTGGCTTGGCCACCACACCGCTAATTGACCAATAAATTTGGTTGCACAAAGCCTTCACGCAAGAATCCCCTTGGAAAAGCTTGAGAAACGGTTCCAAGATATATTCCTCGGCAATTTGTCCGTTTATAAACATCCGGCAGGCCAGTAAAAAATCTTCTAAAGTGAAAGTCCCATGTTTAATGTTGTCATAATATTTAATAAACTGTAATAAGTCGATGACACTGGGAAAGATGACATTACAAAGCTGGGGAGTTAATTGAAATGATAAGGGATAAGTTTGTGTAAAAGCTGTGATTAGGTCTTCTGCTACAAGGGCATATTCATGTTCATTTAATGTGGTCCTTTCCCGGAAAACCCCATATTCAGATAAGGTACGAAAATCCGGCCATCCGCTTAAGACAACAAAGACCGGAATTTTTTTTCGTTTCAGTTCTGCCAAAATTATATATAATATTTTGGCAGTATCAGGATGGAGCTTTTGCATATCATCCAAGATGATAATACGCTCATTAATAGAAATCTCATCGGGAAAGATCTCCGTCTCCCAAGAAACTCCAAAATATAGTTTATGGAGCACATCAGGCTTGTCTTTAGCCGCTACAGACTGAAGCACGAATTCACTGATTCTATGCGTTGCCTGGATCTCCTTCAAATAATCACTATCTATGGAGCCAAATGCTAAATACGGAAACAGTATGAAGAGGAGCAGTTCGCAAATACGTTTATCATTGACTAAACTGTCTGCGGAAAAAGTGATAAAAAGTACAATTCGATCCAAAAGCAGCTCGCTATTAATGAAATCTATCAGAAGAAAGCTTTTCCCGGTTCCGGAATTACCATAAATACTATGGATTACAGCGGATTGATTTTTCTTAAAGCTGAGGAAGGATTCCTGAAGTAATGTTAAGATCCTTTTTTGCCTTTGGATCTCAAGAGGCATGTTCGTATTAGAAATTACATCCAATGGACGTTTTGTAATAATTTCTATTTCCCCAAGTTTAAACACTGTACCATCTAAAAAATCAGTGCGTATTGTGGTTTTTCCCCCCGGACTTTTATAATCTATTTCATATTGCTCGGACAGCTCAACCTCGGCAATAATTTGATTTTCCCCTTCGCTAACATCAATATTTTCTCCTGAGCACAGATGGATACCCCTTAGTCCAGAGGCAATGGATAGCCGAAGTTCTTGGCTTGAACCACTAAATAGAGAAAAATAAAGATGATACTTATGCTTTGTCCGCAAAGTCTCCAAGGGTTCACAAAATGACTGTCTCCGTTTTGCTTCCGAATAGAATTCCAGCCCTTCTATCAGAAATAAAGGGGCTAACCGAAGTTTATCCCGATCTGGCTTGTAGAAATACTTTTTAAAAATTTTAGGATTATTCAACAACCAATATTCCAGGGTATTTTTTGTGCAGAAATGGACATCTCTGCATTGCAAGGAATGATGCAAGGCAAGACGGATATCTACAATGGTTTTTGTACTGATAGAGATATTTGTGACAAAGATTACTTTAGATACATTTCCTTCTATTGCGGCGCTTACAATTGTGGCATCCAAGCGATAGCGTGGCAAAACCTCCTTTTTAGTTGAATATTTAGCTTCCATCCACCATTCTTCCGCAGATAGCGGTGTTGGCTGATAGCCCAATATAACGGAATAGGCATCTCGATTTCCGTCTTGGGTTTCCCGTGTCTTACTCCATCTTTGCGAGGAGGGAGACGGAAATGCAGCTTGTACAAAATCATAGGCCAGATGCTCAAATCCCTGAAATCCATTTTTAATACTTCCCCAGTTTAGACCATCAACCATATTTTTCTTCTCCCAACATTACAGTGAAAGGAATTGATACAATGGACAAAAGAAGCGAACCTAATCTTATTTCTGAGCATAATGGGCTACCCCAACGTATCCCTCGCACCCTTTTAAGATTAGAAACCCATTTGGTAGAACACTGCAATTTAAATTGTCATATGTGCACACATTTTTCACCACTTGCCAAACCGGTGTTTGCTGATATAAAGGAATTTGAACGTGACATGAAGCGTTTGGCGATACTTTTTGGCAACGAGGTAGAATATATCATGCTCTTAGGAGGGGAGCCTTTGCTTCATCCTGATATTACGGATTTCTTCCACGTTGCCAGAGCCTTTTTCCCAGAAACGAATATTATTTTATACACCAACGGCATAATACTCGACCAGATGGATCAAAATTTTTGGTCTGCCTGTAAATCTGCCCAAATTGAATTCATACTTACCAAGTATCCGATTAAAGTAGACTATAAAGTTTTAGCTCATACTATATGGAAACATGAAATTAAATATAAGTTTTGTAATACGCCGGGAAGAGAAAAAAAATCCTCACATTTTCCGTTTGATCTCCAAGGACAACAAGATGCATATCACAGTTTTATTAGTTGTGATATTGCCAATAGATGCATCTTTCTCAGAGAAGGAAAACTATACACTTGTTGTATAGCTCCAAATATTCATCATTTTAATCATTACTTTAATACTAACTTATCTCTCTCCCCACAAGACTGCATTAATATCTATCAAGCTAAGGATAAAAAAGAAATTCTAAATTTCCTTACCACTCCCATTCCATTCTGCCGTTATTGTGATGTGAAAAACCGTACCGAAGGAAACGATTGGCGTATTTCTAATCGTAATATATCGGAGTGGACCGTCTGATAATTTATAGTTATCCTTTATTGATATATTAGAACTTAACTGCTGTACCTCAAATTTTCTCTGTCGATTCATTGGATTCCTGCTAATATCTCAATATTTAATATTCTTCTGCAAAAAAATGAAACCAAACAGACATATTTCATATTTTGAATTATCCCTTAACCTCGATTATATGGCTTAAACAAATAATTACATTCTCTACAATAATTCAATAAATCATTTTTCTTACTATTATTAAGAATCAATTATCGATCTTAGTGACCCGTACATAACACTCCCATTCCACTAACCTTTTCTCTAAATTGTCACGCAGCTTATCGTAATGGTGCTGGGAAGCCATAAGATGAAGCATGGGAGATTCAATTTCATTCACGATCAACTCTGCCTCTATGTTTTCAGCCATACAATGCTTAATCGACTTCCAATTGTCAATAAGCTCCGGTCCTGAATGGAAGCGGTCCCAAATCTGAAGCTCATCACACAGTACAGCTAAGTAGAGTAAAGGCTCTTCTTCAAGATTGAACATAACTTCCGGCATATTATGATAAGCCACTGCTTTACAAGCAGAAATTACATACTTTTCCAAAGTGTGAGGATAGTAATGAAAACGTGCATTCAGTTCCTCATGCAGCAAAGGATACTTTTCTGCCGCATGTTTGCTTAACCAGTACCAAATCGAAGTGTACTTAAATAAAATCAAACTGCCTGCTATACCATGATCGACGACTGGGTGTCCATTATACCCGGTAGAAGACATTTGATAAGCAAATGAATGTAACCCAGCTCCAATGCTATGCCTGGAATTCATCGTTTCTAATCCGGAGTGGTATGATGGGAGCAGTTCAGCAAGCCACGGAATATGGTCTAACGATTCAATGAGCTGCCCTGAACTTGTTTGTTCCGCATGGGATGGTAACTCATACTTTTCGGAAAATTCCTGCCATAATTGTTTCAATTCTATTTTTCTCTCTTCACCTAGCTCTTCTGAAAATCGTAGAAAATAATTAAATGAAAGCATGTCATCAAATAACTTCCACGATGAGGAATTGTCTCCCTCTTCAAAATCGTAATACAAGTAGCCCACATCATGGAGGAGAGAGGCAAATGTCCATTGAAAAACGAACAATTTCAGTGGTTTTCTACTGTCAATAGATTTGTCGATCACTTCACGTATTCCTGTAATATGATCGTATATCCAAATACCAAGCAAAAACAGATACACGGTATGCGCTGTGTGATCAGTTTGCTTTTTATATCGAATCAAGTGTTTAATTTCCAACGTTGCAACCGTGGAACGCAAAGGAATCATATCTGCGAAATCGGTTAATGACAAAATACGCTCACTTAAAAATTCCGCCTGTTGCAGTCGTTCAATATCCGAGCGAGTGGCAAAGAATTCTTGCAGATACCTATATAAACCAGGAATCATTCCCCTTAAATAACCTGCAGCTCCATCCCCATATTGAAAATGGTTTAATAATAAAGCATGAATATGTGCGCTACGGCTAGATGACATTAAAAACATCCTTTCAGTTAAAGCTCAGCAATTAGCTAATGTGAGAAAAAAATGGATTTTCCTTATCCGGTGAGTACTTCATTGCTCGAATTTGAACAGGTTTGCCGGAGTGACGCGAAAACTCAAAGTGAGTAAATTGTTCTTCAAAGAAACTGAATTTTCTTCGGAACAAATTTGCTACATCCGGATTTGCCGTTGTGAAAAAAATCTGCCGGCCTGACAACGCAAGGTCACGCAGCAAATCTAAAAGATTCATAAGATGAAGATCATCCATATTGGCCACCGGTTCATCCATAATTATAAATTTAGGAGCATTAGGGGCTGCAAGGTGAACAGCAAACATGACTGAAAGCGCCAGAGAAGCCCGCTGTCCGGAAGACATCTGAAAAGCCTTCACAGCACACTCCTCCTGATCCCGCTTACGATGCAATATTAATCCCTCTTCCCCCAAGTGAATTTCATCGAACTCTCTTGGCGTATGCAGCAGTTTAAAGAACCGTTCTATCTTGGCAATATTTTTCGTAATGAATTCTTCAGTATAAGTTTTAAGTGATCTCAATTGCCCCAAGACATTACTCGCCATTTCGCAACGGTGTATTTTATTTTGGAGTCTATCTAACTCCTTTCCTGCTTCGTCCCATTCTGATTGCAACCGCATTTTCTCATGATCCTGCTTGTTTTTTTCAAGCAATAATTCGATTTGTATTCTCGCAGTTTCTAATTGGATAGCCCAAGCTCGTAAATTATCGTCTTGCTCCAATTGAAAATCCGGAAGCAAGGTTTCTAGACTATCTTGAAAATTTTTCCATAAACCGATCTGCTTTTCCTGTTCGGCAATTGATTTATTGAGTTCTTCTAAAGAAATTTGCAACAAACGTTGTTCCAAGTCAGCATCCTGGTTGCGGAGCTGTGCTGACGCTTGATTCACCTCATTCGCTTGGCCTTGCAACTCTTTTTGCTTTACAATTACATAAGTTTCAAAGGAATCAGCAGATTGTTGCTCTATGTATAACATGTAAAATTCATTTTCTTTTTGAAACAGCTCCGCTTGTATGATTTCGGTATTGCTAAATCCTATATTATCAAGAACCTGCAATTGATCGCGAATAATATTCAGCTGTTCTTGCCATTCATTTTGGGCCGCCAATACGTTATGGATGTTTTGTAATTGTTCTTCAGGATTCTTCTGCGAGGCATCTAATTCAAACAGCAAGTCATTTGCCAATTCCATGTAGGCCTCATTAACCTGCTTCACATCACGTTTAGTTAAATCTTGTTGTTTTAGCTGGTTATTCAAAAGATCAATGTCGGCTTGCAAATCTTCAATACGTTGACGCAATACATTTAAGCTGTTATCTTCTTGCCCACTCATAGCATTAGCAGACTGAATCGCTTCGGTCAACTGAATATGCGTGCCATGGTTATGTTTACAAAGCGGACAGGTTATCGTGGTTCTATCAATTTCAAGAAAGTCTTTGCCAATATGTTGTATACGTGAGAGCATAGCCTTAAGCTCGCCCATTAAATTTTCTGCCGCCACAAGCTCTTGCTTTAATTGCTTCAGACTCTTCGTTTTATCTTCCACCGCTCCGTGAAGTTGTTGAATACTTTCTTGAGGCAACAAAGACAAATCAGGCTTTTTTATTATGGGTAATCGGCTGTAACGAGCTCCGAAGCTCTGTAGGAGATTGAGTTTATGATTCAGAAGTTCTAATTTTTGTTCCAACTTTCTTCGTTTTTGAACCTGTGCCTGATCATCCTCTAATACTTTCCGAACTGCTTTCCATTCCTGCCAATATCTCTTGATGTCCTCAATACTTTGTTCAACTAGAAATTCTTTTTCCTTATATTTTGTTATTTCTGAACTGAGGCGGTTTCGTTCTGATTCCAAGTACTTTTGATCTGCAACTTTACTTTCTTTGTCTGTCATCAATAAATCGTGATTATCCTTACTTAACTTCAGCTGGATTTGAACCTGTTCCAAGGTTAACGTGTCCTTGTTGAAAGGAAATTCTATAATTTCCTTTCGACGCGGCTCTACCGATTTAATAAGGAGATTGAGGCTTTCCATATTCTCCAGTTCAGTTGCTGCTCCAAACTCTGTTTTTGATTCTCGCAAATGAATGGATGCCAATAACTTATCTAATTCCATAGGCTGCACAGCTTGAACATGACTTAAAGACTCAAATTTTAAACCCAATTCTGTCTTTAACGCCCGGTATTCATCTCTTCCTTTCTTTAAAGCCTTGAGTTGATCATCAAACTCTTCTTTATAACGATGCCACTTCTTTTGCGTTTCCAGGATTGAATCACCAAAGACAAGTTGGCTTAGATTATCAGAGTAATCAAATCTTTCATGGTTCTTGTTACTGCTTTCACTTAGGGCAAACCGATAGGCGGCCTCAGAATCAAAGTAATTGAATCTATGAAAATAATTGTTGAGTTCGGATTTATGACCGGGTGTTACACCATACCAGGATTGAGCCAATTTTTTATAGTCGGCTAGTTTTTTTCCAGATTGATAAGGTAGTGTCTTACCCGATTCTGTCCGACACAAAACTTGTAATTGGTTTGCTGTTTCCTCTACCGAATCACCGAATTCAGAACAACGCCTGATATCGTCGGTAAGAGCAAGCTCGATTGCTTCCACGGCGGAAGTTTTTCCGGAACCGTTCGAGCCGTGGATCAAATTCACTTTGGTTGGCAGAATCGGCTTAAGCTGATCAAAACAATGTTTACGAAAGCCATCAAAAGAAATCGATTCAACAGTTCTAATCTTTTCTTCATAGTCTTCGGAATTCCGGCTTCTACGTATAGGAGGAGCTGTTCCTTCACTTAAAAAGGGCTGTCCTTCCAAGTATTGACTAACACGTTCTTTGCCCTTATTAGCAAAAGCTTGAGTCAAGCAACCAGTCAACTGGAGGGGCTCCAGATGATGATTCCACTCTTGTAAAGGATCAATTTGTCCAATATTATCTGCTTTAGCTGTTTGTAACCACTGTTTATCTAGTAAAATTGATATATCGTCAGGTATGGTTATAAATTTACGCGCATAGTCAGCATCGTCCTCGATCTTACGTGCCAGATTGCTGTCCTTTAACAATTCATAGCTTTCAATCACTATGATTAAATATAGATTCCAGCGCAAATCGCTTTTATGAGCAAAAAACGGTTTGGCCAACAGTTTCGCCTGAAATTCGCGAAAATAAGTAAGATCATCTTCTTCAGTCATCTTCGCTATCGTCGCTTCAGATACTTTCATAAAAAAATACTCAGAAAATTGGATGCTAGGCAACAACTCTTCCGATCGTATTACTCTAAAAAACTCAAACTCCTCGTTACGAAAGGAAAATTCTCCAGGTTTAATCTCATTATCAAAACGAAGGGACTCTAATACATCACTAAGTTTCACGCTAATCCTCCTCAGCCGGTTTTACCCTTTAATTGAACTAAGTGGTTTTGAATAAGTCGCCTTGTCAATTCTTGTCTGCATCAAATGTTCGGCAAAACATTCGTAGCGCTCCGTTTCAGGGGAAAAATAATAAATTACCACTCTGTTATGTAGATTGGGGTGCAACTTTTTACTGAGCATATCAATCTGTTCTTCAACCTCGTCTCTGGTAGTGCATCCGGATATTATGAAAAGAGCTGATGAAGATGGGCTTCTCTGGTCCGGGGCAACGTTTTTAGGGTATACATTCCCATATTTATTCTTTTCTTCCGCCGTTGCAGAGTCCAGATAAAGAATATGATTATCGATCAAATTTCCTAACTCAGGGGGAAATTCTTGTTTTTTAATTAATTGAATCAGTTTTTTATACTGAATGGCTTTGGATCGCCGTTTTTGATCAGATTCCTGATCAGAGCCGGAGAATAACCTGGTGACGAGCTCATTGTCATCAGCACTGAGTTCTCCTTCTAAAAAATGTCCGAAACAAAGACCGAAAAATGCATCGCTGTCATGAGGAGATGCACCCAGCGGGAAGTCATAATCCGAACCGTGGCTGTCAATGAGTTCAACCAAAGAAGGATGATGGTTTTCTTTTAGTACAGGTTTCCAGGAGCTATCAGCAGGACTATACAAAAAATAATCATGTGTGATCGGTTCATCATGAGTTATAGCCGGATAAGAAGCACCCCACTGAAAGCCCTTATTGATATCAAACCTTTTGCAGTGCTCTTCTCTATCGGAATACCATATCTCTGTATAATGATGAAGCGTATAATAAGTGCCCCTGTCATGATTCCGAGCTCTTAATTCCTGCTCCGGTACTTGTCCCCGATAGGATTTTTTATAAAAGGCCGACCAGGGCTTACTGAACATCTGGTTATCGATCTTGGTTCCTTCCGCCCAATTTAAGGATATGAGGCGAATATCCCTACCGGCGTTCAGGTCAAAAAAAGAACTGCGAAATAATTGAAAATCCGAATGCCGTGGTTCTGGGTTTAACTGTGCATGAAAGACAATAAGCTGCTTGCCTTTTGTATGATCAAGGATATCCTGCGCTTTAACAGAAAGTGCATCAGAACACAAAATGGACAAAAACCGATTTTGATCATCACTATTCCCGTAGAGGTCAAAGATATAAATTAAATCGCTAGTGCAAAGTCCTCTAACTTCATGATCATTCCAACGTTCTGCCATAGGTGTTGTCTTTAACTGAGGGAGTATGCAAAGACGCCCATCATCTAAAATGAATAAATAAATGAGTGCATCCACAAAGTAACGCCCCAATATTTGTTCAAAAGCACTCCGTATTATTAACGTGTCATTTCTTGTCCACTGTTCGAGCTTTTTAGCAAACTCCTGTCGTGCATAACCTTGCATACACAGACACCATAATGAGCCCCTTTCAGGCCAAAGTTCATGGTTTTCAACTACGCTGTCGAGCACCTCACAAGGAAATGAATACTCCGGTGTCAAGACGAGGTCGGAACATGTTTCTTTCGCTAAATGGACAAAGTTAATCGCCTTACTAATATGTAATGGGTTTGTCGTATAGACTCCCCTCTCAAGATCAGCTGTTGGCTCATCTTGGCATTGCCACTGGAGCACTTGAATAGGCTTACAGTCTGAAATACAAACCTGCAGCCCACTATGAACAGGAATTAATTCGGAAACACGCTTGAAGTCTACCATAATACACCTCTCGATAAGTTTTTTAGCCAATATATATTTCACAAGGTAACGTTTAATAAGTCCAGGTACTCTGGGCCTGAAACCTTTTCAATAATAGCTTTCTTACCGCTGTCTTCGATGATCTGAGGTATCTTATCGCGAATCAGTTTATTGTAGACTTTTACCTTCTCTGATTTGCCATCACGGACTTCATTCTCATCTATTATTGGAATAGTAATGAACCCATCCTGATCATCGCCAAAAACCTTCCCCTGATTATTGGCCAGCCAATAAGCGGCGTAAGCACATAAAAAAGCATCCAGCTTGTCCTCAAGGTTCTTAAACCCCTTCTTAGACATAGCTTGAATGCTCAATGAATGATTGAAGAAATCTTCTATATTATGGACGGGGGGATTGAAATCACTTAACCTTTTTAAAAGGTTAACCATCCTGCCCATCTCCGTTTTAGTTGTTTCAAATTTGATCTTATGTTTGATTTTATATTTAATGGGAAAAGCATCGGGAAAAAGGCCTAAAGTTATTCCCGTGGGAAAGGTTTCGATAATCACGTGCTTTTTATTGGTTAGGTCACCTGTGAGGGCAAAAGCCGGCATCCGCTTTCGAATGGCTTTGACGACCTCTTCTCCTCGAACTACTCCGAAGTGGTTGAGCATAAAGCTTTTACTGCAGGTGAAAACGGACAGATTTTTACCATGAATTTTCTCTCTCATAATAGCTCCGTCACAGTATCTGGAACCTGTTTCGTTATTTACGATTAAAGGAGCATCAATCCCCACGATAGCTCCTTCTTGAGAATGCTCTGCAACGATGTCCGCAATCATTTCGTCGCTGAAAACCTGGGACTCACAATAGACGATTTCTCCATTGTCAGCGATCACACAAATTCCCGATTCATTGGCATAGGTCCATGCTAAGTCGATTCCGATATAACGCATTTATTTAACCCCCAAAGTCTTTGGCTTTAAGTCAATTTTCAAGCGAACAGTCTTTTGGACAACATTTGACGCATACTTTTCTTTTTCGCCGAACTTCCTGCTTTTCCTTCCACCAATCACCAAATATTTTAAAAACTATGCTAAGGAGCGCCAGTCAGTCTTAAATCTGATTGGCGCCCTTCAGAACTTTTGGCATCTATATTCACCTAACTTTCCAAACTAAAATAAAGCAAAGGGACTCGAACCCTCGTAGTTTGAGTCTTTTTGCTTCTATCATTTTTATGCTATATTAAGAATTGGTTATTTGTATAACCAATTCTTAATTGTTAAAGAAATGAATCGACACCTGCTCATAGCACCATCTATAAAAATAGCGGTATTAAAAAGGTTAACAATATGTAAAGCATTCCTGCCATTGCTACAAACAAAACTAACGGGATTTTTCCGCCTGCAAAACTATTAGTTAATGCCCCTTTCTTTGGACATGCAACAATGCATTTTTGGCAGTTAAAACATTCAGCCGATATTACCTTCTTCATTTTATGCACCTCTAGATTTGAGGGACATTTCTTTGTACATAACGTGCAATTGATGCACTTATCTTCGCATCGGACGATACCACTGGGGCTAAACCGACCTGCAACTCCGGCGATAGCACCCTGTATGCAGATATATTTGCAGAAGAAATAATCAATAAAAAATGAGCCAATAATTGTTACAAACATCAACATAATACTTATCCAGGCTAATCCAGGCAATATTATGCTATATTGCTCAAACACATCGTCAACACTGACTTGTAGCAGAAACTTGCCGCTTGCAATGGATAATGCTGCAAAACCTGTAAGTATGATGTATTTCACTGCTCTAAGATATTTATCGAGTGTTGCAGGAACTGTGACCCTTTTTTTTAAAAGCTTGAATCCTATATATCCAACAATTCTTTGCAGCGCCCCCACCATGCACAAAAACCCACAAAAGCTTCTTTTGAAGATAATGGCAAACAAAATAAATATTATTAGAGCTGCCATAATGCTAAGTTGAACTGCATTTTCGAAAATCCCCTCAATAAGGGAGCTAAAAACAACCGAGAACATTATTAAAAAAAAAGGAATGGTCGTTTTTGCTAATTTCTTAGTATTAATATTCATTACATGACCTCCGTATATTTGGTTTGGTTTACATACCGATTTCAGTATAGTTGTTGCAAATTAATGTTACATAATAAAAAGATTAGAATATCAAAAGAGTTTTTTAATCTTTTATTAATCTTTCTCCAACGATCACACTGTCCGGCAAGAAGGAAGTCGTAAACCTGCAGATAGGAGAAAACGAAAGCGGCAAATACTGGCTTGGAATTCTGAACGATCTGAAGAACCGGGGAGTTAAGGATATCATCTGATCTGTGCAGACGGGCTTACAGGGATAAAAGAAGCTATTTCGGCGGCTTTTCCTAATACGGAATACCAGCGCTGCATTGTACATCAGGTAAGGAATACGCTTAGATATGTCTCATCAGATCATTAGAAAATAAACATGGCCCAGAAACGACAACATTGTCATTCTAGGCCATTTCTTCCTTCTCCCCGTCCCCGTCATATGGAACAATACTCTTCTTAACATTCCGGACTCCGCCCAGGGGGTTTGTGACATCCCCCTCATAACGGGGAATAACATGAATATGCGCGTGAAAAACGCTCTGCCCGGCAGCTGCTCCTACATTAACCCCCACATTGTACAAAAAACCTGACCGATAGCACTGACAAAACAGTAATGTTTTGAAAACCCTCGCCTGAAAAGCGAGGGTTGTTTGATTTATAATTGGTACCAAGCACCCCTTTAGTCCCACCACGACACTTGCAAGGGATTTCTGTCCACTAATCGTTTATAAGTATACTTTGGAAAACCTACTAACAATCCACCGGTGACAACCATGTTTTCCGGCAGGTTCAAGATACTCAGCAAGGGCTGATAATTGGCAGAGGCGCACCCTTCAAAAAATCCCGCCCAACATGTTCCCAATTCAATAGCCGGGGCGTAGAGCTCAGCGTAGGCAAGGGAAAAATGGGTATTATCCCGTCCACGGGGGTGAAAGTCCTTTGCAGTCATAGCCACAATCAGACATGGAGCGTTTCGTAATATGACATCTTGACCGGTTTGGCGATAAGTTTCCACCACTCTGCTATAATACTGTGCCCATGCAGAACCCTTTTTTAATTGTTCTTCCATCCAATCAACTGTAGCAGCCGTTATTTTGCCTAGTATTTCAGCGTTATCAATGACGAGATAAGCAACCCCCTGAGTGTTGCCTCCGCTTGGGGCCAAACGCGCCATATCGAGGAGCTGCACTATTTTTTCCCGGGGTACGGGATTTTCTTTGTAGCGACGAATAGACCGTCGGGAGCGGAGAAAGCGGGCTGCAGTGTCAGCGTCAAGGACAGGTACATTATCAAGGGGCAACTGTTTGGCCATCGGTGCCTTCACGTTATCTATTGCCGCCACAGGACATACAGCTACGCAGTGTCCACAGGCAATACAATTCCGTTCTGTGGCCTGGGGCATTTGGTTTTCGATCATGATACTTCCTGTGGGACAGATTTCTGCACAGATTCCACAGCGGATACATTTTTCCTGGCTAACTTGAATCAGATCCATACTCATACATTCATCACTCCTACTTCTCTCTTTTCCGGACTTATGCAAATTCTTCATATGCTTACCGATATATTGATGTGGAAGCTCTTGTCTCCCTTTCATCCTGAGTAATTTGGTGAGTCCCCCTGTTGTTAGATCTCAGTGGATGCCAGCCTGATTCCCATTTCCAAAGCCCTTTGACAGTCAAGGGGAAATTGTTCAGCTTTCTGTTTTGCCTTAGCCTCTTCAGAGAACATCGATGATTCATAGTTTTCATAATCAGAAAATTGATAAGTATCATAGCTGTATAGAGTTGTAAGCGGATTTCCAATGGTTTTGGCAATCATCATTTCATGTAAATTTAAACTTTGCTTAAGCCTAAATTGCTCGATTTGTTTTTCTGATGCGTTCATAGTATAGATAAATCCGACTGGGATTTTCCTGGGATACACTGTTGGTATTTCCGGATTATAGATGCTATGGGAAAACAAGAATCGCTCTAAAAGTGCCCTCATACCGGCTGTAATACTCATATAGTAAATCGGTGATCCAAAAATAATCCCATCAACTGTTTCTAATTTATTCAGTATCTCTGCTAAATCATCCTTCATGGCACATTTTCCATGCTGCCCGTCTTTTCGTTTACACGCAAAGCAGCTGATGCACCCTTTGAAATTCAAATCATTGAGATGAATCAATTCAGTTTCAGCTCCTTGGGAAGCAGCCCCTTCAAGAGCTTTGTTCAGTAAGGTTGCTGTATTCCAGGTTTTTCGCGGGCTGCCGTTAAGAGCAATAATCTTCACTATAGTTCTCTCCTTCAATGATGTTGAATTTTTAAATACTGCTTAAAACCTTGCAATACTGCTTATTAAGTCAGCAACATTACCTAGAATTTTAAAATAGATAACACCAATAACTAATAATATGAACAGAAAAATAATGTAGCAAGAGAATAATTTAATTTTAAATTTTCTATCTATTTCATAGTATTTATCTTCTTTGTATTTTTTTCTTAGTACATAAGTTTGATATGTACCTATTATTAATACAATAAACAATATAACTTTCACTTTGATTCTTTCAGATGTTATAAATAAGTATAATAACAGTGGCAGGCCTAAATAACATATTATAGGCGATACAGCTTCTGCAATAAAGCCCCCATCAAGAGGCTTTACCGGTATTAAATTACCAAGATTCATTAGTACCGAAATATAGCTTAGTACTAAAAATGTATTATTCTCTGTCAATAAATATATGAAATAACAAACAAGTGCAAATACCACACCAAACACAGGACCCGCGACAGCTATTATTGCGCTTTCTTTAACTGATGCAGTTTCTTCATGAACCACAAACGCGCCAAATGGCGTGAATCCTCCAAACCTGACTTTTAGATTAAAATATTTAGCAGTATAAAAGTGCCCCGCTTCATGAGCTAAGATTGAGCATAAATACCCTACTGAAAAATATAAATTAAAAGCCCCCCCTAACACTAGGATTAAAATGGAAATTGCCAAAATATTATAGAGTTTTTTTAGCATTTCTTTACACATAAGGAATCAACATATTCTTTCGCTTCGATTAACCCCAATCCAGTTACCATCCTATATTTTTTTATTGCTTCAATCTTTTTACCTTCTGAAATAAGAATTTTTAATTCATTAGTTACAGTATCAGGCACTCCAATTTGTTTAGCAATTATATTTAAATTTACATTTATACGTGTAATGTCACTTTGTAACGCCCTAATAGCGCCTGCAATAATCATAAATAATCCCGCTCCCAAATAAGCTCACCACTGCAGGCATCGACATATCTTAATCCTGAATTACAGCCAGCATCCAAGGAAAATCCCTTTTGACCAGTCGTTATAGGCTCATAGATCAACCGATAAACCGGCCGATCCTCGTCCTCCAAGTCTTTAAACCATCTAAGTCGGAATCTGACATACTCACTGTATAGGCCAAACGCCTTTTCTGCCGTCAGAGTCGGATAGAGGAAATCACACTCTTCCAGGTCACGAATCATTTCATAAGACACTCCCCTAAAGACACAGATTTTCCCTGTTGAAGTGCTGACACTAACCATGACCCTTTCATGATTAACAGGGATATTGCCGATGTAGACAGGCAGATAGAAAAACTCACGCTCACGAGGCTGCACATCCATATCCTCCTGATCGACTTCGATTTGAAGGTAAGAAGTGTACTCCGGGAATACCTGTTGCAAGAACTGTTCCGCCTTCTCCCAACACTGCTTCCGAGTTAGTGACTGTGCAGCTTCTTTCTTCCGTTCACTCCGGTGGAACCCCACCAGACGTCCCGTGGACTTCTCGAATTGAATCTTACACGAGGCTTCCAGATTCCGTAGTGAATCGCCCCATTTTCTTTTCATATAAGCATCCACAGAAAGTGCTTCTGATTCCGGATCTTCGACTACTTCCCCTCTGAACTTATACAACCTTTTGATTCTCTCACCGTCATCCTTCGAATTCTCAAGCAGGTATACCTCCGGGTCGATACCAAGCTCTATCTCCAAGGTCGCAATGTCTTTAATCGTTGGCTCATTACTTTTATCAGACTCCATAGGAGTAATTGGGAGACAGGAGGGCATCACATAATGTTCCATTCCAAACAGATCAATACCTGTAACAGCGTCTATTAAGCGATGGCCAGGAATCGGTTCATAGACAAGCCGGTATTCAGGCTCTGTTCCCTCCATTTCATACATGGACGAATATAATGCAACAATCGTCAGCTCCATTCGCATGTCTTTCAACACTTGCTGCCTCACAGTCTCCACATCAACGATGATGCTAGGCCATTCTGGTTTAGGAGCAGCTTTTTGTCTGGATTTTTCCACTTGATAGCGGATAACGTTCAACTCATTATCCAGTATCATTTTGCAGCCTGTATCGGGAAGGGGTAGCCCTCCCACTTCCTCCCTATAGGTGATGAATCGCAAGTTTCCTTTTTTCTCGCTATTTACCCAAGTAAATGCACTATAGCCAGGAGAATATTTCACTAAAAAAGCGTCAGTGACAGCCATCACTTCCTCTGCCGAGCTAGCTTGATCGATGGAATCTTTGGCTTCCATATTGATGTCCAGGCTGATCAACTGTCCGGTTTGAATATCCAGCGTAATTTCAATTTGACAGTCATCCTTGTCTGGATCCTCCCAAATGAAGGACCGTTCTTGCTCATCGCGATTATTGTCTTCCATTACCTGCCGGTAATGCTCCGGAATCTGAACAATTGCCTTTGCTTTTGTTCTGAGTTCTCCATAGTCAAAAGACATAATTCACCTCTCAATTTAATCCTATGAATTAAACAAAGTTGCCTTATACCTGCTTAATCATTGACCGCTTGTCTGAGTTCCCTGATTAGTCATTCCGACACCCCTCGCAGTTGATTGGCCAAGGGAATCTTACTACGAAGATTAAACATATCAATGAGTGTCGCAATTACTCGAACTATATGTCGGGGTGCCTAACATCCCAACATTAACCGGCCGCACCGGGCGGAATCATAACCTTGGATCAACCGGTCTGCTTCTAAAGCCAGGGTCGCTAACACACATTCATAAATCGGCTGATGGGCTCCTGTAGAAGTAAGTCCTAAAACACCAACTACCGCGCTGCGATGATTATTCCAACTACCCGGAAAACAGGTCTTTGAAAGAACTTCATAATTACCCCCCTCAGAATTCCAGTTTAACCTAACATCTGATAAAACCCGAAATTTGGCTCATCTATCTTTTTTCGCCAAGCTGCACTTAATTCCTCTCATTTGCCGCCCACAATAGTTGTTTCTTCACAAAATATTAAGTACTCGCCGAAACTCGTCGTTTCGCGGAGGGGCATGGAACCTACGCGGAACCGACAAAAAATGACTGCCCGTAAGCATGTTCCGCCGACTACTCTCGATAGATTAAACTATAAAAGGGCACCCTATAGGTACCCTAAAAGCCAAAAAATCAATCTTTACTGAGCGATTCCAGTAACTTCTGAAGATAGTCGATTTGTTGTGGTGAAAGCTTTTTCGCGGTACCCAGTAGTCGTTGAATTTCCGGTCCTAAGACCTGTTCTTCTTCTGTGAAGAATTCCGCAAGACTAATGTTGAGGGCAGCGCATATGCTTTCGAGGGAACCCAGTGAGGGTTTAGAATCGTTGGCTTCAATTTTATAAATTGTAGTCGGATCCAGTCCAACTTTCTTCGCTAAAGCATTGGCTGAAATTCCAACTGTATTACGAAAGAACTTTATTCGCTGTCCGTAATTCATTTCATCACATCCTGAATATAATTCATGTTCAATTATATCTGAATCGCACAAATGTAAATATCATGAGTTTAATTCATTTTTTACTATTGACATTTAGAATATAATTCTATAATCTTTTAACTAGTAGTTTTATTGAATACTATAGACACAAATAAATAGATAAGAACGACACTAAAATGACTCAAAAATAACTTGCTGATTTAGTTGATATCGATGAAGCATGATAAATAAAATCTAAAATGGTCTTTCTATAGGCTCAATTCAAACCTTAACTAACTCGCTGCCTTTCTCGGTGTTAGTATTGCCGAACTGATCGGAGAACAATCCCAGTGGGAGGAAAACGATGTCCAGACAAGACCTCAGTGATTTTGAGATTGGCTATGAATATGTCCGTAAGCGCTATTCGTTTTTAGCCGAACATAGCTCCCAAGATTTATGGAAACTGGGAGTCGCATATATGCAGGCAAGGGGGGCTAACGCAGAGCTTTCCCGAGGTATGGGCTTCTATTTCCTGGAGTTAGGTATTAAAATCCGTCTTGTTGCGATTACATCAGATCATTAGAAAATAAGCATGCCCCAGAAACGACAACGTTGTCATTCCGGACATGCTTTGCTTCGTCAATATTTACAATCTATGGATATACCTTTAAAGTAATTAGTCATTGGTACGTTGTCTCATCGCCGATCCGGGCAGTACTCAACTAACATCACTATACACGTAAGATAGTTTCTAACCTTTTATTGATTAATTCCATATCAAAGCTTCTATACCATTGGCTCTGAGCCCAGTTCTGCATCGTTTTATAGTCAGCATGGTTCGGATCTGCCATGATTTTTAAAAATTCCATGAATCCCGGAATGCCCCCCACATCTTCCGGTGGTGCATCACCTTCCCCCATTAAGCAAACCGGATAGGTTTTATTATATTCAGTATTTGTCCCTCGAATGGTAATTTCGTGCTCCCAGTTGTCGCCGTAATCATAGCAATAAATTATTTTATAAGGCTGCCGGGCATATTCAGAGAAGTTAACCTCTGAATCTAAACGCATGGGGCAGTCCGGCCTTGGCTCAAAAATTTCTTCAAATTCACTAATCACCCTTAAAACGCACTTATTTGCCTCATCGAAAATATTAAAATCATACAGATGATAACTTTTCCAACCGAAAACTGCTTGTAATATGATATGAAGCTGTTTGAACGTAATATCTGCAGGAGTAATAACTCGTCTCCAGGCTGTGTGGCGATCTAAATTCAGCTTGACCATTATATCGGCTGCCTCACACTGAACGATTTCTTCCCCGGCAAAACGCTTGAAATCTCTGTATAAAAGGGCGTGTGGGTATGTATAATCAGATTCCTGGGGGACTTTCATGAGGTCATTGTTCATCCTTTTGGCAACATTAGTCTGATAAAGTTCCTTTGTTTCTAAGAAATTATCAAATATGTTTACCCGTTCACAGGCTTTATTGAGGCGAGCAACGTATTTAGAACCTCTGGTCTTTGAGAAAACTAACTCTCCTGCTGCTTTCAAATACCTTTCGATAATTTCGCTCTTAATTTTCTCGTCTCTCAAACAATTTCTAATTCCTTGGATAAGTAACTCATTGATGTGTTTGAAATCCTTGGCTTTCAAACCATGCAGAACAAACCCATAGCGATTGCTGTCATTGACTGCGACAAGTGTCTTTCTGCGCTTCACCGTGATTAAATGCACGCTCCAACAAAATAGATCGTTTTCTTCAGTTCCTTTTCCAGGCACTATCCCCAATTCGTCATATAGTTTTTTTGTACAGCATATTTGCATTTTTTCCCTCCTAAGTCCAAGAACTTAATCCTATATCTAATTAGACGAGACTCTAAGCCTTTTTAGACGTTCGCTTCGCTATGCTGCATGGGTTATATCCTCCTGCGTACAATTTACCAAGCCTCATTCCCACAAGAGCCGCGAGCTCTTTTATTGTGGTCACTCCCCTGGCAGATAAGGCTGATAATAGAACATTGCCACAGGCAATGGCATCTTCTAAGGCGTTATGATGGGCAAAATCATGGTTTAGAAATCTGCAAACTGTATCAAGTTTATAGTTATCTAAGCCACTCCACGTCTTAAGTGCCGTTTTATAGGTGCATAAATAGTCTATTTCAGGATATGGGATTTGATATAAGTCCAAAACATGACGCAACACCGACATATCAAAGGAAGCGTTGTGCGCAATAACATAGGCATTCTCAAAGAGAGGGCTAAGCTGCCCATAAATGAAATCGAATTCCGGAGCATCCTTGACATCTTGCGCTTTAATTCCATGGATTGAGACATTTAAAGGGTCAAAGTAACAATACCGGGGATGTGGTTTTATCAGCCAATAGTTAGTATCGACAATCTGTCCTTCTTCTAGAACTGCAATTCCAACCGAGCAGGCGCTGCCAATAAATCCGTTCGCAGTTTCAAAATCTATACACACTGCTCTCATTGAACGTTCCTCCCATTTCTCTGCATTTTTTGAGCAAGCCAATCAGAAAATTGTCTTTTGCACAGTTTCTAGCACTGTTTACTCATAGATAATTTCTGCTTTTTTCTGCTAAACCCTGCTGCAGTTATTGCTATTCTTACAAAATGTATAATTAAAGACTTGAATATAACCTTAGAAAAGCAGGCAAAAAAAAGGACTGACGTGTTGCACGCACGCCAGCCCAGCAGATTGAACCGTCCCTCTGTGCCCAATAACCCATTATCAAATTTTGAAACGTCCAACGACAAGCTTAAGATCACTCGAAAGATCATTCAATGCACTCATATTCGCACTTACCTCTTCGAAAGAAGCTGTCTGTTCTTGTACCGCAGCCGCAACGTTTTGGGTGTTGCTGGAGTTATTCGTCACAACTTCGGAAATCTTACTTGCCGAACTTGCAATTGTTCCGAATTGTTTTTTGACTGCCAAATTAATGGACTCAATTTCTTTGGCATCTGTATAAGTAGTTTCAGCTTTGTTAACTATTTCACTTAATTTACTCATTACAACATCCATGCTTTGAGACTGACTTTCAATACTCTCAGCCATTTGTGCCATGTTATCTCTTACCATAACTGTTTGTCCGGTGATATTGGTTATAATTTCGGATATTTGAACTGTAGCTTGACTTGTACCCTCTGCTAGTTTTCTTATTTCTCCTGCAACTACCGCGAATCCTCTTCCGGACTCACCCGCACGAGCCGCCTCTATTGCGGCATTTAACGCCAGTAAATTAGTTTGACTAGATATTTTATCGATTATCTCTAAGATACCTTTAATATCATTGGAATAGCCTTCGAGCCTTTTTACTGATGTATTTGCATCTGCTAAGCTCGAAACAACTTTCGTTAAGTCTCTTGATTGAAGCTCCAGAAGTTGATTTCCTTCTCCCGCAGAAGCTTTAGAACTTGCCGAACCCTGAAGCAGTTTCTCAGCCTTATAAAGCACCTTTCCCACATCATCATTCATCTGTTCCACCAAAGCATTGAGACTGTCTATCATTTCAGTTTGCTCTACGCTGCCGTTAGAAACTTCCATTACGGCATTGGCAATCATTTCTGTGGACTTTGACAGTTCATAGCTAGTTCCGGAAATACCCTGCATCGAGTTACTAAGCACATCCGAGGACTTTGATATCTTAATGACTATCTCCCTAATGCTAACTAAGAAGTTGTTGAAATGCAGGATCAATTCGCCAAGTTCATCCTGTCTTACAATTTTGATCATCGTCGTTAAATCACCGTTTCCAGAAGAAATACCTTTCATTTCCATGGATAGACGTTCAATTGGACGTATTACTTGTGCCCTAACCATAATCACACCAAATATTCCAAAGAAAACCGTGATTAAGAGCATAATATTGCTAATAACTTTTGCATTGGTTACTTTACTCTGGGATAGGGCCGAATATGCACCAACAAGTTGGTCAACTTCAGCTACAAAGCTATCCACTGAATCCTCAATACTACTTAGTCCCTGTTTACTTCCATCCCTTGCTATCACTTCATAGGCAGTTTTGTATTGATTACTCCATTTGCCTTCAATGGCTTGCAATTTTTCCAGCATTTCTGGCTGTTCTAGTTTCTTTAGTCCAAGAGCTTCATCCCCATTGATCAATGACTTAATCAAATTATCAAAGAACGTAACCCTTTCCAGTAACTCTTTACTCTCTGTTTGTTGATCAACCCCACCAATAATAATTCGTTCTGAAAGGAATGCCATTCTGTAGCTATTTGCTCTCAATTTTCCGGCGCTGTTTACAAAGACAGCATCACTGTCTAATGATTTGTAGGTGATTAAATTCAATCCAACGGTTGCAATTGATAGAAAAAGCATCATAGAAAACACTAATAACAGTTTAGTCTTGAGTTTCAATTTTATCATCCCTTCACATCATCCTGCATTATCATTCATTGTTTTTTACGACTAATGTAAACCTCCAAACGACTCATAGTTAATCGAAGGAAAACGCGCCACTATGTACTACCTTTAGAGCAGCCTTAACCACAATTTGGGTCAAAATTCAACGGTATCTACTACTTTATAAGTAAGCTAAAACTTGATTTTATTGTAAACCAAACATACTCATTTCTCGTTTTCCTTCCTATATATGTTATTTCTCTGGTGATAAGTTAAGTTTAGATCAAAATTAAAAGATGTATCGTGATAGTTGTGATATTTTTACTGTGATATAAGTCACAATCATCTAATAACTCATGGATAAAAATTCGGATGAAGCATATTTTATATAGAATGATCTTAATCTTAATAGTCCCAGATTGGTCTGGGATTTTACATTTTACATCGGTGATCTTAGCAAAGCAAAGTACTCCGGGCCTAGTCAAATAGCTCGGAGTACTTTGTTTTGCTCTCAAATATTCATTTACACAAAAACTTTTCCGTTTAGACTATCCGCAATCCCGATTCCGATATAACAGTTGCTGGCATTCAGTATCGCAACTCAATCTTTTTAATCCGCCGATAAAGCTCTTCATTTACCGGTGTTGAAAGGCTGTATTTTTTCCCTAATTCCAATATTGTACCGGAAAATAGGTCCACCTCGCTGAAACGTTTGGCTTCTATGTCCTGACGCATAGAGGGCTTGCCCTCCGGACTAAGGTGATCCAAAACATTCAGCCAATACGATAAATCCAAATATGGGCTCAGATAGCAAGGTGACATGACCCTATCTCCTGTTGTCTCTCTAGGTTTAATTCAGTATAAAAAAAACTGACATTGTCAGTTTTCCGATACATGAGGTCGTTCTTAATGCTCGGTAACATAGATAATCTCCTTTTTTGCTCTATGCAGCACTATGGGATTGGCATACTTTTCAATTACAATATCTATATGTATATTTGTAAGTTTTTGGAGCTCATCTCTAAAGACTGACAGTGATCGGTAATCAACATTGTCCTCAATGAGAATATCTATATCATTAGACACTTCTCCTCTTGCGGTAGAACCGAATACTCCCAATTTGCTCAATTTGAATTTCTTAAATAGATTATTTCGATGCATAATACTTTCTAATTCAGATATCTGATGATTTTGCCCAGGCATTCAGATCACATCCTCATGTCATTATCTAAGACTTTTTGTTTAATATCTTTGGCTAATTAAAAAACTTAACTATTAACTTGGCAATTTCCGTCTCCAATTATTGGTATTCTCAGCATAGCATGCTGAAATTGTCCCGTCAATGTGCTTTTCTTGGTTTTAATCATCACATCAATATACAGCCCCGGCGGTGAATTGGAGGTAAAAGGGCTGACGTGTTGCACGCACGTCAGCCCAGCAGATTGCCTAACCAAGCGGTTAGCCCGAATTATAAGTTATAAAAAATAACCGCAATCTAGCCAGGGTCGGTATTTGTGCCTGATGATCTAAATCCTCTAATTCCCCTTAGTAGGCCGTGTTGTTCTGAAGGAATTCCCGCTTTGTTAAAGACCTGAATCATAAATTCAGCAACTAGCTTATATTTTGAGGAATACTTAAATGCTTCAACGGTTCTTCTTCATTTTTGTTCTTTTGCTGAATACTTTTCTATCGCTTCTTCAACATACTGATTCAATGATTTGGCCTCTATCAAGGCCCTTTGTGCTGCTTGTTTATGAAGCTCAGGGGTTATTCTTACATTAAAGCTACCTTTATACATCTTTTCAGGTTCTTTACCGTTCAAATTGCACAGTTCAAGATAATCCTCAACCGCTTCTTCAAATGCTGACTTTAGTTCACTGACACTACTGCCTTCAGCAATCTGCCTATAAGTTTATCTCTTTTCCTCATCGTGCACGGTCAAAATATGCAACTAAATATTAGTTGCATATTTTGACCGTTGATAACTTAGCAAGCTGCACCTCCCGTTAGCATCGTGGATGAAGCATATTTTAATAGAATGATCAGTTAATAATCTCGGCAAGCAGGCTATGGGTACCGCCGCTTTCGTATCCTGCACCTTGAGACATATTGAATATGACAGACAGTTGTCATATTTTTCGAGATATAATAATCTAAGGTGATAAGCTGCAAATGACAGATTGTTTATAATCATAGTGAAAGGGATAATATATGGATTTCATACCGGCGAAGACAATTATATCAGGTTACAGTGGAGACAATAAATGGTTTGGAAACAACTATAATATGAACATTTATAAAGGGTGTAGTCATGGCTGTATCTATTGTGACAGCAGAAGTGAGTGCTACCATGTCGAAAACTTTGATAAGGTTAGAGCTAAAGAAAATGCTCTGACCTTAATTCACCGTGATCTTAAGTCAAAACGTAAAACAGGAGTAATCGGTACAGGTGCCATGAGTGATCCATACAACCCTATAGAAAAGGAGTATGAACTTACCAGAGGTGCCTTAAACCTAATTAACTCCTTCGGTTTTGGAATTTCGATTGCTACAAAAAGTAATTTGGTTACTAGGGATATTGATATCTTAAATAAGATACGCCAGCATTCCCCAACTCTCATCAAGCTGACCATTACCACCTGTGATGACGTGCTTTGCAAAAAGATTGAGCCTAATGTGGCGGTTTCCTCGCAGCGTTTTTCTGCGCTTAAACAATTAGCTGAGAACAATATTTTTGCAGGGATACTGCTCATGCCTGTCTTGCCATTTATTGAGGATAACGTAGAGAACATTAGCGGTATTATTCGTCTCGCCTCTGAGAATGGCGCTAAATTCATCTACCCAGCTTTTGGTGTAACACTAAGACAAAATCAAAGAGATTGGTATTATCGAAAACTTGATGAAATTTTTCCGCATCTTAAAGAGAAATATGCTCGTCAATATGGTAATTCCTACGAGTGTCACTCCCCTAGCTCCAACGAGCTCTGGCAGTTGATGAAGAGTGAGTGTGAAAGGCTTGGCATGCTTTACAAAATGGACGACATTATTCGGGCATACAAAAAAGGCTATTGCAATGATCAGCTTAGGTTGTTTTAGCAATCGTAAAGATCCTCTAAGTAGTCGTTTTAGAACTCCCATGTAATTCTGCGCTAGGGATATGGATTGAGCCTCCTTTACGCTTCTTCTCCCTTTTCTCAAGTTCTGCCATTCACTCTAATTTGACACAAGAGAACCGTCCCCATGTGCCAATTCTAATAAGTTTGCGGGAACAGACCCGGTGACAGCTTGCCTAACCCTTGAAATATCCAGGTATCTCCGAAATCTGCCCTTGAAAAGTAACCCTGGAGCTTTTCAGTTGATCCATCATTGAGCGTCACGATCATTTTCACTTTGCTTCTTTGGCATCCGGGTTAACCGCCCTTACTGGTGAGAATGCCGCCGCCGGCCTTACCTCTGTAAGCAACATCACCCTCCTGAAATCCGCCCCTAACTTTCACCATCTGCTTCGAATAGGTATCATAGGCATAATAGTTCGGAGTAGTATCCAGATGCAAATAAATGGTTCGGTTATCAAGTCCCCAGCTTGCATTGTAGATATCGGTCTCATATTTCATCGGTACTTCTGCCAAACTTCGCTTAGCAAGATCTAAAACCTTAACCGACTTGTCAGAAACAAGGGCTAAACGAGCACCGTCTTCCGACCAGGCCTGATTAATTACGAATTCTGTTTTACCTAAGAAGGCAGCCTTATTTTCACTGAGGTCAACTAAATATAGCTCAATCAACTGCCTGGGCATCCCTATTAGGATCAGCTCATTCTCCGCTGCCATACTTTGCTTATTTAGTTTATAAGTCACAAAATATTTCTGATCCTTAGTTACTGTCAGCGGGAGCATTCCATCCTTCCGGTAAAAATCCGAGTCCAAAAAGGTCTTTTCGAGAGAATTCAGCTTTAAAATTTCTTCACTTGGCAAGGGACCATTCTCACTTAGCACAGAAGTTGAGAAGATGTCCCCTTCATTCTCAGCTTGATCAGATACTGTAGAAGTCAGTCCTAAAACACCAACTACCGTCGCTACGATGATTATTCCAACTACCCGGAAAACAGGTCTTTGAAAGAACTTCATAATTACCCTCCTCATAATTCCGGCTTCACCTAACATCTGATAAAAACCAAAATTTGGCTCATCTATCTTTTTTCGCCAAGCTGCACTTAATTCCTCTCATTTGCCGCCCACAATAGTTGTTTCTTCACAAAATATTGAGCACCTCTGGTTAAAAAAGAAAAGAGTAGTAGCCGAACAAACGTCGCTACTACCCATATTTTCATTATTCTAAACACTATGGTTGAACCCACTGAAAACGAACTGGCGCAACACAATCGAATACGCTGCTTTACCAGACATGGTTGCCAAGAAAAGTTATGCTTAATAGCGCATCCATTTCCACATCTCGGCTGCACTGGCTGATTTTCCATACATTAGCATCCCTACTCGAAATAATTTTGCGGCAGCTTTAATCACCAATAATGTGGTCACTAATAAGGTGATTGCCGCAACAACAAGTTCCCAGGTAGGAACCTCCGCCAAACCAAGTCGCAGTATAGTAATGGTCGGACTGGTTAAAGGGAAAAATGTACCTATTTGAGCCGCTAGACCATTAGGATTCGAAATCACCGGACCAACAAATATAAATCCTAGCATGGGTAACATAAAGACCATGCCTTGGGTATTACTGGCACTTTGCATATCCGTCATAGTTGAACCAATCCCCACAAAAAGCGCAGCAAATAGCAGATAACCCGTCAAGGCAAAGAATATCAAGATTGGTAATTGACCTAAAGAAATCATTTCAAAGATGGGTATGTCCAGAAAATACCAAGCTGCCGGCAATCCAATAGAAAGCCAAAGCACCAGTTGGGAAATTCCCAAGAGAAAGTGACCGATAATCTTACCTTGCATTAAGTTATCCGAGCTTACCGAGGAAAGGATGATCTCTGCCATTCGATCTTGTTTTTCTTGTAAGGCACTTTGCAAAAGCATGGCACCTGAGGTGAAAATCAAAAACAGGACAATTCCTGCTAGGGCTATTGATACACCAATGCGGTTGGATTGATCTCCGTTGCTCTCACCACCAATTTGCACTGATGACAGAAGGGCCGGAGAGGTTAAGTAGGCGACCTGCTCTTGTTTTATTCCTATTTCTTGAACCCTTAGTCCTTGTAATAAATTACTTAATAAGCCTTGTAATTCCTTAAACACGACTTTTTTTTCAGCAGTGTGAACTTGGACTTGGCCTGTTTTTAGAAAGGCTTGGTTCAAGATAAAATATCCCGTGGCTTCTTCTTCCAGGACTAATTCATCTAATTCTGCTTGCTCCCCCTGATACGGCACAAACTTAAGATTTGTATCCGTTGCAGCTTCCACTAATTGCCCGAACTCAGAGATTTCATCAATGACATAAAAGACTTCCTGTTGAGGTTTATCTAACTTAGAGATCAATTGGGGCACGCCGGCAAAGAGAAGCATAATGATAGGGGTCAGTAATAGGCCTATTAAGAATTGCTTGTTCGTAAAATTTCTTGTGAATTCCCATTTAGCGATTTTCCAAGTTAATTTCATCCGAGGACCCTCCTTTGGCAATTCTTACGAAGATATCATGTAGGGAGATCCTAGCCACAGAGAGTTCATCGATGGGTGCTCCCGGTGGTATAGTGGCCAAAAATTTGGCCGGTGCAGTATTGTCCTTTAATACTAAGGACCACTTCTTTCCCAGCCTCTGAAAACTCTGAACTAGGGGGGATTGGGTTAATTCGGGAATCTCCTGTTCGGCAATTATGTTTACCTGATAACTGCCATACTGGGCCTTGATATCCTGAAGAGGGCCATATAATACCTTTTCCCCTTTGTTGATGATAAATATTCGATTACAGATTTCCTCGACTAAATTCATTTGATGACTAGATATCAAGATGGACATGCCCTCATCCGCCAACTGACGAATTTCCTGTTTAAAAATATCCTGACTTACGGGATCTAAGCCAGAAAAGGGCTCATCTAAAACAACCAGAGCAGGTTGGTGCAGTACGGAGGCGATAAACTGGACCTTTTGAGCCATGCCCTTGGAAAGCTGTTGAACTTTAGAGTTCGCTTTGTCTGCCAATTGAAATTTTTCTAACCATTCCATGATTCTCTTTCTGGCTATGACTTTATCTAAACCTTTTAGGCCAGATAAAAACAGTAAAATCTCCATTACCTTGGCTTCTTTATAAAGACCCCTTTCCTCAGGTAGATATCCAACACTGGCTTGAGGAATTCGGTTTCTGCTCTCTCCATTTAAGAAGAAATGTAGTTCCCCTTGATCGGGAGCAGTAATTCCCATGATCATTCTAATCGTAGTCGTCTTGCCGGCCCCATTAGGACCCATAATACCCATGATTTCCCCCGCTTTAACTGCAAAGGAAATATCGTTGATCACTTTTACCCCATTATAGGTTTTGTTGATGTTTTTGACGTCTAAAGTGTTGTTCATTGATGCACTCCTAGCTTAGTTAGTTCTTGGGCACCTACGCGAAGAACTTTGTTTAGTTATACCCTATGAGTCATCATTCCATGACTTATCAGTGCTTGTCTAACTCTTAATTAGATATGAATTCATCCCTCAAGCGATTCTGGCCTCAGAGACAACATTTGTCATATATTTTCGTTTTCGCCGAACTTCACGCATTTCCTTCCACCAATCACCAAATATTTCAAAAGCTATGCAAAGGGCACCAATCAGTTTAATACTCTGATTGGTGCCCTTTCAAGCTGTTTACTTTTTTACAAACATTTGTACAAAAACTTTTCCCTTTGTACTATCTTCAATCCCGATTCCGATATAGCTGTAGCTAGCATTAAGCATATTTTTCCGATGGCCTTCTGAAGCCATTAAGGCGGCATGGGCATTTTCAACGGAAGAGTTTAAGGCGATGTTTTCAGCAGCTCCGTGGAAGGTAACACCTAATTTACTCAACATATCGAAAGGAGATCCGTAGGTTGGAGAAGTATGAGAAAAATAGTTATTTTTGACCATATCCTCAGACTTTATTTGAGCAACTTCCATCACCTTTATATCTGTGCTTAATGGTGCTGCTCCTATTTTAGATCGTTCAGCATTAATTAAATCTAACATTTTTTGCTTTTGAGCATTGATCTGGGGAGTTGGTGCTGGAGTCGGAGTCAGTTTAGGGACAGGTTTAGGTGTTGGTGACTGAGGGGCTGGTGAAGCGACAGGCTGCTGTATCTTCTCCGGATTTGTTTGTTCTAAAGACTTTACTTCTTTTTCCGCTTTAGTTTGTTGTTCATTTGCTAGAGTTGCTTCTGTCATTTGATTGGTGCTGAGAGTCGTTTCCGTTTCATATGGCCAGCTATTGATACCGCCTAAATCATAGACATTGGTATAGTTCATATTGGCGAGTGCCTGAGCGGCAATAGCGCTTCGATTTCCGCTTCGACAATAAACGAATATGGCTGCATCCTTGTCTTTAAGCTTTTCTGTTGCCTGTGTCTCGATAGTCTCAACGGGGATTAACAAACTTCCGGGGATATGCTTCTCTGCGTATTCGGCTTCAGACCTTACATCCAGCAGAATGATACCATTTTCATTGTCTAAACGTTTCTTGGCAGTTTCACTGGTAATAGTTTGATAGGCAGGATTCTTGTCAGATTCAGATTGTACTGGTGAACACCCTGCCAAGCTTAGGAAACTTACAAAAACTAAAACGGTGAATATCTGGATGATTTTTTTCAAGTTAGTTTTCTCCTCAATCTTTATAGTTGCCTTTTTTACTTATAGTTTAACTCACTTCGTTTAGTAAAGAAAATAGTTCAGATGACGAACCCAGGTTGTTATATTTTCTCAAAATGCATATTGCGTACGCTATGTACGTAATATACAATAGGAGGTGAAAGCATGGTTCCGAAAAAGGAGGGTGTAATTATGCAAGAAGTTATTAATGCCACAGATGTCAGGAAAGATTGGGGACGTTTTATTGATAATGTTGTGCGTTTAAAGCCCTCTTTGGTAAAACGGAACAGAGACTATCTTGCAGCTATGTCTCTTGAGCATTTAGAAGTTGTTTTAACACCGTATAGGTTCACTCTTGAATATGAAAAAGAGGCTGACGGCAGCTTAAGTGGTTCTCTGAAAGAGCTGGATATCATAGCTAATGCTGCAAGTTTAGGGGCGTTAAAAACAGAGATTGCTAAAGAATTGATTGAATATGCACAAGAATACATGGATGAGTTCGATAAATATTATGGGGCTCCCAACAGAAAGGCTCATTTCCCTTATGTTATGCGGGTGCTAATCCAGAAAGATGAGGATGCCGTAAGAGGTTTGCTTGATGCCTAGCTGGAGAGAATTAAAGCGATTCTGTGAACGGGATGGATGGGAGCTATACAAAGATACAGATCATTATTTTTATCGAAAAATAATGGACGATGGAAGCTTAAAACGCACCAAAATCTCCAAGGGGACAGGTGAAATATCTTCGCGGTTGTGGAAGGATATTTTAAAAAAGCAATTGCAGGTGGATGCTCTTCGCTACTTCTCCCCATCCCCGGCATATGGAACGATACTCTTCTTAACATTCCGAACTCCGCCCAGGGGATTTGTGACATCCCCCTCATAACGGGGAATAACATGAATATGCGCGTGAAAAACGCTCTGTCCGGCAGCTACTCCCACGTTAACCCCCACATTGTAGGCGACGGGATGAAAGCGGCTGTCTAACAAATCTTTTACTTCCTGAACTAATCTCCAGGTGCCCAGAACTTCTTCTTCCGTTAGGTCAAAGAAGCTTACGACATGCCGCTTGGGAATAATCAGAACATGCCCTTCATTGACTGGGAACTTATCAAAAAAGGCCAGGGCTAGATCGTTCTGGACAAGGATAGCTATCTCTGGGAGCTTGCAAAAAATACATTCACTTATTTTGCTTCCCCTTCTTTCCTAAAGGTGTGATTTTCTCTCTTGCGGGCCTTTTTCCGAAATGCATTTTCTTGTCGTTTTTCATACATTTCACGGATCCAGACACTTACAGGAGCCTTCCACTGTTCACTTTTACTAGGTATGTTTTTAATTAGGCTTCTGGGATTCAAACCCATTTCTTTAGCCATTTTTAAGGTTTCTTCGTTAAGCCTGCATTTCTTTTTTGCTTCGGTCCATTCTGCATCCTTCTTAATAGAGTTAGTCAATGCACTTACCCTTTCTCTTTGATCAAATTAACCATAGGTGAGCCGGTTGCATATTTTACAATCTATGGATATATTATTATATAAGGACTGACGTGTTGCAAGCACGCCAGTCTGGCAGATTGTCTAACCGCAACGGTTAGCCCGATTTGGAGTTATAAGAAATAACCGCCATCCGGCCGGAGGGCGGTTATTTTTTTTTCATGATCATAACAATGAGTGTCGCAAATGCAATCATGAGATACATCGCCTCAACCGGAGATGTAAAAGGGTGCCAGTCAGATTCAAAACCTGATTGACGCCCCTGCATAGGGGCGTCATTTTATCATTGATGATCCGGGCGGCATAACCTTGGATCAACCGGTTCTGCTTCCAAAGCCAAGGTCGCTAACACACATTCATGAATCCGACTGATCGGCTCCTGACTTACAAAGCGCTTAACCCCTTCCACTCCTAAGGCAAATTCCATGACGGCATGACGTTGTTTGCGTTTAACATTTCTTTGCTTTAAGCGAACCAGGTTCTCAGGCTGTAAGTAATCCATGCCATAGATAATATGAAGATACTTTCTCCCTCGAACTTTGATGGCCGGTTGCACTAACCAGCCTTTTTCATTTCTGGCGATAAACGTTTCCGGCTTTACGACAAAGCCTTCATGACCGTTTTCCGTCATTTCCTCCCACCAGAGAATTGCTTCTTCCTCAGTCCTCTCATTGGTCACGACTTTGAACTCTGTCTCAATCAATAGGTCAGACAGCTTAGCAAGCTCCCGGTTCTGTTCCATATGCCACAGATGGGATTGGTCAAAATAAGTTCGTCCCTGGTGAGCCAGGACATGAAAGGGAGCAATTTTGACCCCTTCAACCCCTTGGGTATCCCAGCAATACTTTTGGAACACCTCACGAAAGACTTGAGCGTTCTCCAGCTTACCCTTGTATTCCTCGATCCAGGAGTTAACCTCCCAGCCATTCACTTTGGCCAACTCAAGTTTCTCTAAAAGCTTCCGGCGGTCCAAGAGTGATACTTCCGAAACATGAGCGTGTTGAGAGCTAAAGGTCTTTGGCCTTTAAATTCCAGGGCAAAATTTCCGCATCTAACAGCACGAAATCCGTGTTGTACTTTGTGAAGTATTGTCCTTGATGTAAGTCCGTATTCAATTGCTTGATAAGCTTTGCGGATAATTCCTGATCAAAAAACCCTCGACCCGCCCTGGTATAAATGGTTCCCAACTTTGCTGAACCTACATATCCAATCGCAGTTTCCTCATCCTTAAACAGCAACAGAATCCCCCTGCTGCCCATATGTTTCTTCTCCACTACCATGGTGGTGATCCCCTGATTTCGATAATACTTAAAAGCCTCTTGCGGATGTTCAAAATAATTATCCAAGGAGGAAGGCTCAGGGGCTGGACTCATGGTTGGAGGAATATAAAGCAATTCCTCAAGTGGGACAGTATAGTGAGAAATAGCTTCAATCGCAGACTTTACATAGTCGGCATGAATTTTAATTTCCCCATAGTCTTCTGTCTTTACAGAATAGCCCTTGAGAAAACTCTGGATATTAGGAGGATTGAAGCGTTCTTTTTTCCATTTCTGTAAGAAACTCTCCGGATCTTCGGCATAGTCTTTCTGAGCCTCAACAGCCACAAACTGTTTTTCCGGATAACGATAGGCCGTTAACCTGCCACCGAAAACGACGCCTTGGTCAATATTGATCGTGTTATTGATGACCATCGGCTGGGGTCTGGGGTCATGCCCCCAAACAATGGTTTCTCCGGATTTATGATTGACAAACCAATCTTTGCGTATCGGTTTCCCGCTCTCTTCGAAGCCTTCTGGATCACCATACCGACAAAAGTCTCGGATGCGTTTGGATTCCTTGCCGATATAGTGGTCTCGTATTCCGGCATGGGTTGCCACAACCACCCCTACACCGTTACTCGTAAATACTAAGTTTGAAGGGGCACTTAGAAGCAGACTACTAACCTTTCCTTTCAACACTTCTGCAGCTTCTTGACCCTGTTCTCTTTCATAATTAGCAAACTCGGCTGCTATGAGTTCATCCCCATGGGCTAACTCGACCTTTCGCCGGTCCAGCCAGCGAGCAATCTTCCAGCCGTGGTTACTATCGACCATATAAGCTAGGCTTTTTTCTACATGGTTAATAAAGAATTTCAGGCAGTCGATGCTGTTGGGTCCTCTGGAGAGCACATCCCCTACCGGTTCGGTTAAGAAAGAGGATATTCTTGGGAAATGCACGTAACGGATTTTTATATCTTGTTGAGTAAAATCGAATATATTCACGATAATTAGTAAGATCCCCTGCACTGGGGGTCTTTTCTCATTCCCTCCGTTCCTTCCGAAACTTTCATACCCACATGCAAAACGTTCCAAATGGACAGAATTAGAATACTTGGGTAAGGACATTTTGGGTAACGTTCCGCGTATTCCCGAAGTCTACATACTACATTCAGATTCTCTCAGATTTTAGGAATACGTGGGAATAAACTTGCAGTACAGAAGCACAGCCTCATGAATCATATTTCACAAGAGAGCGTAAGACCCAGTGCCTCCCCTGGACCCATTCATAATCCAAACCTTCCAAGCGCAGGCGGCTGCCCTAGTTGTTTAGCTTCAGAAAGTATGTACTGAAAAATAATCTACAAAAGGGGCGTATCGCATTCCGTTTTCGTATAAACGTTTTGCGACACGCCCCCAAAATTTATTAAATACTAAATTAGAACTGACCTGAATTGAATGCAAATATACTATTGAAGGAGAGATAAAACATTTTGAGGTTTTTGGTTGGCTTGAGCAAGCATTGCCGTAGCTGCCTGAGACAGAACATTGTTCTTGGTATATTCCATCATTTCGGCAGCCATGTCCACATCGGCAATTTGAGATTGAGCTGAACTCAAGTTCTCCGATGACGTGTCCAGGTTATTGATGGTGTGATCGAGACGATTCTGAACTGCCCCCAGATAAGACCGTTGGGAAGACACTTTTGCCGTAGCCTCATCAATGACCGAAATAGCTATACTGGCACCTTCTTGAGTGGATACATCCATATTCGCAATACCCAGAGCGTTGGCACCCATATCAGATATGCTGACCTTCATGATTTGCCCTGAATTGGCTCCGATTTGCAGAACTGCCCGGCCATCCTCGGTTTTTGCCTCCTCGGCCGCTGTGGTTTCAGTAAAGGCTGAAAGAGCAGCGGATGCTTCTGAGTTCACTTCCCCATCGGCATTGCTTACTTCAAAGCTTATGGCTCCAACAGCATTGGCATAACCCGTACCGCCGGCGGTCACGCTGATGTCTCCTTGGGTGTCTCCTGCTGTTGTTTCAACTGCCGCTGCGCCACTGGTGACTTTCGCCATAAGATCCGCCAGATCCTCTGCCGAATCGGTACTTCCTGCTGATGCTTCTGTAACTGTCAGTGATTCACTATGCGATTCTCCATTCACTGTCCAGGATACCTTGATCGTATCACCGACTGCGATTCCCAGACTATCTCCGTTATTATCCTGTAATGCCGTAAGTAAGTCAGCATCGGTTGTTGCTGAAGCCAATGCGGTATTGGTCAGGACGTTTGCTGAATCACTGGCAACTACTCCACTCATCGAGCCGTCCAGCAAATTCTTGGTGTTGAACTGAGTGGTTTGGCTGATGCGGTCTATTTCATCAACCAACTGGGACAATTCGTCTTGGATATTATCTCGGTCAGCATCTGTAATGGTATCGGAAGAGGATTGAACGGCCAGTTCCCTCATTCTCTGCAGGATGCTTTCCGTCTCCGACAGAGCCCCCTCTGCCGTCTGAACCATAGAAATTCCATCTTCTGAGTTACTGCTGGCCTTATCCAGACCACGAATCTGGCCTTTCATTTTTTCACTGATGGCCAGCCCTGCTGCATCATCAGACGCACTGTTGATGCGCAAACCTGATGACAGCTTGGCCAAGGAATTATTGGTGCTTTTCTCGTTTTGGGTAAGTTGATTTAAGGTGTTAAGTGCTGCAATATTGCTGTTGACTCTCATAGTAATTACCCCTCCTTGTTTTGTACAAACTTTCTTCCAGGTTGATTTATATATTAGACCTTACGGCCCCGGGTTGCCGTAACAGTCTAGATACCTCATTTCTCTTTAGAAAACTAAAAACGAGCTAACTCCCATGGGGTTTTGCGTCCTGCAGAACACCCATGACAATTAACTCGTCCCTGAAAACCTTTAAATTCGTTTCTTCCTATTCATATCGACAACTCAGCCAAAAAACTTAATACATTTCGAAAAAATTATTTCTTATTTTGCTCTTTAACAATTTTTACGGCCTCTGCCCAAGTATCTCTCAGCACTCTGGCATAGCTGAGGATCTCTTCAAGGATATCCCAATCCTTTTTCAGATTAGCTTCTGTCAGCCGCCTATACATATATTCATACATAGCCAGCAAGTCGTCAGCAATTTTGTACTTCCGGTCCAGAGTATTTTCAAGGTTAATAATCAGTTTCTTTGCCTTAACCATGTTATTATGGGACTTATTTAAGTCCTTTTCTTCCAGGCCGGCCTGAGCTTGCCTGATTAGCATGACTAAATGAGAATAGAGCATTAAGGTCAATTTCTCGGGACTGGCGGTAAAAACGATACTTTCCAGATAGGCTTCTTTATACTGCTTGGCTATCATAACTGCCGGTCCTTCAGCTTTGCACAGACAGCCAACTCTCCTTTGCCTGCTGCCCTCTTGTTCTTAACTCTCATAGTGACCCCCCTCCATATGGACTTGACCTCAGGCGATCCGCCCGTCTTGGCCTTTCTGTTGTTCGTAAACTTCTCCACGCAGAATTTTCATTTGTTTAGGAGCATCAATAGCCAACCGTAAATCCCCCTCGGCACTTTTTACCACTTTGATCTTAATATTGTCATCAATCATCACATATTCTCCAGGCTTTCTTCCTAATACCAGCATCAGCAAATCCCTCCTTGAGGCTTTCACTTTTCAAAATAAGTTCAGGAAAAACAAAAAACAAGCTAAATCTCATGAGGCTTTGCGTCCTGCAAAACACCCATAAAAAATAACTCGTCCCTGAAAAACTGTGTATTTAATTGTGACACTATATATATCGGCAGTTCTGTAGAAAACTTTAGTACTTTTTGAGAATTTTTTTTAGTTTCTAGCATGACGTTTCACCTCTTCCTCTCTTTAAGGTGCAAAGCACCGATCTTTTTATCGATAAAATACCCATAGCTTTGGGGAATTTTTTTGAAATATCCTTCACTCATGGCCTTTTTGCTTAACTGTAAGCATCGTATTTTATGAGCTGCGGTATCCTTCTGCCGAATGATATTTTCCAATGTCTGCCGACTTTGAGTGACGGTCTGCTCCAGCAAACTCTTGACATCCCTCTTAATCCTGAGGGTTTCTTCATTTTCCGGACACTGAACCTCTTTCTGATAATTCCCAACCAATTTTACAAGTTGATCCATTTGCCCTTGCCGTTCAATGAGCAGCTTTTTGATTGACCCGTAGTCTTCCTTCTCCACAGCGTTGGTTAAATTAACTGTCCCCCGCCAAAGCCCTTGAGCAAGGTTTCTTTTCTCCTTGAGTAAGGCCAGATATTCATTTTCCATATCAGCTTCTCCCTGTTTCTATTCCAGATAAGAGAGCAAAGAATCGATCTGATTGTTCATCTGATTGATAAAGGTCTCCATGGCCGAATACTTTTCATAATAGTAATCTTCTTTGTCCGCTAATTTAGCGAGCATTTCCTCTATCTCATCATCGTAGCTGCTGATTTGACTGGTCAAGGTGTTATCATATTCTGACCCATCCCCTTCCTGACCGGCCTTTTCAAGCAGAATCCCCTTATGTCCATCAATCCCAGTGTAGGTAGAAATATTATCCTGCAAGATATCGTAAACTCTGTAGGCTAATCCTTCCTCGCTGCTCCTGACCTGCCTTTGCTCCGAGGTTAAATTCACGACCGTCGTTGTCCCCCCATAAGCAGCCGATTGTTGCGCAAACAAACTCGCAACTTCCTCCGGGTTCGTGGCAATGGCTTCTTTCAAGGCGTCTGTGTCAATCACCAGTTTGCCCTTATCTGCGTAATTGCTGCTGGTGGTTATCCCGATTTCGGTTAAATGCGTGGAGACCCCAGCCACAGATTCATATAACGCGGTCCGTAAATTCTGCAGAAGACTAGTCAAGGCAGCATCATTCTGGAGGATACCCGTTTTGGCCTTCTCTTCCCAAGTTTCAATTTCATCCTCCGACATCTCTTCCTTTTGGGCATCGGTTAAGGGCGTATAGTCCCGGTCGTATTCTTCAGAAATCGTGCTGTTAAGGGAGTCAATCAAGGTATTGTAATCTGCCACGAAGCTGGTTATTTTGGCGAGGATGGCCTCTGTATCTTGAGTGAGAGATACCCTTTGAGTTTCCGTGCTTTCAGCCTTCAGGCTATAGATTAAGCCGTCGACGGTGAATGAATTTTCGCTACGGGTATACTTTACCCCATCAATGGTGGCTGCTGCATCCTCGCCTGCCGTATAGTCGTTCAGTCCCACATTCTGCAGGAAAGTGCTTCCCGTTTCACTGATGTCCAGGGTTTTGCCGGCACCCGTTTGATTGGCTGTCAAGAGAAAGCTGTCGTTGGTTGAGCTGTAGGACATGGTAACCCCGGCCTCGGAATCATTGATTTCTTCCATCATCTCATCAAGGGTCATGCTTGATGAGAATTCAAAATCAACTTCATTGATGGTCAGCCCGATATTCCCATTGGAATCAAAGCTGAAACCTAATTGGTTCCCGATGTCCGCCAAGGTTTCGGAAGTATCCAGATAATTTGTCAGGTTACCTGAACCGGAAAAGCCCAACGCCTCTAAAGCGCCGCCGCTTTCCCCTGCACTGACTGTGATCATCCCTATGCCGCTCCCGGCCGCTTTTTCCATGGTCAGATACCCTGTCCCATCCCCATTGGTGTCTGAAATCGCAATTTTACCGCTTCCTACCGCTTCATCGACTGCTTCCTGCAAGCCTGCCAGGTCTGTGATATTCTCATCCAGGTCCACGGTGTATTCCCTGCCGTCGATTGTCAGTAAAAAAGCGTTACCCGCTGCTTGAGTGAAATCTGCGGCAGAGTCAGCTGATATGCCCTCAGTGACAGCAGAGCTTTGATAAGCAGCGGCTGTAGCCAAATTGTTGACCAGAACCGTATGGGATCCCGCTTGGGAGGATGAAGTCGTTGAAATCCTTACCACCGAATCATCACTGGATGTTAGGGTATATTGGTCGTAAGTTGATTGAGACAGCATATTGGACGAAGAGTTGGAGTAATTGAAATATTCATCGGCAAAGGTCTTTAGGCTGGTGGACACTTGGCGATAAGCATCTTGTTTCCACTCCGCCAGCTGCTTTTTTTGTTCCAGTTTATTAAGAGGCACTTCTTCTGCATCCATCAAGGATTCAACGATGCTGTCCACATCTAAGCCGCTGACCAGACCGGTAACCCGCGTCGTCGTGGAAGAATAACTGCTGATTGAGGTCATGCAGGGACCTCCTCTCCCTCATTAAATTGATGCCTGTTTTCCCCGGCAAAAACTAAGTCAAATAATCCAGCAAGCTGTTTTGAATCACTTTGGCCCCTGCAGCTAAGGCTGCTTGATAGCTTGCCTGAGCACTTGATAAGTTAACACTTACTTCGGCAAGATCCACCTCATCGTTTTGGGATAAGATCTCGGTATAGGTCAATTCATTGTCTTCTAAGCGAGTCTGGGTTTTCTGAACATAACCGGTTCTGGCCCCTAAATCCGCTCTGACACTGAGCACTCGATTGATGTCTTCATCCAAATCATCTAATAAGCTGGATAGATCCAAATCATGGGTTTCCACCGTTACTCCGGCAGTTGCATCATAGCTGACTGACTTGTATTGAGTTTCTCCTGACAAGGCCAATTCCAGCTTGGCCAGGGTATTAAATAAACAGTCCTCCCCTTCGCCGACGATGTCACTTCCTTCTGCATTGACAGTAACCCAGCTATCACTTCCCACTCTGTATTTGATCTTTTGGGTATCCCCCGTACTGGAGTTTTGACCATCGGCAAAACCCAGACAGCTGACATCCAGCGTGCCGCTATTAATGGCTATACTACTTCCGTCTTGAACCGTAAGGACAATTTTCCCTTCATCCTGGCTCACCTTAATCAAGGAATCCGGTTGCCCACTGCTTGCTGGGAAGGCTGCATCCAACTGGCTCTGAAGGCTGTCCACCATTGCATCTATATCATAGTCAGTACCGTCAGCCAAACTGATGGTCTTGCTGACCCCGCCCAAGGTGACGGAAAAATCAAGCTCGGGAGAGGCCGCCGTGAACTCTCCAAAAGTGGCAGAAGATAGTTCCGCCTGTCCACTGATTTCATCCATATTATCCGTGTAAAAACTTATCAGATCGCTATCTGCTACGGAAGCAGCAGCAACTCCTCCCAATGACAGATATTGGCCATTATAGGTCACTTGATTTCCTATCGTCGTGGCAATCTCTGCAAAGGGAGTTTCATCCGTTTGATAGCCGGCAAAAATAGAGCGGCCCGCATAACTGGTATTAGCAACTTCTATAATGGAATTTTTCAATTCCGTAATTTCCGTGCCGATTTTTTCCAGGTCATCCTCTGTAAGAGTCCCATTGGCTGCCTCAACCGTTTCTTCGCGAATAGTGGCCAGGATATCGCCGATCTGGCTGAGGGCTGAATCCGAATAACTCATCCAGGAGTTGGCAGCCTCGGCATTTTCCTGATATTGTTGGATGTTTGCCTTATAACTTGTCAATTTCAGAGACTTGACAGCAGCTACCGGATCATCAGAAGGAACTTCTATTTTTTTTTGCGAGGAAGCCTGGGCTTGAAGCTTGGAAAGCTTGACTAGGTTGTTATTAATATTGCTGATTGTGTTTTGGATCATCATATTGTTGGTAATTCTCACATTTTCACCCCATTTCCACGATATTTTTAGCCTTTACTACTCTCAGCCTGCTCCCAGGGAATTGATGGTCACATCCAGAATTTCATCCATAACACTGATTACTTTCGCAGCAGCACTATAGGCCAGCTGATACTTAATCAGATTGGAAGTTTCTTCATCCAGGGATACCCCGGAGATAGAGGTTTTGTGACTGTCAATCAGCCCTACAACATTTTCGTGGATATTTGCAAGCCTTGAAGCAAGCGCTGTTTCAATGCCTATTGTCGCATAAAGCCCATTGACATAATCCTCTGGTGTACCATTGTCAAAGACCTCTGAGTCATCAAACATCTCTATCAGTTCAGTGAGATTATCACTGTTCTCCGCTTCTCCAGCGGTCGAGGACGCAGCAATTTTGTCCGTATCATTGAGGACATCAGATGAGAGAGATAGGTTTCCCGCCGTAATGTTGGCGTAGATCCCATCCATATCCGTGCCGCTGTTCATCAGTTCAGCTGTGGATTTCTCCTCGTAGGAAAAGAACCTTACCCCAGTGCTTTCATCCAAGCCAACGCCGCCGGCATGTCCGGAGGAATGGGATTCTCCGTCGGCATAAACCCCTTCATTATAGGCTTTGGCCAAACTTCGGGCAAAACGATTCAGCTGATTCATGTAATAGGGAATTCCCTTGAACTCCCCATCAGAACCATCTCCCTGACACATATCCAAATAACCTTTGATTTCTCCGCCTGAAAAAGAAACTTTATTATGGGTCTCTGCCCATTGCACGCCATAGGTACCATCACTATTTTCAGAGCACTCCAGCTCATTGACACTAAAATGATTCACTAAACTAACCCCATTAATTTTGACGCTAAACCTCAAATCTTTTTTTCCATTGGCTAAGGTGCCAAATGATACCTCTTTGACCTCAACATCAGCAATGCCCGAAAGCTGATTGATCAGGACAGTCCGTTGATCCCTTAAATCACTGGCTGTATCTCCGGTGGATTCTGATTTATAGATTTGTTGGTTCAAGACACCGATTTGCTTGGCTAAGGAATTGATCTCATCCACTTTTGCCTTAACGGCACTGTTATTCTCAGCAAGCAAATCCTCTAAGGTTCCGTACATATTATTCAAATACTCACATAGAGCGCTTCCTTCAGCCGCCAGGGCTGACCGGGCAGAGTCATCGCTTGGATCATTAGCCAGATCCTCCATGGCGGAGGTAAAGCTGTTCAACGCATCATCAAGCCCGTCATCAGAAGCACCGCTCAATAAGGATTCCAGTTCTGACAAAGAAGCACTTTTAACACTGTATTCCCCATATTGAGTATTTTCCTGCCAATAGCGCTGGTCCAAGAATACATTGCGAATCTGAACAATAGATTCGATATTCACTCCCGTCCCCACCATGCCGCTGCCATTGCTTGTGGAAAGGGCCCGGGAGGCCTTTTGGCTGACCACCTGCCGGGAATATCCCACGGTATCCGCATTACTGATATTATGATTAATCGTATTCAGGGCAGCCTGGCTGGCAAACAGTGATTTAACGCCGACATTCAAGCCAAAAAATGAATTCATTACCTTACCTCCCTGCCATTTGCTGAATCAGGGTTTCCAGCATGCCATCTAGTGTACTCATAACCCGGGCACTAGCATTATAAGCATGTTGATATTTCAACAAATTGGTTAATTCCTCATCCATGGAGACACTGGATAGAGATTGCCAATTCGACTGAGCCTGTTCAACCAAAGCTTCCTGATTGGAGACGTTGGAATCCGCTTCTTCCCCCTGGGTTCCTATCCAGCCTATTAACTCCGCATAATAATCGCTGATATTCATGGTCAGCCCATCAAAGGTAAAATAATCACTATCTGCAAAAGCCATAATTTCCGAGGCAATGGCACCATCATTTGCATTCCCTACACTGGAAGCTGCAATCAGATCCGTATCCTGCAGCTCAGGATTTACTTGGATATTTCCTATTCCGAAGGGCAAACTTTCATCGATTTTGACGAAGAAATCCGCACCTGTACTTCCATCCAAGTCTTCCCCGCTGCTGTGAATCCCATTGATCTTTCGCGCCATCAGATTGACAAGGATATTAAACCCTGCCCGTATTTCTGATATTAAGTTAGCGCTGTCTCCGCTAAAATTATAGTTTGCGGCATCGGCATCCGCATCTTCTTCAGTCGTTCCCGATTCCACGACTGAACTGTCTTCCCCTCTAGCCTCAATAAGACCTAAGAGCATGCCATCCTTCAATTTCAATTCCAGCTGCGTATCTTTCCAGACCACCGCAGTAAAGGTTCCTTGCGAGCTCTTGGTTTGGCAACTTAATTGGTTTGCCTGGGTACCGTTAACCAAACTAACTCCTCCGACAGATACGTTATACATCCCCTGGCTGTTTATAGAAACCCTGGTATCCACATACTCTGATAAGGTAGCCAGTAAGCTGTTCACCTGATCTCGGTAATCATTGGCATTATCCCCATTGATCTCAGCCCTGGCGATCTCTTTATTCAGTCCTGCAATCTGCCCGGCTATGGTGTTGATGTCCTCGGTCATTGACTGGATTTGGGTATCCAGATTTTCTTGGATCTGATCCAGCTGCTCATCAACGAGATTAAACAGTGCTGTTAGGGAATCGGCATAGCCTAAAAGCGAAGCTCTGGCTGTATCACTGGACGGGTCGTTGGCAACGTCTTCCCAAGCCGCTAAAAACTCCTCCATCGCCGTTTGGATTCCCTCATCATCTGAGAAATCGTTCACTACTGCTTCAACATCTTCAAGGGCACTGGCTTTAGTTTGCCAATAGCTGAGAGCGCTTTGCGCTTCTCGATACATGTTATCCAAGAAGATGCTTCGTATTTGGCGCACGGCTTCCACACTGGTCCCCCGCCCGACTTGATATTGCCCGCTTTTCAGATAGGATTGGTCTACCTGGACGACTTGTTGTCGCACATAACCTTCTGTTTCCATATTGGAGATATTGTGACTCACGGTATTCAAAGCCCTTTGGCTCGCTGATAAACCAGAAACCGATACAGACAAGCCAAAAAATGTTGAACTCATCTTTCTCCTCCTTTAACCGCCCTCCCTTTTTTAAGGCTCATCTAACGCTTCATATTGATCAGAGTCTCCAGCATTTCATCTGCTGTGGTAATCAATGTGCTGTTAGCCTGATAACCTCTCTGGGTAGTGATCATTTGGCTGAATTCATAGGAAAGGTCTACGTTGGACATTTCAAGGGTCCCGGAAGAAATCGCCCCGTCGGCGGAAACTCCATTCGTGAATTCCCCTGAATTTGCTGTAGCGGTGTAATAGCCCGAACCTGTTTTTTGCAGTCCGGAAGAATTGGCAAACTGGGCAACCCCAATCATCCCTAAGGGCTGCTGAGATCCGTTGGAGTAAACTCCCATGATAATCCCATTGGAGTCGATGGATATATCATCTAAGGTTCCCGCAGAATAACCATCTATTTCTCCGGCCTCTACAGAACTGTCATCAGCCCCTGTGCTGAGATTTGAGAAATCCAAAGTGATTTCCAGGTCGGCGGCCCCGGTAGTCGGAGTTATGGTCAGGACTTGGGTGGTAGGATAAGATGTATCGTCTTCAACAATATCTCCATTTTCATCGAATTGTAGTTGTCCCAGATCAACTCTGGTAAGAATGGCGTCACCCTCTGTATCCGTCTCTCCGGAATCATAGGTCACATAGCAATCCCACGTATCGGTATCCGATTTAATATAATTAACCGTTAATTCGTGCTCATTGCCCAGACTGTCATAGACCGTCATTGAGGTGGTGTACTGTGGTTCTGTATCATCGTCAATGTCCTCGACAGCTTCCTCAGATGAATCTAAACTGCCGCTGAAGACCACATTTTCAGTGGCTTGTGCTTTAAGAATTTTCTTATTGCCGTTATAGGCATCCGCATATATATTAATCAGTTCAACCTCGTTGTCCGTATCGAATTCATAATCACCCTCTGCATTCGTTGAATAACTTGACCACCCATAAACGTTCAGTCCATCACTGGTGACGAGATTTCCCGTCTCATCAACAGAGAAATCTCCTGCTCTGGTAAACATATAGGAACCGGTAGTACCATTGCGTACAATAAAAAAACCATCTCCTTCAAGGCTGAGGTCTGTTGTATTCCCAGTGCTCTCCGTTCCGCCATCCGTCATTAACATATCTATGGAAGCTACCCCTACCCCCAGGCCAATCTGCTTGGGATTGGTTCCTCCTACGCCGCTGTCGGAATTCGCTGCCGTTGCCTTGCTTAGCGTCTGGCTTAAAACATCACTGAAAGTCACCCTTGACGCTTTATAGGCCACCGTATTGACATTGGCGATATTATTGCCGATGACATCCATCTTTTTTTGGTGAGCCTGCAAGCCGGAAACTCCGGCAAAGAGAGCTCTCATCATAGAAATTCCTTCTTTCTTTTGTCAGGTACCTCTTCAATTCACACTATAGATTCCATCAATGGGGACTTTAACGCTGTTCAGGCTTAAGCTGATCGTGCCGTCGTCTCCCTCTGCAGCTGATTCCAGCACCGCTGTAACCGGAACTACTTTTCCGGAATCCGTTATATTCACACTAATCTCCTCACCGATATGATCCGTTAAATACTCCAACTCATCTTCAGATTTGCTGTAGTCGTCTGAGCTAATGGAATCCAAGGTGGCAGTTACGCCATCAATCAGGGCATAATCTTCATAGGACCCTTTGACTACCCCTGAAACCGTTCCTTTTACGCTCATCACATCTAAAGTGTCTGCATCATAGATATAGCCTTCACATGTTTTGCCGATCATCGAGGCAATACTGAAAAGGTCCGATCGGTCATAGTCATAGACAGACGTAACATCGTCCAGTTCAACGCTTGTCCCATCAATGACCAGGCTTGCCTCACCATCGTCCAGACTGACTGAATCTACAGTTCCTTCCACTGAAGTGACTGTACCTGTGCTATCCGTTACTGAAGCTGTGGCATATTTTCCTGTCATAGCAATTGACTCCAGAACAGCCATTCTTGCATTCAGATTGGTCATCTGTTCAAGCACACTGAACTGAGCCAGCTGGGATACATATTCTGTGCTGTCTGCCGGATTTAAAGGATCTTGATATTTTAGCTGAGTTACCAGAAGATTGAGGAAATCCTCTTTACCTAATTCACTGGAAGTACTTCTACTTGAAGTTGTTGTTGAAGTTGTGTAACTTGTGCTGTTCGCGACCGAACTTACACTCATAATTTTTCCTCCGTCCCTACTTTTAGTGTGCTGGCTTTAACGAATATTAGCAGGGAATTGTGGGGTAATTATCGAAATATAATGTTTATTTATGATTAAATACCAAATGATTATGATATTTAATGGTTACTGTGGTATTTTGTGATACATTATGAAATTAAAGGCTGAATTATTAAATGCCCCGAGCAAAATAAAGAAAACTTGGCTGACGCCAAGTCTCTGATAGTACAAAAAAACCTCTGAAAGATTTATATCATCTATCAGAGGTTTTATCATTTTTGTATGTTTTTTACCGAAATAATCCCTTCGCATCTTCATTTGGGCTAATGACCGTCCCACACCCTTTTGTATTAAGAACTTGGTTGGGCAATAATCTATATCCATAGGAATAGATCGACTCAATTCGCAGCTTCTTCATTTTCCGGCGCAGTCTTCTTACCAAGTCATCGACAGAGCGCTCCGACCCCAAATGTACATCATTCCAAACGTATTTAAGTATTTGTTCTCTGGAAAAAGTCCTATACAAATTCTTAACAAGCAGCAGGAGAAGGTCGAACTCTTTGGAAGTAAGATTAATCATTTCTTCATCTTTTTGTACTATACGCACTATTTCATCGATTTTGTAATCAGCATATAACATGATTCGATTTAGGTTTTTAACACTCCCATGGATATGCTCCAGAATTTTTTTGACACGCAGCACCAGTTCTTTGGGCAGAAAAGGCTTAGACAAATAATCATCACAGCCCATTTCTAAAGCCACAATCCGGTCAATAGTCGAATTTTGCTCCGAAATCATAATTACCGGGATATCAGGATATTTACTCTTCACTTCGCTTAATATTGCAAAGCCGTCAATCGTCGGCGTTTCTCTGTCCAATATCCAAAGGTGGGGATTCTTGTCAATACTTCTGATTGCTTTCTCACCTTCCAAAAAGGATGTTGTTATTAATCCTTCTTTTTGAAGATATAAGGATAGGAGATGATTTAATTGCATGTCTGGTTCTACTAAATAGACTTGAAACATCTATGGTTACACTCCAATCAAAGCTTGCTGTACCATCTCCTTTTCCTTAAGGATAACAACATTAAATTGCCCAGGCTCAATATCCTGCAATTTAATGCTGCTTGCTGCATCCATGCAATTTATCTTCAGTTTTACTAAGGCTCAATCAATATGTACCTGACCATGAATCTCAAATGATAGGGAAACTAATGACGCACTACTTCAATGATAAAATTGATGACTAACATATATAATATAACAATTTGCTGAGTTTAATCTGAGTGTTTGCTGAAAATCAGCTGAAAATCAGCTGAATAATCATTTTCTTTCGTCCCAGCCCCTTGAGTGCCGAAGTTACCTCACTGGTACAGCCTGAAAAGAAAGTCTTTTCGTAGGTTAACGATCCCTTGAGATTGTTGCTTACCTATATCAAGGATGAATTGCGCCCGTTCCTCCTTTAGGATACCTAAAAGAAGCACCGCCTAGCTGTAGTTCAAATTTGGATTCGAATACGAATTTGAACTGCAGCCATTGTTCCTTATTTAGATACAAAGGGATTGCCCTCTACCCAAAAACGCCATGGATAGTGTACGGCTTCTCTGCTGTTATTAATACCTATTCTTGGACCTACGGCAATGGAGCCGACTTCTTTCCCGTCTGCTATAAAAAGTGGATACTCAAACATCCCTCTCCCGTAATCTTCCTTAACTATACCTAGAGATTTCGTTAACTTTCCCGGTCCATTTGTTAACTCCAGTTCTTTTTTTACTTTTCCCCGGCGTTGATACATCAGATCAAATCCGGAACAGGGCTCCAGGGCTCTGATTAACACCGCCTCTGGGTGCCCGATTTCTCCACTGACCACATTCATAAGACAATGGGTATGCATAACATAAGTATAGGCATACCCAGGTGGGCCAAACATTACTTCAGTTCTTTTAGTCCTTCGGTTGCCATAACCATGGGCCGCTCGGTCTTCCGGTCCAATGTAGGCTTCAGTTTCTACAATCCATCCCGACGCTGTGCCAAACTCTGTTTCCTTCACTAGCAATTTCCCCAACAAAGCAGGAGCTAAGCTAAGGGTAGGTTGTTGAAAAAAAGCATAGTCTATCGGTTGAAATGTCATAACTCTATCTCCTTTATTCCGAACTTCCAGTAGTAGAGGAATTACTCATGTTTCTGATATTACCCTAGCGTCATTTTACCTCATATTAGCTTAGTTATTCTTTAATTGTTTTTATGCAGGGACATTTTAAAGACCGCCGAATTCCTTGTGTCATTACAAAGGTATCGGCGGCCTTTTTCCTTTTTATCTTCTATAAGTCAGGAAATGAGGACTTTAATTATAAAACAAAAGAGTTAACTTACGAATGAAACCTAGGATTAGAACAACCCTGTAATTGTTCCCTCAGCATCAATATCCATTCTCGTGGCTGCCGGTCGCTTTGGTAATCCCGGCATGGTCATAATCGTACCTGTAACTGCAACCAGGAACCCGGCACCGGCGGAAAGACGCAATTCCCGAACTGTGATGGTAAAACCTGTCGGTCTGCCTAAGCGAGTGGGATCGTCAGTGAAAGAATACTGAGTCTTAGCCATGCAAATCGGCAAATTTCCATAACCCATCTCCACATATTTCTTCATAGAAGCTTGAGCAGCTTTATCGAAGATAACTCCATCTGCCCCATAAATATCTTTAGCTATTTTCTCGATTTTCTCTTCAATGGACAAATCCAATTCATAGAGCACCTTAAATTTAGCTTCTTCCCGTTGGAGCACGGAAAGGACTGTTTCAGCAAGCTCAACGCCTCCTTCTCCACCGCGCATAAACACTTCGGAAAGGGCAACTTCTGCCCCTAACTCCTGGCATCTCTCGCGAACTAGGCTTAGTTCAGCTTCCGAATCCGTTGGGAATCTATTGATAGCCACAACCGCCGGCACACCGAATTTCGCCATGTTTTCAATGTGTTTTTCAAGATTGACTACCCCCCGTGCCAAGGCTCCCAAGTCTTCTGTACCTAATTGATCTTTAGCCAGGCCGCCGTTCATCTTTAAGGCCCGAACAGTTGCCACAATGACAACAGCCTCAGGTTTCAATTCACCATAACGGCATTTCAGATCAAAAAACTTTTCTGCCCCTAGGTCTGCTCCAAAACCGGCTTCTGTGACCAGATAATCTGCCAGTTTTAGACCAAGTTTTGTGGCCATGATGCTATTACACCCGTGGGCAATATTGGCAAACGGTCCGCCATGAATAAAGACTGGGGTATTTTCTAAAGTTTGGACAAGATTTGGTTTAATTGCGTCCTTCATGAGAAGCGCCATGGCTCCTTCCGCTTCTAAATCATGAGCGGTTACTGGTTCTCCTTCATAGGTATAAGCTACGACAATCTTGCCAAATCGTTCTTTGAGATCCATAAGGTCCTTTGCCAAGCAAAGAATGGCCATGACCTCCGAGGCTACAGTAATGTCATACCCGCTTTCACGGGGTACTCCTTCCATCTTGCCCCCTAAGCCCATGACAATTTTACGTAAGGCGCGGTCATTCATATCCACAACACGACGGAAAACCACTTGCCGCGGATCAATATTTAAAGGATTTCCTTGTTGAATACTGTTGTCCAGCATCGCTGCTAAGAGACTATGGGCTGAAGTAATGGCATGAAAATCTCCCGTAAAATGGAGATTAATATCTTCCATAGGCACAACTTGAGCATATCCGCCTCCAGCCGCTCCGCCTTTAACTCCGAAACACGGACCTAGAGATGGTTCCCGTACCGCAATCATAGCCTTCTTGCCCATTTTCGAGAGTGCTTGCCCTAAGCCTACTGTGGTTGTCGTTTTACCTTCTCCGGCGGGGGTAGGATTAATTGCGGTAACTAAGATGAGCTTGCCATTGGGCTTATCTTTTAAGCGATTCCAAACACTTAAATTGATTTTGGCTTTATACTTGCCATATAACTCTACCTCATCGTCTTTTAAGTCAAGGTTTTTGGCTATCTCCAGGATTGGTTTCATTACTGCTGCTTGGGCGATTTCGATGTCACTTTTCATGTTGCATTCTCCTATTCTTGCTTAATTATTTTCATTCAGATACCAAAACACCGAGATAGACCTTATTTACTTCTTATTACTCGCGAGTTTTGTACTTACTCCCATAATCATGATACAGCTGATTCCCATTAAGACCCCGTCCAAAATTAAGGGGGTTCCCCAACTTCCTGTACTATCTCGAATTGCTCCCGAAATCACTGGCGATAATACGGCTCCTATTTCCGATACAAGATTCAGCATGCCAAAAGCAGCTCCCCGCAAATGAACGGGAGCAATTTCTGAAGTAAGAGCGTGAGCAACTGCTTGCAAAGCAAAAAAGATTAAACCTGAAACAAAGAGAATAATCGATTGGACAACCATATCATTTCTTCCGGACATGACATAGGCTGCAAAAACAAAGATAAACACCGTCAATAGGGCTTCCATACCGATTAAGACATTGCGGCGACCATTGGGTTTATGGGCTACCATATCGGAAATCTTTCCCCCTAAAGGAAAACCGATGACTCCAGCAATAGCGTTAAAGGAGATAACCAAGAGAGCAGATGCCAGAGTACCGCCACCAAAATCCTTGATTACAGCTCCTCCCCAAAAACCATAAAACCAGAGATGCCATAACACCGCAATATAGGAGACATAGATAAGCACAAGGTTTTTGTTCTTTAAAATCGGGTTGACTTCATTGCCTTTCCTGATAAAGATAAAAGCAATTAAGACAAAGGCTAAACAGGTTAGGATAACTGCAATCATCACATCATTTAAATGCATAGCATCTGTTATAAAATAAACAGCCATAATCGCTACTAAGAAGACAAGGGCATATTTAAGCAAGTTGAATAAGGCTTTGCCAAAATTCTCTGACCCTAAATTTCCTTGAGGCTTTAGAGCCTGACGGATAAAGATTGCTGCAATAATTGTGACTGTTCCCAAGATAAGAAAAGGGGCTTTCCAAGCGTCGACACCCATCACCGGTTGAGCTAACTCAATCAAGTATACTGTCCCTACCAAGGCTGCCGACAAGCCCACAGTAAGTCCGCCCATTACTACTCCCATACCCAAGCCCAGCTTATTGGGCGGAGTCACCTCGGCAACCAGGGAGCGGTCATTTGAGTAGAGAACTCCTTCGCCAAGTCCGGTGAAAACCCTCAAGGCAATAAATGCCACCAAGCCACCGGTTAAGCCCGTCAATAAGGTGGTGATGCCAGCCCAAAAGATACTGATAACCACGATTGTCCTATAACCATATTTATCCCCAAAGTACCCCCCCGGAAATTGGGTCAGCATATATCCGGCGAAAAATAAGCTTCCCAACAGTCCACCCAGGGCATGAGGGTTATTGGCAGCTTCTAAAAAACCAACGTTATTGGCAATCATCCACGTAACCACCGGGCCAGTCAATGTTCGGTCAGCATAGGATACTACCCAGCCAATAAAGAGCATGATCCAAATCGTGTGATACTTTTGCCAGCCCTTCTCTTTAAGCACCGCCATTTTAACCATCTCCTCCTATAATCCATTCTTAATAGGTAAGAAGTAGTTATATCTTCTTCTGAGTGATTAATTCCTCAACTGTTTCAACCTTAGCAAAATCTGACAATTGCTTAGAAACAGAGAAGATTTCATCAGTTGTTGTAGCCATTTCCTCCGTTGCCGCTGTCCAAGCTTTAAGAGGAAAGAGAGATGAAGCATGTCCATCTCTCTTAATTTTTGAGACTCATTAGACCTAACTTAGGAGTCAGTCTATGCCTTTCTAGCCGCGATCTCATTTTGCATTGCAGCAAGGCTTTTAGGAGTAATTCTGAAAAGAAGAGTGATGAGGATTAATGCTACTAACATGATGACTGCAGGGATTAGGGTTAATCCATTCTTTATAGATTCTACCAGTAAAGGTGTTGCCTCCATATTGGCAACATATCCTGCTCCGGCAAGTACACCCGTGATTATGACGCTTCTGACAAGAATTGCTACTTTGATCGGGAAATTGATTAAGGACATGATGAACCCTCTGGCATTCTTACCTGTTTTCCATTCTCCGTAGTCAACGGTAGATGAATACATAACTACACCCAAGGCATCAGGCATGCCGTATCCTAAATAGGCAATGAACATAATGATCATGAAGGAGACGTAATTCATAGGTAAAGCCCAGACAGCCAACAGCCCCACTATAAAGATTGAAAGGGATAAAATGTAGGTATTTCTCTCTCCGAATTTTTTGGCAAGTGGGTTAGCAATCAAGGCCCCGACGAAAGTTACTACGTTTAGCCCCGTCATGAAAACAGCAATAACAGCCAGATTATTTACTACGTATTTAAAGTAATAGAACGCTAAGCCAAAGATAACAAACCTGCCTAAATATCTTCCAATTTCACCTAACATCAAGCCAATAAGCGGCGGATTGACGATGATCTGTTTCAACATTTCGCCAATTGACATTTTGTTTTCAGTTTGACCTGTTTGAACAGAAGTTCCATGGAAAGCATAGTCTTTGGTCATGAAGAACAAGGTATAATAGCAAGCAATCATGACTGCACCTGTAAATACTACGGTAAGGGTATATCCCATGGCAGGATTGCCTTTACCAAGTGACAGGATCATCTTCATACCGATTAAGGAAAATGCAATAGCACCTAGAGAATTAAACATCCCTCTATTCGTTGACATCGCAATTCTTTCTTCTCGGACTGTTGTCATTGAAGAGTTTAAGGCCACATGCCCGGCGTAGAAAATATTCCAAATTAAGTGACTGACTGCAAATCCGACGGTAATGATAATAGCATTGATTGTCGGAGAGCCGATTTTAGAAAACTGTAAAATGAAGAACAATGCCGCAAAGGGGGGACCCACAAGCAACCAGGAACGGTATTTCCCCCATCTCATATTGCTCTTTTCCAATAGGACTCCGGCCGTAGGAACCCACAGAATATCACAGATACTGGTAATCAATAAGACAGTGCCGACCAGGGCCATAGGGAGCTTAGCAAAATCAGTTAGAAACGCCGCAAAATAGAACACTTCCATATTGACGAATAACTGAAATCCGAAAGATGGTAATCCGTAAAGATTGATAACGGACTTCTTTAATCCCTTTTCCATAGTAAAATCTCCTCTCAAATCATTTCTTTTTACTATCTCTTATCTTCCGTCAACCTTACTCCCTTCTATTTAAAACTCAGATTTGTTCCCCAACTGGGAATATTCAGAAATATATGGGGTTAAATGGAGGGCAACCTCCGTCCTCGATTTAGTATTTCTTTGCAGCTTAGTGCAATGATTTTTACGAGGTACAGTGTTGCCCTATAACACTTCATTAAAGACCTACAACAACAAATCCATAATAAAAGTAAACATCGCGTCTTCATACTTTACAATTTTTGGTGCGATCGCTTGTTCAGGTTTTCCCTCTAATTCCGAATGCTCTGCCAAATATTCTTCCCAGGTTGTGTAGTATTTGGTATCCATTTCATCCTCTCCTTTCAAGGTTAGTAGGTTCCGTTTTCATGCACATAGTCCAAGACAGCTCTGAGATTTTCTACTACCGGACCATTGATATCCAAATGGATAATGCTCTTATCCGCCTGCCACCAATATCTTCCGCCAGGAGCGAGTATATCCAATAATTCTTTGGCTTTATCTACACACTGTTGCTTTGTCCCGGTTTGCAGCAATGTCACAGGATAGAGTCCCGAAATAATGTGCTTTTTACCGAGCTTTTCTTTAATAAGTTTCGGATCTCCGTATTCAAACCTCATGATGGTATTTTCCGGCAATTCATATAGGTAGTCGATGTATCTCATCCAATCTTGTTCCACAAATAATTGGACACTTTGTCCCATCCCAGCCAAGGTTTCGACCATCTTTTTGAAGGTTGGCCAGTATAAGGCAGCAAAGTCCTTTTCCCGCAAATAGGGAGCCATGTGTAGGGGAACAAAGGTGTAGCCTAACATAGAAGGGTTCGGCAGCGTACCTTTTTTGATCATTAGGGGCAGCACTGCTTCACAAGCAGCCGCAACTTTATCCGGATATCGACGAACATCCCCTGAAATCCCTTTAAAGCTTCTAAGAAAATCAGACATAAAGTCAAAGGGAGCTTCTGTCAAAGCACCAACCATAGCAGCGAAGCCATATTTTGCGTTCATTTTTGCTCTTATTGCTCCTAATGAAGCTAGATCGTCGGCTTGAGCCTTCATTGCTTTGGCTAAGGCCATTGCCACTTTTCCGGGAGGCCCGTTAAACTCCGTGTACAATCTGGGCAAAATGGTTTCGACTATACAGTCATAAGGGGAGGCAATAAACTCGTCGTATTCCTCAGCCAACATGCCAACCACATCCGGATGCTGCATGAATCCGCTGGAACTCATGACAATAGGAGTAGAACCTAAAATTTGATAATGGGAGGGAATTCTGATCGAACCGCCAGGATACGTGTCAGTATAGAAATCTTGACAAAACTTATCGTAGACTGGTTCTAACTTTGTTAAATCCCATTGACATTCAGCTAAGTCCAACCCCGCATACTGAATTGCAAAGTCCTGAGTTGCAGGATTACTAATCGGTACTCTTTTGGGAGTTTTTCCACTGAACAGATCTTTAAATAATTGGTTTCTCTCATTTGTCCTTGCTATGGCATCAGTCATCTTAACTCACCCACCCTTGACAAGTTTTCAGCCCTTCTGCGGCGTTTGTAGTAAAAGCATCTGCGCCGATTTGCTTACAGGCATCTTCATTGACAGGATTTCCACCAATAATGATCTTTACACTATCCCTTAAACCTGCTTCCGTGATGGCCTTGACTGTTTCTTTCATAGAATCAATCGCAAGGGTCAAAACCCCGCTCATCCCGACAATTTGTGGCTTAACTTCTTTTACTTTCTCAACAAATGCACTTGGAGATACGTCAACCCCTAATTCGTACACGTCAAAACCTGCAGCCTCGGCCATACTGCCGAAAATATTTTTTCCAATGTCGTGTAAATCTCCTTGAACTGTACCAATGACAATAGATCCTACTTTTTCCGTGGCTACATCGTTTAGTACAGGTTTCAAAAGCTCAATAGTCTTGGATAGCAATTCTCCGGCAAAAATCAAGTCGCCCACATAGTACTCATTTTTTTCGAACAACTCTCCGACGATCCCCATGCCTTGCTGGCAGGCAAAAACAATCTTTTGTGCCTCTTCACCGCTGGGGTTTGTCGCTACAAAGTCCTCAATCATGGTTATGATAGCTTTTTCGTCAAGGTCTCCTACTGCTTGAGTTAGTGCCTGTAAATCGATCATGATGAAACCTCCTCTAATTCGTTAAATCGTCTCTTAAAATGTGTATAGTATGGTGTTGTTCCATCGGGACAAAAAGTACTCTTAGATACACCATTGTTTATCTGTATATACAAGTTGGTTGAAAAAAAATTCTTCCGCCCAGTCTTATTCTTGTACTTTTACGGGACCAATCTTGTTTTTACGGTAAGCATTCAAGTAATTTCTGCAAAAGCGGTCCTTTCCCAGTAAAGCATCTGTTACATACAAAGTTGTCACTATATCTCGGTTACAGGGATCCAGGATAGCTGAATCCATTCCTGCATACATTGCCAAGGTTAAAAAGTGTTGATTAATGACTTTTCTTAGAGGCGCTCCAAAGGATATATTACTCAAACCTGAAGTTACTTTAATTGTAGGAAATAAGGTTTTTACTTCCTTTAATGTCTCCACAAAGTTTACTAGAGACTGATTATCTGCAGATAGGGCCATCACAAGGGGATCAATATGGATTCGGTCAGGAGTTATATCATATTTAAGGGCCTTTTCAACCATGATCTCAGTAATTTCCACCCTTGTTCGAGTGTCTTTAGGGATACCTCTATTATCACAAGTCAAGGCAATAACTTCCCATTTTGTGCCTTTAATGATGGGGTAAATTATTTCACACTTTCCCCCTTCCTCAGATACTGAGTTTATTAATCCTGGTCGCTTAGCATAGGGAAAAACTTTCTCAATAATCAGTGGATTAGGGCTATCAATACAAAGGGGCGTATCCACGGCATTCTGCACAATGTCCATAAGCCATATTAAAGTTTCTTCTTCTATTTCCGGTGAAGTGCTGGCACAGATATCAAGATAATCTGCACCTGCTTCCGTCTGCCGTAGGGCCAGGTCACGAATAAACTCTTCATCCTTTTGCTCTATGGCTTTCTTAACACTCGGGATTGTTCCATTAATTTTTTCTCCGATAATAATCATAAAAGACATCCCTCCCCGAAGCATATCTATTCCTGTATATACATGTATCTTGTTCATATATTAGCAATATTCAATATTTTTGTCAAATTATCTTTTTCACAAAAGCCAATATTATAAATTTTTAAAATATTAATTCCTGAGCTAGCCATTTTTTGCTTTAATTGCTGTGTTTTTGGGCAAGTGAACTCACTCAACTAAAGTTGAACATCGAGACTTCGGTGGGGGAGTCTACCCCCACCGAAGCGGAGTACGGGGACCCACTCCCACTTGCAGAAGTGGGAGTCTTACGATTGGATAAAGCAAGGACGAAGCCCCTACCTAGATAGTGCTTCGTCCTTGCTTTATTTTGCGCTTAGGTTATTGAAACTTTAAAATAAGTGCTTTCTCCAAAAATACTGTTAAATCTTGGGTAACTGCCTAATTCCACAAACTTTACACCTTCAGCAATATCCCTTGCCCTTCCATATTCATTGGCAGAAAGCAATGCCAACTTTGCACCGGTACCTGCTGCATTGCCGATCATCTTAATCTTACTTTCCAGTTCAGGAGGAATTAATCCTATGACACAAGCGCTATGGGGGTTTAAGTAGTTGCCAAAGGCCCCAGCTAAAAGTACTTCTTGAATATCTTGAACCTGAATGCCATAGGCATCCAGCAAAACCCTAACCCCGGCAGCCATAGCACCCTTGGCCATCTGAAGTTCTCGTATATCACTTTGGGTAATCATAATGGGTCTGCCATGCCCTGATTCATTTTCCTTAGCCAGCAGAAAGGCCCCTTGTCCCTCATACTCAATAAGGTTTTCCTTAAATCTTTGAGCCACAGGATTTGTTAATTGGTCGGGTGCTAAGATTTTACCTCTCTTATTCAGGATACCAAGTTCTACTAATCCGGCAACGGTATCCAGTAAAGCAGAGCCGCACACTCCCAAAGGTTTGCCGCCTCCTATGACAGAATACTCAAGCTTGTCTCGATAATAAACATGATCGATTGCCCCTACAGCGCCCCTCATCCCACTGCTAATCTGGGCACCCTCAAAGGCAGGGCCAGCTGCAGCTGAACAGGCCACTATCTTTTCTCTTGAGCCAAGGGCAATTTCGCCATTAGTCCCGATATCAATAACAAGCTTAATATCTTTACTCTGATCCAACTCAGTGCTCAATAACACAGCTACCGTGTCAGCCCCCACAAAACCAGCAATATTCGGCAGCACAAAAACCTTTCCTGCCTGATTAATGTCAATCTTAAGGTCAGAAGCATCTAAAACCAAAGGCTCGCTCAGAGCAGGAACATAGGGAGATACTGCAATGCTCTGGGGATTTATGCCTAAAAAGATATGATGCATACAAGTATTTGCTGCTATAGAGATTCCATAGATTTGCTCTCTTGCTATAGAGTTCTTCTGGATTGCCTCGGTAATAAGTTTATTAATAGCTTCAATCACCGCGTTGTGCAGTTTGTTTAAACCACTTTCTTCATGGCTTGCAAAGGTAAGGCGGGAAATAACATCGGCCCCAAAAGCCGTCTGTGGATTAAGGGCCGAAACTACATTCAACTCTTCTCCAGAAGACAGATCGAGGAGATAGCCCACAATAGTAGTGGTTCCGATATCAAAGGCCATTCCCAGCAATGTATTCCTAGAATCCAGCGGTTCGATCCCAACCACTTCACTTCCATACATAACAGCAGTGACACGGTTATCCGCCTCTCTAAGCACATCTGGCAACTTCCTGAAAATTGAAATCTTCGATTCCAATTCACGCTCCTCGTAGCCCTGTTTTATTAAACTATCCTTTAGGCGATGCCAATCAGAACTGTGAGCCTCACGGGAGGGCTTTTCAATTTCAAGATACAGTTTTTGCAGGTGGGGAGCAATTTGGAAAGACCTTGCCTCAGAGGTTATTAGGATATTGTGTTTAAGTTGATTTTTGTTTGGAAGTTCAACTAGCAAATCATTGTCTACAGTGGTTAAACAGGCTAAGCGAATACCTTCATCTAATTCTTGAGCTTGAATTATCTCTTGTTCTCTAGGAACCGGTGCGGCCAATCCCTTAGAAATTCTGACGCGACATTTCCCGCATGTTCCTCTGCCGCCGCAGGGAAAATCGAACTCCAAACCTGCATCATTCATGGCCTCTTTTAGCGTTTTGCCTTCCGGAACTTCCAGCAGCACCTCACCTGGTTGAAAAACCACTTTGTGATAGTTCACGATGTTCCGCCCCCTATATCTTCAAGATCTGACCAAGAGACTCAAATTAATCACTGCTACCCTGTAATTTTATATAATCTCCCCTGTAACTAGTAAAGCCTATCCCAATAGGTTTATTTTCATTGTTGTAAAGTTTCAATTTAACTACCAGTAAAGCCAGATCATCATAGATATTGAGATACCTTTTAATATCTTCATTAGGTATCTCTGCACTAATACTTATCTTCTTCTTTAGTGCAAAAATAGGCAAAGAATTCGCCACCATTTCCTGGAATGTAGCTTGTTCAATCTCTTTTTCAACGATAGGCATCCCTTTGTTATACAGCAGATATTTAACATCGTAGGCTACTGGGCTTCCATCAGTATAGAATAACCTGCGAATCATAATAACATGCTTATTTCTTGTAATCTGCAAATCATCTGCTAATTTTTCATCGGGCATGATAATCGTTACTTCCAACAATTTTGCCTTATCTACACTATTAATTGGGTTATTCATCTCATCATAATGTAACGTATATTTGTTAACTTCTGGTTTTTGAACATAACTACCTTTACCCGGAACAGAATAAATATATCCCTCACTCGATAAAATAGCTAACCCTTTTCTGACCGTCATTCTGCTAACACCATATTCTTTACAAAGTGCGGCTTCAGGAGGAACGGTATCACCGGGCTTCAATTCTGCACTGTTAACTTTCTTCTTAATATCTTCGACAATTTTTATATAAACTGGATCACCCATTACCTTCTACTCCTTGCCCGTGGCCAAGATTCATCCATTCCCTACACAATTTGGCGCCTACTGATGCATCTGTAGCAAATCCATCAGCACCTATGAACCTGAAAGAATTTTCCGTAAGATGATTAGCACCAATAATGATCTTAACCTTATCTCTAAGCTGTACTTCCGTCAAAGCGTTTACGACTTCTCGCATTTCATCTACGGTGCTCGTTAAAACACCACTAAGGGCCAAAATATCCGGATTATGCTTTTGGACATTTTTAATAAAGACTTCTCTTGCTACATCTACCCCCAGATCAATTACATCAAAGCCATTGGCCTCTAACATATACCTGAAAATATCTTTTCCAATATCGTGGATATCTCCTTTGACAGTTCCAATAACTACTTTCCCAATTTTTTTATGATTAGTTCTATGGAAATAATCTGTTATTTCCTTTAGCCCTAGTACTTGTCTAAAAATCATCCCTGCCATGATTAGATCGGCAATAAAATAGTCCTTAGAGTCGTAAAGTATCCCGACCCTCTTCATTCCTTCATTCATTACATCAATCAGGCTTAGAGGATCAATCCCTGAATTTAAGGCTTCTCTAGCCAATTCCAGGGACTTTTCTTCGTCTAATTGTTCCACATAGTTGACTAGTGATTCCTTTATCTCTGTAAAGTCATTCATCTTTTTCCTCCCCAAACCATTTTAGGGTTTTGCAAGAATTATTCTTATATATACAGGTATAAACAAAAGGAATATTTTAAATTTATATTATAATCAAAAATTTATTTTGTCAAACGTTCTATTCTTATTTTAGGTCATAATTGTCCAATACTGAAGTTCTCTTTTTTAAACGCTAGGTGCCGCTTAAAACCATTATGTCTAATTATTCTAATTAGCAGAAGAAACAGTAAATCCTCCAGAAACTCGGTTCTGAAGGATTTTGATTTTTTGTTAATACCGACATACCCCAGGACTACCCTTTTTACCAGTGCCTTGACAATCTCAACCTTATAGCTGATTTAGATTCACCTCGTGAAATAAGACTCATCAATGCTTCCGTAGGCAGGAATGTTAATAAACTCCCGGTCAGGCCAAGGCCCATTGACTAGCCTTTCAATATATGTCAAATCCCCTTGGATGATTTGATGATCCAAGCTTAATAATTCTCCGATCCCTTTGGAGATCTTCAGATAGTTTTCTTCATTTGCAACTCCTGTCCGAATAAATAATACCCGCTTATAGCCTTTATACATCATGTCATAAATTCGAGCAGCTTTTTTGGCCCCATACTTTTCAAGAGTACGCTTATACTCTCCCATAACAGAGCCCTCGCTGTTTGTCCAACCACAGGACAAATACAAAGTTCCTACCTCTTCCCGGTGATGTTTATCATAGCTTTCCTGTGAGCCAAGCAGCAGGGGGATGCAGTCGTGAACCCTGGGGATGGTCAGCTTAAAATCACCCGACCGTAAATTCTTTGTTGCATTGCCGCACAGACCAAAGGCCAGGATAACATGTGAATAACCCCTTATCCCATCCAAAATGCCCTGCAATTCCTGACCTAATTTATCCGGATAATTATGCTTTCCTTGGGGAAGAAACTCAAAATCAATATCCCGACCTGAGGCAATTTCAAGTAGTTCTTCTTTTATAACCTCACAGGCTATTATTTTTAGACTCATAACACTATCTCCTTCTGACTCGTCTTACTTCAGCCAGTCTGACACATGTGAACAGCCTGTTCTTTTGCTAATTATTTAAACGTGCATGTACAGTATTGTATTAAATATACAGCGTCTAATCTGTAAACGCTAGATTTTATTTAACAAACCGGGCGACTTCACCCAATTTCTTCGGCTTTATCAGCTCAAAAACTGCTTCGTAGAACAACCATAGCATCTGCAGCCTTAGCCCCCATTTGAGCAGGATATACTATTAAGGGGTTAATATCCAACTCTTCAACTTGATCCTTCAGTTCCGTTACCATGGCAGATACCTTCATAATTACATCCACAAGCGCATCTAAATCGGCGGGCGGCTTTCCTCTTACTCCCTTGAGTAGCCCAAAACCCTTTATTTCCTCAATCATATCCCGGGCATCTCCTGGACTGAGTGGCGCTACACGGAAGGAAACGTCCTTTAACACTTCTACGTAAATTCCGCCTAAACCAAACATGATAGTTGGACCAAATACTTTGTCCCTGGTAACCCCAATTATTACTTCTATACCCTCCGACAACATTTCCTGTACTAACACCCCATTAATCCTGGCATCCGGCTTATGTTTTTTCGCATTTTGCAGTACAATCTTGTACGCCCTTCTTACTTCTTCTTCCGAGGACAGATTAAGCATTAAAGCATTGGCTTCGGTTTTGTGTGGAATATCCGATGAATCCACCTTGAGAACTACAGGATATCCTATCTGCCTAGCCATGAAAGCAGCCTCATCCTCATTTTGGGCCAAGCTTTCCTTGGTAACCGGAATGCCGAAACTGGCTAGGAGGTTTTTAGATATCCCTTCGCTTAAAATACCTTCTAAACCATTTAACTCAACTTTGCTTCTTTCCCCTTGATTTATAACAGGTATTTGATATTCTCTATTTTTCCGTTTACGCAGAAACTCGGCATAATCAGCCATCTGAGCTAGTGCACGAACTGTCAAGGTTGGATTAAAGAACACAGGCAACCCTGCCCTACGCAGTTCTCTGACCCCTTCGCCTTCGTCAGTTCCGGGGTAAACCCAGGGATTAAGGACTATGGTCTTACTGGTAGAGTTATAAATATCAATAATTCCTCGAGCAATTTCAACTCCGTATGGTTCAAATAATTCAAAGTTTGCAAAAATAATATCTATGCTATCATCCTCAAGTAAAGCATTTAAGCAGGTCAATAGTATTTGTGGATGAGTCATGAACTTGCCTGTCATATCGATGGGGTTCTGGGCGGATGCGAAGAAAGGAAGAACCTCTTTCATCTTTGCCATAGTGCTTTCTTTAAGCATGGGCAGAGTTAAACCCAGCCCCTCGCATGCATCGGCTAGAGTAATTCCGATACCACCGGAAATGCTCACTATGGCAACGTTTTTTCCCTGAGGTAATCGTCCCGCTGAAATAAATGGGGCAAAAGCAATCATCTCTTCGTACCCATCAATTCTGATGATCCCTGTTTGTTTAAAAAAACCGTCATAGATCTGGTCAACCCCTGCCAGAGAGCCGGTATGCGAGGAAGCAGCCTTTGCTCCAACCTTACTTCGCCCCACTTTCATAATCATTATGGGTTTTTCAAGTTTCACTGCTTCCTCAGCCACTCTTCGTAATTTAGCCCCATCTCTCGCGCCCTCAAGATACCCCCCTACCAGCTTGGTTGCGCTATCATGAATCATATATCCTAAAAAATCAGCAAATTCCGTGTCCGCTTCATTGCCCACACTGACGAAATAATTAAACCCAACACCGTTGGCAAGAGCCTGAGCATAGATCAAGACTCCATAAGCGCCGCTTTGAGTAACAAAACCTACAGATTTCGAGGCCACGTCCGGAATATCCACAATATGAGCAAAAGAAGCCATGACTCCGTTAATGGTATTAATCAACCCAACGCTATTAGGTCCGCACAGGCGGATACCGGACGCCTTAGCCAACGCTGTGATTTTGTCCTGAAGTACACGCCCCTCTAAACCGGTTTCCGCAAATCCCGAACTAAAGATGACTGCTGAGCAAATACCTTTGGCAATGCACTGTTCCAAAGCGGTATAGACTCCTTGAGCAGGTATTGAGATTATTACCAAATCCACTTTACCAGGTATATCTGCCAAGGAAGAGTAACATTTGTGGCCAAATATTTCTTTGTATTTTGGGTTAACAGGATAAATCTTACCTTTATATCCTCTGTTTATCAGCGACACCTGGGGTTTTGAGCTAGGTTTAGTTGTATCACTTGAAGCTCCAAGAATAGCTATTGATTCAGGTTCAAAAAATTGTTTCAAAGAATTGAAATCGTTAAACATGGGTCTCACCTCATTCATAATAAGCCCTCCAAATTCTGATTCACTGTTAAAGAACAACTCTAAAAAGCCTTCTTTATCAACGTGTTATTCAAACCGTATACTTAGCAAGGTACTAATGATGGCCAATTTACTTCCGCGGAATTAGTCCTTTTAATTGCTTAATCAATTTGTTTATTAATAACTCCATGAAAGTCCTCAACTTCTATTTGAAATTATGAAACTCTAGCTAATTAGATTGTTCTCAAAGACAATAGATAATTAACAAGTTTTCTAATAATTTGTTCCACATTTTTGCTTGTTTTCCTTCAACGTTAGCTGAATATTCCAAAATAAAAGAAAAAGGCCGGTAGTTTACCTGATTAAATAGGTTTTTACTTCGAAAATCGAGATCTATGAGTGAGTATAAAACACTAAAATATGCCAATAATATAGATATGTTTATACTTAAATTTTAAGGAGGAAACTTTGATGAATTGGTTGTCGAAAACTGCTTTAATACTTGTGATTATCGGAGCTATAAACTGGTTGTTAGTCGGCGTCTTTCAATGGGACCTTGTCACTACTCTTTTTGGCGGAGATACACTAAGGTCCTCATCTGGATTAAGTCGAATTATTTATACACTAGTTGGTATAGCAGGTGTTTACTCTATCTCTTTCCTTTTTGAAAATAATAAAGTTAGGTGAGAAAGCAATCCTTCAAAATATGGCTCAGCAGTCGAGCTTGGTCTTCTTTCGGTATTAACACATTAAAATTAAATTCAAAAACTAATTGATAGTATCCATTTAATACGTTGTTTATATTTTTTTATACATAAAATAGGGGCCGATGCTCTACGAACTCTGTTCGTTTTGCATCAGCCCCTATTTTATTGAATTACTAGCTTCAGGAAAAAGCAAAGTAATTTCTAAAAATTCATATCAAGTCGTACCCTTTTAGGGACTAATATGGATTACTTTGGCCCAAGCCGGAGCGGTTCTGTCTCCGTACAAAGCTACAATTACTTTCATCCCTCGTGGTGGACGATCTGGCCATGGTGTAACCCCATCTGTAATAACTATTCCCAATTGAGGTATAGGCTTTAATTTTGAAGCAGCTTCCAAACCAACCCCCATGTCTGTTCCACCGCCTCCCACAAGTTTGATTTGTTCTGGGCGAAACACCCGATGGCAAAACTCGACAGTTTGATCAACCGCCAAAACGTGGATTTTTTCCTTTTGTCCCAAGGACTTTAAGATACCGGATATTTCGGCTAGGGTCTGGTCAAGCATCTTCTCAGATATGCTTCCACTAGTATCCGCCAGAACAGCTACTGAAGGTACAGGACAATGCATGGACGGAAAAATAACATCCCCATTTCCGACCCGTCCCTGACGGCGTGAGGGCCGACGATAGGTATAATCTACTTCTCCGCTTATATTCGCTGCTGCAAATCGAACAGCAGCTGCAAGCTGTTTTCGCCAGTCTATTCTTGGATAAAGCTTATCTTCTGCCCATCGAACCCAATGACCAGGTACACCGCCTTGACCTCTTGTATGTTCCTTGATTTGCTTGGCAACATTCCGGCGGATTAATTCTCCTTCCGTTACACTTAGACCCGAGGAAGACTCTTGGCTAGGCGATTTATCTTCCCATGACGCCATTTGACCGGTTGCACAAGAGCCGCATCGACCTGAACCGGGTGAAGGAAGTTCACTTTCTTCTTCCGAGGAATTAGAACCACCGTACTCTCCTTCTTTGCCCTTAAAAGAATTCCGATCAGAAGCATCCGCTGCTTCTTCAGTTTCTTTTTCGACTGTTGAATTTGACAGTGGATTATTTTTTGCTTGCTCGGCTGAAGACGGCCATTCCTGTTTCTCCAAGGCTGCATAGTATTCCTCAGCCAGGAGATTATCCTGTTGTCCGATGGATTCTGGAGTTACTGCTTGAGCCGGAAGCTTAACACCTTCACTGATGAGGTCGTCATTAATTTCCGCATCAGCAGCGATATTGCTTAAGTGTGGATTATAGTTTCTCATCCTTTCCGCGTGATTGCGGAGAAGATGACAAATTTCATGGTATAAAGCGCCTTCGAGTACTTCCACCGGCCACAAGGATAATACGGCAGGGTCGTAGTAGAGTCTCCAATACATATCGACGGCCAGGGATGTCAAGCCAGGCTTTGGCACCGGCTGGAGGGCCCAGGCAGCAGAAGCCAAATAGGGACGTTCTATTGCTAGGCGGATGCGGGCAGCCTGCAGCTCAAGAGGGAGAATCACGCCTGCAACACCTCCAAACATTTAATGGCTTCAATTGTTTCGAGTATTCCAGACGTTTCTCCAGCCTGAGAGATTCCGGAAGAAAGAACATCCTCATAAACAATAATTCTTTGGGTTCGCTCTCTCTGCTCTTTGATTGGGTCCGGAAGCTTTAAGAATTTCAGGTTTTTAGCGTCTAAATAATATAGGGATGGAAAATGATGATTGAGTGGGTGATTTCGGTAGCGTTGCAAAAAGACGGGCGGATAATCCTCCATGATTTTCTTAAGGAGAGGTGCCGCATCTTCCAACCGAATGGAGAAGTCATGGATTTGGTTGTTGGAAATGGTAATTACCGAGGAACACACAGGCTCTTTCTGGCTAATTGTATAAAGCCGGTACTCTTTTTCCCCTTCAGGGCTTAGAAACTTTTCTGCTTTCCACTGATTTTGCCTGTTTCGATGCAGCTGTTCCATTGTTTGGACCCATTCCTCAGTCAGGGCTACTTTGAGCACAGCATAAATGTGATAAGCCGACAGTTTTGAGCCTTCATGATTTAATAAGTCCAGTCTGGATTCCCTTATCATCCCTTCCATGCTTACTAAAACTCGTCCGGATTGCTTGAAAACACTTTCTTTCCAGGGGATATTGCGGTACACATAAGGAAAATTCACATTAGTCCCCCTTTTTGAAGCAACGGCGCAAATTCCTGTACTTCTTTCAGGGGTAACGATAATTCTGGTTTCCTGGCTGCGGCTAATCTTTTGGCTGCAACAGCTGCTATATCTTTTTTTCCATGTTCCGATGCTTGGGCAAGTACCCTCCAAGCAGCAGACCAACGTTCCTCAGTCAGCCTGCCAACAGCGGCAGCGATGACTGAAACCAGTATGGCAAAAGCCTGGTCTCCCCGATCCGGCAACCGAAAGTAGGTCGGATTGGCCAGAATCTCTTCTGGATCAGGCAGATCCAAATCCCTGCACCAGGCTAAGAACTCCAAACAGGCTCCTTCGCCAACGCATCCAGCCGTAAGTGTCGCCACGACATCCTCATTTGCCAGCACACTTTCCGCAGCTGCCAATAGCCTGGCTGTCATGGACCAAGACCTGGGCGACGGCCAGGCTTTCCCGGCTTGACCTTCATCTTTGGGCACCTGGAGTAATAAATGAGGCCTATGCCGGACAAAGGAGGCAACAAGCATCTCTTTTTCTCGTATTGAATTCTCCCAGGACGAAGGTAGGTGGGGTAAGTCAGAGTTATTCCATCCCCCAATCATGCCGTCTACCCAGCCCTGGGTGTCCAGGAACCAAAAAAGGTGGCAGAATCTGTTCGCCAGAGGCGCAGAAAGATCCCATCCACCAACCGCCTGTTCCGGCGGGTTTGCCGATGCCACAACAGATACTCCATTAGGTAAAGCTAAATCCCCTACAACCCTATCTAAAACGACTCTCAATAGAGCAGACTGAACCGCAGGCGGAGCTGTTGAAATTTCATCTAGAAAAAGCACACCTTTTCCAGCTCGTGCCAGGCGATGGGCCCAGGCAGGAGGCTCCATACGGACACCTTCCTCCCCAATGACCGGAAGACCGGAAAAATCCGACGGTTCACGGATGGATGCCAGGACAACTTCTAGGGGGAGTGCCAGTCCATCCGCAAGCATAGAAATGGATGATGTTTTTCCCACACCTGGGGGCCCCCAGGTTAGGATCGGGACTCCAGCCTGAATAGCAATAGCAAGGGCACAATTCGTAGACAATTTTGTTTCGCACCTCCGTTGGTCCAGACCGTGCCCGTTAAAAAGCAGCACCGCATGTATGACCTTAGTTCATAACTCAAATCCTTTCCATTTTGTCTCCAAAATATAACTAAAATCCCATGCATTTACTCAAAACCCTATAGGTTTCATTGTTCATTCTTTCACCTATAACTTGTCTCTATTATTGTACAAAGTTTTCTGTTCGGCGATAGTAACACATGTACCTACTTTTCACATAAACCATTGATAAATATCTCAACCTCGGCTTTAACAATGGTCAATAAGTTCGTACTCAGGCAAATTGATTTGATGATATAATTTTGCTAATTTCGGATCAGTAAAACTCAACCATCCACCATCACATTTTAAGTTACCTATTCCTTTATACTCTGTCTCACGTTTCTCTTGCAAGTAGTTACAACTACTATTCATGTGTAAGGTACACTTCTTGGTTGGTTTATCAACATTCATCCAAACCATAAATAAGTTCCCCCTTGTACGTTTGACTATATTAAGTCTAAGTTCACCATGAAGAGTAAGTTTAAAACCTGTGAGTTTTACAGACCACAAGATATAATAATTTAAAATTATGTTTAAACTTGTAGCTACATGCATTACTTCTCTTATTTTATAAGTTTAGAGAGTTCCTTGAACAGAGGTGTACCTGATTGCTTAACCAAATCGAATAATACTGTTTCTGTGTTAGTCTCTACTGCTCCCATAGATGTCATCAGGGATAACCCATTTAAGTAATTCTCCTTAGTTCTTGAACACACCGCATCACGCACTACAAAAACCTGGTAACCATTATCAAGTAAATCCCTTACCGTTTGGAAAACACAAACATGGGTTTCCGTTCCGGTAACAATGACTTTCTTTCGTCCCAGTCCCTTGAGTGCCGAAGTTACCTCACTGGTACAGCCTGAAAAGGAAGACTTTTCGCAGGTTAACGATCCCTCGAGATTGTTGCTTACCTCTAAAACGGTCTTCCCTAGGCCTTTGGGGTATTGTTCTGTAGCGATGATAGGAACACCTAATTTCTTGGCAACGGAAATTAGTGTATTGACGTTTTGAATAACTTGTTCGCCGTATTTCATTACCGGAACTAATTTGGCTTGAATATCAATGATCATTAACACTACTTCGGAATCTATCAAAAAATATTTGTTCAAGTTGGTTACCTCCACTCTCTACTTTCTTTAATAACTTCGTTGAAGTAAATAGTTTATCGATTTGCTTGATCTCGGAAAATTATTTGAGATATTGCCTTTTCAAGGGCTGACGGCATTCTTGAGTATCTTATTCGCCGAATTTTCTGATTTTCCTTCTGCCAATTATGTATATTTCAAAATAATGCCATAAGAGCACTTGTCAGCTAGTAAATCTGATAGGCACCACTGGTATTGTTTTGGAATAAGTACGAAACATACTAGGCTAAGGAAATTATTAGTGCATAATCCTAGGGTTTTACTGCTCACTGCCGGTACTCGTCGCGGAGTTTGGAGTACCCGCTTCCCGTGGAATGGCCCATCTCAGCAAAATGAGGCTTAACCAAGGAATGCTCAGTGAGCACGATCAAGGCACCATGAATGCCAAGATGCTCCAAGATATTTATGAAGAAGGGTATGCAGGTGCGCTTATCTTCTCCTGGCAAGATGAGTGGTTCAAACGCTGCTGGAACACTATGGATTTTGATCTTCCCGATCGACGGCCCTTTGGGTCTAATCCGCAAACCAGCGAACAAGAATTTGGGTTAATGGCCTTTGACCCGGGAAATAAGACCTCTGCTTGCTATGTTGATGGGGATTTCTCAGAATGGGAAAATGCAGACCCCCTTGTCAGTGACCCTAACTTTTCTATCTATGTGAAATCTGATGAAAAATACCTGTATTTGAGAATTGCAGCTCAAACCTATGATTTTGAACAAGATACAATCTTAATTCCTATAGATTCTATTTCTAATCAGGGAAACAGTACCTATCCTAAGTACAACGTAACATTTGAGAGGCCCTCCGAGTTTGTCATTATTCTCAACGGGAAGGAAAATTCAAGAATTTTGGTCGACTCTTACTACGATTCCTTTTACTATTTATACGCTAAACGTGTCAAGCTAATTGAGGCCAACCCTGCGTATGAAGCAAGAAATTCCGGGATTTTCAATCCTGAATACCTAACTTTAAACAAAGAACTATATTTACCCGTAGATAAACAAAAACTCCCCTTCAGTAAGTATGAAACTGGAAAATTGCTGTATGGTAACGGAAATCCTCTAAGCAAAGACTACAACTCTTTGTCTGATTTCTTCGTCCAAGATAATAATTTAGAAATCCGAATCCCATGGGCGCTATTAAACGTAACCGACCCTTCTAGTGCAATGGTGATGGACGATTTATATAAAGCGGGAATTCAATCAATTAAGACAAACGGTTTTTACATCGGAGGAATCTTACTCAAGGAAAATCACGTAGTGGGATCTACGACGATGAACTTATTTTCTTGGCAAGAATGGGATACCCCCTCCTTTCACGAACGATTGAAACCCTCGTATTTTATCATTCAAGATGCCTTTGCCAATATTAAGTAGCCTAAACTATATGGGAAAGAGGACAAACGCTATCATGAGTATTGCTACTAAGCTCCCTATTTGGAAATAAAAAAACAGGCTGCAATCAGCCTATAAATCTGATTGCAGCCTGTTGCGCTTATCAACTCAATCATCTCAGAATCTGTTCTGCACAAAGCACTCCGTCCACTGCAGCTGATATGATCCCTCCCGCGTATCCTGCTCCCTCCCCACAGGGATAGAGGCCTTTGATACCAATCGCCTCTAGGCTGTCCCCTCTGGTAATACGCACCGGGGAAGAACTGCGGGTCTCGGCTCCCGTCAGCAGTGCATCCGGATAGGCAAAGCCGGGCATCCAAAGATCCATCTCTAAGATCGCTTGCCGCAGCGAATCAGTGATAAAGTCCGGCAAAAAGGAATCCAGCTCCGCAAACTCAGTTCCGGGCAGATAGGTAGGCAGGACATCTCCAAAAGCTGTTGTTTTACGCTTTTGGAGAAAATCTTCCAACCTTTGGACTGGTGCTTTATATCCTCCGCCGCCCGCTGCAAAGGCCGCTGTCTCTATTCTGCGCTGAAAAGCGCAACCGGCAAGCGGATCATCGTTGTCTAAGTCATTCTTCCCGATGGTCACCAAGAGCGCAGTATTGGCATTTCTACCGTCTCGCGCGAATTCGCTCATTCCATTCGTTGTCAGTCTGTTTTCCTCTGACGTCGCCGCAACAACTGTCCCTCCCGGGCACATGCAGAAAGTATAAACCCCTCTTCCGTTTGGCAGATGCACGACCATTTTGTAATCAGCTGCGCCCAGCTGAGGGTGCCCGGCGAAGTCGCCGTACTGAATCTTGTCGATCATCGCTTGGGGGTGCTCAATACGCACTCCCAGCGCAAAAGGCTTTTGTTCCATATAGACGCCGCTATCCAGCAAACTCTTAAATGTATCCCGGGCGCTATGTCCAATAGCCAGCACAACAATATCTGTAGAAACTTCGGATTTCTGGCCCTTTTCGTCAAAGCGTACCCCCGTCACCTGTCCGTCTTGAATCAATACTTTTGTTACGGTTGCATTAAAGCGAACCTCGCCCCCGAGACTTATCACTTGCTCTCTAAGGCGCTTAACTGTTTCATTCAATCGGTCGGTGCCGATATGCGGCTTACTTAAATACACAATTTCCCGGGGGGCACCGGCCTGCACAAACTCATTGAGCACTTTCATCTTACGAGAATTCTTCTGCCCGATTTTCAGCTTGCCGTCTGAAAAGGCACCTGCGCCTCCCTCACCAAACTGTACATTTGTTTGAGTATCAAGAATTCCTGTCCGCCAAAAGTTTGACACTTTTCTCTTGCGGCTATCGACATCGAGTCCCCGCTCCAGTAGAATCGGTCGAGCCCCTGCTTGGGCGAGAATCAAGGCTGCAAACATCCCTGCAGGGCCACAGCCGATAACCACAGGCCGCTCTTTCAGTTTTTTGTTCTTGGGTAATGTATAAATCTGCTCTATTTCTTTAGAGATATCTTTGTGCTTGTTTCTTGAAATGACTTCATTTTCGTCTCCAGAAACACGTACAACCACCGTCATATTAAAATGGATATCCTGTTTGTTACCTGCATTTACCGTGCGCTTTAGAATACTGAGGTGCTCTATTCGACTATCCTCTATATGTAGCCTTTTGGCCACAATGTCCTTCAGCATTTTTAAATTATAGGTAAGCGCTACTATTATGTCAGTAATTTTGATCATTGTTTTCTCCAATAAATGAATTTGTTAGAACAGCCTATTATAAAAGAAAAGAAACATAAGAGCAATATTCATCTTTAGATACCCTTACAGACACATCTTCTATAAAGCGGAATTGGGCTCCGAAGAGGATTCCCGTGCTCTAATATCCGGCAGAGTAACAGCAAGCACTATTCCCAGGATTGGAAGCAAACTGATATTCAACTAGCAACAGCCGAACATGTTCAAAAATAGTTCGGAATAGAATCAACTGAACAATTTAAAAGTTCATTCCAGTTGACATCGTTGCAATATACCATACAAACGCTTTTTTCATATCTTTGAAATTTTAATGGCAATATCTTGAAATTAAATTTTATATAGAATTCCGGATTTATATCTGAGAATAAGAAAAAGAAGCAGTCTTCTTTTTCTTTTTGTATGCAGCTTTTTAACAATTGGGTAGCATAACCATTGCCGGCGTGAATTTTTGGTGTTAACACAGATCCAATTCCAAATGCTTTTCTTCCAGCAATATCCTTAAGTTTTAATAGTATCAGTGAGCTGACAATTTCGTTATCGACGTCTAGGACATATCTTGTGCCATACACATCTTCCTTGGCATTATCGCTGCAATATTGTTCAAACGTCCTGTTTTTGCTCCACTCTTTGAAACCTTCATTGAAGATATGATTTATCTCTTGGGGCAGCGCCTGTCTGAAAATCATCTTAATAGTCTCCTTTTTGTGTCATTTAATTACTTATAATCTCAACGTTTGGCATTTCACCTAAATTTCAAATGTTGTTTTGATAACATCGTCAGGGTAACTCTGATTCAAAGATTACTTTATCTGAAGCATCATACCCTATAAGCTTTTCGAAATAGTTGTTATTATTCTTATCAGTCCAAAGAATTAAAAACATCCTGTCGTAAAACTTTGTTTGGGTCAGAACCTGACCATTGCTTAGCGTAAGTTCTATCCTTTTAACTCGATCATCATTAATAATACCGTAAGCAACGCAATGTTCATATGACGCCGACCAGGAAAAAGCAACAGCTTTAGTCTTATCGTTTTCTGTGCCAATCGAACCGCCACCAGATCTCCAAAATAAACCGAGGGTTCTTTCTACACTATTGCAAGAATACCATCTATCATATTTGGCAAGAATGTATTTCCCTTCGTCAAAATCTTCAACATGAACAACCTCTGATGGTCCATAAAGCAAACTTCGTTCAGAATGCTCGTGAGCTGACAAAGGAGTCAAATAAAGCGCTGTTTGTGTTATAAATAGCAAACATAATCCTAAAAAAATCACCAGGTTTCTAACAATTTTTTGGGATCTACTCATTCTTTGCCCCTCCCTTTAACGGGATTTCGACTCGGTATTTTCGATTGTATTGGTCATAATCTATAATTACAGTGTCTGCTTCATTGGAAAAATTCTCAACCGTTCTTCGACAAATTGGTCTTATTCCTCCGCCGCCTCCGCCCGATCCTGCAAAATACTTGTTGCCTAAGTTGTCGGAAATGATCCCGATACTTCCCAGACTCCACCGAGCCCCCCAGAACCGGGCCTCATAATAATCATAAATAATATTCAGGTTCCCATTTCGTTCGTATACAACATTTCGAAAGTTGATAACTCTATCATCCAATTGAACCGTTTTATTCACCGCGATGTTATACACAATATTAGCTTTAGCAATATCCTTGAGGGGATTATTATCAAATAAGGACATGCCGATCGGCAATCCCACAAAGAAAAGATCGACTATGACCAATAGTACTACCGCTAATCGCGTGATCATCCAAAGCCAACCAACGAGGGGATGGTGCTGCTTGTTAAGTTCAAGCCCGATTTCCTCAGCATCTCCCATATCGGTGATAGCTAACTGTTCAGCGTCTTCTCCCTGACCTGCTTTAGTGTAATCCTCTATTTTGTCTAAGAGGTGGCTTTCCAGTTCGGTTTTTATAGCATATCTATCAAAGGAAAATTTAACATAGGATAAGATATTCTCAATATACTTATCCCCCTTAGGCGAAAGCATGGGCGTCACCGCCTATTACCTTATTGACCGCCATCGAATAGATTTGCCATTGTTTCTTTTCCTCAACAAGCTGCTTTTTTCCTTGATTTGTAATTTGATAATATTTGCGCTCTTTGCCTGCGTCCCCTTTGGCCATATATGATCTGACATAGCCGTTATTTTCAAGTTTATGTAAAACCGGGTAAAGTGTCCCTTCCTTAAATTGAAAGGTACTGTCAGAGCGGTGTTCAAGTTCTTTGATTATCTCATACCCATACCTATCACTTTCTGCCAGTAACGACAATAATAACAAAAGCGTGCTTCCTCCGAGCAGACCTTTATCAATTTTCACATTAACCCCTCCTTAACATCAATACCTTGACTATCTAGGTATAATATACATAGATAATCAAGGTATTTCAAGCATTTTATTTAGTGCAAGTGATCAACCTTATGAAGAGAAGATCTACTGCTCAGTTTGCAACACTTATTTTGATAATCCATATTACAAGAAACCATCTAATTAGCAAAACATTCCTCTAAAACCCCGGATTAATCCGGGGTTTTACCTTACCCTACTGTTCATTTTTCTTCTATGAGTAAGGTCAAATTCGACACCAGTGTCGATTTTGACAAGCATGTAGCATCCCCAGTCTGCCCAATAGTAGTCGACATGGTCTTACCGCTGAGCCTGGAATTGGAGATCCGAGAAATTGTTGAAGGATAAGCGGCTATCAGGAGAAAGAATAGGGATAATGATTGCCCACACGCATTGCTTAAGTTCAACTGTGCCATCACCAGACCCTGTTTCAAGCTTACTATGCTCTGACCAGTATATCGTGACCATTTGTACAGCTTTCATTAAATGTTCATGCTGATGAGGATATTCTTCATTGTTAATAAGCCCGGCTAATCTAAGATTGTCAAAGGTGTTTTTCCAAAGAATATCATTTTCCTTGAGCATTCTTAGTTGTATTTTTTTGATTTTATCACTGATTTCAGCCAGTTGGGTGCGATGGCTGAAGTAAAATGCGTACAATTCCTGGAGCTCCTGGATGTGAGAGATCAGATTGTCTAACTCATAAAGTGTCTGCGGAGCAGTTCTTGGCTGATAACTTTTTTGCATGTCCTGGACAATGGCTTCAATAAGCTCTTCTTTTTTCTTAAAATGATAGGTCAGGTTTCCAACACTGATATTTAGTTCTCCGGCTATATCCCGCATGCTGACGCCGTTGTAGCCGTGTTCAGTAAACAATCTCCGGGCCATGCTTAGAATTTCTCGTTTCGTGTCCACGATTATATTCCTTTCTTAATGTAAGCTTAGGCTTAAACTTCCATTGGGTTCTTAGCGTTCAAGCGCTTCATTGCTTTCATTTCCCGAGTCATAAACAAGATTGAGACGATGACCGCTAAGGAATCAGCGATAGGCCCAGCGAAAATTACTCCTTCAATACCAAACAAGAGGGGCAGAATGAGCAGAAGTGGCAGTAAAAACAATCCTTGGCGGGTGAGTGCCAAAAATATCCCCTGTTTCGCCTTGCCTGTTGCCACAAAAAAGTTCGATGTTAAGGGCTGAATTCCGCTAATAAACATCATCACCATAAAAATGCGCATATATTGGGTGGCAAAGATGAGGTAAGTCTCACTCCCGTTTCCAAATATGCCAACGATCTGTCTGGGAAACAGCTGAAAGCAAAGAAAGAAGAGTACGGAAGCACCCACTATTCCCATAGCAGCTTTTAGATAGGCTTCCCTGACCCGGGCGTAATTCTTTGCTCCATAATTAAAACTGATAATCGGCTGAGCTCCTTGAGCAATCCCGATAACAAAGGCAAGTACTATAAAATTCACCTTTGAGATAACCCCAACTACAGCCAGAGGCAGCTCGCTGCCATATTGGGACAATGCGCCATAGTGAGCTAAGGTGTTATTCATTGTTATCTGGACCAGCATCATAATAAAATGATTCAAAAAGCCAGCTGCCCCTAGTGTTACAATACCTTTAATATAAGGCAGCCTTGGCACCAGATCATCCTTTGTCGGCCTGCCGGCCTTGAATTTCCGTAAATAGACAATGGTTAATATGAAGGAAACTATCTGAGCTATTACTGTGGCCAGGGCCGAACCTGCGATTCCCCAACCCAATACTAGCATAAAAAGTGCGTTTAAAGGAATATTTAGAATCGCCCCGGCAGATAGCGTTATCATTGCGAAAGTTGGGCTGCCGTCTGCACGAATTATGGATGAGAATGCCGTTGCAAACAGGAGAAACGGCATACCAAAGGCGGTAATGCCAAGATAAGTCGATGCTAATGGCAGAATCTGCTCCGTCGCCCCAAAAAGAATCAATAAGGGCTTCAGAAATATAAGCGCAAGAGCGGCAAAGATTAGGCCGAGAATTATCATCAGGCTAATTCCGTTTCCAACATATCTCAGAGCATCATCCTTCTTCTTGGCACCCAAACTTAAACCGAAATTGGTTGAACTACCCATACCTATCATGAGGGCGCAGGCCGACAGGAGTGTGGTAATCGGAAACGCAATATTTGTTGCAGCGTTACCAAGCATTCCAACCGTATGACCAATGAAAATCTGATCCGTTATGTTATAGACAGCGTTAACCAAAGTGTTAGCAATAGCGGGAATTGAAAATTGTATAATCAGTCTCCTGACCGGCACTGTACCTAATGGATTATCCACAGGAATTCCCCCTCTCAAAATTTAACCACTACAGATAATTAGTACAAATGTACTAATTCCAGTTTAGTACATTTGTACTAATTATTCAAGGGAAACGTGTAGCGGGGACGGTCCTTTTAACACAATTTCTTGTGTTAAAAGGACCGTCCCCGCTACACGCTACACGTTCGTCCCCGCTCGTCCTATTTACCGACACTCTCGCCATCTAAAACCCCTGGGGTAGGGTAGATGCCCTGCTTTTCCAGAAGTTTACGCAGTTTTTCTATCTCCCGAACAATGACAGCCGTCGGGCTATATAAACCAAGCACATACTGTCGGTATTTACGCGCCGAGGCGATGGATGCCGCTTGTTCCGGAGAGGAGCATTCCAAGAGGCTGAGCCGCCGGAAAGTAACCTGGCCAAAGGAGTCAACCCACTGCTGAACCGTCAGTACCAGATTATCGGGCAAAGGATAGGTACTTAGAGTTTTTAGGGTTGGCAGAACTTCTTCTGCCGGCATCCCTCGTTTCAGCGCGTTCAGGAGATAGATTTTATCCAGGCGATATTTAAGCATCTGATCCTCCTGCTCAAGCACAGCAATTTGGCATAGTTTCCAGCGAGCAGCCCAGGATGCAGAATGAGGCAGCAGGATTTCGAAATTTGGTTGGACATAGGCCGTATCGGGACCACTCAGGGGATAGATCTGGTCTGCCAGGCTCTTAAACTCCATATCCTCTTCAAGTTCCTGCCCTTGAAGTAATTTCTCCAGTACCAACCGGCCCAGGGGAGTGACTCGCACTAAAATATCCTTTTCATACTTACCCCACTCCAATAAGCCCAGAAAACGCAGGGGGTCGAGCAGGCTGATGACGGTTTCATAGTCTAAAAGATTACTCACATTGTCCTCTGCAAGGAGCCTACCGACCATATAACCCCAGCTTGTCCAGTCGGTACAGCGGCTTAAGAGGGGCAGGATCAGGAAAAAGCTTTTATTCTGGATTGTTTGGAAGTATTCCGGATAAATCTCCCAAAGCAAGTCTGCCACTTTAATACTCTCGGGCAATTCTTCTCCCCTTGTCGTCAACACCAAACGATCCCCCCTACGTCCGAAGAGACGGAAACGTCGGGCAATGGCAAAGAGCCAAAAGAAATAGCTCTCCGGGTCGAATTCCTGGGCAGATCCTGCCGGCACAGTCAAAGCGGCTAAAATACGTTTTAAGGAGTGTTTGTTGATCTCGTGACTCTGGGTGACAAGCACCTCTCCCTGCTCCACTAGGAGAAGAAACTTAAAAAGGTTATCTAAAGTGCTGGGTAAACCTGCCCGATATGAGTTTTGCGGTTCAATGAGATTTTCGAATTGGATTTGAGCACAGAGAAAGCGCCAAAAGGAGCGGGCAGCCTCTTCTTTAAAACTAAAGGTATTAGGATGACGTCCTTGCGCCAAAAAGCCAATTTTAAACCATTTGGTAAGTAGCCTTACCACCCCCTGATAGTCTAGTCCGCTTACATTCCAATCCAAATAACAAAAACTGGCATTATAGTTTTGATCATAACTACAAAAATAATCGATGGTTTTATCCTCTGGTCGGGTATAAGCCATGTAAGCAAAAAGAATTCGCTCCACAGAATCCATCTGGGCAAAATAATCCGGCCAAGCTTTCGGTTTAAGCCTCTTTACCGCAGTATTCTTGGGTTTCGATTCGGATCTTTGACTTGGCTGAGGAGAACTCCCTTTGGACGTGGCTTGGTTTTCCTTAGTCTCCTCTGCGTAGGCAGGTGGTTTAAAACCGGGCGGCAATTTTTCGCCGAATACAGGCCGCCACTTTTGGGGTTTTGCTTGCTCGGAAGGAGTAGTCGGATTCTGCTGAGCCTTCCGCACGGAGCCTGTCGTCGGCTTCTTCATGGTTCAAGATCCTCCTCGATCATGATTTTATAGGCATACCCTTGTTCGGTTAGAAAGAGCTGCCGATGCATGGCGAATTCCTGTTCTTTGGTATCTTTAGAAACTAAACTATAAAAATAAGCTCTGCTGTCTCCTTGCTTAGGGCGCAGTATACGACCGAGCCTTTGGGCTTCTTCCTGTCGGGAGCCGAAAGTTCCGGAAACCTGGATTGCCACATTAGCATCGGGCAAATCAATGGCAAAATTAGCGACTTTGGATACCACTAAACAATGCAAAGATCCGCTGCGGAACTCTTCATACAACCGCTCTCGCTCTCGCTGGGGTGTTTTACCTGTTATTAAAGGGGCCTTCAGTTCACGAGCGAGGAGTTCGAGTTGCCGGACATATTGCCCGATGACTAACACCAGGTCCTCCTTATGACACTCCATCAACTCGGATACTTTCTCCAGCTTGCGGGGATTCTCTGCAGCTAAGCGGAATTTCCCTTTTTCTTCAGCTAAAGCATAATCCATGCGCCGGTCCTTACTCATGGAAATTCGCCATTCCGTGCACTCCGCCGTGGCAATCCATCCTTGAGACTCTAAGATCTTCCAGGGAACATCCATTTTCTTGGGACCTATCAATGTAAAGACCTCATCTTCTTTGCCATCTTCCCGTATCAGGGTCGCTGTCAAACCTAAGCGGCGCTTGGCCTGGAGTTCTGAGGTGGCCCGAAAGACGGGGGCAGGTAAGAGATGTACCTCATCATAGATAATCAAACCCCAGTTCTTTTCATTAAATAGTTGAAAGTGATCAAAGGTTCCCTCTGCCTTGGAACGGTAAGTAAGTATTTGGTAGGTGGCTACGGTCACCGGACAGATTTCTTTTTTCTCGCCGGTATACTCACCCATTTGGCTAGCTTCAAGGGTTGTCTTATCCCTTAACTCACGCAGCCATTGTTTGACGGCACTATTATTCGTCGTCAGAATCAGGGTTTCACACTGTAACTCCATCATCACGCCCATACCGATGACAGTCTTGCCGGCACCGCAAGGAAGGACCAAGACGCCACTCCCGCCGCGCACTGAACCTTGTTGATGAAAGGTTTCCACGGCTTGTTGCTGATAGGACCGCAGGGCAAAGGGTTCTCCTTGAGGATTTTCGCCACGCCAGGCCATGGACAAAGGATTGCCTTGGCTATAACCTGCCAGGTCTTCGACGGGATAAGCGAGTTTCATTAGGAGCTGTTTTAATTGCCCCCGCGCTTCCGGGTTAATTTCTACTTGAGTCAGAGATGGGCTTGAGAAATCCTTGCTCCTTGCCTGTTCAGCAGAGGCCAGTAAGAGTTTAACCTCTTTATGCCGAACAATTTCCAACAGAATTACCGGGTCTGCTGCGGTTAGCAGGAGCATGTCTCCGTCTCGCTGGAGCTTTACCAGGCCGTAGCGGCCCATGAGTTGCTGAATTTCCGTGCATACGGAGTCAGGCAGAGGGAATTTGCTATATTGATCCAGAGCCTTCAGCACTTCCCCAACACTCACACCGCTTGAAGCAGCATTCCATAAGGATAAGGGAGTAATTCGGTAGGTATGGATATACTCCGGGCTTTTTTCCAGTTCGGCAAAGATGGCTAAGGTATCCCGAGCCTCTTCGTAAAGAGGATTATGGACTTCTAAGAGAACAGATCGATCACTTTGGACGATCACAGGATTTGTCGCAGATGGCATGGTATTAGTCTCTCCTCTTGGTAGATAATTTGCATCAAAGAATCAAACAAGCTTATTTGCTTGGGCTCGGAAACTTGAAAGATGGCTTTTTAGTACTTTCACTTGTTCGATATTATCTGTCAAAATCCTGCACACGTGTAGCGGGGACGGTCCTTTTAACACAAGAAATTGTGTTAAAAGGACCGTCCCCGCTACACGTTTTGTGATTCAGTTAACAGTTAAAAAGTGATTTATAGCACTACAAAAAGGACTGACTAGTCACAGCCTAATCCCTCTTCATCAAGTATCATAAATTCATAAGTCACATAACAAAAGGAGATTAAAACACAATGTCATTAAAAGATCTTTTCACATTTGGTGGTAAATCCCCAAACGTTACAGCCTCTGCAAAAGAAATCAATCAAATGTTTTGTTATCAATGTGAACAAACCCCTAGTGGCGGGTGCACAAAATTCGGAGTCTGCGGTAAGAATCCGGATATCGCTAGCCTGCAAGACACCATAATTTTTGGTTTAAAAGGGGTAGCGGCCTACGCCACACATGCACGGCAACTGGGTTATAGCGACCCGGAAGTCGAGAAAATAACTCATGAAGCGTTGTATTCAACCTTAACCAACTCAAATTTTAATCTTGCCGAAACAATTGGCATGGCCCTTAAAGTTGGAACGGCAACCGTCAAGATTATGGATGTCCTGGACCAAGCCCATACAGCTTTACTGGGAACACCAACACCTGTAACCGTATCCGAAGACAAAATTGAGGGGCATTGTATTGTAGTCACCGGGCACAACCTGTTTGCCCTGGAACAGCTTCTAAAACAAAGCGAGGGCAAAGGCGTTAATATTTATACCCACTCTGAAATGTTGCCGGCACATGGTTATCCCCATCTTAAAAAATATGAGCATTTGAAGGGTAATATCGGTAAGTCTTGGTTTGATCAGCGGCAGCTCTTTGAAGCTTTTCCCGGAGCAATCCTTGGCACAACCAACTGCGTGATGCCGATTAAAGGAAGTTATAGTGATCGATTCTGGTCCTACGATGTAGCAGGTTTGGAAGGAGTCGCCAAAATTGCCAATGACGATTTTACGCCAATCATTGAAAAGGCTCTGTCCTTGCCTAAGGCAGATGTCAAATCGAATAAGACTTTGCTGACGGGATTTCACCATACCACAGTTTTAGGTATTGCCCCGCAAATTATTGAAGCCGTAAAAGCTGGAAAAATCAAGCGTTTCTTTGTCATTGCAGGCTGTGATGCACCAGGAAAAGGCGGCGACTATTATCGTGAATTAGCTCTCTCCCTTCCTCAAGACTGTGTCATATTAACAACTTCCTGCGGCAAGTTCCGTTTTAATGACCATGATTTTGGTACGATTGATGGAATTCCCCGTTATATCGATTTAGGTCAATGCAATAACTCCGGTTCAGCCGTGAAAATTGCTTTAGCTTTAGCGGATGCCTTTGGCTGCGGTGTAAACGACCTTCCTCTAACTATTGTTCTCTCCTGGTTTGAACAGAAAGCCGTGGCCATTCTATTAGGACTCTTTAGCTTAGGTGTAAAGAACATCTATGTTGGGCCAAAAGCTCCGGAATTCATTACTCCTGGTGTGTTGAGTGTCCTCCAAGAAAACTTCAATCTTCAATTGACCGGAGATGTGAAGACTGACCTTCCCAATATGTTAGCAGGTAAATAGGATAAATCTATAAGTAATAAAGCGTGGTCAAGGGCGACAATCCTTGACCACGCTTTATTTAAGGTTATCAGACCTCGAGAAATCCATAGAGTATTTTTATATCTACCATGTCATTGCTCTATGGACTTTTGTTCTCATAAATGTTAGGCTATACTTGTGAATATCTTTACAAGTTGTACATTTTTATTATCTCTCGCTATATTTGTAACCTTTGTAATATCAAAACGTAATTATGTAAATCCAACCTGATTGGAGGTTTAGAAATGAATATTGCATTTTTCCTTTTACCCAAAAAAGATGTTATTCACTTAAACATAAATTCAACCATGCGCCAGGCATTAGAGCGAATGAAATATCATCGGTATACCTCTGTACCTATCATCGACGATGATGGTAAATACGTGGGAGTTTTAACAGAAGGCGATCTCCTTTGGAAAATGAAAAATTCACCTGGGCTAACCTTTATGAATACCCAAAAGATTTCCCTCAAAGACATAGAACGGCATACGTTTAACAATCCGGTTAACGTAGATGCCCAGATGGAAGATCTCTTCTCCTACGCCACCGAACAAAATTTTGTCTCTGTTGTTGACGATAACGGAATATTTATTGGTATTGTCCGTCGCAGCGAAATTATTAAGTATTGTTTAAACCTCATAAATTCCCCCCACTACTTTCCCACCTTCAAAATGAAGGATCGTAGTTCTGAACGGTCATTATCTCTTACTTAGTTGTGCTCCTTTAACTAAAAAGCAAATACCAGGCCTCCTGAATTTCAGAAGGCTTGGTATTTGCTTTTTGGGAAGACTATGCTCACTATGCAAGATAGTTCTTTGGCAAGTTTTGTGACATTAGTGCGTTTTTAGGATCCAGTCCGGAAGTTGGCTCGTCAATAAAAGCTTTACTTAAATTTATTAATGGCCTGTTGTAACTCATAAGCTAAAGTAGAAAGACCTTGGCTTGCATTGGCTATTTCGATCATTGATGCTGTTTGCTCTTCAGAAGCTGCCGATACTTGCTGTGTACTGGCGGCATTCTCTTCGGCAATATGATCTAATTTCTTTACTATGTTAATTAGTTGATTCTCTTTTTCTTTCATACTTTGACCGGAAACATTTAAGTTTCCAATAATTTCTTTTGTCTTTTCTACGGCTTGGGCTATTCCTTCAAAGCGCTCACTGGTAATCTTAACACTGCTTTCTTGCTTCTCAGCAATGACTGAGCTTTTCCCAATGATTTCTACGGCACTTTGTGAATTCGATTGTAACTCATCAATTACGGAATGAATTTCGCTGGTCAAATTGCTTGATTGCTCTGCTAACTTACGAATTTCTTCTGCCACTACGGAAAATCCTCTTCCGGCTTCACCAGCCCGGGCTGCTTCAATAGCCGCGTTTAGAGCTAACAAATTAGTTTGATCTGCGACATTCTGAATTTGTTTGCTTGCAGAATAAATTTTCTCAGCACTTACATTCGTTTTATTAATTCCTTCCTCTATCCGAACAGTATATTGTTCTCTTTCTCGTGTGCGCTCTATCAGTTCTGTTATCGCGATTATACCTTCGTTTTTCATTCTTTCGACTGTTTCAGCTGAATTGTTTAGGTCATTCAAATATTGTTGATCCAGTTCAATAATCTTACCTAACTCCGTAATCTCATTGACGCCGTTATCTGTCTCTAAGGCCTGGGTGGTTGCACTAGAGGCAATTTGTTCGATTGTTTTAGAAATCTCTTCAACAGCTTTGGCTGACTCTTGTGATATGACTGTTAGTCCTTTAGAAGTTTCCGTAACCTGGTTTGTTGTTTGCAACAACCGATTCAAGATCTGTTTTTGATTGACATTTGTCGCTTTGATTGCTTGTCCGAGAATACCAAACTCATCGTTTCTATTAATCAAACCCGTAACGATTGTTTCGGTTAGTGTATTTTTGAACCTATTTTTATACAATACGACATCCGTTTGTATTTTTTCAATCTCGTTCAAGACAATGTCTGTAGGAATAACTCCCAGGAACTTACCCTTAACAATAATCGGCATAACTACACTCGCCATTAAAATCTTTTTGCCTTTAATATTTTCCTCATAAGGCTCAGTTATTGTGATTTTGCGGGTTTTCTTTGGCCCAGTGTACCATGGCTGATTATAGATATCCCCGAGGCTAATGACCTTAATGCCTTCATCCGCATCACGGTAAACATAGGCCGTAAAAGTACCTTTATCATAGTAATCTATATTTTGGAAACTGCTGTCTCTCTGGTCGAAGGCATTGGGTTCCCAAAAAGAACTTAAAGCCATAAATTCAGGATTTTCCTTTAACAATTTCTTTTGAATATCTATAAGTGCATCACGGTCTAAATTATTACTTTGCAGAATTGCCGTTATTTCATCATTTAACTGCTCAACCAGTTTTACGCCCTTTTCTAAAACCATGTAATCCCCTAGGGATCCCCGTTTAAGATATTCGATAGCGTAATCTAATAGTTCGAAGGTTTTTCTGATATGCAATAAGCAAATAGTCATGAAGCCGCCGATACTAACTAAAAGTAATGAAAAAGTTAAATTGCTATTCTTAAATATGACCCCTAATGAAAGCATAACCCCTGAAAATACAATAAGTACAATGTAACGTTTCAACCAATTACTCAAAAAACTCCCCCCTCTTAATCTTCCATTATTAAATAAGCGCTCTTCATATAACCCCGGTAACCAGGGTTGATTGAAGAGCGCTATTGCTCACTATTCCTTTTTAGATTTGAATGAATATCTTCGTTACTATAAAATCTTTCGACATGTTTTCCAAAATTCCTTCAAATGTTGGAAATAAGCTAGATTGAAACGAAAAGAGGCTTTAACTGGTTAAAAACGCAATAATATCGGAAGCCTACTTCCCGAAGAGCTTGAAATCCCTCCTCCATTGCCTGCATACTGGTCGTATGATGAGAATCCGACCCTAAGGTGATGATTTCTCCCCCTAATTCCTTGTAGAGGCGAAGAACTCGAAAATCCAGATCAATCAAGGGATTCCGCAGATTCAGTTCAATTCCCTTTCCTCCGGCGATTAAGTCTTGCAGTATAGCCTCTATTTCTTCATCATAATAACTCCAATCGATATCCGACGGATTAACCTTAAGCAGTAAGAAGAAACGTTTAATGAGCGTTATATGACCTAATACTGAAAAATCGAAGCTGGGTATGGACTCATGAATAACCTTGAAGTAGTCACTGAAGGCAATCTTAAGTTCTTTTCCTCTAAAAAAGTCTCCATTAAATAGATCTAAACCCTCCGCACTGTGCAAGGACCCAATCACAAAATCAAAGTCCTTGTCACCTAAGTACTCCTGAATCTGATGTTGAGAGTTTATATCAAATCCTACTTCCAAACCAACTTTTAGGGATAGCTGTTTTCCATAACGTTCCCTTGCTCTAAACACAGCTTGTCGGTATTTGGTATAGTCGATTCTAATGTCCTCAGCAATTTCAAAGTGATCTGTGAAACAAAGTTCCTCAAGACCTAAACTAATGGCTCTCTCACAGGCTTGATCCATGGTAAGTGTAGAGTCCGGAGAGAAATCGGAATGTATATGATAATCTGCTTTTTTCATGATATGTCCTCCATTATTATATTCCTGAACTATGAATAATTCGTATTGACTTTACCCTTAACTGGAAGGTTTATACTTATACTGTCGACAAAAAAGGAGGAGGAAATGTGTACACAATCGGACAATTTTCTAAAATTGGAAAGGTCTCAACCAAAACCCTTCGATATTATGATCAAATTGACCTATTAAAGCCTGTGTATGTTGACCACGAAAACCAATATAGATACTACTCTGATCAACAAGTTTTATTAATCCTTTTAATATTAGAACTAAAGGAATACGGGCTCAAGCTTGAAGAAATTAAAGTTATATTAGATCAGCAGAATGTTGAATTATTGAAAGAATTTCTCATAAACAAGATTCAGGATATTGACATAGAAGTGGAAAAAAACTTAAAACTAAGAAATTCTATCGACATGAAGCTGTCTAAAATCAAGTCTGGAGGTAAATTAATGGAAACTAACGATTTAAAAGTTGAGTTAAAAGAAAGAGAACCCATAATGGTTATTAGCCGGAGAGCAATGACAAGGATGGAGAATGTTAGTGTTATTATTGGGAAAGTATTTGAAGATATGTACCGGATGAATCTTCAACCGTCCGGACCCGTAATGACAGTTTATTATGATAAGGAATTCGACGCAGAAAATACTGATTTAGAAGTTTGTATTCCAGTCAATAATAAGGTAAACGTAGAAAAAAGTGACAAACTCAAAGTATTCAAAGGCGGCTTAACTGCCTATACAAAATTTGTTGGACCCTATTCAAGACTAGGCGAAGCCTATGCAAAAGTTATGAAATGGATTGAAGATAATGGCTATAAGAATTCAGGAGAACCGTATGATATCTACCTGACCGGCCCAGGGGCAACGTCTAATCCGGATGAATTTGTCACGGAAGTTTATTTTCCTGTAACTAAATAAATTAAGTTTTAAAGTCAAAGTTAATGGGGTATTTTATAATTAACGACCTGCCTCTGAAAGGTAAATTTTTCAGAGGCAGGTCGTTTCTGTGACCGAGGCAGACTTGCTGCTATGCAGCGGAATTCGGCTCAACAACAACTTCCCGTGCTCTAATATCCGGAAGAGTTACAGCCAGAATAATTCCCAGGATTGGCAGCAAACTAATAATGTTTATAGTTAAAGGCAGTCCAAAGTGGTCAGCGATCCCTCCAAGTAAGGTAACCCCAATTGAACCCATCCCTACTCCAAAACCTAGCAGCATACCCGAAGCAAGTCCAATATTATTAGGCAGCAACCTTTGTCCGAATACCACAGTCGTAGAAAAAGTCGAGATTAGTGCTGCTCCGACAATAAAAGCCAGAACAGGGATCAAAGTGCTGTTTAAATGCAAAAAGGGATAGATTGTAATTAGGCTAACAATCATAGAAACTAACAGCCCGTTTTTCCCTCCAAAACGGTCGGCAAAAGGCCCGCCCAAAATTGTGCCTACCGCTCCTGCAATTAAAAATGTACTCACTAAATATTCAGGTTCGGCAATTCCTCTAAAACTTGGAAAGTAAAATGGAATGAAATAAACCAGACCGGATTGTATCCATGATCTTATGGTTACATACAACAGCAATAATATTAAGCTTCCGGTTCTAACCTTGCTTTTTACTGTTTGTTTTGTAGTCTTTTTCTGTTTGTGGCTTTTTTCTGCCAAGATGGCCTTATATCTGGGCAGTAAAAACAAGAAGAGCAGTGCGGCCAAAGCCCCGGGGATCATAACACCTTGAATCGACTTCAGTCCGGCAAAACTTAAAACAAAAACGGCCAGCATAGGACCAAGACCAAAGCCGAGATTACCTCCCACAGAGAAAATTGCCATGGACGCCCCCGCTTTGCTGTCCTCGCTGAGAAAATGGGCTAACTTCGATCCTTCCGGATGATAGCCGGCTACCCCGATACCGCTTAATAGTACCGCCAGCAACAATAGTCCGTAGGAGTGAACCATGCCTGTCAAGGCCAAACCAAAACCTGAAAGAAATAGACTAACGGGCATTAACCAGGGCATACTATATCGGTCGCTAAGTACACCAAAAATCGGCTGGATAATAGCCGAACTAAAGGTAAATGCTAAGGCGATTATACCAACTTGAAAATAGCTGAGATCAAAACTTTTCGCTAACACAGGTGTTAAAATCGGCAGGATCCCCTGACCTAAATCCACAACGAGATGACCAATGCTCAAAAAGATTAAATACATGTTGCTCAAATTACTGCGCCTCTTTCTCAGATTGAAAAAACTATTCTATGGATAATTTCGACCATTCTTAGAATACTCCTAATCAACCCCTTCGTCTAGATTAAAAGTCAAGCTTCTTCTCAACAAAAATTTTGATAAATTCTTATATTATCTGTAACTAAATTAAGCCGTTGCTTAGTCAAGGAGCAGATAAATCTATAATTCAGAGAAGAGCTGAATAATTTACCAATATTGGCGTAAAGCTATAAATAGCTCATGGTCTATCTGCTTTATCCTTTAAAGTTTCGATGTATTCGCCCCCCCAAATTGCCAATTCAACCAATACTTTTTTAAACTTTATCCCGATATCACTTAAAGAGTATTCGACCTTTGGTGGGACTTGGGGATAAATCTTTCTTTCAATTAATCCGTTTTCCTCCAAAGCGCGTAACTGTTTAGTCAGCGTTGACTGGGTTAAATCAGGCAACTGCCGCTGCAATTCTCCAAAGCGCATGGTCTTTTTTCCGAGATGGTAGAGAATCATTATTGACCACTTACCAGATAGAACCTTCTGTGCTGTCATATAAGGGCATTTCCCAAATAAATCTTTCTCCGCTTCCATAGTCCCCTCCCAATAGTATCTTATTAGATACTATGTATGATAAATAATCGTACTTGTTATTTCAAGACTTTTATTATAAATTTGTTGTATAAATTTGAAAGGAGATTTCTTTAATGCAAGAAGTTTTTGATTTCTTAAAGAAGTGCCAGACCTATTACTTAGCTACAGTTGATGGAGATCAGCCACGAGTTCGTCCCTTCGGAACTGTCAATATTTTTGAGGGCAAGCTTTATATTCAGACTGGTAAGGTAAAGGACGTTTCCAAGCAAATGATAGCAAATCCCAAAATTGAGATTTGCGCTTTTAATGGCCAAGAATGGATTCGAATTCAGGCCGTGGCTGTAGAGGATGATCGTATTGAAGCAAAGCAGAGTATGCTGGAAAGCTATCCTTCACTTCAGTCCCGGTATTCGGCAACAGATCCCAACACGCAGGTATTGTATCTAAAGGATGCTATAGCAACGATAGCTACCTTTGCAGGTGAACCCAAAGTAATTAAGTTCTAATTTACGAATAAACGCCATTTAAACTTTACAAGCCACCGTTTACTGTGAACGGTGGCTTGTTCTCTTCACTTATTAAAACTCGCGATATGGCTGGGCGTCCATTTTAACCATTCTCAGCTTTTTTCATAAGCATCTCTTGATACCTGTCTAAAACATTATCCAACTCTTGACTTGCGGCTACGACTGCCGGATCCGTATAAGCTCTTCCCTCTTTTGTCTTAATCACGTTCCAGCGTAATTCTTCAATTCGCTTTATTAGTTCGTCGATCTCAGACATACTATCCTCCGTCAGTCAATTTTTATTTTGGGGATCAGTGAGCCCCAAAATAAAGTCCTCGGCAAAATACCGAGGACTTTATTTTGTGTCTTGGGATTGAAAGAAGACTAAACAAATTTCAATATCGGAACTTTGACTTGATAACATACTCACGATTTATAAAAAATAGTCCAATCAAACATTAAAACATTGCTAATTCTTTTAGCAGTTTTAACACCAGGATTTTTGTTGCCTGACTCGATTTCTGCATAATATGATCTGCTTATCCCTGCTTTATTTGCAACTTGTTGCTGTGTCAAATCCCCCCGATATTTTATTAGCCACAGCCTCGTCTTGCCAAATTCAGCCACAATCCTCCCCCTTTGTTCCGTTGCTTAACGCGACTAAAATTTATCTTAATAATACAGTCGCAATTCGCGACTGTCAATGCTTTTGTTGAGATTCGCAACACATATTTTAAATGTCGCTTATTGCGACTATACTATATACGAGAGGTGGGATGTTTGTAATGTTAGGGAAACGGCTGCAACAGCTAAGAAATAAATTCGAACTTACACAAGAGGAATTAGCTAAAATACTTTGTATGTCCAGAAGTACGTATGCACAGTATGAAGTAGATAGGCGTAAACCAGATTATGATACTCTCCAAAGAATTGCGGATTATTTTAAAGTCTCAACAGATTTCTTATTAGGACGAACAGAACTTTCAGTAATTGAAGAATGTCTCGTCCCAAATAGACTAAAGATGATACGTGAACTAAATGAAATCTCACTAGAAGAATTAGCCGAAAGTCTTAACATGTCTCAAACGGATATATCACAATTTGAATCAGGCAAAAAATCTCTTGACCCCTCCACTTTGATAGTTTTGGCGAAAAGCCTGAATTGTTCTGTTGACTTTCTCCTTGGACGAATCACTGAGCCAAGATCCTATATACTGGAAAGCGAACAAGGTTACAGTACTTTAGCCGCCTCCCCTTCAGACGACCCATTGCAGGATCTACCAGAAGAAGCGAAAAAAGCCCTTGAAGAATTTAAAGAATTTATTCTTAATAAATACCGTAAAGACAATTAGGCGAGTAGACGTCATTTCCTGCTGAGTTTCAGAAAATACTATTCCTCTATGAATCGAATTAATTCTTTGGTTAATCTATCCTGCTGGTCATAGAATAGGAAATGTCCACACGCTTCAAAGGGTACAAGCCGAGAATAAAATACTGCTCTTTTGCTCTATAGCCAGTGGGTACAAACAAACCTGATCATTTATTCCGTGATGAATAAGCGTTGGAACTTGGATTGTTTTCAGATCTTGAAATTAGCTTTCTTCTCGTGAAGATTAGCTTTAATGCAGAAAAATATTTAATCATTTCATTTATGAACGCATTCATTTTGATTGACAGTCTTAATGCTTATGAATATAATACAAATATGAACATATTCATATTTTGAGGAGGAGGATACAATATGTCTGTTTCAGAAAAGGCTGTTATGATGATGAAAAATGGGTTTTTATGCAGTCAGTCCGTTTTTGCTGCACTAAGTGAAGAACTTGGCTTAGAACGAGAATTAGCCTTAAAGATTTCAACCGGTCTAGGTGCAGGAATATCATGTCAAGGTGATATTTGTGGGGCTGTTAGTGGCGGAATTTTAGCCATAGGATTAAAACACGGGAACTATGAGGGCCTCTCCGACCCAGACTCTCAAGGGAAAACTTTCTATCTTTCCCAGGAGCTAATCGAGAATATTAAAGCAAAGCATGGATGTTATACCTGCAAAGATCTTACGGGTTTAGATTTTACAAAGCCGGAAAACGTTAAACTTGCCCATGAGTCAGGGATATTTGAAAAAATATGTAGTAACGTAATTAGGGATTCCGTACAGATTGTAGAAGAAATTTGGTAATAATACCTCTCAATGATAATTTGAAAATGCATACCTGACAAATTCTATTACATAGGTATGCATTTTTAATGCCTCCACAAGATTTTACTCTCCATACTCAAACGCTATAGAACGGTTATGCCAACATTTGACGATGATTGAATAACTGTCTATAATTATCAATGAATAAATTCATTGTTGAATTAGCTTTATTGGAGATAAGCTTACGGAGGACTTAATGGATCGCAGACAAAGGAAAAAACTGCAAGTGCAGAAATCTATTGTTGATGTGGCAATTAAACTGTTCATAGAAAAAGGCGTTGAGGAAACAACTGTTGCTGAAATTATGGAAGGTGCTGATTTTGGTATAGGTACTTTTTATAACTATTTTCAATCTAAAGAAGACATCCTCAAATATGCCCTGGCTCAGAAAATCAGTGAGGTTAAAAGGTCGCTGGAAGAACTGAACCAATCATCGGCTAATCCCCCACAAAAAATCTCTCAGCTTTTATTGATTTTAGGTAAAATATTTGAAGAGAATCAACAATTATTTAAATTATACCGTAACCAGTCACTATCACCAATACAACCGCCCCATGGTCCGGAGTTTAAAGATTTTTTAGTAAATGTTATTCAGGAGGGACAGGAAAATGGAGAATTTAGAGTCACTATTCCAATTGAAATGGTGACAGAGATGTTCATGGGCCTGATCCAATCCGCTATAACCAGCAGTTCACAAATCCCCTTCCAGGAGAACCTTGAATACAAATTAGATTTATTTCTGGAGGGACTAACAGAGAAAAAATAGCACATCTACTTAAACTGTACAAGCCACCGTTGCACTGTGAACGGTGGCTTGTTGTTTTTCTGTTTTAATCACATCTTAAATCACATCAAAAAGACTCATCTGATCACTTTCAGGAATTCCTTTAAAGCAGCCGAATTTCCGCAGTGAATCTATAGTAGCATTCCCAATCTTAGCCCGCTTCTTCACATCTTCGATGGAGTTGAAGGGTTTTTCCCGGGCGGCATTATAGAGACCTTCCGCTGCCACAGTTCCCATGCCGGATATACTGTTGATAGGCGGTCTTATGCCCTCCTCCTCAAGCAGAAATTTTGTGGCATGGGACTTGTACAAATCAATGGGCAGGAATTTAAAGCCTCTTTCATACATTTCCAAAACCAATTCCAAGTCATCGTACATATCCTTATCTTTTGGGGTGGCAGTGTTACCCAGTTCCTCAATCTCTTTCATTTTGCCTTTAACCTTTTCTTTGCCGAAGATCATAAATTCAGCGTCAAAGGCCTTGGCTCGAATGGTGAAGTAGGCTGCGTAATAAGCTTGAGGTATGTGCACCTTAAACCAGGCTATGCGGAAGGCCATCATGACGTAGGCAGCGGCATGGGCTTTAGGGAACATGTATTTGATTTTCCGGCAGGAATCGATATACCATTCCGGTACCTTATGCTCCCTCATCAAGTCTTCATATTCCGCCCATTTTTCAGGGTTGGATAAAGCTTTTCCTTTACGCACCAGCTCCATGATCTTGAACGCCGTATTGGGCGGCAGGCCTTTTTTAATCAAGTACGTCATAATTTCATCCCGAGTACAAACGGCTTCACTTAAGGTCACGGTTCCCGCATCAATTAGGTCCTTAGCATTTCCCAACCAGACATCTGTCCCGTGGGAAAGACCGGATATACAGATTAAATCTTCAAAGGCTTTGGGTCTGGTATCTAAAAGCATTCCTCGGACGAACTTCGTACCAAACTCCGGAATGCCGAAGGTTCCGACCTTGGAATTGATCTGCTCCGGGGTTACCTGTAAGGCTTCTGTGGAGGAGAATATAGACATGGTCTCGGGATCATCCATGGGTATTTTCTGCGGGTCTACGCCGGTGATATCCTGAAGCATTCGGATGACCGTCGGGTCGTCATGCCCTAGAATATCCAGTTTTAAGAGGTTAGAATCAATGGAGTGATAATCGAAATGGGTGGTTATGATATCCGAGTTAGAGTCATCGGCAGGATGCTGGACGGGACAGAATTCAAAAATTTCTCGTCCCTTCGGTACGACGATAATTCCTCCCGGGTGCTGTCCTGATGTTCTTTTGATCCCGGTGCAGCCTTTGGAGACTCGCAGAGTTTCTGCCTTGCTAACGGTACGGTTTTTTTCCTCATAATACTTTTTCACATAGCCGAAGGCTGTTTTTTCGGCGATGGTACCGATGGTTCCGGCCTTAAAGGTTGTACCCTTGCCAAAAATAACCTCGGTATATTTATGGGCCTTGGCCTGATATTCTCCTGAGAAGTTTAAGTCAATATCCGGCTCTTTATCGCCATTGAAGCCTAAGAAGGTCTCAAAGGGGATGTCGATGCCATCTTTGGCCAGCTTTTCACCGCAAACCGGACACTCCTTATCCGGTAAGTCAAAGCCGATTTTAGCCCCATAATCGGAGAAATCCGAATACCGGCAGCCAGGGCAGCGGTAATGGGCCTGCAGGGCATTGACTTCCGTAATACCGGTCATATAGGCAACCACCGAGGAACCCACAGATCCTCGCGAGCCCACCAGATAGCCATCCTCATTAGATTTCCAGACCAGTTTCTGAGCGATGATATACATCACCGAAAAGCCGTTTTTAATGATGGAATCCAGCTCTCTATCCAGCCTTTGCTGAACAATTTCCGGCAAGGGGTCTCCATAGAGGGCATAGGCCTTTTCGTAGGTAATATCCTTAATTGTTTGCTCGCAGCCTTCAATATGAGGCGCGCACTTCTCCGCTGAAATAGGACTGATCTGCTGGCACATATCGGCTATCCGATTGGTGTTGGTTACCACCACCTCATAGGCTTTTGCTCCTCCTAAATAGGAAAACTCCTCCAGCATTTCCTCGGTGGTTTTTAAATATAAGGGGGCCTGATTATCGGCATCTTTAAAGCCTTGACCAGCTTCCAGGATTCGCCGATAGATCTCATCTTCCGGATCCAGGAAGTGAACATCCCCGGTGGCGACGACAGGTTTGTTTAATTTTTCACCCAGAGCCACAATTTTACGGTTGATTTCCTTTAGATAGTCTTTGTCGGGCACCTGCTCGGTTCTGACTAGATAATCATTGTTCCCGAGAGGCTGGATTTCTAAATAATCGTAGGCCTCGGCAATGGCTTCAATTTCCTCGTTGGATTTTCCCAGTAAAATGGCCTGGTAAAGCTCCCCTTCACTGCAGGCACTGCCCAGGATTAAGCCTTCAGAGTATTTTTTAAAGAGGCTCTTTAAGATCCGTGGTTTTTTATAAAAATAATCTAAGTGGGAATAGGAAACCAGCTTATATAAATTCTTTAAGCCCACATAGTCCTTGGCTAAGATGATGGCATGATAGGTTTTAAGCTTCTTATACTCAACGCTCTTGGCGTCTGCATCGGAGCCATAGCGATCAATATCCTCAAGGGTTTCCGCTCCCCGTTGCTTAAGCTTTTCCAGCATAACCTTAAAGACTTTCACCGTGGTATCCACGTCATCCAAGGCCCTGTGAGCTACCTCCACCTTGAAGCCTAGGTTCTTAGCGATTCTGCCTAATTTATAGGTTTTAAAATCAGGAAAGAGCTCCTTGGCCAAGGACAAGGTATCCAAATAGGTGTAATCAAAGCCGTAGCCTAAGACTCTAGCATTATGCTTTAAAAAACCCATATCAAACTCAGCGTTATGAGCAACCAAAACGCTTCCTTCAATAAATTCCAGCAGTTTAGGAAAGACCTGGTCTATGGTATCGGCATCTTTTACCATATCATCCGTGATGTTGGTAACCTCTACAACCCTTGCTGGAATCGGCTTTTCCGGATTAACAAAACAGCTGAACTCGTCGATGACCTTGCCATCTTGGAGTTTCATGATTCCTATTTCAGTAATTTTTTCCGTTACTGCTGAGAAACCGGTGGTTTCCAAGTCCAACACGCAATAGGTAGTATCAAGGCTCTGGCCTTTGGCGTTGGTTAGGGAGGACTTTTTATCCGGGGCCAAATAAGCTTCCACACCATAGATAACCTTCATGTTCGGATTATCTCGACCTAAGAACTTATGAGCCTCGGGAAATGACTGTACTACGCCATGATCCGTAATGGCAATAGATTTCATCCCCCAACTCATAGCTCTTTTAATCAGATCGGTAGCACTGGTCATAGCATCCATCTGACTCATCTGGGTATGCATATGCAACTCGACCCGCTTCTCCTCTGCTCTATCCAGCCGCTGAGCCTTCTTCCTGCCTGCTGTTTCTACGATGGTATTGGCAATCAGTTCAATTTCCCCGGAAAACTGGCTAAAGCCGGCATTTCCGGCCAGCTTGACTCCCTTGGCCTTTTTCAGCCGGGATACTATCTCACCATCTTCACCGGGCTTGATGAAGGCCTTACAGGTCATGGAACTTGAGCCGTCATATAAATCAAAGGAAATTAAAGTTTTGCCGCTTCTTAATTCCTTGGCTTCAATATTGGATAGCTCACCCTGGATAGCTACCCTGCCTTCATCCGGTGTGATGTCCGTAATTTTAATGACCGTGTCCTTGATAGTCGAGTTTCTGCCTAAGATCAAGGAAGGATCGCCTTTTTTTCCGTCGTCCCCTTTAGCTTCCGGCTTTATTGGCGTAGCTTCCATAGGGGATTCAGTGGCTGGCGTAGCAGCAACTTGCCTTTGAAGAAGCATAGTCTCATTTGCTTCGGTAGCTTCTTGTAATCTTTTTAATTCTTCACTGTTTACATCATCGATAAAATTAATTTGATAGGCAGCCCCGTAGAGGTTTCTGATGGCCTCCTGAATTTTTTTATCATAACCTCTGGCTTTTAATAGATAGGAAACTGCCGTTTTAAATGTAAATTTGATCCCATGATTTTCAGCGATTTCATAGTCACAACTTCTGAGCGCTCCATTTAAGATGGGATGCTTATTCGCCAACACTGACAAAATATGTTTGAGTTCCTCTTCTAAGGGTTTTCTCTGGGTTCCCTCAGGGTAAACTACCGTGATGATTGAATCGTCTAAGGCTAATCGTTCTCTGATAAACCGATTGAGGGCTTCAATTTCTCTTGTTTCAATATATTTATCAGAGCTGATTTTCATCTCCAAGGTTTTCGTACTTTTAGTTAAGACCACTGCTTGTACAATAGCAGTATTAAGGTTACCCTGAGCTTCATAATCACTAAAAATTTCATTTATATGTTTCATGTACTTTGTCAGTCTCTCCTAAAATTTTTTGAAGGCTGTAGCCATGGAAGGCAAAAACCAGTATTAATTTCTGCCGTATCTAATCTTATCATTAATGACCTTCCTCTGAAAAGGTAAATTTGTCCGGGATCTTTACCAAAGGAAATAAAACAAAGCCCATAGTATAATAGCCAAAGGAAATATGCACAATGGTTATGATAAGAAAACTCTTGAGGCTAAAATATGCAAAAAAGCTTACGTATTGACAGAAAGGCTCATAAGTCCGTGGGCACATGGGTTAGATTCATTATATTTTTCGCTTTCTTACGTGATATTTTATATGGTTATATTGGGTTTTCTTCATCATCGAAAGATATATATTCGACTTTAGAAGGTCATTTCAGTGTATTTTTATATCGAGGCCAAAAATATCCGTTAATGTGATAACATAATAGCAAAGAAACTAAATAATAGCTAAAAGAAACTAAAGCAGCCGAAGGGAAATATAAGATGACCAATCAAAATTCAGCCGACATCATTGCAAAATTTGATCAAGTTTATCCAGTATATTCCGATTTTACAAATGTCACCGAAAACTTGTTAAAAGGAATACTTCAGCTTAAAGGTATCAACGTTCACTCCATCACTTCCCGGGTAAAAAGCCGAGAAAGCTTAAAGAGAAAGGTCCATCGGGAAGATGATAAATACACAAAGCTAGAGGACATCACTGATCTAGCCGGGATTCGGATTATCACCTATTTTGCTGACCAAGTGGATCTTATCGCCAGTTTCGTGGAGGAGGAATTTGAAGTAGATCGTTCAAATTCTGTGGACAAGCGGGAATTGATTGACCCTGAGAAATTTGGCTATCTATCCCTTCACTATGTGGTCAAACTCCCCTCCTTTAGACTCCAGCTTATTGAGTACCAACGCTTCAACGATTGCAAGTTGGAAATTCAAGTCCGCTCCATTCTTCAACATACCTGGGCTGAAATCGAACATGACTTAGGGTATAAAAATGAACACGCCGTGCCCCGGGAAATCCGGAGAAGCTTCTCGCGACTAGCCGGATTGCTGGAGTTAGCAGATGAAGAGTTTATCAAGATTCGTTCCAACCTCGCTAATTACGAGGCCGAAGTTGAAGCTCAAATTGAGAAGACCCCCACCACGGTGCTTATCAATCAGGCATCGCTAAAAACCTATGTTCTTAAATCTCAACACATCCGTGAACTCGACCAGAAGATTAGCCATATCGTTAACGCTGATTTGGAATTAAAGGATCGTTTTTTTGGCTATCTGACAACGGTCTTTAGTTACCTGGGAGTAAAAACCATTGGGGAACTCGATGAAATCGTTCAAGACATCGGAGATGATCTCTTAAATTTCCCTCGCAATGGACTCAAAAACAAACAAGGGGAGAAGATCAATTGGGGTACCTCTTTATTCTACTTAGCTTATGCCATTGTCGGCCGAAGAGGTTCCCCGAAGCAAGTAGCTGATTATCTTGAGCACTTCAAAATCGAGACGCCTGAAAGCCGGCAAGAGCTTATTCAACAAATCCTGGCGGCCTATTCTTCAAAATCTTGAAGAAAGGTCCTATGAGGTCATTTACTCTCAACTGCCTTTTCCATGAAACATACTGTAAAGGGTAAATGCTCATATTTCTTCAACCCAGTCTCTCTGAAACCATATATTTCATACCAATCTTTCAGAACTGAATTCTCATCTATAATACCTATAGATACTTTTTTTGCCCCTTGAGCTTTTGCATAATTAAAGACAAAATCCATTAAAAGTTTACCATACCCTTTATGCCTATAATCCGGCAACACAGCTAATCTTTCTAAGTAGCAACTATCATCAGCCTTTTCAACGGCAACGAATCCGATTTGATTGTTTTTTTCAAACAAACCAAACATAGCGATCCCCTTATTTTTCATCGTCATAAGGTTTTCTAAGTTTATGAATGCAGGATTTGAAGGACAATTTTCTTCAGTTAGCTTAAACTCTCTCGCAACTGTAGTGAATGAATCCTTGATAACATTTAGGCTACATACCAAACTAGCCTCGTCCATGATTTCATTAATACTAATTTTCTCAAGAGTCATATGATATCACCTTTCTATTTAGCCGATATTGGCTGCACAATGCCAATGAGCTTCTCTCTACATCTAGTATACATAGAGTTTCAGATAATTTATATTATGGGGAGTGAAAAAATGGGTTATAAAATATTGCTATTTGATTTAGATGATACATTGCTAGATTTCACTGCTAACGAAATTGATTCGTTAAACAAATTGTTTCATCAACATGGATATACTTTTTCGGATGAGCTGTTTGGAGTATACAATTCCGTCAACAAACAACTGTGGACTGATTATGAAAATGGAACTATTGCCTTAGATGAAGTATTAAATTCAAGGTTTTCAGAAACCATGTTGAAATTGGGCAAAACTGTGGATGGTATAGAATGGGAAAATCAATATCGAGAACTTTTAGGCAATGGGCATCAACTGATGGACGGAGCTTTAGAATTGTGTCAGAGTTTATCTGTGTCCCATAGACTGTTTGTCATTACAAATGGAATAACAAAAACTCAGATAAAGCGTTTGAAGCATGCGGGACTAGATAGGTTTTTTGAAGACATCTTTGATTCTCAAAGCATTGGATTCCAAAAGCCGTCAAAAGAATTCTTTGATTATGTAATTGGTCATATAAAGGATTTTGAAATCAGGGAAGCGCTTATTATCGGGGATTCCTTAAATACTGATATTAAAGGTGGCCTTCAGTCAGGAATAGATACCTGTTGGATCAATAGCAAATCGCAAAAATCCTCTGCGGAAATTCATAGTACCTATACGATCACAAGTTTAGCGGACTTATGTGATATTTGCGGCCTTGAGCAGAATGCGTAGTGATTGAACGGACTGCTCCAAAATGGAAACGTTTCCGATTTTGGGGCAGCATGGGCTGTATAAAATGTTTAGCTAACCGCACTCTGCCCCGAACGCCTCCTAAAGGGGTTGCTCATCCTTAGTCATTAACACCCATCCTATAGCCAGGATAATGAACAAACTAAGGATCATGGGAATCAGGATCACCATAACTCCATAATAGCTCGTTCGTAAATTTTGCTGGTTATTAAGCTCCGTTGTATTTTCCGCAGCTGGAGTGGCAGTGAATTTAACCGTTTGCTCGATTTCCCCCTGACTCCCTGGCAAGGATACAGTAAGGTTAGCCTGCAGGTTTAGGGGTTTAAAATTATCACAGCGCAGCATAAGGATACTGCTCTTCTCCTGGGAAGCTTTGAACTGAGCGAAGAGCTTATTTCCACTCATGCTAACAAAGGATTGTCCACCCGTCCTCTCACCGATTTGATCAGCTGCGTTCTTAAAATCCTCATCTACAGTGGCTTGCTGGCTTAGAATTAAGGAATAAACAGGCAATCTGTCGACATCCAGGTAGCTTTTCAAGTCATCACAACTGAGACAGTCTCCTTCAACCCCGCCGTCGGTTATCAGTATAATAATCCGCCGGGAAGGGATGTCTGGGGCTGCCCTCCCTCGGTCATAAGCTTCTCGAATCCCCGAATATAAATAGGTTCCTGCAGTGGCATCCAAAGATAAAGCATTTTGAAGGTTTCTACTTACCTGATCTGAAGAATCATTGCTCATAAAATCCTTGCCCTGTTGCAATTTGTTGCTCACACTAAAAACAGCCATTTTGTCCTCTGAGCTGACAAAGCCATATAATTCTTCCAATATACTCTGAACTTCACTTATAGAGTTTTGCATTGATGCCGATGTATCGACTAGAACTAGGTAGGCCGTATTTTCAGCAACTTTGTTTCCGTTCTTAACAGACTGAATGTCTGTTATTTGGACTGGAGTATCATTGATTTTTATGTTCAAATTCTTTTTAAGTTTGCTGTTATCCAGATTAACGTTTTCTAATTCCACAAATAATTTTAGATTCGGTAAGTTCGACTCTACTTGAGTAATTCTCAGTTTTGAATCACCATCTGCCCTGCTGACGTCGACAAGCACCAGGATTGTCAGCATTAACAGCACTAGGCCACAAAGGGTTCTTCCTTTTACAGTCCCAATTGAGCTCCTCCCCTCAAGCTAAATGACATTGTTATACTATGCTTTGGAGGAGTATATTTAGATTAACAAATACTGTCATAACGATATATAAAGAGAAACTATAGTCCCTTGAGAATCTTGGTGAAACAGTAAGGTTGAAGGAACTTAAATAAACCTTTGATTGTAAAAAAACTAGCCCTATCCTAAAGGTAAGGCTAGTTTTTTTTTGCAATCAAAGACTGTGGGAGAATTAAGTGAAGCTTTACTAAAAAGCGGATCGGGAAAATAAGTAAAGGCAAGACGTTCACTCCAAAAAGTTAGCTGTCTTGTACCCCCTAAAAGCTCAATTAAAAAAATTTGCTCATTACAGCTTGAATAAAATCTTTTATATCATCAAGATTTTCCTGTAGAATCCGATAAATCTCAGAGTCATCAACTTCTTGGTATAAATGCACAATTCGATTACGAAACTTGACCATTTGCACAATCGAGAGTTCTTTATCCTTATCCAAGACCCCATGCTTTATTAAGAGTTTGACCGCCTCAGCTGATGTGCCGGGGATTCCCCAGCGTTCTCTGGCTATAACATGATTAGAAATATCGATTAGAGCCTCAATACAAACTTGGAGGTTGTACTTTGCTGAATCAACTGATTGAAAGCTTGCTAGAAAATCATGTCTTTCCAGATGTTTCAATGTCTCTAAATTATGCAGCTTTAGATCTATAAAAGAGAGTTTTCGCTGTAATATATCCTTATCGACCACGGCTATATTCCTCCTTAAGAGCTTGCTCGTAATCACGAGAGAATATAGCATACTTTACAGCATAGTCTGGATAAGCCTTTATGACTTGTTCAATAAAATTGCTATGGTTTAGATAATCCCCTTCGTACAAAAGCACACCTTCATGAAGAGCGCGGAATTGTAAAGCGATGGGAGCACGATTCAGATTTACCAAATCTATTTGATCATGACCAATATGGAGACTTAATGCGTAATCAAGCTCCAATTCTTCTGAAAGTGTAACTGATCGATTAAAAACGACTCCTAAATCAATATCGCTTTGTGGATGTTCAAATTCTGTCCCATATGATCCAAATAGATAAATGGCTGCTATTTCATTTCGATCCTGGAGAAATTCTTGCCAGGATTTCAACTCTGTCATGGGTATCTTTCGCATAGGCGACCCTCCCTTGTCCCATTATATCACGCTAAATGAGTCGGAAGAAGGCTTATGGTAATATTTTCTAAATTCAACCAGGATGTAGATTACGTGCTTAAGCTAGTAATAAAGAACTATTCAGATCTCTTCCTTCTAACCTTTTAGGAATACTTTCCCTTCATCCCCATCGACATCAACTTTCCAGCCCTCTTGAATGACTCGCATGACACCGGGTATATTCACCACAGCGGGAATCCCATATTCTCTGGCCACGATGGCACCGTGGGACAGGAAACCTCCGGTTTCCATAATTACAGCACTAGCTTTTAAAAACAACGGCGTCCAACCGGGATCGGTGGATGGTGCTACCATAACATCTCCCGGCAGCAGCCTGTTTCCTTCAGCCGGATGGCTGATCACTCGAGCTTTACCCGAGGCTTTTCCAGCGGCAACAGGCACACCTGTCAGGAAATTACCGGCAGACCGAGGAGAGGGTTCAGTATACTTAGGAGTATCCCCCATAATAATGTCCGGTGGTGCAATAGACTCCATTTCTTTCATAAAGACTTTTCTTTTAGTAATTAATGCCTTGAGCCCGACACCATTCCATTGACCGTTCAATATAGAAACCAGTTCAGGCCAGGTACAGAAGTAAATATCGGCCTCTTCTTCGATGACAGCCCTTTGACAAAAACGGAAACCTAATTCTTGGGCTATTTTCCGGTATACCTCCATCATCACTGCCAGTACCGATTTAGTCTTTTCCCGCACGGCAGCCCCTTCCTGGGCCTTACTGATCAGTTTTTTAATTGAGGAATGCTTGTTGGATGGCACTATGGTCTGTATTTCCTGCCAAGCTTGATCAAATTTTTCTTTTTGCTTTACCTTCAATTGCCTAAGATCAGCAGTATGGATAGTGCTGCGTATGATGTTTAGCAAATAGGAAGGGTCTTCATTCCATCTGGGGTTAATGATATCCAGCTCGTAAACTCCCCGATGCCCGTATTCTTTGATAAATTCACGGAAAGCTTGTTTAAAGGTCGATCCTTCAGGTAATCCTTCCCAATCAAGGGAGTCAAAGGCTGAGCCATCGAAATATTTAACCGCGTCATTGTCTCGACTGGCAATTTCGGCCAGCTCCACAAGTCTGTAACCGTGATCAGCACTGGTTATCCCCGCCGCTCCCCCGACCATTAAAGCATTTAAAACCATTGGGGCCCTTTCGCCGAAATATTTGGTTAGAATTTTCATTAATCCCCCAATGGGTATAGAAGCTGCTCCACTTAAAAACGAGAATTGCCCTGTGAATTCTATGGAAATCTTATTAAGTTCGTTATACCGTTGAATTAAATCCTTATCTTGTAAATGGCTAAACCCTTTTTGAGTTAAATTCTCAAAAGAGTGCAAGAACCGGGCATGAGTTTCCGGGGCTTTTTTTGCCGCTCGGTTAATCAAAATGACACTTCTTATTCCGCGCCATAACCGTTTTATACCGCTTAGCCCTTTATAGGGTTTAGGATCCTTTAACTCAATTTCGGGCTGATGGCCACCCCAACCAATATTAAATTCCCGGGGCAATGCACCCATCGCATCATACATAGCCCATTGCAGAGCTGATAGATTACAATACAGCCGGCCATTGAAAAACCTGGAGAACTGTAAACCATCCGGCAGGCTGTAACCAATTTCAATGTAATTTGATTTAAGAATTTTATCGATGGTAGTAATCGTTAAACGTCGGATGAGTGGTGACAGAACCATTGGAACTGCATCCCTGTAGTTTCCGTTGGACCAAATATCAGGTTGGTTCTTTAAGGCAGCAAAGGTTCTCCTGGGTAAGGCAGTTACCGGTCTGGACTGGACGAGAATAAAATCTCGACCGTCAAAAACCCATTCCACATCCTGGTGCTGGTCACAATCTCCCAGCGCTTCGAAAACCCTTAAAAGAAGTAAGCCCAGCTTTTCAATGTTCTCTTCTGACAACACCTGCTTGTCAGATAACTCAGGGGTCCTGACAAACTGAGTTCCCCCATCCTGATTGAGACAGGTTAATCCCTCCTTTCTCCCGGTTTTGCGCTCAATTAGATGAGGTACTGAGTTCCATGGACTGGCATCCAGATAATAGGTGTCTGGCTCTACACTGCCTGTGACAATCGTTTCGCCCAGGCCAAAGTTTGCGTTAATAACTACAATGTTTTGGCGACCGGTCTGGGGATCGCAGGTAAAACCTACCCCTGCAGCTTGAGCTTCCACCATCTCCATCACTACTACACCAGTGATTACCTCGTCATCCCTGATACGTAATTTCCGGCGGTAGGCAATAGCTCGGTTAGACCAGAGGGAGGCATAACACTCTTTCACCGACTTAAATATATCTAACCCCCGGACATTGAGAAAGGATTCGTGGATACCCGCAAAGGAAGCCTTTGCCGAATCTTCCGCTGAAGCCGATGATCTGACAGCCACTGATCTTTCCAGTATACCTAGAGCATCAAGCTTAGCTTTTAATTCTTCCACGATTAGAGGGGGAATAGTTCCAGCTTTGATTTTAGACCTTAATTGATTCAAACTATCTTGATGATTAGTTTCATCAAGATTTTCCCCGGTAACTGTCTGGGTAATGTTATTAACCATATCCTGTAAGCAGTTGTACTTGATAAACTCCTGGTAGGCGCAGGTAGAAAGAACCCCTCCGCTGGGAATTTTAAAACCATACTGAGCTAATCTCCCCAAATTCCAGCCCTTGCCCCCAGCCACTTGTACTCCGGATTGAACAGCTTCATCCCAGGTTAAAAAGTACTTTGCTGTACATACTGTCACATAAAACACCCCTTGCTAAATACTCCTCACGCCGATTTCTATTTTTTAGCACCTTTCCCAATGGCTCCATTCAGAAATAGGTCAACCATCAAAGACATTTCTTTGCGAAGTTCTAACCTAGCCGGATCATTTAACCAATCCATGACCACGGCTCCCCGAAGCATATTTAATTGTTTGACTAGGAGTTTCGCTTGAATATCCTGCCGGATTTCACCCGCCTGCTGGCCCAGCCTAATAATCTCAGCAATAAGGCTTTGAGTACCTCCACCGCTATACCCTTCACCTTGAAACATATTTTTTAATCGATAGCCCATTGCAATCCCGATGATTTCCGGGTTAATTTCCACCTGTTCATATACTTTGTCGAGTGTCTCCAGTAAACGTGACCTTGTATCAGGCAGGTCCTGCAATTTATTAAAGGTTTCTTGTGTAAACTCCCAGGAAAGGCTTCTGACATATTCGTCAACAATAGCCTCTTTGACGGGAAAGTGATTATATAGTGTTTTTCTAGCAACGTCAGCTTCTTCCGCTATTTGTTCCATGGTAGTATTGTCAAACCCCTGGCGCTGAATCAAATCCATGGCTGCTCTAATAATTTTCTGCCGTGTTTCCTTTTTCTTGCGCTCTATCCTGCCTTCCACCAGCACATCCCTTGGTTCCATTATTACGCCTCCTATGTGTTGTTCTTTTACAGTCCAAGAATTATGGGAAGATCCGTCACTATTACACTAGTTGTAAAATTACACATTGTGTATTTGCTTAATTATCTCTATTAACTACTCGTGTGTCAATACCTTTTTTAATCCTCTCCACATGTTGATCATACTGTAGCACCAAGACATTCTCATCGCTAGAGATCCTATCCTTAAAGCCGATACTTTAATACCCTTAGTATTCTATAACTTGCCAAGGGTGTTTTTTCACTGGAACTGCCTGATACCTATATAAAGCGATAAGCACGTTGAATTGTTGTTAGGCTATCAACGTGCTTATCGCTTTATATAAGTCGTTTATACTATTTAATAGAAGCTTTTGAGTGAACTTTTTTGAAATGTTACTTCAGAGAAATTGACTATTTTCACGTAGTCGATATACATAGTCTGGCGCTTTCGCCTATTCTGAGATAACTATGGTAAGGTGCCTTATTTTTTAAACATAAGCCTAACTTCAACGATTTCAGGTCTTGTGCCAATTCTTAAAGATGGCCCCCAAGTTCCATAACCGGAGGAGAATCTGGCTTTGGAAAGCAATAGTTAGGATAGGTCTTTTTTCTCTGCACTTAGCTAATGTGTTAACTAAATTAATACATAGGCACAAAAATGTGCGTACTTGTTTAATTCTTCCTGAACATTATAATGAATATGTCATTGAACAAATCAAAAATAAGTAAGTTATAGGAGATAGGAGACGATTTTTAATGATAAAAGTACTTTCTGTTAATGGCAGTCCGCGAAAGAATTGGAATACCGATACGTTGTTGCAAAAAGCCCTTGAAGGGGCTAAATCTGTGGGAGCGCAAACAGAAGCCCTTCATTTATATGACTTGAATTTTAAAGGTTGTACCAGCTGCTTTGCCTGTAAAAGGAAGAACTCGAAGTTCGTCGGACACTGTGCAATGAAAGATGACCTGACTGCGGTTCTAGAAAAAGTTGAGCAATCTGATGTTCTCTTGTTAGGGTCACCTATCTATTTTGGCAATGTAACCGGTTTAATGCGTTCTTTTTTAGAACGTTTGTTATTCTCCAACCTTTCCTATAATGAAGGTCATCGTTCTGTTTTCCCTGGGAAATTATCCTCTGGTTTCATTTATACCATGAATGTTCCCAAGGAGTATATTCAACAAGTTAACTACGAAGCTTTATTTCAACAAAACAAAACTGTGCTGCAACTACTTAATGGAACCTCTGAATTTATGATTTCCGCGGATACCTATCAGTTTGAAGATTACTCCAAGTATGAAGCATCCATGTTCGACCTAAAACACAAGTCCCAGATCAAAGCTGAGCAGTTCCCCATCGATTGTCAAAACGCCTTTGACATGGGGGTTCGACTTGCAAGCCTTTAAACGACTTTACTTTGAGTAAAATCTCCCTTTTACCAAATATACGTAATCATTTTGGTATAACTCTTGATCATCAAAAGTTAGATCAGTAAAAATTTCGTCAGGTATTAGCGCAGAACTATTACCACCATCGACAACTCTAACTGCCAATAAAAATTCAGCGTCAGAATCACAAAGGATTGAACTGACATTCTTTTTATTGGTAGTAACACTCTGCTCCATGATAGGTTTCTCTTTTAGCAAGCTACTACCGTTAATTGTAATTCTTGTCTTGTTATCTATATCTTCAAACCTGCATAAAATACTCCCGTCCTTAGCTGCCCCTTCATTGATACTTAAAAGTTTACTGGTTTTTTGGCCTTTCTCATAGTATTCGATCCATACTTCTAGCCAATTGTATTCTTTAGGAATCCCATTGTACTCGAAGTAAAAAATATCATTTAGACTTGCACCAATTCCACTGATAATCTTTTTCTGGGAATCATCAAATTCTATGACTTTGATGATTCCTTTTTCTTGGGAGTTATCAGCGTTTAGAGCTACATCAGTTAATCCATTTGTAGTGTGTTCAGTTTTAGAACACCCTGTTGTTATAAGACTAATAATGCAAATAGTCAATAATACTTTTAAACTCTTACTCATTTCATTTTATCCCCCCGTCTTAAAATACCAAGAGCTGAGGATGTTCCTGTAGTTGAATCGATGGAATCTTAGAAATCAAAGTTAAAAAATGATTGGAGTTGCTCCAAATTAAACAGCCCAAATCAGCCTCTGCTTGGCACAGATATCTTTCATGAAGGAACGCTGTGAACTGTCCTTAAAACGAACGACAATCATATCTCCTTCATCCTTAAGAATAACTCCTTCTCCAAATGATTTATGCTGTACAACCAGCCCGGGGACTAAATCACTCAGCGGGGTTGATACTTGAGAGATCACCTCTTGAGGCTTTTTACCTTGCAGCACAAGGCTGACCTCGCCAAGGAAGCGAGAGGCTTTCACCCGTTTCTGATAATAGTAATTCAGAGAACATAAGGTTAACTCTCGTTTGGCCCTAGTCATGCCTACATAAAAAAGTCGTCTTTCCTCCTCTAACAATTCCTTCTTCCCATCTTGATCATCCTTGATTGTCTCCCATTCAGGAATGATCCCTTCGACAAGATCAATTAGGTAGACCTGATCCCATTCTAAGCCCTTGGCTGAATGGATGGTTGAAAGGGTAACAACATTTTTGTGCTTATTTTTATAGGAAGTCACCATTTGCTTGTCAAGATGGGTTAATCGATTGGCAAACTCCACAATCGTGGGTTCCTTCTGAGCAATTGAACTCAGAACATCCAAGAGGCTTACCACATAGTCTTCAGAAAAGCCTAGGGACTCACACATCCGCCTCATCGCTTTATCATAATCAAGTTGCTTTCGGATATAGGGGATGGCCTTCGCGGGTGAAAGAGTATTAAGCTCCTTAAACCACTTTTTGAGGTCTAAATACTCTGTTTTTCCCTTAGTGGTCACTCCCGGTTGTTCAGCCAAAATTTCAAAGATTGAATGATCGATTGGCATTTGCCTTAGTAAATCAAGATGTTGCTTGCGGATTGGACAACTTAACTTTGACCAAATTCGCTCCAAGACGGGCAAGCTTTTATCGTTAAATGAGAAGCGAAGGAAATTTAACATATCGTTAATGGCCCAGTGGGAGAAAAACCTCTGTTTGCCCGACTCACGCATATAAAAGGGAATATTTGCACGATCCAGCTCATCGGCCAAAGAAATGGCGGATAAATTATTTCGATACAAAATCCCTACCTGGGCTAAATCCTTTTGACTCTGGAGTTTCCGGATAATAAATTGATATTGCTCTCCAACACCTTCAAATTGTTGGCTCTGAAGGACGCCCCCTTTTGGATTCTTAGTAAACATGGTTTTATCAAACCGCAGCTTATTGGAACGAATAAAACCGCGGGCTACGGCAACAATCTGGGGAGTCGAGCGAAAGTTCTGCTCCATGCGCAGAATCTTTACTCCGGGGTACGTCTGTTCAAACTCTAATAGGTACTTTGGCTCCGCAGCGCGAAAGCCGAAAATTGATTGATCATCATCCCCCACGACAAAAATATTGTTCTGGGGCTTAGCTACTCTTTCGATGATTTTGTGCTGAAGAAGGGATGTATCTTGGCTCTCATCCGTAAGAATATAGTCAAAGCGTTTTCGATAATACTCTAAGCAGGCCGGGTTTTCATCTAACTCTTGAAAGGCAAGGGAAAGCATATCGTCATAATCAATGAGACGTGGGCGGCTGCTTTGTTTATAGTTCTCATAATCCTTATATATTAGAGAGAAATTTTTAATGTCACAATTTTCAAGTTCTTCGGGTTTGCTTAACGTATTTTTTACATAACAAATGGAATTCTGCAACCCTTCCAGCTGCTCATCGGTAATTGAGGAAGCATTATGCTTTTCGTAGATTCTACGCAGAACTCCCGTCTTGCTTTCAGCCCCGGTTTGTTCCTCAATAATTTCAAATCTGGTACCTCTTTGTCGAAAAGCGGTTCGAACCACCTCATAAGCGAAGCTGTGAATGGTAGAAAATTGAATCTCTCCACAGCCTTCAGTTTGACCCCTTACTATTGCCCCAAAATTCTCAACAAACCGTTCTCGCATTTCCTTGGCTGCAGCTCGTCCAAAGGTTAGACAAAGAATCCTTCGAGGATCTATGTTTTTCACAAGAATCAAATAGGCTAAACGAACAGTGAGAACTGTCGTCTTCCCGGCACCGGGAACCGCTAAAAGTAAAAGAGGGCCCTGGTTATGAACCACAGCCCGTTTTTGCTGTTCTGTTAAATCAAAACCTTTGGCCTTGATTTCTTCAAAGAAATCCTTTTCGCTTATCACCGTAAATCTCCCACTATGTATTTCTAACACCTGTCCTACTATTTTGACTTGATTGCTGCCTCAAAATCGAATTCCTAGTATCAAGAATTCCATGTAATAAGGCCGTATAGTTTATTGTATAGTGGCTAGTCAATCATAGCAAGGAGAATAAGAGGGAAGTTTCTAAACAATTTCAGACTATTAAATAGTCTTTACATTATCAGACTATTCGAGTAGTATAAAGGCATACTACTTAGATAATCTGGAGGTTTAACTTTGGAAACAGTAAAATTATTTGATAGTGAACTAAAAATTATGGACATTGTATGGGATAAGGAGCCTGTATCGGCAAAGGAAATCACCCTTATCGCCGCCGAAACCATCGGCTGGAATAAGAACACATCCTATACGATTATCAAAAAACTTATTGAGAAAAAAGCCCTTGAACGGACTGAACCGAACTTTATCTGCACTTCCCTAGTAAAAAAAGAAGCTGTACAGAAGGCTGAAACTCAAAGCCTGATCGACAAGTTGTATAATGGCTCTAAAAAGGCCTTTTTCGCTTCATTTATTGAAAACGATATTTCCGAAGAGGAACTTGAGGCATTAAAAAAGCTCCTGCAAAAGAGGTAGTCTATGCTATCTGAACTATTCTACTGGGTACTTAATATGAGTATTATCGGCAGTATTACCGGATTGGTCGTTTTGTCTCTGCGTAAGCTCAAAGCTCTGCCACGTTTTGCGATATATGTCTTATGGCTTCTTCCGTTAATCAGGTTCTGGCTTCCTTTTGGAATTGCTAATGAATACAGCCTGCTAAGCCTAATTTCAAAATTCACCACCAAAACAGTGGTCGTCTGGAAAGAACTTCCCCAGATCACAACCACCAACAGTATAATGGGGGCAAAAGGCTATTTTCCTATTGAATATAAAACCGACCTGCTTGCAAATGTGTTCAAAGTCGCATCGGTGGTTTGGGTTACAGTTTGCTGTGCTGCCATTCTGACTTCGGTGTTGTTATACTTCTTTACAAAATCTGAGTTTAAGACAATGAAGCTTATTAGAGACAATATCTATGAATCAGATAAAATTGCTGCTCCGGCTGTATATGGTGTTATTCATCCGAAAATTATTATTCCTACTGAGATAGCTGATGGGGATATAGATTATATCATCCTGCACGAACAGGTGCATATTGAACGCAGAGACAATCTGTTTCGGGTGATAGCCGTGATAACCGCCTGCGTTCATTGGTTCAATCCACTATCCTGGATCTTTCTAAAGTATTTTTTTGTTGATATGGAGCTGGCGTGTGATGCAAAGGTATTAAAAAGCCTGAATGAAACTCAGACAAAGGAGTATGCTCTCATCATTCTTACCTGTGCCTCTGGCAAAGCTTTCTTCGCGTCGGCATTTGGGGGAGCAAAAACAAAGGTGCGAATTGAAACTATTTTGTCCTATAAAAGGCTCACTCTCTTATCCTCCCTCTGCTTTGCTCTATTGGTGATGGCCATTGCGGTCACCATCATCACGAATGCGACTGTATAGGAGAACCACAAAGAATCACTTCGTCACGAAGGGGGGCCTTTCGCTACATTGCGTCACGGGACGCATACTCCTGCAGTGTGTTCCCGAAGGGGTGGAACCCCGACTCCCCAAATTCGCCCACGTGGGCGAATTTAAGACACCCCAGATGAGGTGGAAGGATGACACATAAAAAAAGACCACCTCATTCAGAGATGGTCTTTCTTTGTGTGTTACCTGGCGATACGAAAGGCGGATGAGCCTTTCGCCACACTGCGTCCCGTGACGCAAACTCCTGCAGTGTGGATCCTACTTTCCCAGGGGCTATGCCCCAAGTATCATCGGCCCTGGAACGAAAGGCGGACGAGCCTTTCGCCACATTGAGACTCGTGACGCATACTCCTGCAATGTGGATTCTTAACTTCCGTGTTCGTGTATACGAAAAGCACGATAGTGTCCGGTGGACAGTATCGCCGAGCC
>NZ_FNCP01000015.1 GCF_900100785.1 Desulfosporosinus hippei DSM 8344 | reverse complement strand
CATGTATGGAAGGGCGAGTTTGAATCTGCTTAGGGCTAAAATAATTTACTAGCTTTTTATTTCACCCCTTCATACTCAAATATGCGGAAGAACCTCAATTTAGTCCGGATTATTCAAAATTCTGTAGTGTCGCCTCTCAGCCTGGATTAGTAAAAAGGCCTCGGCAGTATACTACCTGGCCTTTTCGTGCACTGTATTAAACAAAAACTTTTTGCTTATCTAGCTATCTATTTGTCTTTAAAATAATTAGATATAATCTGGGATACCTTCTTTAATGTTGAAACTTCCTTACTATCTGAGACAATCTTTTCTTTCATTTGTTGGTATAACCTTACAATACTCTCACCGTACCCATCCCCGGGTACGGCCCAGCGACCATTGAGATCCTCCCAGTTTTGACAACTTCCTCTCGTTACTAAGCCAAAGCGAGGATCTACTATTTGAACATCACTCGGTAAGTGCCCTGTTGAAGCATATGCATAAAGATGCTCTAAGTGGGCCAACACCCCTTCTTCTTGTGAAGAAAATATTGCGCCTGAAACTCCATTTCCAACTGCTCCAATACCACCAAAGTTATTTTGCTCAGGCTTTACAATCCCACCGAATTTAAGGTAACCGGTTTCTTTTATCATTTGGGCTACTGCATAACCCCATCTTATACCGAGTATCTCACCATTCTTCTTGTAGAAGGGAATTATATCAGGGGCTTCTGTATTATATACTAACAAAAATTGTTTACACTGCTCAACAGTTATGGATTCTTCACCCATAATTGGACAATTCCCTCAATAGTCTGACCACTATCTACAGCTCTTTTTACTTCACTGATAGCACGGTCTTGAGTACTTAACGCCATTGTCTGCTTACCATCTAAAATTACACGGTACAAAAGATCAGGCATTGGTTGTGAGGTAATTCGGTCTTTATAGATAATACCAAAATAATCACAAATTCCTTTGGCATGAGCTACAGCCAGTGCCTGACGAAAACTGGTTTCTTTCAACTTCTCTACATCGTCAACCTTATCAATAAACCCATTTTCCGTCAAAATAGCCGGCATACTCGTTTCTCTAAGCACCATTACATTTTGCGTTTTAACCCCGCGATTTCTCCATTCTCCTACCTGGACAAGATACGGCAACACCTTATAGGCTGCAATTTCAGCTCTTCCGCCAGTGCCAATAACGAGAACCTCTACACCTGTACCCCCGCCAGCATTTATATGGATCGAAATAAATAAATCTACTTTCTCTGATTCTGCACTCGCAACTCTAGCAGCCAAATCCCGTCTTTGATCATTTTCGTAATATCCGGCAGCATAATCTCCGTCACGTGTTAGTATGACACTTATACCATTGTACTCGAGTAAAGGCTTTAGTTTAAGACAAATGTCCAACGTTAAATCTTTTTCCTTTATCCCATTTCCTACAGCACCTGGATCGTATCCGCCATGCCCTGGATCGATACATACTTTCACTTCAAAACCCTCCCTTTTTAGTCTATTTAGGAGCGGTGTATGAAGTTACTCTTTGGTTAACCCTGTATACATTTGTAAACTTATTTGATTTAAACATGCTATCTGTCTGTAAAAAGAGAGATCTCACTGGCTTTGAGACTTTACTAATGGTTTATATTTGTATTGTAAACTTAAAAATGGATATGATAATGATTCAATTTCTCTTCTGTAACTCAAACATTCATTCAAAGACAATCGTCATTTTTACTTTTAGCAGTAAAAAAGAAGACTAGCTATTTATTCTAACGAAAGGAAGTTGTAAATACCATGAGCATTGGATATGCCTCTTTAACAACCGGAGTACCCGATACCAAAATCAAAAGTTGTATACTTAAAAATGCAAGTTACAATAAATTATTAGGGTTAATTGACCACAATTTAAAGTCTCTAGAAACAATGATTGATTATAATATTGAAAATAGTATTGCATTATTTAGAATTAGTTCAGATCTAATACCCTTTGGTTCTAGTCCTGTAAATAATTTACTTTGGTGGGAGATTTTCTGCGATCGAATTCACCAAATTGGAGAGAAAATAAAAAATAGCGGAATGAGAGTTTCTATGCATCCAGGCTATACTATTTTGAACTCGCCTAATGAGGTAGTTGTAACCAGAACCATCGAAGATTTAAATTATCACAACAGAGTACTAGATAGCTTAGGTGTAAATTCAATGCATAAAATCGTCTTGCATATCGGAGGTGTTTATAACGATAAAAAACTGGCCACAAAAAGGTTCATTGATAATTATTGGCGATTGAGTGATTCAGTCAGACAACGTATCGTATTGGAGAATGACGATAAGTCTTATAATATCCATGATGTATTGGAAATAGGAGCTAGACTTAATACCCCAGTGATTTTCGATAATCTCCATCATCAGATTAATTGTTTCAACGATCAATTTGATGATTACTATTGGATTAACACTTGTCGAAAAACATGGCAGGAAAAAGATGGATATCAAAAAATCCATTATTCCCAGCAGCACCCGCTTAAGAAGCCCGGATCCCATTCTATCACCATCGGCATCGGAGAATTTATGCGTTTTTATCAAAATTTAGAAAGAAAAGATCTTGATATAATGCTCGAAGTCAAAGATAAAAATCTTTCTGCTCTAAAATGCATCCATTGTTTGTTTCCTACAAATAAAGCCTCTATCTTAGAACGCGAATGGATAAAATACAAGTATATGGTACTGGAAAAATCGCCCGACATTTTTGATAAAATCCAACACTCATTGAGGAGCCCCAGGGAATATCCAATTATTTCTTTTTATACAGATATTGAAGCTGCCTTGCAAAACGAGTACGTAATTGAAAACTCCTTAAATGCAGCAACTCATATTTGGGAGTTCTTAAACTCTATTTCAACTGAAAAAGATAATAGTTCTTTTTCTAAAGTCCTTAAGTCTTTCAAACTAGGTAAAACCTCATTAACAACAATCAAAAATTTTTTATGGAGATTTGCTGTTAAATACGAAGACGAGTCGATATTAGGCTCATATTACTTTATCCAATAACCTAAACAATTAGCTCTAAAAGAAAAATCCCGCACTATTTGCGAGATTGTTTTTTCTACAAGATTATTGGCGAATCTCCATTACCATCAATCCGGATGTGGAAATCGAACTGAAAAGGTAGTCCCATCAGGGCCAGTCTTTACATCTATAAGCGCATTATGTTTATCTGCAATGCTATAACACATTGGTACACCTAAGCCTGTTCCGTTTTCCTTTGTCGTGAAAAACGGGGTGCCTAGTTTAAGTAAATTCTCAGTATCAATGCCTTTTCCTTCATCCCTAACACTAAGAACTATATATCGCCCATCTATAAATGTATTAATTGTTAGACATCCATCTTCACGCATCGCATCAAGACCGTTACGGGCTAAGTTTAAAACAAGCTGAGTGATTTCATTGGGATCAATATCAAGTTCAGCAATATCTCCGGGTTCAAAAACACACTTCTTTCCTTGGCTGTAAGCGTCCGCTTGCAACAATGGATAGAGATTTTCTAAAAGTTTATTTAAACATTGTCGTGTAAATTCTGATGGCTTATTCTTGGCAAGAGACAAAAAATCGCTGATTATTAAGTTAGCCCTATCAAGCTCTTCTATCATTAGGTCAAAATAGCTCTTATATGTATGCAAATCCTCTTTATTCTGAAGCATTTGAAGGAAACCCCTTATTGTCGTCAATGGGTTACGTACCTCGTGTCCAAGTCCTGCAGCTAGTTGTCCAATTACGTTAAACCTTTCCAGCTTAGCAGCTTCCTGTTCAAGTACTACTAATTTCTGCTCGATTTCTGCACGTTTTTTAAACTCTATTTTTAGTTCTTCAGTTCTCCTCTCTAATACCTCTTTTAAGTTAATACGATCTTCCTTTAACTTAATTAACTCTCTCCTCATATTGACAAAGTATTCCCAATCTTCCACACTATAAAATTTGGCTGATATCAATCGTAAAACCCCATTCTTTTTCAGTCCAACCTTAAACAATTGTCTTTGCCAACAACCAAGAGATTCTTAGTTCGCTCTATTATTAGCTCCTGTCCTTCTCTCAATCTTTTTCTACCATATTTTTATTTCCATAACCGAATATTTATGTATAACTACTTCTACAAAAATAAGGTAAATCCTTCAATTCACATCTCTATTGCATCTTCTGGGCACATACCTTTTGTCAAGTAAAAAAGGTCTGTGTTTTAATCAAAATATTTTTTGCCCTTCCTCAATCTCTAAAAAACTTAAATTTAAAAGATGCTCAGTAAAGAACATACTCGTACATGCTGAATAAACTAAATCAAGAACTTTAGTAATCTTTAATTGGTGGTGAAGTTAATGATTATTGTTATTATAATTTTACTGTTATTAGGTTATTTGTTCTTTAATAAATCTCCAGAAGCCACTTAAATTTTTTGCCTAGGTGATTTACCTAGGCTTTTTATTACAATATATTGAGAGTCTCCTGCCAATGTTTGCTTATCCATCCATTAACTCATTAATTACTTATCTTCTATTCTCATGATTATTCCTTGGTACCTATCTAAGATAGAATGCAACTCATGGCACGCAGCAACGACTTCTGGATCCGTATAGGACTTATCCTCTTGAATCCTGATCGTTCTTGAACGCAGTTCTTCGATTCGGTTTACTATTTCATCCAAATTAGACACAAGCATCCCTCCAATCGTCTTGGTTATTTAGTATGCCCATGTATAAGTATAAATGGCGAAACCAAAAAGGAGAGCCTTACGCTCTCCTTTTGTAACATCTTTGCCATTTCTTTCTTTGGAATAAGTAAAACTTGTTAATCAATAGGTCAAGCCTTTGACTTACCATTACCACACGGGGATCTGTGAGGTCTTTATCTAAAGCAATCTGTTGCATTTCTAATCTCAATGCTTCTATTTGTTCTAAGACTTTAAGTTTCATCCTAGGCACCTCCTTAGCAATTGCGCACTTGGAATATTTTAGTACGTTGTATCAGTAAAATCAATAGGCCTAAAGGGCAAGGTTGTGTCGAAAAAGAGGTTATAATACTCATCTCCCCAAGAACATCCAATAGACATGCTACATAGTATAAACTAGGAACCTTCTCAATCTTTCTTCTTATGCGATTCTAAATGAGGAGGTGAAGTATATGATTTTTATTGCACTGATAATAATTATTATTTTACTGCTATTAATTATTGGTCAATTACAGAGGCTTCGGAGACCGATTTTCCACCCGCAACCACCGGCTTGTCGCAGATTACTTTTTTAACAGTTTAGCCTAGGTGTTTCACCTAGGCTTTCTATTTATCCATACGTTGCATAAGTTCCCACAGAAATGCCTCTAGGAAATAATTTACATCAAACTGACATACAGCCAATTAAAATCTATACTAAGAAATCCCTCACAACACAAAAACACCGCAATCACTTGCGGTGTCTAAGTTTCCTATGGAGCCAATGGTCGGAATCGAACCGACGACCTGCTCATTACGAGTGAGCTGCTCTACCCCTGAGCCACATTGGCATTTTACGGACGATAGTAATCTTACTTTATTTTAATCGTTTCGTCAATATTATTTTAACTAATATTCAGCGAAATTTGAGTTTATTTCTCACTTTTTGGAAATAATACCCTTCCAAGGAGGATACACCATGTTAAGTCGCCGCGACTTTTTAAAACTAGTTGTTAAAGGAGCTGTACTGGGCAACTTTTCCCAACTCATTACCCCTCCTCTTGCCAAAGCAGTAGCAGCAGGTGAGGTACATAAGCTTCCCGTAGTCATGATTGAGACCGGCACCTGTACAGGAGACAGTATTTCCCTAGATAATATTTGGACACCAACCTTTTCAGATATTCTCACAAACATACTTGATTGGCGTTATGATTGGATTATGAACCAAGTACAAGGTCAGGAGGCCTACGGCATTCTTCAAGAAACCTATGAAAAAATGCCGCATGAATATATTCTTATCGTTCAAGGATCAATGATTCAACGTGATAACGGGCATTATAATCATGTTGGTTATGAAAACGGAAAGTTAATTACTGGTATTGAGCTTGTTCGCAGGATTGGGCTTAAAGCAAAATACGTTGTGGCCATCGGTAGCTGCGCTACCTATGGAGGCCCAGTTTCCGGTTATCCCAATCCTACCCAGTCAACTGGAGTTCAGAACATCCTACCCGAACGAAGGGTTATTAATGTTTCCGGGTGTCCGGCACATCCAGACTGGATCGTGGGAACCTTACTCCATTTGGCCTTATACGGTGAACCAGAACTTGAAAAGTTCGGCCGTCCGAAGCTGTTTTACGGTGAAACCGTCCATAACCGCTGCCCTCGCAGGCGTTTTTATGACCAGGGCATTTTTGCGACGGCTATTGGACAAAAGGAATGTCTCTTTCGTATTGGCTGTAAGGGACCGGTTACCTATTCTGATTGTCCAATTCGACGTTGGAACGACCGCTACAATTGGCCAATTGGATGTAATACACCATGTATTGGCTGTACCGAACCCGGTTATCCTGATCTAATGTCCCCATTTACATCTCATTTTCCTGACATTCCTTTTCCTGGAGGAACAAAGGTTAATACAGACTCTTTCGGGCTTGGGGTTCTAGGATTAACTTCCGTGGCTATTACAGGGCATGTCGTAACCTCTCTTTACAAAGGGCGCATTCAGAAGAATTTACTTAAAACCTCTGCCAAAACTAATCATCGCCCCGCTCTGAAAAAGGCCCAAGCCTTTCACAAGTATTGGCTTAAAAAAACTAACAAAATATAATAGGAGTGACTACTCTGGAGAAAAGAGTTATTTTTCCGATGAGCCGCATTCACAATCCAATGCTCGTTGAAGCTTGGCTCGAAGGCGACGAAATCAAAGATGCCTACATTTCCGATACCCTATATCGAGGATTTGAACAAATCCTTGTTGGTCGTTCGGCTTTTGACATGCCCTATTATACCCAACGCATCTGTGGAATTTGCTCTTCGGCTCATGCTCTGACAGCGGCACTAGCTGTTGAACAAGCCTTAGGAATGCACATTCCACCTAATGGACTCTTACTTCGAAATCTCATACTGGCTAGTGATTTTATCCAGAACCATCTCCGTCACATCTATCTATACTCATTTCCGGATTATTTCCGGGGACCCGATATTGCTCCATTTATTCCCCATTCAGAGTTTGACCTGCGACTATCCGCTAAGGAAGAAAGTACTATGATAGAGCACTATTTTAAATGCTTTGAAATATCTCGAATTGCTCATTCGGCGTTTGCAGTTTTCGGAGGAAAGGCCCCCCACGGTCATGGTATTGTTCTAGGTGGAGTTAGTATGGAAGTTGATGCTGATAAAGTAAACCGCTATAGAGGGTACATGATGGAAATCCTCGGCTTTATTGACGACTTTCTATTGCCCGATATTAATCTCATCAAAGAGCGTTATCCCGACTATATTCAACTCGGCAACGGTATAGGAAACTATATGTCCGTCGGTGGTTTCTCAAATCCTGAAGGAAGCACCCTTTTTTCGCAAGGAGTCCTTCTCCAAGGTAAACGTGAGAGTTATGATGAACGTCATGTTACTGAAGATGTGACAAACGCTTGGTACAAACCCCATGGCCCCCTGCATCCAATGGAAGAGGATACAATACCGGATCGAAGTCAGGCAAAAGGATATACCTGGGTCAAATCCCCTCGTTACCGTGGCAAACCCGTAGAAGTCGGCCCCTTAGCTCGGGCTATCATCAATAAGGAAGAAACCCTAGGCACCGGAACAATAGGGCGGATATGGGCAAGGGCACTTGAATTAAAAAAATTAGCCAAATCTACGTTGGACTGGCTTAATCGCCTTGAACCCGGAGCAGATACTCTTGACCTAAAAATGGAGCAAGACTCCGGGGTAGGGATCGGGCTGCATGAAGCAATGAGGGGTTCGTTAGGACATTGGGTTTCTATTGAAAACTCTCGAGTTAAACATTATCAAATTGTTACACCTTCTGCCTTTAACTTTGGAGCACGTGATAACACAGGGACCCGTAGTGTAGGAGAGTCCTCAATCCTGGGTTTAAAAATCAAATCCAAGGATCTAAAAGAAGTCGGCCGAGTAATTCGTTCCTTTGACCCCTGCTTTTCCTGTAGTGTCCACATAATCGACGGTGACAAAATTCGGGCCCTAAAAATCGAAGTTTAAACTTGGTTCCGAGTCTTAGTACTAAAGTATTGTGCAAAATATCCCGCTAAGATTTTCGTGTTTGATTATCTCACGCGAATATACACAAAGAAAGAGATGTATGTATAAGGGTAAAGGTAATAACATGAAGCACTCTGTCAAATTAAGAAAGCCCCTCCTAAAACAGCTCAAAGCTGATAATCTGAAGGGAAGGATTATCCAGTCGCAGCCAATTTGGGTAAGAATTTTTCATTGGGGATTTGCAATCAGTCTAGTTGTGATAATTTCAACTGGCCTGCAGCTCCACAAACCTGCTCACTTTTTAGCCTTAAACTTCAGTAAAGTCTTAGTAGCACATATAGTCTTTAGCTGGTTTGCTTTAGGTTTTTTAGTCCTTCGTTTTACAGACGCCCTGATACGTAAAGATGATTCTCTAATTCCCAAAATTCGAGACCTAAAACATTTCCCCAAACTTATGGCCTATTACTTCTTCCTTCGTTCTTCTCCTCCACCTGCTAGAAAATATAATAGCGGGCAATTATTAATCTACTTCAGCTGGTTTCTTGTTTTCTTATTAGCAAGTTTTCTCGGTTTAGCTTCCTATTGGCAAGGAGAACATCTTATCTGGGTTTGGCATTTAGTTGGTGGTTTTCAGATGATCCGCTGGATTAAGTTTATAATAAGTATCTACTTCTTAGCGACAATTCCTGTTCACATATACCTAAGTCTTACTGAAGATATCAGTCGTCTTCAGGCTATGGTCACCGGTTATGAAAGAAAGCCTCCTATGAAAAACGAAAGTAAAAATTTTCCTCGAATAAAATGATACTTTTTGCTTTAACTTTGGGTATAATGGGGGGTAGAGTTTTATACATGAAAGGGACGATTCGCTTTGGCATTACATATTCATTTTGTCGGAATTAAAGGAACGGGAATGAGCGCTTTAGCTCAAATCAGCAATCAAATTGAAGGTGCAACTATAACAGGATCAGACGTTGAGGAAAGCTTTTATACAGATAGTGTCCTTAAACGTGCCAATATTCCGGTTTTAGGATTTTCTTCCGCCAATGTTGAGAACGTAGATTTAGTTGTCGCTTCCGCAGCTTATACTAATCAGCATCCGGAGATTGCTCGAGCCCTTGATCTGAATATCCCAGTCTTAAGTTATCCCCAATATCTTGGGCGTTTACTCGCCCAAAAAAGAAGTATTTGCGTAACTGGTACCCACGGCAAAACCACGACAACGGCTATGATGGGACTTGTTTTACTCCAAGCCGGATTAGACCCCACGATTGTTGTCGGTAGTGATGTCCCCAGTATCGGTGGAAATGCCCATAGCGGAAAAGGAGAATTCTTCTTAGCGGAATCTTGTGAATATCGACGTCATTTCCTCAATTATTCCCCGGAACATTTAATCATTACTAACATAGAATTTGATCACCCTGACTATTTCAAAGATCTTGACGATGTTATCTCCGCCTTTAGTGAATTAGCTCTAAAAGTACCCGCCCACGGACGCATTTACGTTTGGGATGAGGATCCAAACCGAAAGTCTATCCAGTCCGACGCACCAATAACAACCTTTGGGCTTTCAGAATCTGCCGATATTAGGGCCACAGAGATTATCTTTAAAGATGAGAAGAGCTCAATGAAAATCTTGTTTAAAGGACAATATGTTGGGGATCTTGATCTTCACGTCGCAGGAAAGCACAATATTGTTAATGCTTTAGCTACAATTGCCTTATGTCACCAGCTTGGCATTCCTATGAATGACATCCTATCAAGCCTGGGCCAATTCAATGGAACCAAACGTCGCTTTGAACACATTGGCTGCAACACAAATGGAGCATTAATTGTTGATGACTACGCTCATCATCCAACTGAAATCCGTACCACCCTAGAAGGCGCTCGACTTTCATTCCCTGATCGCCGTATTCGTGCTATTTTTCAGCCCCATACTTTTAGCCGAACAGAAAAACTCTTACTTGAATTCTCACAAGCTTTTCAGAGTGCAGACGAAGTTGTGATTGCAGACATTTTCGCATCCGCTCGAGAACTTGAACATCACACTGTATCTGCTCCAAATCTTGCCGAGATGATTTTGCAGCAAGGTATTCAAGCACGTTACATAGGAACTCTTGATGATATTAAACTCTATCTCAATCAGACTCTTGCACCCGAGGATCTTGTCCTCACTTTAGGAGCGGGAGATATTTACAAAGTGGGGTTGGAAATAGTTAGTTAAGTATCTTAACTCGAAATAAGATTAAAGCCTTTCACAACACTAGTTTCGATATGCTCTCTATAGGCAGCAGGTTTTCTAATACCTGGTTACCTTAAGAAGCATATTAAATAAGGTTGTGAAAGGCCTTTATTTTTGTTTTAATGACTAACGATTTAAATTATGTATTCCTTTAACTATCTCTTCCCAGCTATGGCAACGGATAATCCCACGAGGAGTATCCTCTTGATTATAGCTGGCATCTAAAAGGAATACTGGCACTCCGCATTCTGCGATTAGTTTAGCATTTACCTGATAATCCTCGATGAAAGCCTCAATTCCCCATTCCTTAACAAAACCCACTTTGCTGCCAAACCCCGAAAATAGCATTTTTTTGTAGTAGATTTTATTATGAGCAAACCAACGTTCTGTTAGCCCCTGTTGTTCCTGTGTACGAGCAGTGACATAAATAATCTCATGTCCTTCTTGCAACAGAGTTTCTATCCCCTCTTTTGCACCGGGTATGGGCTTAGGCATCATGAGCAAGCGTTCGATGTTGGTCTCAAAAAAATTGTTCATATCCTCGGTAGTTACTTCAAAAGAAATATGCATATTATAGTCGTCAAGGCACGCTATATTTTTGCCATAGTGACAGTTCAGTTCCTGTAACCAGAAAGGGTAACTGTCGGATACTACCCCATCAATATCTATTCCAATTCTCACCTTAATCTAACCTCTCAAGTTTAGGGAGTTCGAAGCTTGGTGGCATTTGACGTTTGTGTTCGCTCTGACGATGGAGTGACTCTACACGCTCTCGTACTTCAGGGGGAACCTCTTCCCCTAGCAGGTACCGGTCTATCTGATCATAGGTAATTCCTAGTTCAGATTCATCTGTCTGACCCGGCCAAAGCCCTGCAGTTGGTACACGGGAAGCGATTCTCATGGGCAGTCCTAGCATCCTCGCCCATGCTCGAACTTCTGTTTTGGTAAGAGAACTAATCGGTAAAAGATCTACACCACCGTCACCGTATTTGGTAAAATACCCGGTATAGCTCTCAGGGGCATTATCTGTTCCTACAACTAAATAATTCATGGCGTTGGCCACGGCATACAAGGTGGACATACGCAACCGAGCCTTTAGATTTCCTTGGCTCATTTTTTCTGCGACTAAACTGCACCCTATACTTTCCAGGCCCTTCTTTACTTGTCCCATAACCTGTGTGTGGGCACCACTTAGATTCACTTCTAAGGTTCTTATTTCAAAACCCTCGGCAATCCATAAAGCATCCTCAACATCTTCGGGATCTGAATGGCTAGGCATAATGACTCCGATGCATTTTCCGGGAAAAGCCTGACTACATAGCCCAGTGACTACTGCTGAATCGACTCCTCCTGAGATGCCCACCACTACTCCCTCTGCCTTTGCTTCGGCAACTTTTTTGCGCAGCCATTCCACCGTTTGATCAATTCGTTGTGATAATTCTTCATCTGTCCACATTTTTTACTCCACTCCTTGCTTGCTTTTGATATCATTGTTAATCGTTAAGAGTAACTGTTGTTTTAATTCAAAGAGATTCGCTGATAAATCCACGATATAATTGTGTGGGTTCGTCAATCTCTTGACCTCATCCCAGAAGGTTTCTAATTCTTTATGGGCATAAAGTTGGATGTCCTTAAGCTTAGGTAAATCATAGACTCGTTTTCCATCTCTGAATATAGGAACTAATAGTTCCCTAGTTCTGAAATTCGTTAAAGTTTTTCTCTTCCACGTCTGTATTGGATCAAATATCGTCAGCGCTTTTCCTTCTTCGAAAACTTCGTCTTCGAGGGCAATAAGATCAGCCATAGTTTTTCCAGCCCTATCGTAGAAACGCACCACTTTTTTAATTCCAGGGTTTGTTATCTTGGCGATATTTTCCGAGACCTTTAAACGAGGATGAAAGACACCCTGTTCCCCCTCCGCAGCTAACTTGTAAACCCCACCTAATGAAGGATTATTCTTAGATGTAATAAGATTTGTTCCGACACCCCAAGAATTAATTGCAGCCCCCTGTGCCCTTATTGCAAAGATAGTTTCTTCGTCTAAATCATTTGAAGCAACAATAATAGCCTTCTTCAGCCCGGCTTCATCAAGCATGCGCCGGGCTTCTTTGGACAAATAGGTTAAATCTCCACTGTCAAGACGAATGCCAAGAAACTGATGTCCCTCGGCTTCTAGTTCAAGCCCTACTTTGATAGCATTAGGGACACCTGATTTAAGAACATTATATGTATCCACAAGCAATAAACACATGTCAGGAAAACTATGCGCATATGCTCGGAAGGCATCCAACTCTGACGGAAAGCATTGAATCCAACTATGGGCTTGTGTCCCTGCAACAGGGATACCATAACGCTTGCCGGCTAAGACATTAGACGTGGACTGACATCCACCAATATAAGCTGCCCTGGCTCCTAGGATACCTGCATCTGGTCCCTGAGCTCTGCGCAAGCCAAATTCCATGACAGAGCCCCCACCGGCTGCGCTAACTACACGAGATGCTTTGGTAGCAATAAGTGTCTCAAAGTTAACAAGATTAAGTATGGTTGTCTCTAGAAGCTGAGTCTCAAAAATCCGTCCTTTAACACGTATTAGCGGTTCATAAGGAAAAACTGCAGTTCCCTCCGGAATGGCATCAATATCTCCCGTAAAACGGAAATTTCTCAGTTCCTTAATGAACTCTTCACTAAATATGTTCAGACTCCTCAAATATTCTAAATCATCCTCCTCAAAGCCTAGGTTTTCAATATAATCAACTACTTGTTCAAGCCCTGCCGCCAGAGCATACCCTCCCTTAAAAGGCAGGGAACGAAAGTAGACATCAAATACTGCCTCCTTATTCTGATAACCATTTACTAAATAACCCTGCATCATTGTAAGTTGATAAAGATCTGTTAGCATTGTTCGATTTTCCATTAATTATGCCTCGCTTTGTACTCTCACATAGTTCGATTATTTAAGCAATATATTTATTAGGATGCAATAGTCTTAATAAAATCATGCGTGAGAATTTCGACCTCTATGCAAGATTTTCCTGCTTTAGACTAAAAATTAAGAAAACATGGTGAAAATCTTATATGTTGTGCCTATTTAAAGTTAGCACTGAGCTCTCTATATTAGACCTAATGTCGGATTTTATCGAAACTCAAAAAAGTTATCCACAGACTAAGTTGATTTGTCCACCGGATATCCCTAACTTATCCACCTATAATTACGGCGTATTTAGACTTTATCCACAGCTTTATCCACACTATACACAGTTATTTCTCTCATCCTGTTGAAAACCCGAGGTTTTTATCCTTGGATAATGCTTAGTACAAACTTCTCTAAAACCCTATACCCGTATCTTTATTCCAGATAAGGACAGAATTCCAAATTTAACCTGATTATCACCGAACAGGTTCAACTAAATCATATTGCTCTTTTATTTTCGACATAATCTCTGATGTCCATGCAAAGTAACATAGGTTTAGTCATCTTATAGACTAAACCTATCCGAAATGTTTTCTTAAATTCTGTTTTAGACAATTCAGCTTTGATCATTCCATTGGCCTTCAGTGCTCGTAAGTGAACCCTTGGAAACTACTCTACCAAAGCAACTCATCTAAAGCTTGTCTACTAAGCCTAATTCCCTCAAAAACCGTTTCTGGTGAGGGTCCTCCCGTAATTTTTCGTGCTCTGACACAATGCTCGATTCCAATCGAGCTAAATAAATCCTCTTCAAAGATTGGCGAGATTGCCTGATAATCGCTTAAACTCAAGTCTTCAAGCCCAAGGCCTTCTTTGCTACAATGCAAAACTATTCGTCCAACAAATTCATGGGCTTCTCGGAAGGGCACTCCCTTTTTAGCCATATAATCCGCGAGATCGGTAGCATTTGTAAAGCCGCCTTTAGCCCCAAAAGCCATAATATCTCTATGTACTTGCATAGTTCTAAGCATAGGTTCTACTACCAATAAGCACTTTTGAATTGTATCCACAGCATCGAAGACAGCTTCCTTATCCTCTTGCATATCTTTGTTATAGGCGAGGGGAAGCCCTTTCATAACTGTCAAAAGTGCCATCAAATCACCATACACACGCCCGGTTTTTCCCCGCACTAATTCAGCAACATCTGGGTTTTTCTTTTGGGGCATAATGCTGGACCCTGTTGAGTATCCATCATCCATCGAGATAAACTGGAATTCTCCGCTGGACCAAATGACAAGCTCCTCACACAATCTGCTCAAATGCATCATAAGAATGGACGCATTAGCCAGAAATTCTAAAGCAAAATCTCGGTCGCTAACTCCATCAAGACTGTTTAATGTAACTCCATCCAATCCAAGTTCTACAGCTACTTGCTCTCGATCAAGAGGAAAGGTCGTTCCTGCCATCGCTCCCGAACCAAGTGGCGATATGTTTAGCCTCTTTCGAGTATCTTTAAGTCGTCCAAGATCTCGCAAAAACATTTGAACATACGCCATTAAATGGTGGGCCAGAGTAATTGGCTGTGCCTTTTGTAAATGAGTATATCCCGGCATCCATGTTTCCAGATGCTCCTCGGATAGCTTGAGCAGAGTTTGAGTTAACTGAGCTAGTAAAGACTTTGTTTGGTCAATCTCACTTTTCAAAAAAAGTCTTAAATCCAAAGCAACCTGATCATTCCGACTCCGTCCCGTGTGCAGCTTTTTTCCTACAGGTCCGATTCGCTCGGTTAATAGCTTTTCCACATTCATATGTATATCTTCTGCGCCAATTTCGAATTCCACTGTTCCGGCTTGAACATCTTTTAGAATCCCGTTTAATCCCTCGATTAATTGTGTTGCTTCCGCCTCAGAAATGACTGCTACTTTTCCAAGCATCCGAGCATGAGCTATGCTCCCTTGAATATCTTGTTTGTACAGTCGTTGATCGAAACGAATGGACGAGTGGAAATCCTCCACTAATCCCTCAGTGCCTTTTTCAAAACGTCCGCCCCAAAGCTTCACGTTACATCTCCCCTTCATCATCGATAGTCTATGGTTAATCTAACTACGAAAAGAAAGCGCCGGGTGCCGGCGCTTTTCTTCTCCTTATTTACGCAACCCTGATTCTTTTTCCATCAAAGCTCTTACCTTGAGAGGCAGTCCGAAGAGATTAATGAAGCCTCCGGCATCTTTTTGATCATAGACGCCGTCTTCTCCAAAGGTAGCAAAAGCTTCATTATAGAGGGAATAAGGTGACTTTACGCCTGCTAAGCTGCAATTTCCTTTGTATAATTTGACTCGCACAGTACCTGTCGCATTCTTCTGGGTTACATTAACGAATGCATCTAGGGCTTCTCGTAAGGGAGAATACCATACTCCATCATAAACAATTTCCGCATATTTTAAGGCAATTTGTTCTTTATAGTGAAGGGTTAAACGATCAAGGGTAAGCCGTTCTAAGGCCTGGTGAGCCATGTAGAGAATGGTTCCGCCGGGTGTTTCGTAAACACCACGGGATTTCATGCCTACGAGTCGGTTTTCAACCATATCTACAATTCCGACTCCGTTTTTCCCGCCTAGTTCATTCAACGTTTCCAATAAAGCAACCGGAGCAATTTTTTCACCATTCAAGGATGTCGGTACTCCTTGCTCAAACCCTAATTCTAAGTAGGTTGGCTCATCTGGGGCATCTTCTGGAGATACTCCTAGTAGATATAAGTCACGTTGGGGTTCATTCCAGGGATTTTCCAAATCCCCTCCCTCATGACTTAAATGCCAAATATTTCGATCCATGCTATAAGGACGATCTTTAGTGACTGGAACAGGGATTCCACGTGCTTGAGCATAGTCAATGCAATCTTCACGGGACTTTAGATTCCATAACCGCCAAGGCGCAATAATCTCTAAGTCCGGATTAAGTGCTTTGACACTCAGTTCAAATCGAACCTGATCATTGCCTTTTCCCGTTGCACCATGAGCAATTGCTACCGCACCTTCCTTTTCCGCAATTTCCACTAACCGACGAGCAATTAACGGACGCGCAAAGGATGTTCCTAAGAGATAACTTCCTTCATAGACGGCTCCAGCCTTAAGTGTCGGGAAAACAAACTCTGTAAGAAATTCCTGTCTCAGATCTTCTATATATAGTTTGCTCGCACCACTTTTTATCGCCTTTTCCTGTAAGGGTGCCAGCTCTTCCCCTTGTCCAAGGTCTGCAACCATAGCGATTACTTCATAACCATAGGTCTCCTTAAGCCAAGGAATAATAATGGAGGTGTCTAACCCACCAGAATACGCTAATACAACTTTTTTCATTTCCAATCTCCCTCTTTATCCAGTTTTCCAGACTTGACCAACCTCGGCGCCTGGTATCAGACGGCAGAACTTTCAAAAACAATATTGTACTAAGACAACATCGCCAATGGAGGCCTTTAGGACAACAGGACTGCGTATTTATTGTGTATAGTATACTACTATACTTTTAAGATTACACGCAAGTCCAAAAAATACTCTACCTAAGATAATTCATCAAGCCATAACTAATGCCATAACGGCTTTCTGAGCGTGAAGACGATTTTCGGCTTCATCAAACACAACCGACTGCGGTCCTTCAATGACATCCTCTGTAATCTCTTCTCCACGATGAGCAGGAAGACAATGTAAAACAATGGCTGATTGGTTAGCCAATTTCAGGGAGTCAGAATTGATCTGATAACCTTGGAAAGCTGCCATACGCACCTTGGACTCAGCCTCTTGACCCATACTTGCCCAAACGTCTGTGTATAGAACATCAGCACCTTTTACTGCCTCTGCTGGATCATCTACCACTTCTACTAAACCACCGTTGGCTTTGGCATCAGCCTGGGCCAGGGCAATAATCCCGGAATCCGGCTTGTAACCCTGAGGAGCAGCAATAACAACATGTAAACCCATTTTTGCGCCGCCAAACATCAGGGAATGAGCCATATTGTTTCCATCGCCTACATAAGCAAGTTTTAATCCGGCTAAGCGACCTTTATGCTCCTGTATCGTCATGAGATCCGCTAAGACCTGGCAAGGGTGAAGCAAATCTGTGAGTCCATTAATAATTGGAATCGAAGAGAATTCAGCCAATTCCAAGACCTCTTGGTGACTAAAGGTTCGAATCATAATACCATCAACCATCCGGGAAAGTACACGAGCTGTATCTGAGATAGGCTCCCCTCTGCCCAGTTGGATATCTCGTCCACTTAGAAAGAGGGCATGCCCTCCAAGCTGATACATACCGACCTCAAAAGAAACGCGAGTACGCGTAGATGACTTTGTAAAAACCATGCCCAGGGTCTTGCCCTGAAGAATCGGATGAGGACGTCCGGCTTTTTGATCCGCTTTAATGTCTTTAGCTACGTCTAAGATAAAACTTAATTCATCTTGACTAAAATCATGTAGGGAAATAAAGTCTCGTCCTTTAAACATTGATTTATCAATTGTATTCATTATACCCACTCCTTTGATGTGAATTATTATACACTTTAATGCATAATAATTCAATAGCCAAAATTAGATTTTCGTTCTTTCATAGATACCGTATAGTTTTAGGCAGGATATACAAGCTATTAGCGCGAAGATATTAAATCTTACGCATTGATTTGCTTATTTTGGAGGAATGATATATGACTTGGCCAGACCGCATGAAATCAGCATGGGTAACGTTTAAGCGAGAAGCACTTCCCTTGTATGGCTGGACACTCATTTTCGTGGGAGCCTTCCTAGTCCTTATGATTGCAGTATCCTTTGGGATACTAAACCATTTGAACTGGGTTTTTCCTAACATTAACAATTTTCAAGGAGCGTATTCCTATTCTGCAGGAATGCCTGTTCCCGGGATGCCCCCTGTTGCAGACCCTTTTACTGAATCTTTTATCGATCCTTTCACAAATCCTTTTACTGATCCTTTTAGCCCACCATTCGAACTGCCCTTTTCCTACTTTGGAGGCATTGAAAATTTCTCTCGTTTTATTCCTTTTATTGAGAGTATTGTGGGCTCCCTTTTATTAATCTTGATTGTTATTTGGTTGGTTGGTGCAGCTTTTTATACTGGGATATCTAACTTAACTATGAAAGCTTATCGTGAGAAAGTAAGCTTTAAAGATTTCCGTTTTAGAGGTTTCTTCCGTATCCTCGGTTGGCAAGCTTTTGTCTTTTTGATCCAGTTGCTAATTGTAGTCTCTGGGTTGGTCGCCGTCTTTGTCTTAAGGCAGTCGGAATGGGCCCTCGTGAGTTTCCTTATTGCTTATGCTCTATTCCTACTAGTTATAGGTCTTTTTACATTGCCTTGGATTATTTCCTCAGGTATTTACCTTCTGGCACACCCAGAGTTAAGTTTTCCAAAAGCACTTTCCCGAAGTTGGAGATTCTTTCGCAGACACATGGGTACTCTCTGGGGATATTTAGGGACAGTTTTTTTAATTGAAATCGCCATTGAAATCCTTAATAGAATTTCCCATGAAACCGCTGGATTAGTCTACTTTGTGATTAGTCCATTCACAGTAGTATTAGCAATTGTTTGGGTTCTTTCAATCGAAGACGATGAGCGGGAAAGAGCTTGGCAAGTAAATCAACCTTATAACTCGGTGAGCGATCCCCTATCTCAGACTCTTAATGTTAATCCATCGATCACTGATGCTAAGGAGATGGATGCTTCTAGGCCAAATCCCCCCAAATCTAAGCTCAACTTGCAAAAGTCAGAGCACTTACCCTCTCTTACAGAGGATAATTCTCCGTACTGTCCTTCCTGTGGAAAGCCTGATACTGGTACAGCATATTGCCCACAGTGCGGGACAAAGCTCCATTAAACTTCCTTAATTTAACTAACCTTATTTTGTTTTATACAAGTAAAAAGCTCCTACTGAGATGAACTCCAGCAGGAGCTTTTAATATACTTTTAGTATACTATAATATTTCTGGATTTTGAACTCTTATTAATACCCTTCCTAAAAATAATGGATAGACTTCTTTATAAATCACTTTTAAAGTTAACTCCTGATACTCGCTGATTCTCCGATTTCAAAGTTGACATGTAAACCAGATTTGTATAGGCTAATAATAGCAGAAATGAATGTGATCATAATCAATACAAAATCACAGATCTTGAAACTACTACATTTATAAATTAGGTGCTTCGCCATTTTTAAGTAACCATATGGAGGTATATTTATGAAACAAATTAAAGAAACAGATCTACCCGGTATTGGTAAGAAATTTCAACTTATTGCACGCAGCGGAGAGAAAATCGTCATAGTCGTACATGATGACGGGCGAAGAGAGATTTATCACTTTTACCGCGAAGATCCTGATGATTCTATCTCCATGGTAACACTTGATGACGAAGAATCACGGTGCATAGCGGCTATACTCGGGGGGATGACATATCGCCCCAAAGCATTAGAGACTGTGGATATTGCCTTAGGGGATATGGTTATAGAGTGGCACAAAATTGAACCGGATGCCTATGCAATTGGCAAAACCATTAAAGATTTGTGTGTTCGGCAAGTTACGGGAGGAACGATTATTGCAATAGTTGACCATGATCAGAACAAAACCGTCAATCCTGGTCCCGAGGCCTCATTCCGAGATGGCTCTACAGTAGTGATTATTGGTGATAAAAACCAAGTTAAAGCCTGTAAACATCTATTATTACATGGGAGTATAAAATAATGGAGCACCTAATACTGGAGATTGGCCTAGCTCTTGCTTTAATTGCAGGCGCAGGACTTCTTGCCGGTAAACTCCGGATTTCTATCGTACCAATTCTAATTCTGACAGGCATGATCGTTGGCCCACAGGCGCCTCACATCGGCCCTTTAGACTTTAGATTTATCCATAGTGCTTCATTAATTGAGTTTATGGGACGTTTAGGGGTTCTGTTCCTTCTGTTTTCCCTTGGGTTGGAGTTTTCCATAAAACGTCTTTTAACAGCTGGGCCTTCTATCATTAGAAGCGGAACAATTTATATGGTTATAAATTTGTCCATAGCTATAATATTTCCTTTACTCCTGGGTTGGCCACTTAAGGAAATACTTGTTGTAGCAGGTATTATGACTATTTCCTCCAGTGCAATTGTGGCAAAAGTCATTGTTGATTTAAAGAGAGCAGCCAATGATGAAACCGAGATAATTTTAGGGTTGATGATGTTTCAAGATGTCTTTGTGGCTATTTATTTCTCGGTTGTTTCCGGACTAGTTCTTGCTGGTTCCACTTCCATTTCGGATATAATACTTAGTGCATTGATGGCTCTTTTATTTATAGGTGGTTTTTTGTTTTTGGGGCACAAGTTAGTTCCCAAGCTAGACCGTTGGTTGGACATTCCTTCAGATGAAACCTTTATGCTTGTAGTTTTCGCTATCTTAGTTTTGGTAGCTGGTTTTTCTGAAACTTTGCACATTGCTGAGGCCATAGGAGCCTTGCTCATAGGTCTTGTGCTGGCAGAAACGGAACACTCCGAACGCATAGAGCATTTAATTGTTTCATTCAGAGATTTCTTTGGGGCCCTTTTCTTCTTTAGTTTTGGCCTAAGCATTGACCCCTTTGCTTTGGGCGGGGCCGTTTGGCCGGCGGTCATTGCTGTTATTTTAACCCTCTTAGGAAATGTTGTCTCTGGTGTTTGGGCAGGAAGAAAAGCTCGTCTATCACACAAAGCCTCACTAAACATTGGTTTATCAATTATTTCGAGAGGTGAATTCTCTATCATTTTAGCTACCCTTGCGAAATCTGGCGGATTATTAGCTGCCTTGCAACCATTCGCTGCCTTGTATGTTCTCATCCTTGCCATTCTGGGACCTCTGTTAACGAAGGAATCACGCTGGGTCTATAACAGGTTAAGGCCATTACTGAAATGGCCCCAAATTCCAGAAAGAAGAAAATCAAGAAAAAGTACAGGTCAATGAGCTAACGCTCATTGACCTGTACTTTTCATTTTATATCTCCAAATACTCCTGTAACGAAAGTACTTGAGGCACCGTATTACTGCGAATCTCTTGGAGTGCACGAACCACTGCTTTGGCTGTGTCCATTGATGAGAAACAGGGTACTCCGTGTTCAGCCGCTAATCTCCTTAAGAGATAACCGGTTCTTTCCGGTGCTCCTTGGGTAGAAGTGCTTAAGATGAAGGAGAATTCTCTCTGGCGGACTGCTTCTTGAAGAGCCTCGCTGGATTCATTCACAACTTCCACTTCTACTCCACACAGGGCTAAAGCTTTAGCAGTATCCCCAGTCCCTTTAACTCCAAACCCTAGCTGAGCCAATTGGCGAGCGAGAGTAATCGCTTCAGGGCGATCCTTTTCTGCTACAGAGACTAAAATATTTCCGTCCTCGGGCAGAGGAATCCGAGAGGCAGCAAAAGCCTTCGCCAGGGCATGACCAAATTGTGTATCCATTCCCATAACCTCTCCGGTAGATTTCATTTCGGGGCCCAGCGATGTTTCGACTTTCGTCAACTTTTCAAAAGAAAAGACTGGGGCTTTAACGACTACAAAGGGCACTTCTGGAGCAAGACCATGGGTATAGCCCATTTCCTTTAAGGTCTTGCCGAGAGAAACTTGAACCGCTAAATTGACTAAAGGAATTCCGGTTACTTTAGAAAGAATCGGCACTGTCCGGCTTGCTCTAGGGTTTACTTCTAAGACATATACTTTACCGCGCACAACCACAAATTGAATATTAATTAGTCCTTTGATCCCGACTCCCTCCGCCAAACGACAGGTGAAATCCTGAATTTGATCTATTTCAGAAGGCGTCAAGCTCTGGGGTGGATAAACAGCTAAACTATCCCCTGAATGGACACCAGCCCGTTCGATATGCTCCATAATGCCCGCTATCACAGTCGTCTCACCGTCTGACACTGCATCGACTTCTACTTCTTTGCCATCTAAATACCGATCCACGAGGATTGGATGTTCCGGAGAGAGGTGAATTGCTCGTCTTAAGTAATCTTCTAATTGATCCAGATTTTCGACTACTTGCATAGCCCGTCCTCCGATAACATAGGACGGCCTGACGATCATCGGAAATTCCAGTTCCTCAGCAACTTTTTTGGCCTGACTAACCGAAGTAACACTTCGTCCTTCAGATTGTGGAATATCTAAACGACACAAAAGCTCGGCAAAACGTTCTCGATCCTCGGCCATATCAATGGCATCGACAGGGGTTCCTAGCACTTGAACTCCGGCAAGCTTTAATCGTCCAGCCAAATTGATGGCCGTCTGTCCACCAAATTGAACTAAAACTCCATCCGCTTTTTCTTTATTTAGGACATGCAGTACATCCTCTATGGTCAACGGCTCAAAGTAAAGCTTATCGGCAATGTCAAAATCAGTAGACACTGTTTCCGGATTATTATTGATCATAATAGCTTCTACACCCGCTTCTTGCAAAGCAGACAGTGCATGAACAGAGCAATAGTCAAACTCAATCCCTTGCCCAATTCGGATCGGTCCTGAACCTAAGACGACAACTTTAGAACCATTACTTATCTTGCCCTCATCTTCTTCCTCATAGCTTGAATAGTAATAAGGGGTTGAGGAGGCAAATTCTGCTGCACAGGTATCAACGGTCTTATAGACAGGAATAATCCCTGAGTCCATACGCATAGCTCGTACCGTTTCCTCTGAACGCCCAGTAAGCTTGGCAATTGCTAAATCGGAGAACCCTAGGACTTTTGCTAAGCTCAGCAGTTCGGTGGTCAAAGGTTCATTTTGCAGTCGCTGTTCAAGTAAGACAAGCTCTTTAATTTTATACAAGTAGAAAGGATCAATCTGCGTAAGCATTTGAACCTCTAATATGGTCCAATCTCTGCGAAAGGCTTCAGGAATTGCAAAAAACCGCTCATGGTCAGCCGAAGTCAACTTGTCTTCAATCTCCATTTCTGTCCAGCCCCCGGAAGCCTTAATCCTAAGACCAACAGTGCCAACTTCCAAAGAGCGGGTAGCCTTTAGGAGAGCCGCTTCCAAGGTTCTTTCCATGGCCATGACTTCTCCGGTGGCTTTCATTTGTGTCCCTAGACGATGATCTGCTGCCGGAAATTTATCAAAAGGCCACCGCGGAAACTTAACCACGACATAATCTAGGGCAGGTTCAAAGCAGGCACTCGTATGCCCGGTCACCGGATTCGTCAATTCGGGAAGGGTATAGCCCACGGACAAAAGAGCTGCCATTTTGGCAATAGGATAGCCCGTGGCTTTAGAAGCAAGGGCACTCGATCGACTAACCCTAGGATTAACTTCAATGACTACGTATTCCCGACTAACCGGATTTAAGGCAAATTGAACGTTACATCCACCGTTCACTCCTAAGGCTCGAATAATCTTTAAGGATGAAGCCCGCAGCATCTGGTACTCAACATCTGTCAAGGTCTGTGATGGAGCAACTACGATACTGTCCCCAGTATGTATTCCTACCGGATCGATATTCTCCATGTTGCAGATTGTAATGCAATTATCAGCAGCATCTCGCATGACTTCATATTCAATTTCCTTCCAACCGGCAACACTTCTCTCCAAGAGGCACTGGCCGATGGGGCTGGCCTGCAGTCCTTTTTGCAAAATTTCCTCTAATTGTTTGGAGGTTTTAACAATCCCCCCGCCTGTCCCACCCAGGGTATAAGCCGGCCTAACAATCAGCGGAAAACCTTGCTTACGAGCAAAGGCCTCCCCTTCTTCTAAACTATTTACGATGACACTTTCGGCTACGGGCTCCCTAAGAGAAACCATGGTTTCCTTAAAGGCATCACGATCTTCTGCTTTGTAAATCGTCTCAGAGTTACAACCAATAAGATCTACTCCGTAACGTTCTAAAATCCCCTTACGCTCCAGTTCCATGGCCAGGTTTAGACCTGTTTGCCCTCCCAGGGTCGGCAACAAAGCATCCGGATGCTCTTTGCTGATGATCCTTTCCAATACTTCGGGCAGCAATGGTTCAATATAGGTAATATCAGCAGTTTGAACATCCGTCATGATGGTTGCAGGATTACTATTAACCAGCACCACCTCTAGACCTACTTCACGCAGGGCTCTGCAGGCTTGAGTCCCGGCATAATCAAATTCAGCTGCTTGCCCAATAACTATTGGACCGGATCCAATGACAAGAACCTTCTTCCACGCCGGATTAAGAGGCATAACCAGCCCTCCATTCCTGCATCAATTGTGCGAATTCATCAAAAAGATAGAGGGATTCACTGGGTCCGGGCCCGGCTTCCGGATGGTATTGAACTGAAAAGACAGGTAAATCACGGTGTTTTACCCCTTCAATACTTTGATCATTAAGGTTGCGATGGGTTACATAGAGTGGAGTTTGCTCCAAACTTTTTTCTGAAATAGCATAACCATGATTCTGCGAAGTAATAGTCACTCGCTTAGTCGTTAAGTCTTGTACCGGTTGATTACCGCCCCGATGTCCAAACTTCATCTTATATGTATCTCCCCCTAAGGCCAGGGATAAGAGCTGATGCCCTAAACAAATGCCAAAGATAGGACGTTCACCCACTAATCCTTGAATTGTTTTTATCCCTGTTGCAACCTCCTTTGGATCCCCTGGCCCATTGGAGAGAAAGACACCATCTGGTTGCAGATTTAGGATTTTCTCGGTGGGGGTATTATGGGGAACAACCGTCAGACGAAAGCCACTTTCTTGCATTGCCTGCAAAATGTTTCTCTTAATTCCAAAATCCATAACCACGACATGCAATATCTCTTTCTCCATTGACATAGGAGGGAGTGTATAGGTCTTTGAGGTACTGACTCTCGCTACAACATCCGTCGGAACAGACAAGTTGTTTAAGCGCGAGACGATTTCCTGCAAACCTTCTAATTCCGTAGTAATTATCCCGCGTAATACTCCGTGTTCTCGTATAATGCGAGTTAACGCACGAGTATCAATTCCCTTAATCCCCACAACTCCAGATTGTGCCAATGTCCTGGAAAGATTTTTTTCCATTTGCCAATGACTTGGATTACGAGCAGCTTCTTTTACTATAAAGCCTTGCACCTGGGGTTTTTCCGATTGATCATCAACTCTGTTGATACCATAGTTGCCAATCAGTGGATAGGTCATACACACTATTTGCCCCGCATATGACGGATCGGTTAACACTTCTTGATAACCAGTCATTCCCGTGTTAAAGACAACTTCTCCAAAAGACTCTCCTGTTGCTCCAAAAGACTCTCCCAATAAAATTTTCCCGGTCTCAAGTACCAATGCTGCTTTCATTCCCATCCCTCCTCTGACCCTCTATCTAAAAGATTCTTAACTTTTCAGCCCTTGCTCAGATCCCTGATAGTCGATTTTCTACCAGATTTTAGCTAGGACATCATCTAAAATTCCTAAGGCTTTATCAATGACTGGTTTTTCTACAATAAGAGGGGGCAGGAAACGTAAGATCTTTCCTCCAACACAATTGATTAGCAGTCCGTTTTGCAAACAAGTCTCCACAATTTCCGGGCCCAGCTTAGAAACCGGCCATCCTAAGATAAATCCCTGGCCTCGAACCGATCCACCTGTTTGATATTTTTGGGCTAAGTCCTCGAGTCCTTGACGAAAATACTCGGAACGTTCTTTAACTCCTTCAAAGAAACCCTCTTCGAGCATTATATCTAAGACAGCACAACCTACTGCCGTGGCTAGCGGATTTCCTCCGAAGGTTGAAGCATGGTCTCCGGGCTGAAAAGCTTGAGCTACTTTATCGGTAGCTAACATTGCTCCTATCGGCACTCCGCCCCCTAAAGCTTTAGCTAAAGTCATAATATCCGGAACCACTCCGCTCCACTCATAGGCAAAGAGCTTTCCGGTTCGTCCGACACCACACTGAACCTCATCAAATATCAGCAACGCTCCAAACTGATCACATAAAGTCCGTGCCTCTTGAAGGAACTCAACCGAAGCGGGGATCACTCCTCCTTCGCCTTGAATAGGCTCAATAAAAACTGCTGCGGTATTATTATTAATCTTTGACCGTAAATCTTCAATATCGTTTAAGGCTGCATAGCTGAAGCCATTAGGGAGGGGATTAAATCCTTGCTGGTATTTTGTTTGACCAGTAAGGGTAAGGGTAGCTAATGTTCGCCCGTGAAAGGAGTTTTCCAGTGAAACTACCTCATATTTGTGCTCCCCAAAATTCTTCTTAGCATATTTGCGAGCAAGTTTAAAAGCTGCTTCATTAGCCTCAGCACCGCTATTGCAAAAGAATACCTTATCGGCAAAGGAATGCTTCACCAACCGTTCTGCCAAAGCAACTTGATTTGGAATCCAGTAAATATTTGAAGTGTGCAATATTTCTTTAGCCTGCTCTTCAATAGCGCGGACTATCGCAGGGTGGCTATGCCCCAGGGAATTAACGGCCAAACCCGTCACAAAGTCTAAATATTGCTTGCCATCCGAATCCCAAACCCAAGCCCCTTCCCCTTTGACCATGGTCATGGGTAAACGGCCATAGGTATTCATTACGACATTTTTTCCTCGCTCTACAATCGCTTCAGTTGTAATACCCTCTAACATATCATAACCCCCAATCGCGAAATTCCTATCCTTTAAATCCATCTCGAAATTGACATAAGTCTCTCAAGCATCCCCTTTGAACATCGTGCCAATTCCACCGTCTGTAAACAATTCCAGTAAAATTGCATGACTTAGCCGCCCATCCAGTATATGTACACTGCCAACTCCGCCGTCTAAGGCCGAGATTGCACATTCAACCTTAGGCAACATTCCTCCGCTCAGGATCCCTTGAGCTTTCAGGGTTTCTACTTCCCCCCTGGAAATCGTTGAAATTAGAGAATCTGTATTAGAAACCTCTCTTAGGATTCCACGCACATCCGTTAAGAGCAGCAGTTTATCAGCTTTAAGGGCTTCAGCAATTTTCCCCGCTGCAGTATCGGCATTAACATTGAAGGTTTCCCCTGCTTCCCCACTGGCAACCGGAGAGATGACTGGAATGTAACCCTGTCCCAGCAAAGTATTTAAAATATCCGGGGTAACACTTTGAATTTGGCCCACAAGTCCTAAATCAATATCTTCCATTTTCCCTGAACTGTTAGGCATCTGCATCGGTTTCTTAACAGCCATAAGCAGATTGGCATCCTTCCCGGACAACCCCACACTCTTCCCTCCAAAACGATTGAGAAGAGAGACCATCTCTGTATTTAGTTTGCCGAGTAAGACCATTTGGGCAATCTCCATAGTCTGCGCATCTGTTACTCTTAATCCTTGGACAAATTGGCTTTCAATTCCGACCTTCTTCAACATAGAATTTATCTCCGGTCCTCCACCATGTACAAGAACCGGGCGAATTCCTACAGAATGTAAAAGAAGAATATCTAACATTACCGACTCTTTCAAAACAGGATCAACCATAGCATGGCCCCCATACTTAATCACCACGGTCTTTCCCGCAAATTTCTGGATATAGGGAAGGGCTTCTACTAAAACACGGGCTTTTCCTAATCCTTGTTCCATCGGGGTCATTTCTTCCACCTCCAACTTCGAATCATGACTTTTTAACTTCTTTTTTCTAGTGATAATTCTTATCTCCACAAGGTCAGTTTTAAAATTAGCATTAGCCTTGTTTCAATATCTCTGAATTAAGTTCTATAACTCCCATTTATAGTCACATACTCGTGGGTAAGATCACAACCCCATGCTGTTGCCTCTTCTCTCCCATCGTGAAGATTTATACTTATTTTGACCTCTTTTAATTCTAAAATTGTTTTAGCCTTGTCTTCAGAAAAGTCAATTCCTTTTCCACCCTGAGCAACCATAAGATCTCCTAAATAGACATCAACCTTATTGGGATCAAATTCTGCTCCCGAATATCCGGCAGCTGTCAAGATTCGACCCCAGTTCGCATCTTCTCCAAAAAGCGCTGCCTTAACTAAACTAGAGCCACAAATACTCCGAGCAATTTTACGCGCATCCTCTTTCGTTTTAGCTTCCGAAACTGATACTTCCATTAACTTGCTGGCCCCTTCTCCGTCTCGGGCTATATCTTTGGCAAGCTCAATGCACATTGCATTAACCATTTGCACAAAATTGGCTCTATCTTCCCCGTTCAGAGTGATCCCTGAGGCTCCATTAGCCATTAAAAGAACCATATCATTTGTGCTTGTATCCCCATCAACAGTCACCATATTGAAGCTTTCATCAACCGCTTCCCGCAGAATCTGTTGCAATTCCTCCGAAGGAAGCAAGGCATCAGTTGTTATGAACCCCAACATTGTCCCCATGTTAGGGTGAATCATTCCTGATCCTTTGGCAATTGCCCCTAAATGAATGACTCCGCCCTGAGAACAAGTGAGCTCATAGGCATATTCCTTTACCATGGTATCCGTTGTCATAATAGCAAGAGCGGCTTGGTGTGCTGCTTGATCTGCTTCCTCCTTCTGACCACGGATTCCCTTGACAACATGATTGAGCAACAAGGAACTAGCCACCCGTATACCATTCAAGACTCGATCAATCGGCATCTTAACCCCAATTACGCCAGTTGAAGCAACAAGCACATCCTCGGTTGGTATTGCTAAAAAAGTCCCTGCTACTTCAGCCATTGCCTGGGCAGTTTGGTCACCAAATTCTCCAACACAGGCATTGGCATTTCCGCTATTGACAACAATAGCTCGAGCTAATCCATTTTCTAGATGACGCTGGGTTAAATAAAGGGGATGGGCTTTAACAATATTACGGGTATATACTCCCGCTGCCTGAGCTTGCACATCGGAAAAAATAAGGGCTACATCAAACTTGTCTTTATATTTTATTTCAGCTTGGACACCGACTGCATAAAACCCTTTTGGGGCAGCTATACCACCGTTAATCAACTTCCAAGCTTTCTTTGTATCATCCACTTAACCACATCTCCTTTAGCAATTCTTAAATTAACTAGAACCGATTAGGGCCATAAGGCTGTACCTTTCAGCCCTTGTGCCTCTGGCCAACCCATGGCAAGGTTCATATTCTGTACAGCCTGACCTGCTGCTCCCTTTAACAGATTATCAATGGTAGAGACAATAACCACATTTCCTGTTCTTTTATCTAAGGTCAGCTGTAAAAAGGCATGGTTGCTTCCGCTAGAAAACTTTGTCTGTGGCCAGGTTCCAGGCGGCAAAAGATGCACAAATTCCTCGTTCTCGTACTGGTTTTGCCAGCAACTTCGTAATTCTTCTTCGCCTACCCCTTCGGAAACCTTAGCATAAATGGTCACCAGCATGCCGCGGGTCATGGGTACTAAATGTGGTGTAAAGCTGACTGTTAGCGGCGAACCTACTGCACGAGAGAGTTCTTGTTCTATTTCTGGCGTATGGCGATGGCTTGCAACCCCATAGGCCTTAAAGTTTTCATTAACTTCACTATAGTGCATTCCTAAAGAGATTCCTCGACCTGCTCCCGATACACCCGATTTGGCATCAATAATTAAATACTCTGTTTGAAGCAATCGCTTACGAAGTAAGGGAACAAGTGCCAGCAAAGTTGCAGTCGGGTAGCATCCCGGGTTAGCAATCAAAGATTTTCCTTTAATCTCTTGACGATAAAGTTCCGGCAAACCATAAACTGCCTCTTTGAGTAACTCAGCAGCAGGATGTTTTATTTTATACCATTCCTCGTAACTCTCAGCTGATTGCAATCGGAAATCCGCACCCAAATCAATTACTTTAATTCCGCGCTCTAAGAAGGCGCTGGTTCTTTCTGCTGTCAATCCATGCGGAAGAGCACAAAAAAGCACATCCATGTCAGGTATATTTTCATCTTCTAAAATTCCAATATTTTGATCTAACCAATGTGGATATATTGAATCATAGTTTTCTCCAGCTACACTAGAGGATCCAAGATATAACTCCTTCACCTCTTCATGACGATGTAATAAGCGTACCAATTCCTGTCCTGCATATCCTGTTGCGCCTAGAATACCGACTTTCATAGTATGAACCTTCCCTCTATAGTCATCTTTTTAATAATTATACATTTAGTTGCATAAACATTCAACCACTATCGAAAAAAAGAAAGGGGACTCCCCTTCTTAAATTACATTAATCTATCCTTCTCTTATGACCAAATAGATAAAATTATAATTCCATTTTCCACACAAGATTATGCTTATCGATGAGTCAGCGAACTAAATTCTCGTTTAATCTGCTGCAGCAACTTCTTATTGCTTGAAACATCCCAACCGGTAAAAGCCAGCGCCTGCATAGCTAACAAGACTAAACTTTCACCATTTGACGAAAGTGACACATCGGCAAATTCTCGGGTATGCGGGATCTCATTACCTGTTCCCAAGGTCAAATATGGGTGTATTGACGGAACAACTCGGCTAACGTTGCCCATATCTACAGAACCCATAGCAATCTGAGGTGAGGCTATCTTATCAATACCCATTTCCTCAAGGTTACGAGTAAAACATTCGGCCAATGAAAGATTCGTAAGCATTTCATCATATGAGAATTCAAATTTTTGCCAAGTCATTTTTGCAGATACCATAGACGCTGCACCTTCGGCACAACGAATTACTTTCTCACGCAAGTCATCTAAATCCTTACGCTTTCGAGCACGCAAATAAAATTGAGAAACAGCACGTTCCGGAATAATATTGGGGGCAGTTCCCCCTTCTGTTATAATCCCATTAATTTTCACATCATGGGGGACTTGCTTCTTTAGAGCATTGATACCGACAAAGAAATTTATCATGGCGTCTAAAGCGTTAATGCCAAAATTAGATGCTGCAACCGCATGAGCAGAGCGCCCGTGAAATGTAAACTCCAAGGCATCTAAGGCTAGGCTGGAAATGACAGGAACATTCTGACTGCCTGGATGAAACATCATCGCAACGTCAACATTTTCAAAAATCCCTTTTTCCACCAAAGTTACTTTTGCCCCACTCGTCTCTTCAGCAGGAGCACCAATAACTAGAATCTCCCCGCCTAATTCTAAACTCTTGCTTAAAGTTATGGCAGCTCCAGCGCTGGCCGCTCCTATCAGATTATGTCCACAACCATGCCCTATCACAGGCAAAGCATCATATTCAGCCAGATAAGCAATAGTAGGCCCGGAACATTTACCCTTGAATTTTGCCAAGAAGGCTGTCTCCATTCCAGCAATTCCACAATCTACATGAAACCCATGTTTGGTAAGAAGAGAGCATAAGCTTGCAGATGCAAAGTATTCCTTATAACCAAGCTCAGGTCGCTCACCAATTTGACGGGCAACTTCCCATACTTCTCTGCTTAAACGCTGGGCCTGATCTCTGAAAAATGCTTTAATTGCATCCATAAGCAACCCATCTCTCTTCCAAATTCATTATCTGTAAGGTAATCCATCACCAAGGTGAGTAGCAAGAGTGTGCTTTGTTTCAAAATTATTATTTATTTTAATTTCTACCTGCTTATTTAAATATTTCCTGGCCTTATGCCTCTTTGATGGTCGATTTCTTATATACATTATTTGGAACTCTAAATACGGCAATGATAGACAGTACCCCAAGTAAAGGCCAGGAAACAACTCCCCAGAAGAGATTTAGCATGTTTCTTAGGTCTTCAAAATATATTAGGTTCCCTAAGACCCCCAATCCTAATTGTTGAAGTTCTGAACCGTAAGGTATTCCAGCAAACATTTTGATCAAAAAAACTAAACCTTGCAAAACTACTTCGCTTCCAAACCAGAGAACTGTCCACAACACTCCTGTAATCATTAAGCTAAAAGCTAACCCCAACCCCCATTTCCTGCGCGCAGCAAGCTGACTCTCACCTCTAAAATCAACAGGATTTGCCACGATTTGAGCCATAAGCTGAGCCTGAAAAAAGTCTAAGGTTGCTTTGGGTATTGGTTTATCTGTAAATAATTTACTCCATTGCAGGTTTTCCTTCTCCACTATGGATTTCCCTCCTTTCTAAGCACTGCCGCAACTTTTCTTTACCCCGATGTAGATAAGTCTTAACTCGACTTACCGGAATCTCTAGCACAAGAGCTATTTCCTTGTAGGAAAGTTCCTGATGATAACGCAAATAGAGCGCCTGTGTATATTGTTCCGGAAGTTCAAGCAAGACATCAGCTAACATGCTGGCCTGTTCCTTTTCCACTAAAATATCCTCAGGCCACGGTTGATGATCAACCAGGTTCTCGTCAATACTTATAAGTATCTCTTTACGCCTTTTTCGATGCAGATCAAGGGCCTTATTCCGCGCAATGGCATATAACCATGCTCTAAACGGATATTCTTTCGAGTACCGATTAAGATTTCGATAGGCTGCTAAAAATGCCTCTTGAGCACAGTCTAATACATCCTCCTCTGAACCCAGAATTCGGCGCAAGAAATGAATCAACGATTCCTGATACCGTTCGACGAGGACAGCATATTGTTCGTGGCAACCAGCTAGTATTTGCCGAATGATTTCGGCATCTTCCATTTTCTTAGGCTCCTATCCAGAGGGCGCGGCACGCCTTAAGATACTCTCCTAATCGGCCAAACCTTTTACTTCTAATACGCTTTTCAATCCCTAAAAGTTTCAGACAATATGGATTATAAATTTATTTTAACCCAGACCTAGATGACTGGCAAGAATTGTCTAGAAAATTCGCTCTCCAAATGCAGAACAAATAAGCCCTACAGCTAATTTAGCGGTTTTATTGTGATTATCTAAAATTGGATTCACTTCTACAACATCCATACTTGATATATACCCCGAGTCTGCTAAAAGTTCCATGGCTAAATGTGCTTCTCGATACGTAATGCCCCCCGGTACCGGAGTTCCAACTCCAGGGGCTTCCTCTGGATCAATGACATCTAAGTCGAAGCTTATATGTACTCCATCCGTTCCTTGGGAAGCAATTCTAATTCCTTGGGATACAACTTCCTTCATTCCTATCTGATCTATATCTCTCATTGTAAAAACCTTAATTTTGGATCTGCGAAGTAATTCTTTTTCCTGGGGATCCATTTCCCTAGCCCCAATAATGACTGTATTTTCCTCTCTCAACTTTTTCTTATTCCCACCAATTCTTGTTAATTCAGGAGCCCCCAGTCCATTAGATATTGCTAAGGGCATACCATGAATATTGCCACTTTCTGTTGTATCGAGGGTATTATAATCTCCATGGGTGTCAAACCAGATTAGTCCAAAGGACTGTTCACTTAAAGCCAGCCCTGCTATTGTTCCAATACCTAAACTATGATCTCCACCAAGAATCAGTGGGATAACACCATCCTTTTTTGCTTTAGCGACAATAAGATGAAGTTGCTCATTAATTTGTACAATCTCCTCCAAGTATTTTAGCTTTTTATCCTTTATTTCTCTCGTCTCCGGAACCGGAACGTCGATATTACCATAGTCCTCGACAATCCAACCTAAACGTTTTAATCTGGCGTTTAATCCGGCATATCTAATAGCACTTGGCCCCATATCTACTCCACGACGATCAGCACCTAAATCAATGGGAACCCCAATAATTCTAACTACTTTTTTTTGCATTGCTTTAATACTTCCTAACTTAAATTATTTATTCCATGATTTGTGGCGACTCTGAACCAATGATTGATTACTATTGCCCTTTCTTATATATCTAATGTTCCCCAAAAACAAAAAAGCTTGCAAATACTTTGCAAGCATAGACTTATTAAAGCTGGGTTTTGACAGCTAGAGTAAATTTCTACTATTTCAATAATCGATTAATTATTTCTTCTACAGTTAGACCAACGGACAATTTGAATGTTCCTGCTTGAAACTTTCGCTCTACTCGCTTTAGACGCGCTTCCTTTAAGAAATCAGTTTTATCAAGAATAAAACCCTCTGAAAATAATAACTCAGCAATTCTTTCAGCATTTGCTCCCTTTGGGATAACAAAATCTCGCTCTATTTGGGCAGAACTCTGAGGTTTCGTGGAGCTGTCATTTGGTGTTGACTCCGAGGTCTTAATTGGTTGTGGAGGATCAATATCTGATGGCTGTTCTGTATTTGAACTTGAAACCATTGAGTTTTGATCGGATTGATTGTCAGATTGGATATCCGATTGCGTATGGGATTGAATACCTGTTTGTACATTTGATGGCTCATTAAGTCTAAGGTGAGGAGAAACGAACACTACGATTATGGCACTTAAGATAAGTCCGGAACCTAAGCCTAGCCAAAAGGATCGTGTTACTTTCAATTATTCTTACCTCCATTTGGCTGCATTGACAGAACCATCTTTACGGCATCTTGACTTAACAACAAGCGGGAAGCAATATCCGGTATCCTTTGCCCACTGGCTGCAAGTTCTAATACTTCTTGATATTTTGGGGAGAGATTAGGATTAGGACTCGGAACAGGATCAGCTTCGGCACTTTTTACTTTCTCTCTAACATAAATGTCATTGGGGACGCTAATTTCTCTTGAAGGAGTTTTAAGTTTCTCTTGGCTTGGTACCCCCAAAACATCTTCCTTTTCTTTAAGCATAGCTTCTATTTGTTCAACATCTTTAGTTTGTTTTACTTTTGACTCTAGAAGTTTCCCTTCAAGATCATAGACATGATCTTGAACTCTAATGATTTCTCTCTTCAAATAAGCTAACCCTTTCAAAGCTGTGATTGCTTCTTCGTTGGGCGGATTCTGCCAACGCCAACCTAAAACAATAAAACCAACTCCAAGTAATAATAACAATATGGGTAAAATATCCACGAATCCCCCTACTTTCAAAGAATAGCTATTCAATATCTCTATTAGACATTCGCGAAAGAAAATAGTTTCCCTGCAAAAACTAACAATATTCAACAAAATTTCTTATTCACCATTTCTTATTTACGTTGATTAGTCTCTGTTTGTTTACTAAAATAGATACTTAGACCTTGGAATATAGCAATTGCCAATTTTTGCTGGTATTCTGGATTTGTCAGTAACTGCTCTTCTTGAAGGTTTGAAAGAAAACCCAGTTCAACAGTAACAGCTGCTTGCTTTGCCTTTTTTAAGACATATATATCTTGATTACCTTTAGCAACTCTTTTGGTATTTGTCATACTATTTAGTTCTTGCTGAATGAATTGTGCTAGAAGCTTCCCTTCCGGAGAATCGGAATGATAAAAGGTTTGTGCTCCTGTTAACTTTGGATCTGGAAAGCTGTTTGCATGAATGCTTAGATAGACTTCTGCTTGAGTATCCATAGCCAACTGAATGCGTTGGGCTAAATCTTCTCTCTTACGTTTTAAAAGTCCTTGTGAGGTACCTAAATCTCGGTCGTCCTCACGAACCATAACTGCCTTAGCACCACTTTGCTGAACTAAAACCTGTAATCGTTTGGATACACCTAAGGTTATATCCTTTTCTAAAACCTTGCTTATGCCGACTGCCCCTGGGTCAACTCCTCCGTGACCGGCATCGATCACTACAACACGATCCCCCAACGTCCAACTCCAAATTTCTTGGTCTTGTCCTCGAAATCCAACTGCCAGTGTTACCGCTACAAAAAACGTTAGCACCAGGCCAATTAAGATTTTACGTCGTTTCATACTAACAACCCAAATCGGTTTCATCTCTATTCCCCCCCTAGTTTATTCCGTGTTTACCTTATGGGGAAGAACTCTAGATTATTCGTCTAGCTTGTCATAAAACTCACAAAACTTTTAATTTCTCAATGTTAAATTTCACCCTCCTCTATAGCCCCATTTTATCAATTCACCCTAATGGGTCGGAATAAAACAAAAAATCCCCCAACCATGCTCGGTTGAGGGATCTATGTTTCTCAGACGATTAACGTTTCGAGAATTGTGGCGCCTTACGAGCTTTCTTCAAGCCATATTTGCGACGCTCTTTCATACGTGGGTCACGGGTAAGGAAACCCGCTCTCTTGAGACTTGGACGAAGACTAGCATCAGCCTTCAGCAAAGCACGAGCAATACCTAAACGAATTGCGCCAGCTTGACCTGTAGTGCCGCCTCCATGAGCTAGAGCAATAACATCATACTTAGCAAGTGTGTCAGTAATATTAAATGGTTGCTGAACAATCATTTCCAAAGTCTTTTTGCCAAAGTACTCAGATACTTCGCGTTTGTTAATGATGAATTTCCCTTCACCTGGAATAAGACGAACACGCGCAATTGCATTTTTACGTCGTCCTGTCCCTGCATATTGTAATTTAGTTGCCATGTTTTTCGTCCTCCTTCCTACTGAATTGTCCAAATTTCAGGTTGTTGAGCTTGGTGAGGGTGAGTATCCCCCTTGTACACTTTTAGCTTAGTGTACATTTGGGCGCCCAACTTGTTATGAGGAAGCATTCCCTTCACGGCATGTTCCATAGCTCGTTCAGGCATAATTTGCATTAATTTTTTGTAAGGTATTTCTTTTAATCCGCCTGGAAAACCTGAGTGACGGCGATACAATTTGTCGTTTAATTTATTTCCAGTTAAAACTAACTTTGCAGCATTAATAATAATAACATGATCCCCTGTGTCAACATTAGGGGTAAATGTCGGTTTATGTTTACCTCTCAGGATACGTGCTGCTTCGGTAGCAATACGACCCAAAGGGATTCCTTCAGCGTCAATAACATACCATTTACGCTCCTGGTCTTGTGCTTTCGCAAAAAACGTGGACATGACTTTCCCTCCAAATTTAGAAGTTTACTGTTTTTCCTCACAGGCATGGGGCTCAATCATGCTTGCGTATGCCAGGGGCATGGGGCTCAATTCACAACCGAGGCATAAAAACTCATATTGATATTTTATTTAAAAATCAACACAATGTCAAGTTATTTTTGAAAGTTCTAGAATAACTCTTCAAAAACTGCACTTGGGCTCTCATTTGTATAATTTACATGCACAAGGGTTAGCCCGTGGGCTGGGGCAACCATGCGAGCACGTCTACGCTCTTGACTGGCTATTATGTCGGGAATCTCTCCTGGAAGAATACGACCTCTTCCTACATCAACAAGTGTTCCAACAATAATACGTACCATATGGTATAAAAATCCATCACCAATGCAGTTTACTCTAATCATTCCCTTGTCCTCACGACTTACTTTGCATCTATAAATTGTTCGTTCAAATCTTTTGCTATCTCCACCGGCAGCCGCGAAGGTTTTGAAATTATGACATCCTTCTAAATAGTTAGCCGCCTGCTGCATACGGTCTGCATTTAAAGACTGAGGAACATGATATGCATAAAGTCGCTGGAACGTATCCGGAATCGACTTATTATCTATTAAGTAGTCATATCGTTTCCATCTGGCAGACCACCGTGAATTAAAATCATCGGGTACACATTCTGCCTCAAGTATACGAATGTCTCTTGGAAGCAAACTATTGAATGCCTTAGGAATTTTCTCTTCAGGAATTCTTGCACTTGTCATATAATTAACGACTTGTCCAGAGGCATGCACTCCCGCATCTGTTCGTCCAGCCATAGCAAGTGTTACCTCTTCTTCAACGAGCTTAGCCCATACAGACTCTAGAGTTCCCTGTATTGTAGGTCCATATGCCTTAGCTTGGCGCTGAAAGCCATGGTAGTGTGTCCCGTCATAGGCTAATCTTAACCGAATGTTGCGCATACTCTGCATAGCCTCCGCAATTTACTTTGGTGTTTAGTGGAAGAACCAACAAGCCCAATGAGCAAATTCGTAAGTGTGATGAATTACATTTGTTGGTCGACCCTTAAAAACAGCTCAAAGGCCGGGAGTGCTCAACCATTGCAAGCAACCCGGCCTTAAAGTACCGCATTTTATACGAGTTCGATGATTACCATTGTGGCAGCATCTCCCCGACGTAAGCCGAGTCTCATGATCCGAGTATAGCCGCCTTGACGGTCAGCATATTTCGGCGCGATAGTATCAAACAAATTCTTTACAACATCTTCATCCATGAGATAAGCCATCGTTGAACGGCGAGCAGCCAGATCTCCTTGCTTGCCGAGTGAAATCATTTTTTCAGCAATCGCATTTAGTTCCTTGGCGCGTGCTTCAGTCGTTTCAATACGTCCATGTTTTAACAGGGAAGTGACAATGTTACGCAACATTGCCCCGCGATGACCAGTATTTTTTCCTAACTTGCGGTAAGCCAATTACATTCCCCTCCTTTTGCACCGAATTAGTCTTCAGCCGGCCGGAAAGACAAACCTAAGTCTTTCAGTTTGAATTCCACTTCTTCTAAAGACTTGCGACCAAGGTTACGTACTTTAATCATGTCTTCTTCCGTTTTTTGAGTCAACTCTTCAACTGAGTTAATTCCCGCCCGCTTTAGGCAGTTGTAAGAACGAACAGACAGATCTAATTCCTCAATCGTCATTTCGAGGATTTTATCTTTGGCTTCCTCTTCTTTCTCTACCAAAACCTCAACGCTGTTGAGCTTGTCAGTGAGACCCATGAAGAGGCGCAGATGATCACTTAAGATTTTTGCTGCCGAGCTGGTAGCTTCTTCTGGTGAAATACTGCCATTGGACCATGCTTCAAGGGTTAGCTTGTCATAGTCCGTAATCTGACCAACCCGGGTATCCTCTACCGTATAGTTGACCTTGTAAATCGGGGCAAAGATGGAGTCAATAGGGATAACTCCAATGACATGATCCGGCTTCTTATTTTTGTCGGCTGAAACATAGCCACGGCCACGCTCTACCGTCATTTCCATAAATAAACGGCCATCTTTGTCTAATGTAGCAATCTTCAAGTCATTGTTTAATATCTCAATATCTGGGTCTGTTAAAATATCCCCAGCAGTGACAACCCCTTCGCCCTGTGCCTCGATACGAATGACCCTAGGTTCATCAGTATAGCCTTTGAGGGCAAGAGACTTTAAATTGAGAATAATGTCTGTAACGTCTTCCAAAACACCCGGAATCGTTGAGAACTCGTGGAGTACTCCTTCGATTTTGACTGATGTTACCGCTGATCCCTCGAGAGAGGACAGGAGAATCCTTCTTAAAGAATTACCTAAGGTGATTCCATATCCTCGCTCAAGAGGTTCAACAATGAATTTTGCATAGGAGTTATCTTCAGAACGCTCGATACACTCGATTCTGGGCTTCTCGATTTCTAACATCGGAATGCACCTTCTTTCTCGAGAACTTGATATACACAGACCATCCTACCCAGCTGGGTTGAACGTCAACATTAACGGGAGTATTTCTCCACGATGAGGTGTTCTTGGATGGGCAGTTGAATATCTTCACGAGTTGGTAGTGCGACTACAGTTCCAGAAGCAGCATTGGCATCCAAGCTCAACCAACCTGGAACAGTTCGAGAACCCAGGTTTTCGAGGAGTTGTTTCATACGCGGCGAACTCTTACTGCCTTCTTTAACAGCAATAACTTCACCAGCACGTACTGAATATGAAGGAATATCTACTTTTTTACCGTTAATGGTAAAATGACCGTGGCTAACAAGTTGACGAGCTTCCGGACGGGATGAAGCAAATCCCAATTCGAAAACCACATTATCTAGTCTTCGAGACAAGAGACTAAGCAAGTTCTCACCAGTTACCCCTTTGCGGCGGGCAGCCTCGTCAAAATAGCTACGGAATTGTTTTTCCATAACGCCATAAATACGACGTGCTTTTTGTTTTTCTCGCAACTGAAGACCAAAATCTGTTGGCTTCTTACCTCGGGCTTGGCCATGTTGTCCAGGAGCGTAAGCACGACGGTCAATCGCACACTTACCAGTATAACAACGTTCTCCTTTAAGGAACAACTTCATTCCTTCGCGCCGACATAAGCGACAGACTGGTCCAGTATATCTAGCCATGATTACACCTCCTATACCCTTCTACGTTTCGGTGGCCGACAGCCATTGTGTGGAATCGGTGTCACGTCTTTGATTAAATTCACTTCTAATCCTGCAGCTTGCAGAGCGCGAATAGCAGCTTCTCGACCAGCTCCAGGTCCTTTTACATAGCATTCAACATCTTTTAAGCCATGTTCCATTGCCACTTTGGCACAGGTTTCTGCAGCCATTTGAGCTGCAAAAGGTGTACTCTTACGAGATCCCTTAAAGCCAAGTGAACCTGCACTGGACCAGGAGAGTGCGTTCCCGCTGGTATCCGTAATGGTCACCATGGTATTGTTGAAAGTAGATTTAATATGGGCAATTCCACTTTCAATATTTTTACGTTCCCGGCGCTTTGTCCGGACAACTTTACGTGCCATCTCGGTTATCCCCCCTTATTACTTTTTACGTTTTGCTCCAACAGTCTTAGCCGGGCCCTTACGGGTGCGGGCATTGGTCTTAGTGCGTTGACCCCTTACAGGAAGTCCACGACGATGGCGCAAGCCACGATAAGAACCAATTTCCATAAGACGTTTAATATTGAGGGAAACTTCGCGACGCAGGTCGCCTTCAATCTTATACTCTTTATCGATAACTTCCCGAAGTTTGGCTAACTCGTCATCTGACAAGTCGCGAACTCGGACATCTGGGCTTACACCGGTTTTTGCGAGAATCTTATGTGAAGTAGGTAGCCCAACTCCATAAATATAGGTTAGAGCTATCTCTAAGCGTTTCTCGCGCGGTAAATCAACTCCAGCGATACGTGCCATCTAAAATTTACACCTCCACTATTTCAGTTCTGGAATAATATAAAATCGGTGCATTGGAGCTTTCTCCAATCAGCCGCGCAACCGAAACCTAATTAACCTTGTCTTTGTTTGTGTTTCGGATTTTCACAGATAATCATAACCTTACCATGGCGACGAATAATTTTACATTTTTCACAGATCTTTTTAACAGAAGGCTTTACTTTCATTGTAATCCCTCCCTTTGGTCATTACTTAAACCTGTATGTGATTCTTCCTCGAGACAAATCATAGGGGGAAAGCTCCACTGTAACCCGATCTCCCGGAAGAATTCTAATAAAGTTCATCCGAATCTTTCCTGAAACATGTGCCAACACCTTGTGTCCATTAGCCAATTCTACTTGAAACATGGCATTTGGCAACGGCTCCAAGACTTTGCCTTCAACTTCAATCACGTCTTCTTTTGACATAATTAATTACCCCTCCTCTGGCATTCCCTGCCTCCAACCTAACATCGAGTTAGAATTTCTAGGCCATTTTCCGTAATTGCTACTGTGTGCTCGAAATGGGCCGATGGCCGGTTATCTTTCGTAACCACAGTCCAGCGATCCTTTAGCGTCTGCACTTCATACGTACCCATGTTTACCATGGGCTCAATAGCCAAGGCCATACCAACCTCGAGTCGTGGCCCCCGGCCTGGTTTGCCAAAATTCGGGATCTGAGGATCCTCATGCATGGCCTTTCCAATCCCGTGCCCAACATAATCGCGCACTACCGAAAACCCATTTGCTTCAACATGCGTTTGAACCGCATTTGAGACGTCATAAAGGCGATTGCCAACTTTCACTTGTGCTATACCCATCATTAAAGACTCTTCAGTGACTTGTAATAGTTTTTGGAGGTCTGCACCAACTTCTCCAATTGGCAGAGTCACAGCCGCATCTCCAAAAAATCCATCTTTAAGCGCACCGCAATCTATACTGATAATATCTCCAGATTCTAGAGTCCTTAAACCCGGAATTCCATGAACTACCTGTTCATTTACTGAAGTGCAAAGCGTCGCTGGAAAACCGTTGTATCCTTTAAACGCTGGAATTGCCCCCTGAGCACGTATATATTTTTCAGCCATGCGATCAAGTTCAAGTGTCGTAACTCCAGGCTTAGCGTGCTCACGGATTAACTCGAGAGTTTCAGCCACGATTCGTCCTGCATCACGCATTAGAACTAGCTGGCTCGCATTCTTCAGCTCAATCATGCTGATTAGGCCAAGGCTTTCAGAATATCCTGAAGTACCTTATCAATTGGTTGGTCACCATTAATTCGCTTAATTAATCCTTTTTCCTCATAGAAAGCGATTAAGGGCTCTGTTTGTGAGTTATAGACATTTAGGCGATTCTTCGCTGTTTCAACAGTGTCATCAGAACGCTGATAAAGCTCTCCTCCACACTGTCCGCAAACCCCTTCTTCTTTAGGCGGATTGAAGACCATGTGATAGGAAGCTCCACACTGCCTGCATACACGTCGTCCAGTTAATCTAGGAATTAACACCTCTTCAGCTACTTCAATGTTGATAACACCATCGAGTTTCATGCCCAGACGCTCTAAGATATCGGCTAAAGCACTGCCTTGTGCTAGTGTACGTGGAAACCCATCTAGTAGAAATCCATCTGCACAATCAGGCAGTGCTAAACGCTCTTCGACAATCCCGATCGTTACTTCATCAGGAACCAAGCCACCAGCATCCATATAAGACTTAGCCTTAAGACCTAAAGCAGTTCCATCTTTGATAGCTGCTCTAAACATATCTCCTGTAGAAATATGCGGAAAGTGAAACTGCTCTACTAGTGGACTTGCCTGAGTCCCTTTTCCTGCTCCTGGGCCACCCATTAATATTATCTTCATTTCTTCTTCCTCCTCTTATTTCATAAATCCTTGATAATGCCTCGACATAAGTTGGGATTCAATTTGTTTCATCGTATCGAGGGCAACCCCAACCACAATCAGAAGGGATGTTCCACCAAAATAGATGTTTTTGAGTCCTGTAAGTCCAATAACTAGTGTCGGTAGGACTGCAATCAAAGCTAGAAATAAACCACCTGCGAGAGTTATACGGTTTAATACTTTTGTTAAATATTCTGCCGTTGGTCGCCCAGGTCGGAGGCCGGGGATGAATCCCCCATACTTCTTCAAGTTGTCCGCTACATCTACCGGATTAAAGGTGATAGATGTATAGAAGTACGTAAAGAATAAGATGAGCGCACCATAAAGCAGAAGATAAGGGATTGAAGTGATACTGCCATTCATGCTGAACCATGTGTTGACAAACCTGGCAAAACCGGAAGTTGGCGTCCAAGATGCAATTGTCTGGGGAAACGCAAGCAAGGACATTGCAAAGATTACCGGAATAACCCCTGCTTGATTAACCTTTAGAGGAATATGACTGCTTTGCCCTCCATAGACTCTGCGGCCAACAACTCTCTTTGCATATTGTACAGTTACACGACGCTGCCCTTCTTGAACATAGATAACTCCTGCTGTAATAAACACTACAATAATGAGCAATCCAATAATCGACAGTGCATTGATCTCTCCAACTCTTAACATTTCCCACAAGGATGCTAGTGCAGAAGGAACACGAGAAACAATTCCAGCAAAGATGATTAGAGAGATACCGTTTCCAATCCCCTTTTCGGTAATTGCCTCTCCAAGCCACATTAAAAAGGCTGTTCCGGCAGTTAGTACAAGTGCTATCAGTAGATAAGTCGGCCATTTCATTGCTGGGCTGGCAACATTTACAGCAGCACGTATACCGTAGGTTAAACCAAAGGCTTGGATGAATCCAAGAGCAACGGTACTATACCTAGTATACTGCGTTATCTTCTTGCGTCCAAAGTCACCCTCTTTAGAGAGACGCTCAAGGGTGGGAATGACGATCGTCAAAAGCTGAAGAATGATGGAAGCAGTAATATAGGGGGTAATGCTAAGTGCGAACACAGAGAGACTTTTGAATGAGCCTCCTGAGATCGTGTCCATAAAGTTCATCATGGCTCCTGATCCGAACATCTGATTTAGAAGTTCACGATCAATAAAGGGAGTTGGAATATGTGCCCCGATTCTAAAAATCAAGAACATCAACAAAGTATATCCGATTTTTTTCCTGAGATCCGCTACATTCCATGCATTCTTCAGGGAATCGACACTCATACTATTCCACCTCTACTTTTCCACCCGCCGCAACTATCTTCTTTGCCGCTGCTGGGCTGACTTTGTCAATTTTGACGGTCAGAGCTTTGGTCAAATCCCCAGTTGCAAGAATCTTCACGCCATCCTTAACAGCTTTGATTAAACCGATTTCAAAGAGGCTTTCAATCGTAACTTCAGATCCGTCCTCAAAACGTTCTAAGTCACGAACATTCAATGCAATTATTTCTTTTCTTGAGATATTTTTAAAGCCGCGTTTGGGCATCCTGCGAAACAATGGATTTTGTCCACCTTCAAAACCAGGACGTACTCCGCCACCAGCTCGCGAATTCTGACCTTTGTGTCCTTTACCGGACGTTTTGCCATGTCCGGAGCCAATTCCACGGCCTAAACGCTTAGGGGCATGTGTTGATCCCTCAGCAGGCTTTAGTTCATGCAGTTTCATGCTGACCCACACCTCCTTTTATTGAGCTAGTGTTTCTACCGTAACCAAATGCATGCATTTGCGAACCATTCCTAGAATTCCAGGACTGTCCTCATGAATTGCACTTGATCCTACTTTTCCTAAGCCGAGTGCTTGTAACACTTTGTGCTGTGCTTGTGAATAACCGATTGGGCTCTTTGTCAGTGTCACTTTGATTTTCATGACCGAACCTCCTTAACCTAGAACTTCTGCTACGGTCTTGCCTCGGAGTTTGGCAATCTCTTCTGGACGCTTAAGAGATTTTAAGGCTGTCATCGTCGCATTAACCATATTATGCGCATTAGCTGAACCTAATGACTTCGCTAAGATGTCATGAACTCCAGCAACCTCTAGAACTGCACGAACAGCTCCGCCTGCAATAACTCCAGTACCTTTGGAAGCCGGCTTTAACATTACTTGTCCCGCACCAAAAACTCCGATGATAGGATGAGTAATTGTAGTTCCGTGCATAGGAACACTGATGAGGTTCTTTTTAGCATCTTCAATTCCTTTGCGAATTGCCTCAGGAACTTCTCCAGCTTTCCCCAGTCCAGCACCAACACGTCCGTTGCCGTCTCCGACTACAACAAGAGCGCTAAAGCTAAAGCGGCGTCCACCTTTTACAACCTTGGCCACACGGGCAATATGAACAACCTTTTCAATCATGTCTGATTTATTAGCTTCGAACTTCGCCAATTTGAAAATTCCTCCTTTACCCAAGCTTAGAAGCTAAGTCCAGCTTCTCGCGCTGATTCCGCTAATGCTGAGATTCGGCCGTGATATACATTTCCTCCACGATCGAATACTACTTTCGTAATTCCTTTTTCAAGAGCCTTCTTCGCAACCAGTTCGCCAACCTTTTGAGCTCCAGCGGTGTTTCCGCCTGACAATTCTGCTGCTTTGAACTCTGGGTCGAGTGAAGAAGCCGCAACAAGTGTTACTCCGAGATCGTCATTAATTACTTGAGCATAGATATGATTCAAGCTCCGAAACACTGCTAAGCGAGGACGCTCGGCAACTCCGATTACATTCTTACGAATACTCTTATGCTTTTTCATGCGAATTGCCTTACGATCAATGCGCTTTATCAAAGGGAACACACTCCTTTCACGTTGGCAAGAGATTTTGCCCTTGCCTAATTTTTATTACTTCTTACCGCCTTTTTTACCACCAGTCTTACCAACCTTACGACGGATTATTTCACCTTCGTATTTAATCCCCTTGCCTTTGTAAGGCTCAGGCAGTCGCTCTGAACGTACAATAGCGGCAAAAGCACCTACGAGCTCTTTATCCATCCCTTTGATCAAAATCTTGTTGGGTGCCGGGACATCAAAGTCAATTCCTTCAAAAGGAGTAAGCTCTACCGGGTGAGATTTTCCTACGGTTAAAACTAGCTTGTTTCCTTGCTTTGCAGCACGATATCCAACCCCGACCATGTCGAGACCCTTCGTAAAACCGTTTGTAACACCTTCCACCATGTTGGCGATCAGGGTACGAGTCAGTCCATGCAGAGAGCGGCTTAGGGGTTGATCATCTGGCCGTGCAACAATGATTTGCGAGTTTTCCACGGAAATGTTCATTAATGAATGGAGTTCCCTGGTTAATGAACCTTTTGGTCCGCTAACTGTAACAACGTTATTCTCTATTTTGAAGTCCACACCACTGGGGATGCCAATGGGGCGCTTGCCAATTCTGGACATTCACTGCACCTCCGTTGAAAATTACCAAATGTAGGAGATTACTTCTCCGCCTAGGCCCTCTTTGCGAGCATTTCTATCAGTCATTATCCCCTTAGATGTGGAGATAATTGCGATTCCGAGTCCTCCAAGAACTTTAGGGATTTCATCCTTCTTCGCATATACACGAAGTCCTGGACGGCTTATCCGTTTTAGCCCTGTAATAACACGCTCGCGATTTGGTCCATATTTCAAATACATACGAATCACGCCTTGTTTATCGTCGGCAATATATTCTACGTCCTTGATATACCCTTCTGCTTTGAGCAGTTCCGCAAGCTCTCTCTTAATACGAGATGCTGGCACCTCAACTTTATCGTGGTAAACCATTCCAGCGTTGCGGATACGAGTTAAAAAATCTGCTATCGGATCTGACATTGACACTTAAGTCGTCCCCCTTCCTTACAATGTTTTACCAACTGGCCTTCGTGACTCCAGGAAGTTCCCCTTTGTGAGCTAACTCCCGGAAGCAAATCCGGCATATTCCGAATTTCCGCATGTAAGCATGGGGACGTCCACAAAGCTTGCATCGGTTATGCGAACGCACTGCGAATTTTTGTCCACGATTTTGGCGGACAACCATTGATGTCTTAGCCACGTTCTCGAACCTCCTTTTCTCTAATCACGGTACGGCATTCCGAATCCACGAAGCAATTCACGTGCCTCTTCATCGGTTTTTGCCGTTGTTACAAAGACTACATCCATTCCACGGAGCTTGTCGATCTTATCGTACTCTATTTCAGGAAAGATCAGTTGCTCCTTAATTCCTAACGTGTAGTTGCCACGTCCGTCAAACGCCTTTGCTGAAATACCGCGGAAGTCACGAACACGAGGCAATGCTACGTTTAAAAGACGATCCATGAATTCATACATACGTTGACCACGCAAGGTCACTTTACATCCAATGGGCATTCCTTCGCGAAGCTTAAACGCCGCAATGGACTTCTTAGCCCGGGTAACGATCGGCTTTTGCCCAGCAATTTTCATAAGATCTCCAACAGCAGAATCAATAGCCTTGGAGTTTTGAACAGCTTCACCGACGCCCATGTTGATAACGATTTTATCAACTCTAGGAATTTGCATTACATTTTTATAAGCAAACTTCTGCTGTAGAGCAGGAGCAATTTCGTTTAGGTATCTATCATGCAGACGAGCCACTAAGGTCCCTCCTTTCGCGATTAGTGTTTATCCGGAAGAGTCTCACCGCAATGTTTACATACGCGGTATTTTCCTTCTTCCGTTACCTTAAAGCTCACACGAGTCACGGATTTGCACTCTTGGCAATATAACATTACATTCGAGCTGGCCATCGGAGCTTCTTTCGAAACGATGCCGCCTTGAGGCATGCTTTGAGATGGTTTAGTATGACGTTTTACCATATTAGCCTTCTCAACAACGACTCGGCCCTTTTTACGAATTACATCAATGACTTTGCCCTTTTTACCAGCATCCTTGCCGCTGATCACCATGACGTAGTCACCTTTTTTTACGTGTATCTTATTAGGTTGTACCTTATGCTTAGTAGCAGCCACTTTCTTCACCTCCACCCATCATGGGTCTTAGATAACTTCCGGTGCTAAGGAAATAATTTTCATGTAGTTATCCCGCAGCTCACGTGCTACTGGTCCAAAGATACGAGTACCGCGAGGGCTCTTGTCATCTTTAATCAGCACAGCTGCATTTTCGCTAAACCGTATATAGGATCCGTCGCTGCGGCGAATTTCTTTCGTTGTCCGCACTACAACAGCTTTAACGACGTCTCCCTTTTTAACAACGCCCCCAGGCGTTGCTTGTTTAACAGAAGCTACAATAATATCTCCAATCGTTGCATATCGACGCATTGAACCGCCGAGCACACGAATACACATCAACTCTTTAGCCCCTGAGTTGTCACCAACTCTAAGCCTAGTTTGTACCTGGATCATTCCATTGACCCCCTTCCGAACAAATATCAGATTTAGAGAGCAACTGATCTCTCAGTTATCTCAACTACGCGCCAGCACTTATCTTTACTTAAGTGGCGAGTTTCCATGATCGTGACAGTGTCCCCGATACGGGCTTCATTGTTCTCGTCATGAGCCTTATATTTTTTCGTTCGTGTAATTGATTTTTTGTAGATCGGATGACTCTCCGTTATTTCAACTAACACAACGACAGTTTTGTTCATTTTGTCGCTGACAACTTTGCCAGATCGAACTTTACGTTGGGCTCTTTCCACGTTAGAATGCCTCCTTTCTCGCCTTAGGCACGTTCAATCTTCAACTCACGCTCTCGAAGAATCGTTTTACCGCGGGCTATTCCTTTGCGGACTTCACGAATTCGCATCGGGTTATCTAATTGTCCCGTTGCTAACTGGAAACGCAAATTAAACAGTTCTGTTTTGAACTCGTCGATTTCCTTTAGTACTTCTTCATTTGTTAGATCACGGAAATCTTTAGTTTTCATTTGCGTCACCTCCTTCTTGATCTGCACGAGCAACGAACTTGCACTTGATAGGGAGTTTATGCATAGCAAGACGTAATGCCTCACGGGCTTGTTCCTCGGTTACGCCGTTTAATTCAAACATTACACGGCCTGGCTTTACAACAGCTACCCAGTACTCCGGTGAACCTTTACCACTACCCATACGTGTTTCAGCAGGCTTAGCTGTAATAGGTTTATCCGGGAATATTTTAATCCAAACTTGACCACCACGTTTAATATAACGTGTCATGGCAATACGAGCAGCCTCGATTTGACGGTTAGTAATCCAGCCTGCTTCCATTGCCATAAGACCGTATTCACCAAACGTAATTTTATTTCCTCGTGTAGCCTTTCCAGTTAAGCGTCCACGATGTTGTTTCCGATGTTTCACTCTGGTTGGGACTAGCATCTAGTTTCCTCCTTCCACCTGAGCGACGACCTTCTTGGCGGGAAGAACTTCACCTTTATAAATCCAAACTTTGATACCAATTTTTCCGTACGTGGTATTAGCTTCGGCAAATCCGTAATCAATATCTGCACGTAAGGTGTGAAGGGGTACTTTTCCCTCATGATACCATTCAGTTCGGGCAATTTCGGCTCCTGCCAAACGGCCGCTGCATTGAATTTTAATACCTTGAGCGCCCTGTCTCATTGTCCGACCAACTGTTTGTTTCATTGCACGACGGAAGGATACACGCTTCTCAAGTTGTAATGCAATGTTTTCTGAAACAAGTTGAGCGTCAAGCTCAGGCTTTTTGATTTCAACAATATTTACAGCTACTTGCTTGCCAGTGATGGCTTCAAGTTGTTTGCGTAAGTTTTCGACTTCTGTGCCGCCACGTCCGATAACAATGCCAGGTTTCGCAGCATAAACAGATACCTTAACTCGGCTAGCTGCCCTTTCGATTTCAACTTTAGGGCATCCTGCTTGTTTAAGTTTATTTTTGACGAACTCACGAATCTTCAGATCCTCATGAAGAAGTTCCATGTAGTTCTTATCTGCATACCAACGGCTTTCCCAGTCCCGGATGATTCCGACGCGGAGGCCTTTGGGATTAACCTTTTGACCCACAGCTTAGTCCTCCTTCTTCTCGCCTACGACCACAGTTATGTGACTCGTCCGTTTCCGGATTTGGTCAGCACGTCCCATAGCCCGAGGCTTGATACGTTTTAAAGTCGGTCCTTGATCCACACATATTTCTGTAACATACAGATCATCAGCGTTCATGTCGTAGTTATGCCCCGCATTCGCGACTGCAGATTTCAGTACTTTAGTCACATCGTCAGTTGACCCTTTAGCGGTAAACTGAAGGATTGCGAATGCATCACTGACCTTCTTGCCACGAATCAAATTAACAACTTGGCGTACCTTACGAGGAGAGATACGTACATATTTTGCCACTGCTTTTGCTTGCATGTGCCTTAACCTCCTCTCGAATTATCGTAAGCCGCTGGATTTTTCACTGCCAGCATGGCCCTTATAGGTGCGTGTAGGCGAAAACTCTCCTAGTTTATGACCAACCATGTCTTCTGTAACATAGATCGGAACATGTTTTCGTCCATCGTGAACCGCAATGGTGAGTCCGACCATTTGCGGGAAAATTGTTGAGCGTCTGGACCACGTCTTAATAACGCGCTTGTCACCTGATTCGTTCATTGCTTCTACACGTTCAAGTAAACGAGCTTCGACGAAAGGTCCTTTTTTAAGAGATCTGCTCATTCATGGGCCTCCTTTCGACTACTTACTGCGCCGCTTCACAATAAAGCGATTCGACGGATTCTTTTTCTTTCGGGTCTTAGCACCCAGTGCAGGTTTACCCCAAGGTGTACATGGGTTGCGGCCAATCGAGTTTCGGCCTTCTCCACCACCGTGTGGGTGGTCACAAGGATTCATAACAGATCCACGAACAGTTGGGCGAATACCCATCCAGCGTGATCTTCCCGCTTTACCAATATTAATGTTTTCATGGTCGAGATTTCCGACTTCACCGATTGTTGCTCTGCACTCAATACGGATCATTCTCATTTCGCCTGATGGAAGTCTCAAAGTAGCATACGAACCTTCTTTAGCCATAAGTTGGGCTGATCCACCAGCTGAGCGAACCATTTGCGCGCCCTTGCCAGGCTTCATCTCAATGTTGTGCAACACTGTACCAACCGGGATATTCTGAAGTGGAAGTGCATTCCCTACCTTAATGTCTGCATCTGGACCGGATACAACGATTTGATCAACATGTAGTCCGTTCGGTGCTAAAATATAGGATTTAAAGCCATCTTGATAATACAATAACGCAATATTAGCAGAACGATTTGGATCGTATTCGATGCTCGCTACACGAGCAGGAATTCCGTCTTTATTACGTTTAAAGTCAATAACACGATACTTGCGTTTATGTCCGCCGCCTTTATGGCGTACACTTAAACGGCCATCGTTATTGCGACCCGCTTTTTTAGTCAGTGATTTGACTAATGAGCGTTCTGGTTCAGTTCTAGTCAGCTCTTCAAAGGTCGAAACAGTCATGTTACGACGACTTGGAGAGGTTGGTTTAAACGTCTTTATTGCCATAGGTCTTCCTTATCCTCCTTTGCTTCAAGCTGCTTATAGGCCCGCGAAGTTTTCAATCTTATCTCCAGCTTTTAGCGTAGCAATCGCCTTTTTGCGGTCCGATGTCTTGCCTTGATATTTTCCAACCCGTTTCATTTTTCCTTTAACAGATAATGTGCGGATTTCAACCACGGTTACTTTAAACATCTTTTCGACCGCAGCTTTAATTTCGATTTTATTCGCTGCAGGATCTACCCAGAAGGTGTACTTATTTTCTTCGACAAGCCCTACTGACTTCTCGGAGATTACTGGACTTTTGAGGACATCACGTGCGTCGCGCATTACGCTAACACCTCCTCTGCTTTAGTTACTGCCGCTTTAGTCATCACAAGAATGTCATGATTAAGTAGATCTACTATATTCATTCCAGCTACATCCATAGCTTTGACACCCTCAATATTTCGTGCAGAACGAAGCACTGCCTCATCTGCATTATCCATTACGATGATTGCTTTCTTGTCAACATTAAGAGCTTTAAGCACTTTCACGATTTCACGTGTTTTAACTTCGCTCAGACTCAATGCATCGAGGACAATCAACTGTTGCTCTAACACTTTCGATGAAAGCGCCGAATATAAAGCCAATCGACGGACTTTCTTAGGAAGTTTAAAACCATATTTACGTGGTTTCGGAGCGAAGATTACACCGCCGCCTCTCCACAATGGTGAGCGAGTACTTCCAGAACGCGCACGGCCCGTTCCTTTTTGACGCCACGGTTTACGTCCACCCCCGCGAACTTCGCCGCGTAACAGAGCGGATTGAGTTCCGCGTCTTTCAGAGGCTAATTGCGAGACAACTGCTGAGTGAAGAACATGAACATTCGGAGTGATCCCAAAGACATTGTCACTGAGTTCAATTTCTCCGACAGCTGCACCTTGCATATTTACTACTTGAACTTTCGGCATTGCTTATTCCTCCTTTCCCAGTGTTACTTCGCCTTGACAGAAGGCTTCAGAATGAGCAACGACTTATTCGCTCCAGGGACAGCCCCTTTAATCAAGATCAAGTTTTTATCCACATCAACCCGGATAACCTCCAGATTTTGTACCGTTACACGTTCGCCACCCATACGTCCTGGCAGCACACGACCTTTGAAAACTCGAGCCGGGCCTTTCGCGCCAAGGGAACCTGAACGTCTGTGATACTTAGAACCATGAGCCATCGGTCCACGACTAGCGCCATTACGCTTAATCATGCCCTCAAACCCTTTTCCCTTTGATTTGCCTACAACATCAACTTTGTCGCCAACTGAGAATAGATCAACTTTAACTTCTTGACCAATCTCATAGCTATCAACATCGTTAACACGAAACTCACGAACATAGCGCATCGGCTTTAGTGAAGCCTTTGAGAAATGCCCTTTCTGAGGTTTGTTGCTCAAGCTATCGCGAAGAATTGAAAAGCCAACCTGAATAGCATTGTAGCCATCTGTTGCCATCGTTTTCTTCTGAACTACCGGACAGGGCCCCGCTTCAACAACAGTAACCGGAACTACACGTCCTTCATCCGTAAATACCTGAGTCATACCAATTTTTTTACCCAAAATTCCTTTTGACACGAATGCCACCTCCTAAACACTTTGAAGTGCGCCGGATTTCTCCAGAGCACGAAAATGTTTTTTTATTTTATTGTTGGATCAACCCGGCAGCAACTCCACGCAGCCGGGTGTTTCACGCAACAAACATAACGATAGTATATCATATAATAATACGATATGCTAGTAAAAAATCAGCTAATTACAACTTAATTTCGATATCCACGCCTGCTGGTAGATCTAAACGCATAAGTGCGTCAACCGTTTTAGGCGTCGGCTCAAGAATATCAATAAGCCGTTTATGAGTGCGCATCTCAAATTGTTCACGTGAATCCTTATTGACATGCGGCGAACGCAAAATCGTGTAAATACTTTTTTCCGTAGGCAACGGAATTGGTCCACTAACCTGTGCGCCCGTCCGTTTAGCAGTTTCGACAATACGCTCTGCTGATTGGTCAAGAGTCTTGTGATCAAATGCTTTCAGGCGGATTCTGATTTTTTGGCTCATAAGATATAACTACCCCCTCATAATTCCCGTTATACGGGTTTCGAGCGTAAAAATTCCCTGACCGAGCGGAGTCACTCGACCAGCAACCTTTTACGCCATACCTGAAGTCAGACGGCAAAGGCTAGATAAATTCGTAGTTACTTGATCCAGCGATCAATTCACCGACTAGCTTTGCTCTTCCTTCAATGACGAGAGGAGAGTCTCCTCTCGTCATTTGAGTCTTATCAAGACCTAATTATTTAGCAGCGATTTTTGCTACGATACCTGAACCAACAGTACGGCCACCTTCACGGATAGCGAAGCGGAGTCCTTCTTCCATAGCGATTGGAGTGATAAGTTCAACTTCAATCGTTACACGGTCTCCTGGCATAACCATTTCGGTACCCTCTGGAAGAGTGATAACGCCAGTTACGTCAGTTGTACGGAAGTAGAATTGTGGGCGATAGTTATGGAAGAAAGGAGTATGACGTCCACCCTCTTCTTTATTAAGAACGTAAACCTCACCTGTAAACTTTGTGAATGGTTTAATGGATCCGGCTTTTGCTAAAACTTGTCCGCGCTCAATGTCTTTACGCTCAACACCACGTAGAAGTGCTCCGATATTGTCTCCTGCTTGAGCTTGATCAAGCAATTTGCGGAACATCTCAACGCCGGTTACGACGCTTTTACGAGAAGCTTCAGCTAAACCAACGATTTCAACTTCGTCGCCGACCTTAACCACACCACGCTCAACACGACCTGTGGCAACAGTACCCCGACCAGTAATCGTGAAAACATCCTCGACAGGCATTAAGAAAGGCTTGTCAGTGTCACGGGCTGGAGTTGGTATATAGGAGTCAACTGCGTCCATAAGATTCCAGATCTTTCCACACCACTCGCATTCGCGCTTTCCGCAACCACATTGAAGAGCTTTGAGACCTGATCCAGGAATGATGGGAACATTGTCGCCATCATATTCTTGGGCGGTTAAGAGTTCGCGAAGTTCCATTTCGACGAGCTCGATAAGTTCCGGATCATCAACCATGTCCACTTTGTTCAGCCAAACTACAATGCTAGGAACACCTACTTGGCGAGCTAAGAGGATGTGTTCACGGGTTTGTGGCATTGGGCCATCAGCTGCGGAAACACAGAGGATTGCGCCGTCCATTTGCGCAGCACCGGTGATCATGTTTTTAACATAGTCAGCGTGTCCTGGGCAGTCCACGTGAGCATAGTGACGATTGTCAGTTTCATACTCTACGTGTGCAGTGGAAATGGTAATTCCACGCTCGCGCTCTTCTGGAGCCTTGTCAATTTGATCAAACGCTGTTGCAACTGCTCCACCGTGTTTTGAAAGTACAACGGTAATAGCAGCCGTCGTTGTAGTTTTACCATGGTCAACGTGACCAATGGTTCCTACGTTAACATGAGGTTTTGTACGTTCGTATTTAGCTTTTCCCATTTTTTTCACTCCTTTAAAATACTTGAAATTATATAATTCAGGGAGTTAGGAAGCAAGAATTTCAAATCATTCGTGCTTCGTACCTCCGACCTCGCTTATGACCCTTGGCGTTTAGCAATAATACCATCCGCAATGTTTTTGGGAACTTCCTCGTAGTGGTCGAACTGCATTACATAGACCCCTCGGCCTTGTGTTGCAGAACGCAAGTCGGTGGAATAACCAAACATCTCAGAAAGCGGCACATATCCACGAACAACCTGTGTGTTGCCACGTGCTTCCATGCCCTCAATCCGGCCTCTACGCGAACTAATATCCCCAATGACATCTCCCATATATTCCTCGGGAACGGTCACTTCAATTTTCTCAATTGGTTCGATGATTACAGGATCAGCTTTAAGTGCGCCAGATTTAAACGCCATGGATCCAGCGATCTTAAAGGCCATCTCAGAAGAGTCAACATCATGGTAAGAACCATCATACACAGTTGCCCGCATGTCAAGAAGTGGGTAACCGGCCAAAATACCATTTTGCATCGCTTCTTCAATACCAGCTCCAATCGGGTTGATGTATTCTCTAGGAATAACACCCCCGACCACTTTGTTAACAAATTCGAAACCACTACCGGGTTCGAGCGGTTCCAGTTCGACCCAACAGTGACCGTATTGTCCACGACCACCTGACTGGCGAACGAACTTTCCTTCTGCTTTAACTGTACGGCGAATAGTTTCTTTATAAGCAACCTGTGGTCGACCAACATCACACTGGACTTTAAACTCACGCTGCAAGCGATCGACAATGATCTCCAGATGAAGTTCACCCATACCTTCGATAATTGTCTGTCCTGTCTCTATATCAGTGTGCATTCTAAAGGTCGGATCTTCTTCCGCTAAGCGGCCGAGTGCCCCACCCATTTTTTCTTGGTCAGCTTTCGTCTTAGGCTCAATCGAGACTGAGATAACTGGTTCTGGGAATACCATTTTTTCTAAGATGATTGGATTCTTTTCGTCACATAGGGTATCACCAGTTGAGGTATCTTTTAGACCGACGGCAGCTGCGATATCACCGGAGCGAACTTCTTGAATATCCTCTCTATGGTTAGCGTGCATTTGGAGTATGCGTCCAATGCGCTCGCGTTTTCCCTTTGTTGAGTTAAAGACATAAGAACCAGCACCCAAAACTCCAGAATAGACCCGGAAGAAAGCAAGTTTTCCTACGAATGGATCAGCCATGATCTTAAACGCAAGCGCTGAGAAAGGCTCTGTATCCGATGCTGTTCGCTTATCTTCAGCACCGGTATCAGGGTGTACTCCGTTAATTGGAGGAACGTCTAGAGGTGATGGCATATAATCAACAACTGCGTCAAGCAGCGGTTGTACACCCTTATTCTTGAACGCTGAACCGCAAATTACAGGAATAAACTTGTTGCCGACCACTCCGCGACGTATACCATCACGAATTTCTTGCTCGGTCAAAGCTTCCCCTTCGAGGTACTTCATCATGAGTTCTTCACTGGTTTCTGAAACTGCTTCAATCAGCTTCTCCCGATATTCGTTGGCCAATTCGGTCAAATCCTCAGGGATCGAGCTGTGTTCTGCTGTAGTTCCCAAATCGTCTGTATAGATAACCGAGTTCATGGTTACTAGATCGACAATTCCTTTGAAATTTTCCTCAACACCAATTGGCAACTGAATTGGAACTGGGTTTGCTCCCAAACGATCAGAAATCATTGAAACGCCCCTGAAGAAGTCAGCGCCTAAGCGATCCATTTTGTTGATAAAAGCGATACGTGGTACCTTGTATTTATCCGCTTGACGCCAAACCGTTTCAGATTGAGGCTCAACACCACCAACTGAGCAAAACACAGCAACAGCACCGTCAAGTACACGTAGGGAACGTTCGACTTCCACTGTGAAGTCCACGTGCCCTGGTGTGTCAATGATGTTGATCCGGTTGTTTCTCCATTGGCATGTTGTGGCAGCGGATGTAATAGTAATACCACGCTCTTGCTCCTGAACCATCCAGTCCATCGTCGCGGCACCATCGTGAACTTCTCCAATCTTATGCACACGTCCGGTGTAAAAAAGGATACGTTCTGTCGTTGTTGTTTTTCCTGCGTCAATGTGAGCCATAATTCCTATATTGCGTGTATTCTCTAGTGAAAATTGTCTTGCCATTGAGAATCCCCCTTTCTGTCAAAATAAGTGTGTCTCAAATTACCACTTGTAATGCGCAAAAGCCTTATTGGCCTCAGCCATTTTGTGCATATCATCTTTCTTCTTTACAGAACCACCAGTATTATTAGCGGCATCGAGCAATTCACCGGCAATCTTCTCTTGCATTGTCTTCTCGCCTCGTTTACGAGCCATAGCGACAAGCCAGCGAAGAGCTAATGTTGTACGACGCTCAGCACGTACTTCGATGGGGACTTGATAGTTAGCTCCACCAACACGACGAGCCTTTACTTCTAGTACCGGCATAACATTTTTTAGCGCAGTACCAAAAACTTCAAGCGGATCTTTACCCGACTTTTCCTGAATCATATTAAATGCGCCATAGCAGATAGCTTCGGCCGTTCCCTTTTTACCATCTAACATAATCTGATTAATGAACTTTGTCAGAGTTTGATTCTTGTAAATCGGATCTGGCAGAACATCCCGTTTAGCAACATATCCTTTACGTGGCATTTGGCAACCTCCTTTGTATCAATATATTTAACAATTCAACAGTTCGTCTTACTTAGGCTTTCTTAGGACGTTTTGCACCATACTTAGAACGCCCTTGCATACGTTTTTGAACGGCAGTTGTATCCAAAGCGCCACGAATAACGTGATAACGAACACCAGGGATGTCCTTAACACGACCACCACGAATAAGAACTACAGAGTGTTCTTGTAGGTTGTGACCAATTCCAGGGATATAGGTCGTAACCTCCATTCCATTCGTTAAACGCACACGAGCAACCTTCCGAAGCGCTGAGTTAGGCTTCTTAGGAGTCGTGGTATATACCCTAGTACAAACACCCCGTTTTTGTGGGGATCCTCCTGAGGGATATTGCTTACGTTTAAGTGAGTTATAGCCCCACTGTAAAGCTGGAGCTGTAGATTTTTGTGCGACAGAGCTACGTCCCTTACGGATAAGTTGATTAATTGTCGGCATGTCTCCGCCTCCTTTCTGGTGAAATTAATATACAAGGAATTGCTTGCCACAGCATCTAACAAGCAATTCCAAAATTCGCTGTATAGACTAGTATCTACTCATGCAATATAGCCGCGATAGCAGTACCTACTTCGATTCCGCATGCTTTCCCCAGTTCCTTCATTGTAGGAACTTCGACCAACTCGACATTATGGCTATCGCACCATTCAATGACAGGTCGACGCACATGGTTTTCGGCATCTTTGGCCATATAAACACGCCGAACTCGCCCTTTTTCAAGGGCTCGCTGGGTTTGCTTTAACCCAACTGTCTTCTGTTTGGCGTGTTTGAAGGTCTCATCAAGCACCAAAATGCTTTCCCCCTTAATCACACTATAGTAGTTTAGCATTTGAGTCCTAACGTGTCAATAATTCGGTCTCGTTTGCATCCAATGTTTTTACATTATGATATCTTAACATGCCCGTTCCAGCAGGGATTAACTTTCCGATGATCACATTTTCTTTTAGACCAAGCAATGGATCAACCTTTCCTTTGATTGCCGCCTCGGTAAGCACTCTGGTGGTTTCTTGGAAAGATGCCGCTGACAGGAAGGAGTCGGTAGCCAATGAAGCCTTCGTAATCCCCAACAGAACTGGGTGAGCAACCGCCGGTTCTCCGCCTTCTGCAATCGCCCGGGCATTCTCATCTTGGAAATCAAAGACATCAATAAGCCCACCCGGAAGCAAGCTTGTGTCTCCCGCATCGTCAATCTTCACTTTACGAAGCATCTGACGTACCATAACCTCAATATGCTTATCGTTGATATCTACCCCTTGGAGTCTGTATACACGCTGAACTTCTCCTAATAGATAGACTTGGACTCCCCGTTGTCCTTTGACCTTAAGCATATCATGAGGGTTAATACTACCTTCAGTTAATTCATCCCCAGCTTCGACCATCTGTCCTTCTTTAACACAAAGCCTGGAGCCATAGGGGATAGAATAAACGATGTGTTCATCCGCCTCTGTGAGAAGATCTACCTCACGTCGTCCCTTAATCTCGCTGATCGAGACTTTTCCGACTGTTTCTGCGATGATCGCTTGACCCTTAGGTTTACGTGCTTCGAATAGCTCCTCTACCCGTGGAAGACCTTGGGTAATATCATCTCCGGCAACTCCCCCGGTGTGGAAGGTACGCATGGTCAACTGAGTTCCAGGTTCCCCGATGGATTGAGCGGCAATAATCCCTACTGCTTCCCCCATCTCAACCGGTCTACCTGTTGCTAAATTTCGACCATAACATTTCTTACATACTCCGTACCGTGATTTGCAGGTTAAGACCGAACGAATCACTGCCGATTCGCAACATTGTGCAATTTCAGCGGCTTGTTCTTCTGTCATTTCAGTATCCGGCGAAGCCAAGACTTCTCCGGTCTCAGGATGAAGCAGATCCTCTAAGACAAAACGACCAACAAGACGATCTACCAACGGCTCGATTATTTCCGGGCCATCTTTGATATCCTCGACCATAATGCCGTTTAAGGTTCCGCAATCCTCTTCCCGTACAATCACATCTTGAGAGACGTCTACCAATCGCCGTGTCAGGTAACCTGAGTCAGCAGTTCTTAGGGCAGTATCGGCCAGACCTTTACGAGCACCGTGAGAAGAAATAAAGTACTCTAGAACCGTAAGTCCTTCACGGAAATTTGCTTTAATAGGCAACTCGATAGTTCGTCCGGAAGGGTCTGCCATAAGTCCCCTCATTCCTGCTAATTGTCTAAGCTGCTGAATATTACCACGGGCACCAGATGTCGCCATCATATAGACCGGGTTAAACTCATCTAAAGAATCCATTAAAGCTTGGGTTACAGTTTTTGTAGCTTTTGCCCAAGTATCAATGACTAGATTGTATCTCTCTTCGTTGGTTATTAAACCGCGCCGATATTGTAATTCCGTCTTTGCAACAGAAGCATCCGCAGCAGTGAGGATCTCTGTTTTCTCCTTTGGTACGGTAATGTCTGTTAAACCAACAGTCATACCTGCTCTGGTTGAAAACTTGAAACCTTGACTCTTCAGTCCATCTAACAATTGGGCTGTCGCTTCATAGCCTGCCTTACGATAAGTCTTAGCAACAATATCCGCAAGTCCTTTTTTGCCGACTACTTCATTGAAATATCCAATTTGAGGAGGGATGACAGAGTTAAATATCAGACGGCCAACCGTTGTCTCCAACAGTTTCCCATCATTACGTCGAACTTTAATCTTAGCCTGCAAGTGAACCTCTTTAGTATCGTAGGCTAAAACAGCTTCGTCGTAATCCTTGAAAATTTTCCCTTCGCCAAAAGCTCCCGGTCTCTGCATCGTCAGATAATAGGATCCTAATACCATATCCTGAGTAGGAGTGGCAACAGGTCTGCCATCTTTTGGGTTAAGGATATTATGAGCTGAGAGCATTAACAGTCTCGCTTCAGACTGAGCCTCTGCCGACAATGGCACGTGAACTGCCATCTGGTCGCCGTCGAAGTCAGCATTATACGCTGTACAAACTAATGGGTGAATCTGCAGAGCTCGACCTTCGACCAAAATTGGCTCAAAGGCCTGAATTCCTAAACGGTGAAGAGTTGGTGCACGATTCAAAAGGACTGGATGATCTGAGATAACCTCTTCAAGAACATCCCATACCTCGGCACGTACCCGTTCGACCATGCGTTTGGCACTTTTGATATTATGTGCATGACCTTCATTAACAAGCTTTTTCATCACAAATGGCTTAAAGAGTTCCAACGCCATTTCTTTAGGCAGACCACACTGATGAAGCTTGAGATTTGGGCCAACTACGATAACCGATCGACCTGAATAATCCACCCGCTTACCTAATAAGTTCTGACGGAAACGGCCTTGCTTCCCTTTTAACATATCGCTGAGGGACTTAAGCGGCCTGTTTCCAGGGCCGGTCACAGGACGACCACGGCGGCCATTATCAATCAATGCATCGACTGCCTCTTGGAGCATTCTTTTTTCGTTTCGCACAATAATATCAGGCGCACCCAGATCTAATAGACGTTTTAGACGATTATTTCTGTTGATTACCCGACGATAGAGGTCATTAAGATCCGATGTAGCAAATCGACCACCGTCCAGTTGCACCATAGGTCGTAGTTCCGGTGGGATTACCGGTACAACATCCATGATCATCCAGTCAGGACGATTGCCGGAGGACTTAAAAGCTTCTACAACTTCAAGACGACGAATAGCTCGGATTTTTCGCTGTCCGGATACTTCCTTTAGCTCAATTCGAAGTTCTTCATTAAGTTTTTCCAAATCCATTTCAGCGAGTAATTCTTTAACCGCTTCCGCGCCCATGCTGGCTTTAAAACGATCTCCATATTTATCACGATATTCCCTATACTCCGTTTCAGTGAGGAGCTGCTTCTTCATTAAAGAAGTATCGCCAGAGTCTGTGACAATATATGAAACAAAATATAACACTTTTTCTAAAGCACGTGGGGACATGTCTAAAAGCAACCCCATACGACTCGGAATCCCTTTAAAATACCAGATATGTGATACAGGAGCCGCAAGAACAATGTGACCCATCCGCTCGCGGCGAACTTTTGATCGTGTTACTTCAACTCCGCAACGATCACAGACAATTCCTTTATAGCGAACTCTCTTGTATTTCCCGCAGTGACACTCCCAATCTCGGGTAGGGCCAAAGATTTTTTCACAAAACAAACCTTCACGTTCCGGCTTTAAGGTCCGATAGTTAATAGTTTCTGGCTTCTTTACTTCTCCAAATGACCATTCCCGAATCATATCCGGAGAAGCTAAACCGATACGCATACGGTCGAAGTTATTGACGTCAAGCAATCCTTATCGCTCCTTTCGTCCGGGGACTAATTGAGATCGCCAAGATCTATATCTTCTTCCTCTAGGACTTCAACATTCAACTCATCGAGAGGATCTTCCTCATCAACGTTATCCTCCTGATCTGGCTCACCAGCTACGCGAGTTGCAGGAAGTGGAAGTTCTTCATGTAAATCGATGCCAAGTTCCTTTGCGGTTTCCGTTATATCCTCATCGGTATCATGAATCTCAATTTCCCGATCATCTGCTGCCAAGACTCTTACGTCAAGACCCAAACTCTGCATTTCTTTGATTAATACTTTAAAGGATTCTGGAATTCCCGGTTCAGGAATATTCTCTCCTTTAACGATGGCTTCATAGGTCTTTACTCGACCAACCACATCGTCTGACTTAACTGTGAGAATTTCCTGCAGAGTATATGCAGCCCCATATGCCTCCAAGGCCCAGACTTCCATTTCTCCAAAACGTTGACCACCAAATTGAGCTTTTCCACCCAAGGGTTGCTGTGTAACTAAAGAGTAGGGGCCTGTCGAACGAGCATGAATCTTGTCGTCAACCAAATGGTGAAGTTTGAGAACGTACATATAGCCAACGGTAATTTTGCTGTCGAAAGGATCTCCTGTACGCCCATCATAGAGCATAGTCTTTCCATCGCTGGAAAGGCCAGCCTTCTCTAAAGTTTCAAAAATATCATCCTCAGTTGCTCCGTCAAAGACCGGAGTCGCAATACGAATCCCCAAGGCCTTAGCCGCTCTTCCTAAGTGCGTCTCCAGAACCTGCCCGATGTTCATCCGTGAAGGAACACCTAATGGATTTAACACCACTTCAATCGGTGTACCATCCGGCATAAACGGCATATCTTCTTGACGCATAACCCTCGAAATAACACCCTTGTTGCCGTGGCGACCTGCTACCTTGTCACCGACAGATATCTTTCGTTTCTGAGCGATATATACACGAACAAGTTGATTAACACCAGGAGATAACTCATCCCCGTTTTCACGGGTAAACACTTTAACATCAACTATTTTTCCGGCTTCTCCGTGAGGCACACGTAAAGAAGTATCCCGCACTTCACGAGCCTTTTCTCCGAAAATAGCACGTAACAAACGTTCTTCTGCCGTTAACTCTGTTTCCCCTTTGGGCGTCACTTTTCCTACCAGAATATCTCCGGGACGAACTTCAGCACCAATACGTATAATTCCGCGTTCATCAAGATCCTTCAAAACATCTTCCCCGACATTCGGAATGTCGCGAGTGATTTCTTCCGGTCCAAGCTTCGTATCACGAGCATCTGATTCGTACTCTTCGATATGAATCGATGTATAATAATCTTCTCTAACCAGCTTTTCACTAATTAAGATTGCGTCCTCGTAGTTATATCCTTCCCAAGTCATGAAGGCTACTAAAACGTTCCTGCCCAAAGCCAACTCGCCATGGTCAGTAGACGGACCATCCGCAATAATCTGACCCGACTCAACTATCTCGCCCTTCTTAACAATTGGCCGTTGGTTAATACAAGTACCCTGGTTAGAGCGGGAATACTTAAGCAGTTTATGCTTCTCTGTCATCCCATCATCGCCGAGAACAATAATCTCTTCAGCTGTTGCTCTTTTGATAACTCCGGAGCGCTTAGTGATGGCACAGACACCGGAATCTTTAGCCGCCTTGTATTCCATTCCCGTACCTACATAAGGCGAATCAGTTCGCAATAAGGGTACCGCCTGCCTCTGCATGTTTGAGCCCATCAAAGCTCGGTTCGCATCGTCATGCTCCAAGAAAGGAATTAAGGCTGTAGCAATGGAGACCATTTGTTTTGGCGAAACGTCCATATAGTCAACCTGATTTGGCGATACGTGCACAAAATCCGGTCCATGACGACCATCGATTTTCTCCCCCATAAACTTGCCGTTCTCATCAAGGGGCGCGTTCGCCTGTGCAACGATATATTTCTCTTCCTCGTCTGCTGTCAAATAATGAATCTCATCTGTAACTCTGGCACCTTCCTTATCCGCCTTACGGTAAGGGGCCTCAATGAAGCCATAGGGATTAATGCGACCAAAAGTACTCAAGGATCCGATCAGGCCAATGTTTGGTCCCTCTGGGGTCTCTACCGGACACATCCTCCCATAGTGAGAATGATGCACGTCACGAACCTCAAAACCGGCACGCTCTCTGCTTAATCCTCCAGGCCCTAAAGCACTTAGTCGACGCTTGTGAGTCAACTCCGCCAGCGGGTTCGTCTGATCCATAAACTGAGACAACTGACTACTACCAAAGAATTCTTTAATTGCTGCTACGACGGGGCGAATATTAATGAGTACTTGAGGCGTAATGACTTCAACATCCTGAATTGTCATCCGTTCACGTACAACACGTTCCATACGAGATAGACCAATCCGGAATTGATTCTGTAGAAGTTCTCCCACCGAACGCAGTCTGCGATTGCCTAAATGGTCAATATCATCTCTATGACCTTCTCCATTCATTAAGGCAAGCATCCGCTGTACGCTGGCAATAATATCACCACGGGTTAAATGTCGTACATCCATAGGGATATCCAGACCAAGCTTCTTATTAAGCTTATACCGTCCGACTTTAGCCAAATCATAGCGTTTAGCATCAAAGAACAAAGCTTCGAGTAATGAACGAGCACTGTCAACCGTCGGCGGTTCGCCGGGTCTTAACCGTTTATAGATTTCAACCAAGGCTTCTTCGGTTGACTCTGAGTTATCCCTTTCTAAGGTAGCACGGATATATTCATTATCATCAAATAACTCAAGAATTTGACCGTTGCTGGCATACCCCAAAGCACGAATCAGAACCGTGCCGGGTAGTTTACGTGTCCGGTCAACTCTTACAAAGATATTATCATTAACATCCGTTTCAAACTCCAACCAAGCTCCACGATTTGGAATAACTGTAGCCCCGTAAAGCTTCTTCCCACTCGGGTCAATTTGCTCTGAGTAATAGACTCCCGGTGAGCGAACAAGTTGGCTAACAATAACACGTTCGGCCCCGTTAATAATGAAGGTTCCTTTGTCTGTCATCAAGGGGAAATCTCCCATAAAGACTTCCTGTTCCTTCACTTCTCCAGTTTCCTTGTTGATCAGGCGTACCTTGACGCGAAGTGGCGCGGCATATGTAACATCGCGTTCTTTGCACTCCTCCACCTGATATTTAGCATCTCCTAGACTATAATCAACAAATTCTAGAACGAGATTGCCCGTGAAATCTTGAATCGGCGAAATATCGCGAAACATATCGCGAAGCCCTTCATCAAGAAACCAACGATAGGAGTTTTGCTGGATTTCAATTAAATTTGGCATGTCGAGAACCTCACGGATTCTGGAGTAACTCCAGCGCTCTCGTGTCCCAACCTTAACAGGATAGAACATTTACGTTTCACCCCTCAGTGTGGTTTTCTCATTGAGGTCATAATATATTGACATATACAGCCAAAAGCAAGGCCTTTAAAAGAACCTCGCTTAACTGTTTATGATCTTTCAATATCATTCCGACAATTTCAAAGATAATATCTCCTTATTATCTATTGCTATTTACTTATTACCATAGCATGGATGGATTAAGTAATAAATTCCATTTACATATGGTAACATTTATAAAGTATACCAAAACAGAGACCCTCTGTCAAGGAAATATTTGATTTAATATCATTGGACATTTACAAATATTGGTGTTACTACGCTTGACCGAAACATTGATTCCTGTCGTCAAATTAAAGAAGGTACTCTCTACACGAAGAGAGTACCTTCAAATTAAAAGCATTACTTAACGTCTACAGTTGCACCAGCTTCAGTCAATTTAGCTTTTAAAGCTTCAGCCTCGTCTTTGGAGACTTTCTCTTTAACCGGTTTTGGAGCATTGTCAACGAGGTCTTTTGCTTCTTTGAGGCCTAGTCCGGTAGCTTCACGAACTACTTTGATAACTCCAATTTTAGAAGCGCCACAGTTCATGAGAATTACGTCAAACTCAGTTTTTTCTTCAGCTTCAGCTGCAGGAGCCGCAGCAGCTGCTCCACCAGCAACCGCTACAGGAGCAGCTGCGCTTACGCCAAACTCTTCTTCAAAAGCCTTTACAAGTTCAGATAACTCGAGAACGGTTAAGCCTTTTACGGCTTCGAGAATTTCATTAATTTTAGACATTTTTAATATCCCCCTTAAAATTATAATCATTTTATTTATACTAATTCATTCACTGATTCCAAAGGAATCCACTTCAATAAATCGAAGTTCTACATACCTTATTGTGCAGCCTTAAGCTTACGCACTTCCTCCAAAGCATATCCCATTTTACGGATAGGACCTTGAAGAACGTTAGCCATACCTGTAAGAGGAGCTTGCATACCACGTAAGACCATAGCCAGTAAGACCTCACGAGAAGGCAGATCAGCAAGAGCTTTAACGCCCTCTGCTCCAATAACCTTTCCCTCAAGTACCCCAGCTTTAATTTGGAATGTCTTTAACTTATTTGCCTTAGCAAACTCCGTTAATATCTTAGCCGGAGCGACAGGATCTGCACTAAAAGCAAGTGCAGTAGGTCCCTTAAGATAAGAGTCCAGCCCTTCTACCCCTAACTCATCAGCAGCGCGACGTACGAGGTTGTTTTTCAAAACCCGGTACTCCACTCCAGCTTTACGTAATTGAGCACGTAATTGCGTTACTTGGGCAACTGTTAAACCGCGATAGTCAGCTAATACAATACCGGAAGACTGTTGAAACTTTTCTTTAATCTCCGAAACTATTAGACCTTTTTCTTCGATGTTAAGCATCTGTGTACCTCCTTCCCGATTAGATAAACTTATTAGCAACAAAAAACCTCCGCGCTTGCAGAGGTTAAGAATGCCAAATAGATATCTTCGGCGTAATCTTCCAACCTCGGCAGGTCATTAAGCCTTTCGGCACCTGCTTTCTACAGCGGACTTATTAAATTCCTGATAAGTTTACCCCATTTATCCAACACTGTCAAGCATACCGTAAGTTAGATTGCTTTTGCAGGGTTAATGCGTACGCCTGGGCCCATCGTAGAGGACACAGTTACACTCCGCATAAATTGACCTTTAGCAGCTGCAGGCTTTGCCTTAAGCAAAGTCTCTCCAAGTACACGATAATTTTCCAGTAGTTGTTCAACACTGAATGAGGCTTTGCCGATTGGTGCATGTATAATGCCAGCCTTATCCGCACGGTATTCAATCTTACCAGCCTTAATTTCCTTAATCGCACGAGTTACATCAAAGGTAACCGTCCCCGTCTTTGGGTTTGGCATGAGGCCTTTAGGTCCGAGAACCCGTCCTAATTTACCAACCATACCCATCATATCTGGGGTTGCGACAACAACTTCGAAGCCAAACCAACCTTGCTCAATCTTAGCAATCATATCTTCTGCTCCAACAAAGTCTGCTCCTGCTTGTTCTGCCTCTTTGGCCTTTTCCCCTTTAGCAAATACCAACACCGAACGAGTTTTACCCGTTCCATTCGGGAGTACAATAGCACCACGAATTTGTTGATCAGCGTGACGGGTATCAATACCTAATTTGAAGGCAGCCTCCACAGTCTCATCAAACTTGGCTTTAGCATTATTTTTTACAATTGTTAATGCTTCTGTTGGTTCGTAGAGAGCAATGCGATCAAAGGATTTTACAGCCTCTTGATACTTCTTACCTACTTTTGCCATTCTATTAACCTCCTTGTGGTTACACGGGCTAAGCCCTCCCACAAAATTCTTTAAAATTAACCTTCGACGACGTCGATTCCCATGCTGCGCGCGGTTCCTTCAATCATGCGCATTGCAGCTTCAATGCTGGCTGCATTTAAGTCCTTCATCTTCGTATCCGCAATTTCGCGAATTTTGGATTTAGGAACAGAAGCAACCTTCTTGCGATTAGGTTCAGCAGAACCAGAATTGATATTTGCAGCTTTCTTCAGCAAAACTGCCGCCGGTGGAGTTTTGGTAATAAAGGTAAACGAACGGTCTTCATAGACAGTAATCTCAACCGGGATTATAAGCCCGACTTGATCCTTGGTACGCTCATTATACTCTTTGCAAAAGCCCATAATATTGACCCCGTGCTGACCCAAAGCTGGACCAACCGGAGGTGCCGGTGTTGCCTTTCCTGCATTGATCGCTAATTTTACCAAACCAATTACTTTCTTTGCCATTTTCAATACACCCCCTTATTAGGATAACCTTTTAATCTAATTTTTGAACCTGCGTGAACTCAAGTTCAACGGGAGTTTCTCTGCCAAACATAGATACCTCAACCCGTAACTTGCCTTTGTCTGCAAGGATTTCTCGTACCACTCCAACGAAGTCCTTGAAAGGACCGGCAATAACCTGGACACTCTGATTAATATCAAAGTCGACCCGAGTCTGAATTTCATCCATTCCCATTTGCTGCAATATACTAACAACCTCATTATCCAACAAAGGGATAGGCTTCGTTCCAGAACCGACAAATCCCGTTACACCCGGAGTATTACGAACAACATACCATGAGTCATCCGTCATTTCCATTTCAACGAGCACATAGCCTGGATATACCTTGCGTTTGGTAATCTTTTGTTTACCATTTTTGAATTCAATTTCATCTTCCATGGGAACAAGAACTCGGAAAATCTTCTCCTCCATGTTCATGGATTCGACTCGTTTTTCGAGATTCATTTTCACCTTGTTCTCATAGCCAGAATAGGTATGAATTACAAACCAATTTTTTGCCATTTCTCAGGGACCTCCTCAGACACTGCCGTTGAAACTTTATATGTTTAGGGCAGCAGCTTAGTCAAGGCCGCACTTAAGCCGCTATCAACAATCCACATAAGAATAGATACAATTGCAACCGCAAAAAACACAACAACTGTGTAGGTTAGCAATTGCCTGCGGCTTGGCCAATGAACTTTCTTGAGTTCGCTCAAAACCCCGCGGAAATACTCCATCGCCTTATCTTTCTGGCTCTGAGTATTGGCCGGTTTCTTCAACTCGCCCATCACTTCACATCCTTACAGACTCCAAGTCATCGACTCCGTGACAACGCCCCCTGGCGTACATCTAAACCTTTGCAAAAAAAAATTACTTAGTTTCCTTATGCAGAGTGTGACTCTTGCAAAACTTGCAAAACTTTTGAGCTTCCAAGCGATCTGGGTTATTTTTCTTATTTTTCATAGTAGCATAGTTACGGTGCTTGCAATCAGTACACGCTAAAATAATGCCGACACGCATTCACGAACACCTCCCGGACAACGGTAGGACGCTGTATTTTTTCATTACTCAAAACACTTTATCACAAGATAATTTGACTGTCAAGAAAAAGCCTTGATAGATCTTAGCTGACACCAAGCCCCTAGGCGTTTCCTCACTAAAGGTTCGATATCCAGTTCCATTGGCTATGGCCACAAAATCCAATGATAACCCTAGTCAAGTGCAACCTAATAACAAAAAAGACAGCTTTGCTGTCTAGTTTTCTTGGTTGCGGGGGCCGGATTTGAACCGACGACCTTCGGGTTATGAGCCCGACGAGCTACCGCTGCTCCACCCCGCGATAATAACTGTTCAGTTGCGCTAAGTGCAATAGACACTGTCAACCTTTTATGCCGAAGAGAAGCACACTTTACAGCACAGTAAATTTTGCAAAAAGCCGATAAGGCTAGTATTTGCTAAATGGAGCCGACGATGGGACTCGAACCCGCAACCTGCTGATTACAAATCAGCTGCTCTGCCAATTGAGCTACGTCGGCCTATATCTTCCCGAGCTACAAGCATTAACCTCAAGGCACTTACGTAGTCTAACACTAATCTTTATAAAATGCAAGTACTTTAGCAAATAAAAGATATGTAAAATTATCCATCACGACGTTCAAGATATCGTTCGAGCTTTCTCTTAACTCGCTGCAACGCATTATCGATTGATTTTACATGTCTTCTCAAGTCAACAGCAATCTCTTGATAAGATTTGCCCTCTAAGTATGACATCAGTACTTTCCACTCTAAAGAACTCAGGATCTCGCCCATTTTTTCTTCAATGTCGTCAAATTCTTCTCTGCTGATAATTAGTTCTTCCGGATCGGTAATTCGAGTCCCAGAAATAACATCGAGAAGAGTCCTGTCCGAATCTTCGTCATAAATAGGCTTATTCAAGGAAACATATGAGTTTAAGGGAATGTGTTTTTGCCTCGTCGCGGTTTTAATTGCTGTGATTATCTGTCGTGTAATACATAATTCTGCAAACGCTCTAAAGGAGGAGAGTTTGTCCCCACGAAAATCACGAATTGCTTTATAAAGTCCTATCATTCCCTCTTGGATAATATCTTCACGATCAGCACCAATCAGAAAGTAAGAACGCGCTTTGGCCCTAACAAAGTTTTTATATTTGTTAATTAGATACTCCAGTGCTGTAGTGTCGCCTTCCTTGGCAAGCTCAACCACCTCTTCATCCACGATAACGTCGATGATTTCACATTCTGGTAGTTCTGGTTGGGCTTGAAGAGTCAAGTTGATCCCCCCTACAATGTCATCACGAAGAAGACGCAATCTCGGCTAGCCCTCGTCCACGAGAACATCCTCATTATACTCGACGCTAAAGAAAAGCGTCAAGGCGAAGTTTTGGTTGTTCTGTCGCTATTCGTGAAGTTTGAGATCGAGACACGATTGCAAAGACCCAAAATCCTGCGAAAATGGGACTTTAGAGGTCAAAATAGTGCAAAAAAATTAATTATTAAAATTCCAACGCCTCATTTGGAAAGTTATGCCGTTGCCACTTCACTCCCCTGTGACACTACTAAGGCGGCACCATCAGAGGCAACGGGTTCACTTCTGTGGAGCGAACCCGCCCTGTCTTTCGGGTCTATTATTCTTAAGTATGTTTTGGAGCGTTTTCAGCGCGATTTCTCTGTCTGAGTACCTCATAAAGCATTACCGAACCTGCAACACTGGCATTTAAGGAAGAGATCTGGCCTTTCATCGGCAGACTAACAATCTCATCGCAATTTTCTTTAAGCAAACGGCCAATCCCCTTTCCTTCACTGCCAATTACAATTACCCTAGGGCCAGTCAAATCTGCCTTGAATGCATTTGTCCCCCCAGCTTCCGCCCCTGATACCCAGCATCCCGCTTTCTTTAAATCTTTTAAGGTTTGAACCAAGTTACTCACTCGGGCTACTTTGACATACTCAACAGCTCCGGCAGATGTTTTGGCTACCGTTCCAGTGAGGGCTACACTTCTTCGCTTAGGAATAATTACCCCATGGGCACCGACAGCGTCAACAGTCCTAAGCAAGGCACCTAAATTATGGGGATCCTCTATTTCATCGAGCATTAAGATAAAAGGGTCTTCTTGGCGTTCAACAGCTAAGGCCAGAATATCCTCGACATTTGCATACTCACTCGCCGCCACATAGGCCAGCATGCCCTGATGTCGCTCACGATTTGTCAGTCGATCAAGAGTCTGACGATCTACAAATTGGTAGGGTGTATTATGCTTATGAAGCAAGGCCATAATGTCTTGATTTTTACCACTAGGCCCATCTGAGACAAGGAGAACTTTGTTAATTGGTTTGCCACTTTTAAGAAGCTCAGCCACCGGATTTTTACCATAAACTATTTCTTCGTTCACGAAGTTCACTTCTTTCTTTCTAGGGTCTTCAGTCTTCCACAGCTATATGTTCCTTGACGACAGACCCCTTGAGTTATACAGGTTGGACCAGCTTCACTAAACAGATTAGGGGCAACCTCTCTTACTAAGTCTAACATTCTTTCAGCTAAAAAACGTATCTCCCATTGAGCCCTAATACACGTTCGATGCTCAAAAAAATTCAATAACGATCGCGCGTTAAAAGTAGCCATCAAAGAGGTAGTACAAGCATTAGGCAAGACATAGCGAGCATCCTCAGCGGGTACGCAATTCAAGAGCTCCTGATAGTCTTCCTGCAAGCGAGACATAACTGTCTCAAACCGCCCTAATGCCTCAGGATTTTGCATGACGCTTGGAGGAATGACGAATTCAAACCCATTCTCTTTGACATAGCGTTGAGATCGTTGCGAATAACTTGCAATCCGGTGACGGACAAGCTGATGGGACAAAGCCCTTGAAACACCATCTATAGAAAACTGAAAACTTACATGCTCAAAAGGGGAAAGATGACCCATTTCCCTGAGTCTTCGGACGAAGTTAGCCGCCTTATCATCGTTCAGCTGTTCAAATAAATCGGGTATAGCATCTGACGAGTAACATAACCGGGCTGCAGCAGCTACTACTTTTTCCGGATCTGGCGTGTGCTGAATAAGATCCACATTCATTAAAAAATCTCCCTTTCCCACTGTACCCTATAATGAGCATCTTTATTTAATGACTTCTTCACCGCGAAGCATCTGGTCTACTTTAGCAAAGGCCCATTTCATCCGGTCAGTTTGTCCACTTAACTGCCAATAGCCCACTAAGCTTTCAAACCCTGTGGCATGACGATAAGTCACAACATCCACATTTTTAGGATGCCCGCCCTTTGTATTTCTTCCTCGTATTACAACCTGCTGTTCAAGCTCATCAAGCTCCGGGAATAGGGCATGTAAAACCTGAGCTTGGGTGCCAGCTCGCACATAGTTGACTGCTTGCTTGTGAAGTTCCTTCACCCTCTCATGCCCTAGTTCAAGCAAATGGGTGCGCACCCAAAGTTCATAAACCGCATCACCCAAATACGCTAAGGTCAAGGCATTCATTTCCTGCCAATTTCGCATAAGGTCACCTTTCAATTATCGCTTAATTTGCCACCTGGCCCCTTGTGGAGTATCCTCAATAACAATTCCTTTTTCTTTAAGCCCATCGCGAATAAAGTCCGCCATTTCCCAGTCCTTTTTCTGGCGTGATTTCGAACGAATCTGTAAGACAACTTCCATCACTTCGTTTAGGATTTCATTGTTCTCGACATCAACTTTAGCCGGATGAAGCAAATCAAACCCTAAAACATCGCCAAGCTCAACTAGTGTCTTTTGGGCCTCAGCTAATCCTTTCGAAGACACAGGATTTGCCTGTACAAAGCTATTCATGGTCTTTGCAAGCTCAAATAAAGCCGCATAAGCTAATGCGGAATTAAAATCATCATCCATTGCCTTCTCAAAGGCCTCTCTCGCCTCTTTAGAAGCCCTTGACAACTCTAGGCTGCCCTGATCATTTCTTCCTAACCCTTCTCTATCTAGAGCCTCCTGAGCTAAGCGAACGCTGGTTTGCAGACGTTCCAAGCCCTTTTGCGCCATAATTAAGTTTTGATCGTTAAAATCCAAGGGACTGCGATAATGAGTTCCCAGTAAATAGAAGCGAATAACTTCTCCCGGAGAATTCACCAACAACTCACGGATGGTGAAAAAATTGCCCAAGGATTTAGACATTTTTTCTTGATTTATCGTAAGAAAAGCGTTGTGCATCCAATGACGCGCAAAGGTCTTCCCTTTTAAGTACCCTTCTGTTTGAGCAATTTCATTTTCATGATGAGGAAAGGAAAGATCCGCCCCTCCACCGTGAATATCAAATCCCGCTCCCAAGTATTTTAAGGACATAGCCGTACACTCAATATGCCAACCCGGCCGCCCCTCTCCCCACGGGCTTTCCCAGGCCGGTTCACCAGGTTTAGCCTTTTTCCAGAGTGCAAAGTCCATGGGATGCCTTTTGCGTTCATCCACTTCAACTCTCGCTCCTGCCTTCATATCCTCGAGAGTTCTACCTGACAGCTTCCCATAATCAGGGAAGTGATCCACTGCAAAGTAGACATCCCCCTCCACCTCATAACCGAGCCCGGAATCGATAAGACCTTGAATAATTTCGATCATTTCCGGAATATGCTCTGTAGCCTTGGGGTGAACCGTTGCCGGCAGCAGGTTTATTTCTTTAGCATCTTTAAAGTACTCGTCAATATACTTTTGACCTAAAGCTAAAGGATCCATCCCTTCAACATTCCCACGCTGGATAATCTTATCATCTATATCGGTGAAATTCTGAACGTAACGAACATTAAAACCTTTATAAATAAAATAACGCCTGATCATATCGAATACGACGAACATCCGAGCATTTCCCGCATGAAAATAATTATAGGTTGTCGGGCCGCAAACATACATTGCCACCTTACCGCTCTCTCTTGGTTGAAACTCCTCTTTTTGCCGGCTCATTGTGTTGAATAATTTCAAAGACATCGTATCGACTCTCCTTTTCATTTAATTGCTGTTCCAAATATTCTACACGCTGCATTAGACACTTCAGCATTTCATTCACCGGATCCGGAAGCTCATCATGCCTTAAATCAGGATCTTTAATCGGTATCCCACGGTGAAGAACAATCCGCCCGGGTACACCTACAACAGTCGTATCACTTGGTACCGGCTTATTAACAACCGAACCTGCTCCAATTTTTACATTATCCCCAACTTTGAAGGAGCCTAATACCCTCGCACCCGCACCAATTACAACATTATCTCCAATCGTTGGATGCCGTTTTCCTTTCTCTTTCCCAGTTCCACCCAAAGTAACACCTTGATATAAAGTCACGTTATTTCCGATCTCTGTAGTCTCACCAATTACCACACCCGTTCCATGATCAATAAAAAGTCCTTGCCCAATCTTCGCACCCGGATGAATCTCGATTCCCGTCAGAAAGCGGGAAAGCTGGGAGATCATACGCGGTAAGAGAACCAGCTTATGAATGTACAACCAATGTGCCATTCTATGAAATAGCACAGCGTGAAACCCAGGATAACAAAAGATAACTTCCCAAATACTTTTTGCTGCAGGATCACGTTCAAAAATAACTTGGATATCACGCTTTATCTGTCCAAACATAGCTTCACCCTTTTCTCTTTAGCTTATTTTGTTATTCTTTTAACCGTCATTTACTCAGTACCCTTTGAATACTCCTGAACATCGCTGATAATATATAAATAAACACAAAAAAGCGGAACTCCTCGTCCAGAGACGAAAATTCCGCGGTCCCACTCTGTTTGAACGACATGTCGTTCCAGCTCAAAACTTTAACGCAGTACTACGGATTGAAATACTTTCAGATTTCTTCCAATCAACTCCGAGACGCACTTCCAAATACTCCTTGCAAATGGCTTCCACTACCCCATTCTCGCTAGTCGCAATTCCTCTTTGTACTCTTTCTCATCATCGTCATAAACCATTTTATTTTTTCGGTAACACGATAGTTTATATATAATTATATGGTAGTCTCCATTATTTTGTCAATTAGTTCTCTTTTCACTCCTCCATAATGGTTGCTGAATAATAGACCCGAAGGTCAGGGCGGCTTCGATCCACAGGAGTGAACCCGTGCCGCCTTAGTAGCGGCATGAGGATCTACCCTAAATAACGCTCCTCTGTATACCCAATGCGCCCCAAAACATTCTTAAGCCCCAGCAAGGGAATAATATCATACAATTCCGGCCCATGCATCTGTCCTGTTAATGCTATCCGAACTGGCATGTATACAAATTTACCACCAAGTTTTAATTCTTTGGTCATTTGTTTCAGAATAACTTTTACTGTCTCAGCAGAAAGCATCTCTGCTCCCTGCAATTTTTCTTTGAACAAAGCCAGAACACTCGGGACTTGTTCGCCTTTTAACACTTCCAAGGCATCACTCTGCGGTTCAAGTGGAGTATCGCCATGAAAATAATGAATATAATCCTTAACTTCAGCCAAATAAGATATTTTCTCTGCAATAGCCTTAATAAAGCTTACCAGCCATTGCTGCTGCTCCACGGATCTTTGATCCTGGGGGAGTATGCCTAATTCTTCAAGATGAGGCAAAGCAAGTTCCGCCAGCCGTTCCGGTGAGGACACTTTAATATAATGTGAGTTGATATAATCCAGCTTATGTCGATCAAAGACAGCAGGACTCTTGGAAACTCGATCTAACGAAAATTCCTTCGCCAATTCATCAAGGGTATAAAATTCTTCTTCTCCTGTAGGCGCCCAACCAAGAAGAGCAATAAAATTAACAATAGCTTCCGGGAGATACCCTTTCTGCTGATAATCTATGACTGCAGTATCCCCATCCCGCTTACTCATCTTTCCTCCCTCTGTATTAAGAATCAGAGAAATATGAGCAAATTCAGGGGCTGGAGATCCCAATGCTTGATAAATCAAAACCTGGCGAGGAGTATTAGAAAGATGTTCTTCCCCCCGAATTACATGGGTTATTGACATAGTAATATCGTCAACAACAACTGCAAAATTATATGTAGGAATTCCATCTGATTTAACAATAACGTAATCTCCAATACCATTGCTATCAAATACAACATCCCCACGTACCTTGTCAGAAATATGAATTGCCTGTCCCTCTGGCACACGAAAGCGTATAACGGGCTTACGGCCCTCAAGTTCAAACGCCTCTCGTTGCTCTGCAGACAAATTTCTGCACTTCCCTAAATAGCGTGGAGTCTCTCCTTTAGCAATTAGAGACTGCCTTTCCTGTTCCAGCTCTTCTTCAGAGCAATAACAGTAGTAGGCATGCCCATCAGCAAGCAGCCTTTCCTGATAATCTTTGTAAAGCTCTAAACGGTCAGTTTGCCGATAAGGGCCATGTTCCCCACCGACTTCAATTCCTTCATTCCATTGAATATCTAACCATCTTAGTGCTTGCAAAATGTTATGTTCTGATTCCCTGCTAGAACGCTCTAAATCAGTATCTTCACTCCGCACTATAAATGTACCCTTATTCTTGCGAGCCCATAAATAATTAAATAAAGCCGATCTTGCTCCTCCTATATGAAGCGGTCCTGTTGGACTTGGTGCAAACCGAACACGAATTTCCATCATATTTCCTCCACCTTTTTTAAGTTAACAATTGCTTGAGCCGCAATTCCTTCTTCTTTACCCACAAATCCTAATCGCTCTGTAGTAGTTGCCTTCACCGAGATACGTGATTCCTCTATATTCATAGAACGCGCTAAATTAGCTTTCATCTTTGCGATATACGGAGCAATTTTAGGGCGCTCCGCAATGATGATGCTGTCAATATTTCCGACACGATATCCACGGGATTCGATAAGTCTCATAACATGTTCTAATAAAGCAAGGCTTGAGATACCTCGATAGCTTGGATCATTATCTGGAAAATGGCCTCCGATATCTCCTAGTGCCAACGCACCCAATAGCGCATCCATAATTGCGTGAACCAATACATCGGCATCTGAGTGTCCCAGCAATCCACGTTCATGGGGAATTTCTACTCCACCTAAGATTAACAAACGCCCTTCCACCAATGCATGTACATCATAACCAATTCCTACGTTGATTTCAAACACCCCTTCTCGATATTTGCGGTTCGAGTTCAACGGATCAGGTCAAATACCCTATCTCTCTTTTTCGCGCATCGTCAGTATTCTCTCAGCTAACCACAAATCTTCGGGTGTGGTAACCTTAATATTCTCTTGCATTCCTTCCACCATATGAACGGGATGCCCTATCCATTCTAACAAAGATGCGTCATCTGTACCATAGTAACTTGACGCAGACGCTCTTTCATGGGCTTCTTCCAATATTCCGCGGTCGAATATCTGAGGAGTCTGAACCGCACGCAAATAGTCCCGCGGCAAAGTCTCAAGCACATTCCCTGCCGAATCTACTTGTTTTACAGTATCCTTAATCGGAACCCCCATGATAGCAGCAGAATTGGTTTCTGTTTCTTTAAGAAATTTATGAAATGCCGGCAATGTTAAAAGGGGCCGCGCCCCATCATGCACCACTATCCGTTGAATAGTGGGACTTAGAGCTCGAACCCCTGTGCGAACGGAATCTTGGCGCAGCACTCCACCTATACAGATCTTAACAACCTTTTTTAAATCATAAAATGAAACTAGTTCTTCAATAGTAGGAATATCGCCTTCAGCACCTACAACCACAATTTCCGAAACATAATCAGATTCTTCAAAAAGTCCGATAGTATGCGCTAAAATTGGCTTATCCCTCAACGCCAGAAATTGCTTGTTGTATCCGGCCCCCATCCGTTTACCTTGACCGGCTGCCGGAATGACGATCCCGATATTAACCAATCGCATTCACCTCATCCGTCGGACGAAGGCCCATCGGCTTTTTTTCTAAAGAGTTTTTAGGCTTAGCAAAGATCATGCGACCGGCCGCTGTCTGAAGGACACTTGTTACTAAAACAACAACATTCTGACCCATATACCTCCGCCCCATATCCACAACAATCATGGTTCCGTCATCAAGATATGCGACTCCCTGCCCGGGCTCTTTTCCTTCTTTCATGACTTGAACTAACATTTCTTCTCCTGGTAAAACAATAGGTTTCAGAGCATTAGCTAGTTCATTAATATTTAGAACCTTAACTCCTTGAAGCTCCGCCACTTTATTGAGATTATAATCATTAGTCAATAAAGGGGAATTCAAAACTTGTCCTAACCTTACAAGTTTGCTGTCAACTTCATTTATATCATCAAAATCCTGTTCATGAATATGAACTTTAATAACAGTTTCCTTAGAAATCTGATTAAGGATATCAAGACCTCTGCGGCCTCGATTTCGTTTAAGCAGATCCGAAGAATCCGCTATATGACGAAGCTCTTCCAGCACAAAGCTGGGAATTAACAATACCCCTTCCAAAAAACCGGTTTTAACGATGTCGGCTATTCGTCCATCAATAATCACACTGGTGTCCAGTATTTTATAACTTACTGACTCACGGGAAAGGCCAGCCTTACCTTCCTTATTCTTGTCCCCTTTATCAGCCTTATCTCCGGACTTTTCCGCCTTTTCTCCCCGATCACGAAATTTTGGGAAAAAATTAAGGAAGCCTAGAACATCTTCTTTGCGTTTCATTCCAATTGTCAAACCTAGATAACCCAAAAAAAGACTAAGCAGCACTGCCAAAAGTGGGCCAAAAAACTTAATACTGACAAACGAGTTTCCAAATAAACTTGCAATAATAAGTCCAATAATACCCCCAACGGCCCCACCCATAAGATCATTTGTGGGAACCCTTGTTAATCTTGAATCCATCCAACGCATTAAAGCAATAAAAGAACGAATACTAACAGGGGCAACTAAAAATCCTATGATGCCAAATAAAACACTCATTATGGCGTATGTCCAGACAAGGGAACCATTCCAGCCTAGGGTATTTAAAAAATCGAGGCTAATAAGGATATAGTTGAGATAAAACCCTACCGCCCCTAATAACAGAGTGATGATCCCGCGTATTAAATTGCGAATCATCTTTTCACCTCCTTTTAACCTATTTTGACTAAAAGTCTTCCCAATTATACTTTGGTTTTCATAATTTTTCAACCAATACCAATAAAACCCTTCTCTTGGCAGAATTTCCATTAAGCAAATTGCTTTGCCATAGCCACTTTACCATACTTACAGTGGTTTTCCAAAATACTGATCAAGTAAAATGTAGGTTCTTTCAACATTATTACCCAGATAAGGCTTAGGTAAAGTTCTTGGGGATGCCAAATCTTCGAACGTCCTTTAAGTCATGGCCAATTCTTCAACATGTTAGAAAATACTTTGCCAAAACTTTAGTTGTGCTAGCTGCATAAAAGTACAATTAAAATTCGTCAGCCATGACCTCAATAAGACGCCCTAATCCGAATGAAAAGATTCTAGACTAAATCAAAGCGGAGGAAAGCCATTGCCTGACTGCTTCTTCTTCAGATCCCTCAGTCAAAACCAGTTCACTAATCAGAATCTGACAGGCATTCTCGTACATTTTCTTTTCCCCTGTTGAAAGCCCTTTTTCGTTTTCTCTTTGCGAAAGACTCCTAACAACATTTGCAACTTCGAAAATATTCCCGCTCTTGATTTTCTCTAAGTTTGCACGATAGCGCCGATTCCAAGCTAAGGCATTTGCTGTGTCTTTTGTTTGTAGAACCTCTAGAACATCTTTCACCATAGTAGGAGAAATTACTTGCCTTAAGCCAAGGTTCTCCACATTCTTCAAGGGAATAAATAATTTCATATTCCCCACAGGTAAGTGCATGACATAATATTGGCTTTTCTCTCCAAGAACTTCACGTTCTTCGATCGATTCAATAATCCCAGCACCGTGCATCGGATAGACAACTTTGTCACCAACCTTAAACATTCGGCCACCCCCTAATCCTATTATAGCAAGTAACATAGCCGGGGTCAAAATTTTAAAATTATATCATACAAGCCTTTCACCTGTCAATTTACCTTTTTTGCTCTTATTGTTGTTGAAAATTGACAACTGACCCGGCATCTCGGTATAATAGAGATGGCAGAAAGGAGTGAGGATAGCACACATGGAGCAACTCACTGACCAATTCCAAGACACAGTAAGATCTCTCTTAATCCGTCACCAGAGCATTTTGGACATCATCTCCAAAGGACAAGAAACCTCAGCTCGGGTTAACCGTGCAGTGGTTAAATCTGTGACCAGTTGTGGATGCCACGCAGTGAATGCCCGCAAAAAACCAATTCCCCCAGATGCGAGCCTCGCCGATTTGAAGGAGATCTTGGACAGCCAGCTCGAAGGAGCCATTTGCGATAACTGCCAAGATATCATTGCTGCAGAATTGGGTAAACAACTGTTTTACATAGCTGCTTTGGCCAATGCTCTTGACATTTCCCTTAGTGACGTTCTTTTCCAAGAACTCAAAAAACTGCAAACACTAACAATTTTCAATTTGACCTAGCATTAACTAGGTAAATACGGGTTTAAGCAATTAAGCTCCTGCGCCAGCAGGAGCTTTTATATTTATATTTCTGAATCAAAGAGGTTATAGAGGTTTAAACATTTTTTTGCCTGCCCCACACAACGGGCATTTCCATTCATCCGGCAATTCCTCAAAAGGGACGTCCTTAGGTATTTTTGACTTTTTGCATCCTTTTTCCGGATTATAGATATATCCACAACTTGAAACTTGGCATTGCCACATTTTACTTTCTTCGCTCAATGCTATTCACCTCCAATACTAGTTTAACATTAAGTTAGCGAAATTCAATTAGGAAGAGTTACTTCAAACTATTTTACGCTTTATAATTTGCTTTTTGCCTTAAAATGATCTTTATGGATCATACGAAAAAGAGAGCTGTAAATAAGCTCTCTTTCCACTTTTACTTCTATACTACTAAGTTAACAGCTTCCTCCACAGCCACTGCAGCAGCCACTGTCACAACCACCGTTATTGGTATTAGCGGTTCGAATTTCAAAACCCCCACCACTGCTTGACTCAATGTAGTCAATGACAGCTCCCTCTAAATATCCTGAGAGATTTTTGTCTATAACCATAGATACACCGAATCCTTCGTCAAGTATATCATTCTCTGTTTTTGACTCATCCAGAGTCATCCCGAAATTTGGACCACCGCAACCCATCCCTACAAGATAAAGACGAAGTAAGGCATTCTCTTTATTTTGGGCAGTAAGCACTTCTTTAACTTTTTGGGCTGCTAGTTCAGTAATTGTTACCATTTTGTCGACAACTCCTTTTAATTAAGCAATTTTTGAGATTTGTACACCGCAGGCTTTATACTCATACATTTTAGAAACCTTATCAAAGCACACCCTTGGTTAAGACCTTAGTAGTTCAGGTAGTGGAATGTCTCAATGCCTTTATGTTGTCATAAATAACCAATTGCTAGAATGGTAACCTTATTCAACTTTTGGCATTAGCAAAATTAAATGTATCAGCATAATCATTGACTTATGCAATATTATATTCTATTTTTAGTGCCTAGGCTAGTCGCAATCCTAATATTTTAATCATTAAATATAGACTCTTCAATAGGTCTTCCCATTCCCTGCCTGTTGATATAATTACATAAAGCCAAAAAGTCTTCATATTTGGTAATTCGGGCCAAATTCCTTAAATCCAAAATAAGTCCTGATTTGGAATGTCTGATAAATTCCAGATCCCACAGTTCGGTCTCTTCAAATAACCCACTCTGCCAATTATAAATGCAGGGAACAAAGTCTCTCCAATTTTGCTCAAAATATTTCACCTTGGCATAGCAAAGTTTATAAATATAAAAAATCATACCCAAGGGAGATGCCTTTCTGGCAAATTTGTGACTAAAGTACTCCTGAATAGGTTGATGCTCATAATATCGCTCCCAATACAGTCGAGTGTTGCTTCTCAGTTGGTACTTGTCTAGTATTTTACACTTTTCCCTTCCCAGCTCTTGTCTCAAAGAAGCGTCTCTAAACTCAGGCACAGAGATCTTCAATAATTCATAGTTCAATTTAATTCCCCCTTAGACTAGCTTCACTGTGTTGACTGTCAGGGACATTAAAATTAAATTACTATTTCCTTATGTATGTGTATAACATGTTAATTATATACCTGGGTCACTTGGTTTTTCAACGCTCCTGTTGAATAAAAGCACTGGTAATTATAGCCACAGGATGACAACTATAGGGGCGCTGGGCATGCTGAATCCCCCCGGACATTCGGGCCCTAGAAATGCCCGTTGCAAGGAGATTGCCAACGGGCATAAAGCAGAAAGATTATCGACCTTAGCTAAGACAAAAGAAACCAGACCGATACGGCCTGGCAAAGCGAAACACACTATTCTTTAAAATCCCATAACCAACGTTACTCTTGAGTAAAAAATCTTCCTTCATCTTCAGTACTTTGAAATACCGTTTCAGTCTTAACTCTATCCTTCATCTTTAAATCCAAAATAACATCATAAAGAGTATTTTTCTCAATAATCTCTACGTTCTTAAACTTTGAAATATCCCGCATAGAGTTTTTAGCAATGTAAACTCGCTTAAACCCCATTCTGTCAATCTCCCGAATTCTAGCCTCAATAGCAGGTACCTTTTTTAGTTCTCCGGTAAGTCCTACATCTGCTACAAATACTGTATCATTGGGAATTGCTCGTTCTTTGACAGAAGAAACAATGCACATGATAATTGCCAGACTGACAGATTGTTCTTTAAGCTGGAGACCTCCTGTTGTTTTAATGACTACATTTTTATCGTAGAGGCTAATTCTGCCTCTTTGCTCCAAGATAGAAATCAAGGTGTTTAACTGATCTCTTCTCAAGCACTCTGCTATTCTCGACGGATAGGGGGTAAAGGATTTAGAGACAAGGCTTTCCACTTCAACAATGATTGGCCGCGTCCCCTCTTTGATTACTGTCAAAGCACATCCCGAAACGGTTTGTCCTTCTCCTCTTTGAGTCATAAAGAACTCTGAAGGATTATCAATGGATTGCATTCCTTCTTCTGTCATTGAAAAAAAGCCTATTTCTCCTGTACTTCCAAATCGATTCTTTGAACACCAAGCTCCCCGTAGTTCTTCCCCATTTTCACCGTTTAGAATCAAGACAGCATCTACCAAATGTTCCAGAGCACGAAGTCCGGCAATTTCATCATCCTTCGTCATTTGCCCAACCATGATTACTGCTCTGGGCCGATTGTTGTTCTTGGCGATTTTCAGGAGTTCGTTGGCACACTCCATTGTTTGAATAGGTGAACCCGGGCGGGAATTGTGCTCTTCCAAGGAAAAGGTCTGAATACTGTCAATAATAATTAAATCCGGATCAAGCTCCTCAATTGAGGCTAAAACATGGTTCATGCTCGTATCAGATAATACCCAGATGCTACTCCTAGAGCCATTGAGAATTCTATCAGAACGGTTTTTGATTTGACTATCACTTTCTTCGGCTGAAGCATACAAGACTTTATAACCCTTATTAGCGACATCATCAGCGACTTGTAACAGCAACGTCGACTTTCCTGCGCCCGGTCTAGCAGTCAAGATAATAATCGAATCCTTAACAATGCCACCACCCAGCACTCGGTTGAATTCACTGATACCGGTTACAATTCTATCGCTATTACCCGCCAAGACCTCAAACAACCTCTTCGGTGCAGACTTTCTCTGACTTGGCGAGGTCATAGTTTTAGGCTGACTTACTGTCTCCTCTAAAGTATTCCATTCTTCACACTTGGGACACTTTCCCAACCATCTAAGGCTTTCGGAGCCGCAATTTGAACACCGATAAATAACTTTAATCTTCATCGAACGCCTCATTTCTGGAAGACGATTTCTGTATGCCTTGAATTAATTATACTCTTTATTCCTACATTATAAAGGCAGAATAAAAGGAGCAACATTCGCATTGCTCCTTTTATGTCGGTGGTTATTATTCTCTGGAATTAGCGAGCATTAACCTTTGGAAAATTTCATTTTCCCCTCTTCTGCTTCAACAATAATTCGGTCTCCGGTTTTAAAGACCCCTTCAAGTATTTTTTCAGAAAGTGCATCCTCAATTAATCTTTGAATTGCTCTGCGCAAAGGTCGTGCTCCAAAAATTGGATCATTACCCTCTTTGGCAATTAGTTCAATGGCACTCTGCTCGACCTGTAGTTCCAAGCCATTCTCACTCAAGCGCTTATTGACTTGGCGCGTTAAGATGTCAGCAATCTTCAGTAAGTGTTCATCTTGGAGGGAATGGAAGACTACTATCTCATCAATCCGATTTAAAAACTCCGGGCGGAAGGAGCGCTTTAATTCTTCCATTACATGTCCGCGCATATTTTTATAATCAGTCTTTTCATCTTTTTTAGGTGCGAAGCCCATTGCTTCTTTTTTCAAGAAGGAAGAGCCGACATTAGAAGTCATGATGATTACAGTATTTCTAAAGTCAACGGTTCTTCCTTTGGTATCTGTTAAGCGTCCATCTTCGAGGACTTGGAGCAAGATATTAAATGCTTCAGGATGAGCTTTTTCGATTTCATCAAGCAAGACAACACTATAGGGTTTACGTCTTACCGCCTCTGTAAGCTGCCCTCCCTCATCATGTCCAACGTATCCCGGAGGTGCTCCCACAAGGCGAGAAACCGCATGCTTTTCCATATACTCTGACATGTCAATTCGAATAAGAGCCTTCTCGTCCCCGAACATCCCCTCTGCTAATGCCCTTCCCAGCTCGGTTTTTCCGACACCTGTTGGACCAAGGAATATGAAGGAGCCGATAGGTCTTTTAGGATCCTTTAAACCCGCCCTTGCTCTGCGAACAGCTCGAGCTACAGCAGTGACTGCATCTTCCTGACCAATGAGTCTTTGGTGGAGAAGATCTTCAAGATGCAGAAGCCGTTCACTTTCTTCTTCAGCGAGTTTCTTAACAGGAATCCCCGTCCAGCTGGCAACAATCTGAGCAATATCCTCCTCAGTAACCATTGCGTTTTCTTTATAGCGCTGATGCTCCCAAGCCCCACGTTGCTCAGCTAACTCAGCTCGTAATTTTTGCTCCTGATCACGTAATCCCGCAGCCTTCTCAAACTCCTGACTAGAAACAGCCGCTTCTTTCTCTTTCTTTAAACGTTCCGCTTCTTCCTCCAGTAATTTCAGATCAGGTGGTGCCGTAAAACTAGCAAGTCGAACCCGGGAAGCTGCTTCATCCATTAAATCAATGGCTTTATCAGGCAGAAAGCGATCCGAGATATAGCGATCTGATAAACGGGCAGCGGCTTCAATGGATTCATCAGTGATTTTCACCCGATGATGAGCCTCATAGCGATCTCTTAAACCACGCAGTATGATAACAGCTTCCTCCACAGTCGGCTCACCCACAGTGATGGGTTGGAAACGACGTTCTAAAGCAGAATCCTTCTCAATATATTTCCGATATTCCTCAAGAGTTGTAGCTCCAATGCACTGTAATTCACCTCTGGCTAAAGCAGGCTTTAAGATATTGGCAGCGTCAATTGCGCCTTCAGCAGCACCGGCCCCTATCAAGGTATGCAATTCATCGATGAACAAAATAATGTTTCCGTCGGCCCGAATCTCTTCCATAACTTTCTTAAGCCGCTCCTCAAATTCACCGCGGTATTTACTTCCGGCGACCATGGCTGACAAGTCTAAGGTAATGACTCGCTTATTTACCAAAATTTCGGGAACTCTATTATTAACAATCCCTTGAGCTAACCCTTCGGCAATAGCGGTTTTTCCCACGCCCGGCTCCCCAATTAAAGCCGGATTATTTTTGGTGCGCCGACTCAAGACCTGTATAACTCGCTCTATTTCCTTTTCCCTTCCGATTACAGGATCCAAACGTCCTTCCCGGGCTTGTAAAGTCAGATCTCTTCCAAACTCATTTAAGGCTGGTGTATTCACTGAGCCGGCATTTTTGGAAGCCGGAACGGAATTAGAAACCGGTATGGCAGCTTCATCAAACTCTCCACCCAGTAATTTGGCAACTTGTTTCCATACCCTTTCAGGACTTACATTAAGATTTGCTAAGATACGAGCAGCAATTCCCTCTCCTTCCATGATGAGACCCAAAAGTAAGTGCTCAGTTCCTATATAATTAACTTCTTGGCGATGAGCTTCCTCATTAGCCAATTCTAAGACTCTTTTTACCCGAGGAGTGAAACCCACCTCCCCTTTAATTGCCTGACCAACTCCCGTGATTTGTTCAATCTGACTTAGTATCTTTGCCAGATCTAAGTTCATTCCCGTTAGAGCTTGGGCAGCAATACCTTCTCCTTCTTGAATAAGTCCTAATAAAACATGCTCAGTCCCTACAACTTGATGGCCCATTCTTTTGGCTTCTTCTTGGGCAATCGCTAATACCTTTTGTGCTCGTTCAGTATAACGTCCCTTCATTATCTTTCATCCTTTCTGTCCTATACTTCTATGATTTCATTTATTCAGATGTCTAAACCTGATCTACGCGATCCGTTCTCGTACCAAACGTGCCCGTTCCTGATCCCGCAGACCGGGATCCAGTTCTCGATCAAGGATATACTGTAAGCACCCCGGACGGGTATCAACAATTAAGGTTGCAAAACAATCTTTAGTTTTAGGCAATAGACCCATGTCTGTACCTAAGCGATCATGGGATAAAAGATGCATTGCATCTTCAGAGGAGAGCAATCGAGCGTTCTGCAAGGTTCCCCTGGCTCGCCAAACCTTATCTTCTAACAGCATTGGAGTCTGTTGACGAAGAAGATCCCGGGCCTGTAGTTCGTGCTCAACAATCTGTCCGGTTACCGCATCCAAATGAGAGAGGATGTCTTCTTCACTTTTTCCGAGAGTAATTTGGTTCGAAATTTGATAGATATGCCCAAAGGCTTGTGACCCCTCACCATATAACCCTCGTACAGCAAGCCCCAAACGAGTCACTGCACCTAAAACCTGCTGAACTTGTTTTGTGATAACAAGTCCCGGCAAATGAACCATAACCGAAGCTCTTAACCCTGTCCCTACATTAGTAGGACAAGAGGTTAGATATCCTTGACTCTCTCTATAAGCAAAATCTAGCTTTGCTTCTAATCGATCATCGAGGGCTGTTGCTAAGCGATGTGATTCCAGAAGTTGATTACCCGGCAAAAGCACTTGAATTCGCAGATGATCTTCTTCATTGACCATTACGGCATAGCGATGATCAGGAGCCAAGGCTACACCCCTAGCCCCAGTGGCCCCTCCCAAACTTGGACTAATCAGATGTTTTTCTATAAGAACTTGTTGTTCGATAGTATTCAGTTCTGTTAAAGGTATATAAATCAGATCAACATTATTACCCTCATTATCCGTTAAAACTTGGGCAACTGTTTTTTCGACCTGAGCAGCACCTTCTGAATTAAGCCCATGGGGAAAAGGGAAATCATCAAGGTTACGTGCTAACCTCACTCGGCTGCTTATAACAACCGGAGAATCAGTTTCGCTCATCCAGGCGCTGTGCTGCAACAATAGTTCCTTACGAATCACTTTTTTCCCCTCCCTTTGATTGCTCAAATTCACGGATCTGATCTCTTACTACAGCAGCCTCCTCAAAGGCTTCTTGTTGAATCAAGGCTTGGAGTTTTTCTTTAAGTTTTCGTTGTTCCAGGCGATTTCTCAGATCTACTCCCCGTCTTGCCGGAATCTTTCCGACATTTTGACCGCCGCCATGAACTCTCCTCAACAATGGTTCAAGCTGCTTTTCAAAGGTTTCATAACAAGTACTACAGCCAAGTTTTCCGATTTGCGTAATTTGGGAGAAGCTGATTCCACATTTAGGGCAGGTCATCTCTGCCGGTTGGTCTTTTGTCGGGGCATTAAAGCCAAAGAGTGCCTGTAAGAACTCGGGAACTATGGCTGGGTGAAAGACAAAACTTACCTCTTGGGTATTTTTGGCACACGCCTCGCAAAGATGAACCTCCCGAGTTTTTCCATTCTCTGTTATGAAAAATTGCATAATAGCTTCTTTTTGTTTACAATGCTGACAAAGCATTTGAAAACCCCCTTTTAGACTAAATCATCTCGACTCAGTGTTGTTAAAATATCTTTCATTAGAGATGCACGCAATGTGTCCCAGTCTCTAAATTCTCCTGCTAAATTGTTTCCTGAAAGGATGCTCTTAATCAAGGCCGCCTCCCGAATTGTTACTAGCTCCTCATCCAAGAGCCGGTTAACCAAAGCATTTGATCGATCACGAGAGAGGTGTTCTCCAATCAATTGGCGCATAACCTGCTGGTACTGTCCCTCAATTCCGAGACCCAAGCGAATAATCCTAAGATACCCCCCGCCCCCCCGCCGACTTTCCACCAGGTAGCCACGTTCAACTGTAAATCGAGTATCTAATACGTAGTTAATCTGAGATGGGACACATTCAAACTCTCCTGCAAGTTCGCTTCTTTGTAACACAATGTAACCTTCTGTCGTCTTCTCTAAAATCTGCTTTAGGTATTCTTCAATGCGATCCGCCAGGTTTCCCATTGCTTATGTCTCCTTGTCAGTTAATATTTTTTAGATTATTGACCTTTCCTGACCTTCTATTAATATGATACCGAAATTCTATTGAATTTGCAAAGATTTTTATAAAAAAAATAAGAAGGCACTAATAATTTTTACTAGCCCTTCCTCACGAACAATATGCAAGAGGTTACCCTACTTCGAGAACAAAACAAAGTAGAACCATGAAGATATGGTTAAAATACCAACACTCCCTAACAGCCAAATTACCGGTTGGCCTTCGAGTCGCTTAGTATAAACATCTTTCCGTGGAAAATCGTCCCAGATTTGCTCTATCTCTTTGGTATGCGATGGTTTATCGATTAAATTATCTATCGGTTTATCCGTTGATTCACCAAGCTTTCGCATCCCGGTTTTGGATGAAGTCACTCGCGGGGATATGTCATTCCATTGTAAGGTACCCTGCAGCATAAGCTGAAGTTCCCTTGAACTTAACGATACATATTTTTCTTTCATGGTTGCCTCCACTAGTCTCGGATCAAGTACTATCAAGAATTTGCCCACGTATGCTAATTCGCGACCCACAAAAAAAATCCCTGCTGCTTGAGCAAGGACGTTTGTCCTGAAATATTTACATAATCACCCTTTATAAGCCATCTAACTTCATATAACCCAGCAAGGTCTTGCTAAGCTGGCATTTTTCATGTTTAGACTTCAATTAATTCCCGTGGAGTTGTAGATAAATATCGTGCGCCTAGTTCAGCTTCGATGACAACAGTATCTTCAATTCCAACAGCTCCCATGCCCGGAAAAACAAATTTAGGTTCAATTGCTACAACCATCCCTTTTTTTATGACTGTCTTTGCACCTTTACTGATGGTTGGAAGTTCATCCAGTTCTAGCCCCACTCCATGTCCAATAAAACTAACCCTGCTTGTTCCAAAACCCATAAAGTTCTCTCCATAAGGAGTATTCTCGCTAACCCACGTTAGAATTTCCTCATAGACCTCACCGGCAATCCTTCCCGGAATTAAGGCACTAAGTATTCTCTCTTCAACCAGCCGGGCAGTTTCATAGGCCAATTTAAGCTCTTGAGATAAGGGCTTCAAACTTAATATTCTAGTTTGATCAATTTGATAGCCGTTGACCACCGTTACCATATCCACAACGATTGGTTCACCTATTTGAATCTCATGCAATGATGCGCCATTTGGATGAGCAACCGAAATACCTGAACCAGTTACCGGCGCATCAAAACTACTGTGTGCAGTTGAGCCTGCACCTGCGGTTATTGTTCCGACATAAAGCTCCGAATTAAATCCTCTCATTCGGACATGCCCCTCATGCCCTAATGTTCTGGCTTTGCCTGCTAATAAACCTTCTAGCTCAACTTCTGTCATACCCGGCTGAAGAACTTCCTTAGCGAATTCCATGACTAAGGACATGATTTGGGCACTCTCTTCCAGTCTGGCTATCTCCCAGTCTGATTTTACGGAACGCTGCAAACGAATTTCACCTGATATATCTACTAACGTAATCTCCGGGAAGGATTTTCGATAACGCTCAAAATTGTTCACCGGAAGAACGTCGAGTTCTAAACCAATTATTCTGGGCAGAGGAAGCCCTGCTTCTTGAATATCCTTCGGGATTTTTGATATCCCCTTAAGGGGAATAACCTGCCAAGAACTTTCTCTTTGTGCTCTCTCAAAATCACGATAGGCCAGCACAATTGGCTTCCCCTTATCCGGGATATAAACATGTACATTTTGCGCTGTTCCACTAAAATAGAGAGTATCTGCTCTTTGAACCAAAAGGGCACCTTCAACACCTTTTTTCCGGAGACTTACTTGAAAATCCGTTACCCTTTTTTGCAACTCTGTTAATGGTATTCTCACTCATTCTCCCCCTATTTTATTTAATATTCCGAATCTTTTACTACTATTATGTTTATTTTCTTCTAAGATTGCAAGGCTTTTCCTTATAAATTAGTGCCTTGAGGCATTGAGGCATTGAGAATTAAGAAGCAGTCTGCTTTCACTTCGATGGAAGTGAAAGAGACTGCTTTTGCTTTGCTGGTAGGTGAAATGTGGGGCTGTAAGGCTAAGATTTATAAGTTTGAGAACAGCATACTAATATTTCTCCGGCAGTTCTTCAAAATAACCCTGGGGATGAGCACAGGCCGGACATTGACCCGGTGCCTCAGGGCCTTCGTGAATATAACCACAGTTTGTGCATTTCCACACTGTTGGGGAATCTTTCTTGAAAATTGTCCCCTGCTCAATCCCCTTAGCATAATAATCAAACCGTGTCATATGATGCTTCTCAACTTCGGCGATTTTCTTAAAGGCTACTGATATATCAGAGAAACCTTCCTGCTCGGCGATATCGGCAAACCTTGAGTAGATTTCAGCCCACTCTTCCCTTTCTCCTGCTGCTGCAGCTTTTAAGTTTGTCAGGGTATCTTTATAAACCAACGGATAATCGGCGTCAACATGGATGATGTCTGCCTCTTCCTTTGTGTGCGCAACAAGAAGTTTATAAAAAACCTTAGCATGCTCTTTCTCATTATCTGCCGTTTCTTCAAAAACAGCTTGGATATGTTGATACCCCTCTTTCTTGGCAACTCCGGCAAAAAATGCATAACGATTACGCGCTTGGGACTCTCCCGCAAAGGCGTCGCTTAAGTTTTTGAAGGTCTTAGTTTCCGAGAATCTCATAATTTACACACTCCTTTCCGGTAGTTTCTCACAACTGACCCATTTTTTATGCTTGAAAACTTTGACTTCTGATCTATGAGGCCACCAAATCTTGTCCTAAGCCTTTGATATTTTGGTTTAAGCAGTTATGAAGGTTTCCTTACAGGAATGTCGAATTAATTATATAAGAGAAACTACACACCTAAGGTGGTCTTACTTTTGAAATTCAAACCTGTAGATATTCCGCCCTCAGTCATGATTTTAATTATTGGCGGATTTACACAATCAGCCGGACATTCTCTGATGTGGCCCTTAAATAGCCTCTTTATGCATTCTGTATTAAACCGTACATTAACAGAAGCAGGTACACTGCTTGCCATTCAATCAGCGGTCTCTCTGATTGGCCAAATCTTCAGTGGCTTCCTAGCGGATCGTTTTGGACCCAGACGAATTATGATTATAGGTCTCGTGGGAGCTGTTCTCTCCGTCGGTTCCATAGGTCTCCTGCCTATTTGGGAGGTTTACGTCCCTGGACTTATCTTTTTTGGCTTAGCTCAAGCCTTCATCTTCATTCCACTTAACGCCCTTATAAATTCAATCTGGCCTGAAGGAGGGCGGCGTGGATTCAATCTGCTTTATGTTTCCAATAATGCCGGAGTAGCTGTTGGCACCGCTATAGGAGGATTGATTGCCCAGGTATCATTTCGTCTTATCTTCTCACTTAATGCCATAGCTTTCTTAATTTATCTTCTTTTAGTACTCATTGGTATTTCTAAGCAAGAAACTCATCCTAAACCGGTTCCGACTAGGCCAAAGACTAAGAGACTAGCCAGAGATAAGAGCTTCAATGTCCTGCTATCTTTAGCGGGGGGGATATTCCTAGTCTGGGGAGCCTACGTACAACTTGTGACCATTTTGCCGGTGGTAATGAGCCAACGAGCTTTTTCCCTAATTTCTTACAGTGTGCTTTGGACACTAAACGGTGTTTTTATAGTTGCATTACAGCCCTTTCTAACTTGGATTATTCATACCTGGGCAAGCTCCTTCAAGCGCCAATTCTATCTGGGCAGTCTTCTTATGACCCTGGGCTATGTGATTTTTTTAGGCCAATTACCCTATATGTCTTATGTGATTGCCATGTTTATCATAACAATAGGGGAAATGCTTATTTTACCGGCAGTACCCGCGGCAGCAGCCCAAATCTCTCCGCCGGGAAAAGAAGGTGCCTATCAAGGGGTCGTGGGGGGAGCTACCTCCGGCGGGCGGATGATTGGCCCTTTACTAGGGGGGATAATGTATGATTTCGGTGGCGGCTCTAATGTATGGATCCTTGCAATTGGCTTTATGGGTATGTCTTTAATCTTGTTTTTTATATATGGAAAAACACTTAAAAACTTTCTCTCTTTCCGAAATACTAATCAAAGCCTTAATTAGCAGTAGTTACTTTAACCAATTTTATGAACCACTACATAAGGTAACCACACCTTGCAAAAACTGATCCTTAGATTGAATAACGAACAAACTGTATGTCGAAAGGAACTCAGCCAATGTCATATTACACAAAACCTTATATATATTGTCCTTTATGTGCTAAACCACTTGAAAAATCCCTGATCGATAACCAACTTCGCAGCTCTTGTCCAAGCTGCTCCTATATTGATTGGGGAAATTTCTCTCTTGGAGTCGGAGGGGTACTCTGGAATAATGAAAAAGTTCTTCTTGTACAACGCAACCATAATCCCGGTAAAGGAGTATGGACAATCCCAGGAGGATACGTTAATCAAGAAGAACCGATTAAGGAGGCCATTGAACGGGAGATCCTTGAAAAGACTGGGATAAAGGCTAAACCTTTATCAATTATAGCCCTCCGGGATCGACCATCGGAGAATTCCTCCGAGAAACATGATCTATACATTATCTTTTTAATGAGCTTTCAAGGCGGATCTCTTAAAGGACAGGAGGAAGAAGTCAGTAATCTGGGCTTCTTCACCTTAGAACAATGTGCTGCTCTTCAGATTCCTCAACTAACCTTAAAGGCTATCGAGGTTTCCCGTACCGATACAAAAGGTCTTACGAGCGCCAGCGATCTGAAGCTTCTTGGCAGTTTGGCGTCATTTTACCATTTGAGCTAATCCCCGCCTAGAATTTAGTGGTTGCTTATCCTCCTGCTGAAAGGAATCGTAAGCGAAAGGCTTTAAGAATGCCCGTCCAGTCCTTTTCAGTAACTTTAAAGGTTACTCGAGTTGCCGGAACCTGAATTGATCCTATCTGGCAAAGCCATGTATCACTGAGATCAACCATCCAGTTGGGCCCAATAAGGGTGCCCCTTTCATCTAATTTTCCTCCGATAGAAACAAAATACTCTAAGAGGTCTCTTCTGGGCATTCCTCTCATCTCCAGCGAGTATTCTTTAACTTCCATAGGCTTACACTCCCTTAGGACGTACAAAGATAGGTAGTTCATTATCTATTCTTTGTACGTCCGTCAATTAAATGCCTAATTGCTGCAATTGGATGAGTATAGATCATTCTTAGGCCCGAATAACGCATTACTTCTTTAATTTTGCTACGCATGAGGGGTTTATAACAATGTACCGGACATTTAGAGCAGGTTGGCTTACTTTCCCCAAATTTGCAATGATCGAGGCGATTCATGGCATAGTCTGATAAATCCTGACAACCCAGGCACAATTCGCCTTTAGTGTGGTGATGACTTTTGCAATACAGCTCAATCATCCTCTGCACAGTAGCTTTTTCACGATCTAACCTAATTCCTATCTAACTCATCTCCCTTTCCATACTCTTTCAAGCTATGCATGTTATTGAGGAATTAGGGGAATCTACCTTTGATACTTATTAAAGGAGGCTGCTTATAATGGCAAAGAAGACCAATGATAAATCTCGAAAACCCGATAATACCGAGAAAATCCCTTTTCCTCATGACTCTGATAAAATTGGGAAAGATGTATCAAAAGAACGTGTTTAAACTGGCTTAATTTCCATCCAGCCTAAGCACTCCTTCAGCCAAATATGAAACAAGGTCTTCAGGCGGTGTTTACACATCTACTAACTGTGGTTTAACCCTTCTGAGGATAAGCAGATATTTTCTGTAGCACTGCCACTGACCCTCAATTTGAGGGGAACAGGTGGCAGCTTTTTTTCTTCTAGGCAATCTTGAAGGGGTTATTAATCCCACCCTATTTTAATTGGATTTAAACAGGTTTAGAAACTCCTTGGGAATACTAGCCTCATAACGAACTTCTTCTCCACTGATTGGGTGTTTGAAGGCTAACACCCGGGCATGAAGTCCCAGGCGCGCAATTGGCTGTTTTGTCGAACCATATTTTTTATCGCCAATTACACTATGTCCGATATCCTTCATATGAACCCGAATTTGATTTTTTCTCCCAGTTTCTAAGTTTACTTCTAATAAAGAGTAATGTTTATTTTTCTTAAGCACTTTGTAATGAGTTATTGCTTTTTGACCACCATTAGGAGTACGACTCGAGTACATAATGAAGGCCTTACTCTCCGTAAGCCAAGAAGTAATTGTACCTTGTTCCTTGTTTACGAAGCCTTCTACTACCGCAACATAAGTCCGCTCTAAGACCGTTTCTTTCCAGGATTTTTGCATCATTTGTTGTATCTTTTCACTTTTGGCAAACATCATTACTCCACTAGTTTCTCGATCAAGACGATGCAGCACAAAGATCTTATTTTTAGGATCTCTTTTCTTAACGTGATCGCTTAAGATACTATAAGCGGTCTGTTCCTTTTCTGAATCCGTAGCAATCGAGAGGAGTCCGGCCTGTTTTTCAATGATTATTAGATATGGATCCTCATAAATAATATTTAGACCCTCCGGTTGCTTTTCTATCAACACCTTATTCCAATTCACGACAACTTGTTGCCCTTCTTGAAGAGGATAGTCAAATTTTGATGTAATCTCAGACCCCACGGAAATCTGACGATGAGCCAGAAGAGACTTAATATCTTTGCGGCTTTTCTCAGGAAATTTAGTCATCAGGAACTTCATCAGCTCAACCGGCTCAGTTACCTCAAGACGCGTTTTTCTTTCCTTTTCAGTCATTGCTTTTTGCTCCCTTTAAAGATATACATTTTGCATACCCCTTCGTTTATGTATTTACTTCTCTGAAAAATCTATACCCCTCAGAGGAAGGCAGCTTCTCTCACAGGAGTGAACGAATCTCACGGAGAGGCGGTAAAGCCCACAAAGCTGACCTGGGGAAGCGTAGCCAGTGGTTCACCTCAGGTATTACCCTGAGGTTTGGCGAAGCTCCTAGGTCAGCGCGGGGGCGAGCCTCGGAGTGTTGAGTGAACGGAGGTGAGAGAAGCTGCCCGACCCGAGCGACCCATTTTCATCCTCATATTGTTAATCTCTCAATTTTACCAGCTATTACTGTCAACAGCAAATTCAATACCCTCAACAAAACAAAAAGGGCCCTTGCGGGCCCTTTTTGGACTTAAGAAAAACTCTTATTTGTATTGATTCGCAAGTCTCTTCTTAAGGTTTTCAGCTACGAGGGCAGGTTCAATAGGATTTCTCGCAATTCCACTTTCGATAGCAGCTTTTGCCGTTGCGGCTGCAACAGCCGGAGCTACTTCAGGATTCAAAGTGCTAGGCATAATAAAGTTAGCATTGAGCTCTTCCGCAGAGACGCACTCAGCAATTGCTTTTGCAGCTGCAATCTTCATGGCGTCATTAATATCAGTTGCTCTGACATCAATAGCGCCACGGAACATACCAGGGAAGGCTAATACATTATTAATTTGATTTATTACATCAGAGCGACCTGTAGAAATAACAGCTGCGCCAGCCTCAAAAGCTCTTTCTATTGGCCAAATCTCAGGAATGGGGTTTGCCTGACAGAAGACAATAGGATCTTTGGCCATTGATCTGATCATTTCTTCGTTAAGAACGTCTGCAGCCGATACTCCAATAAAGACATCAGCACCTACCAACGCTCCCGCAAGGTCTCCGCTATATTTTTCTGGGTTAGTTGCCGCAGCAATTTGTTCTTTCCATGGGTTCATACCTACTGTACGGCCTTGGTAAATTGCTCCTTTGGTATCACACATGATAACGTTTTTGAGGCCTACACTCATCAACAGCTTGATGATTGCAATTCCCGCCGCACCTGCACCATTAGCCACGACTTTAATATCTTCGATATTCTTGCCGACAACTTTAAGTGCATTATAGAGTCCAGCAAGGGTAACAACTGCTGTTCCGTGCTGATCATCATGGAAAATAGGTCCTTTAAAAATCCCACGGGCTTTGAGTCCTTCTTCAATTTGGAAACACTCAGGAGCTTTAATATCTTCTAAGTTGACACCTCCGAAAGTAGGTGCTGTCAATTCGACGATCTCAATTATTTTGTCAACATCTTTGGTATTAACACAAATCGGGAATGCATCCACATCTCCAAAGGTTTTAAAGAGAAGAGCTTTACCCTCCATAACAGGCATAGAGGCTGCTGCACCAAGATCTCCAAGTCCTAGAATAGCCGTTCCGTTGGAGACAATGCTGACAAAATTGGCATGGTTTGTATAAATATCAAGGTTCTCAAGATCTTTTCCGATTTCTTTAACAGGCTCAGCAACTCCAGGAGAATAGGCGAGCGTCAGGTCATCTCTGTCGCTAGCTGGGCATGTTACTCTTACTTCGAGTTTACCTGGTCTCGCTGCATGAAAAGCCAGGGCTTCCTCACGAAGGTTCTTAATGCGACTCATATGCATCTCCCTTTCATACCTTTTAGTTTACGAGTAGCGGATATAACTTTTTAAGAATTGTTTGGTTACCCCGTTTAGAAAGAGGTAACCAAACAAACCATCAATTTATTACTGAGCGTTTTTAGCATCGATCTCAGCTTGAGCAGCTAAGATATCTTTAGCATTTAAGTATACTGGGGTATCAACCATTTTGCCGTTATAAGAAACGGAAGCTTTACCTTTAGCGATACCTTCTTCTTCGAAGACTTTAACAACGCCGGTAGCCCACTCAACATCAGCTGGATCTGGGGAGTACATACGGTTGGAAGGCTCAATTTGTCCTGGATGAATGATCATACGGCCTTCATAACCCATTTGGCGGCCTTCTGCAACGTTTCTCTCGAAAGCTTCAATATTCTTGAAGTCAACGAAAGGAGCATCGATTGCTACAATTCTGGCAGCACGGCAAGCAACAGCTACGTGAGCGCGGCCATATTGTTGCTCAACACCTTCGTTGGTAAGTTTAACACGCATATCACGGCAATAATCAACAGCACCAAAGATTGCATTGACGTTACGTGGGCTGGCTAAGCAGCACTCTGCAGCATTAATGATACCTTTAGCAGTTTCAAGCAACATTGAGATCTTAACCGAGCCTACTTCTAGACCACGGCGACGCTCAAGCTCTTCTAATTTCCAATCTAAGCGTTGTACATCAGCTGCACAACCGGTTTTAGCCAAGGTTACTCCATGAAGTCCTTCATGGACAATAGCTTCTAAATCATCGTTGGTTAATTCAGTTTCCCAGTTATTAATCCGGACGAATACTTGTGCGCCACCTTGAGCAGCATATTTGAGGTTTTCTGCAACAATCTTACGAGCAGCTTCTTTTTCCGCTGGTGGAACTGAATCCTCAAGGTCTAAAGTAACAATATCAGCCGGGAATTCAGGAGCCTTAGCTACCATTTTAGGATTGTTTCCAGGAATATACATAACCGATCTCATAATTGTCATTAGAATTACCCCCTATTTTTTATTTATTTTCTAGGGTTCTACCCTAGGGATAGCAAGTTTAATGAAAAATCTCTACTATTTAACTTTCTCTTTTAAGATGATGGGAATATCTGTAGGAGTTTCCGCTACAAATCCCCCGGCCTTGGTAATCGCTTCCATCTTACTTTTAGCAGATCCGCGTCCACGCTCTACGATATTAGAAGCATGGGAGAATCTCATTCCTGCAGGGGCCCAAGCGCCAGCTACATAGATTACGAAAGGTTTTGTGAATTTCCCGGCTGCTATAACCTCTGCGCACTCTTCCTCTTGTGTGCCTCCGATTTCCGCATAGACCGCAACACCCTTAGTTTCAGGGTCTGCCTCGAATAAGGGAAGTAAATCTGCCATGGAAGTACCCAACACTGGCTCTGTGCCTGTGTGGATTACGGTACTTACTCCAAATCCTCCCTCTCTTAGCAACCAAGGAATTGTCCCTGATTGGCCGCCGCTGCGAGAGAATACCCCAATATTTCCACTTTGGAAGAATTTATTGGCCCATTCTTTATTGCCGCCAAGCCAACCTACAACAGCCTCGCCCGGGGTAATAATTCCAATTGACCCTGGCCCAAGAAGCCTTGACCCTTTAGATTTAGCGTAGGCAATCATCTCCATAATATCGTGGATAGGAGTGCCCTCAACGCAAGGAATAATATTTTTAACTCCTGCGTCAACTGCTTCGAATACGGCTGTTTTCAAAATCTTCCCCGGTACAAAAATTACGCTGAAGTCAATTTCCCCTTGCTCACGGGCGATCTCTTTGACAGTGTTAAAAACCGGTATACCGTGAACTTGCTCTCCAGCTTTTCCCGGGCTGGTTCCACCAATTACTTGGGTACCATATTCTTTCATGTACTTTGTCCGTACGGATCCTTCACGCCCTGTAATCCCTTGGACGATGACCTTAGTACTCTTATTGATCAAAATGCCCATCTTTATCCCTCATTTAACATTTTGCTTCGTTTAAATTCACAATACCAATCTACCCAATAGATCTATCTATTTACGTTTTGCAAGGTACTCATCCAAACCCTTAACCGGAACCTCAATGGTTATGGCATTGTTACCTTTGGTCTTACAAGCGAGTTCACATGCTAAACATTCAGTTCCCAGGCGCAAAACTTCTTCCGCATCGCGATGTGCAACTGAAGCTTTACCTTTGTCGTCAATTCCAAGCAATCCTCTAGCGAACTTTTTGCACGCCTCGGCACATGCTTTTGTCTCGCACGTATCACACTTGCTGGTATCGATCTTAACTGTCAGACTTTTTTCTGCGAATTCCAGCATAAGGTTCCCCTACTTTCCTTGTACTATTTCAGAAAGTATAACTTTCAGTTTCATACTTTCTGGCGCATAAGTGCAACTAAGGCGATCGCCTACGCCTGTAGGCTGCAAGAAACATAATTCTTGCGAAGACAGTGTCTTCGGGCGCTAGCCTAGTTTTCTTTAAGATTCTTTTTCAGCTCTGTATTCTTGACTAAGAGCTAAAAGTCTTTGTCCAATGAATTTCGTATCCGTTACATACTGTTTACCGTAAATCTCGATTCTCTTACCCGGGCCATCAGGAGTCATAAGATCAGCGAGACCATCTCTTAAAATTTCCAGTGATTCATCTTCCCTGTTCCCGCAGAGCAGCAATACGCAAGGCAGCCCTGGTTTTTGAGTCGGTAGAATCTCCCTGAGTACTTTAACGATAGCATGGGCATGATGCCATTGCTCTTGGTTGGCCATCATAAATCCGCCGAGGAGATAACCATCAATGTTGGGCTGAGAAAGAACACACTTAGCAACCCGATAAATTTTCGAACCCACAGGGTTTCCACTGGTGTCAGCATAGTTGGCTGGTTTAAGGCCTACCTGATTCAAGGCATCTAAACCCATCATTGCTGAACCACCACCAATGGGGTGATAGCCGATATAACCGGGACTTACTTCGTCATAACCCATATTCATGAGGAAGCCGGTTCCGCGGGCATCGGTTTCTTCGATGCTCCAGCCAATAAGGTCTAACTCCGTAGGAGCACCGGGCAGATCCCGAGCAATCTTGATGCCGAATTCGGGATGACGCCCAACTGAGCTGTTATCAATCTCCATTTTGCAATCGGCACAGACTAAATTACCGCTGCCCGTCATTACAAAGGGATTGATCTCCAGGGTTTGGCAATCTAACTTCTTATAGGTTTGGGATAGCTTTGATAGAAAACTCGCAAACTTACTTAGATCCTGAGCAGGAATACCTGCCCGTGCACATACATCTACTGCATCATAAGTTTGAAGTCCATTAATCGGATCAATGTTAATTTTGAAGAGCAATTCTTCGGGAACGCTTTCAATGTCCATTCCGCCTTCAGCACTAAACATTAGCATGGGAGAACGGGCTTCTCTTGCACCATTGATTACGAAGGAACAATAATACTCTTTTTGGATATCCAGTTTTTCCTCAACAAGAACTTGTAAAATAGGATTTCCTCCGATGTTTTTAGCAAGAATTTCCGCTGCAGCAGCTGCTGCCTCATCAGGAGTATTTACTAATTTAACAATCCCTGCTTTACCACGTCCGCCAGCCTGTACTTGGCCTTTGACAGCAACGGCTTTGCCTATCTCCTCGGCAATCTTCTTGGCCTCTTCCGGAGTGGATGCTACTCGACCTTGTGGTACTGGTAGTCCTGATTTTCTAAGCCATTCTTTTCCCTGGAATTCTAGAAATTTTGCCATACGTTATCACTTCCATAATGAAATTTTCGCAACTATTCAGGTTGTCTCAAGAGTTAGCCGATCTACTAGACACATGCATTTTGTATTTTGAATACACTCAAATGAAAAGAGAATTTCCCTCCCTTCCATTAAGTTTTACACAAGGTCTGAGGGGCCTTATGAGGATCCTGCTTCCCAAGCATCGTATTAATCTTTAAATAATGTAACCGGAAAACCAATAATTCTTTGTTTCATATTGTGAAACTCAGTTTCATTTTCCCTTAACACCATTATCTATCTTATTTACTGATTAGTCAACCGATTATTTGCTGATTTTTCGAAAATATATTTTTCACAGCTTAACCGTCTCTACCGGTACCGGCCCGGCAATTCCAATAAATACAAAGCGATCTGTACCAGTATTTCTCATACCATGTGTTTGGCCAGCCTTAGCTAAGATTGCCATTCCCTTTTTGATTTCGATTTCTTGAGGCAAACCCATACATCATCGGCATTAGGGTGTTGATGAAGAAACACTTCTTGACCCGGCTCTAAGCACCACATAGCACCTAACGTTTTATCCGATTGATAAACCAGTACTTTTTGGGGGGCATTGGGGTCGAATTGGGCTAAATCTTTAAGATTAAACACCCTGTTTTCCATATTTCCTCCTCCATTACCGTTCAATTGTTCAATATGAGAATATTCAGTCATCATTTTGTTTACGTTATTTGCGTTCTCCTTAATAAAGGATAACTCAAATAAGAATAACAAATCTGTCATTGTAGCTAGGATGAAAATATACCCTTCGAAGCTTTGTCTAGTATGTCCTTCTTCTCGGTTTCAATTCACTCTCAAAGTTCAGTTTCCTTGTCACAGCGGCCTTGGAGGCCCTGCCCTAGTAGTAATGTACACTAGGGCAGGGTCCAAACGTCAACCAATAAGTCTTCTTGTTTATAGATCGAAATTCCTGGATACCTATAAACTACTCATAACTTTATAGGTCAATGATCTTCCCTGGGTTAAAGCGATTGGTAGGATCAAAGCTTCTCTTAATCTTTCTAAAAGCTTCCATGGCAGCGGGTGTAAACTCCTTATCAAGATACTTCTTCTTGACGAGTCCGATTCCGTGCTCACCACTTATAGTACCTTCCAGATCAAGGGCCATCATACAGAGCGCCTGTTCAGCTTTATGAACGGTTTCAGTTTCCTCTTTATTCCGTTGATCGAAAAGAATTAGGGGATGAAGATTTCCGTCACCGGCATGGGCCACAACTCCGATGGTCACGCCAAAATCTTTGGCTACTTTAAGGACTCCCCCAATGGCTTTGGGGAAATTGCTCCTCGGAACGGTAATATCGTTAACACCATAGGATGGCCTAACGCGAGCCACAGATCCGAAAGCACTGCGCCTTGAAGTCCATATTTGATCCACTTCAACTGCTGTTTGCGCAACTTTAAATTCTTTGGCAATTTTGCTGGCGATTTCCCCAATCGTCTTGACTTGTTCGTCCATATCTTCCGGATAGCCATCAACCTCAATAATGAGAACCGCGCCAGCATCACGGGGAAGTCCGGCATGGGTAAAGTCCTCAGTGGTATTGATCAGCAAATTATCCATCAATTCCAGGGTTGTCGGAATAATACCGGCAGCAACAATGTCGGCAACAGTTTGCGAAGCATCCTCAACTTTGTCGTAAAGAGCCAGCATGGTTTTCTTGGCTCTGGGTATCGGTAAGATACGGACGAAAACCTTAGTGACCAAACCTAGGATTCCTTCCGAGCCAACAATGATGCGAGTCAAATCATAACCCGGCTCACTTTGGAAATTACGCCCCCCGGTTTGAATGACTTTGCCATTGGGGAGAACGACTTCCAGACCCAACATATAATCCCGGGTAACCCCGTATTTAAAACATTTTGGCCCACCGGAGCATTCACCTAGGTTCCCTCCTATTGTCGAGGCCTTAAAGGAGGAAGGATCGGGAGGGAAATAGAAATTTTGCTTGGCAAGTTCAACTTGAAGGTCAAAATTGATCACTCCCGGCTCAACGACTGCAACAAAGTTTTCAGTATCTATTTCATGGATTTTAGTCATTTTAGTAAAACTAATCACAATAGCTTCTTGAGAAGGAATTGTTCCACCGCTCTCATTCGTGCCGGCACCCCGGGGAACAAGTTTAATATCATGTTCGTTCATCAATTTGACGATTTCCACAACTTGATCCGTTGTTGTAGGCGAAACCACTCCTAAGGCTTCACCGGATAATAACGTGCCGTCATAGCCATAGGTCAACAGGCCAACTTTGTCCGTAACCACGTTCTTCTCCCCAACAATTTCCTTCAACCGCTTAACAACCGTTTGGCTTAACATATTCAGACCTCCTTCTTCTTAAGCCTCTAGACTTACCCCGGGACTGAGAATCCCTTTGGGGTCAAATTGCTGACGCAGTTCATTGAGCAAACTTGTGGTTTGCTTCCACATTTCCGCATCATTATATACTTCAGCTTTGAGCTTATGACCCAAGAGGCCCTTCACGTTCCCGCCCAGGGACATGGCCAATTTATTCACTTTCGTGGCAAGAGCAAGTTTTTCCGTTCCCTCGGGCAGAGCTAAACCAACATATCCAAGAAGTCCTTCGACAATTATGCCAGGATAAGCTCCCAGATCCCCTGTAAGAGCTTCGAGCTGAGCCAAGGCTTGAGGCATTTTCATCGGGCCAACCACGAACTCCACGGTTCGCTCCGGTTTTGCATTAAGTTCAGCGCGAACTTTAAGCCAGCCATTAATCACTTCATCATACTCAACCGCATCCTCAATGATCTTTACATCAAAGCCTCCAGCCAAGGTAAGAACTGAGGCAACTTCATTAGCGATGTTTTTGCCCGACTCTTTAAATCCTTGCAAGTCAATGATCACAAGCTGTCCTTCTGTTCCGGGTTTGGCAATTTTGGCAAAGGATGCATTAATGAGATTCATCCGGGTGGGATGCACGTTCCGTTTAATCAGGGTATTAAAAGTTGCATTCGCCTTATGCAGGGATGCAAAGGTGCCAATCACTGCTTTTTTAGCTTCCGGTTGAGGTAAGAGCTTCACCAGAAGTTTGGTAAAGATTCCAAAGGTTCCTTGACTTCCGACAGCAAAGTGGATGAAATCCAAACCGGAAACGTTCTTAATACATTTATTTCCGATCTCCAAGATTTCCCCTGTGGGGAGAACCATTTCAAATCCCAAAAGGAAGGTCCGAGTCGGGCCATATTCAAAGGATTTAGAATCAGAATCTCCGATTGAGAAGCAACCTCCAACCGAACTGGTTTCAACTTCATAGGGCTCCGGCGGAAAGTTTAATCCGGTTTCCGCAACTTTAAGAATAAAATCTTTATGAAGAAGTCCCGGCTCGACGATGGCTACAAGGTTCAGTTTATCCATTTCCACAATTTGGTTCATTCGGGACATAACCATGGCGATTCCACCCGTAATCCCCTGGGTATTAACGACTGCCCCTCCTACCGCTAACTTCACATTCTGCTCATTAGCCAGTTTGACGATACTCGAAACTTCTGAAGTCTTCCCTGGTAAGACGACAACTGCAGGCTTACCTGGACCTTTTAGATATTTAGCCATTTCTGAAGAGGAATCGATGACATTGGCCTCACCGACAATCTCCTTTAACTTACTGATATTGACGTTACTCATGACTACCCGCCCTTCCACTCATTTACTAGAACTTGCGGTCAGCATGTTCCGCAAAGGGAATTTTTCGATTTTCGGTCAGACCATGATCAGATGTAATGGTCAGACCATATATATAAGTAGCTTTTCTGGGGTTCAATTAGTCTTCGTAAGCTTTAGCCATTAAATCGGCAACATGCATAACCTTTTGTTTTTGGCCAGCTTTGTTTATGCCGCCTTGAAGTCTCAACATGCAAGCCGGGCAACTTGTAGCCACCAAATCTGCATTGGTATCCTTGATGTTTTGTGTCTTCTGATCTGTGATATCTGTTGATACCTCATGGAAGAAGGCTTGCACTAAGCCGGCTGCCCCGCAACAACGGTTGGCTTCAAACATTTCCTTATACTCAACCCGAGGAATCATTTGCAGCAATTGCCGTGGCTGCTTGGTTACCTTAAGCCCCCGAACCATATGGCAAGGGTCATGATAGGTGACTGTTAGAGGACTTGAATTATGAAGTTCGCTCTGATTGACACCAATTTTATCCATATATTCTGAAAACTCAACCACTTTTTCACAAAATAATTTGACTTTCGGTAGATAGGAGGGCTCATCGGCGAAGAGCTTCAGATAATCATGTTTAAGCATTGAAGCACAGGACGCGCAGGCGGAGAGAACAACTTCGGCATCGCTATACTTATCTAAAAAAGTATTAATAGTTTGGCGGGCATTACTTTTCGCTGTTTCGAAGTCACCATAGCAATATTGCGGAAGACCGCAGCACACTTGGTCCTTGGGAATAATAACTTCACAGTCATTTTTAGTTAACACTTTAACAACAGAATGGGCGGTTTGGTCTAAGGAGTAATTGAGAAAACATCCCACATAAAATCCGACTTTATGCTTCGGATTTTGCACCTTAATCCTCTCCGGAACCTGCTCCAAAAATTGTTTTTTGGCAGTAGGGAAGTTTCGAATATCAATACCCCGAAAATAATCCATTCCATCAAGTTTATTGAGGACACTTTTGCCCACTCCTCCGAAAAGACGGAATCCCATACCTAATCTCTTCGGACTTGCCAGAGTTTTTAAAGCAAAAGACTTGGCGAAAGGTGTAATTCCTTTTCTGAGTTTGAGATCTCGTCGCGCGGCCATAACCAGTTCATTACCATGTACACCGTTTGGACAAGTGACTGCACATTCTCCGCACAACAGACAGCTCATGATAGCATCTTCATACTCTTGATTAGGTTCTAATTTTCCATCGGCGACGGCTTTGATGAGCTGGATTCTTCCGCGTGCCACCATTGTCTCTAACCCAGTCAGCTTATAGGTCTTGCAAGCTGTGTGGCAGCCACCACATTTGTTACACGTGTTGAGCATTTCATATACGTCTGCCAAAACTCCCACTGATCTTCCCCCTTTGTTTAAGCGTTTTTACCCATGGCCTCCAGCCCCATCCCTTCGGAAAGAGATTGATTATTTGCCTTAAGCTTGTGAGTAAGTTCACCAAGACCTGAAGTAATTATAACCTATTGACTTGATACTTTGAATGTTGCCCCCCCTTTTCTGCTAACTTTCGATAGCGTTTCACTAATTGAAACAATGTTTCGAAAACTTATGGTTATATTATTGCTCTATCTGAGTAAATCGTCAATAGGAAACTTTCAAACAATTTAAGTTATTTGTGAATTATGACGGATTCTGAATTTTAACAAAAAATCGGTCATGACTTTTGGAAGAAGTCGAATCCTAACTTAGCTGATATAAGTTGTCCGGAGGATTTCAATTCCTCCCCAATCCACTCAATCCCTTTTTCATTAATCCTGCTGGCAGGTCCAGATACACTAATTGCGCCGATCGCCCGCCCTGAATAATCAAAGATTGGTGTCCCTAAGCAGATTATACCGATTTCATTTTCTTCCTTCTCAATCGATATTTTGCTTTCTCGGATAGTTCTTAAGCCTACTAACAAGGTCTCTGGATCAGTAATTGTATTAGGTGTATACCTAGTCATACCTTTAAGCTCCAGAATATGACGTACTTCCTCTTCAGGCATGGTGGAAAGCAACGCCTTCCCAACTGCTGTACAATGCATGGGAGCTCTTCGCCCTACCTTAGAATGCATACTTACAACTTGAGAAGTCTCTGCCCGATCGATATAAACAATTTCTCCATCATCGGGAAGAACCAAATGAACGACTTCATCTAACACTTTTACTAAGTCACCCAGAACAGGGGCAGCTACTTTACGGATTTCTAAATCGTTAAAGAATCGTATTCCTAATTCAATAATTTTAATACCTAATTGATATCGCTCACTGTCTTTTTTCCTCTCGACATAACCCCTATGACATAAGGTTTGCAAAATTCGATGAACTGTACTCTTATGCAAACTAATGCGGGTTCCAATTTCTGTGACTCCTAAAGGCTCTTCTGCGTGAGCTAATACTTCTAGAACATCTAGTGATCGCTCAAGTGTTTGCACATATTTCTCTGCCATGGGTAGGCCTCCATTTCATTATCACTAATTACCAATAATAGATAAAAAATTGGTTTCAGTATATAAAACTATGTTTTACTCTCTAGGCTAGTATGAACTTTTTATTGACTTTAGTCAATACCCTAAATTTTCAAATTTAAGCAAAAACTCTTATGGTTAATCATATATTCAGATTTTTATTTTACTCTTATCTTATACCCATAAACAGTCTCAATTAAATCAGGATGTTGTTTAAATCTTGTTAGTCTTTGGTTTCACTTTTCCACATTTCATTTCTATAACATCAAAGCGAAAGCGGTCTGTTTCCACTTTACTTCGATAGTGGAAACAGACCGCTTTTAATAGAAATAACACTTTGAATTTTTGGGGTCAATTTTTCACACGGGCCCCCCAAGCAACCTAATTAGGCCATCTCCAGCTTCACCTTGCTGCCAACCCCGCCGGCCTCAGCAGGGGTAAGAACCAACCGGCGCGAAAGGCGGTTCTTCAACTCCGGTACATGGCTGATTATACCGATGTTTAGACTCTGCAAGTGAAGTTTCTCTAAAATATTCATAACTGTTTCCAGAAGATCGGCATCCAGAGTTCCGAAGCCTTCGTCAAGGAAGAAGAATTCCAACGGTGATTCACCGCGAAGCTGAATTTGGGTAGATAGAGCCAAGGCTAGGGCAAGAGCTGTGAGGAAAGTCTCCCCGCCGGATAGACTGCTTACAGGCCTGCGCACTCCTCCATTAGCATCATCACGCATGATAAATCCTCCCTCAGAATCAACTTCCAAGGCATAACGTTGGTTGGTTAACTGCCTTAACCGCTCCGAGGCATCTATGGAAACATTGGTTAATTGTTCTTGAGCAATGAACTCCACAAAGGCATTCCCTTTGAAAACACCCTGCAAGTTTTTCAGTAAATTATGACGATGAGCTAGAGTTTTACGCTGACGTTCTAGGTTCATCCATTCCTCATGGGTAACTTTCAGCTTCTCCAACCTTTGCAGATTGGCACCTCGTCTCTCAATTGCTTCAGTATAAGCCTGTTCAAGTGCTTTGACGCGAATAGGCCAAGCAAGCCACTCTTCCGGAAGTAGAATTCGTTCCTTAAGTGATTCTTCCACATCTATTCGTTTTTGCTTATTGAGCAGAACATTTTGACGATAGGCAGTGATGGCTTGCTCCATATTCTGCCGTTCGGAATCCGGACATAAAGCATTTTTTGCCTCTTCCAGGGACCTGAATTGTGCTGTCCGGAGGCCTTGGTCAAGTCTGTCCTGGGCGGTCTTTAATCCTTCACGAGATAATTCCAAGGTTTTAAGGCTAACTGCCTGAGTCTGTTCTGCTTGAGTCCAGATTTCTTTAGCCTTTTCAGATAGTTTTCTAAGGGCTTCTTCTGATTCTGTTACATGAGATAATTCTTGTTTAACTTGATCAAGGAGATCAGCGGCATTCTTGCCACCAGTTAGATCATCACACTTCTTCTGGAGCTCCGCCAAATTCCGGGCCGCCTCAATGCCAATAGTTGTTAAATTCTGAAGTTCCAACTCACAATTAATTTTTTCCTGATCAAACTGCTCCTGAACCTCATCAGCTTTTCTCAGCTCTTCCTCAAGACCAGCCATTGTTTTACTTAAAGTACCCAGCATCTGATCCCAATTTAAGTACTGATTTTGCAACCGGGAAATTTCGCTTATAGCAATCTCCCCGCGCAAATTGTCCAAAATCTCTTTCCGCTTTACCTGTTCTTCAGACACTTTGATTAAGCGATTCTGAATGTCTTGGCTTACTCCTTCTAAAGATGCAATCTGGGCATTTATATTATTTTGCTTTTTCTCTCTTTCAACCATTTGGCTCTGAGCATCATCCAACTTTCGGCCCCACTGCTCTTGATCTGCTTTCCACTGGCTAAAAGCCTTGCGATGAGCCGCTAGAATTAATTCTTGTTCAGCTAATTGTAGTTTAAGATCTTGGATGGTTTTTAAGCCATCAGCCTCCGTCAATTCCCCTCGATAGGCAGCCAAGGAGTGCTGCTTTTCCGCTACAAGATTAACCTGATTCTGCTCTACACCCTTATTCGAGGATAAGCGGGCCTTGGTTACCGCAAGTTCGGTCGCCCATTTCTGGCTTTTCTCCTCTAAGGCCTGAAGATCATTTGCAGCTTTTTCAAGGGCAATTCTCGCCTTGTCCAACCTCTCGTCAACCAACTCTTTGGCAGGCTGGGGATGGTGAGTTGAACCACAAACCGGACACATCTCTCCTCCTACCAGATTCTTAGCCAGTCTGCTTGCCAGGTTTTCTTGTTCAAATGTCTGAACTTCAACTCTTCTTAATTCTACATACTCCTTGGCATTCTGAAGGGCTTGAGAGATCTGTCGCTGCTCCTGTTCCTTAGCAACAACTTCATCTTCTATTTTTCGGATATCTTCTCTGATGATTTGCAGCCGCTCCAGTTCGACAGCTTCTTCCCTCTCACTCCGTTCAATATTGACAATTATATGCCGATCACGTTCTAAGCGTTGAGCCTGTTCACTTAGGATCTCCTCACGGAATGGCGGGTCTTGAAGCAAGCGATTCAGTACCTCTTTAAGCTGCTCAACTGTTTTCTGGGCGGCAAGCACTTCTCTCCGAGAGTCATTCAATTCAAATTGACGTTCTTTCATTTCTAAGAGGTTTTTGTCTAAATCTTTTTGAAGATCTTCGGCTTGCTTAAAAACTATATCATAGCTTTCCAGGGCTTGAGCAGATCCATTAACTCTCCTCCGCTGCTGGGGATCTACCGTAAGTCGATTAATCTCTTCTTTGTTATCTTTTAATTGTTTTTGCAGGACTGTTTTTCTATCATTTACGGCTCTGATTTTATTTTCTAAATCCTTACGAATTCGTTCATGTTTACTATAGTCAAGACGGGTTTGATTCAACCTTCCTTGCCTGGTTTGGATATCAATTTCTAGGCCTTTAGCTTGTTCCAGCTGCTCAAGCCTGCGCAGGCAGAGGGGCTCTGTAGCTTGACGTTTTTGGCTTGACTCCAACCACATACTTTCTGCCTTTTCCTTATCAAGCCTGGCTGCCTTAAGTTTTGTCGCCGAATCTTCAGCTTGACCACGAGCCTCTTGAAATCGGGCCTCTGAGAATACTATCTCTTCCAACAGTGAACGGATTGATTCCGCACGTTCTGCCAGACTTAAGCGCTCAGCATAGTTGTCAATGATTGCTTGTTCCGCCAAAAGCCGAGTCTCTGTATCCTTTAGCTGGTGTAATTGTTCTTGCAGCCTCCAGACTTCCTTAGCTTCATCATATTGTTGTTTTAAAATTCTTAAGTCTTCTGTTATACTCTTAGCCTTTGACTCAGAGCTTTCTAAATCTTTTTCGGCTTCGATAACTCGTTCTGACGAAGCGTCTCCTAACCCCTGTTGGCGTTGTTCTACACCATTCAAATTGTATTTTGTACTTTCCAGTTGTTCCGAAAGTCGGGCGGATAATTCCCTGCCATAAGCTTCAAGGGAAAACAGTCGTTCTAACATTGATCTCCGATCTTTTGGTTTAATGGTGAGAAACTCGGCAAATTTCCCTTGGGGAAGAACAACAGCTCGAGTAAAATCCTCAACATTAAGGCCCAATACACCCTCAATCATTTTCGTCATTTCATCAGCCTTAGAGGCTAACACAGTTTCAACATCATCGCTTAGTTCCACAAGCCGGCAGGTTGAGGCCTTAACCGTACGATCTCCGGATCGTTTATAGGCCCGCTCAGCACGATAAACCTTTCGTTGATCCCCAAGGGCTAAGGAAAAACTATATTCTACCGTGAGCAGGTTTTCGGCGTGGTTAAGTATCCCTTGGGTATTATTAGCAGCTCGTTCTACAGTACCATAGAGAGCCAGAGTAATTGCATCCAGAATCGTCGATTTTCCACTGCCGGTTGCGCCGAAAATTCCAAACACACCGGTTTCACATAGTTTGGAAAAGTCGATCTCTTGTACTTCCCTAAAGCTATTTAGGCCAGCTATCCTTAGTTTAATGGGTCTCATGCAGACTCGGCCTCCTTATCGACCACAATTTGCTGCTCTGATAATGAAGTTGTCTCATTGTTATCCAGGTTAATCAATGACAAAAACATAGCAACAAGTTCTTGCTCCGGTTCCGCTCCACCCATACGATCTTGATAGAACTTGCGAAAAAGCTCGTCGATAGGCAACTTCGAACGGGCCTCGGCAGCGATCTTCTCTGTCTCCGGAAAAACAGGACGGATATTAATAAGTCGTTCTCTTTGCCGGCGCAGATTATGTATATCTTGAGCTTGCAGCGCGTTTGGCACGAAGACTTCTAAATCAATCCAAGCGTTGAGATCCTTGCCTTCGTCGATCCATTGCTGTACCTGAGCAAGCCCTTCTTTAGCCCGCCATTTGACCAAAGGGTATCCCGAACGCAGGAAGATCTCCTGAGTTGTTACCTCTTGACCGGGATAGGCTTCGATTAAAACCACAGATTTGGCATAGCCGGTTTCAGAGAAGCTATAAGCCAGCGGCGAACCCGAGTAACGAGTTGGAATAGGGGCACCTTTGACAGACTGGGCACGGTGCAAGTGCCCAAGCGCAACATATTGGGCCCCCACCGGCAAAGCATTTACTTCAACTGTAGGGGCACTGCCCAGTTGAATTGGCCGCTCTGATTCGGATTCTACTCCCCCCCGCGCAAAAAGATGACTTATCCCCAGATTAACCGCATCCGGACGAAAATGCTGAGCAAAGGTGGTGAATAGTTGTTGAACACGCTTAGAGTATTCTTCCCGCAGGATTTTTTCATCTAAACTTTCACTTAAGACCTCATTGAGCCGGGATTCCGAAGGATAGGGCAGCATAGCCACAATAGTTGGCGGGCAATTAGGAATAGCTAACTCCATCCAGCCTTGACCTGCCGCAGCTCTTCTAACAATTGAACCCTCTCCTGGGTTCAGTTGGGTAAACATCCTGGGGCTGGGCAAAAGCACCTCTTTCGGAAGACCATATAAGGTTATTCCCTGTCGCACAGCTAAAGGGCTGGCTGCACAAAGTCGTTCAGGGTTATCGTGATTTCCTGCGATTGCAACTATCCCACGCCTCCCTCCGGCAGACAATCGATTCAATGCTTCGTAAAAAAGTTCTTCCGCTGCAGCTGGGGGGTTAACAGTATCAAAAATATCTCCGGCAATCAGAATAAGATCCACGGCATTGTCCTCAACGATACCGGATAATTCATCAATAAAGGCGACTTGCTCATCAAACCGGCTACGCCCTTCGAGGGTACGCCCCAAGTGCCAATCTGATGTATGTAAAATCCTCATGGGTTTCTTACCCCTTTCACACTTTTCTCTAATGTTCTCATTATAGAGCATGTCCCAGACAAAAACTTGTGGGCATTATTGGAATCAGTACTGAGCATAATATAATGGACAATAAACGAAAGAAGGGTCTTAAAATGAGTGATTGGTTAATACCGTACCTTGTTTTTAATGGCAACTGCGAAGAAGCCGTCAACTTCTATCAAGCAGCTTTAGGGGGAGAAACTCAAATCTTGCATTTTGCTGACGCTCCACCAAATCCAGCATTTCCAATCCCCGAGCAGGTCAAGAATCTCGTTATGCATGCCGAACTAAGAAAAGATGGTCATGTCATACGTTTCTCAGATACCTTTCCCGGCAACCCTTATAATACGGGGAATAATATTTCTTTCTCCTTGGAGTTTGATAGCAAAGAAGCAACAAAGAGCGTTTTCGAAGTATTGTCTGAGGACGGCACTATAGAAATGGAGTTGCAGGAAACCTTCTTTAGTCCCTTATACGGAAAGTTTACCGATAAATATGGAGTACAGTGGCAAGTTTCCTGCATGGTAAAGTAATGACCCTTCATAAAAACTAAGCGCCTCTAAGATATAGTATATCCTGTGCAGCAGATCATTGGAATCACAGAGTTGATGAGGATTACTACTATCAGCAGGGTCTTCTGTTTAATCTGATGAGAAAAACCAGCAGGAGATCCTGTTGGACAATGCCGCACTTGCTATGGGCGATGCGCCCCATCCCGATCCCCTACAAATTCCGCTCAGTGAAAACAGAATAAATTAACACAAAGGAAAAGGGGCTGCACCTGTTGCTACCCCTTTTCCTTTGTGTTATAAAAAAGTTAGCCGAAGTGGCGGGGACATAGAGGAGGGATTAATAACCAAATGACAGTTCAAGCTGATTGGAAAAGACTACTCGACGAGGAAATCAAAAAGGATTACTATATTCAGCTCCTTGAATGGGTAAAAAGCGAATATCGCCATAAGCAAATTTTTCCGAAGAAGGACGATGTATTTAATGCGTTAGTATATACCTCTTATGAAAATACTAAGACAGTCATTTTAGGACAAGACCCCTATCCTAATATCGGCCAAGGGATGGGGCTTAGTTTTTCCGTCAATGTTGGAGTACCCTTTCCAAAATCACTTCAGAATATTTTTAAGGAACTCCAATCCGACCTGGGCTGCCAAATCCCTCAGCATGGCAGTCTGAAAAAATGGGCAGACCAAGGGGTATTACTGCTTAATACTTCACTTACTGTTGAAGCAGGCAAACCAAATTCCCATCAAAACAAAGGTTGGGAAATTTTTACCGACCGAATTATTTCCTTGGTCAATGAGAAATCTGATCCTGTGGTCTTTATCTTATGGGGTAATAATGCTCGGTCTAAAAAGAACCTTATTACTAATTCCCAGCATTTGATCATCGAATCAGCACACCCCAGCCCCTTATCTGCCAGTAGAGGTTTTTTTGGCAGCAAACCCTTTTCACGCACCAATAACTTCTTGATTTCAAAGAATAGAGTGCCGATTGACTGGCAAATCGATTAATTCACCACGGCAGTTCAGACTTTTAATTATTTCTAGAACCTTCGATAAATTGATATACTCCCCTCAAGGCCAATGTCATTAAGTTAAGCTCATGAGAAACCCCAGCGGTAGAAAAGTGATACCGCTGGGGTTGTCGCATACACGGAATAACATAGAAAAACACGG
>NZ_FNCP01000008.1 GCF_900100785.1 Desulfosporosinus hippei DSM 8344 | reverse complement strand
AGTTGTATTATTTCAAGATGAAAGCGATCAGTTTGTGGCCAAATTCCGATCCGTTTTCCTGTCCGAAAACCGATCAGTTTATTTTACCATTCACACCAGCACTTGGAGACCTTATCCATAAGAAGAAAATAGGCTTTCCTTAAAGACAAATGAGGCACTCATTAACGTCTATAGAACTATCACTTAAGAAAATTATCATTGTGACTGCGTTCGCCAAATTTTGTGTAAACGTTATGCCATAATGAATGAGTATAACTAGATAAAGTTTCTCATAAGTACTGAACGTTACAGTAAATTGAAATTAAGTACCTTATATTGGATTCAGCCAATACAAAAGCCCTCTCAGAGGCCGGCATCTACTTGTTGTAGAGATATATTTTTACTTTTGGTTCGTAATAGGTGGTAACAAATTTATGCCAGAAGATTGGAAAGTTATCGGCAAGGTAATGTTAGAATTAGTCAATGACTATTTTCCGGTGAAGGAACTAAAAATTAACATGTCAGAATTCATTACCTTCAAAATGAACAGTCATTTCCCCTTTGGCCAGCTCGTTATCTTGCATTACCAAATGTTTGGCGGGCAGTCTAAAGACATCTTTAATGCGGCGGCAGCAGTTGAACTTATGATTCTTTCTCTGGATATATTTGATGATTTGCAAGATCAAGATAATTTTTCCGTACCTTGGCAGAGAATGGATCGCGCTCTAGTTTTGAACATAGCTATAGGTCTGCTGATGGTTAGTTCAAAAGCATTAGAACAAACATCATTTGATCGAGATAGGAAGGTAATGGCAAACGACTGCTTAAATACGTGTGTGCTCAAAGCGATAAATGGCCAACACTCTGATCTTATGGGTAATATTGAATCTGAAGAAGATTACATCCAAATGGTTAGAGGGAAATCGGGTTCGCTCATGGCTTCGGCATGTTTGCTAGGTACTATACTTACTTCTGACAAACATCATGAAATCGTCAGTAAATACGGAGAACATATTGGGATAATTGCCCAAATAAGGAATGATATCAAGGATACCTGTCGCTGGGATGAAAAAGATGACCTGATTAACAAAAGGAAAACTCTCCTCACATTGTATTGGCTAAAAAATCAACGACCCCAATATCAGTTTGTTAAGGACTATTTTAGCGGTAAGTTAAACAAGGAAGAATTAATCCAAAGTAAGGAAGAAATTCAAGAGTTAATTCAAAAATCTGGTGTTTTTGAATATACGCGGGTTATTATGAAAGTAAATCAACAAAAGGCGATTGAACTGATAGATAAAATAGGGATAGAAAATAAGTGGAAGGAAAAGCTATGGCAATTTATATAATGTGGTTGCTCCGCAATACAATTGCGGGAACCCGCAGTCCTGTTGGCGGGGCAGTTTGATGGATTATATGATAGTATATTAAATAAATTTTAAAGGAGAGAAAAAGGGTATGTTACAAAATGTTGTCGAATATTTAATAGAAAACCCAGATGTAAAAGAGAAAGTCAAAGAAGGCTCAGCAAGCTTAGTAGGATTAACAAAGATGGAGCAGAAGGCAGTTATTGATAGCTTTGAAGATGAGCCTAGCGTCGTTGGGCCATTGCAGTATTGGTAAGAAATTAAAGAAAAGTCAGGATAAATCCTGACTTTTCTTTAATGAAGGAGATTTGTGAATGGGAGACCTGAAAAGACGTTTCGTATGGCTATCTTCTGCCGGAATTATTTTAATATTGATCTATTACTTACTTTTTGTCACGCTAAACGTTCCCTACATCGGCTTAAGCGTGGTGGAAAATGAAGCAGGTAAATGGCAGATATCTAATGTTGATCATCTTGGTTGGGCTAATCAACAAGGAATCAAGGCTGGAGATACTGTTGCATTGATCAACCAAAATAAGCCTAGCGAGCATTTTACCGTCAGGCAATATGGTGTCATTGAACAAGCAGAGACATTAGCAATTAATCAAAGTAACGAACTGATTTTATATAAGGTGACCAATAATCCGACTCAAGATTTGCTTTGGTATCATATTTTGATACCAGGACTAGTCTTTGGGATTCTCTTTATTTTTTCCCTTTTCCTATATATTAAAAAAAGGGATGATAAGGCTGCTCTTCTCCTCATTTTCTTTTTTATTGCCATAGGGTTTAGCTACTTAAGTGCTGGGGCTTCTTCTAGGATAGATATTCTCGGGATATACATCAATCGAATTACTATGTCTTTAATCCCTGTACTCTTTTTGGAATTTTTACGGGTTTATTTTTTGCAACATGGACTTATTTTGTATAGTCGTAAATTCTTGTTTGCATTTTATGGAATAAATGGGTTGCTGCTTGTTATTCATTCATTGTTTCAGATCTTCGGCGGAAGGTTATCGATTATCAGGTATTCCTTTCTGGCTGTCTTTTCAGTAAGCATTCTTCTATGTTTTTACATTATTATCTCTCGTTATATGCGTTATAGAAATACGGTGCACAAACCGGTTTTTAAAATTATAATAGTAGGTTTTATACTGGCCTTTTTCCCCTTTGTCGTATTAGTGGGTCTACCAAGTATTTTATTCGGTGTTGAACTTATACCGGGGGCTTTAGGGGCGGTTTTCTTAGTATTTCTTCCGGTTGTTTTTTTATATCTAATTACAGCAAAAAGCTTGTTTGATATCGATTTTATCATTAGCCGTATACGATATTATTCTATAATCTGCCTCATACCCACTACACTCTTTTTATTGATTTTATTCTACATTGTGGGGGAAATTACTTTTCTTCAGGGGATTCATGTTGGCCTTGTTACTTATATAGGAATCATAGTGTTCCTGTATATCAAAGAAGAGCTTGATTTCAGTTTTCGGTCAAAATTATTTAGAGAAAAGTATAATTTCCAAGCAAGCTTAGACCGTTTCTCTCAGACTATCTCCAGGGTGATGAAGCCAGCTGATCTGGAAGAAGAATTAATCATAGAAGTAATGCAAGTCTTACCGGTGAAATCCATTTCCTTGTTCGCAATGGATCTGACAGACAATTCATTGTTAATAAAAACAGGGGATCCGAATTTTCCCTCTGAAGAAAGCATTAATTGGTTAAAAGACAATATCGGATTGATTTCCGTTGGAGAATTAATCGATATAGATAATGGTGTTTTGCTTATAGTAAGTAAGGCTGAGGATAAAATTCACCTTATATGGATTAGAGAAAAGCAAAATCGAACTCATTTTAATCAACATGAAAAAGTATGGCTTAGAACAATCGCTTCTTATGCAAGCCTGGTCTATGAAAACTTACGCTTAATTGAGGGATTGACCGTAAAATTAGAGGAAGCGGTTACCCAAAAAGATCCAGAGCATCCTTGGGTAATGCGTCTTTTATTTAACTTATCGGAAAAGGAGAGACGACGTCTAGCCTTAGATTTACATGATTCAGCACTGCAACATCAATTGTTATGGTATCGAAAGCTGGAAATAATCTTAGAAGATGAAAAAATTTCGGTAGATCTGAAGATGCAATTGAATAATCTGGCCGAAGGAATGTTAGATGTAACACATCAAATTCGTGAAACCTGTAATGAATTATTTCCGCCTTTACTAAGGGAATCAGGGATTGTAGAAGCGTTAAAGAATTTGTTTGCTGATGCCCAATTGCGAACAGATTACGTTGTGAATTTCAATTCAAAAGATTTCAGTATGAATTTGGATTATGAACATGTATTAGCCCTTTACCGAATTGTCCAAGAGTTGTTGACAAATGCAGCTAAACACTCAAAAGCAACAGAGGTTAATATCACGTTAGCCAATAGTAATGATATTTTAGAATTTAGGTATCTAGATAACGGTATTGGTATAGATTTAAACAACTTAAAATCTTCACTTAGCCATATGGGGTTATCTGGAATCAAAGAACGAGTTTCAAGTCTAGGGGGGAATACAAGTTTTCATTCAAGTCCAGGTAAAGGATTTGAAGTTTCAATTTGGATGGTGGTGGACATGATGTCCAGTGCAAACGAACAAGTTGTTTAAGGGGGAAGGGACAAGGTGATTCAAATTTTATTAGTCGATGATCATCCCTCAGTAGGTGAAGGTACAAAAAGCATGATTGAACAAGACGTAGAAATGAAAGTGACTGTTGTAACTTCTAGTATGGAAGCATTAGAGTTGTTGAAAAGCCAGACTTTTGATGTTCTTATGTTTGATTTGAATATGCCGGTAATCAATGGATTGGAATTAACTCGGAGAGTAATCACGACAAATTTAAATACGCCTATTATTATTTATACAGGTTACGATATTGCTTCGCATTTTAATATTCTAGTTGAAACATGTGTTTCAGGCTTCGTAAGTAAAACAGCATCACGAGAGCAACTTATAACGGCGATCCGCTGTGCTTTGCATGGCGAGGCCGTTATACCCGTATCTCTTTTACATCAGCTAAGGCGTAATGATGCAAGGGTTGCTACTTCGGTGAATGAAGAAAGCTTAGAAGGTATTTCAATCGATGAAAGGGAGCAAGCGATTCTGAGAGAAGTCGCTAGAGGTAAGGGCAACAGGGAAATTGCAGATATTTTATTGATAAGTCAACGTACGGTTGAGTATAATTTGACACGAATTTTCGGGAAATTAAACGTTCGCTCAAGAGCGGAGGCAATAGTTGAAGCCAAGCGTCTGGGACTTATTCCTATTGAGGATTTTATATAATAAGATGTGGGCTAAAATAATGCAGAATGCAACTTGAAATATGATCTTTTTTAATATTTTAGGGGCCGTGAGGCCTTTTTTTTCGTTAATCAGAAAAGCATAATGTTGAAGTTGTGGATAATAGCTAAAGATCTAAAGCGCATCTTGGGGAGTATGTTTTTGCGGTGACCACAAAAAACATGCGGCATACTGCTGTATGATTTTCGGTGCAATAATGTTTAATTTATTGTATAGTACGTAGAAAGTAGGTTTAATTTACCAAAGAAGGATGAAATTATAATTTTGTTTTCCCTTTATTTGATTTTATTTTACTAGTAGACCCCATTATTTATTATCGATCTAAAATGTCCCTAAATAAATCCGACTTTGCCCTACGTCGAATGCTTCAATTTGGCGAGGGAAGAGGATAATATGAAGTATTCTTTTGAGCCTTACCCGTAATGTTGGGACACTCCGGGCACGAGGAAACACTGGATCATGTTTTTATAACGTGCCCTTGAGTGCTCTTCTGAACATAGTGTTTTTTCACAAGGGAGGAAGAAAAAGTCAGTATGTCTGTTAATGTTCCTCGTAGTTTTTAAAGCAATATCCAGTTATGTGTTGAGCAGACTTTAGCCATTATTGTATTGTTTTATTAACATTAGAAAAATCTGAAAAATCAGGAATACTTTCAATTTGTTCTTATAATTTATTAGCAACTTCGATAAAGTATTTGAATGGCTTTCGTCATTTAAATAGAGACGACTCCAGATCAACTATACCCGCAAAGTAACATTGATCTGAAGGAGTTGGCACCTACACAAATAGTAGGCACTTTTATACTATACCTACTGAGGATGTTTGTGAAGGGAGATTTGGAAAAGGAGAGTGATTTTTTACTTATTCCCTGAGATTGCTAATTGGGTGTTCAAATATTCGATAGGATTATGCAAAGCTTTTGCTATCTGATTTTTTGAATTCCGAGAGGCGAAATTAATTAAGTAAATAAGCTATTTTAAAGGAGATGAGTTTTGTGAAAAAAAGGATTATTTTTCCACTTATGTTTTGTTTATTCGTGCTATTTTCAAGTGATGTATTTGCAGCTCAGAAAACGAAGGTAACGGATATAGATCTAATTTCGCAAGGTACTAATCAAAAAAGTGATACACAAAATATTATAACACCAGATCACGTTGTGCTCTCTACTGGAAGATCCGATATCTGGCAAAATTATGGCTATGTTGGTGGACAAGGATATACTCAGTGTTGGGGGGGTATTGCAGAAGTAATGAGGGCGATTACTTATATATATGAAGGAAATACTATAGTGAGTCATGATGAACAGCTTGCTTACAACACTCAATCATTATATTCATTACCTACGTCGGTACCCTATGATAGCAGTAAGACGTATAAATGTGCTTCAAATCATTTTGTTACTCATGATGGGGTACTTGCAACTATATATTCGTATGAAGACCTTGAATAAGAACTGGGAGGGGCCACCCCCCTCCTTTAATTTTAAGATCAAAAGGGTGATAGCGTGAAAAAGAAAAGCATACTTATTTTTATAATAGTATATATAATTGTATGTTGTACGGGGTGTATTCAAGAGACAACTTCAGAAGAAAAAAAACAGAGTATAATGGTAAGTACGGGCATGCGATTTTGCAACAATGGTACGACAATAAGAGAAGAAAACATAAATATCAACAGTAATACTCTAGATATTGAGATTGGAATTGATAATGATTATCCATTTGAGAATATATATACATTAATTTTGCTTAATAATGGAAAGCAAGAAAAATATTATATAGATAAACAAATGTATCTTAATTATGATATATCAATTAATGAAAAAAGTAATAAAATTATTAACGTAGGGATCAGAAATTTAAATAATGGTCCCAATGAATTAATATTCATGTTATATAGAGAAGATCAAAGAATACCTAAAGACATATTTATTTCGCCTGGAATATATTTGACCTATAAAGCAATAACTGTTTGTGTGAATGATCAAGATAGTATGTATAGCCCTCAAAATAGTGAACCGGCACTTGAGATTTTGCAAAATTATGGAGAAGACGTGAAAGGGATTTTCTTGGTAAAGAATTCCGATTGTATTAGGAAAAATGGTGTAGAAGTGCTGACTCAAGAAAATTTACAGGATACTGACATTTATAAGTTTAATTTATTTCGAAATATATCCAAAACAGAATTTAGTAAAGGTATATTCGTTGTTTTTTTGGATAATAAACAAATTGAAGTATACAATAATGGTAAGAAATATTTTAATTTAATTAGCAACAATTTACAAACTGGTAAGACACTTATTCCAGTTGAACTGGAAATTAAAGAGCCTGGAACGCATAGTTGTTTTGCGTTATTTATTGGTTATTCAAATAAAGAATTACCTTATATGGACCGACTGTATGTAAGCAATCTTCTTTTTATAAATAAGAGGTGAGAGTGTTAGGTGTTTATAGAAGAAGCAGACTCCTTTAACTTACAAAAATAAATCTCAAGTACTTTTTTAAAAAGCGTACTCATTGCTGAGAATATGTGTTTGTTCTTATTTAAAAAAGTAAAAGTATAGGTACTGGATTTTTGTCAAGAGTACGGTTATATTTACTTTAGGTTTTTTAGAAAGGTGAGTGAATATGAAGAAAAAACTATTGATTTTATTAAACATAATTATTGTTCTACTTGCTTTGTATAGTCTCTTTTGGGTTGTATTGATTCTTTATAGTAAATTTATGACAAATTTTTCCGTTGTATTAAGCGGAAGTATTAGTTGGGTAGATGTGCTTTTACTAATTGTTGCGATATCGGCTTCAATACTTTACTTTAAAATAAAGAATCGCGTAATGACAATTATTTCATTTGTAGTATTACTTTCTAGAGGAGTCATAATGTTTTTAGCGAAAATGTAAAATAAATTGTGCTTCTGCCCTTATCAGTTATATGAATGAATATCGCTGGTAATTAATTAAACTGTTCGAATTTTATTGAGTCATTTAATTTTAAAGAATTACACATAAACGCAAAAAGGGAGGGCAAAAAGGCAGTAACAGCAGTTGGAAGTATATATCATAGTTAAGAGTAGAAAGCCGTGGAAATATGCACTTTAGGCTGAGCTCTTTTGAATTTTGCACCCCCCAAAAAGCAAATGCACCCCCTTTGAAAAAAGAGTGGATGCATCGTTAATTTGTATCAAACATTGAGTCATTAGACATTAAAAACCCTAACATTGAGCTTTACATTTATGTTGTAATCTTTTGAATGTGAAACATATACAGAATCGATATATTCATGTAACACTTGCTTTTTATTCTGTACCTGATCAGAGTGAATATTTCGCTCCGAGAGAGCCATTGTGTCGAAATAGGGCCGAGACATGCTTTGGCATATATTCAGCTACAAAGCAAGGGAGTGCGAAAGTGATGAACAGGCAAGAAATTCCTTTAAAGATATTTTAAAAGATAACTTATATAGCTTTTATCTTTTCCATCAATATAAAGATACGGGATATATCATTGACAACAAGTTCAGAGCATTTTCATTTGATGATTTGAGCCAATTTATAACCGATCATGAAACAGCAGATATTTATATTACTGATGAACAATTTAATTGGACATTTGTCCTAACACATGAAGATGGGTGGCTGGGTCCTTATTTTTGCATACTTCATAGATGAGTAGATTAGTTAGGTTTTATAATAAGCTCTTCAATAAACCCAGAAACTAATGACATTTAGAATGTAGTGAGGCGATAATATCATTACTAAAAAGGTCATAACGAATATAATTCTGTTACTGCTATTAGGTGTTGGAATTATTGTATATTCCTTAATCAATACTAGTATTCCTAAAGAAGCACCAGTTCCAATCGTTAAATATAATAATTTAACGATTCCGACCGTGGAGTCTATGTACAATTGGTTTGATAAAAAAAAGGGCGGGAATAGCCATCTAAACCCCCCTCCCGAAGAAACAACAAAGAATATTGACGCTATTGCAGTTGAACCGAATAGCAACATATCGATCAGATTTGATACCAAATATCAACCAAAACAGATAGAAATAATACACTGGAACCAAGGAGAAATTGAGTCGAAAGTAATTCTAAATAATGAGAAATTTAGTGCACCTACTATACCAGGTATATATGTTTACGAAATTAATGGTAGATGGGATGAAACCCATGACTCTGCACATTCATTTCGGATAGAAGTAAAGTAAAAATAGAAGTAGAAATGCGGTTAATGTATTCAGTCTAGTCGCTTATCTAATACGATAAGGGGCAGGTTGAGGGACAGTCCTAGGAAACCCTGGGACTTTATTTTTTGAATTCAACTAATCTTTCCCCTGGGAGAGGATTATTTAGGAAGATGTGGAATGTATGATGATAAGCTGAATCTTATTATGAAAAAATATCCGAGGAGAACTTAAATGACTTATTTGAAAAAAGTACTTGTAATCTTTCTGACAACAGTCTGCGCTGTCCTGACAATCTCCGGCACAGCGGTAGCCCAACCAAAAACTCTCTATGAGACTAGAGTTCAACAGACCATAACCGCTGGAGCAACTCTGGAACATATTTCGCGGTTTACAGCAGACGGGTGGTTAAATATCAAAGTATTACGTATTGATACCACGAATCCTAACATCAAAATAGATACCTTGGCTAATAGCCGGATCACGGATCCACTTTCTACTGTACTTGCCTTAGCCCAGGAAAACAATGCCGTAGCTGCAGTGAACGCCAGTTTCTTCAATCCCATGGGTGGCGGTACCGGGTATCCTGACGGACCCTTTGTACAAGGGGGAGACCTCGTAGCCACCTCCGGTTGGTACAATCAAAACAATGATGAAATGGCTTCTCTCTCTCTGGATAACGCTGGTCAGATACTCTTTAATTATTGGGAAAATTCCCTGACCTTGACAGGATTCAATAATGTTTCATTTGCGGTGACTCAGTACAACCAGCCTAGCCGTCAGCAATATATGGATATTACCGTCTTGGATAATAAATGGGGACCCACCACCCTCGGAGCCTCAGAAACGTATCCGGATTTAGTGGAAATTCTTGTCTCCCAAGGACGGGTGATAGAAATTCGCCAAGCTATGCCTGCCGCAACCATACCAGCCCAAGGTTATGTTGTGATTTCCCGGGGAGAACAAGCTCTTAAACTTCTGGAAAGCTTAAGGATGGGAGATCCTGCACAATTCACCGTTACCTCTAACCCAGACTGGTCCGATCTGCAAATGTCAGCAACCGGGTCTTCCTTGCTGGTCAAGGACGGTCAGATTCCTGAGACCTTTTCTTATAGCACCGGCAGTTTTGACAAGAAAAACCCCCGCACCTTGGCCGGGAGCTCTGAGGATGGGAAACAACTGATTTTGGTCACGATCGATGGCCGACAGGATAACAGTATCGGTCTTACCCAGAGTGAGTCCGCTCAACTCATGGAGGAATTGGGAGCCTACAATGCCCTGATTTTTGATGGCGGCGGATCTACTACCATGGTAGCCAGAAAGCCGGGAACTTCCACCTTAGACCTTGTCAACATACCTTCTGAAGGTTCTTTGCGTTCTGTTGCCAACGGTATCGGAATCTTTTCTCAGGCCTCTTCCGGTTCACTGACGAAGCTTATCCTAGAAACCGAGGACCCTAATGTTTTTGTGCATACTTCGAGAAAATATACACTTAGGGGAGTGGACAGTTTCGCTAATCCGGTCAAGATTAATCCTCAACAGATAAAATGGAGAGTGAGCGGGATTAAAGGGAGATTTAGAGATAATCAGTTTCAGCCCACTTCAGTAGGCAAGGGCAAAATAATTGCTAAAGTAGGGGAATTAACAGCTGAGTTGGATATCCGTTCTTTAAGTGCTCCTGTCAAGCTTAAGCTCAGTTCAGATAAGTTAGACTTACCTCTTGGACAGAGCCAAACCATCCAGGTAACTGGTTACGACCAACAGGGCTTCCAAGGGAAAATTCAGCCGAAAGATGTTCAGTGGGCAGTAAGTGGGAAAATAGGAGATCTCAAGGAGGGAATCTTTAAAGCCACTGCAGTTGGTGCAGGCTATATCAAAGCCGGCGTAGGGGGCGTAAATGCCTATATTGCTGCAGCCATCTATGAAAACTCTACAGATACAATTGATTCCTTCGATGACGACCAGCCTTCCCAGGTAATTGAGCAAAGGGAAATACCTCAGAATACAAGCCCCAAAGATGATGCCAACAGGAGAACAGATTTTAAGTCAGGTTCGGAAAGTTTTAAGTTTTCGGTTTTTGCTAGTAGGCACGCAAGCTATAATACTATGGAAGAGCAATTGTTGAACAAAATGACCGGGTATATTAATGAAAATTTGGACATGGCGGTTTATACCGGAAGCCAAGCCCCAACTGCTGTCAGAGACATGTCCAAACCTGCCCTGATTTCCAAGAATGAATATAAAACCTATGATTATAAGAACTCTAGCTTTATTCAGTTGGATGTTAGTCAGGGGGGACTGCGCAGAAGTGATCCAGAACAATGGCTATGGTTGTTCGAGGAGTTAGACAACCTGACCGGCAGTAATGTATTTGTTGTCATGTCAGCAGCTCCCGCAACTTTTATTAATGCCAAAGAAAGTGAATTACTCAAGGATACCTTGGCCGAATATCGGGAGAAAACCGGAAAAAACCTCTGGGTCTTGTTTTCGGGAGATGTCAATCAATGTGAGCTGGATAGGGGAGTTCGGTATATTTCCTGTGCTGGTTTTAGTACTCAGGATTTTTCCCCGGAAAAGCCAACTGCAGCAAAATATCTTGAGGTAACGGTAATGGAGAATGATATTACCTATGAATTCAAAGATCTTTTAGGAGAGGGCATAACCCAATAAGTGATTTTCCGGAACTAACAGGACCCTTTCTCTGTCGTAGGGAATGGATCCTGTTTTAGTTTTAATAATCAATGGGGAGGCCAGCTGAATGATCCTAGGAGATCTTGTAAGGTTTAAGCAACGCTAACCGGACTGGAAAGCCCTGAAAGTTCAGAAAATATGCTTGACAGTAATCGATTACAGTTGTAGTATACTATCAACTACATATGTAAACTTAAACTGAGAGGAGATTCAACTTTGAAAAACATACCTAATATATCTGATGCAGAATGGGAAGTTATGAAGATCTGTTGGTTGAAGTCGGCACCATGTACCGCAAATGAAATCGTTAAGGCTTTAGAAGAATCGACAGATTGGAAACCAAACACGATTAAGACTTTGATTGGGAGACTCGTGAAAAAAGAGGCTCTCGGTTTCAAAGAAGAGGGCAGGGTTTATATCTACTATCCGTTGGTGACAGAGCAAGAGTGTATCCAAGCAGAGAGTAAGTCCTTTCTCACTCGAGTTTTTGGCGGAGCTCTAAAGCCCATGCTGGTTAACTTTCTCAAAGATGAAAAACTCTCTCAGGACGACATCGAAGAACTAAAACGGCTCCTTGAAGACAGGAAGGAGTAAAGTGATGCTAACGCTTTCACAGGCAAATTATCTAAGCTTCTTCAACTGGGTTTTGATAACATCAGCCAAGGCAAGCATTTTTATCATTTTTCTTCTCGGAGTAAAATTTGTACTTAGATATAAAATTCGGGCAGGATTTCAGTATATGTTATGGTCAGTCTTAATCATTGGTTTAGTGTTGCCATGGACACCCAATAGCCCGATAAGTGTTTATAATTACCTCGACTTATCCCACCTCCAGCAAAAGGTGGCTTCGATCATTGACCGAACCATACCATCATCCTCAGCAAACCTTGCCAATCAACAATCTACTTTTGAATTAACAGCTGTCGGGGATGGCGATTCTCAGATGGCTGTTGTAAGCTCAGAAACCCTGGGCCCAAGAGAAAAATCAAATACATGGATTTCTTTCCCGTTCGTTTATAGACTAATGTCTTACATATGGTTATTAGGAGTCTTGATATTGACCATTCTCACAGTGATCGTTAACAAACGGTTTTCTAAAAACATTGGACATGCAGTGGTGACTGACCAAGGTTTGCTTTCGGAGTTCAATAAACTCAAAGCAGATTTAAAGATAATAACAGAGATTCCTCTCTTAAAGTCGAGGCAGGTAAACAGCCCATCATTATTAGGCTTGAGCCGCCCCAGGTTGCTATTACCCATTGGAATTGAGGAAAGGTTTAGTTTGGAACAGTTAAATCATATCTTTTTACATGAGCTTATCCATTTTAAACGTAAGGATGTTTGGATAAATTGCTTAACCCAGCTCTTGATTATCTGTCACTGGTTTAACCCACTAATTTGGTACGCTTTTTACCGGATGCGGGAAGACCAGGAGATATCCTGTGATGCTCTAGCGACAGCCCGGATAGATGCGGAGCAATGCAGCGACTACGCTTATACACTTCTCAAGCTGGCAGAGACATATTCTGCAACCCCTCGCCTAGCAGGTATGGCAAGTTTGTGTGGCTCAAATTCACAAATCAAGAAGAGACTAATCATGATTAAAAGCAGTGAGAATCATCGATCTTCAGCTAAATGGTCGTTGCTGGGAGTTGTGGCAATAGTATTACTAGCCTTTACGTCATTTGCCAGTCCTCAAGCGATGGCCAACCCCCCTTTATATGAAAAAGAACCGGAACAAGCAAACATGCTCCCCAAAGAGTTTAGCGATATAAGCTCGGGAGTCATAGTGGAGGATATCTCAGGTGAAAAATTTAAAGGCAAAGTGATGTTGATCAAGGATCCCACCCGAATTAAATTAGCCGTTACTAAAGATATTGGGGTTATGGGAGAGCGAGTCAGCGAGCTCGTCAAAGCTAGGGGAGCCATCGCCGGAATTAATGCAGGAGGGTTTTATGACCCAAATGGAAAAGGGAACGGAGCTTTTCCAGACGGGTTAACTGTGCAGAACGGGAAACTGGTCGACAATAATGTGGGAGAAAACGAAGCCAATATTGTGGGATTTGATGACCAGGGAAAACTGGTTCTGGGCAAGATGAGGGCTAATCAATTGGAAGCTCGACACATTCGTGAAGCTGTTACTTTTGCGCCTAATCTTATCCGAGAGGGCAAATCTGTAATTTTAGAAGATGGTGGCTGGGGAATTGCCCCACGGACCGGTATCGGTCAGAGGGCGGATGGTACTGTAATTTTCGTTGTTATTGACGGACGCCAGCCTACTTGGAGTATCGGGGCGACTTTAAGTGACCTTACGAAAGTTTTTGAGGATTATCATGCCGTTAATGCGGTCAATCTCGATGGCGGTTCTTCCTCAGAAATGGTCTTTCAAGGTAAAGTTCAGAATAAACTTCCGAACGTTTTTGGGGAACGCTATGTTTCCACAGCCTTTGTAGTTACCCCTTAGAGTGAGGTTTCATTGATCATGATCTTAAGGGAGGCAGCATGAGGAAAAATCGAAAAATACGGCCCAAAATGATGCTTGTTTTTATCATCTTTAATCTGGTTTTCTCCGTAATCTTGTTTCCGTTTACCGTTTTGTGGGGGCCATTTGAAGCAACGAAAACTTTAGCGGTTGGTTCTATTCTCACTTCTAGACATCCACAGGTTGTTAAGGCGTTTCTCTCGGATGAGGAAATTAGCGAGATTGTTAACAAATATGACAGCGCATCCCTGCCGTCTAATGGTCCAATCCGGCGTATTGTTTCAGATGCATCTGCTGGTATCACGATTGAAGATATTAACGGTAAGGCATTTAAAGGCAAAGTAATGCTCATAAAGGATCCCAAACGGGTAAAAGTGGCTGTGACAAAAGAATTGGAGGTTACAGGTGAACGGGTAAGTGACTTCGTTAAAGACACTGGGGCTATTGCGGGAATAAATGGCGGAGGGTTTTATGACCCCAATGGTGCAGGAAATGGAGGGTTTCCTGACGGATTAACCATTCATAATGGAGAAATCGTCCATAACAGTATTGGCAACAAAAGTACAGACATTGTGGCCCTTGATAAAGAGGGCAAACTGATCGTCGGACAAATAATGGCTGATGACGTTAAAAAGAAAAACCTTCAGGAAGGGGTGTCGTTTTGGCCAGCCTTAATAAAAGACGGAAAACGAGGGGAATTTCAAGACTCTACTTGGGGAGTTGCGCCACGAACTGCCATCGGACAGAAAGCAGACGGCACGATTATTCTAGTCGTAATTGATGGTCGCCAACCAACTTGGAGTTGGGGAGCAAAAATGAGCGACCTCTATAACCTTTTCAAGGATTACGATGCAGTGAATGCGGCCAATCTGGATGGCGGTTCTTCTACAGAACTCTTTTATAACGGAAAAGTGATTAATAAACTTTGGAACTGGGCTGGTGAACGCTACCTGCCAACGGCATTTGTGGTCATGCCAGAATAGTAGCAACGAATGGAGGAAGCCTTGCAGCTCCCTCTTATAGGATCAAAGTAATTACCGTTATAGAAGGAGAAGTTACGCATGAAGAAGAAACTTCGGATCTTGTTAGTTTGGATATTAGTGTCACTGGTTTTTCAATTTGGAGGGCACACGCTTTTGAACATCCAAATTCAAAAAGTTATGGGACTGACTCCGCTAGCAAATGAGCCACCGATCACACTCCAGCTTCAAGCAACCATCCCTGGTTCTGAGCTTACTAATATTCAAGTTTCTTACGCCAAGGACTACTTAGCTTATATGGAAAAGGGTACACTTAAAATTTTTAACTTAAAAAAAGAAAAGATTGTCTTTGAAAAAAAATCTCCGTCTGCCACGGATCAAACCCTGGGAGTTTTGAGGTATCAATGGTTGCCGGATCGAAATATCTTACTCTATTTTTATGCCAAGAAAAACCCTAATGAGGTGACAACCGTCAAAGTATACCCCCCTCAGACTATTGTCCCAAACCCTTCAGTCGTTGAGAAAACAGAAGACCCAAACCAAGGGGAAATTGTGACCCAAAAGGTTCCGACTGAACCTAGGTATGAAAAACGGTATGGAAGTCCACAACTTACTGAAATGTATTCACTGGAACTTCCGGATAGTGATGAAGATAGCGCTCCTGAAGATCGTTTGAATTCCTTTGACCCACCGAGTTGCAGTGAAGAGATTGCTGCAGGCGGAAAACTCGAAAAGTTTGTTGTCGCAGCAGCTACTAATTTGATGTACTTAACTGTCACGAATGGCTCTACCCAACAGCTCATGAAAATTAACGTTATGAAAAACTTAAGCACCCTAAACAAACCAAGAGAGCTTATCAATAATATGGCCACCTCTGATCGCTTCTCGACACTTTATCTTGATAGTAAAGTGGGGACTATCCAGCAAGTTGCGGCAATTCAATACGTTGAAGCCTTAAAAAAAGATAAGCGTCTGGTCATCTCAGAAAATACCAATGATAGAATTATTGGGGTTAGAAACGGAAGAGTGTATATCGGAGAAGTAGTTGATAATCAACTCGTAAAGATTAAAACTACGTATGACCTTGAAGTGATGAAGGATAACCCTGCGCTAAAAACTGAATGGGAAGGATCAGTTCCTTATAATAAAAATATTAGTGCCCTGGTTGGAGGGAAGGGACAGATAATTGTCTGCGATAATCATACAGCCAATATTATTACTGAGGGTCATCTTACGGAGGTTAAATTGCAGGGCGATGAAAATTATATCTCGGCTGATGGGGTTGAGCTGGTCCAATTCACCAAGTCAGGAACATCCACCCATGTGGAATTACAACCCCTCATTTAAAAGGCTATCTCTTAATCTGCTCGCGGAAAACTTTATTGAAAACAGAAAGTTATCAACAGAAATAGTATACATTAGGTAATCGATTGCTTACCCAGAATATTGAGAAGAAAGAAGAGTGAGGATATGAGAGATATTAACGAAAGACTTAACTACTTAATTCAGTCAGTACCTGCCAAGGTCAAACAGTATTCAGAACAAGAATTTTCAGTTCGCATAGAAGGCAGGTGGTCGAAAAAGGAAATATTGGGCCATTTATGTGATTCCGCTACTAACAATCATCATAGGTTCATAAAAATTCAGTTTGAGAAGCAGCCTTTTGTGATAGTGCCTTATGACCAAAACAATTGGGTCATGATTCAGGATTATCAAAATATGTCTCTGGATGAGATTATTTCCCTCTGGACGGTATTAAATAGACATATCCTTAGAATCATCTCAAGAATACCGGAAGAGAAACTGGGTTATATGTGTGACATAGGTGATAATAAATCAATGACCCTCTTTGAGTTGGTACAGGATTACCTGAGACACCTGGAGCATCACTTAAAACAAATCTTTGGTACATCAGAACTTTAAGGGGAAGAAATCGGCTGGGTTTTGCCATGAATTAAGGTGCAAAATCTTCAGGTTTACGTCATCATATGGTGCTTGAGGATCTCCGGAAGGTATATGAATATGGAAATAATAAGAAGTGAGAAAGTGAGGAGCATTTATATGCCTTCCCGATTAAATAAGCTGGTGCGAAAAATGCCAGGGGTACTTTTTCTTATTTATTTTACCTATTTGCTCTATAGACTTTTCTTTTTTGCTTACAGTGAATACTTTAGGTTTTCCGGGGAGGACCTGCGGTTTAATTTAATTCCTTTTAAAACAATCATTACCTATATAAGCTGGGTCAGTGATGATAATATTGATGTTTGGTTTTTTAACTTGTTTGGCAATGTCTTAGCGTTTATGCCCATGGGTTTTCTGCTGCCCCTTGTTTTTACTAAGCTCAAAAGTGCAAAAGCTCTTGTGATTACTACCTTCACAACAAGTTCTGTCCTGGAAGGAATACAGCTAATCACAAAACTCGGGACGGCGGATATTGATGATGTTATTTTGAATACTTTAGGTGGATTCTTGGGCTATCTCTTGCTGATGAATGGCTTAAGGCTGTTGAGAAAATCAGTGCGACTGGAAGAGGATTAAAATTTTGCAATTTGAATTTGACAGCGTAATAACAACTTTTTATTCCAGTCTGAGTTTAAGATTATAGGTTATCGTCCCAATCAATGTGATTTGGGCAATCACGGCATACAAATGTAAACATAGCCGGAAAAATAAAAGAGTTATTTCAGCAAGTCATAAGATTACTGAAGTAACTCTTTTTTGTTTTCATTTGTCCCCAAACTGCCTCAGGTAAGAACAGCTAATTTGATGCTTTTCCAATAATCTGAATTTTAGTTATTGACATATGTTTTTAATGGAGTATTATTGACTATAAGGACATATGTCAATAACTAATGTGGTTCTTATTTTTTAAAGCGTTCGCGACACTGTGTTTTCCCTAAACTTGCAGTGAGCCTTGAAATTGGCCCTCTTCTGACTTTCCTAGATTGTTAATTTTTAATATAGATATTAGAGTATTAAAGCGTAAATTAAATGAAGATGTAAGTGTTTAACGAATCCGACAGCAGGGAAAGGTTAGGGCGACTAATATTGACTGCAGCAAGGAAAATCTCCAAGCGCTCTTGTTAAGGGAGTGAGGTGAAAAACGGACTGATATTCCATTTACGCTTGAACTATTAAATTAATGTTGGAGGTGCAGTAAGATTGCGGGAACCAATAAGAGTTAAAAATTTAGATCCAACCTTACGTGAAGAAATAGCAGGTTTATTAAATGGCTACGATTTCTCTAATTGCCTTACTTGCGGTATGTGTACTGCCGGTTGTATTTATAGTGATCTTCATAAAGATCAGGATCCTCGCAAGTTTATACGTAAAGTAGCTCTGGGGATGCGGGAAGAAGCAGAAAATGACCCCTTTATCTGGAATTGCACAATGTGCAATCGCTGTACGGTGGAATGTCCAATGGGAGTGAATATGAACGCACTCACGAGAGCCTTCCGGGGAAAAGTAGAAAAGGCACCCGGTTATTTGCAGGTTATTGCCGATGATCATATCCGGACAGGCAATCAGATGGCTGTTGAACAAATAGATTTTGATGAGACATTAGAATGGATAGAAGAAATGATGCAGGAAGATTTGAAGGATCCGACTTATAAGATTCCTTTAAATGTACCCAATGCAGATTTTATTTTTGGATTCAATGCCCGGGAAATTAAACATTATCCGGCTGATCTGCAGAGTATACTCAATGTTTTCCACGCCGCCAAGGCCAACTTCACTATTAGCTCTAAGCGTTGGGATGCTACGAATATTTGTTTGTTCACCGGCAAAAACGATGAATTTGACGAAATCTCACGCCCGTTGTTTGAAGAAGCCGAGAGGTTAAACGCTAAAGAAATTATTGTCACAGAATGCGGTCACGCCTTCCGGTCAACCAGAGTGTTTGCCCGGGATTATTGGAAAGGAAAAGAGATGCCGGTTCGTCATATCATGGAGCTGTATGCGGATTGGGTTAAAGATGGTACCTTAAAACTGGATAAGACCAGAAATACCATCCCGGTAACACTGCATGATCCCTGTAATACCGTGCGTAAAGAGGGGGTTGTTGACCCTCAGCGCTATGTGTTGAGTCATACTGTCATGGACTTTCGGGAAATGACGCCCAACAGGGAGTATAACATTTGTTGTGGAGCCGGCGGGGGAGCGGGAGCTGTCGCTGAATCTAAAGAAATGCGGATGATTAAAGCCAAACCTAAAGTCGATCAGCTTCTGGCTACCGGCGCGACCATTGGCTGTATTCCTTGCCATAACTGCATGGATCAGTTTGTTGATATGAATAGGCATTACAAGCTTGGTATGAAAATGATGCATCTCACAGCCTTAGTAGAAATTGCCCTGGGTTTAGTCGATGAGAATAAGCAGTTTTCCCATTGATGTATCGGCAGGAAGAGGATTAGTTTAATTAGGGATCTGGAGGCTATCTGTGTGAAGGTTGCATTTCTCAAACGTCTATATGAGAATAAAATTTTTTCCCAAGGTCAATTGACTCAATTCGCTTATAGCCTAGCTGAGTTAGGCAATTTGCCCATAACTGACCTGGGTATTATAATGCACCAAAAAAGCGCTGGTGTTGAGACGAGCACCCGATGTACTGTCACCGACCTTATAAATATCTGTGAGATAGGCAAGACCATGAGTTGTCTTGCCTTCCACTCCAGCTTAAATATTATCAAGCTTAGATTTAAGTTGAACCCTCAGGCTATGACGATTACCTACAATATTAAGGGTGATATAGAAAACGCTCAGCAGATCGTCTTCCTAACAGAGAACATCCTGGGGCTGACAAGATTCAGTGAGCAGACGCCAAACAGCCAACGGGAGTTCTTTGAAATTGAAGAATCATTATTTGACCTTATGCAACAGGTTTATGAAAGGGAAACTAAAAATTCAGATGGATCCTTTGACGAATATTTTAATCAGGTGATCAAGATGCGTTGTCAAGAGCGTATAGACGATTTGAAGAATAGTTCTCTAGCAACCAAGAGGAGGTAACGCAGGATGAGCACGGAAATCAGACGTCAATACGCAAATAAGAGCTTTTCTAAAGGTGAATTGAAGAAATTTGCTCTGAAATTATGTCGATTTCTGAATATATTGCCCTGGGAAGGCAGCGTTTTCTTGCGGCAAAAGGATCAGGATTTTGAGATAAGCTCTAAAGTCACTATTGGTGAAATAGAAAATATCTGTGAGATTGGAACTATGGTTAGCCATGTGGATTTTCATTTGAGTTATAATATAATTAACTTGAGTTGTAAGTCAGCTCAAGTATTGGATGTCTTGTATGTAATAAACGCTAATCGGGAGTATTCCGAGAGATTGATATTTTTTGTAGAGAACATCTTGGAAATCAAAAGACTTACTGAAGGAATTAATCAACGCCAAATCCTCGCCATTGATTCGCCGGTGCTTAAACTTTTAGAGCAGGTTTATGAAAGAGAGATTGAAAATACTGGGGGATGGACATTAGAAGAGTATCTTCATCATGTGATCCAAACCCATTGCCAGGAGGTTTTGGGCTCCGCTCCTACCTTTCCTTGAGAATGTCATATCCACGGTGTCATCTCGAGGATTGCCGAATCCGGCAATTTAGGCGGTGGCATATAAGGCTAGATTGATGTTAACATTTGATGGTGTAAGTCAAACTACTCGAAGTAGCTTTTACATAAAGTCACTATGCGTCAGGTGAACAGTGGTTGACAATAAGTATATGTTATTCGCTTTGATGGGTCAGAGGTAAAGGGTGGAATTACATAAGGATAACAAGTTATAGCCGACGGGGAAGTTATCTTTATGATACCGAGACGAAGCTGTATTATTTGAAGGCACTCTATTACGATCCGGAAACGGCAAGGTTTATTTCGAGAGATCCATATGGTGGAGATTTGGGCAATCCAATAAGCCAAAACTTTTATGCTTATGCTAACGGAGATCCGATAAACTTCGCTGACCCGAGTGGAAGTTTTGCAGAGACAGCTCTAGATGTTGGAAGTCTAGGTCTAAGTATGTACGACTTCTATAATGATCCAAGTTGGGGTAATGGCGGATACCTTGCCTGGGATGTAGCGGCAACATTTCTTCCATTCATTCCAGGTTCCTGGGCGGGTAAAGTTGGTAAAAGCCTATCTAATGTAGGAAACTATTTAGCGAAAAAAGTTCCAAATCAAGTTACCCCTGGGATACGTCAATTAACTGGGCAATATGTTGATGATTTGGGGAGAGTCCAGCCAAATGCGACAGTTTTCTCTTTATTATATAGTCTTTGAATTTTCTCTCCTACAAAAAATAAAAAGTTTCCTAAATAATCCAAGTTAATAAAAGGATTTTAACTTAAAATAAAGAATATTCTCATTACCATAAATATTGAGGGGAAGTGAGATATTTGAGTAGTGGAAATAGCGGTAATGAAAAAAAATGTTTTGTGATCTCACCAATTGGAAAAGAAAACTCTGATGATAGAAGGGCTTTAAACGGACTAATTGATTCAGTATTAAAACCAACTCTTGAAGAAATGGGATTTGATGTTGAAGTTGCGCATAAAATAAACAAGCCTGGTTCAATTAGCCATCAGATCATACATCACTTGCTTAATGATGAGTTAGTTGTAGCAAATCTCTCAAGTTTAAATCCAAATGTTATGTATGAACTCGCAGTTAGGCATGCCACAGGATTACCTGTGGTGTCGATTGCGGTGAATGGAACAATCTTGCCATTTGATATTACCGATGATAGAGTGATTTTTTTTCAAAATGACATTGCTGGGGCTCATGAACTAAGAGATAAACTAAAAAAGGTAGTGTATGAAGCTATTGATAATTATGTTCCTGATAATCCAATTTATCGGGTAGTTCAGAGTTCAATAGTTCAAAAGAATACAAAGAATAAAACTGAAGACTTTTTGTTAGAACGTTTAAACTCAATTGAAAACTTATTAAACTCGATCTTAACTGGATCAACATACTTGAATAAAAGCTTAAATACAGAAGAAATACTTGAAGTAGCCAATCACATAGTGAATCATCTAAACAAGAATAATCAATGGGCTACAGGGGCTTTATTAAGAGCAAGAGGATTGCATCAACAGTCTTTGTTTTCAGAGCGTCTTGAGTATTACCGAATGGAAAAGGACTATTTGGCGAAACAATTTTGTCCTATGTTATTAAATCGTTGCAAATCTTTTGTTGAATCTGGAAAAAGAGTTTACATCATAATTGATTCTGGAACTACTCTCTACCCATTTTTTGATAAACTTGCACAGGAAGCTTTAAGATTTCATGCTAATGAAGAGAATGAATGGATTAAACATGTCACAATTGTAACAAACAATTTACCAGGGATGCTTTATTTTATGGAGAATGGAAGAAAAACAAGTAGTAGGTATGGAGATCTTGCGATTAATAGCTTGCTGTTGCCTGGAGTTCCACTGCCAATTTATTCTGCAGTTTCTGGAAAAGAAACAAACCATTACTTGCAAAATTTAAGGCTAGAGACTGATGCAATTTTTATAGGGATTGTTACAGGTAATTGGATTAGAATTCGTCATTCACATCCACATTGTCCTATACCATTAGCTCGTGGTAAAGATCATCAATTATTTAAACAAATACTATTTGAAAACTCAGATGAAGTATTTGTTGTTTCACCATTAGGAAAAGTAATTAACTCAGATCTAGAAAAAGGTGAATTAAATGACATTCTTGGCTATAGCGAGAACAATGATAACCCCGATTGTAAACCTTATTATGAGGTTAAAATAGACGATAAGAAAGCTAATTTTGTTAAATTAGTAACTACTATAAGAGAATCAGGCCGACTCCTTTCGGGTCACAGTGAAAATATTAGAGATATCTTAAATAATAACATTCTTGAATATCTAGATTTTCCATATTTACCGGCTGATAGAGTACCGCATTTGCTTTTTCAATTTAACGAAATACCAAAAGAATACGATTTGGAAGTAGCAACAGAATTTCCCGTTGATAGACTTAGAACTAAAGTAATGCGCGAATTACTTAAAGTTATTAGCTAAATATTAAAAAATGATTAACTATAGGGTCGAGCAAAACGCTTGGCTATTTTTTTGTCTTTTTTTTGAAGTTTGCGTCACAAAACTACTTTAACCCTCCGCTATCTCCCATGAGTTCTGAAACGACTTTAAGGAGGGTTTATACGATCTTACCTCTTTCGCAAATTACTATTTTCGGTCGAGAGTTGAACCGATTGAACCCGCAATACCAAAAAGTAATGTACCAAATACCAACGTAGACCGAGCTATGAGGCAGCTACGAATTTCATTAACTTTCGTCCTTGAAGGTCTATCTAATTAGAAAATAACAACTTTGTTTCTGCCTGCACGTTTTGCTTCGTATAAAGCTGAATCCGCCTTTTGAACTATCTCTTGAATATCGTTAACAGTAAAGGGATAGATTGCTACCCCAATTGATATAGTTATATTTATTGACTCACCATTAAGTAAAATAAACTTGTGTTCCTGAACTGCTATTCGAATCCTTTCGGCTACTTCATAAACTTTATCTAGTGGACAGTCTGTCATTAATACGGAAAATTCTTCTCCACCATTTCTAGATATGATATCGGAAACCTTAGACGTACTTAATAATATTCTACTCAGATCTTCAAGAACCTTATCTCCGTTCTGATGTCCATACATATCATTAACCTTTTTAAAATGGTCTATATCAATAAATAACAATGTAATTATACTGTTACCTGTCAATCCATTAGTTATTTTATTTAACTCGTTATCGAACTGTCTTACATTATTAAGACCTGTACGATGGTCTATTGAAGAATCAAGTTTATATTTTCTATAAGTAAATTTAGAAAAATTAATATACTCTACATAATGATAAACAAGGAGTGATACTACAGACATACTAATTAAGTAAGCAGCTATCGTTTTGGCTAGCAGTAACTGATTATTAATTAATAAAACAAATGCCATACATGGTATTAATAGTACACATAAACTCATATAAATCCATTTAAGTCGATTCTTAATATCTTGATTAGTGACAAACCCGCAGGCAATACCAATAAATAATGCTATTAATGCTCCTACATATGATGAATACGTTAAACCATTATAAAATAGTCGAAACGTTGCAATATATATAGCAGTGATAATTGAAGCTAGGAAGCCACAATATGTGGCAGATAAAAGAATTGCAATATTTCTAAAATCAAGAATTACACCTGGCATTATATAAACACTATTAATCATTAGTAAGATTCCCAAAATTCCAGACATTGAGCTGAAAAATAACTTTATTTTGAAAGGTGAATAAGGATTAACTTCCTTATTAATTAGGATTTGATTTCCTATACTTATAGTAGCAATTACAATTGCTCCGTTAACAAAAAGATCATTTAACATAAATTTCAACTCCTTACTTCCATAGCTACTATGTAATCAAATTATTTTAAAGTACTGAGCTTTTTACGAATATTAGGAGAAGAGCTATTAGAATTTACCCCAAAAAAATGCCCGAACGTTATATTGAAAACGATCTGGCAAATTATCCTAACATATTAGTCTTTAGAGATAGTTAATGGCGGTAATATATTCAAAGTTGGGGAATAGAAACGTTGATACAAATTCAAGTAAGAATCAAGCAATTGGCTAAGATTCACAACCTCAGGATCTGCGAGTGGCTTGTGTAAGGCCAAGGTATTTAATTGCTCTCGCAAATTCTCAATCAAATATAATACTTCAACAGAACTCATTCAAGCATATTTCAATACGCAACTGTAGTCCATTCTATTTTAAGCCTATAAGAAAATCAATATATTCGACATAATTTATTTCTATAGAAATCGCTTATTTAGAACGTATATGTTAAAGGACTCAAAGAAGCTCATCTCAAACTCTGTTAACTATTCCAAGTAATGTTGCGTATCCACTACAATACTACGTTGGTAAACGCTACATTACTACGTTGGCAAACACTACACTAAGAAGAACCATATAAGAAGAACCATATAAGAAGAACCATAATAAGAAAGAGGGCTGGAGCTAAAGCTCTTGCAACGTCTAAGAGATAAGAGATTCTTTCTCTTATTTAACGTCTATAAGAAGAGGAAGCGATCAAGGCGATAGTTAAGCGTTAAAGTCTAGTTATCGTTAGAGAGCGATAGTAGTTATCGTTAATTAGGCGAAAGTGGCTAGTCCTTTCGTTAGAGGGACGTTATTAGCGTTAGGAACCGTACCGCAAGCATATATCGAAGCTGGTGAAAATCAGGATATATTCCTATGGGATGGCAGGGCTGTATCTTATTTATATGAAAATATGGTGTACGGTTGGAATGGAGTTCGAACCAGCTATCTTGAATTTTGCTTGCTTTTTGCGGCAACAAGTTCACTTCCCAATTAGAGTAGTGGTCTACGTTAGAAAGGATGAACTGGTAAAGAATATATATGGAGAACTAGTATATGGGACGTTCTTTGCACCATACGATAAATTAGTAGAACCGTATATTCGTTTAGCAACAGGTGATTTCTATAATATTAAAGAGGAGTTGGGAAGAGATGATGCTTTAGCAGCAATTTTGCATACATTTGCTCATGAGGTGGTTCATTATGTAAAATGAACTGAAATCTAAATGAATACCCAATTAATTAGACCACTCTATATGGTATGCTCCTCTAAAAGTAGTCAGGTTAAATAATTAAACCTACTACATGAAAGGGGAGTATTTCTTCTGTCTAATAGATGCTAAATAGCTGACGACTGTAAGAATCTCAGCGATACAGTTCAGGTAAGCTACACGTATCATCCGAACGGTTTGCGCAAAGCTAAGACTGTAGGGAGCACGACGAATAACTACCATTATGATGAGACGAACTTGGTTCGGATACCCAATGGCAGTGGAGGTTCATTTCTCGGGTCCCGGATGGTGGTGATCAGGGCAATCCGAGGACAGCCTACCTCCTAAAATTCGGATCCAGATCCGAATTTGAACTACAGCCAGGACGGTGCTTCTTTTAGGTATCCCAAAGGAGGAACGGGCGCAATTCATCCTCAATATGGATATCGAGGGAATGACTAATCGGGAACTCAGGCAAGCGGTCCTGTATGCGTATGCTAATGATGATCCTGTTAACCCTGTAGATCCGGATGGGATGTTACCGGAGATTAACTCGGAGGAATATCTATAACCTGACCAATAGATAAAACATTTGGATTTGTTATTTGTGGATTAATCTCTAATATACTCTCAATAGTTACATCAAATCGGGTAGCAATAATATACAAGGAATCACCGGGTCTAACTATATATGTAGTAACTTCCGACCTGGGCTCGCATTCAGCACCTAAGGCAACCCAAGTTTTCTCATCCGCGATACCTGTTCTTTCAAGCTCTCTTTGGCTTTCTTGGAAGGCAATAAGAGCTGCTTCAGTCCTTTGACCAAAGATGCCGTCTATAGGACCAGGGTTAAATCGAGCAAACATAAGAAGTTTTTGTAACCTGCTAACTGCCGAACCACGATCTCCACGGCGTAAGAGCGGGCATTTTATGTTGCTGGTTGGGATGAGAATAATCTGTCCTGGATAAATTAAATTTGGATTAGTGATTTGAGGGTTGATGGCGAGAATGGCCTCAACAGAAGTATTATAGGTTTGAGCAATTTTAAATAAAGTATCACCTGCTTGAACAATATAATTCATATAAGCCTCCCAATGACTTTTTATACCTATGTATTCTTGAAGGCTTTACGGTGTGTATTTAGTCCTGAATTTTTCCTGGCTTAAGGTAAGGATCCATTGATTGGGTTGGCATTTTCTAGGGCAAGAAAAATATTGCAGCATTATGGGTTTTAATTGATTATTTATAGTGTATTATGTATAATTTGCATTGTTGTAAAAGTGATTGGAGGGTACTGAATATGGGAAAAGCGTTAATTATCGGCGCTGGAGGAGTAGCCAGTGTTGCTATTCATAAATGCTGCCAAAATCCAGATGTTTTTGAAGAGATTTGTATTGCCAGTAGAACAAAAGAAAAGTGCGACGCCATCAAAAACAAATTGGAAGGAAGCCAAACGATTATACATACCGCTCAGCTCGATGCTGATAATACCGAGGCTGTCATTGATTTGATTAAAAGCTTTAAGCCTGATATTGTCATTAATCTGGCGCTCCCATATCAAGATTTAACGATAATGGATGCCTGTTTGGCTACCGGAGTGGATTACTTAGATACGGCGAATTATGAACCCCCCGATATTCCGAAATTCGAGTACAAATGGCAGTGGGCCTATCGGGAGAAATTTGCTCAAGCTGGAATTACAGCTTTGCTGGGCAGTGGTTTTGACCCTGGAGTTACCGGCATCTTCTGTGCCTACGCTCAAAAGCACTATTTTGACGAGATCCATACCATTGATATTGTCGATGCCAATGCCGGGGATCACGGTTATCCTTTTGCCACTAATTTTAACCCTGAGATTAATATCCGAGAAATCACGGCCAATGGCAGATACTATGAAAATGGTGCCTGGATTGAGACTGAACCTCTGGCAGTGAAAAAAGAATATGATCTGCCCCAGATTGGCCCCAAGAACATTTACCTATTGTATCATGAAGAACTGGAATCCCTGGCCATCAATATTAAGGGAATCAAAAAGATTAGATTCTGGATGACATTCTCGGACAATTACATCAATCATCTGCGGGTTCTGGAAAATGTGGGCATGACCTCCATTGAACCAATAAATTTTGAGGGACAACAAATTATTCCCTTGCAGTTCTTAAAAGCAGTGCTACCTGACCCGGCTTCCCTGGGCCCCAGAACTAAAGGGAAGACTAATATCGGATGTATTATTCAAGGAACTAAAGACGGTAAGCCCAGAACTTACTATGTTTATAACGTCTGTGATCATCAAGAGTGTTATGCTGAAGTTGGTTCTCAAGCCATCTCCTACACAACCGGTGTTCCGGCGATGATCGGGGCAATGCTGATGCTCAAAGGAATTTGGAAAAAACCCGGTGTCTTCAATGTGGAAGAATTTGATCCGGATCCCTTCATGGAAGCCTTAAATAAATGCGGTTTGCCCTGGCAGGAAGATTTCTCGCCAACCTTGCTAGATTGAGGTGAATTAATGGACATCGACATCAAGGCCCTGCCCACACCCTGCTATATAGTCGATGAAAGACTATTCTTAAGGAATCTGGAAATCTTGAAGTCCGTGCAAGAACGAACCGGCTGCAAGATTCTGCTGGCCCAAAAAGGTTTTTCCATGTATTCTTTATTTCCTCTGGCTAGTAAATATCTCACGGGTGTCACTTCTAGTTCGTTATTTGAAGCCAGACTGGGCTATGAAGAAATGGGCAAAGAAGTTCATATTTATGCCCCGGCTTATATAGAAGAAGAATTCGAGGAAATCATGAGTTATTGCGATCATATTTCCTTTAATTCTTTCGATCAATGGAATAGATTTAAAGATAAAGTGAAAAACCACAAAACTAAGCCTATAAGCTGTGGAATACGTATCAATCCGGAATACTCGGAAATAGAAACCCCGATCTATGATCCTTGTTATCAAAATTCCAGACTGGGTGTGACCTTAGCTAATTTCCGGCCTGATGAATTAGAGGGCATTGAAGGACTTCATTTTCATACCATGTGTGAGCAGAATTCGGATACCTTAGAGCGAACCATTCGGGTAGTTGACCAGAAATTTGGTCAGTATATCAAGAAAATGAAGTGGTTGAATTTTGGTGGAGGGCATCATATTACCAGAGCTGATTATGATATTGAAACCTTAGTCCGCTCAATAAAGTACTTTCAGGACAAATATGGCGTGGAAGCCTACTTGGAACCTGGTGAAGCTGTTGCCTTAGACACCGGATTTTTAGTGGCTAAAGTTCTGGACATTGTAGACAACGGAATGAAAATTGCCATTTTAGATACCTCTGCCGCTTGTCATATGCCCGATGTGCTGGAAATGCCCTACAGACCTAAGATTATTGATGCCGGAAAGCCGGAGGAGTATTCTTATACCTATAGACTTGGTGGACATACCTGCCTAGCTGGAGATATCATTGGTGATTATTCATTTAAACAGCCATTAAAATCTGGGGATAGGCTTGTTTTTTGTGACATGGCACACTATACTATGGTGAAGAATAATATGTTCAATGGGGTTAATCTGCCTTCGATTGTATTATATAATGAAGAAGAAGGGATTAAAGTCGTTAAGCAATTTGGCTATGAAGACTTTAAGAATCGTCTTTCCTAAGGAATAGGTTGCAGATTATCAACCGCTGGTGAGGTATTGTATGAAGGACTTAGCTGATTATCAAAGAAGTGGAAACAAGAAGAAGAAGTATGTTCGGGATTTTCCTGATGGAATTTTGGATGTTATTGAAAAGGATTATCCCGAGAGATATTCTATGATTGTGGAGGGGCTAACCTCCATAGCTGTCTTATTTTCCGCCGAAGAATGGATTGAGATCCTAACGAAGTCCAGAAATTCCTTCAGAAGCCACATACAACGAACTAATTTAACAAAAATATATCCTTTGCAAGGAAACAAAGCTAGATTCGGGTGAGTGGATACTTATCTGTATCAATCTGTGAATTTCCTATTGCTTCATATGGGGTATGCCTAAGCTTACTTCGGTGGGGTTTTACTTCCGCACCGAAGTTTTTATGCTCAATTTTAGGCAAAGGTGTCATTTGTATTAAGCATTAGTTAAGTTGGAATTCAGGCTTTGCTCATCAGTAATCTGAATTTTTTAAATTTTGTTGGATAGAAGGAATTTGTCCCTTTACACAGAATTATAGAATGTTGTATATAAATATATTGTTCTATTATTGGTATAATTAAGAGGAGGTTAACCATGAGTTTCCGCGTAGCAATTACAGGTTTTGGTCGAATAGGTCGTCTTACACTGCGTTCAGCCCTGAATCAATCACTGCCCTTTGAAGTGGTGGCAATTAATGATATGGGTAGTCCTGATATGCTGGCCCATTTGCTCAAGTACGATTCCGTTCACGGAACCCTTCCCAATAAAGTGGAAGTTGATGGACGAGCACTGGTTATTGACGGAAAGCGAATTGAAATTGTTTCAGACAGAAATCCTTTAAACTTACCCTGGGCCGAACTGGGGATAGACATAGTCGTGGAATGTACCGGTAAATTTAAGAAACGTGCTGACGCTGCCCAACATATTACAGCAGGAGCGAAAAAGGTGCTCATCTCCTCTCCGGCCAAAGATGAAGATATCACCATTGTCATGGGAGTTAACGATGATAAATATGATCCCTTGAAACACCATGTGATTTCAAATGGTTCCTGTACCACTAACTGTCTGGCCCCCGTTGCCAAGGTATTGCTTGATTCATTTGGAATTGAGCAGGGGATGATGACTACAATCCATTCAGTTACTAACGATCAACGAACCGTCGATGTAAAGCACAAGGATTGGCGCAGATCGAGAGCCGCCTATCAATCAATGATTCCGACAACTACAGGAGCCGCTAAAGCGGTTACCCTTGTTATACCGGAGTTAACCGGGAAAATGAACGGACTATCTGTTAGAGTGCCCACCCCGAATGTTTCTTTAATTGATTTTGTAGCCAACTTGTCCAAACCTGCGACTAAAGAAGAAGTTAATAATGCCTTACGCGAGGCTGCCAATGGCCCCATGAGCGGCTATCTGGAATACTCAGAATTACCCCTTGTTTCACATGACTTCAACGGCCATCCGGCCAGCTCTATCGTCGATGGCTTATCCACCATGATGATGGGTGATAACATGGTCAAAGTGTTGGCCTGGTATGATAACGAATGGGGCTATTCCTGCCGCATTGTTGATATGGTTAAACTAATGGTTACAAAAGGATTGTAAGTTGGGGGAGGTACCATGAGAAGGACAAAAATTGTCTGTACTATTGGTCCGGCAAGTGAGTCAGGGGAAAAGGTTCAAGCTCTGCTGGCAGCGGGAATGGATGTTGCTCGTCTTAATTTTTCCCATGGAACCCATGAAGAACATGGTCGCAGAATCGCAACTTTGAAAGAAGAAGCGGCGAAGGCGGGAAAACACTTAGGTATTCTGTTGGATACCAAAGGGCCTGAAATACGTACCGGTAAAGTTCCTGAAGCCGGTGTGGTTCTGGCCAATGGATTAACCTTCATTCTAGATACGGATTTAAACAGAATTGGTAATCAGGAACGGGTGGGAATTACTTATAGGGATTTATGGCGTAAAGTAAAACCCGGGAGCCGTATTCTCATAGATGATGGACAAATCGAACTGGAAGTTACAGCTGCAGAGAAGGAATTAATTACCACTACAATTCTTAATGGTGGTGTTTTAAAATCTCAAAAAGGGGTTAATATTCCCAGTGCCCTGATTGATTTGCCGGCTGTGACGGAGAGAGACATTGCCGATATTCGCTTCGGAATTTCTCAAGGAATTGATTTTATCGCTGCTTCTTTTACTCGGAAGGCCTTAAATATTTTGGACGTGCGCAGGATTTGTGAGGAAATGAACGCGGATGTACATATCATAGCCAAAATTGAAAGCCGGGAAGGGATCGATAACTTAGATTCTATTCTTGAAGTCGCTGATGGTCTCATGGTAGCCCGAGGGGATCTGGGGGTAGAGATACCCGTAGAAGAAGTTCCGATTCGGCAAAAGGAAATGATCCGTAAGTGTAATTTGTTGGGGAAACCAGTGATCGTGGCGACTCAGATGTTAGATTCTATGATACGTCAACCGAGACCAACCCGGGCGGAAGCCAGTGATGTAGCCAATGCTATCTTGGATGGGACGGACGCCATTATGCTGTCCGGGGAAACTGCGGCAGGGCTATTCCCCATTGAAGCCGTCCGGATGATGGATAGAATATCTCAGCGCACAGAACTAACTTGCTTAGACAATAAAGCGGCTCAACATCCTCAAGTCAATGTTGCCGAGGCCATTAGTTTTGCCAGCTTTACTATTGCTAAAGATCTGCAAGCCGCGGCAGTTCTGACACCCACCCATTCGGGTTTGACAGCCCGAATGATTTCCAAGTACCGTCCCCTGGCCTTGATTGTGGCAGCTACTCCATTTCCTGAAACAGCCAGGAAGTTAGCCCTGAAATGGGGTGTGGAGTCAATTGTTGTACCTCAGAGTTCGGGAACGGATGAAATGGTTTCAGTTGCCGTGAATACTTCCTTAAATAAAAACTATATCAAGTCCGGGGATATAGTGGTCATTACAGCAGGTGTTCCCATCGGCAAGGTAGGTTCTACCAATATGATCAAAGTCCAGATAATGGGGAATATCATTGCCAAAGGAATGGGGATTGGACGCAAATCCTATTCCGGTACCGCCCGCAGAGTTCAAGTACCGGGTCAGGACACTTTTAATGACGGGGAAATTTTAATTGCCCAATCTACGGATGCAGAATTTGTTCCTTTAATTGCTCGCGCAGGGGCGTTAGTCGTTGAGGAAGGTGGTCTGACGTCACATGCCGCTATTGTAGCTGTACAGTTCGGTATTCCGACGATTGTCGGTGCTGTTGAGGCTTTTTCTAAGGTCTCAGATGGTCAGACTTTAACAGTTGATGCCATGACAGGCTTGATGTATGAGGGTTCTGTCAGCATTTTATAAGGATTAAAGGAATCCAGAATCTCCAAACATCAGTGTAGGCTAGTCACGAGCATTATTCCGTGATTAAGCCTGAAGAAATATGGAATATGGAATATGGAATAACTAATGAATAGAAGGATGGCTCTGCCATCCTTCTATTTTACCTTGGCGGAAAGATCCACCACTACCACAGGTAGATAGTGATTCCCTAGTTATGGTATAATTAACCTAGTCTATCCTTCCTCATTATTAAGGTAAGATAAGGGGGGGACTTTAGGTGGGAAAAAGACCGATAGAGTCTGAGTTTGAACGCTGGGAAAAAATCGATGGTGTGATTTATGATATGACGCCACCCCCATCCTCCCAACACCAAGCGATCGTGGGGAGTTTATTCGGGGAGTTTTATAATTATTTAAAAGGTAAACAGTGTAAAGCTTTTCCTGCCCCCTTTGGAGTCTGGTTAGATGAAGAAAATGACATTTATGTTGAACCGGACATAACAGTGATATGTGATCCAACAAAGATACACAAAAAGGGTTGTGTAGGTGTACCTGATTTAGTAGTGGAGGTCTTGAGTCCGTCCACAGCTTTAAAGGATAAAAGGATAAAGTTAAAGCGCTATAGACTCTCAGGAGTCCATGAATACTGGATTGTTGATCCCTTCAATCAGATAATGGAAGTGTATAGTTTTTCCGAGAACCTCTTCGCCGAACCTCAAATCTACGGAAAAGAAGAGAATGTAAGAGTAGCTTTGTTCCCGGATATGGAAATAAACTTGGGAGAAATATTTAACTAGTTATAGTTAAATAAGCCCCAAGTTTAGGAGTTAAATTTGATAATCCGCCAGAGACTTAACCATAAGTTAAGGGCTCTGGCATTGTTATAGAGCTCTAGCAAAAAAGCCGTTAGGCAAAAATCAATATTCGCAAATTTTACGAATAATAGCGAGGTTATCATGAAAAAAGAATCCATCTATGGATTACCCCTAGAACAATTAATTGAGTGGCTGCAAGATCATGGGCAAAAAAAATCCCGGGCTTTGAGAGTCTGGGACTGGCTTTATAGAAAGCGAGTTGCAAATTTTTCCGAGATGACGGATGTCAATTCTGAGTGTCTGGAATTATTAACAGATCACTTTATACTGCAATCTTTAAGAGAACATACAAGCCAAGAATCCGTGGATGGAACGATTAAATTCTTGTTCAAATTACCGGATGACAACCTGATTGAAACAGTCTTAATGAGACATAAATTTGGTTCATCCGTTTGTGTAACAACTCAGGTTGGGTGTAATATTGGCTGCAGTTTTTGTGCCAGCGGTTTATTGACCAAACATCGTGACTTGTCCGGAAGTGAAATCGTGGAGCAAATCATGAAAGTCCAAGAATACATGGATAATGCTCGCCAGGGTGAAAAAGTGAGTCATGTAGTCGTCATGGGAATCGGCGAGCCTTTTGATAATTATATAAATGTTATGGACGCTTTACGCATCATCATAGACCACAAAGGACTTGCCATCCCCGGCAGGGGTATCACAATATCCACCAGCGGTTTGGCGGACAAAATTTCTGAGTTTGCGGACAGTGATTTAAAGGTAAATCTGGCCATCTCCTTACATGCCCCAACCAACGAACTCCGTGAGCAGATTATGAAAATCAACCGGGTTTACCCCCTGGAAAAGATAATCCAAGCTGTTGAATACTATCTTGCAAAAACCAAACGCCGGATAACCTTAGAATATATTCTGCTCAAGGATCTGAACGATCAGCGTGAGCATGCTCTTCAGCTGGTAAGTTTAATAAAAAATATCCAACAACTTATCAATATAAATCTAATTCCCTATAACCCGGTGGATGAACATCCGCAATATCAGAGAAGTGACCATGAAACCATGCTCGCTTTCTATGATGTTCTTAAAAAGCATGGAATTAATTGCAGTATCCGTCTGGAGCATGGCAGAGATATCGAGGCCGCCTGCGGACAACTAAGGAGCAAGCAAGTTAAAGCAAACCAGGGATGAGATTAGTTAACTCGTTCCACTCAAGATAAAGGAGAATCATTGAATGTACAGTTTTAAAGATGATTATAGTGAAGGGGCACACCCCAGGATCTTAGATGCCTTAATCCAGACAAATCTTCAGCAGATGAAAGGTTATGGTGAGGATGAGTACACAAGAGAAGCAATCGAGTTGATCAAAAAAAAGCTCAAGCCCAGGGATGTAGATGTTCATCTCCTTTCCGGAGGAACCCAAACCAATCTTACGGTGATTTCAGCATTTCTAAGGCCTCATGAGGCGGCTATTGCGGCTAATACCGGGCATATTCTTGTCCATGAGACCGGGGCTATCGAAGGGACGGGGCATAAAGTACTCTCTTGCGAAGTGAGGGATGGAAAGCTGGCCCCGGATCATATCCAAGCTGTTCTGGATGCCCATACTGACGAACATATGGTCAAGCCGAGATTGGTTTACATCTCAAATCCCACAGAAATCGGCTCGATTTATTCCAAGGGTGAACTCGTAGAATTGAGCAGGTATTGTCAGAGCAATGGTTTGATATTATACCTGGATGGAGCACGCTTAGGTTCTGCTCTATGTTCTGAAGAAAATGACCTCGAACTTAGTGACCTGGGAACCCTGATTGATGCCTTTTATATTGGAGGAACTAAAAATGGGGCCCTCTTAGGAGAGGCCTTAGTGATTTGCAAGGATTCCCTGAAAGAAGATTTTCGGTTTCATATTAAGCAAAAGGGAGGGCTCTTGGCTAAAGGCCGAGTGCTGGGCCTGCAGTTCTTGGAGCTTTTCCGAGATGATCTCTATTTTGAACTGGCCAGACATGCCAATGCAATGGCCAAGCTGATCAAGACTGAAATTAGTGAAGCCGGATATCGATTCTTCACCCATTCGCCATCCAATCAGATCTTTCCCATACTGCCTAATTGGCTGATTGCTAAGCTTCAAGAAGAGTATGCTTTTTATGTTTGGGCAAAAATCGATGAAGATCACTCGGCTATTCGGCTTGTAACTTCCTGGGCTACAAGTGAGGAAGCTGTTAGCGCTTTGAGAGAAGAGATTAGAAAGGCCGTCAGAAACTAAGGAAAAATAAACCAAATTATCAACAATATACATTTAGAAATATATCTAAATGTATATTGTTTTTTTATTTATAGAGGGGTAAAATACATTTAGATGATCTTCTAAATGTAGGGGGGAGCGATATGGGGTTTCAGGAATCTTTAAAAGCAATGTCCGATAAAACTCGACGAGAGATTTTAAATTTGCTGAAGAATGGTGATATGACAGCAGGAGATATTGCTGCTCATTTTTCAATGACCCAGGCCACTGTGTCACACCATCTTTCGGTATTAAAGGACGGGGGATTAGTCACGGATCGACGGGAGGGCAAATATATATTCTACGAGCTGAATACCTCGGTCATTGAAGAAATCATGGCTTGGTTAATAGAGCTGAAAGGGGTCGATAAACAATGAAAAACGAGAAAGTAATGATGAGATTAATGTGGGCCATGGCCTTGATTCCACTGGTAATTACAGCCTTCATCTTTAACAATTTGCCTGCAGAGATCCCTATGCATTGGAATATTCAAGGCGAAATTGATGCCTGGTATCCCAAATTCCCTTGGGCGTTTATGGCTCCGCTAATTGGAATAGCAGTAACCTTTCTAGTAGCCATATTGCCTAAAATTGATCCTAAAAAAGCTAACTATGATAGATTTAAAGACCAATACCTTTTAATTAGATTTATGTTAGTCGCTTTCTTTGCGGTTCTGCAATTTGTAACAATGTCAATTAGTTTGGGAGCGACCTTTATTAAAGTTGATATGATTATAAAACTAATGGTGGGTATTCTTTTCATAGTCCTGGGTAATTTGATGCCTAAGTTTAAACAAAATTATTTTATGGGCATTAAGACACCTTGGACTCTGGATAATGAGGTGGTGTGGGCCAAAACCCATCGTCATGGGGGCTTTGTTTGGTTTATTGCTGGACTCATTATGACTGTTTTGGCATTCTTCCCTGGGAGTGGCAGTGCCTTTGTCTATTTTGCTGTAATATTTGTTTCTGCCCTTGAACCTATCTTGTATTCTTGGGTTCAACATCGCAAACAAAAGTTGAAATGAGTAATGAGGAGCAGTGTTAAACTGGTTCCAAATTTTAAAGCGGTTATTTCTATAGAAAAGCGGTCTGCTTCCACAGGTGAAGAGACCGCTTTTGCTTTGAAGTTATAGTAATTCACATAAATTCGTATGTAATCCCGATCAATACATTGATGGGAAGAACTTCGGGTTGTACTACCAGTATTATCTCAATCTATTTTATAACCCCAAGGACTTTTACGATTATGGTAAAAGCAAGACTAACGGGCAGTCAGGGCAGTTCTAGTTTAGTTAGCATGTTGAGTTTGTTATAATCAAACTAACAACTAATGCAAAGGGGAAAAACCCGTTACGTCAGATTTGGGGCTAGATATGCGTCTATAGATTTGTTGGTACATTTATATGAGGAGTGATCATATGAAGAGATTTAGTCTTGTTTTAGCAACATTAGTCCTAGCAATCACGATTACTGGTTGCTCAGATACAAAAGTATCCGAGCAAATCCAACCACAGGAATCTAAAACTTTTCAGGGGAATATTGTGGTTAATCAGAGTGGCGCGATTTCCGATGTTAATGTAGTAGATAATTTTTTAGCGTCCGTTAGTCAAGGCGAAGTAGCTAATCTTCAAATTAATAAATTCACTGAAGAAGGGGACCCAATTTTTCAAACAATATATTATGATAAAAACGTTATTAAGCTCACCATTGACGACTCTCAAGATAAGATGAGAGCGGGTAACAAAGGACCAGGTACTAAAACAGGTGAGTATGTACGATTGGTTAAAGAAGAGGATGGCAAGAATATTGTTTATAATCTAATTGATAAAACCGGTAACCCAAGTCGAATTTTAGTTTCTTCTAATAAATAACGAATAATGGTAGAATACGAAGCGTAAGACAGGTGGCTACAGCGATTTGAAGCTGTGAGCCACCTGTCTTTTTTACTGAACATTACTACCTAAATTAATTATTTCATTCATGTAGTAACCCGTTGAATCGAGTGAAAAATTGCCCGTTCTCATTATGCGATTTTTCCCTTTTAGTTCGAAAGTAATATTATTAATCTGGCTATTATCTAATGAACGAATAACCAACTCCTCATACTTGCTAACAATCGGGTTAACCCCTGCGCTAAAGACATTACCTCCCCCTGAAAAATGGGAATGCAGGTTTGATGTTATATAAGTAAAATGTGAGAATGTAAACCAAGGTTTAAAAGTTTTGAACAGCCCCTCTTTTCTTTTAATCCTAGAGAAAGCAATTGTAAAGAATATGCTATAATAAAAAGCGGTGAAGATTTTAGTAAGTAGTTCAAGCTGCAAGGAGTTTAGCCATGAAAGATCTTTTTACTCGTATCCGCAGTGTACTCACTTTATGTATTGCATTTATTTTCTTAAGCAACCTTTTTATCAAATCAACCTTAATGGATGATTTTAATCTGATGATGATGGTTGTTGTCGTTGGGCTTAGTTTTTGGGAGGTTAGGGGTACGACTTTGGTAATTGGCTTCATGCTATTTGCCCTAAGCATCCTTCTTTTTCTTTTCTACCATGCGCCTCTTAAAGTATGGCAACAAGCCTTGCAAGAAAACATTTATCTTGTCGTAATGTTTACCTTGGTACCACTCTTAGGTATTCCCATCAAGCATGGAGGATACTTTGAAGCTTTACAAGGGGTCTTTAGGCGTTATGTTTATAACGATAGCCGTTTTTATCTGCTGGTTAGCTTTGTATCTGCCTTTGTAGGAGTATTGGTGAACTTAGCCGTAGTTTCCCTTGTGCTTCAGATAAGTCAGGCCAGCACTAGAAGCTCTAACAGGAAACTCTTAAGTTCTGCCATTGTCCGAGGTTTTGCAACTTGTACCATCTGGGCTCCTACCACTGCCGCCATAGCTTTAATAGTGCATCTAAGCGGAGCAAGCTGGCTTCTTTTTTCTCCTTATGCCATCTTATGTGGTGTAATAGCTGGCTTAGTAGGGTACTTTATGACTATGTATGAGGAAAAGAGGGCTGGGATGAGCTTGGATTCTGTAGTTGAGGAGCGTGATGTTGAATATGATGGGAAGAAAGTATTCGAGCTCAGTGTTTTTAGTATAATTTTAATTACCGCTATTGCTGTCATCTCCTTAGTTACAGGAATACATACGGTTATTGTGGTTTCCTTGGCATCACTGATATTCCCATTTGTATGGATGGGGATAATTGGCCGTTTACCGATCCTGATTAGAGAGTTTAGAGGTTATTTTCAGGAAAGTGTTCCAAAGCTTAAAAACGAGATAATTCTTTTTGTTGGTGCCGGACTTTTTGCTACCAGTATCAATTACTCACATTTAGGAAACTATTTATCAGTGATTTTATCCCTCTTTGTTGGACAAAATGCTGTATTGCTGGCTATCGTAATTATCGTTAGTATTCTGATACTCTCTGCCTTAGGCATCCACCCTATAATTCCGGTGACTATTATTGGCGGCACGGTTCAAGCTGCTGCTTATGGCGTAACTCCAACCTATGTTGCCCTAATTTTAGCAATTAGCTGGGCTATGGGAATATCCATTTCACCCTCATCGGCAACAGTTATCGCCTTATCCGGACTGACAGGCCTGTCTCCCATGAATGTGGGTCCCCGTTGGAATAGCTTATATGTGATTATTGCCTCCACCTTAATGATCCTTATTTTAACGGTCTTTCGACTAATAGGGTGGCTTTAGTTTTTAGATTTTTTTTACTCCGGCCCCTCTAAAAAAGAGCTGAGAATCGTATTTATATAAGAGGCTATCCAAGCCGAATTATATAATTGACTGCCGGAGGAGAAATATGAAAGCTTTACATACAAGTAATGTTAATGAAGCCATTATAAGCGATTACCAAGAATCAAAGGATTTATGCTTGGTTCCATGCCATGTGACCTTCGTGTCCAGAAACAAGATCAAGTTTTATCGAGAGTTTGACCTTGAACAATACAGTAATTTAATTCCGTATTTAGAGAAGGAAGCTCTCTTAACAATTTCAAAGCTTGAAACCTCTTTGCTAATTGACAAAGGTTTTATAGAGAAGGTGATCTGGGATATTGATAGATCTGAGCAAATTATCTATTTTGATATAATTCTGGCTTCAGAAGTCCCCCATACATCTTTTGTAGAGCTTTTAGGATACTTAAGTACTGTTTTTATGGATTCATGATGTTTAAGTCTAAGATCCTTTCATTCTAAACTTTTTAGATAATTAAAAGACATGGACTGATAACTGTCCATGTCTTTTAATTTTATTAAATAAGAGAAACTCACTTGAAAAGGCAATACTTGAATTTTCTCAATCATTTCGATAGATTGCAGAGTAATGGATTTAATAATAGTTTAGCTTGATTATAAAGAAAACGGACGTTTATTTAACGTCCGTTACTGTTTGCTCCTCATAAGGCCAAAGCCAAGTTCCAAAGAAAACTAAGAAATCCCAAAAAGATCTTAAAACCCGCATATCGTCATCTCCTTTCAAGGGCGGTAAATAGTTAGAAGGGATGTAGTTTGATAATTCAGAAATTATATTTCTTATAATTTATAATACTCCGCTAAAGAAAATCTGTCAATTTAAGAACAGGCAAAATCATCATAATAGCAAACTATTATTACTATTATTTCGTATTTCGGTGTGATTTTTATCACACCAAAACAAACTGTATGATCACGGTATGATACAACAAATTGATATAAACTAACCTTAGTCAGAACGAGTTACACAAACAATTAAAATAAAATTAGGGGGAAGAAAAATGAGTATGTTTTGTTATCAATGTCAGGAAACCGCCAAAGGAACCGGCTGCACGATTAAGGGTGTCTGCGGGAAAAACGAAAATGTCGCTAACTTACAAGACCTTCTGATCTATACATTGAAAGGAATCGCCGTTTACGCGGTTCAAGCGCGGGAACGTTATCTTATTCGCAAAGATGTAGAGAAATTCATCATGGAAAGCCTTTTTAGCACAATTACAAATGCCAACTTCGACAAAGCTCGTTTCGTTGAACGAATTCAAGAAGGACTCCTACTCCGCGAAGATCTTAAACAAGCCCTCATAAGAGTAGGCGGTATAATTCCGGAGAACTTACACGACGCGGCAACTTGGACGGCACCTGCCGAAGAGTTCGAAACGAAAGCTGCAGCTGTGGGTATCTTAGTCACAGAAAACGAGGATATTCGATCTCTCAGAGAGCTGCTCACTTACGGACTAAAAGGGATGGCTGCTTATGCAGAGCATGCTTATACTCTAGAGCATAAAGAAAGCGGAATCTTCGCCTTTATTGAAAAAGCCTTGGCAGCAACTATTGATGATACCTTAGAAGTCGGCGATTTAGTGGGTCTTGTCTTAGAAGCCGGAAAATATGGTGTGGATGTAATGGCTCTTTTAGATAAAGCTAATACCTCCACTTACGGAAACCCTGAAATCACAAAAGTTAACATTGGAGTCAGAAACAACCCAGCCATTCTCGTCAGCGGTCATGATTTGAAAGACCTTGAAGAATTACTCGTACAAACCGAAGGAACAGGTGTCGATGTTTATACTCATGGTGAAATGCTCCCGGCTCATTACTATCCGGCTTTCAAAAAGTATGACCATTTTGTCGGGAACTACGGAAACGCTTGGTATAAGCAAGACAAAGAATTTGACTCCTTTAACGGTCCTGTTTTCCTAACCACTAACTGTCTTGTTCCTCCGAAAGATTCCTACAAAGACCGAGTCTACACAACAGGAGTTGTAGGATTTGAGGGAGTTAAGCACATTGCCGATCGGGCAGACGGAAAGGCTAAAGATTTTTCTGCTTTGATTGCCCATGCTAAGAGCTGTCCAGCCCCGACGGAGATCGAAACCGGTGAAATCATTGGCGGATTTGCTCATAATCAAGTAATGGCCCTAGCAGATAAAGTGGTTGACGCGGTAAAATCCGGAGCCATTAAGCGATTCTTCGTAATGGCAGGTTGTGACGGTCGCATGAAGAGTCGGGATTATTACACTGACTTTGCTAAAGCACTGCCTCAAGACACTGTAATCTTAACCGCCGGCTGTGCCAAATATAAATACAATAAGCTTAACCTAGGTGATATCGGCGGTATTCCAAGAGTGCTGGATGCAGGACAATGCAATGACTCCTATTCTTTAGCAGTAATCGCCTTGAAACTTAAAGAAGTTTTCGGCCTCGATGATATCAATCAACTGCCGATTTCCTACAACATTGCCTGGTATGAGCAAAAGGCAGTCATCGTACTGTTAGCCTTACTCCACTTAGGTGTGAAAAACATTCACCTCGGACCAACCTTACCGGGCTTCTTGTCTCCCAATGTGGTTAAAGTTTTAGTTGAAAACTTCGGTATAGCTGGCATTTCCAATGTTGAAGATGACGTCAAAATGTTTATGTCATAATGCCCACTAAGCAATTTAGTGAATGGACTGCCTTCCACATGAAGGCAGTCATTTTTCTAAGGCGGGCATGTTTAAACAGTATGAGAATTAATTCACATAACCAATAGGAGGTGTCCATACAATGGGAACCCAGAATCTGAAACTCACTCGCCGGCATTTTCTTAAATTGACAGCTGCTACCGGGGTCTTGGCAGGAACGATAGGCACAGCTTCCGTAATTCGTCAAGCAGGAGCAGCACCTAAACAAGGCGACTCAAAAATTAACTATGTGCGAACAACCTGTTCTCCTAACTGTACCGGGGCGTGTGGAATGAATGCCCTTGTCGAGGACGGTCAGATCAAGTCAATTATTCAAGCTGCTGATTACCCCGAAGCAGAGTACAATCCCCGTGGTTGCTTGAAAGGACTATCCATGACTAATTTAATCTATGGTCCTGACCGCCTGCAGAAACCTCTTATCTTAACGGGAAAACCCGGTTCAGGAGATTTTAAAGAAGCTTCCTGGAATGAAACCTTGGATTATACAGCAGGACGACTAAAGGAAATTGCGGAGAAATACGGTCCGGAATCAATCGGGGTAGTCTTTCAGGTGGGAGGAACCGGATACGTTCAAAAAGGGGCGGTCAGTCGTTTAGCGACCTTAGCAGGCTGGACAATGCATCATGCCTACGATCAAAACGGGGACTTACCTATGTTTTGGCCAATGACCTTTGGAGTTCAAAGTGAGGAAATTGAGCCAAGAGAATGGCATAATTCTCGTTACGTTATGGTTTTTGGTTCGAATATCTTGGCGACTCGAATTCCTGATGCCCATTTTCTCTTAGAAGCTAGAAATAAGGGTGCCAAGATCATGGTTTTTGATCCTAACTTTAGTCCTACTGCCGCTAAAGCCGATGAATGGTTTTCCATTAAACCAAGCAGTGACGCAGCAGTCGCTTTGGGTTTAGCACGGGTATTGATCGAAGAGACTCTTTACGACTCTGACTTCATTAAAACCTTTACAGATCTGCCTCTTCTGGTACGTGTTGATAATGGTAAACGACTAAAGGCTGATGAGGTAAAAGACCTGACTAAACCCTCAGATATTCCGGCCTATCGAGAAGCTTATGTTGCCTACAATGGGCAATTTATGGCGGTACATCCGGAAAAACTCGACCTGCCATCAGATGTGGTGATCGAAGGGGAAGTGGATGTGACCTTAAAAACAGGTGAAACCGTCAAGGTCAAACCCGCCTTTCAATTACTAAAAGAAAGTTTAAGCCAATACACACCTGAAGAGATTGAAAAAACTGCAGGGATCCCTAAAGATGATCTGCTGCGGATTGCTCGAGAAATGGCTGGGACTAAACCTCTGCATGTCATCTATGGAGCAGGAAATTATCAGTGGTATCACGGTGATCTGAAAGGAAGAGCTTTAGCCTTGTTGCCGGTTCTTACCGGAAATATTGGCAAGCCCGGTGCCGGAATATCTACATATGCCGGCCAATATCGAATTCGTTTTAAGGTTGCGGAATGGTGGGTTCCGGAAGGGAAAAAACAAAACTGGCTGCCCTTTCTTTATGTTCTTCACGGTCCCACTAAAACCATGAAAGCCAAGTGGCCCAAAAACGGGATAAAGGCCCTTATTGTGGGCTGGGGTAATCCCTTTGATCAACACAACATGTCCAATAAACTGCGGGAAATGGTGGAAAAAGAGGATTTGGAATTTGTCGTCACCACTGATTTCCAGATGACAACCTCCTGCCAGTACAGTCATGCTGTATTGCCGGCTGTGTCCTGGTATGAAAAGACAGATCTGGTGGCCACTCCGGTACATCCTTACCTCCAACTCCAGCAGCCGGCGGTAGATCCCCTTTATGAGGGAAAACCGGAGTTTTGGATTGTGCGAGAATTAGCCAAACGGCTTAACCCGGACTTTGAAAAATATTTTTATCCTGACCTGGAGCCTAATCAGGCCGCAGAAAAAGTTATCGAACTCCTGCTGGAAACCGGTGGTCCTGAAGTGGCTGGTATTACTCTGGAACACCTCAGAAAAGGCCCGGTTCGCCTAAAGTCCGAGGTTCCCGGAGGCAGGCAGATTCCCTTTTATGAACAAGTCCAACACAAAAAACCTTTTCCGCCAGTCAGCCTGCCGGCTAAACTTGAACAAACCGCTCAGTTTGTGAAAAGTGGACGGATAGAATTTTACAAAGATGAAGATCTCATGCTCCAAGCAGGCGAGGCCTTGCCCGTGCACAAACCTCCTTTTGAAGAAAGTGAATATGCCTTAAATCCCTTAGCTAAGGAAAAGTATCAATTTTGTTATGTCACTCGCAATGCTATTTATCGTGTCCACTCTACCCATTCAAATAATGTTTGGATGAACGAGCTTCAAGAAGGAAAGCCGAGAGTATGGCTTAGTCCTGAAGATAGCCAAGAAAAAGGGATTAAGGAAGGGGACGAAGTTGAAATCTATAATGATCGCGGCAAACTGACAGCTTATGCCATTATCGATCCTGGGGTTGGGCGAAAACAGGCTGTCTTTGAACAAGGGTGGTGGAGCCGTTATCTAAAAGGAGCATCCTATAATTCTTTAACCTATCCCTTTATTAAACCCACTCATGAATTATACTTTGTTCCGGGAATGTGGTCTCCCAACACGGCCTGGAATGAATGCCTCTGTGATGTGAGAAAGGTTGGTGATAGTCTATGAGACTGGGGATGGTGATTGATTTAGACCGCTGCATCGGCTGCCGTTCCTGTGCGGTTGCCTGTAAATCCCATAATGCTCAGCCACCCGGAACTTGGTGGAATAGAGTCTTTACTCCTGGGGCTTCTTTTCATCAAGCTGCCGTGGGTAAAGACGGAGCTTTGCAGATGGAATCCTTGCCCGTATCTTGTCAAATGTGCGATAATCCCGCTTGTCAAAAGGTTTGTCCTTCAGGGGCTACCTATACGGATGAACAGGGAGTAGTTCTCATCGATTATGAGCGCTGTATAGGCTGTCGGTATTGTATTGCTGCCTGTCCTTATGGAGTTCGTCAATATAATTGGGAAGACCCGAAAAAAGCCAAAGAACGGGTTGGGTATGAAAAAGGTTATGAGTATGGATATCCTGAGGATTTTCGGGATAAAGACGGTAGGCTAGTATTCACCCCCAATCGCCCCGTGGGGGTGGTGGAAAAATGTACCTTCTGTGCTCAATACACCTCTCAAGGGGAAGAACCGGCTTGTGTCCGGGGCTGCCCCGGGAAGGTTCGGATCTTCGGAGATTTGGATGATCCTAACTCCGAGGTCAGTAAACTAATTAAAAAGCGGCAGCCCATTCGTTTAAAAGAAGAATTGGGTACTTCGCCCAAGGTATTCTATCTGGCCCCGGCGAAGCCGATACGCTAAAGGAGGTGGATTGACATGAAAAAAAGTAATTTACTACTGGGTCTGGCAGGTGTTTTGATTCTGATTAGTTTAATCGCCTGGGGATACCAAATAAACAAAGGCTTGATCGTCACCAATATGCGAAATCCATTTAGTTGGGGCTTATATATAGCAACCTTTGCCTTTTTTGTAGGGGTGGCTGCCGGAGGATTAATTATTTCCTCTTCCGTATATCTTTTCAACATTGAAAAACTGAAGCCCTTTACTCGAATTGCCTCCCTCTCAGCCTTCGCCAGCATCTTAGGGGCAGGGGCCATGATCTTCCCAGACATGGGCCGGGTGGATCGGGTTTGGAATATCTTTGTGTATCCCAATTTTAAATCTCCTTTGGTTTGGGATGTTGTGGTTATATCAGCCTACCTCCTAATCACCTTCTTAAGCGTCTATGTTCAACTATTGCCGGATTGGAAAAAGGAAGGACGGGGGTTTTTAAATGGGTGGACTAAAAGTCACCCCCAAGAATATGTTGAGGCTTTCTCGAAAAAATGGTCTAAACGGGTTGCCCTTGTAGGTTTACCGGTTGCCATTTTAATTCATACAGTGACAGCCTTGATTTTCGCCACTCAAGAGTCCCGAGGGTGGTGGAATACGGCAGTGCTGCCGCCGGACTTTGTTTCTGTGGCAATTGCCTCTGGGACAGCCCTTGTCCTGGTTATCGCCTTGCTTGCAGTGGGAAAAGACCAGTTTGAGCAGTATAAGGAAGCCTTTCAAAGGATGGCCCTAATCGTAGCAGGTTCATTGGTTGTTCATTTCTTCTTTGTTGCCGTAGATTTGCTGATCCATGGCTGGTGGGGGAGCCCGGAAGGTAAGGAAGTACTTTCCCTTATTTTCAGTCACTATGGCTTTCTCTATGGGACAGAACTATTGCTTCCTGCTTTCACCATGGTGTTCTTTTTAACCAAGAAAGGAAAAAATAGTTTTAATGCCCTGATAATCGGAAGCTTGCTTCTTTTTATCGGAGTATTTGCTCATCGTTTAATGCTGATGTACCCGGCCTTTAATTCAATTCCCCTTACTTTAGCTATTCCAGGTGCAGGGATTGAAAGTTGGGCTTACCCAGTGGCAATTGGCCAGCTTCAAGAGGGGGTGCCGGTCTTTGTCAGTTCTTGGGCCTATATGCCGTCCCTAGTTGAGTATGCTGTTGCTCTTTTACCCTTTGGACTGCTACTCTTTGTGGTTACCTTGGCGTTAAGAATGTATAATTTTGTGCCGCAAAAGTAGAGTTGTGAAAGTAAGGGGACAATGCCCGTTCACACACGCTGCGTTCACTAGCTCACTGGATGCTGAAGGAATTGCGCCAACCTCTGGGCGGCGCAGGATGTGAACCTGGGCGCAATTGGCCCTTCAGCATCGGCGCTCGCTTTATCGTGAACTCCACTAAAGTGTTCACTAAGCAAAATGTCCCCTTAGTTTCTGGTCGGCGGGGCTGGGGGACGTAGGGTGTGGAAGTAGTAATGTATGGTGAAAGTAAGGGGACAATGCCCGCTCACACACGTTGCGTTCACTGGCTCGCTGGATGCTGAAGGAATTGCGCCAACCTCTGGGCGGCGCAAGATGTGAACCTGGGCGCAATTGGCCCTTCAGCATCGGCGCTCGCTTTATCGTGAACTCCACTAAAGTGTTCACTAAGCAAAATGTCCCCTTAGTTTCTGGTCCGCGGGGGCTGGGGGACGGAGGGTGTGAAAGTAGGTCGTGAAAGTATGGGGACAATGCCCGTTCACACACGTTGCGTTCACTAGCTCGCTGGATACTAAAGGAATTGGGTCAACCTCTGGGCAAATGTTCCCTTAGCTTTTATGGTACGAAAATGTTTATTATGAATATATTAGGTTGTAAACTGACTTCACATAAAAGGAAGGGATACTTATGCAGTACTTAACTGTGCCGCTGGGACAACACAGATTGCCCCCATTACCTTATTCCTATCATGCTCTTGAGCCGGTTATTAGTGGAAAGTTACTGGAAATTCATCATAGTCAACATCATAAAGCTTATGTGGAAGGCTTGAATAAGGCGGAGCTTAAACTGGCTGAAGCACGGGGTAAGAGGGATTACAGTCTTGTTAAACATTGGGAGCGGGAAATTGCTTTTCATGGTTCCGGTCATATTTTGCATAGCATTTATTGGACTTCGATGGCCCCTATTGGGAATCGGTGGGAAACTCCCGGTACTCAAATTCATAATTTAATGGCTAATTATTTTGGAAGTTTTCTTGCTTTCCAAGAACAGTTTAGTGAGGCTGCAATTAATGTGGAAGGGTCTGGCTGGGCTGCGTTAGTATGGCAGCCCGGATGGGGTCACTTAGAAATCCTGGCAATTGAGAAACATCAGAATTTCTTTCAGGTTGGAGGTATTCCGCTCCTTGTAATGGATGTATGGGAGCATGCCTATTATCTGGATTATCTATCGAAGCGCAAGGAATATGTTAGGTCCTGGTGGCAGATTGTTAATTGGGCAGCCGTTGAAAAGAGACTGAATCTGGCTTTGGTAGGTCAGATGCCGCTGGTAATCAGCTAGAGTTTTAAGAACACCCTAGCTTTTCGCACGATTTCTATAGTTAGGTTATATGACAGAATCAGTATTATTTAAACCGAGGACTACTAAGGTGTTCAGTTTAGGTAAATACTGATTTTTTTATTAAAAATTAATTGGGTTTCTAAAAAAATAAGGGCAGATACATAAAAATTGGTAGAACTCAAAAGCTACAAAGCAGGTCGCTGTTTTAACAAAATGGGAGGGTGTTAATTATGAGAAAATGGGAAGATTTAACCAGAGATGAAAAAGAGATTATCAATACAATGAAAATGCAGGGGATTGGTCCTGATGATCTAATCGACAGGATGAAAAATTCAGGACGAATGAGTGAGGAAGCTCTTCAGAATTTAAGGAAGGCCCTTGACGATGTAAGGCAGTTTTTAGTGCATTAATTTGGGGTCGTGAAAGTAAGGGGACAATGCCCGTTCACACACGTTGCGTTCACTAGCTCGCTGGATGCTGAAGGAATTGCGCCAACCTCTGGGCGGCGCAGGAAGTGAACCCGGGCGCAATTAGCCCTTCAGCATCGGCGCTCGCTTTATCGTGAACTCCACTAAAGTGCTCACTAAGCAAAATGTCCCCTTAGTTTCTGGTCGCCTGGGGCTGGGGGACGGAAGGTGTGAAAGTAGTGAAGTATGGTGAAAGTAAGGGGACAATGCCCGCTCACACTCGTTGCGTTCACTAGCTCGCTGGATGCTGAAGGAATTGCGCCAACCTCTGGGTAGCGCAGGAAGTGAACCTGGGCGCAATTGGCCCTTCAGCATCGGCGCTCGCTTTATCGTGAACTTCACTAAAGTGTTCACTAAGCAAAATGTCCCCTTAATTTCTGGTCGTCTGGGGCCGGATTGGGAACGTGTGGGAGAAAGTAAGGGGGCCATGCCTCTTTCTTTCTCCCATAGCAAAAAGGAACGACTGTCTTTCAAGACTCGTTCCTTTTGCTAGGTGATTAAATTTTTTCGGCGAGTAGGGATTCGCATTTTTCTACGTACTGGCTTATCATTCGTTCTACCATTGTTGAATCCAGGATTCCCTGCATGCTTGGAGTTTTAAAGAAGCGTTTAGGTAACTCGACTTGGCGCGGGTCGAAGCCAAGTTTTTCTTTAAGGCGCAGCTTTGTGGAGTATATTCGCTTGGCAATTAATGTGAGCTCATCATCGGTTAAAGGATAGCCTGCCGCTCTAAGAGCTTTTAGCACTGTCTCCCGATTGTATAATTTTCGAGCGAAGAGACAGATAACGAGGGAATTTAAAAGACAGCGTTCTAGTTCTTCGTCAAAGAGTTTATTGACAGCTTTTTGTTCGTCAAAGTCTTTTAATGACTGATCAACTGAGTAACCTGCATTGCATAGATGGGAGTGTCGCGCACCTACGGTAAGACCCACTAAATTGGCATAGCCCGTGTGATAGCCGGGTATTTCATTGCCTGCAACTTGGAGAGCGTGGTCTTTTCCGCCGAACTTTGCTCCTGCAGAGCGGGTTCCTTCTCCGAGAGCTGCGTAAAATGAATTCCTTCCACTGGCCAAATAGCGGATGGCCTTAGAGTAGTTTTCCGAATTGCCAAAGGTTAGGGGGACAATAGTATCTTCTTCGGTGACAATGCCTTGCATTAGGCTTTCAGTGGCCCAGGCTAAGGCAACACCGGCAGAGATGGCATCCATACCTGTTTTTTCCACAACCTCAATCAGCTGTAATACTTCATCCGTTTTAGGGATACCCAGTAGGCTTCCAAGTGAATAGATTAATTCATAGTCATAGGCCACGCTAACGGATTCGTAGTCATAGCCGTCGTCAAACTTACGACGGAATTGCCCAATATGGATACAGCCAACTGGGCAGCCCGTACAGGCCATCTTTCTTACTAAGCTTTTTTCAGCGAAGGCTTCACCACTAATCTCCTCGGCTTCGTCAAAGTGATTTTCGATCAAATTCCTGGTGGGCAGGGCACCTAAAGCACTTACTGACTCAACATTGATAGCTGTCCCTAGGTCATGATATTTGGACATTAAATCAGTCTCAGTGACAGATTTGAAAATTTCTTGGTAAGAGCGGAAATAGTCTTTGAAATTCTGAATTTTTGTCGTATTATCTCCGGAGACAATAATCGCTTTGACCAGTTTACTGCCCATGGTTGCCCCTAAGCCCAGACGCCCAAAATGCCGATAGGTATCAACACATACGCTGGCAAACTTGACCATCTTTTCACCGGCTGGCCCGATCCGCAAAATGCTGCGTCTGCCTCGGCCTTCTTCTGAATCTCGCAGGAATTGTCCGACAACATCCGAATCCATCCCCCAAATGGGACGAGCATCCTTGATTTGGACAGTATCTCCTTCGATAGATATGTAAGAAGGGCGGGACGCTTTTCCGGAAATCACAACAGCGTCATAACCAGCCATTGATAATGCTAAAGCAAGTCTGCCTCCTGCATAGCTTTCCCCCATTTCACCTGTAAGGGGGGAAAGGAACATGGCAACTGTCTTAGTAACCAGTGGAAAGATACCTGATATTGCGCCAATCGCCAAGATAATGGGTTGTTCAGGGGCAAGAGGAGGAAGTTCAGGTTTAACGGTTTCCTCGAGCAGTTTTGTAGCTATGCCGACTCCGCCCAGATACTCGCTCAAATCTGTTCGTTTCTTGACTTCGATCTTACTTGCAGCAAGGTCTATGTATAAAACCCGAATGATTTTTTCGTATAACATTATAGTCCCTCCTCTACTAACTGTAAACAGCCGTGGGGGCAAAAGCGAACACAGACACCACAATGCTTACAGACAATAGGTTTTTGAGTCTCTTGATCAAAATGAATTGCCTCAACAGTGCAGGCATTAACGCAAAGTTCGCAGCCGATACATTTATCTTTATCTAACAAAACTCCTCCGGCTTGACGTTTTATAAGTGCCCCTGTTGGACAGATTTCAGCACAGGGTACATCATCTTTACATGCTTGACAGACAATTGCCACAAACTTGCCTGTTAGTCCACCACTGGTTTTAATCCGAATAGCACTTTTTAAGATGGAATGGTCTTGTTGGTTAACGGCGCTGCAGGTTATCATACATGATAAACAGCCAATACAGCGGTTCATTTCAACTGCTTTCAATACTTTCATCATTAGCCTCCAGATGTTCCATTAAATCTAATAAATCCAAGTATACTACAATAAACCAGTTGAAATATAATATTTTAAGCATATTTTTAATAATTTTTGAAAGATTAATGAGAAGTACGATTGATTGTTAATACATGGTATATCGTTTATAATTAAAGGAAACCAGATGAATAGGGAGGCAAAAACATGATTGTGACAACTACACCATCTATCGAGGGGCATAAAATTACAGCTTATTTTGGTATAGTTACCGGTGAGGCTATTATGGGTGCTAACATAATGCGAGATCTCTTTGCAAGCATAACAGATGTCATTGGCGGGCGTTCCGGGGCCTATGAAGAAAAACTGCAAGAAGCCAGACAAATTGCTTTGCGAGAATTGGAAGAGCGTGCATCAAGATTAGGAGCCAATGCAGTGGTTGGAGTTGACCTGGACTATGAAGTAGTTGGTCAAAGTGGCAGCATGCTGATGGTTAGCGCTTCGGGGACAGCTGTACGTGTCGAGTAAACTTTTATGCCGCTAACCCAGCCAGCAGAGGATGAAAAATGCCTAATACGTCCCTATAAAAATATACCGGTTAAGGTATGCAAATACATCTTAACCGGTATATTGCGTTTTTAGACTGAAAGTGAACTGTGCTTAATCAGCCATTTAAAGCACTCAATCTTCAACCAAAATCTAGGGAAGGAGTCCGAAAAAGTTATGAAAGTCGTTGCAATTGGTGATTCAATTACCGAAGGCTATCCTTATACTCCCCAAGAATCTTGGGTGACTTATTTAGCCCAAGAACTTCAATGTGAAGTAATCAATAAAGGGATCAACGGGAATCTAACCCAAGAAATGAACGCTAGATTCGAGGGTGATGTTTTATCAAATAATCCGACCTACGTGATTATTCTTGGCGGCACCAATGATGCCTATGTCAAATATCCCTTAGAAAATGTAACTCCCCATTTCTCAGCCATGGTGAAAATGAGCCGGGAACATGGAATCATCCCTATACTTGGCTTGCCTACCCCTTCCTTAGTGGCAGATGATGAGGTTTTTCTCCGTCAATACCGAGGGTGGTTAACAGATTGTGCTAAAATCAATAGTTTGCCATTGATTGACTTTTACACTCCTTATTCTAAGCGCCTGGAGGCAGGTGAAGAAGCCAAGCTTTTTGTCGATGAAGTCCATCCTAGTCTGGATGGGTATAGATTTATGGCCGAAATAGCTATACATAGTTTAAAACCTTTGAAATGATTGTAGAGGAAAGTTGGAATATCTCAACCCCACTGCATTAATCTTTGGGCCTAGTGGAATTATAACAACAGGTGCCGAAAGGGGATTGAGAATCCATGCCTGAAGTTCCTGAAATGGAGATCTATAAAAATTATTTAAATCAATGGGTCAAAGGCAAAGAAATCAGTGAGGTTAATATCTTACGAGCAAAAAGCATTAACCTGGAATTAACAGAATTCCGCGCAAAGGTAAAAGGGAAGAGAATTAAAGAGATTAGGCGACGGGGCAAATATTTAATTTTTAATTTTGAGGAAGGCGATTTTTTACTGACTCATATGATGCTTGATGGCAGGCTATTTCTTTTGAAACTTGACTCCGAAACCCTCAAAAAGACCGATAACCCAAAAGCGGAAGTTTTACAGTCTGTGATCATGGAGAGCAGTGCAGAAGAGTTGAAAAACATCGTTAAGGATCTTCCGGGAAGAGCCAGTGTCATTTTTGGACTATCCGGTGGCTTGATACTCTTTTTTTGCAATCTGACACTGGGCTACTTGCACTACCTTGATCAAGTTAATCTGGATACGAAATTGCAGGAATTAGGAAAAGATCCTTTAGACCCGGATTTCAACAGCCAGGACTTTTCCAAATTGCTGAAAGGGAAAAGGGGAATGATCAAACCTTGGTTAATGAACCCTAAAAACATCTCCGGCGTAGGAAATGCTTATTCTAATGAAGCTTTATTCAGCGCAGGTATACTGCCAACCCGAGGAGTTTCGACATTAGATGATGCTGAAAAAGAGAATCTATTTGCTTCCTTGGTCAGAATTATTAGAGATTCTATTCGCCTTGGCGGAGACATGGAGGAACCCTTTGCCTCTTGGGATGACTTTACAGGGGGATATAATCCCTACTTTAAAGTTTATGATCGCAGCGGTAAACCTTGTTTAGTATGTGGGGAGGATATTCAAAAGTCGGAAGTAGGGGGGAGGAATGCCTTTTTTTGCCCTCACTGTCAGAAGTAGTTTAAGCAATGTTAATAAGAATAAGATCAACAAATACAAAAATATGAAGCATGGAGGTAGATTATGAAGATTGAAAAAATCTCCGATAAAATCGTCTATAAAGATGATAATCTTACCAAGAAGATACTTTTTAATGAATCTCGAGTTCTGAACTTCGTTCTAAACTTTAGACCAGGACAGGGAGTCCCGCCCCACCACCATGAACAAAGTGACCTAATTATCCACGTGCTTGTCGGGCAAGGGGAAATGGGGGTAGATGGTACAATACACGAGATTACCGAAGGAGATGTTATCCATTGTAAAGGGGCTGAGGTTTTCAGCCTGAAAAACACAGGAGAAAAAGACATGTCCTGTTTTGTAATATTAGCCCCTAATCCCTCAGCAGCCTATTCTATAGAAGTATAAACCCACCAAGAATAAACGAGACAGAACCATTGTTAGGTATCTGTCTCGTTTAAATTTAACTGCTAATTATTCTGCCCCATCTGTCGGCTTCAAAGGGGAAATAGCTTGTTGACCAGAAGGGTCGCTCTTTTGACACTGATCCATAGGGTGTTGTTTGGACTTTAGCTTAAGGCGCAGTTCCCGCCAGATTGCTAAGAGGAGCATTACTAAAGCTCCCGCAAATGTGGAACCTAAGATTACTAAGACTAAGGGCACATCTCTAGTAACCCAGAAGAGCTGTATAGTCACTAAACCAGCATTTTGGATGGCAAACACCGCAATAAGCAACGAACAGATAAGGGATAAGATAAGTACAACCATGTTGCATTGCCTCCTCTCTCTTGGTTATTAATAGTTAATTCGACCATTAACGTCGAATCCCTGCAATAATTTGTCACAAACCAGCAGATTGATTTTTAATCAGAGGAACCCTAGGCGTAGCGAAGGATTAGTTTTTTGGCACAAGTTCAGTAACTCTGGCGATCTTAACTGTGTAATTAGACCGAGAAGTGCTATACTAACATCAAACCACCGAGGAGGGAGAAAAATGAAGAAACTAGTATACCTAATTAGTATATTGCTCACCCTAGCTCTACTTAACGGATGTGCCAATAAGGGTGGCACTGCGCCCAGTAAGCCGGATGATAAACCCCAAGAAACTAAGACACTAAGCATCCAAGATTATTGTTCTTTCAAAGAAAATACAAACTACGTTTATGAGGGCAAAGGAATTGAGTATGCCTCATATAACGTTATGGTTGATTATATCGAAGGAAACCGGATTCAGACTCGTTCAAATAATGGAGGAACAGAGACGGTAAAAGTGCTGGAATTGGACAATGGAAAGCTGACCTTGCGATTAGCAAGAGGGGAAAGCTACTTTAGAGAAAACTTACTCCAAAGCCCAGGTAACAGTGAAGAAATTCTGTTGCAAGAACCACTTGTCGTGGGAACATCATGGGTCTTGGCGGATGGGAGAAAACGTTCGATAACTAATATAGAAGCTGATATAACCACGCCTTCAGGTACTTACAAAACTCTAGAAGTGACTACCGAGGGCAAAGCGGATAAAACTCAAGACTATTATGCCCCGAATATTGGGCTTGTAAAATCAGTTTTTACATCAGATGACTTTGTGGTCACTTCAACTTTAAGCAAACTGGAAAGTGATGTATCTCTGAACCAAACAGTCAAATTCTATTATCCCAATAATAATGTTGATAAGCTTTATTTTGTCAGCAAAAAACTATCCTTTAAAACCAATGATCTCACAAAAGCTTCTTTTGAGAGGGCATTTAAAGAGTTGCCCAAAGGGGATGTTGTTCCGGTATTAGGTCCCAATGTCAAGATAAAGAGTCTTTACTTAAATAAGGATAACGCAGTTTATGTTGATTTTAGTAAAGAATTAAGAGGCGAAATGATTGCCGGATCTAGTTATGAGGGTTTAATCTTGCAGAGCATCACTAATACCCTAGGAAATTATTACGGGGTGGATAAGGTTTATATTACAGTTGAAGGAAATCCCTATGCTTCTGGGCATTATGCCATGAATAAAGGTGAGTACTTTTCTGTCGATTTAAGTAACAGTACTGAACTTAAATAACGATTGTTTGTACCGGATGAGGTGAGAATAAATGGCTGCAAGTGTACGTTTCATACAGTGTGCCGGTTTTCGATTTGATAGCCCCGCTTGGGATGGACCGGAGAGGTGGGCAGCAGCAAGGAATCAAGATTTGTGGCAGACATTTCAGGCTCTACTATCTCTTTGCCAAGCGGAAAAAATCGAATTGCTTTTTCTAACCGGTAATCTATTTGAACAGCAGTATGTGCGCCAGGAGACCGTCGAGCGGGTCGCTGAATTACTTGGAAAATTGGAAGGAACCAAAGTTTTCATCACACCAGGCAGAAGAGACCCGCTTACAATATCCTCTGCTTATCGCTTGACAGTATGGCCAAGGAATGTCCATATATTCTCAAGTGGAATTAAAAGTGTCAAACTCCCGTCCCATAATCTAACAATATATGGGGCAGGCTGGACTGCATATCATCAAGAGAAATCATTTCTGGATGATTTCACTCCTATTAATGATACGACACTAAAGATTATGCTTCTTCACGCTGTTGTTGATTCACAAGGGAATAGCCAAGGACTTATACCCATTAAGCAAGACCAAATATCTGCCAGTGGGGTAAACTATTTAGCCCTCGGACATCTGGAAGGATGGAGCGGAATACAGCAGGCAGGAAAGACTGTCTGGGCAGACTGTGGAGTGATAGAGGCTAGAAGTTTTGTTGACATTGGATCTCATGGTGTGATCTTGGGAGAAATTAGAGAAGAATCAACCTGTATTGAATTTAGAGAACTGGGACAACGCTGTTACTATGAAATAAATTTAACAGTTCAGTCTCAAGAATCTCTTGCTGAAATAGCTGAAAGAATAATCAAAGAGCTAAGCCCTGATGAACGTCAAAAAAATTTATATAGGATTAATATCTCTGGAGACAAATTAGAGATTGAAAGGTTAGTATCTCCTTTACAGAAGCTGCTTATGGCAGAGCTTCCTTTCGTTGAAGTTATTGCTCACGCAGAACCAGACCCATCCTATGTGGATTTGCCTAGGCCTTCTAAAGTAAATATTCAGGAAGGCTTTCCTACACTTGCCCAAATTTTTTCCGGTAAACTACAAACAAGATTGTCAGAAGCGGTTGAATCGGAAAACAAAGAGTATTGGGGAGTTGTACAAAAAATCGGAATGACAGCACTGGGGCAGGGGCGGATAGTAGATGAAGATTGAACGGATTAGACTTAGTAATTTCAGAGATCTAAAGGATATCGACTGGATATTCCCTACAGGTCCAACTCTGATAATTAATCGAGATATCAATAATCAGAAACTATTAGACGATTTACTGATGAAGCTATTCTATGAACAGGAATCTCAATTGTTGGAGAAGCAAAAAGATAATGCAGCAGCTGAGGTATGGATATCTGAGGATAATCATCACTTCGTGGTTCGTTATGAAAATATCCAAATAGAGGATCAAATAACACAACAACTTACCTTCTTAGATGGAAATGGGTATAAAGTTAATCTGCCAGAAAAGATGACCATTGGAGAATACTTATTTCAGGCTCGGATGCAAGCTTTTCTGCAAGGTGGCAGAATTACTTGGCCGGAAAAAGACAGCCAGGATAACTTGTTTTTGCGAATTAATAACCTTAGCCAAGGTGGAGATGAGGATTTCTCTTTAACTAAAGTGCGAGCTTCCCTGATTGGTGCTCAAAAAAGAGTTAAAGATCAAAGAGAGAATATGGAGTTAGTAAAGGCTGAATACGATGCTTTACGAAATGAATGGGAGAATGCCCATCGGCAACAAGAAGACAATCGACTGCTCCTGATTGAGATTAAGAATTTGCAAGAAAATCAAGCTATCTTAACTGAAAAAATTGCTCTCACTCAAAAAATCCATCAACGCCTTGAATGTCTTGCTCAAAACCCAGATTATCGTGAGCTGCGCCAACTTCAAGATGAGATAAGCAGGATGGAAGAGCGCCAACAACGTTTAGATGAAGGTCTTAGGGCGATTTCCAGTGATGGTGCAGTCGATTGGGAGATCATAGAGAACTTTCGAGAAGAATGTATGGAATGGGCCTGCTTTCAGAAAGATGTGAGAAGTTTAACTGCAGAAATAGAAGTTCGAATAAAACTAATTGAGCAGATCCAAAAACTACTCCTTTCGTCAGGCTATCAGGGATTTAGAGAAGACGAAGAACAGCAGCTCCGGCGGGTGATGGAGGAGAGAGATTCAGCTCGAGACAGGCTTGATAAACTTATCCTGCTAAGAGAAGAGTTAGATGAGCTTAAATTAGAGTATGAAGAGGAAATCACTAAGTTATCAAAATTAATAGTTATGTCCGATGTAACTGAAGATGCTGTTAACCGGATTACTAGAAAAGAAAAACAATTAAACCGCTGGCAAAGCTACAAAATATGTAATATTACGGATCAACTTTTAACTAAACCCTTAAAGATAAAGAGTATTAATGAACGGTTATCAGCGCATCTTCTGGAGTATTACCAAAGGTATCATGTAGCAAACTATCGGGAATTCACAAGTCGGCTAGAGGAATATCAACAACAGCAAAGACAAGTAGAAAACCTAAAAAAGAGAATTGAGAAGCTGCAGGAAAAAGTCAATAAAGAACCAAAGTTGCTCAGAATCATCGATTCACGTAATGAAATCATAAAACTTGCTCTTTCGAAAGTTCAAGCGGCAGATTTTAGCGAATGGTTGAATGGGTGGTTAGCCTATCAGCAAATGAAGAAACAGCGCTCAGAAGAAACAGATCAATTAAACAAGGACTTAGAACAAAAGTTAGACCTGGAAAAAAAGCTAGCAATCTGTGCTGAAGGGATGAGTGAAAATTTAAAGAACTGGGGTATTTCCTTGGGGGATCGAGAGGAAGTCCTATCAGCTATTTTAAATGTAGCCGGTCAGCTGCAAGAAAGAGATGAAGTTAAAGAGGAAGTGGTCAAGTATTCGGAGATCTTCGTCAAAAAGCTTGGGAATCGGGATCTAGAACAACTCTCAAGGATACTTGAACCTTTAGCTGAACTCGAACGTGAACAGCGTCTTTCTAGTCAGGAAAGGCTGGCAGAAATGTCCTCCTGGGAAAAAGAGCGAGTAGAAATACACCAGCATTTAGAAGCCTTAAATACTCGTCTTCAGGGGGAGGAACAAGCTGCTTCTTTGTCTGTCCTTGAGAAAAGAATAGAAGTTAAAAAACGTCAATGGACAGCTTATGAAGATTTGCGCCATGCCTTAAATGATGCCCAAGCTATCTTGGATTTGTCTTGGCAAGAATGGCAAACTAAGTATGAAAAAAATCTTAGTGAAGAAAAACAATGGATTTTCGAGCATTTCTTCTCCCAAAAAGGTAAATACACTGAGAATGAAACAGTGGTTAAAAGAAATTATTTTTCCTATCGCTTGGCACTTGCTCAATTAGCCCTTCCTGTAACTACTGAGGTCCCTCTATTCTTCTCAATAGGAAAAATCTCCGAAGGGGATCAAAGTTTTTGGGCAGATGCTGCAAAATATCTAAATAAGTTGGGATTAGGCAGACAAGTTTTTTTAAATACAGAGGATCCCCTGCTTGCGGAAATACTTTTAGGTGACGGATGGTCTCCTTTTAGCTTTGCGCAAGATTAAAATTCATGTGAAAATCAGAAAGTGGCAACTTTCCTCTATTACATTAAGTTGACAATCGAGGCAGAATAATAGAAAATAATATAGGAAGAGGTCATTTAAACGAATATATTGACTAAAATAAATTAAAGGGGGTTCTATGAAAAAGGCCAGTGATTTACCATTTAAACAATACCTTGATGTTTTAAAAGCTAAGATTTTCACATTGAAGAATATCACATGGAAGTCTCCAAAAGTTATAGGAGGTTCAATTCTTCTGATGCTCTTAATGGGAAGTGGAATTGTTTACCTGAACTCTACAACCTCTGCAGTTTACGTTGTTGTCAATGGAGAAAAGGTAGGTCTTCTTGAAAGTCAGCAGCAAGCGGGAGCAATGATCGATGAAATCCTCTCTGAAAAGGGAGCTCCCATAGGCGTTGCAGCTAAAACTCATGATAGTATTACCTTTTCATCTGTTAGAATAAAAAATTCCGAATATAGGGCTTTATCTAAGTCAACATTAGAGGCAGACATCTCTTACTATGTTGACGGAGCAGCAGTAAAGGTAAATAATGAGCCTATTTTTGTGCTGGCAAAAGCTGAAGATGGAGAAAGATTGCTAAAAGAATTTCAAGAGTATTATGCTAAGCCAAGTGAAAAAAACCAAGTTACCTCAGTCTCTTTTGTAGAAGAGGTTGAGACTGAGCCTGTGGAGGTGCCTTTAGACCAAGCACTTTCCTATGAGCAAGCTCTTGAAAAACTTAAACAGGGTAATCTGCAAAAGATCGAATATACAATTCAGGAAAACGATTCTTGGTGGCTCATAGCACGAAAAAACGATATGAAGACTAAAGAAGTCTTGGCAAGTAACCCCGGTGCGAACGAAGATACTATCTTAAAACTTGGCAAGAAAATCACCTTAGAAAAAGTTGCTCCTTACATAACAGTGGTTTGTGAAGGGGTTCGTACGGATATAGAAACAATTCCCTTTGATGTGGTTACCAAAACTGACTCCAGTCTCTCCAGTGGACAAACAAAAGTAAAACAAGCTGGAAGTGACGGAGAAAAAGAAGTACAATACGCATACGTTCAAAAAAATGAAAAAGTAGTTACCCAAACCGTTAAGGATGAAAAAGTACTAAAAACCGCAGTTTCTCAAATCATTGAAAAAGGCCCCCAACAAGTCACTGTTGCTTATTCTCGTGGTAGCGGGAGCACTGTTTCCGGGGTATCCTGGCCATTAAGAGGGCCCATAACCTCCTACTATGGTTATCGCCATTCTGAGTTTCATACAGGAATTGACATCGATGGGGATCAAGGGGATCCCTATACAGCTGCAGCTGCCGGTAAGGTTGTAAGTGCCGGCTGGAGCGGTAATTATGGTTATACTATTCTCATTGATCACGGCAATGGAGTGATGACACGCTATGCTCATTCCACTAAACTATTAGTTTCTGCCGGGGCGAGGGTAACTAAAGGTCAGACCATTGGTTTAGTTGGGTCGACGGGTCGATCGACTGGTTCACATCTCCACTTCGAAGTAATAATCAATGGAGATACAGTAAATCCTCTTAATTCATTGCGCTAATCATTAAAAGCAGAGAGTTTATAAAGAGTTTTAGACACTTTTTGAGAGTGGCTAAGACTCTTTTTGAATTTAAAGGCAATCCTCATAACTAGAAAAGTGATAATCACAACCCTTGACAAACTAACAACTTATTTGTTATCATAAGGTTGTCAGTTGCCGAAGGGAAAGCGAATTATTACGGTAAAACGTTTGAAAAGCGTTGAAATAGTTAAAGCGTTTTCTCTGTTGGGAACCTGACCAGGTTCTTTAATTTTGTACATGTATTCCAGGAATAGTTTAGAAGAGAGAACTAATTTCTATTTGGAAAGGGGATATTACATGAAACGATTCAGAAAACTACTCGCCGCTGCGCTCGCTTTGTCCCTTTTGGGATTAGCAGGATGTGGGACAACCGATTCCGGTAGTAAAGCTAAGTCCACATTAGAGACCGCGAAGGAAAGAGGATATGTTGTTGTAGGATTTGCCAACGAGAAACCATATGCCTATCAAACCCCGGACGGTAAACTTACAGGGGAAGCGGTAGAGGTTGCTAGAACCGCCCTTAAAAATATGGGTATTAGCGAAATGAAAGGGGAGTTAACAGAATTTGCTTCCCTTATTCCCGGGCTGAATGCCAAGCGCTTTGACATGATTACGGCAGGGATGTTTATCAATCCTGAACGTGCTAAGGAAGTAGATTTTGCTAATCCTGAGTACAGTATCGGAGAAGCGATTGCTGTTAAAAAAGGAAATCCTTTAAATCTTCACAGTTACAAGGATATTGCTGCTAATCCTGATGTGAAAATCGCCGTTCCGGGAGGAGCCTTTGAATATGAATATCTTCTGAAATCCGGAGTACCCCTCAAGCAGATTATGACCGTACCGGATATGCCGGCAGCATTATCAGCTCTTCAATCAGGTCGTGCTGATGCATTAACCGCTACCGGACCTTCCGTACAGGCGACACTTGAAACTGCTAATAATCCTGATTTAGAAAGAGTCATGGATTTTGTACAGCCGGTTATTGATGGTAAGGAAGTTAAAGGCTATGGTGCCACAGCCTTCCGTAAAGATGACCAAGATTTTCGCGAAGCTTTTAACAGTGAAATCCAGAAACTTAAGGAATCAGGAGAATTATTAAAAATCATCTCTCAGTTTGGATTTACAGAACAAGAATTGCCTGGAGATAAAACAGCTGAAGAGTTGAGTACTCCAAGGGATAACTAAGCTTTGTGATCCATAAAATCATACAAAAACTAACCTTTCTGAAAGGAGTCGATGTGAACCTATGTGGTTTGATATTCTCCCTTCTTTCTGGGAGGGAGCTAAAATAACAATTCAATTAACACTTTTTTCAGCAGTAATTGCCTTTTTCTTAGCATTTTTAGCGGGGTTTGGGCGGCTCTCGAAAATCAAAGCCGTCCGTTTCTTAGCCGCAACTTATGTAGAGATATTTAGAGGAACGTCTTTGTTTGTACAGCTCTTCTGGATTTACTTCGCCTTACCGCTATTCGGTATAATGCTGCCAAAAATGCTGGCCGGGGTATTGGCCCTATCACTTAACGCAGGGGCTTATGGGTCTGAGATTGTCCGGAGTACCATTATTTCTGTGCCAAAAGGTCAGACTGAAGCTGCAATTGCCCTCAACATGACCCCTTGGCAAAGAACCTGGCTGGTTATTTTGCCCCAAGCCTTAGTAATGATGTTACCTGCCTTTGGAAATCTGATCATAGAAATGCTTAAAGGAACTGCTCTGGTATCCCTAGTGACACTTGCTGATTTGACCTTTGTAGCGACGGTTCTCAATTCCTCTATTATGCGTCCAACGGAAATTTTTTCTGTGCTGTTGGTAATCTATTTTGTGATATCTTTGCCATTTACAAGGGGAATTCGATGGATTGAGCATAGGTTATCTGCGGGGAGGTATTAATTATGTGGAACTGGGACTATACACTATTAATCTTACCCCAGATTTTAGAGGCCTTAAAAATAACAGTTTCGGCTACATTTGTTGCTTTTGCAGTAGCGCTGGTGGTAGGTTTGATTCTGACACTGGCGCGCAGATCAGACTTTAAACCCTTATCTCTATTTGCCCAAGGATTTATCGAGTTTGTTAGAAGCACACCGCTATTAGTGCAACTGTATTTTATATTTTACGTCTTGCCGGAACATGGACTTTCTCTTTCACCGTTTATTGCCGGAGTTATGGGATTAGGGCTTCACTATAGTACCTATCTCTCAGAGGTATACCGTGGTGGAATCGAGTCAATACCGCCGGGTCAATGGGAAGCGGCTAAAGCACTGAACTTTACTCCTCTTGAGACCTGGCGCAAGATTATTCTCCCTCAATCTATTCCGCCGGTAATACCGGTTATGGGGAATTATCTGATAACTATGTTTAAAGAAACCCCTGTACTCTCAGCGATCACCCTAGTTGAGATAATGCAGACCGCAAAGATGCTGGGGTCGCACTCATTTCGTTATCTGGAGGCATTTACGATCGTTGGAGTGCTGTTCTTAGTATTGAGTTACTCATCTTCGCTGATGGTGAGGCGCTTGGAAGTCCGTCTAAATCTCAGATAGACTTAGTTAAAAAATTATTATTCTAAGGAGGTTGATCGCGTGAGTGTACCATTGAAAGTTATTTATAACGAAGAATCAACTAAAAGTATAGGGAACGATCTACGGAAAGTCGCTGTACAGCCGATTGTAAACTATAGCAATATCAGTAAGTCATATGGTGATCTTCAAGTTTTAAGGAATATTGACTTGGACATTGCGCCGGGTGAAAAGGTAGCCCTTATTGGTCCAAGCGGATCAGGAAAGACGACTTTAGCCCGACTGCTTATGACCTTAGAAGAACCGACTTCAGGAACCATCGAAGTCGATGGAGAAATGTTGTGGCATCAAAAAACAAACGGGAAACTGGTTAAAGCTAACGAGAAGCACCTTCATAAAGTTCGGGGGAATATTGGTATGGTTTTTCAGCACTTCAATCTTTTTCCCCATATGACGATTTTACGCAATGTCATGGAAGCCCCTCGAAATGTACTTGGGCTTAGTAAAGAAGAGGCAATGGAACGTGCTGTTACAATGCTGAAACAAGTAGGGCTTGCCAATAAAATAGATGCCTATCCGGCGCAGCTTTCTGGAGGTCAGAAGCAGCGTGTTGCAATTGCTCGTGCCCTAGTTATGCGGCCAAAGGTTATGATCTTTGATGAACCGACCTCCGCACTAGATCCCGAGTTAGTTGGTGAAGTTTTAGAAGTTATCAAGGCTATTGCTGCTGAAGGAGAAATGGCAATGCTTCTGATAACTCACGAAATGGATTTTGCTCGTGATGTGGCGGATCGAATTTTGTTCTTTGATCAAGGGCGCATTATTGAACAAGGATCACCTAAGAGGATTTTCAATAATCCCGAAAGCGAACGTTTGCAGACGTTCCTAAGTCGTTTTAACAGACATTAAGGAATGAGGTTGATGAAAGCAGGTCATTGAGACCTGCTTTTTTTCACGCGCTCATGGCTAGATACATATTAATGATGAAATGAAAAAAGGTGGCATAGCCTAAGAGGGTATTGGTAGAGTTACGAGGTTCAACTTGAGAAAAAGGGTAAACTCTGATGTCAGATTCCCTTGAATTACCAATATAGGTTAAGCGTATATCGCTAAATTTCCCCTTGCCAATAGCACAATTCTATGATAAAAATAATACAATAAATAAAATACACAGGGGGGGTAGGGGGGGCATGGGGGGTATGAAAATGGATAATAACCGGAATAGAAGCGATGCTATCTCTCGCAGGACTTTTTTCAAGAGAACTACTGCAGCTGGGTTACTCAGTGCCTTAGCAGTTACAGGACTTAATAAACCTGTTCAGGCTTCGGAATTAGGTGCGGGAGAGTTAGGTACCCTAATTGATTTGACCAAGTGTGACGGGTGTAAAAACTATGCCACACCACTTTGCGTCGAGGCATGTGGCAAGCATAATCAGGAGCGATTCCCTGAACCTCAAAAACCTCTGAAAAAATATTGGCCCCAAGATAAAGTGGAGGACTGGTCAAACAAGAGAGACTTAAAAAGTCGCTTAACTCCCTATAATTGGACGTTTGTGGATCATGTTAAGGTTCAATACAATGGTGTAGAACAAGAAGTCTATGTTCCAAGAAGGTGTATGCATTGCGACCATCCAACCTGTTCAAAGCTATGTCCTTTTAGTGCAATCACTAAGGATCAAACTGGAGCAGTATCCATTGATGATGAGATATGCTTTGGCGGTGCTAAATGTCGTGATGTTTGCCCATGGGGTATTCCACAGCGTCAAGCAGGAGTTGGAATATACATGGAAGTTGCTCCGGACTTAGCCGGTGGAGGAGTTATGTATAAGTGTGATATGTGCCTCGATCTTTTGCTCGAGGGCAAAAAGCCAGCTTGTGTCAGCGCTTGCCCTAAAAATGCCATCTCAATAGGGAAGAAAGACGAGATTAAAACCCTCGCTTACAAAAAAGCAGAAGATATTAACGGTTTTATCTATGGGGACAAAGAAAATGGGGGAACATCTACCTATTATGTCTCTGCAGTTCCGTTTGCAGCAATTGATGCGGCCATTAAAGAGGATAAGGTCAGTAAGAAGGATACAGCACCAGGACGTCCTGGAATGCCGGTAAATGTCGAGAATTATCTATCCACAGGCAAAGGTATGTTTCTCAGTACAGTAATCGCTCCCTTTGCGGGAGCAGCTGCAGCTGGAATAACTGCCTATCTAACGTTAAAAGGGGATAAGGTCAAGGGTGCCCAAATTGATCTGAAGGATCAAAGAGAGGAGAAGAGCGATGGCACAGAAAACAAATAATCCTAAGCAAAGCAAGATCTTGCGTCAAAGTCTTGTCAATCGATTTGTCCACTGGACAACGGCCCTCTCCGTGATTTTGCTGATTATTACTGGGTTAGGTCAACTGCCTTTGTATACACGCTATAATGTCACAAAGCTCCCCGGAGCAGCATGGCTCGGTGATTACTTTATAACCATCAAATTACACTATCTAGGAGCTCTTGGGCTCATATTTGTCGCAGCCTTTCATATTGTGTATGCATTTGCCCGGCGTGAGTTTGATATTTTCCCTCGGAAAGGTGACCTGAAAGAATCTTATCAGATCATTAAAGCTATGTTGACCAAGGGGCAAGAGCCCGCTTCAGATAAATATCTGGCAGAACAACGGGTTGCTTATTTGTTTATCGGTTTTAGCCTACTCCTTTTAATTGTTACCGGCTTGATTAAGACTTTAAAGAATGCTCCCGGCGTTGACCTTTCCCATTCTCTCTTATACTGGAACACCGCCTTGCATAACATCGGTACGGGCTTGATTATTTTTGGGATAATCGGGCACTTGGCGGCATTTCTGCTCAAAGAAAACCGTCCGTTAATCCCCGGGATGTTCACCGGGTTTATTAATCGGGAGTATGTCAAACATCGGCATAGTCTTTGGTACGCAAAACTACTGAACAGCAAAGAAATTAGTGAAAGCAGCCTGGAGGCAGCAAAAGATTTGAAAAGTGACGGCAATGATAAATCGAATAACCAAACTCACTTGTCTATATAAGAAATAAAGTGAACCTCCCCCACCTCTGGAGGTGAGAGTCTTCTCGCCGTATGATGAAAAATTTAAGTGAAAAGAAGAACTCTCCACAAGCAATTTGTGGAGAGTTTTACGGTTTTAGAAGTATTTGAATTACCGTCCTTTAAAGACAGGTTTTCGCTTCTCCAGAAAGGCGGTAACTGCTTCGCGCAAATCTTCTGTTCCACAACAAAAAGTTGACTGAGACTGCTCAAAGAGCAATCCTGCCTGAACACCGCTTTCATTAGCTAGATTAATACCTTTTTTCGCAAAACGAACCCCAGAGGGAGGGAAGGCGGCCATTTTCTTAGCAAGTTTCATCGCCCGTTGGTTAAGATCCTCTTTTTTAACCAAGATTTCTACTAAGCCAATTCGCAATGCTTCTTCCGCATCAATTTCTTCACAACCTAGAATCAAGCGTTTAGCTTGGCCAATCCCAACGAGATGAGTTAAGCGGGTAGTTCCGCCCATATCTGGAGCTAAGCCAAAGCGTACTTCAGGAATAGAGAATTTAGCGTCATCAGCGGCTATTCTTATATCACAGCCTAGGATTAGTTCCGTAGCAGAACCATAGCAAAGGCCATTAATGGCGGCGATCACTGGAATAGGTAGATCTTGCCAAAAAGAATAAAGATTTTGCAGCCATACCAGGTTGGCCATGATAAACTCAGAACTAACCTCCTTTAAAAACTTTAGATCAATTCCTGCCGAAAAGTTATCACCATCAGCGTTTATTACGATTGCTCCAAGGCTGCCGTCAGCAGTAATCTCTTTTTGTATTTCCTCTAATTCTTTGAGAAAATCAGAACCCACTAAATTAAATCCTTTTGCATTATCCAGGGTAATAACTCCGATTCTGCCATCCTTATTAAAGGCCAAATGTTTACCATAGCTCATTTTTGTTTTCCCCCAATTCTTTTTGCATTAAGTACTACTTGTACTGTAATATATTTGTATTGGAAAATCTATACTATTTAGAATGTTTAGACTTAAAAAATGAATTTATATTCATATTTTCCGAGGTAAGTCAGCCATGTTTCTGAGTATCAATTGGATTAGTCCTGGTATATTTCCTTTGTAAAGGGTAGAGTCTATTAATAGCATTATTGTAAAGGATACTTACTTGATACCATAGCTATTGTATTCCAGGTACAGTAGTTAGCTTATAGAAGTATTAATAAAAAGTAGTAATCTTAAAAAAGTAGTCAGCTATTCATAATAAGTACGAATGGTAAGCCTATAGAAAGAATTGGTGGATTATGAGAGTAATTATAGTAGAGGGAAAAACAGATAAGCAACGTTTACTCCAGATCTTAGATGAACCTGTAGAGATCGTGTGTACTAATGGAACATTAGGTGTCGATAAATTAGAAGAATTAATTGCTAATTACAGCGATGATGAAGTATGTGTTCTGTTAGATGCTGATGAGGCCGGAGATAAAGCCCGTCGGCTATTTAAACAAGAATTTCCCAATGTAAGACACTTATATACTCATCGTATGTATAGAGAGGTGGCGACAACACCCCTTAGTGTTCTGGCAAGGATTCTGGAGGGGGCTTATTTTACTGTTAAAGACCCCCAAGACGAGGAATTATTTTAGAAAACCTGCCTTATAATTGAAACTACCCCCAAAAATGGATAATTATTTACTTACTAGTAGGAGTACAGTGGTCAATGTAGAATACTAATAGTAAGTAATTATAAAGGGGGATAAGAACATGGAAGACATAGCCTTGGAAGCTCGTTCTCGTGCCGGAAATAAGTTTAAAAATGGCCTGAATTGTTCCGAATCTATTGTTCATACATTTAACGAAATCCTCAATAATCCCTTAAATGAAGAAGCTCTAAAAATGGCTACAGGCTTTGGTGGGGGATTGGGCTACGCTGGTTGTATGTGTGGTGCCTTGACAGGTTCAGTTATGGTTTTAGGACTTTTGAAGGGACGTTTTGATCCTAGCGACGGCAGAGAACCAGCCTACAATCTTGCTCACGACTTTCACGATCGCTTCCTCAAAGAATACGAAGCGACCTGTTGTAGGGCCTTAAACTCTCATGAATATGACTCTCCTGAGCATTTACGCCGATGTCTGAAGCTAACGGGAGGAACTGCCAAGCTTCTGATGGAGTTCATCCAAGAGAAGGGGTTGCTAAAACCTGAAGTTTCATAAATCTTAGATACTAAAATACCCAGACCGATAAAGAGCTCACTCCCACTTGTGATTAATGGGGGTGAGCTCTTTATTAGTTGCAGGTAATGAGATCTCTTTCATATGAAAACTATAGCTAGCTTAGCCTTCACTGACAGAGTCGATTAGGAGGCATAACCCATTATTAGGCTTAGAATACCCTTGAAAATTCTCTCGAGATTAGTGGCATAGGTGTAGCAAGTAATGAGACAGGCTTGCATATATACTATTAAGCTTAAAATGGGAGGAATCTATTTTGGAATTAATGTATACTTTTCCGGTGGTGATAGGTTTAGGGGCTCTTCATTCATTAGAACCGGGGCATGGTAAGGGAGTGATCACAGCATACTTAATTTCTTCCGGTGCTAAAGTTAAAGAGGCTGTCATGATTGGTCTAATTTCCGCATTGGCACATACTCTCTCGATTGTTCTGCTGGCAGTTTCAGCTTCAACGGCCATTAAGGTATTTGTTCCGGAAAATTTGATTCATTGGCTTCAACTTATTTCCGGAATAGTTGTGATCTACATAGGTCTCAATATAATTACTCAAAGAATCTTTGATTATCGGGAAAAGAAGCAAAAGCACCTAAATACTGTTAGCCATAATTGCAGCAGTCATTGCAATTGCCATCATGGTCATAGTCATTCAAGCATGACGACTCCCTCGACGCCATTTAATTTATTCTTGACAGGATTTTTCACGGGTATTGTTCCTTGTCCAAGTGCCTTAGCCATCTTGCTCGCGGCGGTTTCAGCGGATAAAATCCCTTTGGGATTAGGATTAGTTGGGGCCTTCTCAATTGGAGGAGCTATTACTATGGTAGCCATAGCCTTATTTGTGGTTCGAGCTAGCCACACAATGAAGCGGTTAGAAAAATGGCAGGTTGTAAATCGTTTGGCCTTGGTTTCCTCATGCTTAATTATATTTTTAGGCGGTGCCGTTATCTTTCAATCAATTAATCATATTGGAGTTTCAACAATGTTTTAATATCTAAAGTTGTTCTTTAGCTCCTTTGAGGTCTGGGGTCAAGTACATATCAACTTCATGCCCGGTGGATCGGTGACAGGTTAAGCACGATTGGGAGTTTTGGATGGTTTCATAGTGGTTTACCTTGGCACTATTTGTTAGACGAACTGTATTGGGATAGCGCTCTCTGTCTCCTAAATGACATATTAAACAATTCTGATCCGACACAATGGCTCGAGTGGGAACGGTGAAGTCGCCGCTAAAATGTTGGAACAAATAATTTAATCCCCGGGCTTTAGCATGGATTTTACCCAACTCGCCTCGAGGCTGATGGCATTCTAGACAATTTAAGTTGTTATGAGGTGACTGCTGCCAGGATATAACATATTTTTCTACCTCATGACACTGGGCACAAAAATAAGGCCCGGAGGTTGCAACATACCCTATTTGAAATAGTATGTATGAAGCTACGAATGCTATCAGACCACCTAAAATAGCCTTCTTCCACACAAGAAAACCTCCCCAAGAAAATAAAAATAATGAATAGTATGTGTAAAAGAGCAGCTATTATCCAATTGTTAGAAAAGGTATAGGTTTTCAACTTAGAAGGTGAGCCTGCTGACAGGGATTCATTTAGGCATTAAACTCCTCTCCAGACTAAAAAATCTTTAGTCTGGAGAGGAGTTTTTTCTAAGTTAGGGCTTGCTGACAGTCTTTGGAGTTGCAAACCCTCCTCAAGGAGTTGAAATCAAATGGTGCATCGATGCACCATTTGACCTCTCGTCCCCGACGGGGAGTAATTCACTGATTCAGTTGGCCATTTAAGCCACTTCCATGGTATATCAGCTTAAAGCCTTACTAAGTAACTTACTAAAAATAGTCTAAGTAGGAAATTACAAGAGTAATTGATTAGAATTATCCTTATTATGGTAAAATAGAGATAGAATTGTTTTGCAACTTGATATAATAAGGAGAGATTTCGTGAGTAAACCATCAACATATTATCTTAGCTGCGCAATACTAAGTTTAGCTATCCTGCTCTCAGGCTGTGATAGACTTTTTCCGGCAGCTGAGCAACAAACTAATGTATCAGATAGCTCCCCAGCCCGGGAAGTGCTGGCAGCCCCAGTCTACATGCGTTCAGACATAATTGCCACTCCCGAAGAGGCTCAAAAACTCCTAATGGAGGGTAATGAACGTTTTAGGACTGGTCAGCCTTTAAGCAAGGATCTAAGTCTTAGCAAACGAAGTGAGCTGATGGAAAAAGGTCAGCATCCCTTTGCTGTTATTGTATGTTGTTCGGATTCGAGAGTTCCGCCTGAGCTTTTGTTTGACCAAGCTCTTGGAGATCTATTCATAATCCGCATAGCAGGTAATATCATTACTCCTCCTGAGTTGGGAAGTGTGGAGTATGCCGTAGAGCATTTAAATACTCCGTTAGTCGTAGTTCTGGGGCATGAGAACTGTGGGGCGGTCACAGCCTCTGTACAGGGAGGGGAAGCTCATGGTAATATCTCCTCAATTCTCAACAAGATAGCCCCTGCCCTGGAAAAGGCTAAATCTGAAGGCACCAGTGCAGAAAATCTAATCTCTAAGACTACAGAATTTAACGTTGAAAATGCAAAGCTGGATATTTTGCAAAGTCCTATTATTAAAGAACGTTTGGCAGGAAATAATGTTAGTGTTTTAGGGATGATGTATGATCTGGACGAGGGTAAAGTAACAATAGTGAATTGAAACCTTTAGTATTTGATGTACTTAGTTGGCTTTTGGCGATATAAGGTCAGATATGATAGAATAAAGGCTCCTCAATATTAAATACAAGAGGGGTCTTTATTCTATGTTGATACAGGAATAAATTGGGAGAGATTGTATATCTATGAAAGAGGACTTTATAGTTACTGCGTCGAATAAAAATGAGTTGCAATACTTGAGAAATTGAAAGATTGAAGGAGCGATTATGGATTTTATATTAGCACTGGTTGATTTTATTCTTCATGTTGACAAACACTTGGTCGAGATAATTAGTGATTACGGAACATGGACCTATTTAATCCTTTTTGTGATTATCTTCAGTGAAACAGGGTTTGTAGTTACTCCTTTCCTCCCGGGGGATTCGTTGCTTTTTGTAATTGGAGCGCTAGGCGCTAAAGGAACTTTAAGCTTTGAGTTTGCGCTTATATTGCTAATCATTGCGGCTTTAGGAGGCAATACCTTAAATTACTTTATTGGAAAAATAATTGGACACCGCATACTTGCCATGAAAAATTCTCGAATCATCAAGAAGGAGTACCTTAACAAGACTCATGCTTTTTATGCCAAGCATGGTGGTAAGGCTATAATATTTTCTCGTTTTGTCCCCATAATTCGAACCTTTGCCCCTTTTGTGGCTGGACTGGGTAAAATGAGCTTTTTGAGATATAGTATCTATAATGTTATCGGTGGTGTCTCATGGGTTTTATTATTTATGTTTGCAGGGTACTTGTTTGGAAACATTGATGAGGTAAAGAATAATTTCACCTATGTAATTTTTGGGATTATCTTTGTTTCCTTGCTGCCTACAATTATTCCTTATATTCGCAGTAAACGAAGATAGAGGAGTGATCCTGGAAAAGGTAAACCCAAGATAGAAATGTTACTCCTTATTAATTCGCTGGATACAGGGGGCATTTTAAAGTTTACATCCAATAGAATACTTTTTTGTACAAAAATGGCAGATCTTCAGGGTCTGCTATTTTCTTGTTATTCGCCCTGCCACAGACATAGTCAAAGGGGTGAAAGTCGGTAACATACTCTTATTAAAATTAATATAAGGGTTTTTCATGAAGTATCAGTAGGATAACTGAGTGTTTGTTGTGACAAGATTGCTAACCATCTAATCCATTTACATAATATTTACAAAGGTTTTTTTTCCTTTATCAAGAATATTAATAATGTTTGGAAAGGGGCGTGAAAGGATGGAGATAATTCATTCATTTAATTTATCGCTATGGCAGTGGGTATGGGTAATTATCGCTGCGTTTCTGGTTGGATTCTCTAAAACTGGAATGAGCGGATTTTTAATGCCCGTAATACCAATTGTTGCTTCCGTATTTGGCGGGAAGGAGTCTACTGGTATTATACTGCCCCTGCTTATTGTAGGGGATGCTTTTGCCTTATACTATTACCGGCGCCATGCAGATTGGAGTAACATTAGGAAGCTTTTGCCTTGGACATACGTTGGGCTAATAATTGGAGTAATAGCTGGGAGCAATGTTAATGACAAACAATTTAAGATGTTCATAGCCATTTCAGTGATCTTATGTCTAGTCATCTTAATATATATGGAGAAAAAAGGAGAGAACTTTAAGGTTCCGAAGGGTGCCTGGTTTTATGCTGCCATGGGAGCCCTTAGTGGTTTTACTTCAATGATCGGTAACGCTGCCGGTTCTATATTCAGTATCTACTTACTAGCCATGGGTTTTAAAAAGAATGGCTTCATGGGGACAACTGCCTGGTTCTTTTTTATTGTTAATTTATCTAAAGTACCCTTACAAGTTCTATTCTGGCATAATATTTCTTTTAAAACTCTGGGTCTTACTATAGGTATGCTTCCTGCAATTGCGGCAGGTGCTCTATTAGGGGCTATCGTCATTAAGAAGGTAAACGAAAAACAATTTCGTATTCTTATCATCGTCATGACAGCAGTTGCTGCGGTAAGGCTGTTATTATAAGCAATACTAAGGGGAAGTGTGACCTAATGTGGTTACAAAAGGAAGTTCTCTTCACGTGACTCTCATCGGAAACGATGAGGGTTTTTTATATTAACTGTTATTTTTTATGAAGGGGCTGGGCGACTTCCGGGAGTTGACTATAAATTCACCTTGGAATAAAGGATGATGGGTATTTTCTCCAATAATTAGCTTTAAAAACCCACGGAAATAGTGTAAAATTACACTGAAAGGGTGAATTTCTAATGACGAGAGAAGAATTTATTACTAAAGCCTCGGAAAAATTAAAGCTCATCCGGATTGAAAGGGATTACACCCAAGACAAAATGGCTGAAATATTGGGTATCTCTAAAAAGACTTTAGTACAGATTGAGAAAAGTCGAACAAACCTGGGTTGGGCCGGTGCAGTAGTCTTATGCACAATTTTTAGAGGTAGTGAAGTTTTGGAAATGACCTTTGGCGGAGATACTCAAGACATTATTCAATCTTTAGCTTTTTCCGATTACGAGGTTAACGAAATAGCTAATGAGAAAACCATGGGCGGAAAAATATGGTGGTCAAATATCGAAAGCTCAGATCAGTTTCGTATTCAACAGAACATAATATCCAGGCACTTTCGGATTCTCGATAGTCAGGATAGAAGAATCTGCTCCTCCTTTGAGCATGAGTACATTCGCAAAAGATTTAGAGAGCTTTCAGGAGAAGGGGGAACAGACTAAATTGTTCAAGTTTCTTAAAGCATACGTGGAATCTATGAGGCTTTACTATGCGTTCGTCACCGGCATTGCCGGATGGATTGGAATGGCGTTTTATGAGTACATCGCCAAGTCTCCCTTTCAGACCGTAGAGGTAGTACCCGAGACGGAGAAAAAGGCCGTAGTGTTAATCATGCTCTTTCTCAGTTGGGGTATTAACCAGATTATTAACGATTATCTAGGCTTGGCGGAGGATCGGGTGAACGCGCCAAATCGGCCTATGGTAACTGGTGAACTTGATCCCAGGAAAGCTCTGATCTTAACCGCAGTATTACTAATCCTGTCTTTACTGACCACATATTCCTATTTGGAACCAATTGCCCTTTTTCCCGCAATCATAGGAATTTTATTAAATATTGTTTATGAGTACGCTAAGGCTTATGGTGTTTTTGGCAATATCATCTTTGGATTAATGATCTCTACCTGCACTGCCTACGGTTTCTTAGCAGCGGGGCCGACAATCTCCCCGTATTTTACCGAAAGCCGGGTTTCGGTCTTGATTTTAGTGGCAGTTATGAATGGTTTAATGACCTTCTATACATATTTCAAAGACTATGAAGGAGATAAAGCGGCAGGTAAACGAACCATTATCGTGCGCTTAGGGGTAGAGAAGTCCAGATATTTAGCAGCCGTCTCCTCTTTCCTTCCTACTGTTATCTTTTTGCTTTTATATCTCAACAATTTCATCGAAGCCAGAGTCAATAATATGTTTCTCATTCTGGCAGGATTAACCCTATTCCTCGAGCTGTGGACTGGCTACCTATATTATAGAAATCCTCGGGGGGAGAGAACCTATTATTCCTTGGTTGCAAATTTTCGCTCCTGTATCTGTGGTCAGGCTACTCTAATTGCCCTGTTTAATACCGAACTGGCCATGATCTTATTTCTAGTATCTTATATGTTTGTAGGTTTCCTATTTGACCTGCACACCGACCCTAAATCTTAGGACGTTCCCGCAAAGAATCACTCAACTTTGATAAAGAGTGGTTTTTAGGGGCTAGATAAGCAGGAGGTTAAAATGCAACTCTTCGAACCCGCCAGAATAGGCACCTGTAGCTTGAAAAATAAAATAATTCGGTCAGCAACATTTGAAGGGATGTGTGATTCCCAAGGCCACCCCTTACCGACTTATTATCATCTCTATGAACAATTGGCTTCCGGGGGAGTGGGAGGCATCATTACCGGCTTTGCCTATATTTCTCCTGAAGGAAAAGCAATGCAGCCGGGGCAGGCGGGAATGGACAGTGAGGAGAAGAGTCAGTTTTTTAGGTCTGTTACCGAGAGGGTACATCAAGACGGCTGTAAGATATTTTTGCAGCTTGCACACACCGGCAGGCAGACAAGGAAAAAGGAAATCGGACAAGAGGTCTGGGGAGTATCCAAGAAAAGATCCCTGTATTTCGGTGGATCTCCTCGGAAATTAAGCACCGAACAAGTATATGGCCTGGTTAAGCAATTTGGAAAGGCCGCAATGTATGCCCAAGCCGCAGGATTTGACGGGGTACAGGTTCACGCAGCTCACGGTTACCTAATCCACCAGTTTATCTTGCCGACTATCAATGATCGACAGGATGAGTTTGGAGTTAATCCTGAAAGTAAGCTAGGAACAAAGTTCCTGGAGCTTGTGCTAAAAGAAATTCGTAATAAATGCGGAAGAGAATTTGCTTTGTTAGTTAAGGTTAGCGGAAGTGATGATTATTATCCTAGGTTTAGCAAGGATCAGTTTGCCAACCTTATCCGCTTCCTAGATGAGCAGAAGGTTGATGGTATAGAGCTAAGTTATGGGACAATGGATAATCCGTTGAACATCTTTCGAGGAGATGTCCCACTGAAAATAATCTTAAAACATAACCCAATCTTTAAATTTTCCTATGACCTAAAAGCAATCCCCAGATCACTACATAATGCCTTGATATACTGTCTGATGAGGGTAAAGTTAAAACCTTTTACGCCAGTTTATAATCTTAACTATGCTAAAATTGCAAAATCATTAACCAACATTCCCGTAATTTGCGTAGGGGGCTTTCGAACCGGAGAGGAGATCCGGCATTGTCTGGACAAGGAATTTGCAGATTTCGTTAGTTTGTGCAGGCCGCTCATTTGTGAACCGGACTTCGTTCAGAAACTCTATCAAGACGAGAATTACTCTTCTAAATGCCTCAATTGCAATATCTGCGCTGTGATGTGTGATTCAGATCGGCCAACCAGGTGTTATCGGAAAGGATGATTTTGATATGAATATTGAAGACAGAGTTCTTAACTCGGTAAAAGGCGTTTTAGATAAACGTCCTGAGGTTACCTTAGACAGTCGTTTACTTGAAGATCTATTGGTAGATTCTTTAGACAAACTCATGATTCTTTCGGCAATTGAAGATGAATTTGGCCTAGAGATTGAAGAAAAATTTGCTGACGTACATACTGTCAAGGATATAGTTGTTAAGTTGAAGGCGAGGGGTTATTAGAGGAGATGGATCGAAAAGAATTTTATAAGAGGTTATGGGTCGATGAGAGTCTTGCTGAAGTCACGGGGTATAATCCCTATTACTTGTCTGTTAATTCCGGACTCAATGAACGATTGTTAGTCAACGGGTGTAAAATGATTGACCTGGCCTCGAATAATTACTTGGGTCTGGCAACGGACACTCGAGTAAAACAAGCTGCTATAGAGGCTGTGCAGAAATATGGAGTTTCCCTTTGCGGTACGCCTATCGCTACCGGTTATATTGATTTGTTCCAAAGGCTGGAGGAAGAATTATCGAGCTTTGTTGGCTTGGAGAGAACTGTTATTCTTCCTTCTTGCTACCAGGCTAACAACGGGTTATTCAGTTGTCTTGCCGGTTCTGAGGATCTGATTGTTGTTGACAGGTTGGTTCATTCTTCCTTGATTCAAGGGATTAAAGCAGCAGGCTGTAAAATCAGGCCTTTCTTGCATAATAATCTGAATCACTTAGAAGGAATCTTGCAAAGATCAAGCAGCTATCGGCAGGTTTTCGTTGTCACTGAGTCTGTTTTTTCAACGGAAGGCAGTCTTGCTCCCTTTAAAGAGATCGTTGAATTGTGCGAAAAATACGGGGCCATGCCAATCATTGATGATTCTCACGGGATTGGGGTTTTAGGTAAATCTGGCCAAGGCATCCTAGAAGAGCAAAAAATCGAAGGATATAAAGGAATCTATACTGCCTCTTTAGGAAAGGCCCTGGCTAATTCCGGTGGAATGATCAGCGGAGAAAAGAGGGTCATAGACTTTCTCAAGTATTATTGTTCCCATCTTGTCTACTCTACAGCTCTTTCACCGGCAGTATTAGCAGGGATCAGTGCTGTTCTGGATATTATTAGGGTGGAATTTGCAGGAATTAAGCATAGGCTTAATTCTTATCAACGACAAATCCATGAATCCTTAAGCGAAGGGGGATTTGAGGTAGCTGCCTGTGAAGCTCCCATTAATTCCATTGAAACCGGCAGTAAAGAAGTAACTTTTATTCTGGCGCAGAAGCTCTATGACAAGGGGATTCTCTCAACACCCTTTATTGAGCCCTCTGTTCCCCTAAACCAAGGACGGGTAAGACTGATTGCCGGAGCCGGCCTCTCTCAAGGGACTGTTAATGAAGCGGTTGCGATTATTAAAAGGATAGGTGCCTCATGAGGTGTTTGTTGATCTTGAACCCCGGTTCTCAGGGGGGCAAAAGCAAAGCAAAGTTTGAGAGAATTTTTGCTTTTCTACATAATAATAAGGTGAAGTTTGATTATAAACTGACAAAGACCCTGGATGACGCCTATACTTTCTCCTTAGAGGGTAATAAAAAAGGTTATGATCTGATCCTTGCTGTAGGAGGAGACGGAACGATTAACAGGGTGATCAGTGGGTTTTATGACTTGCAGGGGAAAAGGATTTCTAATTCAAAGCTGGCAGTAATTCATACGGGCACCAGTCCGGATTTTTGCAAGAGCTATAATTTGCCCTTAGAAATTGACCAGGCCCTAAACGCAGTTCTGGAGGGAAAGACTATACAAATTCCTATGGCTAAGATTACCTATCTCAGTGAATATGATCAAACGTTGGACGGCCAACCACTCAGCCTATCTCATAAGAAGCTGCAAACAAGTTATTTTGCCTGCTGCGCTAATATTGGGATTGGGGCCGCTGTGGCCAGGGGGGCGAATAGTGGGATAAGAGACTATATCGGAGATTTTGCCGGAACCTTAGTTTCCCTGATCAAGGGGCTGGTCAGTTATCATCCCGTCAACTTTTCTGTCTGTATTGACGGAAAACAAGAGGTTTTAGAGAAGGTTTACAACATCTTTGTGGGTAAGACCACCTATATAGCATCTGGGCTAAAAGTGAAAAACGAGTTAGCTTTAAATGACCCTCGGCTCTATGGGTTAATCATTAAAAAGCTTGGTCTTGTGAATTGGGTTAAGGTCTTGCAAAAGTTATATAGTGGGAATGAGTTTGCTAATAATTCTACAATGTCCTTGCTCTATGTTCAGCAGATGGAGATTTTCGGAAGTAGTACAAATAATGAAATTGAGTTTGATGGAGATCCAAGAGGGTTTTTGCCTTGTAAAATTGAGCCTGCTTTGGACGCTTTAGAGGTAATCTGTCCGCAGAAGGGTTTACACCGTTTTAAAATAGATGGCAAGTGAGAAGGTTGATGATGAGTAGAGAAAAAGAATTGATCGAAGTTATCAATAAACAAATGCCTAGGAGTTCCAGTCAAGTTAATCACCTTTTTGAGTCGGATGCGGAAATCGTGACCTTTCACGGTAAGGGGCTTCTCTATAATATTGATGAATTTTCGGAAGAAGACTTATTTCGGGAAGATGACCCTTATCGTCTGGGCTGGAATATGGCAATAGGCAGTATCAGTGACATTCTGGCCTCAGGAGGGATTCCTAAGTTCTATGCTCATAGTATGGTTGTTCGAGATTCCTGGAGTACGGAGTATATTGAAAAGCTGGCTCGAGGAATCGCCCAGGTAATTAAGGAAGCAGGGGCAGCTTTTATCGGCGGGGATTTTGGGATATCTAAAACCTGGAGATACACCGGTTCAGTCATTGGCGAGCTTGCAAGTAAAAGCTTATTAAGAAGCGGAGCTAAGGTGGGAGACAGAATTTATATTACCGGTGGCATAGGCAGGGGGAATGTGGAAGCCGCCCTCAGACTTTATGGAGATAATTTATTAGTTAAGAGTCTCACAGGAGGATGGAAAAACCTCTTGCGGTTGAGAAATAAAGAAGCTGAGCTTATTCGGAAATACAGCCGCTGCTGTATAGATACCAGCGATGGAGTGTTTAATGCATTACGAACCATTTCAGAAATGAGCAGTACAGGTTTTTTCGTTGACAACTTGCCCTATGTGAAAAGTGGATTAATTTTAGCTAAGACTCTTAACCTGCCTAAGGAAATGCTGTTTCTAGGAGAATGTGGGGAGTACGAATTGCTGTTTACCTTGAGTGAAAAGGGAGAAGAGGAGTTCCTAAGAATTGCAAAGGAGCAGAAACTGACATTTCATAAAATTGGGGTGGTTAAAGAACTGGGTTCCCAAATTCTTTGGGAAAAAGGACGGGAGATAGATTTGCGGGCGTATGACCTGCGAGCCAGGGATTACTCAGATCCTAAAGACTATTTGCGGAAGGTCGTAAATTTTCTCAAGGAGGCAGCAAAATGAACCGAAGAGTTGTTATCACAGGGATAGGGCCGGCTACCGCTTGCGGTATTGGTATCAGAGATTTTACTGCAGGTGTTTTCGGACAAAAGACCTGTCTGGCTGAGATCCCAGGGAGTTATGAACAAAACTATAAGTTTAAATCCAGGTATTACGTTCCTAAACCAATCTTTTCCTTAACCGATCTAGGCTTCCATAAGTCAGTGGAAGGAATGATGGAAGAGGCTGCGCGAATCTCAATCTTGTGTACAAAGCTGGCCCTAGAAGATGCCGGCTTTAAAATTACAAATGGAGAAAAGTATCTGCGGGTAGAGGGCTTGGAAAACAGCGGGACAATTATTGGTATTGGTATGAGCAGTCTGCAGACAGCCTTCGACTCTTATATCGTCCATATCACTGATACTGAAAAGTTAGATGCTGAAAGAAACCCGAACCTATCCTCAAATTCTGTTAAACCTAGGTTTAACAGAATGGTCATTCCTATGCTAATGACCAATTCCCCGGCAGCTTGGATATCCATCCTCTTTGGACTTAATGGATTCAGTTACACTCTTAATGCTTCCTGTGCTTCGGGAACTTATGCACTGGGTGAGGGATATCGAGCTATTAGTGGGGGTAGAAGTGATGTAATTATAGCTGGTGGCGTTGAAGCCTTAACAGAAAAAAAGGGAGCAATCATGAGAGGCTTTGATATGCTCTCAACTCTTACTCGTTCAGAAGACGGGAGGCCTCAGCCTTTTTCGCGGCAAAGAAGCGGTTTTCTCTTCAATGAAGGGGCAGGATGTGTTCTTGTTCTGGAAGAGCTAGAACGGGCTCGAGCTAGAGGGGCAGATATTTATGCTGAGATTGTAGGGTATGAGGCAGGCAGTGATGCCTACAGCATAGTTCAGATGGATCCTAACGGGGATAATATTGCTGATCTTTTTGCGAAAATTTGCCGAGGAATTAAGGTTGATTATCTCAATGCTCATGGTACCGGGACAACAACCAATGACGAAATCGAAGCTGAGGTAATCCAAAGGATTTTTGGGGATCGGAGCAAGCAACCTTTTATAAATTCTACCAAAGGAATATTGGGGCACAGCATCGGGGCCAGTGGAGCTCTTGAAGCAGCTATAACTGCGATTTCTATCAAAGAATCCAGAATCCACGGTAACTTAACCTCTGATTCTCTGGATAATCTAAATCTACCTTTGGAGACGGTGATGACTCTCATTGAATATGCCTTATCTGCGTCTTATGGCTTTGGCGGGCATAATGCTTTAATCCTTTTCAAGAGGTACCAAGAAAATGGGTAAGAATGGAGTTTTGATTACAGGTGGGACAGGATTTATCGGGAGTCATATTACTCGGGAGTTTTGCGGAAATCAGGTCAACATCGGCTGCTTGGTAAGAAAAGACAGCCATTTATCGAACCTAGAAGGGTTGCCTGTGGCACTAGAGACAGGAGATATTAAAAATATCGGGGAATTAAGCGAAGTTTTCAGTGGTTATGAGTGGGTAATTCACAATGCTGCTAAAGTAGCGGACTGGGGGTGCTACCAGGAATTCTACCAAACGAATGTTGTTGGTACAGTCAATGTATTAAAGGCTTGCGTCCAGGCTGGCATAAAAAACATTCTTATGACGGGATCTAATTCTGTTTATGGTGAGGAAAACTGCTTTGTCCTTAAGGACGAAGAATCCCCCTATAATTCACATTACCCATACTTGGGAGATGGCTTTTTTCCCTGCAAGTTAAACTACTATCGTGATACAAAAGCAATAGCCAAGCAAGAGGCTTTAGCTTTTGCCGAGAAGCATGATTTGAATCTGACTATTTTAGAGCCTGTTTGGGTCTATGGAGAGAGAGAATTTAACACCGGATTTTACGAATACCTTAAAACGGCGAAAGCTGGAATTCCTTTAGTCCCGGGTGCCAAGAATAACAAATTTCACGTTGTCTATGCGGGAGACCTGGCTAGAGCCTATTTTTTAGCTTATAAAAAACAGCTCACAGGCCGGCATTGTATGCTGATCGGTAACGAGGAACCTGAGAATATGGATAGAATCTATGAACTTTTCTGCTCGGCAGCTGGATTAAGAAAACCCGGCAATCTGCCCAAAGCCTTAAGCTATCCGCTTGCTTTTCTCATGGAACTAATCTTTACAATCTTTAAAGCTCAGAATCCGCCCCTTTTAACTCGAGGGAGAGTGAATATGTTCTATGATAATATTGAGTTTTCTGTTGAAAAAGCTAACCATATCCTAGACTTTAGGAACTCCTTTAGTCTGGAGGAAGGGATCAAACGAACCGTTTCCTGGTATAAGGAGCAAGGCTTGATTTAATTTGATGAATTTCGAGACTAACACTTTTTAAGTGGGTGTTCCCGATTTTCCAACTCGGTGAAGTATAGTCCCTCACCAAAGACGATGTTTAGCTTAGCTGAACAAGTTTACTCATGATAGAAAGGAGGGTTCCTTATGGTAACTGTAAGGAATGTTACAGGCTTTAAGAGAAATATCTTTAACTTAAGGTTAAAAATAAGTATTTTTTTTCACTATCTTACGGTTCTGGGGAAAGGTGAGCTTTCTTTGAAGGAGTTTATTCTAGTATTGAGAAGGCTGCTTCTTTTTGTCTCCAGAATGAAGCAGAATAAATTTGTTGAGATTGAGGGCAAAACACGCTTAGGACTGTATATCCCCGGCTTTCCGTCGACGGCGTTTCTCACTGCCTGCCGGAAATTTAGTCAATTCGAGGAAAAGATGCCTTGTACTACGGTCTTGTTATCGATTACTTCAGCTTGCCCTTATCATTGCCAGTATTGTTATCAGAAACTTGATAAGGGTAAGGAAGTGGATATTGAAGTATTGGTAGGGATTGTCAGAAAGCTTCAGGAAATGGGAGTAGCTTTCTTTAATATCGAAGGTGGGGAGCCTTTTTTTGCATATGAACGGCTTAAACAGGTATGCCAAGCTATTGATTCAAGATCTGAGATCTGGATCAATTCCACAGGTGCTGGCATGACTAAAGAAAGACTTGCAGAACTTAGAGGGCTAAATGTGACCGCGGTCATGTTTTCTTTGCATAGCCCTGACGCTAAGCTCTTTAACAAGTTTATGGGGAAAGACTCTGCTTGGGAAACCATGAAGGCTGGAGTTGAGATGTGCCACGAAGCGGGTTTGGCGGTGGCCTTTAATACCTGCTTGCTGCGGGAAGATTTCTATAACGGTACATTCGAAGGAATTATGGAGGCAGCCAAGGATTTCAAGGCCTGTTTGATCCAGATTATAAAACCTAAACCTGCGGGAGGGTGGCTGGAAAAAGGAGTTGTCGAATTCACCCCCCAGGACATTGAATATGTCAAAGGGAAGGTCAACCAATACAATTTACATAAAAAGAAAGCCGATTATCCGGCCATCTCTGCTCAAATAATTGAAGAAAATAAGACGGTATTCGGCTGTACAGCCGGGGGCACGGACAGATTTTATATCAATGCCAAGGGTGATCTACAGCCCTGTGAGTTTTTAAATATCTCCTTTGGCAACATAATGAAGGATAAGTTTGAGGATATCTATGCAAAAATGCGCACTTGCTTTGACTGGGGCGGAGAGAGTTATCTCTGTGAAAGTTGTTCACAAGATATTCATAGACTTTATGAGGAGAATGGCTTAGACACTCTCCCTCTGACCCCGGAGTTGTCAGAGAAGATCTATGGTTCTTGGGAGCGGGGGAAGAAAACGGATTTATATGAGAGGTTGGAGCGGATGAGGCAGATTAGTCACCATCGATATCCGTAAATTTAATTGTGTTACTTTTGGCGACAACAATTGGGCTACTCAGTGAGTAGTCTTTTTCTATGAGTAAACCAATGAGAGTAAATATCATGGGTTATCTAGGGTTAATTGTAAATAAATATAAATGATTACCAATATAATGATTTTCTATGGATTTTATCATGATAAATTGGTACGATTTTTCTGAAAATATAAATTATAGAGAGGGGGATAAGGATCAACAATTTAGAAGGGTTCAAAAGCATTAATGATTAGTATGTTTTGCAGAATCAAATTCTTGCAAATATCTTGTATACCGAAATATCCTAAAAGCTACAAAAAATATAACAGGGTGGTCGGATATTATGATTTTTGAGTTTCAAGTTGGAGACCGTGTTGAGACAATCAGTCACTGTATTGGTACTGTTGTTGGAATTGACCGTGATGAAGTTGGTGTCTTTATTGTAATTCAGTTTGATACTTTACCCGGTGAATTTGCATACGATCCCAAAGACCTGGCACTTATCCATAGTGCATTTTCTGACAAGGGAGGAACTGAAAATGAGTGAGAACATGGATTTTATGGGAATGTATTTTGAGACCCAACGGAAAATGTTTGATTATTGGCAGGATCTTATGAATGTGGCGGTAACTCCTAAAGATAAAGCTCAAGATAAGAATAAGGATTCAAATAGTGATTTTGAAGAAAATCTAAGACCCACTCAGGAGATGACTAAGCAATGGTTTGAATTTAATGATCAATATCTTAAAAATATATCCAAAGTATTTTTTCCATTGCAGTTCGATAAAATTTTTTCCGGAGCTAACACCTATCAAAATCTAAATAAAATTTGGGAAGATTTAATTAAGACTATTACTGGAAAAGATAGTGATCCAATTACTTTTTATAATAAGTGGATTGAAAATTATCAGAAACTATTATCCAGTAACTTCATTTTTTACTTGCCCGAGCAAGTGCAAAATTTCTCTAAGAAGTTCATCGAAATCTATTCGTTATCAACAGATACAAGCCAAAAGTTTTTACATCCATGGTTAGAGGGATCTCAAACCTTACAAAATCTATTAGCTAAAAGTATTACTGGAGATAAAACTGCCTATATCGAGTTTGTAAAACTATGGAACGAAAAGTTCTCATCAACTTATGGGAAAATCTTTAATATGCCTATATTTTCAATGAATCGAGAACTAATGCAAAAACAAATGCATAGCATTAATGCCTCAATTAGCTTTATTAACACAATGAGTGAATTTTTCGCAACTATGGCCAAGGTAAGTCAGGAAACCTTTGAAAAGATTATCAAAGATTACCAAGAGATGTTAGTAAAGGGCAATAACCCTAAAACCTTTAAAGAATTTTACGAATATTGGTGGAAACAAAATGAAGCAGCCTATCACAAATTATTCGGAACAGATGAGTTTTCTAAGTTAATATCACAGGTAATGGATGCTGGGGTTAATTTCAAAAAAGAATTTGATAGTTTGTTAGAAAATACGCTTAAATTCTTACCCTATCCTACAAGAACTGATATGGATAGTCTGTATAGAACACTTGATGATTTAAAAAGAGAAGTAAGAGCCTTGAAAAAGGAAGTAATTTTACTCAAAGAAATAAAAGCCAATACAGTGACAATCAGTTAATTAGCCGACAAAGGAGGATTTGATGATGTTACCATATTTTCCGATTGACCTAGAGAAATCTTTCGACGAGTTGTTAGAATACCAAAAAAAATTCATCCGTGGAATCGATGTATTATTGAATTTAAAAGATACAGAATCAAATAAGACCCCTAAAGAGCTTTTTTACAAAGAAGATAAAATGAAGGTTTTTCACTATAAACCGTTAGCCAAAAAAGTTAGTAAAGTCCCTACACTTATCATCTATGCCCTAGTTAATCGACAATATATGATGGATATTCAACAAGACCGCAGTGTTATTAAAAATTTGCTGGAACTCGGTTTGGATCTGTATATTATTGATTGGGGATACCCGACTGCACAAGATAAATATGTAACGTTAGAGGATTATATTGACGTCTATATTGAAAACACCGTTAATGAGATTCTCAAAAGAACTGATTCGACAAAGTTAAATATCATTGGAGTTTGCCAAGGAGGAACGTTTTCTGCTATTTACACCGCTTTAAATCCAGAAAAGGTTAAGAACCTGGTTACTATGGTAACTCCCATTGATTTTGAAGCGGGGAGAATGGCTAAGGATGGTTTTTTATTTAAGTGGAGTAAAGATATGAATGTAGATAATCTAGTGGATGCTTATGGTGTTATCCCAGGGCAATTCTTGAATGGTGGTTTTGATTTTCTTAAACCCTTCCAATTAATGCTTAATAAATATGTAAGTATAGTAGATAATTTGGAAAACCCTGATACAGCCGCCAATTTTATTCGTATGGAAAAATGGATCCTGGACAGTCCAGATCAGTCAGGAGAGGCTTTTAGACGGTTTATCAAAGAATTATATCAAGAAAATAGACTGATTAAAGGAACCTTTGAAATCGGAGGTAGAGTGGTTGATCTTAAGAACATTACCATGCCGGTTTTATCTATATGTGGAGACGAAGATCATATCGTTCCTCCGGAATCGACACGACCATTCTTAGATTATGTTGGGAGTAAAGATAAAGAACTGGTTTCATACCCAATAGGTCATATCGGAATGTATGTCAGCTCAAAATCTCATCGTGTCATTGCACCTAAAATTGCGGAGTGGCTATTAAAGCGTGAAAAGTAATCAGCGGGGAAGGAGATGATGGGGTTAATGAGATTAGATGGCAAAGTGGCCGTTATTACTGGAGGAACCAGAGGTATCGGACGGGCGATGGCAGAAGAATTTACAAATGCCGGAGCCAGAGTTATTGTTTGTGATATAGAAGTTTTACATTATCAAAATGATAATGTCGAAGGGTATGAACTCAACGTAACCGATAGCAAAGCTTGCAAAGTGTTAGCTGATTACGTTAAAGGGAAATATGGTAAAGTAGATATCCTAGTGAATAATGCAGGGATTACTAGGGATGCCCTTACCGGAAAAATGTCAGATGAACAATGGAACTTAGTAATAGACGTAAATCTAAAAGGTGCGTTTAATCTGACTCGCTTTATTGGCCCCATCATGCAGGTTGATGGTAAAGGATCTATTATCAATATATCTTCAGTTGTCGGAGAATATGGCAATATTGGTCAGGCTAATTATTCTGCGTCAAAAGCTGGTATTATTGGGATGACCAAAACTTGGGCGAAAGAATTTACCATGAAGGGAGCGCAAGTAAGAGTTAATGCAATCTCCCCAGGCTATACAATGACAGATATTTTAAAGACTGTTCCTCAAGAGTTACTGGAGAAATTTGCAAAGCAAACTATGTTGGGCAGACTTGCCGAACCGACAGAAATTGCTAAGGTAGCTCTTTTCTTAGCTTCTGATGATTCTTCGTATATAACCGGTCATAATTTGAGTGTTAATGGCGGGATGAGGTTGTAGTTATTTTTATTTCATTCCCAGAATTACGCGTGCCCCTATACAAATTGTATGGGGGTTTTTTTGTTCTATCATGGTTCTCTTTACAGAAAGCTAAATAATAGTTTATGATCTAAGAAAGTAATTAATAATATACTGATAAAATCCAAACTATAAGTGAGGTAACTATGTCCGACTACATACTAACCTACTCAAAGATCAAGTTCTTTCCACTGGAGCCAATTATGGAAGACATTAAGATTGAAGATATTGCCCACTCATTATCACTGATGACCCGGGCCAACGGACATTGCAGCCACTTTTATTCAGTGGCTCAGCACTCAATTCATTGCTATAAAGAGGCTAAAAGCCGGGGGTATTCTGAGCGAGTACAACTTGGATGCCTTATACATGATGCTAGTGAAAGCTATATTTCAGATTTGACAAGGCCGGTCAAGAAAAACCTCCCGGAGTATTTTGCTATCGAGGAAAAATTACAAAGTGTTATTTATGATAGATTTGGTCTGGGGGATTTGTCGGAGGAAGAAAGGAAACAGATTGAAAATGTGGATGATACTCTTCTACACTATGAGTTTGAAACATTAATGGAGTTTCCGATTTTTGATGTCCCACCGGACAAGGGGATGGAACATGAATTTTCACTTCGGGATTTTGCAAGTGTAGAAAATGAATTTATATCTGCGTTTAAGAACTTATATACTCCGGAGAATTAGAATGAAAAGTAAAACAAAGCTGGTTCGAAAACCAAGAACCAGAGCTCTGTTCAATACAGGCACACGCCCGCATAAAACGAACAAAGACTATACCAGAAAAGTAAAGCACAAAGAAAGTGCTTATGAAGATGGAGGGCAATAGCACTAGTAAGAATTAGCAGGGTATAAATTGTTTGGTTAAGTACATACTGCAATAAAACTTTGAATTACTGGAGGGTATGTTTTAATGCAGCTATCTAACGATCAGGAAACAGATAATTTAGATATAGACATAGAAAATAGTGAAAACCTTGGGTCTAAACCTCAGGTTTTAAGCGATAAGAAACTTATTAAAGAAGAAGTTAAGCGACGACTTATCTCAGGTATCCAAACAGCAGCCCTGGAGTATGATTCTCTGTTTAATGAAGAGAAAGCTACCTTAAATAAGGATTATGTATTGTTGAGTCTGCTCTTTCGGAGAATGTTTTTTTATAAATTAAACGAGAAGCTCTCTGGGTTGTCATGTGACCATACCCTTCGTTTGACTAAACAGATCTTAACTCAGATGCAGTTTAAAAGGGGAAAGATTAACGAGATAATCGATGTATTCAAAAAGAATGGTGGACAGTGTGATTGTGAGATTCTTTATAATGTGGAGAGTCAATTAATCGGAAAATAATTGTACCTAAAGAATTGTTGCGAAGAAGTTCGAGGATTTCTAGAATAAAGAATTTCTGGAACCTGATCGAAGAATAAAAACTTACGAAAAACAGAGGAGGCTACTATTTGTGAATGTAACTCTTGAATGTATTCCTTGCTATATAAAGCAAACGATTAATACCTTGGCACAAACTGACATCACTGAGGAAAAAGCGAGAGAAATAATTCAGGCAACTCTACCCCTTATTTCAAACTTAGATCCTCAAAGAACTCCAGCAGAGAACTCAACCATAATTCTTAGAAGAGCAAATGAGCTGTTGGGAATCGAGGATCCCTTTCATAAGGCTAAGAAAGAATCTAATGATTTGGCGCTTGAACTTCTTCCTCAACTCAAAGAGAGAATTCGGAAAAGTACAGATCCTCTGTTAATGTCTTTGCAAATCGCAGTTGCCGGGAATATCATTGATATGGGTATTCTGAAGGATTTTGATGTTGAGAAAAGTATTCAGGAGGCCTTGGCTAAAAGTTTTACGCGGGACGATTATGTTTCTTTCCAACAAAGTCTAAATGAAGCCCAGGAGATATTGATTCTCGGAGATAACAGTGGGGAAATTGTCTTTGATAAGTTACTGGCTGAACAGCTTTTAGAATATGGGGTTAAGGTGACTTATGCAGTTAAAGATCAACCGATTTTAAATGATGCCACCATGGAAGACGCTGCTTATGTAGGAATGGGAGGGCAGATTCGGGTGATTTCGAACGGCAGTGGCTTTCTAGGGACGATTCTCGAAGACTGTTCGCCAGAATTCCTGGATGTATATAAATCGGCAGACTTAGTGATCAGTAAGGGACAGGCAAATTATGAATCCCTCGAAGAACTTGGTAAAGATGATAGAAGGTTATATTTTTTGCTGCGAGCCAAATGTGAGATTGTCGCCGAAAATTTAGGGGTTAAACTTAATGAAATGGTATTTTGCCGCAGTTAAAATGCTTAAGAGATGATTTTTGTAAAGAGGAGAGTATTATGGATTTAGTAGATTTTCCGGTACAAGTAAGCATATCAATAACTCAAAATGAGATGGCCGCTTCCGGCCATGTAAAAAACATCTATTATGTAAGATACTTTGAACAAGCTCGCCTTGAATATCTTAGAAGGCTCCGGTTCGATGAATTCAAAACCAAGACGGGCATAGGAGTTATATTGGCTCAAACGATTTGTAAATACCTCAAGCCCTTGGCTTATCCTGATCAAATAATGGTTGGGGCTAGGGTAAAGTCAATGGGCAAATCAAGTTTTGTCATGGAGTACATAATTGTTAGCGAAAAAATTGGGCTAGCTACAACCGGGGAAGAAGTAATTGTCATTTATGATTATAATACTGATAAGAAGACAGACTTACCGTTAGTGATTAAAGAAGGGATCAGGAATTTGGATGTAGGCCTATAACGGTTGAGCTGATTTTGTACCCAAATATTGTTCAATACCTAATAGTAGTAGTAGCCTGTCTGCACCTTAAAGGGTAACAGACAGGCTACTACTACTATGTTTCTAACAGTTTAATCCAGAAATAACCAAGAGAGCTCTGTGAAATTTTTCTTCTGACTCGCATATAGTTAAACGTTACTAGCCGAGAAGGGAGATAAATACATGGAAGAGGATGCCAACCCTGCGGAATTGTCACAACTTCAAAACTTTCTGAAAAGGTATAAACCCTTTCTAATTATTCTTGGTATTCTAATGGCGGCAATCGGACTGATCACTTTTACACTGGTTTTATATACCTGGGACAGAGGGCAGATTGTTAAGGGTGTTGAATTAGAAATCCCTTTAGAAGAGCTAACTATTGAGGAAGCTCGAGATAAATTGGAACAACAGAGAAATGAATATCTCCAAAGATCTATTCATTTCATTGCGGATAATAAAAATTTTGTAATTAATATGAAGGATCTGGGTTTTACTTATGACTATCAAGAACCACTTCAAGAGGCCTATTTGATTGGTAGAGAAGGAACAATCTTGGATAAAGCTGTCAGCAAATATAAAGCAAGCTTTGGAATTATAAAAGAACCTAATTATCAATGGGATGATTTACTCCTAGCAGAGGCACTGACTACTCATTCTTCGTTTTTAAACATGCCGGCTCAGGATGCACACTTTTTGATTAACCCAGATAATTCCCTGGAAATAATTCCGGAAAATCAAGGAAAAGAAGTCGACCTCGATTCTCTTGCCCAGATCGTAAAGACACAGGCATTAAAGGGGGATAATTCAATCGTTGTTCCTTTCAAAGAAGTCAAACCCACAATTACCAAAAAGGATCTAGAACTCGTCAAGAAAAGCGATCTGATAAGTGAATACACCACCACCTTTGATCAGACCCTAATAGAGCGATCCCTTAACATTAAACTTGCGGCAAAAGCCATTGATGGTAAAGTATTAAAACCAGGAGAAGTATTCTCTTTTAATAATACGGTAGGTCCCAGAACAGAAGAGGCAGGTTACCAGACTGCTATGATAATTGAAGGGAATACATTCGTCCCTGGTCTAGGGGGAGGAGTATGTCAGGTTTCCAGTACTCTTTACAATGCTGTTTGCCTAGCCGCGCCTGCCTTAAGTGTGGTTGAACGTTCTCCTCATAGCTTGCCTGTGAAATATGTTCCCCTAGGACAGGACGCAACAGTGGCTTATCCTAACCTGGATTTTAAATTTCAAAATTTCTCAGAAGGATACCTCCTGATTAGGAGTATTGTTAATAGCAATACGTTAACGTTTAGGATATATGGAAAGCCCAAAGAACTGTCCTGACGATACCATAACTATTTAATAAACCGCACCTTTAAAAGTGCGGTTTTTGTGTGGTGCAGGATCAATAGTTAAATAGGAATATTTTGACTTACATAGAACCCTATCCCTTGAGTTCATACTAATCATTAAAGTGATAAAGTATAGAATTTGATAGGGTGAGTTATACTTTGTTTTTGATGTTATAGGCAGAAGGGACTGTTTTAGTGTGTTGAATTTATTTAAATACTTAAAACCATACTCAGCAATGATTGCAGGGGCTTTGGTGCTGATATTTTTACAAACTTTAGGGGATCTTTATCTCCCGACCTTAATGTCGGATATTATCAATGATGGGGTATTACATGGTGATACCGACAAGATTATGCAGATTGGTGGATTTATGCTTTTAGTCGCTGGGGGAGGAGCCTTGAGTTCGATCTTAGCTACTTACTTGTCCTCGAGATCCGCAGTAGGCTTAGGCACAATCTTACGCAGTAAAGTGTTTAAGGTGGTGGAAAGCTATTCGCTTCATGAATTTGATAAGCTTGGAACTGCCACACTAATTACCCGAACCACCAATGATATCAACCAGATTCAGATGGTTACTGTAATGATTTTGCGTATGATGGTCAGCGCTCCGATGATGGCGGTTGGGGGTATAATAATGGCACTACAGGAAGATAAAGAGCTTACCTGGGTGCTTGCCGTTGCTATACCGGTTCTGACGATTGTTATTGCCTTGATTGCCTCCAGGATGATCCCTCTTTTTAGATTAGTCCAAGTCAAAATTGATAGAATTAATCTTGTCCTGCGAGAAAAGCTGACAGGGATTCGGGTAATACGTGCTTTTAATACCGTAGAACTTGAAATGAAACGGTTTAACGATGCTAATGTGGATCTTACAGATAACTATATTAAGGTTAATAAAATTATGGCATACATGATGCCCTCCATTATGTTAATTATGAACTTTACTTCCTTAGCTGTGCTCTGGTTTGGCGGAATCCGAATTAGCAATGGCAGTATGGATCTGGGTGCACTCGCAGCTTTTACCCAATATGCAATGCAGATAATGTTTTCGATGTTAATGCTGTCTGTGATGTTTATTATGGTACCCCGTGCCCAGGCTGCAGCTGTGAGAATTAATGAAGTCTTGGATACGATCCCTGAGATTACGGATCCCAGTAAACGAATAGACTCCTTTACTGAAAAAGGCCATGTGCAATTCAGAGATGTTACCTTTTCCTATCATGGTGCTGAGGAACCCGCATTGAGTAACATATCTTTTGCGGCTCATCCCGGAAAAGTGACAGCTATTATTGGAAGTACCGGGTCGGGAAAATCCACCCTAATTAATTTGATTCCAAGATTCTATGATGTGGACAGCGGAAGTATTCTGGTTGATGGAGTAGATGTAAGGGAAATGACTCAGGAAACCCTGCGGGCAAAGATCGGATTCGTACCGCAAAGATCCCAGCTGTTTTCTGGAACTATCAAAGAGAATATTCGATTCGGCAATGAGCAGATCACGGATGAAGAAATTAAACACGCTGCTGAAATCGCTCAAGCTAGTGATTTTATTGAAAATTTTGAGGGCGGCTTTGAACATCATATAACCCAAGGTGGAACCAATGTATCAGGAGGACAGAAACAGCGCCTTTCCATAGCTAGAGCATTGGCCAGAAAACCTGAGGTCTATATCTTTGACGATAGTTTCTCAGCACTTGATTTTAAAACTGACGCACGATTGAGAGGAGCTTTAAAAAAGGAAATTGCCGAGGAAACGGTTATCATTGTAGCCCAGCGGGTAGGGACTGTCATGGATGCCGATAATATTATTGTATTGGATAAAGGACAGATCTCGGGAATGGGGACACATAAAGAACTATTAGCTACCAACGATGTATATCGTGAAATTGTTGCTTCACAGTTGTCAGAGGAGGAAATCGCATGAGTGAGCAAGATAGACAACAAAATCCCGGCCCTAGACCTGGAGGGGGTGGGGGAGGCTTTGGGGGTGGTTTTGGAGCGCCGGTTCAAAAACCTAAGAACTTTAAAGCAAGTTTAAAAAGGCTCATCAAATATTTGAGTCCCCATAAAACCAACCTCATGGTTGTATTTATATTTGCGATTGCCAGCACGATCTTTACCATAGCTGCTCCTAAAATAACCAGTAAAGCTATGAATAAGCTTCAGGATGGATATATGGCGAAGATGATGCTTAGAGAAATGACTGAGGCCCAGACCCAGGTTACCCAGCAAATAAATACACAAATGAACCAAATGCAGCAGGGACAAACTCCAGGTGTCGGGCAGAGCCCACAATCTCCTGATCCTGAAACCCTTCGAGGGGTTCAAGAGTTTATGAATCTGCCAATGCTTAGTTCGGTGACAGACCCTAATCAAAAAGCAGACATTGTTCAGCAGATGTTGAATCTAGTAAAGAAAATGCCTGTAGGTCAAACTGAGGGACAATCGATAAAATTAACCGAGGATCAAATAAATGGAGTAATTCGTTCCATACGTGAAACCAATGGGGAATATGACTTTAATTATATAGGAAGGATTGTTTTAATCCTGATAGGAATGTATTTAATTAGCGCCGTCTTTAGTTTAGTTATGGGTCTAGTGATGTCGGGAGTGGCTCAGAAAACCGTTCGAGACATGCGCAGACAAATTGATCTAAAACTAAATAATTTGCCGCTGAGGTATTTTGATAAACATCCTCATGGCGACATCTTAAGCCGTGTTACCAATGATGTCGATACTATCGCAACAACATTGCAGCAAAGCTTAACACAAATTATCACGTCCCTAATTACAATTATCGGTTATATCCTTATGATGCTGACGATTAGTCCAATACTTACTCTTATAGTTGTCGCTACATTACCTTTGTACATTATTTCTACCGCCACTATTGCTAAGAAATCTCAGAAATATTTTGCTGCGCAACAGAAAGAACTGGGACAGCTCAGCGGGCATGTGGAAGAAATGTATACAGGGCATAAAATTGTTAAAGTCTTTGGTCGAGAGAAAGACTCAATTGAAAAATTTGACGCAATTAACGACAGATTGCACACATCAGGCTGGAAAGCGCAATTCATTTCGGGGATCATGTTTCCTTTGATGAACTTTATCAGCAATATAGGCTATGTAGGTATTAGTATAGTTGGAGGAATTTGGATTACTCGAAATTTACTTGGGCTGGGTGACATTTTAGCCTTTATCCAATATTCAAGGTCCTTTACCATGCCTATTGCGCAAACTGCAAATATTGCCAACGTGATTCAATCCACAGTAGCTTGCGCAGAACGAGTTTTTGAGATTCTTGATGAAGAGGAAGAAATACCTGATAAACCTAATGCTCAAATCATTGAATTCTCGAAAGGGCAGGTAAGCTTTGAACAGGTAGATTTCCGCTATGAAGAAGATGTACCTTTGATTGAAGATATGAATCTCAATGTAGAACCAGGCCACACAGTTGCTATTGTAGGTCCGACAGGTGCGGGCAAGACCACCTTAGTAAATCTACTAATGCGGTTTTACGAAATAAAATCAGGAACAATTAGGGTAGACGGGGTTGATATCAGAGATCTAAAACGCAGCGAACTGAGAAGGATGTTTGGCATGGTATTGCAGGACACATGGCTTTTCAATGGAACGATTAAAGAGAATATAGCCTATGGAAAACAAGGAGCAACGACGGAAGAAATTGTGCGGGCTGCTAAAGCTGCACACGCAGATCATTTCATCAGAACATTGCCTGATGGCTACAATACGGTCCTCAATGAGGAGGCAACGAATATTTCCCAGGGTCAGAAGCAACTGCTAACCATAGCGCGAGCGATTCTGGCAGATCCGACAATTTTAATTCTTGATGAAGCCACCAGCAGCGTAGATACCAGAACAGAAGTTTTGATTCAAAAGGCTATGGCAAATCTTATGAAGGACAGAACTAATTTTGTTATTGCACACCGGCTGTCGACAATACGTGATTCTGAACTTATCTTGGTCATGAACGATGGCAAGATTATCGAAATGGGCAACCATATCGAACTGCTTGAAAAAGCTGGTTTCTATGCAGATCTTTACTACAGTCAATTTTCCGAAAGTCTGGATACTAAGACTGGATAGAGTAAGTAATCCTGTTTTAAGTTCAATTTAAGCCAATCCTCATCTTAGAAAAAGGGCGTTGTAAACTCCTTAGCAGTTTAAACGCCCTCTTCTTCTATTACTAGCTTAACAGTGTCATTCAAAGAAAAAAGACTAAATGGTATATTCTATGGTAAAATATTCACGATAAAGAATTTACGTGGGTAAACAACTATTTATCTAATTTAGATGATGCTTTCTCAGGTTTAAGGGGGATTTTCATGACGGAAGTTACATACACAGAAACACAATTCGCACCTGCAAAACGTTTATTAGATGGGGAAATTAAAATACAAGCAGAGCAAATAATAGATCAAAATTTAGTGCCTGACCTTTTTAAACTCATACCCAGTGTAATACTTGTGTTAAACAAAGAGAGGCAGGTCATTTATTCCAATGATGCCTTGCTGGAACATATAGGCATTTCAGCCAAGAGAAAATTCTTAGGTCTGCGGCCCGGGGAATTATTAAATTGCGTTCATTCAAATACGATGAAGGGTGGTTGCGGAACCACTGAAAATTGCAGTGTTTGCGGATCTATTCAGGCGATCCTAGAATCACAGATGACCAAAGCGCCGGTTGCCAAGGAATGTCTGTTAACGGTGAATACTGAGCATGGGGAAGAATGTTTAGAACTTTCAATTTATGCCGCACCCATTAAATATGGTTTTACTTTATTTATAGTCAGAGATATTAGTGAAGAAAAGAGACGACAGATGTATGAACGGGTTTTTTTTCACGACTTGATTAACTCATCGGGAGCGGCTAAAGGACTTATTTCTTTAATAAAAGAGATCACGGACATAAATGAGGCGAGGGAATTGTCAACCTACGCCTTTGAGGCGATAGAACAGGTACTTGAAGAGATTAACAGTCAAAAGTCTTTGAAAAATGCTGAAAATGGTACGCTTAACTTAAACCTATCGGAATTCAGAGTAAAGGAACTTGTTGAAAGGTTAGTTGAACTGTATAAAAAGAATAACAGTGTCACATGTCCAATAGAAGTTAAATGCGATATTGATGTGTTGGTTTTCAGTGATGTTGTTTTGGTTAGACGTGTCCTTAATAATATGCTGAAAAATGCTGTTGAATCATCCTATATGGATACTGTAACGGTTGAGGGGATAAAGAAGGATGGCTATGTGGAATTCAAAGTGAATAATAGACAATATATACCGAAAGATATCCAACTACAAATGTTTAAACGTACTTTTTCAACCAAAGGGGAAGGACGGGGCTTAGGCATATATAGTATGAAACTCTTAGGAGAGAAATATCTGGGTGGATATGTTAAATTTGTCTCAACAGAGGAAATAGGGACAACATTTGTTTTTGGCTTACCAATCCAAAAGGTTCAGAATCAAGCTATCCCATATTTTAACTAGCCAATCAAATTCTTGCTATGTATCACGCTCCCCTCAAAAGCGATTTTATAGGGGAGCTTTTTGTTGAATAATTGTTGATACTCCCAGATAGATATTTTCGTTAGAAATATGTGCTATTGGCACTTATATTCATGCCAATAGCTACTACAATAACATTGTAAATTAGATTAATATCAAATAAATAATATAATGAAATAGATTTTATTTAAAAAATTATACTTATACTTTAGTTGAGGCAGCGACAATAGAGGGGCGGTTAATAAGTGGAGGTTTCAGCACAAGATTTAAGAATTTTAATCGAAGAGGGTTCGAATCTAATACAAACCGGTAGCAAAATTCAAAACATTCAATGCATACATTGGTATCTAAAATGCAAATCGGCTTTAGATTCTTTTGCCTTAGAAAAGGATCTGTTAGACAAGTTTAAGTATAGTTTAGAGCTAGAAGAAAGAGTCGAAATCTTAAAAAAGATTGCAGTTACTGAGATTGAGAGTGCATGAACAGCATTTTTTTGGGATGAGAGCATCTTCTAACGGGGGTGTTTATTTTATGTGCATCCATGACAGTTGATACCTCTTTGACAATAAGAACAAGGTCAAAGAGCAATCTTCAAGGCAGGGGGGCGTTTTGTTTGCGAAGGTCAAACAAAACGCCCCCCTGCCTTCTTACTCTGATAATTTTGACTTATCAACCAAGGATAGATAGGAGCTAAATCTTTATCCTTATTATGAGAAGACAAAACTTCCAAAATTGTAGAAAATATTAGTGTAAAGAAAAAAATCTGAAAAGAGCGTTTCTAAATAAAATTGCTTTAAGAGGTGGCATCGTGATTAACAAAAAACGACTATATAATCGTCTGATGGAGTTAGGGGAAATAGGTAAACAGGAATCTGGGGGTATAACTAGGTTGGCCTTTACCCCGGAGGATCGTAGAGCAAAAGATCTCGTAACTTCCTATATGAAAGAAGCCGGGTTAAGTGTGCGAGAGGATGCGGTCGGTAATATTGTTGGGCGCAGGGAAGGTCGTAATCCGGAAGCCCCAGCGGTTGTCACTGGCTCTCATGTTGATTCTGTATATAACGGAGGAATCTTCGACGGTGCATTAGGCATAATCGGAGGTATAGAAGTTCTGCAAACTATGCAGGAACAGGGCATTAAGACCGAACATCCCATTGAAGTCTATGCCTTTAATGATGAAGAAGGAGCTCGTTTTAGCTTCAGTATGATGGGTAGCAGGGGAATGATCGGCAGTCTGAAACCTGAAGATTTAGAGCTTAAAGATAAAGAGGGAATCTCTCTGGCAACAATTATGAAAGCTCAGGGTCTGGATCCGACGATGATTCGTTGTGCCGCTCGTACTAAAGGCACTATAAAAGCTTTTATCGAATTGCATATTGAACAAGGCAAGGTGCTTGAGAAAAATAATCAATCAGTAGGGATTGTCACAGGAATAGTCAATGAATTATGGCTTAAATGTACCTTTAAAGGTGAGGCAGGACATGCCGGAACAACGCCTATGACAATGAGGCATGACGCTTTAGTTGCAGCCGCCGAATTTGTTCAAACTGTTGAACAGGAAGCCAAAAAGACCGGTACAACGGTTGCTACTGTTGGGAAAATGAGTGTATTACCAGGCGGAATTAATATTATCCCGGGAACGGTTGAAATTACTCTTGATTTAAGAGATCTCAATCAAGAAGTTAGTGATCAAGTGGAAGATGCGATTTTTAAAGAAGCGAAACGAATTTGCCGCGAAAGAAATCTGGAAATGCGTACTGAAGTCTTACAACGCATCCCGCCTTCACTTTGTTCGGAAGAGTTTCAACTTGCTGCCAAAGATGCCTTTGAAAAACAAGGATTTGAGCCCTTTTATCTGCCAAGCGGGGCTGGGCATGATGCCATGCAGGTGGTAAATATCTGTCCTATCGGTATGATCTTCATAAGATCAAAAGATGGAATCAGCCATAATCCGGCTGAATGGAGTTCGCCGGAGGATTGTGCGGATGGAGTTAATGTTCTCTACCATACTCTTTTAAGTCTGGCAAATTAGTTTCAATTCGGTTTTAAAGGAGGGATTCCTAAATTAAAGTATGGTTAATGTAGGCCTGATACTGGTTAGTTGATTTATGCTAATTCTATGAATAAGAGAGAGGGCATGCATGTGTTTAATTTAGTCATTAAAAATGGGAAGGTCGTAAACGCTGATAGAATTTTTGAAGCATCTGTTTGTGTAAATGATGGTAAAATTGCGGCAATCATTGATGCGGGAAGTTCTGTTGAAGCAGAGGAAGTTATCGATGCTAAAGGAAGTTATCTTTTTCCGGGAGCAATTGATAGTCATGCACACTTAAACGATCCCGGTTACTGCTGGAGAGAGGATTATGCCCACGGCTCAGCAGCCGCTGCCGTTGGAGGATGTACAACAATTGTCGATATGCCTCTTCAGAATGAACCTGCCTTGACGGATGCTAAGATTTTCGACAAGAAGGAAGAAACGGTTTCTCCCAACGCTTATGTAGATTATTGCTTCTGGGGTGGCTTGGTTGACTATAACTTAGACAAATTGCCAGAACTCGATGCCAAAGGATGCGTGGCCTTTAAATCGTTTATTGGTCCGGTTTCTCCTGATTATGTTTCCTTATCCATTGGGCAGGCCAAAGAAGCTTTGGAAATTTTAAAAGAATGTGGAGGACGTGCGGGTTTCCATTGTGAAGATTATTCTATTATCAAATGGGAAGAAGCCAGAGCACAAAGAAAAGAGAAGAATGATTGGCAGGATTTTCTGAATACCAGACCGGTCATTGCAGAACTTATTGCCACCCAAAACATACTTGACCTGGCTCGGGAACTGGAAGCCAAAGTTCATATCTGTCATGTAAGCCACCCCAAGGTAGCCAAAATAATTAGAGACGCTCAGTTAGAAGGTGTTGATGTAACAGGTGAAACCTGCGGTCACTACTTGACCTTCACAGATCAAGATGTCATCAATAATGGAAGCTTGTTCAAATGTGCGCCTCCCTTAAGAGAAGCCAGTGCGGTTGAAGAAATGTGGGAATATGTCAACAACGGAACCTTATCCTGTATCGGTTCTGATCACTCACCTTGCGAATTAAGTGAAAAGAGTGAAGAAAAGCATGGGATTTTTGGAGCTTGGGGTGGGATCAGTGCCATCCAAAACGTCATGCAAGTTGTATTTAGCGAAGGCGTAGTCAAGAGAGGTTATAATCCTACTTTACTGGCTCGATCCTTAAGTGAAGGTCCGGCAAAGGCTTTCGGAATCTATGGTAAAAAGGGCGCTATTGAAGTTGGATTCGATGCAGACCTGGTCATACTTGATCCTGAACAAGATTGGGAAATCACACCAGACTCCTTGCATTATCTCAATAAAATTTCGGCTTTCGTAGGCTTAAAGGGCAAAGGGTTGCCTGTATGTACCTTAGTCAGAGGTCAGGTCGTAGCCAAAGATGGTCAAGTAGTGGGTCAAAAGGGATTTGGCGAACTTGTGAAAAAATTGAAGTAGGGGGGATAGTACATGAGCAAGCGTTATGATGTTGTCATTCGCAACGGAATGCTTATTTGTCCTGAGGGCGTGAAGAAGGCGGATGTAGCCGTTAGTAACGAAAAGATTGTAGAAATAGGCTGCGAACTATCCTGGGATGCAAAAGAAATTATTGATGCTGCTGGTAAATATGTATTTCCCGGAGCAACAGACGGGCATGTTCATTTTAATGACCCAGGAAGAACTGAATGGGAAACTATAACAACAGGAAGCAGTGCTCTGGCAGCGGGCGGTGGAGTTGCTTACTTTGATATGCCCCTTAATTGCAGCCCTTGTACACTGGACGCTAAAAATTTTAATGCCAAGCTAGCTGTAGCTCAGAAAGATTCTCTCGTCGATTATGGATTTTGGGGAGGGCTCACTCCTAAAAATCTAGATAACCTTGAAGAGCTTGCAGAGTGTGGGGTAATAGGATTTAAAGCATTTTCCTGCTTTAGTGGCATTGACGAGTTCGAAAGAATGGACGATTTTACTGCATTAGTAGGCATGGAAAAATTGGCCAAGCTTGGACTGCCTCTTATGGTGCATTGCGAAAATGCTGAAATCACAAGGGATTTAACGGCCTTAGCCCTTGCTAATAACCAGACAACAGTAAGGGATTATTTTGCAGCCCGTCCGCCTATTACGGAAATTGAAAATGTATCTCGTATGATTACCTTTGCAGAAGAGACAGGCTGCAAATTAATTATTGCCCATATCAGTACTGCCAAGGCTGTAGAGTTAGTAACTCAGGCCAGAAGCCGGGGAGTGGACGTTTGCTGCGAAACGATTGGACATTATTTGATTCTTACTGACGATGATGTGGAACGTTTAGGAACTGTCGCAAAATGCTCGCCGCCCATTCGCAACAATGGGAACCAAACAAAAATGTGGGCTAAACTGCTAAACGGTGAGATAGCCTTTGTATCCTCAGATCATTCACCCTGTGATCCGAAATTGAAAGATGGTGAGTTCTTAAAGGTTTGGGGTGGAATCTCAGCTTGCCAGACAACTCTCCCGGGCTTACTTACCCATGCCTACCATGATCGGAAAGTTCAACTTGAGGAAATCGCCAGATTGACTGCACAAAATGTTAATGAAATTTTCAAGATAGAGGGGAAAGGAAAAATTGCAGTAGGTTATGATGGAGACTTTGCCTTGGTAGACTTAGACAAGGAATTCACATTGCAAGCCGAAGATCTTTTCTATAAATACCAAGTAAGTCCTTATGTTGGTGACAGGTTCCGTGGGGCGGTTACTCAAACAATTCTCAGAGGAACAACAGTGTTTAAAGATGGAAAGATTGTATCAAAGCCCATTGGCAAACATCTGAGACCTAATTTGTAAACCATAATTACAGAAATAAGGACTTATAAAAAGAAGGAGTTGGGTGTAGGATGTCAACAAATACAGAAGCTGCAACTGCAACGCAGATCCAACATGCCGGTGTGGATGAATCACTAATTCCTAAAACCCTAGAGGGTAGAACGGTTAGCCCCATAGACTATATGTTTATGTGGATTGGAGACGGTGTTAATTTAGGCAATATGACCCTCGGAGCCAGTTTAGTTGTTGCAGGAATTGCCACTCTAAATCTATTTCAGACATTTGCTGCAGCTATTATTGCCATTGGAATTATTTCAACTATTTTTGCCTTGAATGATAGGCTTGGCTACAGAACAGGGATACCTTATGTTGTCCAGCTGAGAATGTCCTTTGGAATCAAAGGTTCAGTTATCTCATCCCTTTTGCGTGGAATCCCCGCCATTGTCTGGTACGGCTTTCAAAGCTGGATTGGAGGTACTGCTTTAAACGAAATTGCCAAGGTATTTACAGGCGGCGCCTTTGATAATGTGGCAGTTTGCTTTGTAGTACTTCAATTAGTTCAAATCGGACTTTCCTTGTATGGCTTCCATGCCATTAAATGGGTAGAATCCCTTACTTCCATTGTTATTATGCTCGCTCTTGTTTATGTGTTTGGTGTTCTTTTGACATCTCATAGTGCAGTAATTGCGGAAAAATGGGTACATGCCAAAGGTTCATGGGGCTTGCCATTCTTTGCCTTCATTATGATGTTCATGGGGAACTACGCGGCTATCTTCTTGAGCGCGGCAGATTATTCGAGAGAATTAAAAGCTGGAATTAGCGACGGAAAACGGGGATTTTTATACTTCCTTCCTATATTAATAGCCTACGGCTTCGTACTGGCAATTGGAGCAATGCTTGCTTCAGCAACGGGTATATCTAATCCGGTGAAAGCCTTTGCAATCGTAGTCGATAATTCTTACATCACAGTCTTTGTATCAGCCTTTATTGTTATGGGTGCTATTGCAGTTAATATGGTAGCTAATATTATTCCGCCCACCTATGTTATCACTCTAATCACAAAGCTTAAGTACAAAGTCGCAGTTACAATAACCGGATTACTTGCGTTAGGTTCCTTCCCTTGGGTTCTTGTTCAGGATTCGTCGGCAAAAGGACTGGGTATGTTCATCCTGATATATTCCGCATTTTTAGGCCCTATTGTTTCAATTTTATTAATCGATTACTATATCTTCAGAAAGCAAAAAGTAGACATTGTTGATCTATACAAAGAAAATGGCCCTTATTCAGGATATAATCCGGCAGCTGTGTTGGCCATGCTAATTGGTGCTGCGGCAGCTTTTACCAAAGTTGAGCTGGCTTGGATTATCGGGTTGGTCGTGGCCGGGATCTCTTATTATCTTCTTACTAAGTTTGCCTTTAAAGATTCAAAGTTTAAAAAGGGTACGATCTTTGAATAATTTTCCTTCAGGAAGTTAAAAATTGAAAAGGCATTTCCCTAACAGATAAGGGAAATGCCTTTTTGTACTAATTAGAGTTGAATCTCAAAAGTTACCCCAAGATCCCGGATTTGACAATCCCCATCGTAAAGTGGCTCGATGGAATCATCCGTTGTTTCCTTACGTGTTGCCAGAATATAGCCAAAGGACTCTTCAAGTGGGAGAATTGTGCCGTGCCATACGCCACGGTGGATGACAAAGGCCGTATAGCTTTCCAGTAAAAAGCAGCGTACTGAGTCTGGTGAGGGCAGAGCTTCCAGGTCATTAGGGTCTGTGGCAGGAGCGACACTTATGATAGCGGGGCCGCCATAGAGGGGGAAGAAACCTTGAGTGACTTTTAAGTGACGTTCTAAGGCTGAAAACTTAAATTCTTTTCGCTTAAGCAAAGCATACACGAACTCGGCCGAACCATCATCCACTTCAAAAGGGATTCGGTCAGCAAAAATTGGAGGTGTAGTCTTAATAGGAGGAACTCCCGGCTCACGCATCAGCAAATGACCATAAGGTGCAAAGGCTTCTTTAGTAAAAGGTTCGACTTTAATGATACGATTCATATTGAAAATGTCCCCTTTCAATTTTGGTTCACACTAGTTCTGATTCAATGTATAATTACTCATTCCCGTGCTTTTATCCTTTTACAACTATTGATGATGGTCAGGCTGTTCATTTATCCAAATTTCCTAAGTTCGATTCACAAATAGAATTTAGCTGCCTGATTTAAGGTTAATAGTTTATCCAAGATTGATATTTATTAGGGTTTCCTTTTAACCATTTATTCTAAAGGTCGCCTTAAGCAAAGTGACGAATATATGACAATAGTCAAAATCTTGTTAATATGAAAGGAGAAGTTATCTATGGGTTACCCAAATGATCTTTTAGCAACGAGGGCAATTATCAAACATGGCAGATATGCATTGATACCACCGGAAGGGCGTGTGAAAAACGTCATTCCTAATTTAGAGAATTGTAATACAAGTATAATTGCCTCTCCCGAGTTAGGGCCGAAGTTTGCAATGTATACTGTTGAAGTATTATCAAATGGCGGGACAACCATTGATTTCAAAGAAGATGGTATAGAAACATTTGTTTATTGTATGGGAGGAGCAGGAACCGTAACTGTTGAGGAGAAGACCTATGAACTGACGGATGGCGGCTTTGTTTTTGCACCTGCCTCATTAGGAGTAGGACTGAAAAATTCAAGCAACGAACCATGGAAACTTCTTCTTTATAAACAACGTTATCGACCATTAGTGGGTTATGAAGCGAGAATTGTTGTAGGCAACTTAAATGATATCCCTGATGAAGCTTATGATGGTATGGAAAATGTTCGTATTAAAAACGTGCTGCCTACTGATTTAGGCTTTGATGTTAATTTTCATACGCTTAGTTTTTATCCTGGCGGCTGTCATCCTTTCGTGGAAACCCATGTTCAGGAACATGGCCTTTATTTTCTAGAGGGTGAGGGAGTTTATTTGATTGACGATAAATGGCTACCTGTGAAAACGGAGGATTTCATCTGGTTTGGTCCGTATGTTCCTCAAGCCTACTATGGTGCGGGTAGAAAACCTTCCACTTATATTTATACTAAAGATTGCAATCGGGACATTGAGCTGTAAAATAGAATTACTGATTAAAATACGAGGTTCGAAACTTAATCGAACCTCGTATTTCAAAAAACTCTTATATTATTTAAGACTTATTGAAATCTGCAGTTTGAAAAATCGAACCTTATAGATAACAAGGGGGGTATCACACTGGAAATCACGGTAAAAGATGCCATGAAAATTGGCCCCTTAAGCACATCTGAAATTGTGGCCGGTTATCAAACGTTAGATAATGTTGTAAAAGGTGTAACCATAATGGAAGCACCTGATATTGTCAATTGGCTGGCTGGTGGAGAGCTGCTTCTTACCAGTTTGTATGCCGCGCCAGCCGGAACCTTGAACTATAAAGATTTTGTAAGAAAGCTCGCTGAGAAAGGCGTAGCAGCGATAGCTATTAAAGTTGGTCGGTTTGTGGAACGAATTCCAGAGGATATGATCGAAGCAGCCAATCAATACGGCTTACCTATTATTGAGCTTGATGCTAATGTGCGATTTGTGGATGTCATGTATCCTATCATGGCTGAACTCTTTAATAATCAAGTCGTTAAATTAAATTACTATAAAATTATTCAGGAGCGTTTTACAGCCTTAGCATTACACTGTCTAGGGTTAGAAAAGATTATTAGAACTCTTGAAGATTTAATCGGAAATCCCGTTGCGGTTTATGATCGCAATTTTAAAAGCATGAGTACAACTACTCCTCAGATTGAAAAGTTTATCGAGATTGCAGATTTATTTCAAAAGGAAAGCTTGAATGAAAAACTATCCTTCTATCGTCAGATGGTACGATTTCCGGATCTTGGCGAAGAACCCGTTCCTCAAGTTGTAGTACCAATACGGGCATTTAATCAAGTAAAAGCTTATCTCACCGTAGTAGAGAAGAATAAACGACTCCAAGAGATGGATTTCATTTGTTTAGAACATGCCGCTACTGTTGTTACTCTTGATTTAGTGAAGAAAGTAGCTGTACAGGAAGTTGAACAGAAATTTCAGAATGACCTGTTAGAAAATCTAATAACAGGAAATACAGCGCTTAATAATACTCTGGAAAGGGCTACCTTAATCGGATGGGATTTAACTAAGCCCTATACGATTGTCCTTTTTGATATTGATAACATCGACGGGATTTTAGCGAATACTAAAGAGAGCCCAGATAAAATGTATTTGCAAGAGTTAAAATCTGACGTTGTTTCTATAATTACTAATGCTATTAGAAGACACACAAAGAATTTTATCCTCGGGACGAAAAATGATGCAATTATTTTGCTTTGGCCCTCGCCTGAAGTTTACAATGGCCTCCTAGATCAGATCAAGAAGACAGGGAAAGAGATCCAGGAACAAATTAAAAAGAAAGTTAAATCTGTTTCCGTTGCCATTGGAATTGGAGATGTTGCTCTAAAAGTTGACGAAATCCCGCGGAGTTTTAAAGAAGCACGAGATGCAATTACCTTTGGTCGGATGATTCAAGGTCAACATGTTATCGAAGCTTTCTCTGAATTGGGTGTATTTCGGATTTTGTGTAAGTTTGCTGAGCGAAATGAATTACATAGTTTTGTCCCGAAGCAACTGCTTGTTTTAATGGAGCATGATAAAATCAATGAAGCAGACCTCCTGAAAACTTTAGAAATCTTTTTGGACTGTAATGGGAATGCCAGTAAAGCTGCCAAAAAACTCTTTATACATTATAAAACAATACTTTATCGACTAGAAAGGATTAAAGAAATTACCGGTATGGATTTAGAAACTAATGAACATCGCTTGGAAATTGAGATAGGCTTAAAAATAATCCGCCTGCTAGGAAATGAACATAATAATTTTTGACATGGGATTTGACAATAGTCTTATTAATAATCTTTTGAAAACTTCATAGAGTCAGCACAGGTAATACGAATTGAAATAATTAAGTAAATTTTTCCTTGTTCTGAGCATCGAAAGATGCTCGTTTTTTAGTGTAGCAGAAGTCTAATCAAAAATTATAATATGAAATTACTGATTAAAAGTTATCAGGATTCACAAACTATCATGACAATAAAAAAAGATCAAGCTTCGTCAATGAAAAGGGAAAATATGGAAATTAACAAGAAAACCAACAACTCCATCGATGAGTACATTTTGAAATTTCCAGTTGATATCCAGGAGATACTTAAGTCTTTAAGAAACGTTATTAAGAAATCTGCACCAGATGCACATGAAAAGATAAGTTATCAAATGCCTACTTTTGATTTGCATGGAAACTTAGTGCATTTTGCTGCTTATAAAAATCATATTGGATTCTATCCAACTCCCAGTGGAATTGAGGCTTTCAAAGTTGAATTGTCGGAGTATAAAGGGGCAAAAGGTTCTGTACAATTTCCCATCGCCGAGCCACTACCCTTTGATTTGATAAGCAGAATTGTCAAGTTTAGAGTTGCCGAAAATATTAAACAGTGGGAAGACAAATCGAAGAAAAAACGATAATCATAAAGCTATGATAAAATACTTTTTGAATACTATAAGTATTTCCTTTTTTGTGGAAGGATTTATGATATTTAGCCAGAATTGATATAATACAACAATTAAAATGTCTATGGGCTGATTCTCGGGAAATATGGAGGGAAAGTGTAAAATGAATGAAGATGTTGCGATTATAGAAGGAGTTTATGATATCGCTTCACCTGAAGTGCCTGCTTCTCTTCATAGATGGGGAAGGAAAGTATGGCTTCGTGACATAGAGATTGGAGCTAAGGGAAAGCTGCTATTCTATGATGAAGATGGAGTGTGTAAGATTACAACTCTTAGTCGAATTACCGATATTACTAAAACTCCTGAGGGGATAGGAATATATACTCAATGTAGTATTTATAAACTTAAGATGTTAAATAAATCCTAAACAGGTTTTATTACCGAAAAAAATAATATGCCAATAGGTCTTAAAGATAAAGCAGTGTCCGATAATCATCTGATACTGTTTTTTGCTATTTCTTCTTAAATACGAACGCAATTTAAGTATAAAATGTAGAGAAAAAATGAAATTCAATTGACGTATACCAAAAGAGGAAATAATAACCTAAAGAGTGAGCAAAAAATTCAAGTGTAAGTAATAATATATTAATAATTAAAGTGATATTAATCTTTAATGCTAAAAATGGATTAATCTACAAATTGACGCTAGAATTTTGTCATGCTACGATATCAATGCAATAAGAACTTCAGCGGAAATGAAGTTTAAATCGCAAATTGATTTCAATTCTAATTGTTTATCGCTGGCTTAATGAGGTGATATATGAAAAAGTTCGCATTCTTATTAGCATTGGTTTTAATTATGGTTAGTTCAATTGCAGCAGGGACTTTGGCTATGTACACCGTTTCTATTGATACCTTAGCTAAAGGAAGTGTGGTTGCCAAAGAGTTCATTTTTGTTGGGGAAGGAACAGACAGCTTTCAGGAAGGACTAAAGATTGCTCCTTCAGAGACAGCCCAATGGCAGTTTAAGGTTAAAAACTATGAAAACCATATTGTCTCTGAAACGGATATCTATTATAAATTAACTTTTAATGTACAGGCTTTGCCGGGTAAAACTGCCATAGAACCTTTGACTGTCACAGTCAAGGATCTCAATGGCACAGTGCTTAACAGTGTTACAGGAGTTGGAACTTTTGATGTTTTAGGCCAATTTTCACTTGCAGTGAATGGTCAAGAACGGGATTTCTTAGTGGAAGTGAACTGGCCGACAGAAGGGAGTTCTGACATTAATTATGCCGGTATCAACTATGGTTCAATGATCAACGTAGATGCTATTGCCTCCCAGATTCCGTTAAAAGCTACTGACCCGGATCCCGTTGATCCACCCCAGGTCAGCGTCCGTTATGAAACAACAGTTCCGTGGCAAAATGGTCAAAGTGGCAATTACCAATACGAATATAAGGTAACAATTACTAATAATTCTACAGAGCCTATTTACAATTGGAGTATAGCGTTTAACCTCCCCACAGATAAACTGACCAGTGCTTGGAGCAATGCCAACCTGGTATCTGATACACCGGGATACTACAAATTCCTCAATCCCGGCTATAATAACCAATTAACAGATAGTATATTGCCTGGGAAAAGCGTATCCTTCCGAGGCCCTGCTAAAGGAATGGGCACTGAAGCAATTCGTTCAATCATTGTCGGTGGAAGCAATATAACTGATCTAACAAACGTAGATTTATTGTGTCAATTTGGAAAGGCATCTCTAAATTAGAGGCCTTATAAAATCTCTCAATTATGCTGAGGAGGGAGGATATGAGAAAAAAGATTCTTTTGATTCTTGCCTTAAGTGCGGTACTGTTTGTTTCTCTTACCGTTGGTACTCTATCCAGCTATACATCGGTTTCAAGCTTCGGTATTAGTATTTATTCGGATTTAGATAAAGCCAAGAACTAAATTTTAAAATTTCTTAAGTACCTTAAACCAAATTAATAATTGGAGGTTAAATAATGAAAAAGGCACTAACAACTATTGCACTTGTACTGATTTTATCAACATCTGTGATCGCAGGGACTCTAGCAATGTATACTACAACTATTGATAACCTTGCTGAAGGCAGCGTTGTTGCCAAAGAATTTGTCTTAGTAGAAGGAGGTACGGATACCTTTGAGAAAAATGTAAAAATTGCTCCAGCTGAAACAGTGGATTGGCAGTTTAGCGTGAAAAACTATGATGGCGCGATAATAAGTGAGACAGCGATGGATGTCAATTATACTGTTGATGTTGTTGCAGAAGATGGGAAAAGCGTGATTGCTCCCTTAGAAGTAAGTATCAAAGATGCCGATGGTCAAGTTGTTGGAGGTTTAACCTCGAACGGTAAAATTGAATTCTCTGAAGAATTCGGCTTGAATGCAAGCGGTCAGGAAAAGGTTTACACTGTATCTTTGAACTGGCCAAGTAATGATAATGCTGATAAAACCTATGCTGGAGCTGATTATGGTACAGCGGTTAAAGTATCAGTGACGGGAACTCAAAAGTAACCTGCCACACCGGAAGCGGAATCTAAGGGTGGGCGAAGCCTCCTGACCCTAAGGGCCAATTTTCATCTCCATATGATGAAATTATTCTATTGTGTATAACGAAATAGAAAAACAACAAACAGAAACAGTGTACGACTATATAAACTCGTACACTGTTTCTATTTGTTGTTCTATAGTCCATAGCTCTGATTTTTTACCTGAGGATAGGGCATAATAGGTGAAAGAGGGTTGAAATTTATGACGCCTACAAAGTATACGACACAAGAACAAATAGAGGCAATGCGCAAAGAAATTCTCCAGGAAAAGCAGAAGTTATTAAATGTTTCGGAAAGGAAAAAGTCATTCCGAGGCTGGCGTCCCCAAGGGAAGCAGATTGTAAGAAGCATCAGTGGAGCTATATTTTTGGGGGTTAGTTTATTTTTAGTTTGGTCGATTATATCAATTCAAATCACAAAAAGCAGGGGTGAAATCCCTAATGTCTTAGGATTTCAGCTTTTTGCTATTGAATCTGGCAGTATGGAGCCTACTCTGGAAATCGGGGCTGTAATCGTCAGTAGGAAACCTAATGATGATGGAAGTGCTTTAAGAGTAAATGATATTGTGACCTTCAAAACCCTGTCTGAGGCTGTGGTTACCCATCGAGTCGTTGAGGTTATAGATAATGAAAATGGCAGTAAAGCTTATCGCACAAAGGGAGATAATCCCAAAAATTCAGTCGATCAGGAACTTCTTAGTCCAAACAGGGTGATCGGAGTATTTGTTGCTAAAATACCCTTAACATAATAGTTGTTTAGTATCTGCCATCTACACTCTATACTTACTCTCTAAGAAAATATTGATGGGAGAAGTGACATGGAACATGGTCCGGAAAATATTGTATTGATGGAAAATATCTCATCTGTGGAACATTTTTTGGTTAACGGAGGGAAATCTCGAAGAGTACTGGATGATATTAACCTGGTGATAAATAGGGCGGAAGAATGGGGTATTAAGGGGACTTCCGTGTATGAGATTAAATTGCTTCTAGAAATCATCGCAAATATCAGACCTTATGACAAAGGGAAATGTGTTTTGATAGAGCGTGGCATGATGAGGCATAAAAGGGTAATCTTAAAGCACGTTTTTTATATCGGAAGCTCAGATATGCTTTACAATAATATGAATGTTCTGGAATATTTAATGTTTGCAACTGCTAAGTCTAAGGTTAATAAGGTGTTGTTGCAAGAACAGATTTTTGAATACCTTATAGAAATCGGTCTAGGGCATCTATCCTTGACACCGAACCATATGCTGAATAGAGAGGAAAAAGCAGTAATCACTTTGATCGCTGCAGCCTATTCAGACAGTCAGATAATCGTTTTTAATCTCCCTGAGTATGAATGGGATGAGGTACTTATTAAAGCAGTTGCAGAAATAGCAAAATTCATAAGAAAACAAGAAAAAACTCTAATTCTCTCAACTCAAAACTCCTTTATGATAGAGAAAGCTTGTTCCCATACAGCGATAATCAAAGATGGAAAATTAATATACAGTGGCAGTGTGGAGAAGTTACGCATGACCTATGACAAGATAGAAGTTATTATTCGGGATAAAACTGCGAAAAGTATGCTGGAAAAACTCAATCGACTTCTCCCAGGATATAATTTGGTCATGAAAGAGGACAGTCTATTTATTAGGAGTGAAGGCCCAGGATTAAATGAGCCTGGGGAAATTCATAAAAAAATAATCGAGTCGGGATTCATTCCCGATTCTATTGAGATAAATCCGAAAACAGTTGAGAATGCCTACGAGGAGCTAATCCTAAAGCATGATTTATAAAAATAGCTATTTTAAAAAAGAACTTCGCCAGGCCTATACGGAAAATAAAATTAGTACTAACCGAAAAATAGCGTTTGCTCTCTTTCTGGGGCTTTTTTCTTTTGCCCTTTACTTTGTTTTTCAGACTCTCCAGGAAAGTGTACTTTCCGATGTGGTTCCCGAGATAATGCAACCCAGTTTTTTCTCGACTATTTACCTTTACATTCATATAGTCATTGCCTTTATAATCAGTTACTTCATCCTCTATTATGACTATCTTTTTTTTGCAGAAATCAGGAAAAACTCCTGGTATCTGCTTATTCAAATGGGCTATAACCCTGTGATCATGTTTTTCTCTAAATTATTAGCCTTAATGTACACTGTCATATTGATATATACTGTTGGCTTTATAGTAACAATAATTCTTACCTTTCTTTTGAAATACACGTTCATATTGGCTTATCTGCCGACGCTCTACTTAGTAGGCTTAGCAGATTTGTTACTCATCACGATCCTTTCAATGACCTTTTCACTTTATGCCAAAACTGTGCTTAACGGTCGATACTGGACTTTTTTTACGGCAATCCTTGTATTTGTTCTAAAAACAGCTTTAGGACAATATCCTATAATCTCCAATCGCGTGTACATGCAGAACTTCTCTACGCTGTTCAATCTGCAGCTTTCAGCGTATTGGCTGGTCGGCTCTGTCATCATAGGAACCTGTGGTTTAATATGTCTTTTTAGGAGCAGAAATATTGCTAAGTACTATAACCTGGCTCCCGATCCTGATATCCTACCCTTAGATATGGAAATTGTTGAAATTGACTCAATAACGGGTAAACAAAAAGTAATTGGCAACAAAGTTAAAAAAGGTTGGCGCGGGCGAATTCTCGATACGGCAACTACTTTATTGCTCATCGTTTTCATATGTATAGCATTAGCTATTAATGTATTCGTTATTGTGATTAATGCTTCTACACCCGGGCAAGAAGTTAGTATACGCGGGGTGATTCCTTTTGTGTTCAGTTCTAGCACAATGGAACCGGAAATTGAGATTAACGATTTGACGTACTTTCAAAAAATTGATGCCCAATACCAGATAGAGGAGGGACAGATTATCCTGTTTGAGGAAAATGATTTGCTCTATGTAGAACGGGTAGTTTCCAAAACGGATAATCAATTGATTGTAGATATTGATTATTATCCTCCCATGTCTCAGATTGGGGCTATGAAAAAATCAATTAACCGACAAGCGGTGCATGGCCTATACAGCGGAAGAAGCCGCTGGCTTGGAGCTTTAATTCTCTTTGCCAATACTATTGTTGGAAGGATTCTTTTCTTGATGGTTCCAGCTGTGTTGTTATTTTATCAGGGCCAACTTTATAAGTATTTCAGAAAAGACAAGAGTATCTAAAAAAAGCATCAAGATTTCTGCCATAATCGGCTAAAATCTCGATGCTTTTTCATTTGTGCTGTTAAAAAACCAAAGATGTCATTTTTCATTTGATATCGTTCCTGTATTTACATACAAATGCCTGCTATGCTTTAGGGGGTGTTCCTTCAGCGTTTGATACAACTGCATCGATTTGGACTAAAGCATCTTTTGGTAAAGCTGATACGCCAACTGTTCTTCGCGCAGGAACGCCGCTTGGGAAGAATGTTGTGTAAACTTCGTCTACAGCATTAATATCTGCAATATTTTTAAGGAAGATATTTACTTTAACCACATCGTCCATGACATGGTCGACACTTTCTACAATTGCCTTGATATTTTTTAAGCACTGTCCAGCCTGCTCTTTTACACCACCAGCTACCATTTCACCAGTTTTGGGGTTTAGAGGTAATTGAGCAGAAATATGATTGTAATGAGAAAAAGCTACAGTTTGTGTAGATAGAGAACTTTTGGGTGCATTTTCCGTATTGTTTGCTTCTATGATGAGCCCATGCCTGTCTTCAACAGCTTGTGGAGGTGTACCATCTCCGTGTGACACCACTGCTTCAATTTGTACCAAAGCATCCATAGGTAAAGCTGAAGCTGCAATTATTGTCCGTGCAGGGACATAGGCTACGGCCCTGGCGATACCCGAGTCTGGGAAAAATGTTGTGTAAACTTCGTTTACGGCTTCAATATCCGAGAGGTTTTTGAGGAAGATATTAATTTTAACAATATCGTCAAAAGGAACGTCGATACTTTCTAAAATTGCCTTGATATTCTTTAAGCACTGTCCAGCCTGCTCTTTTACACCACCGGCTACCACTCTACCTGATTTTGGATCAATAGGTAATTGAGCTGTAAGATTATTGTAATGTGAAAAAGCTACAGCTTGCGTGGATAGAGGACATGTTGGCGCATTAGCTGTGTTATTTGTAAGCTTTATGAGGTCGCCTGCTTGTGGTGCGTTTGGAATTGTACCTTCACCGTTTGAAACAAGTGCTTCAATTTGCACCAAAGCATCCATAGGCAAAGCTGCAACTGCGACATTCGTCCGTGTAGGAACATAGCCTGGGAAGAACGTTTTATAAACTTCGTCTACAGCATCAATATCTTTGATATTCTTAACGAATACAGTGATTCTAACAACATCGCTCATAACATGGTCGATGCTGTTTATGATTGCTTTGATATTTTTAAAACACTGTTCAGCCTGCTCTTTTGCACCACCAGCTACCAACTTGCCGGATTTTGGATCGATGGGTAATTGAGCTGAAAGATTATTGTAATGAGAGTAAGCTACAGTTTGTGAATATGGACCGATACTTTTTGGAGCATTTTCCGTATTTCTTGCTAATACTGCGTTATAGTTGCTCATGATAGTAATCTCCTTTATGATAAATTTTTTAATAGAATATTTGTGTATATTTTAAGTTACTACGGCTTGCCAATTATCTTTTATCCTTATCCCATCAAAACATGCGCTTACATTACTGATCCGAACTGTATTAGTTTACTTATTTATCAATAAATATGTATAAATGAACTGGAATTATTTTGCTTTCCAATTAGCATACTCTTATTAATCAGTTAATTTAAGTCAACCTTTTTATAAAAACTTATCACACTGACATAAGTTTGCACCATTTCCCTACTTAAGCGAATTAGCTCATCACTAGCAAAATCTCGCACAAATATAAGAGCACGTAATGATTTACCTAACACCAGTATAGATCGCTGATTACCTAACTAGGATCTTCCGACCATAATCAAGCAGGTTACCACCCATACTAATGATTCGTTCGACCTTACAAGATATCTACCCAGCTATACACAACCTCTCGGCTGGATATAACCGATCTTCTTACCCATGCATATATCTAACGACATATGGTTGAGTAAGAACCTTCTCAACACCCGGTAAAATCTTAGCTCGACCCATTAAGATAAGTCAGAACCCTAAAACAATCAAACTAGACTGCCATAAAGCCCTTTTCCCACCACTAAAAGATCTTCCCTCTGACTATATACAAGCGTTTACCACCTGCATATAATCTTTGGCCAACCCATATACACCCGACTAAGAGCATATATAAATCTTGGCTCAACCATTACGTACCCTTATGAACCTAGTATGGCTTATTTGCAGAGCTTTATTCTGGTAACTTTAGGTAACTATCATCAATAGCTATCGAGATATCCCATAATCATTATTGTTTCTTAGGCTAAGCTTCAGGGAATTAGCGTCAATTACATTTATATATTTGATGTTCGTATGATTATTAACGAAATCAGTTCCTAAAAACTCTGAATAGAAAAATTATAATAATTATCAAGAGGAAATACCTAAACTATGTAGAATTCTGGTAAATATACCTTTTTGAATAACTCATAGGGGTGTTTTCCAATGAATGAAGCCTATTTGAATAATTATTCGGCCGAGGAAACGATTCAAATCCAACTAGAATCTCTGCGAAAAAAATTCAGAGAAAGTCAAATACATCTTCAAACGATATTTGATGAAGCAATTATAGGTATTGTTTTGTTAAATTACGAAACAGGGATAAGTCTATGTAACCCTGCTTTTCAAGAAATGCTGGGTTATTCGGAAAATGAGCTTAAGACTATGAATTTTCGTGAATTTACTCATCCGGATGATTTAATAAAGGAGCTGGAAATATATCGAAAAGTAACCGAGAGCAAAATTGATAAGTATCAATTAGAGAAAAGGTATATTAGAAAGGATAAATCCATTATATGGGGTAGGCTAAGTTTAACAATTACCAGAAATTCTTTAGACAAGCCTGAATATGTCATCGGAATGGTCGAAAACATAACACAGCGTAAATTAGCTGAAGAGTCATTGCGCGAGAGTGAGGAACAATTCAGGAATCTCTTTGAAAATAGCATGGACGGGATTTGTATTACCAAGCCTGATGGCACAATTATTTCGGCGAATCCTGCAATCTGTGAAATGTTGGGTATGACGGAAGGGGAGATATGTGCAGTCGGTAGAAAAGGTATTGTTGATTTTTTCGATGGCAGAGTCAGCAAACTTTTAGTTGAGAGAGAGCAAACAGGCAAATTCAAGGGAGAATATTATGCGATTCATAAGAGTGGTAAAAGAATTCCCGTTGAAGCAACCTCCAAATTTTATTGGAATAGTAAAGGAGAAAAAGTTGCCTCAGTTATTTCGCGAGATATTACTGATAGGATAAAGACACGGCAAGAGATTGACCGATTGGATAGATTAAACTTGATAGGACAAATGGCTGCAGGGATAGGGCATGAAATAAGGAATCCATTGACAATTGTACGTGGCTATCTCCAATTATTGGGGTCGAAGCCAGAAAACGAAGTTCAAAGGCCAACCTTTGATTTAATGATATCTGAATTAGATCGGGCAAATTCCATCATCACTGAATTTTTATCACTGGCTAGAACGAAACAAACAGATCTAATAGTTCAAAGTCTAAATGATATTTTACACAATTTATACCCTCTCATAGAGGCAGACACATATAGTCAGAACAAACAAATTTGCTTCAATCCGGGAATTATTCCAAATCTAGAATTGAATAAGAACGAAATTTCTCAACTTGTTCTTAACTTAGCTCGTAATGGTCTTGAAGCAATGAAGGAACGAGGGAGACTTACTATTGCTACTGGTTTAGAAAATGAAAAGGTAGTACTAGTCATAGAAGATGAGGGGGATGGCATTTCCTCGGAGGAAATAGAAAAAATCGGGACACCTTTCTATACCACTAAAGATAATGGAACAGGCCTTGGACTTACCACATGTTTCAAAATTGCTGAAGCTCATAATGCTAAAATTGATGTAGAATCAAGCCCAAAGGGGACAAAGTTTTTAATAGCATTTCCTATCCCAAGTATCAATCCATAGACCACAGATGTATACATTTAGAATCAGGGCTAGTTCGCCCTTCTGAACCTAGCCAAGAGGGTGCATATTCGTGTATAGTAATAATGGGAGGGATGCCATAGAAAAATCAATTGTGTTAAAATGCACTTACCTTATTTAAGCATCTACAACATAATTTTTTTGAATGTGGTTAGAAAGAATGAAATTAATAATCTTGAAGGGAAGAAAGCTAAGATGAAAAGAAGATGGTTAACACTATTAGCAGTAATCTGTACGGTTGCTCTTTTGACAGCGGGCTGTGCTCAGAAAGCTCCGGACACAAAACCTACAGACAAGGCTCAAACAGGTGACCAATCCTGGAATAAAATTAAGGAAAAAGGGGAATTTGTCATAGGTTTGGATGATAATTACCCGCCCGCCGGTTTCCGGGACAAAGCAGGAGAACTGGTTGGTTTTGATATTGATTTAGCTAAAGAAGCTGCCAAGCGCTTAGGTGTTAAAGCTGTATTCAAGCCGGTTCAATGGGACGGAGTTCTCTTGAATCTTAAAAGTGGAGAAATAGACCTTATCTGGAACGCCTTGGGCATAACCCCTGAAAGACAGAAAGAGATTGGTTTTACGGATAGTTACATGGCAGACAGGAATATAATAGTAGTAAAGGCAGGTTCTCCAATCAAGTCTAAAGCTGACTTAGCAGGAAAAACCGTCGGCCTGCAATTAGGAAGTACTGCCGAGCCAGCGGTTACTAAAGATGAGATTTCCTCAAAGCTAAAAGAAATCAGAAAGTTTGAAAGCCCAACAGTCGCTTTAATGGATTTAGATGCAGGCCGCATTGATGCAGTGGTAACTAATGAAATGAATGCTCGTTATCTGGTTACAACTGAAAAAACAGCGGATAAATACTATATCTTGACGGAACAAGAAGGGGATTTTGGCAAAGAGCCTTTTGGAGTAGGTGTACGCCTGGAGGACAAAACCTTCCTTACAGAGCTTAACCGTGTTCTCAATGAAATGAAAGCTGACGGAACGGCTGCTAAAATCAGTAATGAATGGTTTGGTTCAAACATTATTAAGTAGTAAAGAAAACTTGGCTAGTATAAAATAGGAATAGGAAGTTGGTGAATGAATCTCTTCCTATTCCTTATTTTTAGAGAATATTTCCTAAGCCCTAATATACGGGTTATTAAGACATTCATGAGGGGATAAGAGAAAACGATGGATTATGTTCTGACAATATTACCCGTTTTGTTAAAGGGTCTAAAGCTATCCCTAACAGTTTATGGAATTGTAATAATTTTGATCTTTCCAATAGCTATTTTGGCGGCTATCGGTAAAGTATCGGGGCCGAAAATTCTTAAGAAGATCCTACAATTATATACTTGGATATGGCGAGGCACCCCTTTGCTGCTGCAATTATTTTTTATCTATTTTGGGCTGCCGTACTTTGATATTAATTTACCGCCTTTAGTTGCAGTAATTATTGCCTTTGTCTTGAATGTAGCAGCCTATGAAACAGAAATCATCAGGGCAGGTATTGAATCCATTGACAAAGGGCAGTATGAAGCTGCAAAGTCTCTGGGAATGACCTATTTTCAAACCATGAGGCGAATTATTATACCCCAAACAATTAGGAGAGTTCTACCCGCCACTGCAAATGAAGCAATTCTTACCTTTAAGGATACAGCTCTCGTTGCAGCAATCGGTATGGGTGATTTATTGCGTTCGGCTAAGGAAGTTGTGACAACTGATTTTAAAATTACCGCTTTCTTTGTGGCGTTTGTTTTTTACCTAATTATTTCTTCACTTTTGCTCCAAGTCTTTAGCAGGTTAGAGAAGAGATATTCGATTTACGAATAAAATGCCGTCTGGTTTCCTTGAAAGGCTAAATATAAATATCGAGACAAGACAACTTTTTAGAGAAGGCAAATGAAGGGATAAGAAAAGTAATGGATCATCTGGAATATGTTCTAAGTATACTTCCGTTTATTGCATCAGGTTTAAAATTAACTGCTAAGGTATATGTAGCAACCTTATTATTTGCTTTGCCTGTAGGGCTTTTGGCTGCTATTGGCAAAGTAAAAGGTCCCAAGATAATCACCAGGCTATTATATTTATATACATGGATTTGGAGAGGTACTCCCTTGCTCCTGCAATTATTCTTCGTGTTCTACGGTTTGCCGATTATTGGGATACGGCTTTCTCCCTTCACCGCAGCGACGATTACCTATACCTTGAATTCTGGGGCCTATCTGACAGAAATTTTCCGAGGGGGAATAGAATCCATTGACAAAGGTCAATATGAAGCTGCCAAAGTATTAGGGATGACCTATTCCCAGACTATGCGCAGAATCATTATACCTCAAACAGTGAGACGGGTTTTACCCCCTACCTGTAGTGAGGCTGTAAACTTAGTAAAAGAAACTGCCCTCTTGGCCGTCATAGGGATGCCGGATTTATTGCGTATTGCCACCCAGATTTTTACTCGAGATTTTAATATTACACCATTTGTTGTAGCCTTTGTTTTGTACCTAATCGTCTCTTCTGTTCTTGTCAAACTTTTTGGTACATTAGAGAAGAAATATTCGATATATGAATAGGAGAGTGTGAGGATTCAATGACAATGATACGTATGAATAACATTCATAAATATTTTGCTGGAGTACATGTTCTAAAGGGAGTATCTTTAGAAGTTAATAAAGGGGAGATTATATCGATTATTGGGCCAAGCGGCTCCGGGAAAAGCACTTTGCTCCGCTGTATGAATCAATTAGAAAAGATAGACCAGGGGAGTGTTGAGATAGAAGGGATTGTGGTTGAAGCAGCAGGAGATGTGGGAACCAAAATTACTGCTACCCCTCAGGAGGTAAGAACCGCCTATCGGAAGATGGGTATGGTCTTCCAAAGCTTTAATCTATTTCCACATATGACTGCCTTAGGCAATGTTATTGAGGCACCAATGCTTGTTCATAAGCTTGGTAAAGGTGAAGCTGTTAAAAACGCGGAAAAGCAACTTAACAAAGTGGGATTACTGGAAAAAAAGGATGCCTTTCCTTCCAAGTTGTCCGGTGGACAAAAACAGCGAGTAGCTATTGCACGAGCCCTGGCGATGAATCCGGATATTATGCTGTTTGATGAACCCACTTCAGCCCTTGACCCGGAGTTAATTGGAGAAGTCCTAAGTGTCATCAAGAACCTGGCTCAGGAGCATATGACTATGATTATTGTGACTCACGAAATGGGATTTGCCAAGGAAATTTCCGACCGGGTTATTTTTATGGATGACGGAAAAATACTTGAAGATCAAAGTCCGGCTGTTTTCTTTGATAATCCACGTCATCCTAGGATAAAGACGTTTTTAGAAAAAATGCTCTAACAATTAGATTAAAATTACTCAAAATGCATTGGATTGGAAATAAGTATATTTTATTATAATTAGTGTGGAGTGCTTATGGCAGAACAGTATAATCTGATCCGCGGATACCAGCTGTATCTTGTTATGAAGGTTCTAACCCTAGGAAGAGGTTCTTTCTGATGATTGGATGACCGAAGGACTTAGGTAGTGATTAATATCGGGATGTCGTGTATTGAGAGTATAGGTAGGTATTTAGTGATATTTGTAGCGATTGGTAATGACCAATCGCTTTTTGATATTAAAATTTAGGGTTGAATCCAGTAAACCTCTTAAGTTGTTACATGTTGAATTCTCATAATATGGGTCAATATAGAAGGTGATATATGATATATTAATTGAAAACATAACGAAAGCCTATAGACAGTTGATCTTATAAGGTTTAAGCTTAACTTAAGGTAAATCACAAATAAACTAATCACCTTAGTGAAAAATAAAACGAAAGCTTAGAGGGGGGTGAAAACTAAATTATCTGGTGCTTGAAAGGTAATTCTCTAGAACTGGCTATATGCCCTTAATAAAGGAGGTTATGCCATGAGAAAGTGTGACGAGCATATTCAAAGATTTACCTTAACGGGTCAGGATAGAGGGATTAGGCAACTAAGTGAAAGTGAACTCGAAGAGTATAAAATAATCTATGGCGACCTTATCGTCAAACTCATTGAAACTGGTGGAGAAGTTCCTATAAGTTCAGATATTCAAGTCATTAATAAGATTTATACTTGCAACGACGAGTGTGTGACTCCCCTGGGTCTGGTTAATGTCTGCCTGGAATACCTGGCAAAACTGCTAACGTTCTGTAAGCAAGCGGGGATCCATTGGCTGGTGGATATAAGAGAGTGTACAGATACCCACTTTAGGGAACTGTCATACTTCAAAATTATCGTCGATTGCTCAAAGGATCGATTCATAGAAGTTGCCAAAGAAGGAGGCTTCAGGTATTCAGCCGCTAAATAATGTAATATGTACTATGATCCTCTTTTCAGAGTTACTCTTTTATTTCTATCAAAATCGTGGTATTATGCAAAATAAGAAAAAGAATCTGCGTAACCCATTGATTAACGCGCGACAAGGCCATAGACAAAGTGCTATGGCCTTATACATATTTTAAGGACGCGAGGGTTATTGGCAACAATAGTAAAAGTTGGCTCAGAAAAAGTAACTGATGGAGGATGATATGGGATCACACGCTGTGAAACGAATTTACGTGGAAAAAAAGCCGGGTTATGATATTGAAGCCCAGGGCCTTTTCAATGATCTAAGCGAAAATTTAGGGATCAATGGATTGCAGGGGTTAAGAGTTATCAATCGCTATGACATTTCAGGGATTACGGATGAGGAATATAATAAGTCTCGTCCTATTATCTTTGCCGAGCCTCCCTTAGATTTAGTGTATGATGAAAATTTAGAGATTCCTTCTCGGGATCGAGTTTTTGCTATGGAGTATTTACCGGGCCAATATGATCAGCGGGCAGATTCAGCTGCTCAGTGTGTACAGATTCTGACCCAGAAAGAGCGTCCGACGATTGCTTCAGCTAAGCTAATGGTTTTGCAGGGTCAATTTTCTGAGGAAGAGTTTCAAAAAATTAAAGATTACTGTATCAACCCTGTGGAGTCACGAGAAGCCTCGTTAGAAAAGCCCGAGAGTCTGGATTTTGAATCGATTATTCCGCCCGATGTGGAAATTCTCGATGGTTTTATAGAAAAGTCACTTGAAGAACTGAAAAAGTTTTTTTCGGAAACGGGTTTAGCAATGAGCTTTGAAGACCTAGCTTTCTGTCAACAATACTTCCGAGATACTGAAAAGCGGAATCCAACTATTACGGAAATCCGTGTGATTGACACCTATTGGTCAGATCATTGTCGTCATACTACATTTAACACTAAGATTGAAGAGGTGTCATTTCCCAAAGAAGAAATGGCTTATCCATTGACCCAAGCTTATCAGGAGTATCTAACCTCAAGAGAATATGTGTATGGTGAGAATCCTGCTAATCGAGATATCTGTCTCATGGATATCGCCGTCTTAGGTATGAAAGAGTTGAAGAAAAAAGGACTCTTACCTGATCTGGACTTATCCGATGAAATCAATGCCTGTAGTATTGTGGTAAATGTCGATGTCAATGGTCAAACCGAAGAGTGGCTGGTGATGTTTAAGAACGAGACCCATAACCATCCTACTGAAATCGAGCCCTTTGGCGGCGCAGCTACATGTCTGGGCGGAGCTATTAGAGATCCCTTGTCTGGTCGCACCTATGTCTACCAAGCAATGCGTGTAACGGGAAGCGGAGATCCTCGGTTGAAACTGGAGGATACCCTGCCAGGGAAATTGCCACAGAGAAAGATCACAACAGGTGCTGCTGCAGGATATAGTTCCTATGGAAATCAAATTGGGTTGGCTACTGGACAGGTAACAGAAGTCTATGACCCAGGTTTCATTGCTAAGCGTATGGAAATCGGAGCCGTTATAGCGGCTGCTCCCCGTGAGAATGTGGTGCGAGAAGTTCCTGAAGCCGGTGATATCATTGTACTGGTTGGCGGAAGAACGGGCAGAGACGGGTGTGGCGGCGCAACGGGTTCCTCGAAAGAGCATACCACAGAGTCCTTAACGGCTTGTGGAGCAGAAGTGCAAAAAGGGAATCCACCCACAGAGCGAAAAATTCAAAGGCTCTTCCGCAATCCCCAGGTAAGTACCCTTATTAAACGATGCAACGATTTTGGAGCAGGCGGGGTTTCGGTTGCTATCGGAGAATTGACGGATGGCTTAGAAATTGACTTAGATGCAGTTCCGAAAAAATACGAAGGTCTTGATGGGACAGAGCTGGCAATTTCTGAATCTCAAGAGCGTATGGCGGTAGTAATTCGGGCCGAAGATTTCAAGACTTTTGCTGACTACGCTCATGAAGAAAACCTTGAAGCAACCTTAGTCGCTAAGGTTAGTTCTCAGCCAAGGCTTACGATGGTTTGGCGAGGGCAAGTGATTGTCGATCTTAGCCGAGAATTTCTTAATACCAATGGAGTTAAGCAAACTACCAAGGTTCAGGTTTCTCTTCCTGAGGCTGGTCGGGATTACTTCAGCAGTCTGCCGGAAATAGTCGAACAAAAAATAGCTCCTAATACTCTTGAATGTTTGGAAAACGACGCTTCATTAGTGAAAGAGGCTTGGCTTGCTAATTTAACGGATCTGAATGTCTGCAGTCAGAAGGGATTAGTGGAAAGGTTTGACAGTACAATCGGGATGTCATCCGTCTTGATGCCCTTAGGCGGCAAATATCAGGCTACTCCATCTGAAGGTATGGTGTCTAAGCTTCCGGTATTAACAGGAGAAACAAATACGGCGACGGTGATGACTTATGGTTATAATCCACAATTAGCTACGTGGAGTCCCTTTCATGGTGCTTTATATGCCGTCGTTGATGCGGTGACAAAAATCGTGGCACTAGGTGGGGATTATCGTAAGGTTCGACTAACTCTGCAAGAGTATTTTGAACGCTTAGGAGCTGATCCGCAAAAATGGGGGAAGCCTTTCAGTGCTTTGTTGGGAGCGTTCTATGCTCAGAAGAAACTTGGAATTCCGGCTATCGGCGGAAAAGACAGCATGTCGGGAACCTTTATGGATTTGCACGTTCCTCCAACTTTGGTGGCTTTTGCGGTCAATGTGGTTGAGGCAGATAAGGTTATTTCTCAAGAATTTAAAAAAGCAGGCAGTCAAGTAGTCTTGGTGAAGGCCATTCGAGATGAACATCATGTCCCGGATTTTGAACAACTAAGTGCCAGCTATTTGAAGATTTACGAGTTGATCCAATCAGGAAGTGTTTTGGCATCTCATACGGTTAGGATGGGCGGACTTGCAGCAGCACTCAGCAAGATGGCCTTTGGTAATCGAATCGGTATAGCTTTAGAAGGCCAAATCGATGTCAAGCAGCTGTTTACCGCTGATTATGGCTCTATTGTTTTGGAAATAAATGGAACCTTGGATTTAACTGAAGCCTTTGGTTCTCTAGAGTATCAATTGCTGGGGGTAACCCAGGAAACACCGATGATAACGCTCAAGGGTGTAAACATTGACCTAGACACAGCTTATCAGGCATGGGAAAAACCCTTGGAAAAAGTCTTTCCAACCCAAACGGAAAAAGTTGCTCAGCCACAAAATGTGAATTTCAAGTTGCGCAATACCCTTACTCCATCAATTAAAGTGGCAAAACCAAGAATCTTTATCCCGGTTTTCCCGGGTACTAATTGTGAATATGATTCGGCCAAAGCCTTCGAGAAAGCTGGTGGAATCGTTGAAACCTTAGTCATCAGGAATTTGACTGCTTCAGATGTAGAGCAATCCATCAAAGAGATGGTTATAAAGATACAACAGGCTCAGATCGTCATGCTGCCCGGGGGCTTTAGTGCGGGAGATGAACCGGATGGATCCGGTAAATTTATTGCTACGATGTTTAGAAATCCTTGGATTAGTGAAGCTATTGCTGGACTTATGAATCAACGGGATGGTTTAATGCTCGGGATTTGTAATGGGTTTCAGGCATTGATCAAACTGGGTCTTGTTCCCTATGGAGAAATCATTGATCTAATGGAAGATTCGCCAACCCTCACCTACAACAAAATTGGGCGTCACGTTTCCAGCATGGTACAGACTAAAGTTGTCTCTGTCCTATCTCCTTGGTTTAGCGGGGTGAATTTAGGAGATATTCATACTGTCCCTATCTCCCATGGAGAAGGACGGTTTGTCGCAGATTCAGAAATAATTCAAACCTTAATTGACAATGGTCAAGTGGCCACTCAGTATGTGGATTTAAAGGGAAACCCAAGCAATGATGTTATCTATACTCCCAACGGTTCCTTTGAAGCCATCGAAGGAATTACTAGTCCCGATGGACGTATTTTGGGTAAAATGGCCCATTCGGAAAGAACTGGTTCTGAAATCGCTAAAAATATTCCGGGCAATAAGTATCAGCCGATTTTTGCCGGAGGGGTAAACTATTTCAGAGGATAAACACCGATGCCAGCAGAGGATAAGCAGGGAGTGTTAGGGTGGGGCTGCCTTTTGAGGTCTTTAGATTTTTCGGATTGCCTTTTCTAGAGTAAAAGGGTTTTCTGACTGTTTGTCGAACTAGAACTGGTGGAATGATTTGATATTTTAGGAGATGAATTTTACATTGAACACTACATTTGAAAGCACTGTTGTAACAGTACAAGACAAAACAATTGCCGTGGTTTCAGTACAACCAACCGTATTCCAGAATTCATTTAATGCTTCAACCATTATAAAAGGATTACTCCCTGTGTTTAAAGGTATGCCGGTGGTTTTAATGACCTTAGATCCTCAAGGAAATCCTGCATATTTTGGCAGATCGGATCTTATCTTGCTCTTAGAAACTATTAATATTAAAGAAGCAGAATGGAAAGAAGTCTCAGCAGTTGTCGACCTGACCAATTCTTGTCCCATGAAAGAAGAACAAGAAGAATAGTATCTTAACTATTGAGGAAATCATGGAAGATTTGGCGAACTATCGCAAGATATTACATGTGGATATGGATGCTTTCTATGCTTCTGTTGAACAGCGGGACAATCCCTCTTTGTTGGGTAAACCTGTCGTAGTCGGAGGCAGGCCGAATAGCCGGGGGGTCGTCTCTGCGGCATCCTATGAAGCCCGTAAATACGGAATACGTTCGGCAATGCCTGTTGCAGAGGCTGCCAGGCGCTGTCCTGATGCGGTTTTCCTGCCGGTGAATGCCAAGAAATATCGGGAAGTATCCTGGCAAATCAGGCAAATATTCTTGACCTACACCCCAATAGTAGAGCCAATATCCCTTGATGAGGCCTTTTTGGATGTTACAGGTTCAACTAGGTTATTTGGGCCGGCAGAGGACATTGCCTTAACGATTAAACGGCGCATCCGGCAAGAATTAAGTTTAACGGCTTCTGTTGGGTTTGCATGTAATAAATTTTTAGCAAAGCTTGCTTCAGATCTGAAAAAACCTGATGGTTTCGTGGTTGTTCACTCGGATAAAGTTCAAGAGTTTCTTGATCCGCTGCCAATCGAAAGAATTTGGGGAGTCGGTGAAAAAACAGCGGAGCAATTGCACAGGCATCGGATAAATACAGTCAAAGATTTGCGTAGTTTAGAGTTGAAGTTCTTAACTAAGCTCTTTGGTTCATTAGGAAGTCAGCTTTATCAATTGGCACGGGGAATTGACCATCGACCTGTGGAAAGCGACCGGGTGGTTAAGTCCATCGGTCGAGAGATCACCTTTGAGTCAGATATTAGCGATGGTGATTTGCTGGAGAAGACCTTGTTAATGCTGGCTATTGACGTAGGTCGAAGTTTGCGTAAAGAGGCGTTAAGAGGAAGAACTGTAACTTTGAAAGTCCGTTATGAAGATTTTCGCACCTTAAGCCGATCACGGACTATTCATCGGGCGACGGATCTTGATGATGTTATATTTCAAGAGGCTTGTAGCTTGTTAAGGGAATTATCCCTTAAACAGCCTCTACGCTTGATAGGGGTTACCATGTCGAACCTGACAGATCAGCACGAAAATCAAATTTCTTTATTTGAAGAGCCTCGGCTAGAAAGAGAGAACCTTACTAAAGTGCTTGATCTAGTCAAAGAGAAATATGGTGAGAAAAGTATTACAAGGGCTAGACTTTTGTAATACTTATAAGTAGGTCATTTGCGTATTCTTAAGCAAATGGCCTATTTACCTATAGTCAGCCTCTAAGTAGTAGCGTAACGTCGATATTCAATACGACAATCTGCGAATTATACATAAAAATGTCGATAAGTTTATTGTCAGAAACACCGCTAAACTACGTCTATAAGAAGTGTAGAGCTTGAAAGCATATCACTTAGATCATATTGATCATGTATGCCCAAGGAGCAAGAATATAGTATAAGCAGAAGGAGGGGATAGGAGAAGTCGAGCAGTAGTATTTCAGCCTTGGCTGGACAGATCATTTTTTCTCTATAAATCAATAGAGTTCGATAGGCGAATATCGAACATTGAATCACGAAATTGGAGGTAATACAATGAAGAAAAATTGGCGTTCTTTCTTGGCCGCGGCTGTAGTTGCAGTTTTACTTGTTCCAACAGTTTCTGCGCCTATCGTATTGGCTGGGGAAATTAGTTCTGCTGAAGCTGTAGGGATTTTGGCCGCACCTCAGGTGGGTCTGGAAAAAGCAATTCAGATTGTTAAGACTAACTTTGACGTTCCTAATCAATATAAGGATTTTAACTCTTCTTATAATACTTATAATGGACGCCAGGTTTGGGCTTTACGTTGGAACGGCACATCGGAACAACCAGGAGAGTTCGCAGCAGAAGTTAATGCCATTAATGGTGATATTGTCAGCATGAATTATTGGAAAAATGAAGATCAATTGGCCAGTAGCCCCCCAGTTCCGACCATTAATAAAGAGGGTGCTCAAGAAATCAGCGATAAGTTGTTGAGCCAGTTATTGGGTAAGAGAACTGAGGAACTGAAGTTAATTCCAAGTGAGTCGGAGGTTGTACCCCTAAGTTATGGCCCGTTTTATTATTCGGTTCAATATCAACGCTTCATAAATGGCGTACCCTTTCTTGGCAATGGAGTAAATGTACAAGTCTCCAGTAAAGATGGACACATTAATTCCTATACTCTCAATTGGAATGATGTCAAGGCACCTGATGTAAATGGAGTGATTAGTGTCGAAAAAGCCCAGCAAGCATTTGCTGAAGCACCATTTTTCAAACTCTTGTATTGGGTTCCATCAGGATACAAACCTATGCTTGTAGGTCAAAAGCAAGAAGCAAAGCTTGTTTACCAATTAACCGGGGACAATAGTGGTGGGGCAATTGATGCTTTAACGGGTAAACCCCTTCAACTCAATCCGGGTGAGTGGTTGTCTACAGACGCCTACGGAGTTGGTGGTATGGGCAGAGCCGAGGCAGAAAAGGCTAGTCAGGCAAGTAACTCGTCACAAATTCTAACTCCTCAGGAACAACAAGAAGTAGAACGAACCTCAAAGCTTCTTAAACAAGATGAGGCAATTGCTGCTGTGAAGCGTTGGGTTGAGATTCCGAATAGCCTGACATTAAGCAGTGCTAATTTGAGTAAAGACTGGCGCAGTACTGATAAGCGTATTTGGAGTTTTGACTGGAACAGTGTTGAAACGGATAAAGAGCTGGGAAACCCCCAATATCTTAATGCAAGAGTAAGTGCAACAACGGGCGAACTACTTGGATTTTCCATCTCTACTCAACAAAACGGCAAAGATGATGTCAAACTAGACCGGGCAGCAGCCCAAAAAGTTGCTGAAGAATTTCTTAAAAAAGTTCAGCCTGAACGTTTCACTCAAGTCACCTTAGATCCGGAAACGGATTTGATGTATAAAATGAACCCTGAACCATGGAATAATCAAGCCTTTTCATATGGTCGGGTTGTTAATGGGGTAGCGTTCCCGGAAAATAGCATGATTGTCAATGTGGATCCTGTGTCCGGCAAAGTTACGAATTATGAACTAAACTGGTCAGACTATGATTTGCCAAGTGTAACGGGAATTCTCAGCAAAGACAAAGCTGTAGAATCATTTCTGAAAGCACGTTCCTTAACCCTCACCTATGTTCGTATATATAGCAATGGAATACCCGGAGACTTGCGGTTAGTGTATTTGCCAATCAAAGATCGCAATATACAAGTTTCCAACATTCTGGATGCCAAAAGTGGTGAATTACTGGACTATCAGGGTCAGCCTATTGAAAAAGGTCCCAAACCCTTTACCTTCAGCGATCTGGCTGGCGTTAATGGAGCACCGGAGATCACAGTACTTGGGCAAGCCGGCTTATTTGGGGATTATGGCAATAGCTTTAAACCCCTTGAGAAAATGAGCGTAAGTTCAATGCTGCGGGCTATGTACCTTAGCCGTTTTGGATTATGGGGAAATACTGGCCTTACCGATAAAGAGATTATCAGTAAAGCTAAAGAACTGGGCTGGCTGAAAGAAGATCTGAAGCCTGGAGATCCTGTAAATAGAGAACTTCTCGCTAAAGTCCTACTCCGCTACATCCAGCTGAACAAGCTTGCAGAGCTCAAGGATATTTACAAAGTAAGTTTTCAGGATTCTGATCAAATCAGTTCGGATGCCCTGGGATATATTGCTCTAGCCAGCAGTACAGGGATAATCAAGGTAGAAGGGCAAGTTCTGGCACCACGTGATACTGTGAGCCGTGCTGAAGGTGCTACTGCGCTCTTTAGAGCTTTAAACTGGCGTAATTAAGAGTTAGAAACAAACTATGATTATCATTTCATCATGAGTGGATATAAGTAGTAAGATGTCAATGCATTACAGAAAGTCCCCTCGTTTAAATTGACGAGGGGACTTTTGTTATCTACAAATAAGCGTATTTGCTTCTTTCTACCTGCAGAGATATAACACTCCGTAAAATAAAATGGTTCGATTAGGATGAATTGACTGAACATAACAGTAGCAATAATGCTATAATTAATAGAAAGCTAGATTTGATAAACACATATTTGAGTATCAACAATAAGGCGATATTTTACATACTAATCCACACTAATTTTTAATTCGGATAATCGTTCGGAGGGTTGAACGAGAACCATTTGACCTGTTTGGTTAAATTGGAATTGATACGATTCTCCGGAGGTCTGTCCAATCGCTGTTTTCCAGCTGAAGTTATTCATAGACACGCTTGGATCCCCGCCGCCGTTAGGACTGCTTGTCCAGGCTACGACAGCATCTGGATCGACAACACAAGGTGCTTCTAACATTAGCGGGTTGCCATCAGTCATTACCGCAACTTGTTGTGGCTGATTTGATATATTTGTGAGAACAGTGGAGGCTAATCCCTTTTGTGATAATACTCCGCTTCCTATTAAACGCACATCATATTTTAAGTCAGTGGGAAAGGCTAGTAGATTTTCACTCTCAACAGAAAGACAATCCCCGGGTTCAAGTTCGAAAACGGAGACATGATAAGCATTTTTTGCTAAATAAATGACTCCCGTCCCTTCGACGGTCATTAATTCTATGTTTTCTCCGGTTAGAGTTCTTTTGGCTAAACCAAGCAGAGAGCCCATGACACCTCCGCCATTGTCTGGTCCCAGCAACATCTTGTCAAACTTAAAGTTCCCTTTATAGGCGACCATGGTTCCTTTTTTAGCAATGAATTTACCCGTGCCTTCTATTTTACAGCATAGTTCTTCCTCGACATTAAACTTAAACATTGTATTAGCCTCCTTGCTAGGTTTGATTTTCGATCTTGTTATATAAAGATATTTAGAATATATACCAAAAGTAATGTCTGTACAATGAGTAAACAAATCAACGTTGAAAAGGGTTAACGTAGATTCACAAGGTAAAGCTGAGGAGTGAGAGTATTGGACAAGGATTATAAATATGTCGGGCGCACTTTTCCAATTCATGATGCAGAGCAGAAAGTAAACGGTAGTCTACAATATTTAAGTGATATGAGTCTGCCAAATATGTTATATGCCAAACTGCTTTTGAGTCCAATCGCTCATGCTCACATTACCAATATAGATACGAGTAAAGCTGAGGCTTTACCGGGAGTTGTAAGAGTATTTACTCATCTAAATACTCCTGCTAAAACCTACAGTCGTTATAGAATAGTGCCTGACCAAGAGTTTTGCTTAGAGGATGAGCGTCTTTTAACAGAGAAGGCTCGCTTTGTCGGAGATCGCATTGCCGTTGTGGTAGCTGTCAGCAAAGAAATCGCCACCCGGGCTATTGATCTTATTCAAGTAGACTATGCAGAATTGCGTGTGCTGAATACTCCCGAAAAAGCTCTTGAGGAACAGGCGGACAAAATTCATTCTGCAGGGAACTTGCTCCATGAATTTGAATACAAAATCGGGGAGATAGATTTTGCCGAAAACTGTGTTGAGGTTGAAACTTTAACCAATACTCAAAAAGTGCATCATGCGGCTATGGAACCCCATGTTTGTCTGGCGGATTACGACAGTTCCGGCAAGCTCACTCTCTGGGCTGCCTGCCAAGGAGTATTTGGGGTAAGAACTGTGGTAGCTGATTTGCTGGAACTGAGTTATAACAAAGTCAGAGTCATTAAAGTTCCTATGGGGGGGTCTTTCGGCGGCAGGCAAGAAATTATTTTTGAACCCCTAACTGCTTTTCTGGCCAAGGAGGTAAAGCGTCCGGTCAAACTAACCTTGACGAGAGAAGAGACCATTATATCTACAATGACCCGACCCGCAACGAGTTCCAGGGTAAGAACCCTGGTTAACCAAGATGGTCGATTAGTTGACTGTAGAGTAGATACCGTATTAGACGCCGGAGCGTATGCGACAAGTTCTATTGACAATACTTATGTAATGGCCAAGAAGATATGTAAATTGTACAGAATCCCTTACTATGAACACAGGGGCAAAACCGTTTATACCAACACCCCTGTAGCCGGTGGAGCACGAGGATGGGGTGCACCGGAAATCATGACTGCTCTCGAAATTCATATGGATGCTGTGGCGAAAGGGTTAGGAATAGATCTTATAGAATTTCGGCTCCTGAATCTTATCCATCCTTATGACTTAGATAAGACCTCTGAAATTTCTTTAGGGAATGCTCGTGTCAGAGAGTGTCTCCTGAAAGGTGCCGAAACCTTCAGTTGGAGTGAGAAGTTTCACCGATGGAATATAGCGCCGAATCAAGGCAGATTCCGCAGAGGAGTAGGATTAGCCTGTGCTGCCCATAAAAATGGAATGTACGGAGGATTTCCCGAACATAGTACCATGACCTTGAAAATGAATGAGGATGGCAGTTTCATTTTGAACACCGGTCTCCATGAATTAGGGTGCGGAACCATTACCTCGATTACCCAAATTGTTGCAGAAGTCCTAGACATCGACCCTAAATTTATTACGACCTTAGAAGCGGATACGGAAAACGGTCCCTATGATTTTGGTTCTTACGGTAGCAGGGTTACTTATATATGTGGCGCTTGTGCCTACGAAGTTTCCCAGAGGGTAAGAGAAAAAGTATTGGAATGTGCTTCACAAATATTCCATACACCTATTGAGTCTTTAGAAAATGGCGCTGGCAGAGTATGGGTTAGGGGAGATGAACAGCACTCTCTAAGTTATCGAGAAATCGCCACAACCGCCAAACTTAAGTATAATACGGACATCGTGCTTACTCATACCTATCATGGGACGTCCAACCCAGGTGCTTATGCTGTACATTTTGCCGAGGTGGAAGTTGACACAGCCACGGGAAGAGTCCAGGTAAAGGATTACTTGGCGGCCCATGATATTGGTAAAGCTATCAATCCCGGGATGGTTGAGGGGCAGATTCAAGGCGCTGTGCAAATGGGGATTGGTTATGCTCTATACGAAGAAATAAAGGTTAAGACTGATGGAAGTATTCTAAGCAGAAGCTTGAAAAATTATCATGTACTTAATGCACCGGACATGTCTGAGGTGAGAATTCTTTTGATCGAAGAGGGTGGAGATAAAGGGCCTTATGGCGCAAAGAGTATTGGAGAAATTGCCTTTGTTCCGGTGGCCGCGGCGGTAGTCAATGCTGTTAACAATGCCTTGGGCACATCTTTGTCAAATTTGCCTCTGACACCGGAAAAGATTATAGCTGCTCTGAATGCGAGGCGCGATGTTTCAGGCATGAGGTACGAATGAGACGTGTCCTTTATTAATGGGATGAGTAAAGATATGTATTTAGGAAAAGAATATCAAAAGGCAGAGGATAAGGGTGGCAAGCATGCAAATTGAGTTTACGGTTAATGGAAAAATGTACAATCTGACGGTTTCTCCAACCCTGAGGTTGATTGATTTGTTGAGAGAAGAACTAGGGCTAACGGGGACTAAAGAAGGGTGTGGTGAAGGAGAGTGCGGATCTTGCACGGTAATTATAAATGGTAAAGCTGTTAATTCCTGTTTGGTTCTTGCATCCCAAATTAGAGGTCAAGAGATCCTGACAATTGAAGCTCTTGAAACAGATGGACTAGACAAATTACAGGAATCCTTCATCAAAAATAGTGCTGTTCAATGTGGATTTTGCACTCCGGGAATGTTAATGTCAGCTAAAGCACTATTAATGAAGAATCCTACTCCCTCGGAAGAAGAGATTAAAACTGCAATAGCCGGTAATTTATGTAGATGTACTGGGTACAATAAAATAGTCCAGGCAATTAAGGAAGCCGCCGAATAAGCGTGTTGAGGGGACGGTCCTTTTAACACACAAATGTGTGTTAAAAGGACCGTCCCCTCAACACGAAAGGAGTAGATGAAAATGAACTGTAATTTTGATCAGATAATCGATCGTCGCCAGACTTGTTCTGTAAAATGGGATTTCAATCAGCGGATTTTTGGACGTGAAGATGTTTTGCCCTTATGGGTTGCAGATATGGACTTTCAAGCTCCTGAGGCTGTTATTGAAGCCTTAGTTCATCGTGCTAAGCATGGAATCTTTGGCTATTCAGATGGAATGGACGGTTATTATGAGGCCTTAACTAACTGGCTGCACCAGCGCTTTGGCTGGGAGATCCAACGAGATTGGGTGACCTTTAGTCCGGGAATCGTTTTTGGCTTATATCAATTAGTAAAAAGCTTAACAAAGCCTGGAGATAAAGTTCTTCTGCAGTCCCCTGTATATCCTCCCTTTTTTAACGCTATTAAAAATAACCATCGTGAGCTAGTCAATAGCCAACTAATTTTTGAAAATGGCCGCTATGTTATGGATTATAAGGATTTAGAAGACAAGTTTTCTAACGGAGTCAAGATGATGATTCTGTGTAACCCTCATAATCCTGTTGGGCGGGTTTGGGAGCGGGAGGAGCTCGAACGCTTGGGAAAACTTTGTCTCACCTATAAGGTCTTAGTAATCTCTGATGAAATTCATGGAGATCTTATTTATAAAGGGCATCGCCATATTCCCTTTGCTACTCTCTCACCTGAAATAGCTCTTCAGTCGGTAGTTTGTACAGCACCAAGCAAGACATTTAACCTTGCTGGTTTACAGACGTCCAACTTAATTATATCGAATCCGGACTATAGACAAGCTTTTCTAGCGACTCGGGATTTGACTGGGATACATAATCCTAATGTCTTTGGTATTACGGCTTTAGAAGCAGCCTATAAATATGGCTGGGATTGGCTAAATCAGTTGATGGACTATTTACAGGGAAATGTCGATTACTTAATATCGTCACTTGTTCAAATCTCTCATGTTAAGCTGATTCAGCCCGAAGGGACTTATTTGGCTTGGTTAGACTTCAGGGATTTAGGGATGGATCCCAAGGAATTACAGAAGTTCTTAGTACACAAGGCTGGGGTGGGACTAAATCCAGGCTTTCAATTTGGCCCTGGCGGAGAAGGCTTTGCCCGTCTTAATATCGGTTGCTCTCGTTCAACTCTTGAAGAAGGTTGTGAACGGATTAGAGTTGCAATTGATAAATTAGATCTCCATGTGTAAACAATGGATATGAAAATAACCAAGATAGCTACAAAAAACCTTTTAAAGAGAATTATGAACCAATTCAAAACATCCGCTTAAACAGCTTTTTCCTTCGCACAGAGGAATACAAAGCGAAATTGCAGAAGATGAGAGCAGTAATTGTATAATCCCATCTTATCTGCTGATTAAAGTTGGACGGCATTGTACCACCTTTGCATATGATTACTGACAAAGGGGACCTGTAATTATGATTGTTTATATAGCACTATTGCGAGGAATAAACGTAGGTGGAAAGAATGTTATAAAGATGGCTGAATTGAAAAAAGTATTTGAAGCTATCGGACTTTGTGATGTCAAGACATATATACAAAGTGGCAACGTATTATTCAAATCAAACCAAGGAGAGGAATTTCTGCGGGGAAAAATTGAGCATGAAATTAAGGCGGTTTTTGGATTTCCATTTACGGTTATTTTGAGAACGTCGGCGGAGTTGGAACAACTGGTTTCTAATTGCCCATTTTCAGCGGAAGAATTAGCTGATGCGGAGGCATCTACTCAAGCAGAGAGTCAATATGTAGCACTATTAACCCACCTACCCTTGCAAGAAAATATTGCATTGCTGGACGCTTACAGAGAAGTAAACGACCAGTATCGAATTATAGGGCGAGACGTATTTCTCTTATTCAATCATAGTATTAGAAATTCAAAGCTTGCTACTAACCTTTATAAACTTGGTGTATCAGCTACTGTACGTAATTGGAAGACGCTCAATAAGCTTACCACGTTAGCCAAAGCCATGGACTGACGCTCTTATGCACATTATTCTTATTCGCGACAAAAGTAGGATCAAATACCACAATAAATATTATTCCAAACATCGTAAGCATGGGAGTATCTTTTACTATCGTAGTTATTTCCATTTTGCGCATTACTCCTTTAATGAGTTACATGTTGGTAGGATAAGGCTATTATTTCAGGAGGGAAGCTTATGGACTTTATAATCAAGAATAATTGTTTGAATATTGACTGGAATTATGTGTCTCAAACTTTAAGAAAAGTTGGCATGGCTAATTATGCTCCGGAAATCCATCAAAAAGCTTTTGAAAACAGTCAAACGGTAGTATTTGTCTTTAACGAAGAAAAACTGATTGGTTTTGGTCGTGCAATTTCAGACGGAGTATATCAAGCCGCTTTATATGATATTGCAGTATTACCGGAGTATCAAGGCAAAGGGATAGGACGAATGATTATCAATAATATTGTAAAATCTCTTCCAATGTGCAACTTAATTTTATATGCATCACCTGGCAAAGAAAAGTTTTACGAACGGTTAAATTTTAGAAAAATGAATACTGGAATGGCCTTATTTCAAAAGGCTAGTGATATGAAGGAAAAAGGTTTTACAGAATAATTAGTGTTGTGGTGTTGTGGGGACGGTCCTTTTAACACACATTCGTGTGTTAAAAGGACCGTCCCCACAACACCACAACACCTTTTTTTAACTAATTCTGGCTTCTAATATTTAAACTCAGAAAACTGGTAAATTTTCGAATCCCTCACCGTTTAGGAGACTTCCCAATACACTATTAAAAACCGGGATGTGCTTAAGGGGGGGATGCCATTGAAACCAGTTGTCGAAGTTCATAATGTTGGCATGAAATATCAATCTCTAAACGGGGAAATTACAGCGCTGGAAAATATCAATTTTTCGGTTCAAGATGGAGAATTTGTAAGTATCGTCGGCCCAAGCGGGTGTGGGAAGTCAACCTTATTATCAATCATTTCAGGCCTAATAGCATCTACCTCAGGTGCGGTTCTCTTATCGGGGGAAAAGGTCACGGGGACATCTCCGAAAATTGGCTATATGTTACAAAAAGATCACCTTTTTAACTGGAGGACAATCTTTCAAAATGTTATGCTCGGCCTGGAAATTCGAAAAACTGTTACAAGCTCTGCAAAAGAGCATGCCATTAAACTTCTAAAAACATATGGGCTTTATGAATTTAAGGACAAATATCCCAATCAACTTTCTGGGGGAATGAGACAAAGAGTGGCTCTTATTAGAACTCTGGTGACCAATCCCCAAATCCTGTTATTAGATGAAGCTTTTTCGGCATTAGACTATCAGACTCGTTTAATTGTTAACGATGATATCTATGACATTATCAAAAAAGAGAATAAAACCGCCTTACTTGTTACCCATGACATATCCGAAAGCATAAGCATGTCTGACCGGGTTATTCTGCTTTCCAAAAGACCTGGCAAAGTGAAAAATATTTATGAAATTAATTTCGATATAAAGAACAGAACCCCCTTTTCGTCTCGGGAGACTCCCGAATTCAGATATTATTTTCAAGAGATATGGAAGGGGTTAGATGTCCATGTCTAAGTTGAAAGACGACAGGGTTTCGAAGGAGACTCAAGTCACAAAGATTTCTCAGGAACACATTGATTACTTACACCGAGTTAGGATGGAAAAAATCTCAGTGCGGGTCATTCAAATACTAATCTTTGGTGTGGCTTTCTTGCTTTGGGAAATATGTGCTAATACCAAAATAGTAGATCCATTTATTACAAGTCAGCCGTCGAGAGTTTTTAATACAATGGTTCGCCTTTATGAAGATGGGGTTCTTTTTCATCATATTGGAATAACCTGTTGGGAAGCCTTCTTGGGCTTTGTCTTAGGAACCCTTGTCGGGACGATAATAGCCATAATGTTGTGGTGGTCTGAATTTTTGTGCAAAATTTTAGAACCATACTTAGTAATTCTCAATAGTTTGCCTAAAATTGCCTTGGGCCCAGTTTTCATTGTATGGATTGGTGCAGGGCCTCCGGCGATTATTGTTATGACTTTAGCTATTTCACTGATCGTCACAGTTTTGGAAGTGTTAAACGGCTTCTTAACGGTTGATCAAGAGAAGATCAAACTTGTTCAGACCTTCGGCGGTTCAAAATATCAAGTTCTTACAAAAGTAGTGCTTCCGGCTTCTTATCCTACGATTATCAATGCTTTGAAAATCAATGTGGGCTTGTCGTGGGTAGGGGTTATTGTTGGAGAATTTTTAGTTTCCAAAGCGGGGTTAGGTTATCTCATCGTTTACGGGGGGCAAGTTTTTAAACTAGACCTAGTTATGACTAGTGTCATTATTTTAGGTGTGGCAGCAGCGGTCATGTATCAGGGGGTGGTTTACCTTGAAAGGATGCTTGTGAAAAACAAGGCTTGATCCAATGATTAGGACAGTATGTAAAAGCTTAAATATATAAAGGAGGAGCGACATGTTTAGAAAAAGATTTATGCCCGTACTTATTACCGTGATCCTTGGAATTTCTATGGTGCTCTCTGGTTGCAGCCAGCAAAGTGAGTTGACTAAGGTTAAATTATCAGAGGTTACCCATTCTGTTTTCTATGCTCCCCAGTATGTAGCAATGAGTAAGGGGTTCTTTAAAGAGGAAGGGCTTGAGGTAGAACTAACTAATGGCCAAGGTGCAGATAAAGTTATGACTGCCGTATTATCAGGTCAAGTAGATATTGGCTTCGCCGGACCTGAGGCGAGCGTCTATGTTCATAACGAGGGAAAAGAGGATAACAGCGTTGTTTTTGCCCAGTTGACCAACGGGGATGGAACCTTTCTAATGGGCAGAGAACCTGATCCTGACTTTAAATGGAGTGACCTGAAAGGAAAGACCGTAATCGGCGGACGTAAAGGTGGAATGCCAGCTATTGTCCTCCAGTATGTGTTGAGCAAAAATGGTATGGCGGCAGGAAAAGATGTCACCATTGACACGACGATGCAATTTGCGGCAATGCCCGGTGCCTTTATCGGAGGGCAAGGAGATTATGTAATTATCTTTGAACCTACTGCATCAAGCATGGAGAAAGAAGGTAAAGCCTATATTGTTGCTTCTTTAGGTAAAGAGAGTGGGGAAATACCTTATACTGCCTATTTTGCCAAGAAGAGCATGATCGAAAAAAATCCAGAGCTTATTCAGAAGTTTACCAACGCCATCTATAAAGGACAGAAGTGGGTAGCAAGCCATACTCCTGAAGAAATTGCCTTGGCTATAAAACTTCAATTTCCTGAAGAGAATGACCAAATTCTTATTAGTGCTATTAAGCGTTATAAAGAACAAAATTCTTGGAAAACAGACCCTATTCTCCAAGAAAATGATTTTTATCTCTTGCAGCAAATCATTAAAGATGCCGGAGAGCTTAACAAAATAGCTCCTTACGAGAAAGTTGTCACAAAGCAATTTGGGGAAAATGCTATAAAGAATGTTAAATAATCGAGTAAAAGTTATTTAATATAACTTGGGATTAGGCTTATAGCTTGATCCCTTTTTCTTATAAGGTATAAAATTAGAAGACAAAAAATAAAAGGGATGAAAGAAAAGTCCTAAACAAGCTAATTGACAGGAATTCAAGAATCCTGGATAATAGAGTAATCATCCTAAAAGATGTAAAAGGATGTTAAAGATGTTAATCGACTGAGATAAATAAGTCCGCTTATGATATGGAGAAAAAAATGATAAATCAAAAAGAGTCGACAGGATTAGCGGTTTCATTAATACTTATTTCCACATTTGGTTTTAGCTTGTACCCGATTTTAGGAAAAGTAGTTTTTGGAGGAGGGGCAGGTCTTTCTACCGTATTATTTGTTAGGTTTTCCATAGCATCCTTAGTATTCTGGGCGATAACTATTTGGCGAGAAGGATTCCCGCGCATGCCCCTTAAGACTTGGCTGATACTATGGGGCATGGGCGGAGTTGGATATTCTATGATGGCCGGTTTGTACATATCTTCAGTATTATATATCCCGGCATCTTTAGCTGCGTTGCTTCTATATGCCTATCCCGTTATTGTTACCATCATAGCAGTTTTGACAAAGCAAGAAGAATTTTCTTTACTCAAGTTGGCTGGCTTGATTATCGCAACCTTTGGTTTAGTCTTGGTTTTAGGCATAGCATTGGAAGGGATTAATTATCTGGGGGTTATACTTGCTCTTAGCGCTGCCTTCGTCTACTCGTTTTATATAATCGTTGGCAACAAGTTGTTAAAAACAACAACTCCTTTAGTAAGTACTTCTGTAATTTCGACCTCTGCAGCATTTACCTATGGCCTAATCGGTTTACCAATAGGCGGAACAACCTGGAATCTTTCCTGGGGCACGTGGCTGGGAATTGGGGGTATTGTTCTGTTCTCGACGATATTAGCTATGCTGACATTTTTTGAGGGTATGAAGCGTATGGGTCCGACTTCTGCCTCAATTATCAGTACAACTGAGCCTGTGATGACTGTTATTTTAGCGGTTGTTATATTCAATGAGAATATAACCCTCTTGCAGGCAGTGGGAGGGGGATTCGTCATCGTTGGGGGAATTCTGGCAATTTTAACCCCAGCTCGAAAGCGGATTAGTCCGGTGGACACATCAGCTCTTTAAATGTAAGACACCCTGTTCTAATACGATCTTAAATCCCTAGGTGCTTCAGAATATGATATATATACTCATCGAGTTTTCCGGCCTTTTACTGACTTCATAAAGTTGGTGAGAGGCTCTTGTCATTATGGTGAATAATTACCTTTCTTATTTCTTTGACATGTTTCAGCTTTTGTTGTAAGTACATTGTGGTAAAATAAGCTTAAGGAAAACCCAATTGTTAGAAGCAAGAGTCTCGAAATTAATCAAAGTTCATTTATAGGATTATAGAAAGAAGGGATTTAGTTGGAAGATATGAGTACACTTCAGGGGCAGAAATCTAAGGTGAGTGTACTTTTTGCTAGATATTGGAAAAGACTGGGAGTTGTTTTTTTAGTTTTTATCATTTGTTTGACCGGTGGAATTACGGCTTATATATCCTCATTAGATATTAGTAAGTTACAAACACCTCTGGCACGACCTTCCTACTTGTATGACCAAAATGGCAACCGGATTTCCCAGCTTTCATCATCACGAATAGAACCTGTTTCAGGGCAGCAAATCCCACTGGTTATGAAAAATGCTGTAATTGCAGTAGAAGACCGTCGGTATTACGAGCATAAAGGGGTCGATCTTCGTTCAATTATCCGTGCTCTTTATCGGGATATAATTTCAGGTGACTTTTCCGAAGGTGGAAGCACCATCACTCAACAATTGGCCAAGAACCTTTTCTTAGCTTCGGATAAAACTCTTGCCCGCAAATTAAATGAAGCGGCCTATGCCTTAAAGATTGAAGCTGTGCTGGACAAGGATGAGATTTTAGTCGCTTATCTCAATCAAATATATTATGGTGAGGGCTGTTATGGTCTACAAAATGCGGCTCAACTTTATTTTGATAAAGAGGTTGAGGATCTGTCATTACCTGAATCTGCGTTACTTGCCGGGCTGCTAAAAGCCCCCAGCATTTATTCACCGCTGAATAGTAAAGAAAAGTCTTTAGAACGCAGAAATATAGTACTTGCTTTGATGAAGGAACAGAATTATATTTCCTCAGTAGAGTATCAGAAGGCCCTTGTGCAACCAATTGTTATAAAGAAAGGTTCTCTAAAGGACCTTTCAGGCCAGTATTCACCTTACGTTGATTATGTTATTGATGAAGCTATTAATCGCATCGGATTTACTGAAGAACAAATTCTCAAGGGTGGCCTGAAAATCTATACTCAAATGGATCCTCTTGTCCAAAAAGCAGCTGAAGAGGTTTATGAAGAAAGTCATTACTTTCCCAAAGGGACATCTGACCAACTCGTTCAAAGTGGTGTGGTTTTATTGGATCATAAAACCGGGGGGATCAGAGGATTAGTCGGATATCGGGGGGCGAGAGTTTACCGCGGGTTGAACCATGCCGCTTCATCTCAATTTCTGCGCCAGCCGGGTTCTACCTTGAAGCCCTTGTCGGTTTATGCCCCGGCCTTAGAAAAGGGCTATAATTCGGATTCAACGGTTGAGGATCACCCTCTAAATATTAATGGCTACAGCCCTCAGAATTATGACAATCAGTATCGTGGATATATTACAATGCAAGAAGCTGTTCGACACTCCTGGAATGTGCCGGCAGTTTGGTTACTTAATAAGATCGGGATAGACAGCGGGGTAGATTTTGTGCAAAGGTGTGGGATCACTTTGAAGAAAGAAGATCACACCCTTAGTTTAGCTTTGGGTGGTCTTTCTCAAGGGGTTACACCTTTACAGATGGCGCAAGCTTATGGAGCATTTGCTAATCTCGGAGTTATGAATAAAGCCTATGCCATAAGTAAAATTACTACGGATGAAGGGACTGTGCTCTACCTTGCTCAACCTGAAACAACTCAAGTGACCACTCCAAGCGTAGCCTATATGATGACCCTGATGCTGGAGGATGTGGTCACAAACGGCACCGGTGAAAATGCAAAGCTATCTCGACCTACAGCCGGCAAAACAGGGTCAGTTGAACTTCCCCAAACCGAAGAATTCGCGGACATCAGCAAAGGGGTTAAAGATGTTTGGTTTGTGGGTTATACACCGGAACTTACGGCAGCAGTATGGATGGGTTATGATAACACGGATCATAACCATTACCTCACTACCTCAGGAGGGGCAGAACCTGCTGTAGTCTTTCGTGAAATTCTGTCACGTGCACTAGAATCAACACCGGTTGTCCCATTTGAGATTCCTGAGGAATACATCGAGCAGAATAGATTGTCCAATAAATTATATAAGTGGTTTGAAGAACATTTTAAAAGGTAATGCCGATAAAATGTCGAATAGCTTATGTTGTGTTAAAATAGGGTAGTTTCAAGATGAGGAGTGTCGATTAAATGAAAAAACAAATTTCAAGGGTTGGTCTGGTATTAATGGTTCTAAGTATTGCCTTTTTTGTATTTGGCTGCGGAGCCCCTAAAAAATCGGAGAATCAGTCTCCAATCAGTGAAGCTAAAGTAGTTAAGATCGGGGTCTTGCCTATTGAAGATAATTTGCCCTTCTATGTTGCGGAAAAAGACAAACTATACACCAAAGAAGGTGTTCAAGTAGAACTAGTCAGCTTTGCCAGTGCAATGGAAAGAGATGCTGCACTTCAAGCCGGACAAATTGATGGTCAAGTAGCAGATTTGCTGGCAGTTGCTTTATTAAAGAAGATAGGTGCCGATGTGAAGATCGCATCCATAGGGCTGGGGGCAACCCCAAAGGAGGGGCGTTTCGCTATTTTATCTTCTCCTAAATCCGGTATCCAAGACCTAGCTGGTTTAAAGGGAGGAACCCTTGGGATATCTCAAAATTCAATTATTGACTATGTCAGTGATCAAATGCTCCTGGATAAAGGGGTTCAGCTGGATAGTGTAAAAAAAGTATCAATTCCTAAGATGCCGGTGCGCTTAGATATGCTGCTATCAGACCAGATCAATGCTGCTTGTCTTCCGGATCCGTTAGCCTCATTGGCTCAAGCAAAAGGAGCTCACTTACTTATTGATGATACTTATAAGAATATTTCTCAAACTGTTTTCCTATTTCGAACCGATAGTATAAACGATAATTCCGAAGGGATTAAAGCTGTCCTTCGGGCCTATGGTACTGCCGGGCAAGCTTTGACTAATAGTCCGGATCAATATCGAGATCTATTCTTGGAAAAAGCCCAGATTCCTCAAGAATTGAAGGATAGTTATCAAACCCCGACCTTCTCCAAGCTGCAGCTTCCAACTGAGGAAGAGGTTCAGAGTGTGATGAAATGGATGGTAGAAAAGAACCTCATTCCCCAAGCTTATAACTACCAAGAACTAGTTGATCCCAATCTTCTGCCCAGCTCGTAGTCTTAAATAGTCAGTTGATTAGGTTCTTGAGATTTTCACTTTATGCCTAATATCCCTTGGAAAAGGAGAGAATAACCTGTGATTGAAGTTTCGCACTGTGATTTCATCTATAATCAAGGAAAGTCACAGGTTAAAGTATACGATGATTTCAATTTGACGATTGAACGGGGAGAGAGCTTAGTCTTGATCGGCCCTTCAGGCTGTGGCAAGAGTACTCTTCTTTACCTGCTATCAGGATTACTGAAGCCTACGGCGGGCAATATTAAGATTTTTAGCGAGTCTGTTAAAGGTACCCGTCAGAAAACAGCTTTTATACTACAGGAGTATGGGCTATTTCCTTGGCTTACAGTTGAGCAAAATGTAAGTTTAGGGTTACGAGTCAGGCATACGGTTAAGAGAAACTATAAACCCCTCGTTGAGGAAATGATTCGGAAAATGGGCCTAGGAGAAGTGAAACACAATTTTCCCAGTCAATTAAGTGGAGGGCAAAGGCAGAGAGTCGCATTGGCTCGAGCCTTAACTCTCCAACCGGATTTGCTGTTAATGGACGAGCCTTTGTCAGCTTTAGATGCTTTAACTCGGGAAAGACTACAAGGGTTGCTCTTAGAGATTTGGCAGGAACAAAGGTTGACAACAGTTTTAGTAACGCATAGTATTGAAGAAGCTGTTTTCTTAGGAAGCCGTATTTTGGTGCTTCTTGATGGCAGACCAACAAAAGTTGTGGGGGAAATATCGAACCCACTAGTTGGAAAACCTGGCTATCGTCAGACAGAAGAGTTTTTCCAGAAGACCAGCTATGTACGTTCACTTCTTGAAAGGGGTGGACTTGATGAATCTGCAAGGTAAAGTATTTCAAGGGAAGTCCTGGGGCTATTTAGGTGCTATAGTATTTTTACTGGCTCTTTGGCAATATGCAGCCTGGAGTCTTCAGACCCCCCTCTTACCGACACCCCAGGCGGCAATCGCCGCCACTATTCGCTTATTTGAAGCAGATCTCGGAAAACACTTCTGGGTTAGTACCTATCGGGTAGTATTATCAACATTGACTGCGTTTCTAATCGGACTACCCTTGGGTATAATTATGGGCTACGAAGGTCGGATAGACCGATTTTTAGCACCCCTAGTCTATATCACTTATCCGATTCCTAAAATTGTCTTTCTGCCGCTGATTCTTTTGTTTCTAGGATTAGGCGACGGTTCCAAGATCTTCCTGATTACCTTCATTGTCTTTTTTCAAATATTAGTCACAACTCGGGATGCGGTTCGTAAAGTACAGTCAGAAACAATTTCCTCTTTGCGTTCCTTAGGGGGAAACCGTTTCCAAGTCTACCGCTATGTACTCTTGCCCGCAAGTTTACCGGATGTCTTCACATCCCTTCGTTTAAGCATGGGTACAGCGATTGCGGTTTTGTTCTTTGCTGAGTCCTTTGCAACTACCGAAGGTTTAGGATACTTCATCATGGATTCTTGGAGCCGTGCTGCACCGGATGAAATGTTTGCGGGGATTATTATGATGGCCTTGCTTGGAGTCGGATTATTTATTGTCGTTGATTTTTTTGATAACATCTTTTGTCGCTGGCAGCACTTAAATGGATATAAGGAGGGGAAGTAATGGCAGAGTTCAGAGAAATCAGTTCTGTTGAAGAGTTTGAAGGAATCTTAGTTGAGTCCCAGTTACGCAAAGTTTTTATTTTTAAACACAGCACAACCTGCCCAATTAGTGCTCGTGCTTGGGTGGAAGTACAGGAGTTTATCCGGGAAAGCAACAATGAAGTGCTTGTGGTTATGATCAAAGTGATTGAATCTCGCTCCACTTCGAATTTTGTGGCTGAAAAAATGACGGTTAAGCATCAATCTCCTCAAGCGCTGCTGATTAGCCAAGGACAGGTTCTGTGGCATGCCTCCCATCAAACAGTCACTCAGACAAATCTTACGAAAGCTTTGGAAGGTCAAAATTTGCCTTATAATTTTATGGGTTAAATACATTCTTCCATTCTTCTCAGTTAGTTTGAATCTTAATCCCTTGGCTATGACACTGTTATTGTGATTCCTATAAAACGGTTTTTATTTTTGCGAGTAATCAAGAAATTATGAAATTTAATATTAAGGAGCACTCGTTGCGAGTGCTCCTTAATATTTCTGTAAAACAATTGGTGATATGATTTGTTGAAGTATTTGTTGTATGATATGTTAAAGTGAAAGGTGTCAATTTGCGAGTTCGATTTGGAAGGGCGGATAATATGAAGTACACCGAATTTGAATTCAAGACAAATGATGGAACTAAACTTTTTGCACGGGAGTGGCAGCCGGTCAGCAGTCAGCTTCGGGGTGTTGTTTTCCTGGTTCATGGTTTAGGAGAACATAGTGGGCGCTATGCCAATCTGGCTCTGAAACTAACTCAGGCGGGGTTTGCATTGTCTGCCTTTGACCAACGCGGTCACGGTAAGTCACAAGGCCAGCGAGGGCACTCGCCATCTTTCGATAGGCTGTTAGATGATATTACCTGCTTTAAAAATGAGTGCTCAAAACGTTTACCAGGTTTCCCTTCTTTTCTATATGGACACAGTTTAGGCGGCAGCTTAGTGCTAAATTATGTTTTGCGTCGACAACCCCAGTTTTCCGGGGTGGTGGTAACAAGTCCCTGGCTCAAGTTAGGGGTTGAACCTCCAACACTGCTTAAGGTACTGGTAAGATTTTTAAGTAAGCTGTGGCCAACTTTTACAGTTTCCAGTGGACTACTATTAGATGCCCTTTCTCACGATCCGAAGGTTATTAAAGCCTATCAAGAAGATCCTTATATTCATAATAAAATCTCTCTTGGTTTACTTACAGCTATGGATTGCGCAGGACTTTGGGCTATTAAAAATGCCGATCAATTTAATCTTCCTTTATTGCTAATGCATGGCGGAGGAGACAAAATTACATCTCCTGAAGGATCTAAGGAATTTGCAGCCTTTGTACCTGAAAATTGTACGCTAAAAATCTGGAAAGACTTATTTCACGAGCTACATAATGAGCCGGCGAAAGAAGAAATACTTACCTACGTCATTAATTGGCTGGAAACTCAAAGTGAACGTCAAGATTAGTAAACTAAATTGGATTATGATTGGGGTGTAATATGGAGGCGACTAGGCAGCTCTATTGGAATATTGACGGGAAGTCTACAATGTATGCTTTTGCTCTGATCGCCTTGGTTGTTTTTACGATTGGAACCATTAACAAGATTAGGGGTTGGCAGCAGGGGAGAGCTTTGGCATTTGATAATTTGAGTTTGAGGCTTCGAGAGTTTATTTCTACAATGGCTAGGCACGACCAGGGAGTTTTTAGAGGGGACTTTCGCCGTTATGCCCATTTAGGAATTTTCTATGGTTTTATAGTTTTAACCTTCGGAACCTTGGTTATTGCTATTCAGGATCATTTTGGGATTCCCTTATTCTATGGGCTGAAGTATTTAGTTTTAAGCCTGTTGCTCGATTTGTCTGGACTCTTGGCAATGGTTGGAATATTGATGGCTGCTTACAAACGATATATCGATAAACCCGACCATGAGGATTATACACTAGACGATGCCCTCTTATTAATCATTGTAATTTCAATTCTGCTAACGGGGTTTTTCTTAGAGGGTTTAAGAATTTACTCTGTATATGACCCGTGGGCATGGTGGTCACCGGTGGGGCTTTTGTTTGCTCTAATGCTTCAATTATTCGGTTTATCCACTGAGTTGTCACTATCTGTCCATGCCTTTATCTGGTATTTTCATATGTTATTGACCTTTGGGTTTATTGCCTATATTCCTTATTCAAAGTTGTTTCATATGTTTGCCTCTCCACTTAATATCTTCTTAAAATCCAATTCACACATTGGCACTTTGACTCCGGTTGATTGTTTGTCAGAAGGTGAGAAGAGGGTTGGGGCCGGGTATTATAATGAATTTAGCATGAAACAGCTGCTGGAATTAGATGCTTGTATTTCTTGCGGAAGATGCCAGAAAGGCTGTCCGGCACATTTAAGTGGAAGACCCTTGTCTCCAAGAGTTTTGGTACAAACCTTAAAAAAGCATTCTAAGAAAAAAGCTACGACCTTAATCGATCAGGTGATTTCCCAAGAGACCCTCTGGTCATGTACAACTTGTGGACTTTGCGAGGTTAAATGTCCGATCTACATTGAACATATAAAAAGAATTGTTGATTTGCGCAGAGGCCTTACTTCCTCAGATAATGGTTTTCCTGTTGAGATTCAATCGGTCTTTAATAATATTTCTGAATTCGGAAATCCCTGGGGAAACAATGTAAGATCGGTTTTTTCTAATTTAGAATTAGCATCCTCACCACAGCAGAGTGAGAAAAAACAGACGGATGTCCTGTATTGGCTAGGGTGTTATGGCTCATATGAATCGCGTAATCAGAAGGTTTCTCAGTCAATGATTACTATTCTAGATAAAGCAGGAATTGACTATGCGGTATTGGGAGGAAAGGAAAAGTGTTGCGGAGATTCCGTCAGACGCCTCGGTAACGAAAAACTCTTTCAGCAGTTGGCCTATGAGAATGTTAAAACATTAAACGGATATAAATTCAAAACAATCTTGACACATTGTCCTCACTGCTTTAACACCTTGAAAAATGATTATCCTCAGTTTGGTGGTTCTTATCAAGTGATGCATCATTCGGAATACATCCTAGAGCTTATTCGTTCCGAGAGAATAATACTCAAAGAATCCAACGGAAGCAAAGTTACCTTCCATGATCCCTGTTATTTAGGAAGATACAATCAGGTTTATAATGCTCCAAGAGAAGTTTTGAAGGCAATTCCTGGGTTAGAATTACTCGAGATGAAGAATAATCAAGGAATGGCTTTTTGTTGTGGCTCAGGTGGTGGTAGTATATGGATGGAGGATAAGGGAGATAAAAAAATTCATAGCCTTTTAGTCAAAAAGGCTATGAGAACTGAGGCTGATATTTTGGTTAGTGCCTGTTCATTATGTTTGAAGACCTTGAGTGAAGCAGTAAGTTCTAAGAGTGTAGATATGCAAAGTATGGATATAGCTGAACTCGTAGCAGATGCTCTTTAACTATCTAATGGGATTACGAACCAGGCAACCAGATAGGCCAAAAATCCTGTTCCACCAACGAACATTAGTAGAATAGCTGCAATCCGGACAAGACTTGGGTCAAGATCTAAGTACTCAGCTATTCCTCCGCAAACCCCACCTATTTGTTTATTAAGGCTAGATCGATACAAGCGTTTCGACATATTTCCTCCTCCTTTTCGATCATTTTCAGCCTGTGAAGAATTTCTCAGCTTTGTTGTCTTTGTGCTTTCTTTACCATTACACTCTTTATACGTACTAGGTAATGAAAAAGTTACAGATTTTCATAAAATACTCTACCCAATTGCTCATTTACTCAATAATCCTTTCAAGACAAACTCTTTAGGAATTAAGTTTAATATTGAAATCAGAATTATAAAAAAAGTTCCTTTAACCAATGTTCGGTAAAGGACTCTCATTGATTTATTAAAAGGCTAATGTGCCTCGAAATCTGGTAACAAAAGTTTAGCCCCCCTCTATACACACAAGATGTGGGTTGGCTTGGAATTGTCCTTGATAAGCAACTAATCAGTGATTTATATCAATCAAATATATGTTATATTAACTTTATCTAAACTAATGTTTATGCTTAGATCTGAAATTTGACAAGCTTGAAAAAAGATAGAATAATGGTGGTAATAATTATGTATTAGATGGGGATTGAGGGATATATTTGAAAAAAATTATTGGAATATTTCTAAAGGGCTTACTCGTTCTAACACCTATTGTTCTGACATTTTACATTCTCTATAAGATGTTTATTGTAACCGATGGTATATTTAAGGGAATTCTGGAACGAGAGGGATTATACTTTCCGGGTCTTGGCGTAATAGTCACCTTGGCAGCTATTTTCTTAGTGGGAGTATTGGCTTCAAACTGGTTGACGAACAAAATACTCAATTACTTGGAAAAAGTTCTCATTAAGGTTCCGCTGTTAGGAAATATCTACGGAATCATCAAAGACACTGTAAATTCATTTTCTTCAAATAAAAAGGGATTTTCTCGTTTGGTAAGAGTTACTTTGTCTGAGGACATTAAACTTCTTGGCTTTATTACCAATGATGAAGAAAGTGCCTTTATTCCTAAAGGGTATGTGGCTGTTTATCTGATGCAAAGTATGCAATGGGCAGGGAATTTAATCTTAGTGCCGAAGGATCAAGTGCAACTGATTGATGTTTCTTCAGAGGAAGCACTAAAGTTTATTGCTTCTGCGGGACTTTTGAATAAACCCGTCTCCCCAAGCAACCTTAAAAATTCAGACTTACCCAATGGGTAAGTCTGAATTTTTCCCTATGGAGGGATCAATTTCGAATGTGCTGATTTTTACTCAGGTAAAAAAGTTGCACAATCCGTCATATCGGTACTTTTTGCATTTTGTGGTTGAACTTCAATTTTATCAGCATAGCAGTGATCCCCAGATCCGTAATAATGGCAAGTGTTTACAACACATTTAATTCCACCGTTAGCTTGAGGCATTTTATTGGCACGTCCAGTCATTTCAATTCCTCCTATTAGCTTTTTTTAAGATTCAGGTAAAAATGTAGCACAGTCTGTCATTTCAGTGCTCTTAGCATTAGGGGATTGAACTTCAATTTTCTCAGCATAGCAGTGATCGCCGGAACCATAATAATGACATGTATTAACTACGCATTTAATTCCTTCATTAGGTTGAGGCATTTTCTTAATCTGCATTGTTGAACATTCCTCCTTTGTTTTTGAATCCAAAAGTATTGTTTCCGATTTGCCACTTTTAATGAATACCAATATGATCCAAATCGGATTTGTGCATATGAAATAATTTAGCTTAAATCTAGAAAGACTAGCTTAAACCACGCTATTCACTGTAATTTGCTTTAGATTTTGAACTTTTATTTTTCTAAAAGAGGAGGTTTTAATGTGGATATTGATGATAAAAAACTAAAGCCGTTTAAAGCTAAAGCTTTAGAGTATATAAAGGACAAGGATAAATCTATGGGCTTATTGAATGAAGCAATTCAGAAGGCCTCAGCACAGAGGAATCGATTAGGTGAGGTTTGGGAAAAGCTGCATTTGTTATTTAGTGTATTCAGAGACTGGCTTAATGGCAGCTATAAGGAACTTCCCAAACGGTCGCTTTTCATGATTGTCTTAGGCATTGTCTATTTTGTTTCTCCTATAGACGGTGTTTTCGACTACATTCCTTTTGGTGGATTAATTGATGATGCAGCAGTGGCTGGCTTTGTTATATCTCAAGTGAGTGCAGATCTTGAAAAATACAAGCTGTGGAAAAAGCAGGTTAATTCTGAGATTGAGTTGGAGAAAAACCGGGAAAATTCGAGCTCGCAAATGGTGGAACTATAAAGTTGTTGCCTTGTGAATGATGACAGGGGGGTGCCCAGCTCTGGTGAGCACCGTATTGCTATTGTAAGAAAGATAGTTGGAGATCTTACGGCAGCCGGAATGCCAGAAGATGACATTTATTTAAATCCCCTAGTCACCCTTTTTTTATGTAATCCACCCAAGGACAGGATAACCAATCCGCCAAAAACTAGAATTATCCCTACTTGAGAAAGAATAGATAATTTTTCTTTTAGCAGAAACAATCCTAATGCCGCTGCAGTAACTGGTTCCGCAAGGGATAAAGTTACTGCTTTGGGAAAGGGTATTTTGGCCAAACCATGTGAAAACAAAACATAAGCCAGAGCTGTGGTCACTAATCCCAAATGAAGGGCAACACTTGCACCTTGGATAGTTTTTAGCCACTCAAGGTTGTAATAAAAGAGAAAAGGAGAAAGTAGAAGTGCCCCGATGAAGAATACAATCCCGGTCACTGCTTCCGGAGGGTGAGACATAAGTAGTTCCTTGCTGATGGCGGCATAAAGCGCATAAGAGGCACCGGCTCCTAAGGCTAGGATGACGCCAATGGGGTTTAGCGCTAGTTTCTGGCCGCCAGTAATTAGCAGAATACATCCGATAACTGAGAGTAAAGTGGCTGCTGTCCACTTCATCCCTGGGTTTTCTCGCCGCAAAATCAGAGATAGAAGACCAGCGAACACCGGTGCACTACCAATAGTCACTACTGTTCCCACAGCCACTCCCGTTTTCAAAACTCCGGCAAAGAAGAAAAGCTGATAAGCAGCCATACACCCGGCTGCGAGAAACGTGGTCCCCTTGAACCAAAGGGAATTTCCCACCAAAGCTCCCCGCTGCCAGGCGAAAATTAAAAGAGCCGCTCCTCCTACCGCCAGGCGAACCGATCCAATGGACAATGGCGATACGCCGGGAGGGGCAAAGAATTGGGCTGTGCCTGTCGTTCCCCAGAGCACAGCCGCTGCCAACACTAAGCTAGAGAAGAAGGTTTCATTTTGCTTCATTATTTTCTCCTTAGCTGATTTCACAATTTGTAATAAATAAGTAAAACATCAGCTTCTTTTTAGATAATAATAAATCAAAGTCATAAAGTTGTTTTCGCATGGATTAGGATATTTTTTAGCGTATCTTCATATTGTTTCGCCGGTATTCTGCTGGAGTTATACCTTCGATTTCTTTAAATACCCTATCTAGGGAAGACTGGTGGACATATCCGACTTCCCAAGCAATCTGTAAAATATTAAGAGTTGTACCAAGAAGCAGTTGTTTTGACTGCTGAATCCTCACTTTTTTCAGATATGCCATCGGGGTACAGTTCATAATGCCTTTGAACCATGAACAAAAATAGCTAACGGTATAATGTTCCAAAGAAGCGAGCTTCTCCAGGCTTATCTGTTCGTTATAGAATTTCTGAATATATTTAACCGACTCCGGAATCTGATATTCGGTCAAGTAGGTATTAAAAAAATGAAAAAGAGAACTGATCCTAGATGATTCGATTTTACCTTGACCAGCTTCACTTAGAAGAAGGAATCTAATGGCCTTCCATTTCTCATCCATTACATAGTTTTGTCCACTTGGAAAATTATCCAATACCTCCACCTGAAACATAAATTGGGGGATATCCAATACTAGAAATTTGTTGTTCTGCTTCGCCCAAAAGGTATGCTGGCAGGAAGGGGGAAGTAAAAATAAATGGGCCTCATCTAACTCTAATTCCTTGCCGTCGGTCTTTATGTTCAGAACTCCCTGAAGCGGCAGTATTAACTGAACAAAGCTGTGGTCATGGGTGTTCATGACATCGTTATATGTCCTATTTTCACAAATTATTCTATTATCCACTGCTGCCCCACCTTTTAAAAAGCATAGTGACCTTAACACACTTCAATTATATAATATATTATAGCGTTCATATACAACTACCTCGGTTTTTAGTTAACTGGACAGACAGGCTTGTTACGACCAATATATAATCAACAAATTGTATTTGAGTTTAATGCGTAGTACCTTCGAATGACCATGATCATTTGCGATTATATTATGGCTCAAATTCGCCGGCGCAGGCGAATTTGAATATTTTTGATCCCGCTTTTTTAATAACGTTAATTACAGATAAGAAAATAAAAGAAATGAGGCTCAACGCGAAAATTCCCAAAGCGAAATAGCAAATCCTAAATTGAGAAACTTTACAAGACTTGAACTTCGAGGAATTAAGAAACTGTAAAAATGAAAGCAAGGCAGGGTATTCAATGGACTACCGGCAAAAATTCATATATGGATGTAGTTAATAATTTGAGGTGTGGGAAGATTTGTACACCTAGGATAAAAAAGTCTTGTAATCCTTAGCATCTTGTATTAAACTACGATTAATTCAATAGTTTCGTTATAGGTGCCCTTTAATTTAGGGTGAATAGGGAACCGGGTGAGAATCCCGGGCGGACCCACCACTGTATATGAGGAGACTTATGCATTTGCCACTGGGAAACCGGGAAGGCGCATACTGTCAATGATTCTAAGTCAGGAGACCTGCCTATAATGTTGGATTCATGAATTAAGGTAAAGTTCATGGTCAATTCTCTTGTTAATCTATAACAAGAGAATTGACTGTGAACTTTTTATTATATTCGGAAAGGGGGAAGGAACGGAATGGGATTTCTGGGTAGGGATGTTGAAGTTGTTTCTATCAACGAAACTCAATATCTGCTGGCTGCCTGTGACTCATGCGGGGCAATTGGTATGAAGGAATTGGATGCCTATAAGATTTCTTGGTTCATTACAGGGAAGTTGACCACAAGAGTTGCTCTTTTAGAGGTTATCTCTACCGGTGGAGTAGTCCAAATGGTCACTGTGGCGATTTCCAATGAGCCGTCTCCGGCTGGGGATGAGCTAATAAAGGGGGTGAAGGACGAACTGGAATCGGCTGGATTAGCCAACCTGCCCATAGTGATCAGTACGGAAAAAAACATGCCTACTCAACAGACGGGTCTGGGGGTGAGCGTCATTGGTGTTGCTGAAAAGTCAAATTTGCGCATTGGTACTTCTCAACCAAGGGATTCCGTCTATTGTCTGGGACTGCCTAAAGTAGGGCCGGAACTTAGCGATCCAGAGGATCCGGAAATTGTTAACGTCAAAAGTGTCCAAGCACTTATAAAAAACCCATGGATTCATGACATAATACCTGTAGGTTCAAGGGGTATACGACTGGAGGCAGAACAACTTGCAGCCTCGGTCAATAGTCGCTTGCAAGTTGAACCAAGCTGCGCCCTGGATTTGGGAAAATCCGCCGGTCCGTCTACATGTTTGATTTTTTCCTCATCAGAGGTTTTAGATGCGAACTATATTAGGGAGTTAAACATGCCTTTAGCAAAAATTGGCGAGTTGGCTTAATTTTAGGAGGGAATTTTATGCAAAGCTTAGGAACAAAAGAACAGGAATTGAAACTATCTCCTTGGAATGTAAAAAGACTATCTATTATGGCAATTTTTATTGCTTTAAGTGCGGTAGGGGCGCTTATTAAGATCCCCAGTCCCGTTGGAACTATCGGGATGGATTCCGCGCCAGGTTTTTTTAGCGCTTTAGCCTTCGGGGGAACCACCGGAGGGATTGTCATTGCCTTTGGACACATGTTGACGGCTGCTGTAACCGGTTTTCCCATGTCAATTCCTGTCCACTTATATATCGCTTTACAAATGGCTTTATGGGCGGTGGCTTATCGCTGGGTTAATCAGAAAATCGGCTTGATTCCTGCAGTCATCGTCGGAATAATCCTTAATGGTGTCGCCTCCTCTTTTGCTATGCTGCCTATGATGGGGATGGGCGGAGTTTTGGGATTGTTGCCTTTCCTTGTGGTAGGGGCCGCGTTAAATGTGATTATCTCTGCAGTTGCTTATAAAGCAATTAAAGGAAGTCGGCTCATTTAAGCTGAGGTGAAAATATTGATAGAACTTGAAGATCTTACTTATACTTATCCAAATGCCTCGGAGCCCAGCCTGAAAAACATCAACCTCAGCCTAGAAAAAGGAAAATTCGTTGCTTTGCTGGGTTCCACCGGAGCGGGTAAAACTACTTTGAGCTTATGTTTGAATGGGTTGATTCCCCAACTATTAGAAGGAAAGCTATCCGGCCGGGTGCGCATTGCAGGAAAGGACGTGGGGAAGACTGCCGTTCAGTCTTTAGCCAAGTTATTAGGGCTTGTATTGCAGGATCCGGAAACCCAAATAATTGGGAGAAGCGTCGAAGAGGACACTGCCTTCGGCCCTCGGAACTTTTTAGTGCCTGCTAAGGAGATTGAGCAGAGAATAGATCAATCCTTAGCAACAGTTCGCCTTACAGGATATAACCAACGCTTAACCGAGGAGTTATCCGGCGGTGAAAAACAACGCCTAGCTATTGCCGGGGTCCTCGCCATGGAACCTGAAATACTAGTGCTTGACGAGCCAACTTCAGAACTCGATCCCCTTGGGAGATCAGAGATCTATGCTACCTTAACTGCTTTACGAGAGAAAAATAATTTGACGATTTTACTTGTCGATCATTCCACTGAGGAATTGATGGATAAGGTCGATGAGGTCATTGTACTTAACCACGGGGAATTGGTTTGGAGAGGAGTACCCTCAGACCTCTTGCGCAATCTGCCTCTCTTGCGCCAGTGGGGAATAAAGCCCCTTCCCGTCAGTGAGATTGGCTGGGAGTTCTATGAAAAAGGGTGGATCTCTTTGGCGGAAATTCCCTTAGACATTCCGGCTGCGGAAGGGTTGATCAGAGAGTTGTTACCCCTATATGGAAATAGGCCTGGGATCCCTCTAGAGGGAGTAAAATATCTGGAGAAATCTCAACATGAAGTTCAGCAACATGGAGAGAACTTGCGCTCAAAGCGGGAACCTAGACTTTCTGAGAAAGTCCTTGCCGTAGAAATCAAAGATCTAACCTACCGATACAACTCAGGCTCACCCGCTTTGCGGGGAATTAATCTGACAATTGATTCCGGTGAATTCCTAGCTCTGATCGGGCAAAATGGGGCAGGTAAAACCACCTTAGCTAAACATTTCAATGGACTCTTGCAGCCGACCAGCGGCGAAGTCATCATAGAAGGAATGAACACCCTGAAGGTTGATACCTCGGAATTGGCCAAAACCGTTGGTTACGTCTTTCAAAATCCCGACCATCAGATTTTCTCTGCCACCGTTGAAAAAGAATTAGAATTTGGTCTTAAAAATGCAGGTTATCGAGGTTCGGAAATGAAAAAGCGAGTTGCAGAGGTTCTGGAATATACAGGTTTGGAACCCTACCGCAGTGTTCATCCTTTCAGTCTGGGTAAAGGTGAACGGCAAATGATTGCTGTGGCTTCTATCCTTGTTTTAAAACCGAAACTGCTGATCATCGACGAGCCAACCACTGGGTCAGACTGGACCGGGGTTCAAACGATGATGGCTTTGATAGAGAAGCTCCACTCAGCAGGGACTACCATCATCATGATCAGTCATGACATGGATTTAGTGGCCCAATATGCTAAGCGGGTTATTGTCATGAAAGATGGGGAGATTTCACTGGATGGTACTCCTCAGGAGATATTTTCTAATGAAGAAGTGCTGCGTGAATCATTCCTTGCTGCCCCTCAACTCTGTAAGCTATCCTTACAGTTGAAGGATGTTCTGGGGCCTCAAATCTTTGTCGAAGCGAGTGAATTTCTGGGGATGTTCGAAAGTGGGGAGCAAAGGGGATGCTAGAATACTTGCCTGGGGATACCTTGATCCATCGACTTGACGTGCGCACCAAAATGCTAGGATTTATTGGGTTTATTATTATATCATTTCTTTTTCAAGATCCATTGTTCCAACTGGGAATCCTTTTGTCAGCAGGACTATTAGCTCTATGGATAAAAATACCCTTGAGGAAAATCTGGGGAATGATGATTCCCTTGATTCCCATCATCATATCGATTATTCTAATCACAGGGTTTACCTTTGCCCCGGAGCGTTTTGAAAGGGTCTCCAGCCAAGCAATCCTCTTTTATGCACTACCTGGAGAAAGAATAGGGGCTACTGTGGGTGGATTTTTAATGGGAACGACGTTTATCCTGCGTTTAATTAGCATGATGATTGTTTCTTCAGTGTTGACTTTGACCACTTCTCTGGAGGATTTTACTCAATTCTTTCAAAAGATGAAGGTTCCAGCCGAAGTGTCCATGATGCTAACCATGGCAATACGCTTTATTCCCACATTGGATAAAAAACGCCGGCAAATATTAGAAGCGCAAAAAGCACGGGGTACGAAATTCAAGGAGAAGGGAATCATCGGTTCTATTGGTTCCTATCTGCCGATTATGATTCCTCTGTTTATCAATTCGATTATGATGGCGAATTCCTTATCCATGGCTATGCTTAATCGTGGTTATGGCTTAACGAGAACCTGGACAACCATGCGCCAAATTACCTTTAATTCAAGGGATTACTGGACAATGGCTTTTATTGGTTTAGGATTGGGGCTGGCCTTTTATATCCGATTTGGCTTGCAATTAGGAGTTCTTTGATGATAGAGACATACTAACTAAATACAAAATAATTGGGGAGTAGTTTGCAGGGTGTTAGTTCATGACCTATACTTTATTTAAGATAATTCATTTTTGCCTTCGATAGAATTCATACCAAGTGAACCTTTGGATTAATTGATGTGGGAGAGAAAACCATGGCAAGAGATAAAGATCGACATACTTGGCGAGAAGGATATACCACAGGAAGTTGTGCCGCCGGGGCGGCAAAAGCTGCCTGCCTCCTCTTGAGAGGAGAGAGTTTGGCTGAGCAGATTGAGATACCGCTCCCCAGTTCAGCCCGACTGACTATGCCCATCCATAGTGGAGAAATCCACAACTTGGAAGGGAGAGCTTGTGTTTTAAAAGACGGGGGAGACGATGCGGATATTACTCATGGCCTGGAGATTCAGGCCCTTGTGCGCTTAATCTCACCTCAGGGTGAGGTTCATATCCGCGGTGGCCGGGGAGTTGGGACAGTTACTAAGAAAGGCCTGGCCATTTCCGTTGGAGAAAGTGCCATTAATCCTGTCCCCAGAAGGATGATCAGGGAAGCCGTCCGGGAGGTTTTCCCGGTGGAAGAAGTTGAAATTACTATCGAAGTTCCTGCAGGAGAAACCACGGCCTTGCGCACCCTTAATCCCAGGCTGGGAGTGATTGGAGGAATCTCCATCCTTGGAACAAGCGGGATTGTTCGACCCATGTCTGAAGAGGCCTTTAAAACCTCGATTTTGCCGGAGTTGGATCAGGCTGTAGCTTATGGATATAAAGCCATTGTGCTTACTCCAGGGCATTATGGATTCAGAGTAGCGACAGAGGGCTTTAAAGTTCCCCCGGAGGCTGTCATTCAAATGAGTAATTTTGTGGGCTACATGCTGGAAGAAGCAGCTTATCGGGGAATTGAGGAGGTCATTCTCTTAGGGCATGTAGGCAAGCTCATCAAAGTCTCGGCTGGGATTTTCCATACCCATAATCGGGTTGCCGATGCTCGAATGGAAATCTTGCTTGCCCATGCTGCTTTAGCAGGGCTGAATCTAGACAGCTTGAAGCATCTGGCTGAGTTTCCAACCACCGAAGGAGCAACCACTGAACTCTTGCAAATGGGTGAGCAAAAGCTGCTTCACCACTTGGCCTATTTGGCAAGTGAAAGGGCCCAGGCCTTTACCTTTGGGCGACTGAGTGTGGGGACAATTATGACCTTATTAGACGGCCAGCCTGTGGGTTGGGACGCGAAGGCTCAAAGAATTGTGGAGGAACAAGGGTGGGCTGGGGGATTGAAACTTTGTTGAGTGTAATGGACTTTTAATTTAATAGTAAGTTTAGGTAAAGTTGATTTGAAGAAGGGCGTGTTTCCGATATTTGGAAACATACCCTTCCTTGTATTAATGACATTTTTTAGGTTGGAATCCAGTCGCTGACAAGGGCGGGATTCCGGGAATCACAGCAGGGGCTAACCTAAGTAATGCCACCCAACCCTTGATCTCAACAACGTGGATCCCAGCGGACAAACTGATTTTTATAATGCTCATATCGAGGGTTATATCGTCCCCCTTACAAACGAAACTTACACCTTAACCTTAACAGCAGATGACGGGGTACGCCTGTGGTTTGACGGGGTCTTAGCCATCGACAAGTGGTTCTGCAGAATGGTGCCACAAGTTATCTCTGGACCACCCCATCCTCGAGGCGGGTAAACCCTATAAAGTGGTGATTGAGTACTTCTATAACTGGGTCAGTGCGAAGACAAAAAAGGTTTATAAGATAAGTGAGGCAGCGCTCTAAAGCACTAAACAAAAGGCGGCCGGCCTTGCCCAAGTCTTCGGAACCTATTACCTGCTGGAATACGATTCCAACAACAACCTAATGCCCATGCACCGCAATCTGGGCAACAACTTATGGACCAACGACTGGAAGTGAGTACTTTACACCTTCACCACCGCACCTTCCATGGTGTTTTGCGCCGGGTATGAGGTTTAAGGTTTGAAAACTCTCGAACGAACCCTGAAACGATAAATAAATTGAAGTGGTCTAATCAACCATGGTATAATATGGTTATCATCCCGATCCGTCGTTAAATTTTCAGACAGAAGATGAATATCTTGTGATTGAATGGAGCGTGAAAGGTGAAGGAATTAATTAGCCTCAAGATCGATTATGCATTTAAACTTATTTTTGGCAAGGAGGGAAATGAAGCGATCCTCATCGCTTTTCTCAATGCTGCCTTAAGGTTGCCGCAGGATAGTCAGATTGAAGATATTGTGATCTTGAACCCTGAGTTCAATAAAGAATATAGGGATGATAAGAAGTCCATCCTGGATGTTCGCGCTGTAACCACCGAAGGAATGCAGATTAACATAGAAATACAACTAAGCGATCAATATAATATGAAGAAACGCTCACTGTATTATTGGGCTCAAATGTATACTAGGCAGATGCGGGAAGGGATGGCTTATAAGGAACTGACTAAAGCCGTCACGATTAACATTCTGGATTTTAACTATTTAACTGAGACGAATAATTATCATAACGTGTTCCATCTTTATGAAGATGAAGAAAAATTCCAACTCATCGATGCGTTAGAGATGCATTTCATGGAGTTGCCCAAACTAATCAACAAGTGGCGGAGCAGGGAAGTTAGTCCATGGGAGAATGGTTTAGTACGATGGTTACTGCTTCTGGAAGGTTCAGAAAATCAGGAAATATTTAATACACTGGAGGAGATTGCAATGCAAGATCCCGTTTTACACCAAGCTATAGCAACATGGGAGCAATCAAGTGATGATCCCAATGTGAGAGAAGAGTACTTTGCAAGACGCAAGGCAGTATTAGATGAAAAGGCAGTAGTAAGGGAAGCTGAACTTAGATTGAAGGAAGGGATTGAACGGGGGGTAGCAAGGGGATTAGCAAAGGGATTAGCAAAGGGTAAAGCAGAAGTTGCTAAGAACCTGCTGAACATGGGGATTGAGATTCCCAAAATAGCCCAAGCAACAGGATTATCTGAAGAAGAGATTAGGTTATTGAACGAGTAGTGGGGTTAAAACAAGAGGGGCCAGGTGTATTGATTTATATGAACAATACACCTGGCCTTCTATTTTCGGTTTTAGATGGTTTTGACAAACGCGCTGTACTGCCGTGTCCCTATATTCTATAGGCTTGTATTCCGGAGGGTTGCCCTCTGAAAGAAAAATCATAGTTTCTAGTCAAGCTTTCACCATGGGAATCCCGCCTGCGTATGCTGAACTAAAGCTATAAAAAGGCAGGAATCAAAAATGGATGAAGCAGGCACGGAACGTACGCCCTTGGTCATCGCGGCTGAGATTAACAGGATCAAGCAACAGACTTGTGAAATCATGCTTACCAATGCCCTTGAAATCGGCAGGCGCCTGAAGGAGGCCAAGGACCTGCTCCCTCACGGAGAATGGGGAAAATGGCTGGTAGATTCCGTAAGCTATTCCCAGCGCACAGCTAACAAGCTGATGCAGCTTTTTAAAGAATATGGAGATGAACAATTAGCTGCCGGAACAGGCGAAGGCAGGTCAAATTCGCCGGCGCAGGCGAATTTGACCTACTACCAGGCTCTTCTCCTGCTGGGGATTCCGGAAGATGAACGGGAGAAATTCATCCTAGCGCATGATGTAGAAAATATGACTACCCGTGAACTTGAGCGGGCAGTCAAAGAACGGCAAAGCCCTCCAGAGAAAGAGCAGCCTCCAGTCACGCCTCAGTCCAATCCTCCCGGGAATATCCAGATAGAATATCAAACTGTGGTGAAATCCAACAATACAAAGAGCAGGCCTAAAACAGCAGCCTCCCAAGCTTTTACCGAGAAGTATGCAGAACGATGCACCGCATGCTGTCAGAAGATCGCCGATGCCTTTCAGGAACTTCTGGAATCTCTCGGCCAGCTGGCCAGGCTTGATCCGGCGGTGAAGGAGAAATGCAGCCAAGATGCCAGCGGGCTGGCTGAGTATATGGTGGAAAGACTTAAAGAATGGCCGCCTGTTCCCACGACAAATATGATGACAGTTAAGACCTATTCCACTCATGAAAGGTGGTAAATAGAAGCGGCGTGAGAGGTAAGTCCTCTCACGTCGCTTTTATTATCACTCTTCTTATTTAGATTTAGAGTATTTCGTCAGCACTTGATTTTGAAAATCATCCATAGTCATTCCAACCTGCTCTAAAAAAGATTCCGTAAACTGTGTCTGCTCATTAGTACTTAGGTCTTGGGCCTTGGGAATTCCATTAAGCAAAATATCCGTTATGACCTTCTCACCTTTAGTTTTTATTAATTCGTAAACCATCATAAAGGATTCATTATAAGCTATATCACTGGCAGTTTCGGATTCTGTATTTTTCTCCCATTCGATATACCCCATTAAATCTTGTAAGGGGATCGCGGAATCCTTTAAGTCCGGAAACTCAAATTCTACATCTGTGAGATAACCTTCAGATCCATAATAAACTGCCAGTCCTTCATCGAACCATCGGGGAATGTCTTCCTTCAGGTTGTTTTCTGCCAGAAATCCTCGGATATAATAATGGGTATATTCATGCTCAAGGGTATGGATAATTTCTTCTTCATAATTCAGGTCTTGTAAATTCAGATCAAGGGAGGAAGTCTGGTAGATTTCTTCACTGACCTTTGTATTGGCCATATGAATACTTTTGTTGATATATAAGCCTAAAAGCCGTTGATTTTCGGCAATATCGTTACTCTGGCGAAACTGATCTAAATCATTGTACAGTATAAGTTCTATGGGGAAGGGTTCCTTGACATCAAACATCTTGTTTAACCGCTGTTCAATCTCGGGTATAACTTTTACTAATTTCTCAGCTAATTCTTTATCTTCCGTGGAATAGTAAACTGTTAAGCGATCATTAGGGCTTAGACTATCCAGGCTGTTAATATACTCTGCACTAGCTTTATTGGAGGAGATTTTTTGGGCCAAGTCTTTAATAAACTCAATTTTCTCCGAATTAGTTATCCTGTCTTGACTATTCTCATTTATAAGCACCTGGGCCATAGCAGATTGACCGACACCTAATAAGAAGAAACTGGCTAGACAAGATATTAAGATGGCACTCCGAAAAAGCAAAGACCTTCGATTAGGTATTCTAAGGAAGTTAATTTTCCCTTTGATTAAACCAAATAAAACAATAATGATTAACGGCAGGCATAGGAAAAGTGTAATAACCAGTACATTTTCTAAATTACTATTGCTTGGAAGGTAAAAAAATAGGATTAATCCTGCAAAAACTGAAAAAGCAATAACCCAAGTTAAATAAATTAATAAAGATTTAAGGATTCCAATAATTTTTTTAGCTAAAATAGAAACCCACTCCCTTTTTAATTTATAAGTTTGCAGCTTCATCAGTTTAGCAATGAATCTTGCTTTGCGCTAGAGGTATCCATTGGTAATCCTCACTGGCAAGAAAGGCAATTATTAGGTGCGAACTTGAAATGCAGATAAAATAAGGACAGAGGTGTGTTCACCTGAATCTAACACCCTCTGTCGGTTCCTTTGTTAAGGAATTAGAGATTAATTTAATTATCGATAAAAAAATAGTTAAACCCTCTATGAATCTCAAGTTATAGAGGGCTTAACCTAAAGTACTTGGCGGAACCTGGTAAAGGGTCGTTAGTCGTTCCTCGACGGTTGTGGCTAGTTATCGCTATAATCTAGGGCCAGCATTCTTTGCAGTTGCACTTGCAAAGCCTCGGGCCTTTCGTCCTCGTTTCTGTTAATCGCTAATTGTATTACGACATAAAAATAACGCCAACCAATAATTGTTTGTTGCAAAACGATAAATAATGCATTAGAATACAACTATCAAATAAGAGAGGTGCTATTGATGAAACGAGAAACATTCTTTTTAAAGTTAGTGGTTATTCTAATGAGTCTTCCTGTCATTGCTTTATGTATTTTTGTGGTGCCTGAGATAGCTGAATTTTTTGCAGAGTTAAATCCAACGTTAGCTTATTTGCAATATCCCTTTTTAATAGGGTTGTATGTAACGGCGATAGTATTTTTCGTTGCCTTGTACCAGGCCTTAAGACTTTTAAGCTATATTGATAATAACCAGGCGTTCTCGGAGTTATCGGTAAAGGCTTTAAAGAATATCAAATACTGTGCCATCACCATCAGTTCTTTATACGTGGTATTTATGCCACTGATCTATCTCATGGCTGAGGTAGATGATGCCCCAGGCATTATAGTAATCGGAATGGTCATTATTTTTGGTTGCAGTGTGGTTGGGGTTTTTGCCGCTGTTCTTCAAAAACTATTAAGAAGTGCCATAGAGATAAAGTCTGAAAATGATTTAACAGTCTGAGGTGAATAAGATGGCGATTATAATTAATATTGACGTGATGTTGGCTAAAAGAAAAATGAGCGTTACAGAACTTTCGGAGAGAGTTGGAATAACAATGGCTAACCTTTCTATTCTGAAAAATGGGAAAGCCAAAGCGATTCGATTAACAACGTTAGAGGGGATTTGTAAAGCTCTAGAATGTCAGCCAGGAGATATTTTAGAATACAAAAGTGACCAAGACAATTAGTCATAATCAAGTTGGGATCTTTAAGTAAAAAGAAAGGGCAATGGAATGAAAATTAAATTAATCCAGCCAAAAATGAGTCTTAGACCTATGGATTCAGAATTTAAACGCTTAATGTCACCTTCCTTGTCCCTTTTAGTATTAGCTGCTCTTACTCCGAAGGAACATTCAATAATCATTGAAGATGAAAATGCTAATCTACTTAACTTAGAGGATTCCCCTGATCTAGTTGGAATTACAGTGAATATTGATACTTCTAATCGAGCATATCAAATTGCTGAGTATTATCGCAAGAAAAAGGTACCTGTCATCCTGGGCGGTATTCATGTCAGTGCAAATTCTGAGGAAGCCTTACAGTTTGCGGATTCTGTTTGTATCGGAGAGGCAGAAAACGTTTGGCTTGATATTCTTTCCGACGTAAGTCTAGGTCAACTAAAACCTAAGTATTATTCCACGATAATAGCTGATCCCAGCAAAATACCTATTCCACGCTGGAGTCTAACTCCCTCTGGAAAATACCTCTATACTAATATCATTGTTGCCAGCCGTGGATGCCCCTTTAAATGTGAATTCTGCTATAATAGCTGCGATTATGTACATCATCAATATCGCAATCGGCCAATAGCCAATGTCCTTGAGGAGATAAAACGACTAAAAACCAAACACGTCATGTTCATTGATGATAACCTAATTGGTGATATCGGCTGGACCAGAGCATTTCTTAAGGAAATTAAACCCCTTGGTCTCAAATGGAATGCCGCTGTATCTGCTAATATACTCAATCATCTGGATGTATTAGATCAAATGCAAGAGAGTGGTTGTCAAAGCCTATTTATTGGCTTCGAGTCAATTAATGAACAGTCCATTCGAAGTGTTCAAAAGTTCCAAAATAAACGAGAAAATTATGAGCGCTTAATTCATGAGCTGCATAAGCGAGGTATTATGGTAAATGCCAGCCTTGTCTTTGGTTTTGATCATGATTCTCCCCAAGTTTTTCAAAACACTCTAGACTGGTTGGTTAAAAACAAAGTTGAAACAATGACAGCTCACATTCTCACTCCGTATCCAGGTACAGTTTTATATGAAAGGTTCTTTGCAGAGGGAAGGATTGTTGATTTTGATTTAAGCCATTATAACACTGCAAACGTTGTCTTTTCCCCTAAACAGATGAGTCAGAAAGAATTACTAGAGGGGTATTTGTGGATTTACAAAGAGTTCTACTCATTTAAAAATATTTTTAAAAGAATACCTGACCATCCGAAGCAAAAAGTGCCTTATCTTTTATTTAGTTTAATCTACCGTAAATTTGGGAAATTAATTTCTAAAATTGCTAGTTTTGGTTTTATGAGTTCTGTTGGTAGATTAGCAAGAAAGCTTTCTTATCATATTGAATAAGTGTATAAAAAGAGGGCAGGGGCGTGTTTCATTAAACTTAAACACGCCCCTATTCTTCGGTTCTATTCTCTTTCCTTAATACTTAAGAAAAAACATCCTGCAAATCTATTAAAAGATCTTGAAAAATACCTACGACGATTGAATCTTCCTCAATATACACTTCCGGGCGGCTAAATTTTCCTTCCTTAGTAAGTTGGAAAACCGAAATAGTCTTTTCCTCCGGGTGAACGATCCAGTACTCACGAACCCCAACCTTTTCATAAAGATTAAATTTTTCTTTAAGGTCTTTTTGAAACGTAGAGGGTGAAGTTATCTCAATAACCAAGTCTGGACTTCCTAGACAACCCCGATCATCTAATTTATTTGTGTCACAAACGAGGACAAGATCAGGTTGAACGACAGTAGATGTTTGATCAGCAGTCTCATGTACTTGGGGTAAACGTACCTCGAAGGGGGCAGCATAAACTCTGCATTGTTTTCCTTTCATATAATTGTTGAATAGAGTATGTAACTGACCAGAAATCTCTTGATGCTTACGCGAAGGGGCAGGAGTCATATTGTAAGCTTTCCCATTAAGTAATTCCCAGCGTTCAACTTCTGGCCACGTGAGGTAATCTTGGTATGTAAACAATCGTTGATTGTATTTTAGATTTTTACCCAAGGAAATCCACCCCCTGTTCCATTTATTTCCTATCAATAATCTAACATATCCGCTTACGTAGAACAAGAACATAATAAGAATACTAGAATGACATGCATTTGAATAAACTTTGTGAATATTATAATGTTTTTAACAAATTATTTTGAAATAGAGGAATTTAGTATATACTTATAGAATAACTCATTATTGTTAAGACGCAATTTGTTAAATTAATATTGTTATGCTTAAGGTTCCTTTGAATTTAAAGGATCAAAGAGGGGAAGTCGGTGAAAATCCGGCGCGGTCCCGCCACTGTAAACAAGGAGTTTTCTTCGCCTAGTTGTGTTATTAGACATGATTAATGGAGAAAATGATGATCTGAAGCCAGGAAACCTGCCTTAAGTAGCATCACCAACCTACGAGCGATAGGAGATGTGTGTGTTTATTTGGGTAAACCATACGAGCCGCTCAGGCTCGTTTTTTTATACCAGCTAGTAGGAAGCCTCGGAATGCTAAGCGACACACACACACACACGAAGACACTGTCTTCGCACGGATTACGCATTCTTGCAGACACTGTCTTCGCACGGATTAAGCATTTCGCAGAAACTGTCTTCCCCGAATAAGCTGGGCTTGCAAGATCTGGGCTACACAGCCTGAACTGAAGGCTAACAAGTACTAAACATCAACATTAGGGAAGAAGGGTAATGAATGTTACAGGTGATCGGCATTGGCCCTGGGAGGCCGGAATGGTTGCCACCCGCGATTAATGAGCTTGTGAAGAACTGCGAAATCTTGATCGGAGGATCTAGGGCTCTGGAACTCTTTCCAGATTTCACAGGACAAACCTATGTCCTATCCGGTAATCTGGCCAGTAGTATAGAAGTGATCAGAAGCGCCTTAAGGGAAAAGAACGTTATTGGAGTCCTCGTCTCCGGCGATCCAGGGTTTTTTAGTTTTTTACCTAGACTCAAGAAAGAGTTTCCCGAGGAGAGGATCGATGTACATCCGGGGATTAGTTCTCTGCAGTTTGCCTTTGCCAGAGCTGAGCTTGCTTGGCAGGAGGCAGACTTTGCCAGTGTTCATGGCCGCGAGCTGTCAGTATTACCTCAAGTGATAACTCGACCTACAGCGGTTCTGACCGGTGGGGAAAACACTCCCCAGGCAATTGCTCAATTTTATCTGGAGCAGGGAAATAATCCGCAGATATCCATAGGAAATGCCCTGGCTTATCCGGAGGAGTTTTGGGCAACAATGGATGCAGAGAAGTTGGCTCAGGAAGAGACCTTGCTAAAGAATGCCATTGTCATTCTTCATCCGGATTCTAACCAAACGAGTATCTCTAATAACCAACCATCTGATTCCGATCCCCCTGAGAGAGGTACAAAGTTAAGGCTGGGGATTCCAGACGAGGAGTTCTTAAGGGGTAAGGTTCCCATGACCAAAGCGGAAATTCGCGTCCAAGTCCTGGCCAAAGCCCAAATTTCCACAAAGGATTGCGTTGTGGACATTGGCGCGGGTACGGGGAGTATAAGTATTGAAGCTGCCGGTCTGGCTTCTGCCGGTGTGGTTTACGCCATCGAACACAATACCGAGGCTCAGGAACTAATTCTAGCTAATCAAGAAAAGTTTGGAGTTCCAAATCTTCGGCTAATTCCAGGAGCCGCTCCCGATGTCTTTGGAGAGCTGCCTCCGGTGGATGTCTGTATCATTGGCGGCAGCAGCGGCAGACTGTCGGAAATACTACAAACAGTTCCCTTAATTAAAGGGGGAAGGATCGTCATCACAGCAGTAACCATAGAAACTGTTGCCCAAGGATTAAAATTGCTCTCGGATTACAACTATCAGGATATTGATACGGTTTCTATTCAAGCTGTCCGCTGGAAAGCAGTACAAACCCTGCATATGGCTCAAGCTTTGAATCCAATCTTTATTATCTCAGCAAGAAAAGGGGAAAAGTGATGAATACAACATGGGGAAAATTCTATGGAGTCGGAGTCGGTCCCGGTGACCCTCAGCTCTTGACTTTGCAAGCTGTTAATGTACTTCAATCCGTGGATTTAGTAGCTATTCCAAAATCCAAGATGGATCGAGAAAGTGTGGCTTGGGATATTGCTAAAGTTCATTGCCCCGCGAAGGCTCGTTTAGTAGAGCTGGAAATGCCCATGACTTCTGATCAGCAGGTTTTAGAAAAAGCATGGCAAGATGGAGCTCAAACCCTCCTGGAAGAACTAAAACAGGGCAAATCAGTAGCCTTCATTACCTTAGGCGACCCATCCCTGTATAGTACATACAGTTATCTGCTTAATATTCTTCAGAAACAATTGCCCCAGGAATGCATTAAAACCATTCCTGGAATAACGGCCATGGCTGCTGCTGCAGCAAAGATTAACCTGCCCCTGGCCACAGGGGATGAACCTCTCCTTATCTTACCAAGTACGGAAGATGTGGGAGACTACCTGAACTTCCCTAATCTAGTCCTGATGAAAGTCTCCCGCAGGCTGCCTGACATTTTGGATCTGCTGGAAAAACGTGAGAGAAAGGCAGTTTTACTGACTCGTCTCGGACAAGCTGAAGAGAAAATACGTTGGGAACCTAAGCCCGATGATTTTAAATCTGAAAAAGTCGACTATCTCAGCCTGTTGCTTGTCAAAAAAGATTTACTGGGGAGGGAAAACAGTGAGCCAGAAGAAAACTAGCGGCCAAGGCCAAGTGATTTTTGTCGGAGCCGGTCCGGGGGATCCTGAGCTCATCACACTCAAAGGAGCCCGGGCTATAGAAGGCGCAGACCGGGTGATTTATGCCGGATCGTTAGTTAATCCGGAATTGCTGGGGATGTGTCGTCCGGGGGTTCCTTGTCATGACAGTGCTCATCTCACTCTTGAAGAAGTAGTGGCCCTCATGCTGGAGGGAACGAATAACGGAGAGACTGTTGTTCGCCTTCATACCGGAGATCCCAGTATGTACGGTGCTATTAAGGAGCAATTCGAATACTTAGATAAACAAGAAATTCCCTATTCTGTCATACCGGGGGTCAGTTCAGTGTTTGCAGCTGCTGCAGCGGTAAAGAGAGAATTTACTCTGCCGGATATCAGTCAAACCTTGATTCTAACTCGTTTAGCCGGGCGAACTCCCGTACCGGAGCGTGAGGCACTTTCTAAATTGGCTCAACATCAAGCCAGTATGGCGATTTTCCTAAGTGTTCAAGACATGGGAACTGTGGTCAAAGAGTTGCAGGATGGGGGTTACGCTGCCTCCACTCCTATTGCCGTTATCGCTAAAGCAAGCTGGCCGGATGAAGAGATTCTCTTGGGAACCCTAGAAACTATCGTGGAAAAGGTAAAAGCGGCAGGAATCCGTAAACAGGCGCAAATTCTGGTAGGAGATTTCTTAGATCCTGCCAAGGGTTATGCACGGTCAAAACTCTACGATCCGACCTTTACCCATGAATACCGACAAGGAACAGATAAGTAAGGTGAACACTGAAGCCAATAAGGTGACGACGAAAAACCACCACCAAGACTTTGAGGACATGGATAATCCTCCAAGCGGGAAAGCAGCTCTTTTGTCCTTGACTGATCGAGGCTTGGATACGATCCTGCGTATTGGCGAGACTTTACCGGAGAATGTTGGATTTAAGGTTTATCTTCATGAAAAGGTACTCCGTCCGGGAGATAAGCCTAATCGACAAGCCCAAACCCAAGTCCAATCTCAGATCCAATTGCAAACCTTCAGCCATCTCAGGGATGTTGTGCCCCGTCTGTGGCAAGAATCAGCAGTGCTGATCTTTGTCATGGCAACAGGAATTGTGGTGCGTCAGATAGCCTCTTTAATAGAAGGAAAAGATCGAGACCCAGCTGTTTTGGTCTTAGATGAGGAAGGAAAATTCGTAATTCCTTTGCTGTCCGGGCATTTAGGGGGCGCTAATACTTGGGCTAAGCAAATTTCCGCCCAGATTGGGGCAGTACCCGTTATTACCACCGCTACGGATGTAAGAGGAATGGTAGCTCCGGACGAATATGCCCGTAGATTTGGCTGGAAGGTAGAACCGCTATATCATTTGCCGGAGGTCAACAGCTTATTATTAAACCGGGAATATCTTAAAGTCTGGGCCAAGTATCCCTTAAAGCCGGAGCACCATGCCTTGCTAAAGGATGCTCATTATTGTTTCTTAAGTGAAAATGAGAAAGATCAAGCTAATGTTATTATTGATGCTTTTCCGAATTTGCCGCTTAAAAGGGATTGTCTATATTTAGTCCCCCCGGTTTTAAGTGTTGGGGTGGGATGCAGACGAGGAGTTGCTCAGGAGGTCATTTTGGAACGCATAAAAATGGCTGTCGAGGAACTCGGGGCTTCCCTTAAAGCCATTGCGGGTATTTATAGTATTGACCTCAAATCTGATGAAGTGGGACTGATTGAAGCAGCCAAAAGCTTGAAGGTTCCCTTTAAAACCTTTCGTGCTGATGAACTGCAAACAGTTAATCTTCAAGAACAATTAAGTCGATCAAATTTTGTCAGCGAAAAGATAGGAGTGGACGGTGTATGCGAAGCAGCGAGTTTACTGGGAGCCCAAATGGGGAGGTTAATTCTGCCCAAGACCAAGGGGCAGGGAGTAACAGTAGCCATCAGCATAGAAAACTATATGTCGTAGGTCTGGGGCCTGGGGATCAAGAACATATGACGGCAAGGGTTCAGTCGGTCTTAAATGAAGTTGAATACATAGTAGGGTATAAAACCTATGTAGACCTTATCAAACCCTTTTTAACCCATCAACAAATTGTGGCCACCGGCATGCGTCAAGAAATAGATCGCTGCCGTGAAGCCATTCGCTTGGCTGCCGAAGGACATCGAGTAGCTGTTATCAGCAGTGGAGATGCAGGAGTTTACGGTATGGCCGGGATTATTATTGAATGTCTGGAACAAGAGAACCTCCTGGATATGCCTTTAGAAATCATCCCCGGAGTGACAGCAGCCTCTGCTGCAGCTTCGATGTTAGGTGCTCCTTTAATGCATGATTTTGCTGTGGTTAGCCTAAGTGACCTCTTAACTCCTTGGGAAGTTATTGAGAAACGAGTTCGCTTAGCAGCGGAAGGGGATTTTATCTTCGCCCTTTATAACCCTAAGAGCAACGGTCGCCCTCAACATATTGAGACAGTACGAGAGATTGTTTTACGCTACCGTCGTCCGGATACTCCGGTGGGTCTGGTTCGAGAAGCCTTGCGAGGGGAGGAATCCAGTGTAGAGATTACCACCCTGGAAGATTTCACGAAGCACAAAATCGACATGTTGACAACCGTAATTATTGGAAACTCGCAAACTCGGATTGTAGGACCTTACATGGTAACCCCCCGAGGCTATAAGCTGTGAGGCTTTTAGTTTTAGCAGGGACTGAGGATGGACGTAAACTGGCCTATGCCCTCAAGCACCGGGGACATGAGGTATTAGTTTCTACACTAACTCCTTATGGAGCGGAGTTAGCCCAAGGGCAAGGATTGCAGACTCGCTGGGGAGCTATGGATGAAGAGAAGCTAATCAACCTTTTGAAAGCACAGAATTTTACCGCCTTAGTAGATGCTACTCATCCCTACGCTTTAAGGGTTAAAGAAATGGCTAAAAAGGTTTGCTTAGATTTAAAGGTTCCTTACCGACGCTGGGAGCGTTCAGAACTGGATTTGCCGGATCATCCTCTTATTTATTGGGCGGAGGACATATCCGGTGCCGCTCAACTTTCTGCCAAGTTAGGACAACGAATTATGCTGACCACGGGCAGCAATGGGTTGCCGGAATGGGTTTCTCATCCGTTAATGCAGGATAAATCCCTTTACGTTCGTGTTCTTCCTACGTCTGAAGTGTTGATGCGCTGTGAAAAATTAGGTTTAAAACCGAATCAAATCATAGCTGCTCAAGGCCCCTTCTCCCAAGAATGGGATGAGGCGATGTTCAAGCAGCTAAAGATCGAAGTCGTGGTGGCTAAAGAAAGTGGTAAAGTAGGCGGAACCATCGAAAAGGTAGAAGCCTGTCTGAATTTGAATCTTCCTTTAGTTCTTTTGAAACGACCGGCGGCAGAGATAGCTTCAAATCAACCAACCATTACAGAATTTATTAATAATTTGGAGGTAATAACATGAAATCAGAAATCATCATTCTAGGGCACGGCAGCCGTCGAGCAGAAGCAAACGAAGGACTTTTAGTCGTCGCTGAAAAAGTAAGCAGCATTATTGGGCAACCTGTAACCCCCGCATATATGGCTCATGACCACCCGAGCTTGCCGGAAGCGGTAGAGGCTAAAATTGAAAGTGGAGCAAAGCACATTGTTATAATGCCCCTCTTTCTTTTCCGTGGGATGCATGTGACTGTTGATATTCATGAGGAACTGCGTGAGATTCGGGAACAGCATCCGGAGGTTGAAATCGTCTTTACCAGAGAGCTGGGAGCTGACGACGGAATAGCAAGTTTGGCTAGTCTTCGCATTAAGGAGGCTCTCGGCGAATGACAGCAGATTTTATTTTAGACCCCGGTCAAATTGAATCTGAAAGCATGAAGATTATTCGGGCAGGACTTACCCGTCCTTGGTTAGACACGGACCTCCCGGTTGTTGAACGCATCATTCATACTACGGGGGATCCTTCTTTAGAATCTGCAATTGCGATTCACCCGGAAGCAATTGCGTGTGGTCTTCAAGGATTGAAACAGGGGGCCACTGTCATTACGGATGTGGAGATGGTTAGAGCAGGTATTTCCAAGGAAAAGCTTAAATCATTGGGCGGGACGGTAGAATGTTTTCTAAACACTCCCGGAGTTCCCGAACAAGCAAAAGCCTGGGGAATTACACGTTCCATGACCGCTTTTCGCATGAATGCCGATCGGTTGAAGGGTTCCATTGTAGCCATTGGAAATGCCCCAACCGCTTTGCTTGAAGTTTTGCGTCTCGCAGAAAATCCCGAGACTCGTCCGACCTTGATTGTTGGAATTCCAGTTGGCTTTATTGGAGCCAAAGAGTCAAAGGATCTCCTTTGGGAGCACCAAGAGTTCCCGTCGATTACCGTACTAGGAACCAGGGGCGGGAGTCCTATTGCAGCAACAGTGGTAAATGCCTTGATTTATACAGTTTTAAAGCAAAAGTAAATTTGCAGGCCTTTACCGCCTCTCCATGCAATGGGTTCACTCCTGTTGGACGAATCCGCCCTTTCTTTCGGGTCTATTGTCGTTAAGAATGTTTTTGGGGTGTTTTCAGAGTCGTTTTCTGTTAGTATCTCGGTTAAGAAGCTCAGCAGATTGATAAGCTTTAATGATAAGTTAGCTTTGTAATTAGTTGGAAAGCATGAAGTGGAAGCAAGAGATTTGTCCCCTTGCTTCCTTAGAAAAGAGGGTGAAAAGATGTCTTCAGATACTCAAGCAAAGGCCAAACTTATGATTCAGGGAACTTCTTCTAGTGTAGGAAAGAGTGTATTGGCTGCTGCGTTCTGCCGGATATTTTATCAAGAAGGATATAAGGTCGCTCCCTTTAAAGCTCAAAATATGGCGCTCAATTCCTTTGTGACCATTGCAGGAGGTGAGATGGGGAGGGCCCAGGTCGTTCAGGCACAAGCTGCCGGAGTGGATCCTGATGTTCGAATGAACCCAATTTTGCTTAAACCCAGTGGACCTGCCGGATCTCAAGTTATTATTATGGGCAAGTCCCAGGGTAATGTAACAGCCTTGCGCTATCATGGGGAGTATCAGCGTATGACTTGGCCGTATGTTACTGAGGCTCTTCACTCTCTGCTGGATGAGTATGAAATAGTGGTTATCGAGGGAGCTGGAAGTCCGGCTGAAGTGAATCTCAAATCCAATGATATTGTGAATATGCGAGTGGCAATGGAGGCCAAATCACCGGTTTTGCTTGTAGCAGACATTGATCGCGGCGGAGCTTTAGCCTCTGTTGTAGGAACCTTAGAATTGGTAGAACCTGAAGAGAGAGCGATGATCAAGGGAATTATTTTTAACAAGTTTCGCGGTGAAATCAAGCTGCTTCAGCCTGCCCTGGATTTCATTGAGGAAAAGACAGGGATTCCGGTGGTAGGGGTTGTTCCTTACTTTAAAATCCGTATTCCCGATGAAGATTCTGTTGCTTTGAGTGAAGCGGTGGAAAATCCTTCGGTTTCCCTAGATCAGCAATTGGATGTGGCAGTGATTCGCTTGCCCTATATCTCAAATTTCACGGATTTTGATGCCTTGCAGGATGAGCCGGATGTCTCCGTACGTTATGTCACAGAGCGCGCCAATCTTGGAAAACCCGACCTTCTGATTATTCCGGGGAGTAAGAATACTCTTGCTGATTTGCGCTTTCTTCATGATAGTGGAATAGGGGGACAAATACTGGCCCTTTGCGGGGAAGAAGTTCCTGTGATAGGAATTTGCGGCGGGTATCAAATGATGGGACGTCTGGTTAAGGATCCTCTGCATACGGAATCTGAGCTGGAAGAGGTAGCGGGATTGGGAATTCTGCCCATGGTTACAGAGTTCTATCCTCAAAAACATACTGTTCAAAGCAAGGGGACTATCTTGACGGATCAGGGTTTTTTTAAAGCCTGCACCGGAGAAACTGTTGAAGGTTATGAAATTCATATGGGGCGATCCATGTTGGATGAAGGCCATTTGCCTTTATTCAATTTAACTTCCAATGGAGAATCCAATCTCGATGGTTTACAGTCTGGAAATTCCTATGGAACTTATCTCCACGGGATTTTTGATAATGATAGTTTGAGGGCCTCCTTGTTAAACTGGTTGTGGGAGCGCAGAGGAACCCGGAGACCTGTCGAAGCTTCACTTTCCCAAGCTGCTCTGCGTGAATCGGCGTTTAATGAGTTGGCGGATTTAGTGCGACAGAATGTGGATCTGGAACGGATACGAGATATTATGGGTTTAAAGGCAGATTCTTAGAAACGGTTTTAGGGATGTCAGCAGAATTAGCAAAGACCTATAGCAGAGAACTCTTGCTTTAAAGTAGGAGTCTAGGATGTGAAGATTATTATGATAGAAACCTTTAGTTGGTTTGGGGCAGTCCTTCCAATGGTTGTTCTCTGTGGGTTTATTCTTGATCAAGTTATTGGAGATCCACACAGCTGGCCCCACCCGGTTATAGGGATCGGCAAGGGGATTAGTTTTTTAGAGGAGAAGCTCAATCAGGGATCTCCAAAGGTACGACGGCAAAATGGGGTCTTGTTAACTTTAGTTGTCGTAGGTGGAAGCTATCTGCTTACTTGGGGAGCCGTCTCTCTCGCTAACTTTTTCCACCCAATCCTCGGTTTTGCCTTCAGCATTTATATAGTTTTTACCACCCTGGCCGCTAAATCTCTTTTAGATGCGGGGCAAAATGTTCTAGTCCCCCTGACAAAAGGGGATCTAAGTGAGGCTCGGATTCAACTTTCTTGGTTAGTCAGCCGTGATACGACAAATCTTTTCGAAGGGGAAATTGCCCGAGGAACCGTTGAAACTTTAGCGGAAAACTTTGTCGATGGAATACTATCTCCTCTCTTTTACGCGGCTCTGGGAGGTGCCCCCTTAGCCATGGCCTTCAAAGCTGTGAGCACCTTGGATTCTATGGTCGGTTATAAAAATGAACGTTATTTAGACTTTGGCTGGTTTTCAGCTCGCACGGATGATTGGGCAAACTACCTGCCTGCCCGCATATCCGTTCCCATCTTGCTCCTGGCAGGAAAATTGAGAAGAATGTCTGTTGCTCATGCGTACCGGATGTGGAAGCGGGACGCCTCAGGACACCCCAGCCCCAATGGCGGAAATCCGGAAAGTGTGGTTGCCGGTCTACTGGGAATTCAATTAGGTGGAATTAATATTTATCACGGGAAGACGCATCATCGTGCTGAGATGGGGGATGCACTCCATCCAGTCAATGCCACTGATATTGTTCGCTGCCGTCAGCTGGTAAAAACAGCCACCTGGCTGTCTCTGATACCTGCGCTTGTTTTAGCTTATCTACTTTAAAGCAGTATAACGGCACGAACTACGAATATCGAACCACGAACATCGAGTTGGGGGGGATTAAGCATGAAGATTCCACGGATTGTCCTGGCAGGAACGCATAGTGGCGTGGGGAAAACAACCCTTGCCACGGGTTTAATGGCAGCCTTAAAAAAGCGGGAACACCCAATCCAAGGGTATAAGGTTGGACCCGATTATATAGACCCCAGTTATCATGCGGCGGCTACGGGAAGGGCTTCCCGCAATCTTGACCGCTGGTTGTTGGGGGAGAGCCTGCCTTCCGTCTTTGCTCAGACTGCCAAGGAACGTTGGGCGGTGATTGAGGGAGTCATGGGAATGTATGATGGAATGAGTGGAACCGCGGGCTTTGGGAGCACTGCTGATGTGGCAAAACTCCTTGACGCTCCCATCGTTCTTATAGTGGATGCTTCCTCAATGTCTCGCAGTGTTGCAGCGTTAGTTCATGGATTTAGTACTTACGACCCTCAAGTTAAGCTTCGGGGAGTAATCCTTAATCGGGTTAAGTCCTCCGCCCAAGAAGCAATTCTTAGAGAAGCCCTTAGTGAAATTAGAATACCCGTCCTTGGAGTTTTACCCAAAGAACTATCGCTTAAGTTGCCTGAACGGCATTTAGGGTTAGTTCCGGTAGGGGAAGGCGGACTCTTAGAAGGATTTATCGATACACTTTCTGAGCTGATAACGAAACATGTTGACCTGGATCTGGTTGAAAGCATCATGCTGGGTGCCCCCGAATTTAAACAGCCATCTTTACCTGAAATAGAAAAGGATCATATTCTGTATCCTTCCGATAAGCCGAATATTATTGACTCAGAACAAGTGTCTGTTTCAACTACAAATAAAGAAATAATCTATCCAAATATCCAGAGACAAGAAACTAGTAATAAGTTTCGGTTAGGCTTAGCTTGGGATGAAGCGTTTCTCTTTTACTACCAAGACGCCTTAGATCTTGCTGAAGGTTTGAATGCCAGCATAATACCCTTTAGCCCCCTACACGATCACTCTATCCCTCAAGACTTGGATGGGATTTTCTTAGGCGGTGGTTTTCCTGAGCTGCATCTTAAAGAGTTAAGTCAAAACAAACCGTTTATCAAATCCTTACAGGATTTTGCCGCCAGCGGTAAACCAATCTATGCTGAATGTGGAGGGTACATGTATCTCGGCCAGTCGATTACGGATTTTGAAGGCAATGAGCTGCCCATGGCGGGTATCATTCCCATGAAGGCTGAGATGACCAAGCGTTTACAAGGGATTGGCTATCGAAAAGGAGTCTTTCGTGAGGGCAATTTTTTCGGCCCTGGTGGAACCACTGTTCAAGGGCATGAATTTCACTATTCTCGAGTCATCTATGAAAAGGAATATCCTCCTGCTTATGAATTATTCAGAGGAGATAAGGTGGATCGCCTGGAAGGATATGCTAGAGATAATATAATCGCTTCTTATTTGCACCTTCATTTTTCGGGACATCCGGAGTTACTGGAACATTGGTTTGCTTCCCGTCTCGGGAGAACAGAATGATAACAGTTGAGCTAAACATGCTGAAACATCCTTTCTCTAAAGGGGTTAAAAGTCGTAGGGGGATTGAATATTAATGGATTTCGCAGTGGGGTTAGCTCGGTGTCCGGGAACATGTGGAGAATGGGTACAAGGGGCTAGAAATGGAGTTCCATTTCTTATTGATTGTCCCATTGATCGATTTTCGGAAGCTAGAGTGACATTAAACTTGAATACTACTGGCTGGGATCTGCCCCTTAATAAAGTAAAAGCACTCCAAGTCTTGGAATTGCTCAAAAAAAGTTTAGGTCTGCCTAGGCTAGGGGGCCAGGTTGAGTTCTCTCTCCAGCTTCCGGAAGGAAAAGGGATGGCCAGCTCAACGGCAGATATTACTGCTGTAGCAGCAGCAGCTTTAGTTGCCCTAGGAGAAGATCCTGTACCGGAACGTTTAGCTGATTTTGCTCTCCGGATTGAACCCAGCGACAGTGTAATGTTTCCGGGTATTACGGAAATAGAACATGTTCAAGGGCATAACCATCGGTTACTGGGCCCCACTGTGCCGGCTTTGTTCTTAGCTTTAGATTGGGGCGGGGCCATTGACACGAAAGTCTTTAACGCTCGCCCGGAGCTTTCTGAACACTATCGGCGTCAGGAGAGTGCAATTAAGAGAGCGTATCAATTAGCCTGTGAAGGAATCGAGCAGGGTGACTTAGAAAAATTAGCAAGAGCGGGAACGATCAGCGCTCAGTGCAATTTAGAAATTAACCATAAATCATTCTTTCAACCCTTTTTAGACTGGGTTCTGCAAAAGGGGGGGCTTGGCCTAGTCACTGCCCATAGTGGTACATTGTTAGCAGGAGTTTTTCCCCAAAGTGGATCTTTAAATCAGGATGTATCCAGGAGCTTACTAAGTGAAGCTCAACAACGATTTGCTCCTGCCTATCTGGACCTCTTCCATAGTCATTCCGGCGGAATTGTCGCCAATAAAATCGAAATTACAGAAAATACGGGGTGATACTATGCACGGTGGCAATCTCCGCAGAGCCAAGGAAATCTATGGTTTGGAGTCATTTGTTGATCTCTCCGCTAATATTAACCCTTTTGGACCTCCACCTGGGGTATGGGCTTCTATAAAAAAGGGCATGGAGGATATTGTAAATTATCCGGATCCGGAGAGTATTGGGTTGAGGAAGACTCTTGCCAGGCACTTGGATCAACCTTTGGAAACAATTATGGTAGGCAACGGAGCCGGCGAACTAATATTTACCATTGTCCAGGCCTTAAAGCCCCGGAGAGTGGCGATTCCTATTCCGACATTCAGTGAATACGAACGCGCTGCACGGGCAGTAGTGTCTGAAATTCAATACATTCCTCTGGGCCCGGAGGGTTGGGCCAAGTACCAAACGGGTAAGAAGGGACATTCCTCTGAAGCTGATTGTAAGCAACAGATCTGGAAGGAAGTTCTTAAGGAATGTGATTTGCTTTTTCTTTGTTCTCCCCATAATCCAACCGGGACTGTCCTGGAGAAAGAAACCTTTGAGGAAATCCTAGTATTCTGCCAAGAAATAGGTTGTCGAATCCTTTTCGATGAATCCTTCCTTGATTTTCTTCCGGATGCAGAGCGCTGGTCTGCTCGCGATTATTTAACTGCCAACGAGCATCTTATGGTTCTCTATTCTCTAACGAAGTTCTATAGTATACCGGGGCTGCGTTTGGGCAGTGTTTTTGCCCAGCCAACTCTAATTGCTGACTTCGAAAAATATCGTGATCCCTGGTCTGTTAATGTTCTTGCTCAGCATGCCGGAATCTCAGCCTTAGAAGATTTACAGTATCCTGATGAAGTAAGGGGCAAATTGCAGGAGAGCAGAGAGTATTTCTATAGAGAGTTCCGGTCGGCAGGGTTTTTAAATCTAAAGCTGTGGCCGACTGTGGTTAATTTTGCCTTGATTGAAGTTTTAGACCAGACTCCTGATAGATTAATCGAACATTTAGGTCGCTCAGGGATTCTCGTGCGCAGCTGCGCCAGTTTTGCCGGCCTGCCGGGTAATTTTATTCGAGTAGCGATCAAGGATATCCCAGTGATGCAGCGTCTAATTGAGGGATTGAAAAGTTGGATTGGATAATCCCGGGGTAATGGGATTTAACTTAAAAATTATTGATAATATAAGATAAACATTAACATTCAATATAAACATTCATGAACCTTCCGTTCACAGGGAGGCATGAAAATTTTCGGACATCTTTTCATGGCAAGAATTAACTGAGATAATCTTAATAAGG